>NZ_CP117987.1:0-64615 GCF_033412715.1 Bacillus sp. N3378-2at | reverse complement strand
TTAGATACCCCCACTTTCATTTAGAAACCTATACCGTTTTGAATCCACTTTACAATCGGCTCACAGCCTGCTACTACAGCAAGACCAATGATTACATTTTTCATGCCGCCCTTCGCCTCTTCAGTCTTATGTTGGTTTTTAGACATAAATCCATAAGCGTAAATACCTAGTTTAAGAGCAGCGTAGGCACCGACGACAACTTGAATAGCTCTAATTAAGTAAGTAAGCATATCTACAATATTATCTGGCATGAATGACACCTCTTATAATTTATTTTGATTGCATTTTTTAGTTGTGTTGCTCTGAAGTTGCTGGTTTACTTACCATTTGTTTTACTGCTTTCTTCAAAATATTACTGTGCTTAGAAACAACTGCATTATGTTGATCATGAAGCCAATCATCATAGGAAATCCCTTGTGACGCTAATATCAATTCACAAAGGTCTTTAGCATCTTTTTTCTCGGCTTTTGTAGCAGCCATTCTCCTCACCTCCTTCAATTGATGAAATCATCAGCTAGTGAATTTCACTAAGATGTGGTTGTTTTTAATAGTGAAGTTTTTGATAACAAATTGATGAAGCAAACTTTTTTGATCACAGTAAGCGTCAAACTTCCCCCCCTTGGTCACCTGGTAACCAAGAGGGAGTCTTGCCTGGCGTTTATGGATCATGGAATGCAATTGTTTTGGCGTAACCTTGACCTTAACGACCGGTCCATCTTTATTCATTTTTGATCCGCCTCCTTTCAAAAAAAAAGAAACATACAGCTGTACGTCTCTTCCGTTAGAATTTAAGTTTTGATGTAAAACCACTGAATACGCTGCTTAACAAACCAGGGAATTCCTTCTCAGCAAGACCGATCAAAGCCCCTACTACTAACACTGCACCAATTACCCAATACATTCTGTCTGCGTTTTGATCTAACATGTTTTACACTCTCCTATTTACTAAAATTAGAATTTAAGTTTCGATGTAAAGCCACTAAATACACTGCTTAATAAGCCGGGGAATTCCTTCTCAGCAAGGCCAATCAAGGCTCCTACCACTAACACTGCACCAATCACCCAATACATTCTGTCTGCGTTTTGATCTAACATGTTTGCACTCTCCTATTGTGTATTCGAATTAAAATTTTGGTATTTTAGCTGTAAAACCACTAAAAACGTTGTTTAATATATCCGGATATTCTTTTACAGAAAGTCCTATTAAAGCCCCTACTACTAAGACTGCACCAATCACCCAATACATCCTGTCGGCGTTTTGATCTAATATATCCCTCACCCCCTTAAAAGAGCGCAATATAAAAAGGCCCTACATTATCGAATCAACGATAAAGCAGAACCTTTTAATGAGACCGTCTGAATCGGGAGGTCAAAATATAGAATTTTAAAGTTCCCTTTTACAGTGTAATTAACTTCATCTCCATACTTAACTTTTTGATTCATCATCGGACTATCAATTGTGAACCGGCTTTCGTAATACTTTTTGTTATATTCCTCAATATGATCCATTGCTGAAGATGTAAGTCCGCCGTTTCTCTCAATCTGATAGTTAATATATTGCTTGTATTCATTTCCCTGATTCATCTGTATAAAAAAAGCTGAAGCAGAAAAAATCCCAAATAAAATGAAAATGGCCATATACATTTTCCCTATGGCCATTACTGCTCCATCAAGCATGTCTTACACCTCTTTCAGTGTTTTATAAAGATAATTTTGCAATAGTATCTATCATCATGGCAGCCGCGTAACCTACGATGGGAACAAAACTGGCCATTGTGAGCTTTGTTGGGAACATATAAAATTTTCTTAGTTTAAATTCAGCAATTTCCCTTACCCCTTCAAATAATTGTTTACTCGACATCTGACCTAGTTCACTAATAATTGTTGTATCATTTGAACTTTGCTGGTAATCAAAAAGCGTAGCCATGATTAACATAGCTCTATCCGTCCCACTAGCTTCTTTAGCAAATAAACGGAAAGGAGCTTCTGAGTTAGGTTCATCGCTCAATCCGATTAAAAACCGTTTTAAAGCAGTTTTCACATGCCCATCATCCATTCTTTTGAGCATCTTATTTAATGCACCGTATAATGTAGCATTCCTCTCTAATAACAACGGAAACAACATTCTAATAAACTTATTGAATTGAAGTTCCTTTTCAAATTGATGTCTTTTGTACGCATTTACAATTCTTTGATATTCCAGCATCCATACAAATACAGCCAGTATAGGCCCTAATAACATCATCCAGGTACTAAACAATGCCCCTACTACTGCACCAACAGCTAAAGCAATAATTGCTTTCATAAGGCGTTTTTTTTGGAAGCTCGTTACCCATTGCTGTGTATATCCCATTTCATCTAGCATGGAAGCTAAATTACTTTCAGCACATTTCAACCAAAAGTTGTTGTTTTTAGATTCAATGATTTCAGCAGTCATAATTTTACCTCCATTAAATTGTCGTCACCCAATCTTTTAAGGTAAGAACGGAAAAACACACCTAATAAGGTGAGATAAATTGAACTTGAAATCCATCCTGGCAGCTGGTGAGCATAAATGTTAACCCATTGAGTCCAGCCAAATGAAAATGTCACTGCCGCGATCAATACTAAAGAAATGATAGAAATAAACCTGAATTCATACGTAGCTCGTTTCTTTTTCTGTAAAAATTTATCTTGTTCTTGTTTCAATTCATTGTGTAGTGATTTTATATCTTTAATCGTTTCAATATTTGTACGGCCCTCAATAGTAGCAGTAGTTAATTGTTCGATATACAAGTCAAATATTGCGTCATGCTTATATTTCTCACCAAACTCTTTAAATGCTGCATGAATCTCTTCAGTAGAAGCACCTTGAAGCGCTCCTCGCAGCTGAAGAAGATCCTCTTTAAATTCTCCTTTTGCACGATCCGAGACTGTTTCTAATGCTTTTAACATAGTCTTATCGGAATTGGTAAGGATTTGAGTTAAGTTGTTAACAAAGTTATGACGCTCTTGAAAAGCATTAGCCTCGTATACACGCTTAATTGACTGCGGCATCATAACACGATAGCCATAAAACATTGCAAACACACCTAATATTAAGCTGAGCCACCAGTAATAAAACAGTGCATAAGAAAAAACAAAAACCACAGCAAATGGTTTTATCAAAGACATTAAAAGCTCTTTTCGTTCAATAGGCTTTCCATACGCGACTTTATAAGCGTTAAGCTCATCTAGCGAATATACCTTTTTCTTCACACTATTCCCCCCTAACAGGTAAACCACTATATTTGACGTGGTGTTCTAACATGCGGTCCTTTAATTTCTGACTTATTTTACCTACTGTTTGCACGAATCGCCCGTCTATGTGCTCCTGCTTGAAGATCATTTTTACAGATCCATCAGCATTGTACTCGGAAACCTCACTCAGATATCTAACCGTTTTGCCATTCAACTCTGTGGCTTTCAAATGAACTCCTAAATGGAAGTTTTCATAAATATCACCAAGTGTTGATTTTTCATCTAATTGGTAGCCCATTTTCATCATATTGATAAATCTTCGAGGAATAGTCTTAACATCATTTGCATGCAAAGTGGTTATGATACTGTGACTGGACAAAACAGCTTGCAGCATTTCATATGCTTCCATACCTCTCGTCTCAGATACGCAGATCCATTTAGGGTTGTTTCTGAGTGCCGCCTTTACCAAATCTGTAATAGTTACCCCAGGAGAAGTAAGCCAGCTATGAATATCTTTTGTGTCCCCAAACAACTCTTTAAGGTGTCCTTCCCGCGTATCTTCAATCCAAATGATTTTTTCTCCAAATGGTATAAAGCTTAACAAAAACTTTTGAAATTCGGTTTTACCGGAACCTGTTTCACCAGAAATACCAATGTTAGCTTTTGCTGCAACAGCAGCCTTAAAAAATTCATACATATAGTCAGGAGCAAAGTCTGAAAAATTCTCCTTGGTAAGTGCCAGCTTTGGACGTGATACGCGAATTGCCATTGTGGTCCCATATGGCGATACAGCTTTATGAACAGCGTTGATTCGCAAATTCCCCAAAGAGGCATCCAAGATAGGATCTTTAGGTGTAAATTCTTTTTCTACTGCATTAGCGAACTTTTGGATGATCTTTAAAATATACTCCTCAGTTATTTCCTGATCTTCGTATGGATAAGGGTCTTTGAGATCGCTTCTTCTAACAATCAATTGATTTGCATTAAAAGTAATATCTGTAACCGTATCATGTTGTTTTATAATCGTTTCAATGACACCCAGGCCAACCATTTCCTGCATTACATAATCTACTTTTTTATCAGTATCCAAAACAGTAGCATTATCTTCAGCAACCAGTTTCCACATAACTTCCCTTGCTTCTTTTGAAGTGAAAGCTTCTAACACAATTTCTGGGTTTTTCTCTCGGATATCTGTATATATACCTTTAATTGTATCTGGACTAATCATTTTATTTCCTCCTCAACTGACAAAATTCGACACGAACGTTACTTGATATTTTGAGTTGCGGTCGTCTGTGATTTTAACGCGGACAGCCTTAATTCCGCCGTCTGCTGTCTTTAAAAAATCAAAGTTATATTTAGTTCCTGATAGTTTAATATTGCTGTTTTGTTCAAAGAGAGTTTTGAATTTCTTTTTGAAGCTCTCTTCTGTAACCTCTACACGTCCATCTTCCACACGGGAACTTTTATCAATGCTGTTGATACTTGCTATCTGTCCTGATTCGGTCATAGTGCTTATAATCGAATTGTGTCGGTATGCCTCGGTGTGATAAGAAATGATGACCATCAGCAGAAACAGGCCAATATATACAAGTCCTAAAGTGGTAATCGAACCTTTCATTTTCTCACCTCGATTTTCTCCAGGTATCAAAAAAAGGGAACTAAAAGTTAGTTCCCTTTAACTATCTCGGCTTTTTCCTTTACTAAAACGCGATATAAAACGCCGTCTGCTTCTATACCATACAATCTATGTCCAATTTTGTGATGGTTCTCAAATTCAATTTCATCTACATCTTTTTTTAAATGTCTACTTAGCTCTTTTTTCACAATACAAAGATCATCCCGTCTTTGTTCTCTAAGGTATACACCATAAAAAAACAGCATGCTTAAATTACAGGCTACGAGAACACAGAACATAATCAAACTCGCTTTAGAGTAATATTGCACACTGTCTATACCAAGTACAATATAACCTACATTGAGTAGAAATATTAGAAAACGTACGTCTATTCCTTTATCTTGATAACCCATTACCTTCCCTTTCTGATTGCTCTGCTGCTATTCTTTGTAGCTGACAATCGTGTACTCAATAGTGCCTGTATATAAATCGTCTATCGGCTGAAGGCTCTGCCTTTTTGTGGATTCTTTAATTCTTCTAGAATTAACGCTGATTAATTTGCCTTCAGATATGAGTCTCGTTATTTTTGTGATGGCCTCAACCCTATTCTTGGTGGTAAAAGTGAAACAGCTTTTCTCCATACTTTTTCCTCCAAACAGTTGAAAAGGTTATTTCTTCAACCAATTAATATCACTTTGTGACCAGCCGTCAGGTGTACCGTTAGGGAAAGGATCATCAGCATTAATCGGCGTTAGCATTATTTCGTCCTGATCCTTTGTTTCTGAATTCATATGGCCGTACATATAAGCAAATAGTGTGAGCTTATCCTTCAATTCAATAGTCACTTTGTTAACCCCTACTTTGCTTGAAGTATAAGAAACATCATAGCTGCCTAATTCCGCCCAAATAGGAGTGTAAAATTTGTTCCCTCCGTCACGAACAGCGTTTTTCAAGCGTTTGTCTTTTGCTTTAACTTGCTGATCTGTGAATAAGCTGCCAGTTTCTTTTTCCACATTTACGTGAGGGAAAACAAATGACATTTCCCGGATTAAATTGTCTGCGGTGCTTGATTTCTTAGATGCTGCAACATCCATAGGGAATATAGCTTTACCGTCTTTAACAGAATAGTTTAAGTAAGTATCCATCAACTCTTCAGGTACTTTAAAATCGAATTTGATATCATCATCGTCTTTTTGAAGCATGTTCTCATATATGAAAGCAAGATTTTGCTCGCTGCCATAACCGGTTTTCCGTTTAGGAAGCAGCTGCCCTTGATATGTCATTGTTTCAAAATAGCTTTTCATAGCAGTTGTTGGGGTTACTTCTGTCATAACTACGCGTTTAACAGATCCCTGATTTTTAACTACAACTTTCATAGACACAGAAACTTTGTCTTCAGAACTCGTATAACCCTTCGTAGAGAGTTCTTTTGCCTTGTCAGGTACATCTACATCATTTTCATTAAAACCCTCTAATTTGACCGTATAGAGTTTATTTGCGTTAACCTTTAAATTCTTTGCCGGCACAGTGAAATTTACATTCTTCGGCAAACTCTGTGCTGTATATGTTTTTTTGCTTAGCAGCTGTTTCCCGTCATACAAGCTGACATTTATTTTTGCTGTGGTCATGCCCTTGGTGTCATTTTTATAAATGTTGGTCTTAGAAAGATAAACCTTAACCGGCAGACCATCAGCAGCCGGAGCCGTATATATTTGAAGCTTATCAAGGCTGGTCTTGATCAATGGAACATCATAATAAATAGTAATTGTTACATCATCTTTTCCAACGGTACCAGTTACCTTTTTATCCGAGACAGGACGATATGTGTAATTGTTCTTTTTCAAATTGGTTAATGGACCATACGAATACGTATCGCCTCGTTTTTTGGTATATACTTGTTTCTTGATCAACGTGTGGTCCCGGTTATCTTTGTGCAGCACAGTTATTTTCCTTTGCAATGCATACTCAAAAGTAATAGTGATATCTTTGTTTCCCAATTTACCGGTTTTCTTTTCTGTTTTAACGGGCACATAGGTTTTCCCATCTTTTACGATTTTCTTCTCAGGTGAATAGCTGTAATTGGTTCCGATATTTTTAGACTCTTTTACTTTCTTTAAGACCGTGCCTTCGTACTTGTCCTTATGAACCACCGTAATTTGT
The DNA here is from genome assembly GCF_033412715.1 of Bacillus sp. N3378-2at. NCBI lineage: Bacteria > Bacillati > Bacillota > Bacilli > Caryophanales > Bacillaceae > Bacillus > Bacillus sp. N3378-2at. The sequence continues at coordinate 57,618 of NZ_CP117987.1, read as the reverse complement.
TTTTGACGCTTTTCAAAATGAACGGTAAAACCAGCTGCCACAACCGGATCAACCACAAATGTACTTGACATCAGCCGTTGATAGCTGCTCGTATTAGGTAGATAAAGCAGGGACGCCAGCTGTCTGATCTCACCATTAACATTCCCTGTGTCGTAGTCAGATCCATAATCTAAAGGTGCAGTGAAATAAAATGATTGGCCATCATGAATAGTGATATGGCCGCCCTTTTGGGTTTTGCCGCCGATCACGTGTATCGTTACCTTTGAAGGAACGGTTAACGTAGCTGTTCCTTTCCCGTTCAGCTTAATGGTTTCTGATTTTTGCTGATCACCGGAAACAGAGCTGCCTACTTTAGTTTTGCTGAAGGATACCTGGTAGCTCGGAGCATCACCTTTTTTAGCATGTTGAATTAACTTCCACACTTCGGCATCCTGGTTACTATATGTTCTTTGATCCCTTTTTCCATCTAGCCAGTTGTTAAGAGCGACATAGGTTTTGACCATATCCGTCATTGTCTTTCCAATTTCATTACCGTCACCGCCGAACCCGTAATAAAGAATGGCTTTGACGCCATCATCATATTGACGCTTCGGGGTTTTATACGAATGACCGCCATAAGGTGCAGGCTTATCTGGATCAATACAGTAAACAATGGTGTCTCCTATTTTGATGTAAGCTGATTCATGAGTAATGCCGTGCGGATCTTTCCATGAATACGGACCTGTGGCAACAGCTGTAGCAGCTTCGGCCGATGAGGTGAAAAATGGCACTAAAAAAAGCGCTGCGGCAATTGCTACAACACTTGATAGCATTATCAAGATTCTTTTATACACTATGTGAATCACTTCGATCACCCCTTTCTTATTGTGCTGTATGGCAAAAGCTTAAACAAACTCAAAGAAACAAATCCCGATGGGGGAAGTATAATGATTTGCCTCAACAAAGATTCCTCCTATACCTTTAATTCACCATTCTTCTCGGTGTACTTAACAAAAAAATAGTGTTCTATCCACGAATTATGTTGTATTGCTTGCCAGTGGATATCCTTAATATCTAAATGGTTATTTTTTTTAAGAAACTTTTTGAATTCTAGGCGTCCCTCTAATAGTACCCCTTTGAGACTATTTTCAGATTGCAGTTCTTCAATACCTTTATTCAAATCCATTTTTCCACCTCATTTTCCAAATCCATTTTTCTCTCTAGAGCACCATAGGGGCCAATTGTGAGAGAAACAATGTTACAAAATAAAATAGAGCCGGTCTAAATGAGCGCTTTAAAAAGTAACACCAACAAAACTTATACATAGTGGCTAAACTTAACAAGATGTAAACAAGTTTAGGAACGACAGTAAGGAGTTCATTTTTATTTAAAGAACTGAACCCTAAAAATTCATCAAATGGTATTGGGATAGAATTCGCGGAAAAAACCAGCCCAATACCAAGTAGAATATAAAGTCCGATGTATAGCTACATTAGAAGCAGAACACTGCCGAACAAGAACTTGAACGGGCTGCTAATAGAATGTACCACCTGATCTTTATAAGTGTTTAAGCAAAATGTCTTGTACTTAAAGAAAGAGCAGTTGGTCTGCTCGTCAACTAGAATCCCTTCCTCCTTCAGTATTTTTTCGGCTTCCCGCCATGCCAATTTCTCATTCCAATACGTTGTACAAGTCATTCCAGATTTGAAAAGCCGAGCTTTTTTTCTTGAAATCCTTTGGTATACGTAATGATGTCCCAATTCATGCGCCAACGCAAATGCCTGTATTAATTCACTGAGATCAGTGAATTGTGGTACTTCAATTGTCGGCGGTATCTTATCTTCTCCCAAATAATACGTATATTGCCCAGTCGCAGACTTAGAAAAGGAAGATCTTATTCTAATCCCTTCACTGGAAATTCGGTTTAATATCCTATCCTTGGCCACTTCATCACTTAAAATAGCTTTTTCATCCATGGCTATCTCCTTTCACCTCAAAATAGGAACATTCATCATCACCTCCCCTTTGCTATTCGATCATTTATCCTCTTCTACAATCACTATCGCGTTATTGATAACCACGCGCTTACCATCAATGTCAAACTTAACTTTATTTCCGTAATCATTGACCTCTACATCAAACTTGCCTTTATACGTCTTGATGACCTTCCCATTTTGGTCATATACCGTTGCTGTGCGTTTCAGCCCGTTAACACTTGATTCATGATCTTTTACTGTGCGATCCCAGCTCTCACTGCTACAGCCGGTTAAAGCTGAAAATGCCAGGATTACAAATGTTAGAATTAGCAAAATCTTTTTCATTCCACAAGCCCCTTTTTCTTTATTAAAAAACGTAAAGAACGGACTAATCAATTAGTCCGTTCTTCAGTCATATGTGCAATTTTTTTATCTGAGGTGTCAAACTCTACTAAGTATAACCTGTTGTTAGCTTTTACAGTATAGATTCCGTCATGGGCAGAAGGTGTTATTAGGATCTCAGCTTTTGGAATGCCTAATTGAGTTGAAACTGCCTGATATCTTTTTTCAGACTGCCTTTCCTCAATCTGTGCATACACCCCACTTAACGCCATAAGACCAATTAACACTATTAAACCAGCAATGAATACCGAAATCAGAGAGACCACGTATTTATTCGTGTTATCACCCAATGCTTACTGTCCTCTCTCATACACATCGTAGTTATTACCTGTCCCATTATTACCACTACCAACATGATTATAATTTCCACTGTTAAAGTCATTAACAAAATCGTTCGCATTTTTCATGGTGTTGTTTTGGGATTGTTTACTTTTAGATGTGCTGGAAGACGACTTACTGCTTGATGATTTATTGCTGCTCCCAGCTGAACTGCTTCCAGTTCTGCTTTTTTTACTTTCGCTATGGCTAGTGCTGCCCGAATTTGACTTAGATGTATAGGATCTTGATGAAGAAGAATTTGAGTATGATTTCGTGTTGGAGCTTGATTTACTAGACCCGTTTGAATATGAGCTGTACCCGGAATTCGATGATCCCGAACTGCTGCTTGAATTGGACGAGCTACCTGATTTATTCTGTGTTGCAGAAGTATTACTTGATGCCGCACTTGAAGTAGCATTTTCATTATCGTTTGTGCTTACTTGACTGCTGTCGTTTGCTGCTTTACTGTCACTGTCCTTCTGTGACGTTTTCTCAATCTCATTCAGCTTTTCTTTCGCTTTTTTGCTTATAGACTCTTGATCTTCAATTCTCTTTTTTAGCGTTTCAAGCTGTTTTTTCAGACTCTTTTTCGCAGTCTGATTGGAAATCTTATTTACTTCTTTTTCAATCTTTTTATAGGAATTCCAATCTTTCTTCGCATCTTTGAGTAATTTTTTTGTTTTGTCTATTTGTTCAATTTGATCATAAGCTTTAGATAAGTCTTTAGATAAATCTTTATACAAATCTTTGCTGATCGGCTTTACCTTATCTACGCTTTCCTTGGTAACAGAAAGAATAGACTTTGTGAGATCATCAACGATCACCCCGTCAACGATATCCTCTTTAACTGCATTTGAGGCCTCTAACATGATCGCAGCATTAGATGCTTTTTCTGCTAATGATTTCTGTTTCTTAGAATCAGCTACATCGGATACTAACTTCTGAGCCTTTTGAATATCATTCTTTGAAACCCCATCAGCCAAGTAATTATATTTTTTAGAAGCATATAATGAGTTAACTGCATCCGTTGCATTGTCTAACACACGAGCTTCTTCAGCATTTGCTTGGTATGAATGAAAAATTGTATAGCCAGGCACTCCTAAAATAATTGCACCGGCAACAATACCAGCAGCCAATTTCTTTCTCATACTTACACTCAACACCTTTTTAAATATATTTTTCCATTCACAATTTTACTATGGTTTGAGTTAAAAACATATGATGTAATTTGACTTGGAAGCCAGGATTCACACGTTTATCAATGAAACAGTCCAAAATCGTGAGTTTGTAGCAGTTGTTACTCACGGAACTCTATATCAGCCAAGTATTCAGACTTAACTTCATCTGAATCTGATAATGTAAGGCCAAACTTGCCGTCTACGACCGGTGAAAACCGTCACTCGCGCCAAGAAGAAATGTTCACCCAAAGGTATTGCATGGCCGTTATACCTTTGGAGGGGGACCTTCCCTAATATTTAATTCTTTATCAGCTTAATCACTGATAAACGTGTGAATCCTGATCAACCTCACTTTATTCAGAAATTACTTTTTGTAGCAAATAGTTAGGATTAGGATGACAAACGATAGCAATGCCTCTGCTTGTGTTATATGTTTGGACTTTTTTAGCACCAGCATCAAGTAACACTTGTTTCAGCTGATGAACATTTGCATATCCAGTTTCACTTAAAAGAACTGATACCTTCTTAGCTCTTCCAGAGGTATTTCTCGGCCGTACTTGTGTACTTCTACGCGGCATTTTTGGAGCTTTATATACCTGGGTTACTTTTCTTGCCGGCTGAAAGGCTTCAGTCGTAAAAAGAAGACTAGAATGCGGAGAAACCCGTTTTCCCACAATAACACCCTCAACGTTCTTCACGTTTCGAATATCCGAATAACATTGTGAAATCGGTCTTTTATTTTTTGTATGAGTATGTAAACAATCCTTACCGATCAACACATGAGTGCTGCCGTCAAACAATCTTAAAGAGCTTCCATACTCTAAAACATCTTTTTCAGTCATTTTTTTTTCGAGCAATTTAACTTTAGCCAAGCTATTCCCTCCCTAAATTTTCAATCAGTGTAAAGACAACAAAAAAAGCTGTCAGTTAGTCTGACAGCTCCAAATTGATAAACATACATCCAAATGAATTTTACTTCAAAAGATGCCTCTCTTTTAAAGCTAAAATGATGTATGAATACAATAAATGGGGCAAGTTCACACTAACTTTCACTGTGAGCTATATCAAAACCAAGTTGCAGCATGATTTTGATGGCCCTTATCCTGTTTTTACTAAACTTATTATTAACTGACTACATTGTGATAGCACACTTTGATAGTGTATGATTAATACACATACATACGGTTAAATTAACTGGTAGTTAAAACTTCAGAGACAACAGTGAATACGTTGGTTAAAACAAAAGTTGAATTCTAGTTCTTTTTACACAGAAATTGTTTGAGATTAACAACAAAAAACCTTATTCTGCATTTTTTTCACTGACTCTTTCACTAAGATAACAGACATTTTTTTAACTGTAAAGTATTTCAGTGAAATTTTTAACCGGTTTTTTTCACTGAGTAAAAAAAACGCGAAAAATTGTAAGCGCTAGACCGTATACAGGGTTTATTTTGCGAGGTGGTATAAGTGGGCAATAGAGAGCAATTTGATCTCTCTAAATACTTGTTAGAAAAAAGAAAACAAAAAGGGTTAAGCCAAACACAAGTAGCAAATGATACAGGGTTATCATCTGCTTATATTTCCATGCTTGAAAAAGGTGAAAGAAAAAGACCGACACAGGCAGTTATTAAAAAGTTGGCAACGGCGCTCTCCATTCCTAATATAGAAATGCTTCAAATAATGGAGTATATAGCATCAATGGAAGAAGATCATGTTAAAGAGAAAGATAAAGATACTTCAAAACAGATAAAATTATTTGATTTAACTGGATTAACTGAGGCAAGTATCAATCAAATTCAAAATCAAATTGACCAGTTAAAATCAAGTGAAAATAATAGTGTTATTCGTTTTTTTGATGTTACTGGGCTTTCAGAAAAGGATATAGAGCGCGTTAAAGAAGAGATAGAATTATTAAAAATTAGAAATGAATACATGAAATTAAAAAAGGACTAGCCTAAGTGCAGTCCTTTTTTTACTGATTACCGATCAATAGCTTATCGATCTCTTTCTTCAGCTGTCGAACATAGGCGCCTGGCTTCCTGGGTTCCGGATTCAGGCCGGATCTTCTCCTCAGCTGCAGCCGTGATCGAACACAAAAAAAGCTGACACTTATTGGTCAGCTTTTAATACATCCCTTTTTGGGCTACTTGAAATTGTCCAGGAGAATCAGCATTATTAGTGTATTGTATAGCTGCTGCAGCTCCTACAGTAGTAACAGCAAGCAAAGCAACGACAATCCAACCATTAATTTTCTTCATCCTAACGCCTCCGTTATTCTTTGAATTTGCTCTTTAGCATAAAAAGCTCTTTTCAAAAATTCGTGACTAGTCACTAAATCACCTTTTTTTTCATAAAGCTCTGAAATACCTTTTGCAATTTTGGATACGTCCGGCCAAAGATTACGCTCTTCTAAGAAAGCTAAAGATTGCTTTACTTCATCGATTGAAGGCTGCTCATAAAGATGATAAAGAATGTCGTGTTTTGCTTTATACTCATGATCATCAAATTTACGCGCCATTTCTATCCCTAATTCATACCAGTGATAAGCTTCTTCATTTTGCCCCATTGTATACAGTACTCTTGAAAGCATGTATACAGTTTGCTGTCCTTTAGGCGAATCCCTCAACCATTCATGCGAATAAGCTTCCCTAAAATAATGCAGAGCTAATTCAAGAGAACCTTTTTGCCAATGGACTAATCCAAGATTGTGGTAAATCTTAGTTATAGGCTTATCATAGCCATGATCCAAGGCCTCAGTCAAGGCATCACGAAAATATGCATCCGCATCATCTAAACGCCCCATATCATACAAATTAATACCGACCACCAAACTGCACTGAATAGCTTCGAGGTTCCACATATCACTTTTTTTATAAATATCCCTGGCTTTAGTTACTTTGTTGACTGACACCAAATGCTGGTCAATCTCATAATAAGCAACTCCAATCTTATAGTGAAACTCCGCAAACTTCGTTTCCTCAATATTGGGAATACTCGATAACTTTTGTTCAGCTTTTTCATAAAAAGAAATTGCTTTAACATAATTTTTTTTAAAAAACTCATAATCCCCTGCAAACAATTCAAAATAAAAATTTATTAAAAGATCATGACTTCCCTTACTTAACATATTAACGACATCACCCATAGATGCCTCTTGATCAAAACAAAGGCTATGACGATGATCCAGTAGAATAAAATAATCAACCAGGTCCTTATTATCTTCAGCCTGACTTAACAATTGCTTTATTTCAGTTCTTTTCTCTATAGACTCATGAACCTTCTCCTGCATAATATAGTCATGCCATTTATTCAACAGATTGCCTACATAGGGAGACGGTACTTTTTTTACTTTGGACAACATACACTTCCCTCCAGCTATTCAAAAACAAAACTAGTCCTAATACTTATCGGCATCATCAAACATTTTAAAACACAGAACATTTAGTACATAGTGCTTAATGTTCAAATCTCATTTTGATGCTCTGAACCCAAGCATGTACTGATATCATACTAAACGGCTCAAACACAATCTATACAAGTTTTTAAGATAGGCCAAAGGGAATAACAGTATACGTTAGTGAAATCCCACAGGAAAAATATATTAAAATACTAATGTTCTATCAAACGAACAACCCTTAAAAAGGAACTTAAAACCTCTGGGTTTTAAGGAAATTCGCATTTATTTAGTGTTTTTCTCTTGACTTTGAGAACTTGAAACTAGCAGAATAGCTGACTGTTCTAGGAAACAGGGCGAATTTCGATTGCCTATGTCTGTCGCGCAAAAAATAAAAACGGACAGACATAGGCAATCGATCAGGATTTGAAACTAGCGTCATAGAGACGTCTGAGGTTTCCAGCTCTGCCTTGCTATCGCCAGGCTTTCGCCTGCCATGACCTTTTTACATACAATGCTTGTCCTGTATGCAACTTCTATGGGGTTTGTCTCGTGTTCTCTCACACGGTCACACTCAATTGTGTGCCGCTGCATAGAAGCTTGGCCATAGTTGCCCGCACCGTAGTGCGCCAAGCAACCTAGTGGTTTATCCACATTCTCCGGACCGTTAATGGCCGTCCTCGCCATTCACCACAAGCGCAGCAAGGAACGCTTATTGTGGTATATCCCCGGGTTTGCGGTGGACGGGGCAACTCCTGACGTCAGTTTATTTTACACCCCTTAACGGCAGCTGGGTGACAAACAAAAAACGACAGAAAACCACGGTTTGATACCCTCCAAACAGTGGTTTTCTGTCGTCCAAAAATAGCCGAAAAGTGTTGACGTATACACTTGTTTTCGGTAAAATGAAGACATAACTTAAACATTGTAAGTGAGGGCTTACAAACCAAGTGTTCGATGCTGCAACATCGGACACTTTTTATTTGTCATTCTTTATTTGTATTCAATTTTGCAAATAGCTCGCAAACAAAATATGTATCATCAAATCTATTAACCTTGTTGTCTGCAAACAACAGGGTTTTTTGTTGTTTATTTAGAATAACTAGAACCAGAATTCAATGCCAAAACTTTCACATTGACTTAACTTGACTTTATCTTACACGATTTTTTTTTTGACGTAAAGCCCCGGGCCTGAAATCACTTTTCTCTACTGATTTCACTGATTTCATTTTTATTATATAATCCTCAAATAGCCTGTATTCACTGATTTTAAATGTGATTTCATTTTATTGACTTTAGTGATATAAGATGCTAGTATTGAGGAAAGTGAAATCAAAGGAGAGAATAAAAATATGAATATTTCTCGTATGAACGTGGACTTTGGAAACAGTATGTACATGAATTTAATTGATGGTTATTTTTTTGAATTGCCTACAAATGTAGTAGAGATATCTAAAGAAGCTGCTGAAGGAAAATTTACGAGTATCGTTGAAGATCCGGCAGATTTAAAGGACCGGTTATTAGTTTCTACAGTTATTGATGAAACAGAGAGATATTTTCTAGTTGGTGAACTTGCTGAACCAGAAGTGTTAGGCAACCAACACATCAAGAAGTTACATAATAAAGTAGAGTCACATATTCCATACGTAACATTTTTAGCTGCAACTGCTTATTACCAAGCGCTAAAAGGCAAACGTGAAGATAATGAAGTTACTATTGAATACTTTCAAACAATGCTACCAATTTGGCTTCTTAAAAAATTGGATAAGTTCAGTGAAATGCAGAAAAGGATGGCATCTAAATTTTTGGGCACTCACCAAGTAAAGGTGCTGACATTAGGATTAGAAAAAGAGCTTACTATAAAAGTGGAAGATGCAGCGTGCAGGATCGAATCTGAAGTAGCAAGATGGGCAATAAAGAAAAACTTTGACCTAGAAGATAAAGACTATGCCGAACAATTTAAAAATTATGACGTAGTTTTTTGTGATTTAGGTGGCGGAACAGATGATCTAGTATTACTACCAGCTGGATTAAAACCGCCAAAAAGTCGTGATTCTTTTGTTTCTAATACCGAAGCACCGTTTTTAGCGCACTTAGAAAAATTGAGAAAAGAAAAACTCCTAGAGCACTTTGATAGCGTTAGGGAGCTTGAAAAGTTTATATACTCAAATATTGGAAAAACTAAGATGGAACGAAGAGACGGGAATACCGGTCAGAAATTTGATTTAACTGATATCATCAAAAAATCTCTTAAAGAATACACAGAAATCAAAATAGCCCAAGCTGAAAATACGTTCCCTGCACCAAAAGATAAGGTTTACAAATACCTTTATTTTGGCGGTGTTGGCGAGGTGCTTGAAGAATCAATTAGTGTGGTTACTGAAGAGAGATATGGCCGTGATATTTCTGAATCAAATCATATAGTTGCTGAGGATGCAAGACTGCTCAACTTATATGGCCTTGAAGTTTTAAGCCGCGCTGAACAAGTAAAGAAACAGGCAAATGAAAAAGAGGCACAATCAATTTAGGTGATTAGAAATGGGGAAAAACAAAAGAATTCCACTCTTTAATGTCCGAACAACACAAATGTCTGATGAAATGTACGATTTTGTTTTAGAGCAGATTAGTACATTCAGTAAAGGTAAGAGTAAGGGTACCTTTAGAGAGTATGCCTTTCAGCTCATAGAAAGGGACATGCAACAACAGAAAGAGGAACAGCAGAATAGAGAAAAAGATCGTCATGTTCATGATGAATTAATTGCCATGAGAGAAGAAATGAAGAAAGAATTTCGTGATTTGAGGAAGAAAATTGATCAGGGATCGATCTACGTAGAACACAAAACAGCTGATCCAAAGTCAGCTTCAGAAACGATTGAAGAAGGTCAGTTAATCACTGAAAAAATCACTGGAACTATTGAAGAAGAATACGACTATGATTTTTAAGAGCCTGGATTAATCTAGGCTCTTTTTTTATGCCATTTAAGGGAGGATTGCATGACAAACTTTTTTTAGTTGCAACACAGACGCCCTGAGCAACATTAGAATCCACTTAATCTGTATAAAATCTGTTTTATTGGCAATGCTGATACTATTAAAGGGAGGTCATAAAAATGAAATGTAAACATTGTGGTAAAACGGTCCGGATGTCAAAAGAAAAATATAATAAGAATCAAAAACTTTGTTCTAGTTGTTTTAAACTCTGGAAAAAAATTGGCCGCACCTGGGGGAAAGTTGGTTAAGAATAATGCAATTCACCATTAATACGGGCAAGGATAATTCTATATGAATCGTCTTTGTTGTATTTTTTTTGATACCAGTCAATTACACTCTCATTGTTGAGCGCCATCTTAAGAATTTCAGCTGCTAACTGTGTCTTTGTCATATCACAAGAAATGGCCAACTTCTTCAGCTTTTCATGTGTATTTGCATCCAATGAAGGATTAACTCGTGTTTTTTTATCCGAACGTACTTTTCTTTCTTCGACCTGGTTAGTCGTTTTTTTCTTCATATCATCTTCTCCCCCCAACTAAACATCAACTTATTTGAGATTATCCCACTAACACTGTAACAGCGTAACAGTTTTCATCTGTTACTATGTTATTCTGTAACTCTTTAAAATATGTACAACCAATTAAAATTGTAGGCATGGTGACTGCATGCTACTTCTCCAAAAGATTAAGCCGGTGACACTTATATCATCTCATATGTACATAAAATATGTAATTATGCACATAAAATGTAGAGAATTAGTGAATATTCAATTATTTTGATATTTTTTGTTGTAACCGCTTAATCCCTATGGTAATTTTGTTTTGGATTACCATATTAAAGGAGGTTTTTTTCTTGAAAAAAATTAAAAAAGTTCTAGTCTCTTCAGCTCTAAGTTTTACATTACTACTCCCTGTAACGGCACCAGCTGCATTGGCTGCATCAAAGCATGATTTTTGGTTTGAGTTTAAACATCAAGTTACTTCTAAAACGTACAGCCGCGGTGCTAGTAATATTAAAATTTATACTCATGCTGACACAGGTGGTAGTGGTGGCACTTTTAACATTGAACTATACAGAAAACAGAAAAAAGGCAAAGCCAAATATCTTGGCTCTAAAAAGTTCTCTCAAAACGGTTCAACTACAAACAGTTATGGAAATAAAACTAAAGGGAAATTTTATTTTATTATGAAAAAGAAGAATAATGGAGCATCGACAGGAGGATACGGGGACATTTACAATTAAGTAACAGCTTATTATAAGAATAGGGTGATATAGTGTTACTTAATAGTTTTATTATTCCGTACGTTGTTTACGCTTATGTTTTGTTTGTTGTTTATCGTTTATTTGCTGTTTTTGTGCAAAAGAAGCCGAGATATACAATAGAGAAAAGTATTTATATACTTGCTACTTTTGTTTATCTTACAGGCGTTATTTGTATGACGCTATTTCCAATTCCAACTGACCCTTTATTAATTCATGACAGAGCCGCAGAAGGCTTCCAAGAAACTAATAACCTCATACCTTTTAACACCATGAAGGATGCACTAACAGGCTCAAGTTTATCCGTAACCGTATATCAGCTCGGCGGAAATATAATACTCTTGTTCCCATTAGGATGTTTTCTTCCTCTTCTTTTCAACAGAATGAGACAAGCAAAGCGTGTTATTATCGCTGGGTTTATTGCTTCACTCATCATAGAAACCTCACAGTTTACTATATCATCAGCGATTGGACTCACATACAGAAGCTTTGATGTAGATGATCTTATATTAAACACCCTAGGCTCTGCACTTGGATACCTATTTTATAAATTCGTTTATCCAATGGTTAGACAGGAGCTATTTGAAGTGGACAGCACTAACAAGACGTCTAGGAAACAAAAAGTACGTAAACATATATAAGAGCCAATTATGGCCATAAATCAATGAGAACCAGGAAGCCACTGGTTCTTTTTTATGACCAAATAGTTCTGTCTCACAATTCCAGACATTGATCTTCTTCAGCTGCGCGCATCACCGACACAGCCGCGCCTGGCTTCCTGGTTTCCGGTACCGGCAGCATCTTTTCTTCAGCTGCAGCTGGTTCGCTCCTGGATGCCTGGCATCGATCTCTTTCTTCAGCTGCCACATCACGACAAGTCGCACCTGGCTTCCTGGTTTCCGGTACCGGCAACATCTTTTCTTCAGCTGCAGCTGGTTTCACTGTTCAGAGAATATATGTACATAAAGCATATAATTATGTACATAATTGTAGAAATATAGATAATTTTCAATTATTTTGGTGTTTTTTGTTGTAATATTCCTGATCTCTATGGTAGTTTTGCTTTGTATTATCATTCAAAGGAGGGGTTAATTTGTCTTGATAAAAATTACTGGCTGCCAACGTCAACACTAATTTAGATTTCACATTATCGTTTAATTTTTCTCTTTTGCTGATTGAGTCATTACGAAAGAACCCAAAACCCCATGAATAGCTTCCACAGCTTTAATGGCTCAAATTATCAGCTGTATCTATACTCCATAGGATTCCTCAGTAAAAATTTCACCAGTGAGAAAACATAAGAAAATTCAATGCAACTTTAGCAAATTAAAAAATGAATAAAGGAGCCGTTCAATATGAAAGCAAACTTCAAGTACTGGTCAATAGCAGCTGTTTTGGGTATTTCTCTTTTTGATTTCATGGGAACAAGCAAAGTAGAGGCAGCAGAGGTAAAAGAATCTTTGCCTATTGAGGAAAAAATTCTGTCACAGGATGAAATTGAAGCTAAGAAGGAAGAGATTGCTTCTCAAATCAAAATTTTTGACGAAAATAACAAAGAGATTCATCCTTATACAACTGAACAGCTGAAAAGCATGATTAGACTTACAGAAGAGCAGCCTACAGATAATCCAATAAAGGTATTGAAAAAAACATATTCATCAGGCTACTTTGATTTTTACTATAACATTTGGCTTGGAAAAGGGACATATGGAAAAACTTTTAAAGATCCAAGTACCCTCATCGTAACCTATAAAGGAACAGCGAGAAAGTTTTCTGTATCCGCATTTTACGATGATGGTAGAGGTGGGGCTAAAGGTCGTGCCCAAAAGGTTACTTTACCTGGTGGATGGAAAGGCCAATTTCATATGAATTGGAACTTAAAAAAAGGGAAAAGCTATCACATTAAATTCGAAAATGAAGGAAACACTGATAAATTAATTACAATAAATCAAGCTACTTTGTGGTATAACTAATTTTGATATAAAAAAGCAGACCTTAGTCGGTCTGCTTTATTCCTGTAAACTCTTTTGATGTTCTTGTTTCAACTTATCAATATCCTCTTTAAATATATAGATTTCATACTTTTTCTTTGCTTCTTCAGACAAATTATCATCTAAGTATTCACGAAGTTTTGATTCACTTTTGGTTTGATCCATCCCAATTGTAATCGTCGGATCTGTTCGGCCAATTTGAAAACTGAATAATCCAAAATCATCCATTACACTTTCCAACAATTCAGCAGTTGATTTCTCTGTGTTTTCGTCAGTTCCACTTGCATATGAAGCCGTATTAAACATCAACAAAAAAGAAGCTAAGACCAAGAATCCAATGAATTTCTTTTTCATTTTCCCGCCTCCCTTGTTTCCAGTAAATATCTTCCTAACGAGTATATCATGTCTAGCAATTGAAATCCTATAGAAGTTTTAAATGTTGCTAACTAAAGAGATATCTCTTAAAAAAGGGGGCAGCTACTAAGCTGCCAAAACAGCGAGGAAATAATCAGAAAGGCCACTGAGGACCTTCAGTATTAACTTGGAAGTTCAGGCAAGAAACCTGGGTAGCAATGGTCATTCACCCAAGTTCCACCCCTTTCGTGTTCAGGAATCCAAACACGGCCTCCCTTACAATTTCTAAAATGTCCTCTAACCTTATGTGGTCTTCTGTAATGCAACGTTAATTTACACACTGTGCATTACCTCCTTAAATTTATTTTAAGCAGGCAATATGCACTTTTTGAAACCATCAAATCTGCATAATCAGTATGTATGCTATTGTCAAAACACTTTTTTACAAAAACCTAGTTGACAACGGTAAACTTGTGAGATATTATAGTCAATGTAACGTTGTTGACTAACAATCAACACATCAGATACTGAAGATGATATTCCCGTATCATCAAACAGAAAAGCTGAACCAAAAAGGCATACGCCTACTTACATAGTATTATATCACAATTTTTAAAAGATTTCAAGTAGAAATCTTGTTTTTTGTGTTTTTTTAAAAAAGAGCCTGATACTTACTTCAGGCTCTTTTTGTTTAATGAATTTGAAATATTAATAGTGACATTCACTATCTTCATGTACTTTTATGCTTGATGGCCACCCACAAGCTTTGCCCGTTTTAATGCAGTTCCAGCTGTTGTATAAGAAATAGCTCTTAAAATCGCATCTGATCCGTATTTTTCCCTAATAGAATCCATAACATGGCCAAGTTGACGTTCCTTTTCACTGTTTTCTTCAAAAAGAGACATCTGAAATTGGTTATCATCAACTACGTTCCCTAATGTAACTGATAAGCTCCTTACCGTTTGACCTTGATAGAATTTCTTAAATAAAGCAATGCACGCTTTATAAAGTTTCATCGTGATATTCGTTGGTTGGTCTATTGTTAAAGACCGATGAAAGCCGCCTCCGCCTACTGTTTGACTATAACCTACTCCTAAATGAATGGTTCTGCCTGCCTTTTTAGCCTTTCTAGCCCGGCTGGCCACTTCTTCACACATTTCTAATATGACTGATTTAATTTCAGCTTCTTCATTGTAGTCCCTCAACAATATCTGGCTTTTCCCGAAAGAAATTTGTTCTTGCCTAATAGGCGTTCCCAGCTCGCTAAGATCCACACCATGGGCATGATAATAAATCTGATTCCCCATGATGCCAAATCGATTTTCTAATAGTTCTAAGGGATAATTTGCAAGCTGTCCTACTGTGGCGATTCCCATTCGATTCAGATTCCTCTCCATTCGCCTTCCTATGCCCCACATTTTCGATAATGGATGAACTGGCCATAATTTTGTTTGAACGTCTTCATATGTCCATTCCGCAATTCCTGAAGGGCTTTTCTTGGCTTCTAAGTCTAAGGCTAGTTTTGACATTAGCATATTTGGGCCGATTCCTACTGTTGCTGGTACACCAAAATCTCTGTAGATTGCATTTTGTATTCTTTTCGCCAGATCCATCGGTGTTCCCCATAGTCTCTTCAAAAAATCAAATCTAATTATACTCTCGTCGACACTATAGGTGAGTATATCTTCAGGTGAAGCAAACTGATAAAACAAATGAGTTATATTGGTGGAAAGCTTAATAAACATCCGCATCTGAGGATTTACAATGTGAATTTGAGGATGATCAGGTATTTCATAAAGGCGCGAACCTGTTTTAATACCAAATCGTTTTTTTAAAGCCGGTGATGCAGCTAAAACAACACTTCCTGATCGTTCAGTATCGCCTACCACAGCGAGATAACATTTCATGGGATCGAGGCCCAGCATAACTGCAGATGCACTGGCGTAAAAGCTACGCATATCTACGGTCAAAAAAGTACGTTTAGGAAGGCTATCATAGTCAATCATAAAACTTTTCTCCTTCAGCCAGCTCCACCTCGATCAAATCATCAACTGAAACAGCCTTAATATGCCCTTCATTCGTTTTTATTAACATTTCCCTCTCAATGTACTTAAAAGACCTTACAAAGCCTGTAAGCGATGAAATATGGCCATTTTCAAAATAGGAGATACTTAAAAGTTGGTTTCCTTGTTTTGCTTCATTAATTATAAGGGCCATTGCTTCAATTTTTTGTTCATCATTTTCAGGGCGCTTCATTTTTTCCATTTCAAGATTCAGCTGCTTTAACATTTCGTTGTGCTCCGGCAACATCATAGAAGTTGCCCATTTCATTAAACCTCGATCCTTTATCACTTGATCACACCCTCAAACATTTTTGATTATATATTAACAGAACATACGTTCCTTTAGTACAAGAAAGTTTTTCCTAAACAAAAAAGCACCTGAAAAGCTTCAGGTACTTTAATCTAATTTGTTTTATGCATTTTTTCTTGTTTTTCTTGTAAGAACGGTAGCAGCTGTTCATCTAATCGAGCCATATGCCATTTATGATAGTATTTTCTTCCGGTTATTCCAAATGTGGTTTTTGAGTTGAAAACTGAATATAAGAGATCCTCAGCTACCCGTTTCGGTACAACGGCCATTCGAATTTCATCCTTGATACTGTCATCATGAGCCAGGTATTTATCAAAATACTTACCATTTCTTTCTTCCTGAACTAACTCTTCAATAGCATGCAAATCCGCTAAGTTATAGTCTCGGTCGAATGATCTTTGATGATGATACTTTTTCATTGTATTATCAAGCATGTCGTCCAAAACCTTTGCATCAATTGAATATGTTCCAACAAGTTCTCTCTCAATTGAAGCATACTGTTTTAGAACTTCTCTTATGTTAACCAGATTACTTATATGAGTAGCTATAGTTAAACAGACCATCATACAACCAATAAAACTTAATATAAACAGCGTTGCTGAAGGTAAATTAAGCCCAATCAATGGCAGTCCAGCACCTAAAATTACTGGATATAATACTAAAAACAACAAACGCCATACAACTGAGAATAGTATACTGTTCCTCATCTTTTTAATATGCTTTATATTCTTCATGCCTACCTCTCTTTCCAATCCTATACTTTCTATCGGTAATTTTTAGCATATCTTCAGCATTTTTCTTCACACACTTAAATGAAACTCAACAATTCAATCTTACCCAAATTTTGATAATTCTGCTATCAAATTTCTTTGAAATATTTCTTTGAATTCCATAAAAGTCTTTGTATTGAAAAATTGATATTTATATATATCACGGGTAAGGAGGAACATTTTATATGAAATATATTCTTAGTGTCTTATTAATTGAATGGTTAATCAACAAAGCACTTGATCTACTATTTGACTATATAGCAATAAAAGTTAAATCCTTTTTAGAAAGAAAACAGAATAAGTACCCTGATTGCTTCGAGGACAGCCGGCGTCATCGACTATGAGCAATCCATTGAAGTTCTCGGATGGACGGAAAACTAATGTTTTCCTTGATTAAAAGCAGGCATCGAGCCTGCTTGGAGGCTGCTAAAGCAGCCTTTAAAACCACAAAAATCTTCTTGTAAGGCTTTGTTAACACAAAGCCTTACAAACACTTTCAACGCCCCTAACACCTTCACAGCTCAGCAGAAAGATTGATTTTCACATTACACCTCATATCGATTACATTTAATCATTTCTTTCAGGAGTTTTTAGAAATCCTTACTTTGGGGTCCCCTCCGGGTCTGCTCCCGGACTGTAAGCCGGCCCAAAACGCCGGCCAACATTCCGCGGCATCTCGCTTCCCTCTAAAATGCCCGATAACATGCATCTGTAAGCTTCCGGATTGCCTGCGGCGGATCCCGAAGCAACAGCTGCATTGTTCCTGGCCATTTCTTAACGAGTGAACGAGGACAGAGGTTCAAAAGAAGCAGAAAGGCTCCCGTAACTCCGGTCGCATTTCCGCAAAACGATTGCCGGCAGGCGCCGGCATGATTAAATCTTTTTTTTAGACGCCTTTTTTGTTTTTGTCCAGCCAAACGCCCCCACCTTGGCCAGCTAAAGCTGTCCGGGGGCTTTAGCATTTCACATTCAACATCGGCAAGCAACACGCCGGGCACGCCCGCCGCGTTACTATCCGTGTTTCATAAAAGCACACAAGGGCCGCCAATTTTTTTGTGAACGGACAGCTGCACGCATCTGTCACAAATAAATTGGTCTTAACGATCCGTAAAGGGCTGCAGAACACCCCTTAACGGATCGTAACCCCTTGTGTGCTTTTTGGCTGTGAATGCAATTCGGCCTCCGCAAAAACAAAAAAGTCTTAAAAAAAAAGGAGCTGTTACATATGTTTTTCACATCTATTGTATGGCATAAAGAAGACCTGAAATCCGCATTAGAATCCAAAGGATTCCTTGGCACTGAGAAGAATATTGAAGCCTGCATTACCAATGGCTTTGAACAAACATTAAAAGAAAGAAGCGTTGAAGAAGGATGGACAATATTAGATGACCTAATTGGATCAATCGAATCACAGCTAGATAAAACCCAGTCAAAGGCGTACTGCAGTTTTTGGACTTATAAAGCGTCCGCCAATGAATACCCTGAAACACAGGTAAGATTTTGTGTTTACGAGGACTGGTTAGAAGAAGTTCTAAACCGCAGATTCACTGATATCCCTGATATCAGTACCTTCACGAGTGAATATACGTACGACCAAACTAAACTCATTTTTGAAATAGCAACGGAAAATAAAAGTGAAAGTGGGCTAACTATTTTGAAGGAGGATGAAGGAGAATGAATATGAATGCAGCACAAGCAATTCAACGGAAAATAAAAAAAGAGCATGTGACCCCGACCAAAGAATCACTGCTCAAATCAATACGTGAATCAAAGTATACCACAATCAGCAAACTATTAAAATATGGCGATTCAAATAAGGTCATGACTCATATTGCTGAACTTGAATCCCAGGGAGAGATCATCGTATTCGATGACAAAATTATAGCAGTCAGTCCACGAATATCACTTTCTTTAATCGGACTGTTGTTTTTCGGAACAGTAATCTTCGGGAACCTCATAGCTTAAGCATCCCCATTCCAAAGGAGCGATACATGATGATACTTGTAAGACTCGATAATTCAGTAACTATCTATAAACCAATTACAGCAGATTCCGGAAGAATCATAAGCAGTCGTTACAAAGACCTCCCAGCACACCTGGAAGCAGCTAGTGAAATCAAAGTCGATTATCCTTTTGGGATGAAGAAACGCCTTAGATACGTTGAAAAATTAGGGTTTAGACTAAAAGAAACACTTCATTTTGACGATACAGCCCCTTACAGCCGAAACAGACAAATATGGTCAAAATAACATTGTAAAATCAGGCTTCAAATAGCCTGGTTTTTTCGCCGCCTTTGGCGGACGAATGGACGGAAAACTAAAGTTTTCCTTGATCAAAAGCAGGCATCGAGCCTGCTTGGAGGCTGCTAAAGCAGCCTCTAAAACCACAAAAACCTCTTGTAAGGCTTTGTTAACACAAAGCCTTACAAACCCCTTTCAACACCCCTAACCCTTCAGAGTCCAGCTGAAAGAGCTATATCTCATATCGATTACATTAGATTTCTTTAGGATTTTTCAGGAATCCTTACTTTGGGGTCCCCCTACGGGTCTGCTCCCGGACTGTAAGCCGGCCAAAAACGCCGGCCAACATTCCGCGGCATCTCGCTTCCCTCTAAAATGCCCGATAACATGCATCTGTAAGCTTCCGGATTGCCTGCGGCGGATCCTGAAGCAACAGCTGCATTGTTCCTGGTCATTTCTTCACGAGTGAACGAGGACGGAAGATCAAAAAAAGCAGAAAGGCTCCCGTAAAGCCCCGGTCGCATTTCCGCAAAAAGAATGCCGGCAGCTGCCGGCATGATTAAATCTTTTTTTAGACGCCTTTTTTGTTTTTGTCCAGCCAAACGCCCCCATTCTTGGCCAGCTAAAGCTGCCCGGGGGCTTTAGCATTTCACATTCAACATCGGCAAGCAACACGCCGGGCACGCCCGCCGCGTTACTATCCGTGTTTCATAAAAGCACACAAGGGCCGCCAATTTTTTTGTAAACGGACAGCTGCCCGCAGCTGTCACAAATAAATTGGTCTTAACGATCCGTAAAGGGCCACAGAACACCCCTTAACGGATCGTAACCCCTTGTGTGCTTTTTGGCTGTGAATGCAATTCGGCCTCCGCAAAAACAAAAAAGTCTTAAAAAAAGGAGAATTCACATGCAAGAGATCATTTTAGTGATAATAGCACTTTCATTATTTGGCTTTTTATCAGTTATCACTATCAGAACAAAAGGTGAAGGCAAAAGGTATTCCATCTTGGTTTTACTAATTGCCATAGCGTTTCTTGGTGTAGTTTGTTGCAGTAAATTTTCCTAAAAACTCAAAAGGAGAGGGTCAAATGAATGTCAATACAGCAGACGTGAATCTAGTTGGTTCTATGTCACTCAATGAGTTTCTTGAAATAGCCAAAGAAGAGTACCAAGCATTAACAGGCATACCTGAAGCTATACCTTTCGATAAAGCCTTGTTACAAAGTCATTCAGAAGAAAGTTTGGAAGCTATTTGCGGCACTTTCTGCGACTTCATAGATACAGTAATTTTGAATTTCATGGATCATAATCAATTCTTTTCAGAGAATGAGTTCATATCATATGAGCCTGCTATGTATTGCGATTCTGACGAACAAGGGATAAATGAATTTGATTGTTTCGTAGAATCTATTTTTAAACGCAACGGTAAGTATCATTTTTTCCGTATAGGCTATGTTTTCACCTATAAAGATATAGAGAATGAGTTTACTTTCCAAACGTGTCTTACTGCCATAGAAAACAGTTTGAAATCTCAAATACAGGGGTGTTATCAAAATGATAAACCAAGTGCATTTTGACATATATCAAGCAACTCTTGAAAAACAACAAGGCGATCCGGCAATAGTCATTCCTATGCCTGTTCCTGACACCGAAGCAAACGCTATGGGATACCTACAAAGACTGGTTTCTCCGCTAAAGTGGAAGGTTATAGAATGCGAGCATTTAGGCGAAAAATTAGTTCCAAACAGCAACGATTTCGATTATGAACGAGTAAATGTGAAAAACGGTAGAAATTAAAAACACAAGCATACAGATTGGTTGGCAGGGATTGGTCCCCCTGCCCTCAATCTCCAAAGGAGACGATAACAGCAATGAAATCTTTAACTATCTATGAAATTCTCACTCGCTACAAAACCTTTGAAGAACTTTGTGAAGCTCTTGATTCTTGCTTTGATCTTCACGACTTAGGTTATGTAGACGAAAACACACAAGCGAACTATATAAAGCTTTCAGAGATATCGGCAATCGATCTATTATATATGTGGAAACAAGCCAAAAAAGACAAATCGCTCCCGCCTTATGCGGAGCTTTCAAACTATGAAAAGGCGAAAGTCACCACAATCTACACTTACGTTGGTGAATTAATACCAAATGAGAACGGCATAAATGATCACTTAGGTTGTGCCTGGTTTACAGTTCCCAGCGATTGGGCAGAAAGTAAAGCGAAACAGCACGGCTATGACTCACTGTCTGAATTTCAAAGTGAGTACATCATGGATGACACTGCCGGCTGGCTACAGGATGCAATTGCGACATCTAACGTATTAATCTGCGGTGCAGGAAACCCACCCCATTCCAAAGGAGTGAGATAACATGGAATCATCTAAAAAGTCCTCCCAAGAACCTGGCTTTATAACAATTTGGGGACGGGCAGGAATATCATTTAAACTAACTAACGAGGAAATGCATAAAATCCACGCTGACCCGGACTGCTTTTCATCTATTATGACAGTCGTCCTTTCAGAGAAAAGATACGAGTTTGATGGGGAAACGTATTTTCCAGAAGAAGCCGGAGAAAATGAAGTGCTTTACACCGATAATGTTACATCTGAATTTTGCTGTTAATGTTAATAGATATTACGGCAAACAAACCAGCATGAAAATCATGCTGGTTCGCATGGTAGGAAAACTAAAGTTTTCCTTGATTAAAAGCAGGCATCGAGCCTGCTTGAAGGTTGCTAAAGCAACCTTTAAAACCTCCCCCCTGATTTTGCTAGCGCAAAAACAGGGGGAAAACCAAAATCAATTTGCTATAATGAGCGTAACTGAAGATGCAGCCACATCTCAGTTACAAAATCATTCTGCTGATCAGTGTGTTTTAATACACTGATCTTACTTTTTAAGTGCCGTTAAAATTAATGTGAACATCCCAACTAAAACTGTTGCTGTAGTTCCATTCGTAGCAATTAACAACTGTAGTACCTCATTTGTATCCATTTGACACCACCCCCTCTTTATATTTCAAAGCATAGCACATCCTTTTTTCCATTTGTGATCCGTTGTTATCAAGATTAATTGGGGTCCCCCTGCGGGTCTGCTCCCGGACTGTAAGCCGGCCAAAAACGCCGGCCAACATTCCGCGGCATCTCGCTTCCCTCTAAAATGCCCGATAACATACATCTGTAAGCTTCCGGATTGCCTGCGGCGGATCCTGAAGCAACAGCTGCATTGTTCCTGGCCATTTCTTCACGAGTGAACGAGGACGGAAGATCAAAAGAAGCAGAAAGGCTCCCGTAAAGCACCGGTCGCATTTCCGCAAAACGTATGCCGGCAGCCGCCGGCATGATTAAACCCTTTTTTTAGACGCCTTTTTTGTTTTTGTCCAGCCAAACGCCCCCACCTTGGCCAGCTAAAGCTGTCCGGGGGCTTTAGCATTTCACATTCAACATCGGCAAGCAACACGCCGGGCACGCCCGCCGCGTTACTATCCGTGTTTCATAAAAGCACACAAGGGCCGCCAATTTTTTTGTGAACGGACAGCTGCACGCATCTGTCACAAATAAATTGGTCTTAACGATCCGTAAAGGGCTGCAGAACATCCCTTAACGGCTCATAACCCTTGTGTGCTTTTTAGCTGTGAATGCAATTCGGCCTCCGCAAAAACAAAAAAGTCTTAAAAAAGGAGGACAAAATGATCATAGTCAAGATCGATTTTGGTGATTATCAATTAAATGTTTATTTAGAAGGTGATTACCAAAAAGAGCAAAAACGATTAGGTGATGCTTTTGAGGAAGCAATGTATAAAAAAGCTATTGCCCAAACCAAAAAGGATGGGTGGGCTTTGCCTCCACTTAAACGTTTTTTTGAAGTTACAGAATAAAAACGGTAGAAATCAAGAACACACGTACAAGGGTTATCGGTTGGGGGTTGGTCTCCCCTTCCACTCAATTTTTAATCAAGGGGCGAAAATGAGTGACTAAACAAGAAATAGCGCTGGTATTAGCCAGATACATTACAGATTTAGAACTAGACCTTAAATTAACAGAGGAAGAAAAAGAACTTGCTAACTGTCCATTTGAAGTTCAACTCTACCAAGAAAAATGCAAAGTAGTTCTAGACAAATTGCAACTGTTGTCTGACATACGGCAAGATTTACGAATTCCTGATGTTAAGTTTTGGCGAGCATTAAAAATGATTGAATATGAAAACAAAAAAGGAGTGTCTATGTAATGGCAGTAAAAACGTACGTAAAACCTGAAATCACAAAGAGATATAACGAGTTGCACATGTACAAATACAATCCCGATCACCAAATTCAGTATTATGCAAACAAATTTAAAAACGATCTAGCACCTCTAGTTCAAAATGAAGATCAAAGAGATTATTTTCTAAATAGGTTGATGGAGTTTGAAAAATTTTTAACTCAGCGAATGGAGAAATCACTTACCATGATCAAAACACCAAGTCCCTTGATTACCGGACGGGCAAACTATCCATTTGAAAGAAAGCAAAAGGAATTAACTCGAAAAGACAATTATGATCGAGAAACAACTGAAAAGATGACACGGTTTATTCAAAACACAAAGAAACATCTTGGCTCCTTAGAGAAGCCCGAAGAAAAAGCAGTAAAGGCATATTCTGAATTCAGAAAAGATTGTATAAGAATCCGCCTAATAAAAGAAGGTAAAATGCCTGGATATGATATTACGTTATTCAAAAACAGTCTCGTCACCAAATTAAAAAGACTATTCAAAGAAGGACACAACAAGGAAGAGTTATACAAGATATTTGAAGCAGAAGGCATGACAAAAGTTTTCACAAAACGTCACAGCATCTATAAACTCTTTCAAGCTGAAGAAAAAAAGCCGCACTATCCCACTTTGACTTATGAACAGTGTCGCGTAGTCGCTGATGAAGAAAGCGACAGATTAAAAATTATCTTTCCTGATGATCAACGGCCCGACGATCAATTAAAAGATAAATTAAAGAAAAACACATTTAGATGGTCACCACACTCACAAGCCTGGCAAAGAAAATTAACAATGAATGCATATAGGGCCGCAAAGGCTATATTTGAATAGAAACTCGGTAGAGATTAAAAACACAAGCACAAATCGGACAGGATTCGTCTACCTGTCCCTCTATATAAATTCGGAGGGGAACAATATGGAGTACCTAGTAGTTTGCGAAATTGAAGTAGATGCCAATTCAGAAGAAGAAGCAGCCGAAGAAGCTATCGAAAGCTTTAAATCGTTAATCACGGAAGGTTCATTATACGTTGAAGTGAAAAAATTATAATACTACCGTCATACTTTATTGAACGGTTCAGCAAGGAGTTTTTGCAATGACAAAAAACAAATTATTAAACGCCTTAACACTATTCAAAACTTCCGCACGGGAGATTTCTGATTTATGGGATGAATCTGATGATGTTACGTTTAACAAACTTAATGAGGGTTTTCCATTCGATCAAGATTTTTGTGAAGTAGTTGAAAAAATTGAAAATTGGTTAATTACGCAACAAGAACTGCTCAAATAACAAAAAGAAGTTACCGCGCTACATAGCGCGGTAAGCTCGTTACGCAAGGTCGGAAAACTAAAGTTTTCCTTGATTAAAACGCAGGCATCGAGCCTGCTTGGAGGTTGCTAAAGCAACCTCTAAAAACATTAAAACCTTCTCTGGTGGTTTTGCTGCGCAAACCACCAATCAAAACCTTGTAAGCTTCTTCTTTATATCTTCTCTGCTATAATTACAACAACTTTATATCATGATGACTGCTGATGCTGGAACATCTTCAGTCACCCTTTTAGATCAGTTTTTAAGCTGATCTTTTTAATTACCTGTAGCAATCAAAATAACTTTAAACATACCAAACAATATTGTGGCCGTAAATGAATTTGTAATTAAGACAAGCCTTAACATCCACAGCAGTTCCTCTTTATTCATATTATTTCTCCTTTCTCCCTTACTGATTTTTTCCATTCCGTTTAACCTCCTTCCTTCGATTAGTCTTATTTTTCTTTTACACTTCATAACTTGCATTAAGCTATTATTTTGGGACATTAAATTTCAAACCCCTCTCTTACATGTTCACTAGATAATACTCGCACTTTTTTTATACCGCACATTTAAGGGAAAATTTCTACCCTCATTATTAACTGCGAAGCGATTTTTAAAATGGCACAAATTTATGGTGAAAACCTCTTCTAATTCTAACTGCGTATTATTCTTTCAAAATGGACATCATCAGTTACTATAAGTTGCGTATCTACTTCTAAAAATGGTTAAAAATTTCCCTTGGGTCCCCCTGCGGGTCTGCTCCCGGACTGTAAGCCGGCCAAAAACGCCGGCCAACATTCCGCGGCATCTCGCTTCCCTCTAAAATGCCCGATAACATACATCTGTAAGCTTCCGGATTGCCTGCGGCGGATCCTGAAGCAACAGCTGCATTGTTCCTGGCCATTTCTTCACGAGTGAACGAGGACGGAAGATCAAAAGAAGCAGAAAGGCTCCCGTAAAGCACCGGTCGCATTTCCGCAAAACGTATGCCGGCAGCCGCCGGCATGATTAAACCCTTTTTTTAGACGCCTTTTTTGTTTTTGTCCAGCCAAACGCCCCCACCTTGGCCAGCTAAAGCTGTCCGGGGGCTTTAGCATTTCACATTCAACATCGGCAAGCAACACGCCGGGCACGCCCGCCGCGTTACTATCCGTGTTTCATAAAAGCACACAAGGGCCGCCAATTTTTTTGTAAACGGACAGCTGCCCGCAGCTGTCACAAATAAATTGGTCTTAACGATCCGTAAAGGGATGCAGAACACCCCTTAACGGCTCGTAACCCCTTGTGTGCTTTTTGGCTGTGAATGCAATTCGGCCTCCGCAAAAACAAAAAAGTCTTAAAAAAAGGAGAGTCACATTGTGGGGAAATCAGTTTATGAAATCATCACGGAGAAAATTATTGCACAACTTGAAAAGGGTGTTGTTCCTTGGCATCAGCCCTGGACAAATTCCTGTGCAGCAGTTAACTGGAAAACACAAAAGCCTTATCGGGGTATCAATAACTTTTTAGTCCCTCCTGGGGAATACGCTTCTAAAAAACAAATCTTAGAAGCTGGCGGCCGCATCAAAAAAGAAGAATTTAAAAACTCACATATCATTGTGTTCTGGTTATGGAAAGAGTTTGAAGACGAAGAAACAGAAGAAAAAAAGAAATTTGCAAAGCCTATCTACTACCGCGTATGGGATATCAATAAACAATGTACCGGGCTAAAAAGTAAACGAAAACAAGAAACGTATAATCACGATCCCATTGAAAAAGCTGAAGAAATTATCAATAACTATCCCAATGGTCCAACCTACACCTTTGAACCTGGAGAAGCTGCATACTTTCCAACACTCGATAAAATCAATTGTCCGCCAATACAAGATTTTAAAGTGCCAGAAGAATACTACTCGACTCTTTTCCATGAAATGATACACAGTACAGGCCATAAAAGTCGCCTAGCAAGAACCTTTGGTACATTTGGTGACGAGAAATATTCTAAAGAAGAGCTAGTGGCAGAAATGGGTGCAGCTATGCTGTGCGGCATTGCCGGGATAGAAAACAATACCATTGAGAATAGTGCAAGCTATATCAAATCCTGGCTTTCTGCATTAAAAGACGATAACCGCCTGATATTCCATGCATCTGCACAAGCCCAAAAAGCTGTTGACTATATTTTAGAAAATACAGAAGAAGATCAAATAAGTACGGCAAGTTAAATACAGGTAGGAATCAAAAACACAAGCACAAGGAAAAACTCGCGGGGCTGGTCCCCCCGCATTTACTTATGGACAGCAAAAATCAAAGGAGGAAAAAACATGAAAACATTTCGAAAAGGTGCAAAAGTACAGCTTTTAGTTGATCACGATTCACCATGGGGGCACTTCCCAAAAGGTACAATAGGGAAAGTTATTTGGCATGACAAAGAAGATGAGGAGATGTCACACGTAGCAGTTGATTTTTACTATAAAGATACGGAAGCTCTTTTACGTGAGGATGAAAGTTTATCTTTCTGGGACGTGGAAGATGGTCCAATAGTTCACGAAAAAGACTTAAAACTCGTGAGTTCAAATTAGGCGCAAAATTTGTTGCGGCTAAAATCGCAACCGGCTTTTGCCGGTTACGCAAGGTCGGAAAACTAAAGTTTTCCTTGATTAAAACGCAGGCATCGAGCCTGCTTGGAGGCTGCTAAAGCAGCCTCTTAAACCCAAAAGAAGCAGAAAGGCTCCCAGAAAGCCCCGGTCGCATTTCCGCAAAAAGAATGCCGGCAGCCGCCGGCATGATTAAATCCTTTTTTTAGACGCCTTTTTTGTTTTTGCTCAGCCAAACGCCCCCATACTTGGCCAGCTGAAGCTGTCCGGGGGCTTTAGCATTTCACATTCAACATCGGCAAGCAACACGCCGGGCACGCCCGCCGCGTTACTATCCGTGTTTCATAAAAGCACACAAGGGCCGCCAATTTTTTTGTAAACGGACAGCTGCCCGCAGCTGCCACAAATAAATTGGTCTTAACGATCCGTAAAGGGCTACAGAACACCCCTCAACGGCTCGTAACCCCTTGTGTCCTTTCGACTGTGAATGCTGATTGGCTCCCCAAGCAAAACCAAAAAAGTCTTAAAAAAAGGAGAATGAATCATGAAGAAAGCTATGTCATGGCATTTGGATGTGTCCGATCATCTAACGCCTCACTTGAACCGTACTATCACTCTACCAGAAACGGATTTTATTGCTGAAGATTTAGACTATAATACTATGGCATTCAATAAAACTGACAATCAAATTGTCTTCACAGAATCGGGTACATTTCCGCAGCACAACCTGGTTATTCAATACCTGCCGGCAGGCACATCAGGAATTTTAGCTGTAATTAAAATTACAGCCATATTCCTCTCAGCCAAAAAAACGCTCAAAGGAGAAAGAACATGCTAACTCGAAAGTTAATGCAAGCTTTGGCCGTCCTGGTCATCCTACTTAGTGGATGCCAGGGCGTTAGCAGCAGCCATTCTGGAACAACTGAAAAGACCGTTGATCTATCTGATAAAATTGAGGTAACTGTTAGACGCGTTATAGATGGAGACACATTTATTGCCGATGTTAATGGTACTGAGGAAAGAATCCGTTTAATATTGGTCGATACTCCGGAAACAGTCCATCCAACAAAAGCAGTGCAGCCTTATGGAAAAGAAGCTTCAGCCTTTTCAAAAAAGACGTTAGAGAATCAAAGTGTTTATCTGGAATACGACAAAGAAAAGCGTGATAAATACGATAGACTATTGGCATACGTATTTTTAAAGGACGGGACCTCATTTAACAAAATTCTCTTAGAGAAGGGCTATGCTCGTTTAGCTGTTTTTCCACCAAATATTAAATATGAAGATGAATACAAACAAGCTGAAAAAGAAGCAAAGAAAAAGAAATTGGGATTATGGAATAATAAGAAAGGTGAATAAAACAATGTGTAAAACTATACTTCCTTTAGAAAAAGAACTTCCTATTGAATATCTGTATACAGTGGTTTGTCTTAACGATATTTATGAGCGTTTGTATGGCTTTAAAAAAGGTGTTGTTTACGAGTTTTTTAGAAAAGGGGCAGAATTCCGCAACGCAAAGGTGAATGAATATTATGTAAGAGCGTATGGCACAGATATTTATCAAGAAATTGACTTTAGACTTGTATGTTTTGCCTATACCACAGATAAAGAAGATCCAGAAGATGAACTGGAACTGTATCGTAGATCTTTTTCATTTACCGATAGCAAAAAGGCGCCATCTTACTTTAAAGTTTTGGGACATCCTCGTGATAGTATTGAAATAACTAGATACAAAAAATTTTTAGGATTGCTGAAATACGTTGAATACAACTACTTCAGACCTAGAGTAAAAAAGGAAAGTATAAGTTCTGAAAAATGCTCTCTGTTAAATAGAGAAATCAAGGCTAAAGTGTGGGCCCCTATTGAGTTATTAAAAAAACAGAACAAAGATATAATCTTAGAGTTTTCGGAATCTATTTGTTATGCACTAGCCACCTTAGAAAACTTTTGCAAGATTCCTGATGTTGTGGACTTAAAAGCTGAAATTGATAAAGTAAATGAATTGCTTAAAGGATACTATTCATTTGCTTTATCCGCCAATGAGTCATTTAAAGATAAAAAGACTAAAGAAATGAAAGAATTCCTCGAAAAACATCACTCATTAATGAATTCACTTAATGAGAACATTAAAAATCTAACTGACGGGAGATCAATGAAATGAAAACTTGCCCATACTGCGGTAGCCCCGTAGCAAAAGAAAACGAATCTAACTATTATGAATGTGAATTCTGCATGATCAAGATAAAAGACGCCGAAGAAGATGGCAGCCGCAAAACAGTTCCCTTCCGTGAAACTGCCGATGAAGAGGACCTTTACAAGACTACACCTGAATTAATGACTTTTCACACATATGAGTTGCTTTGCTTGTTAAAGCTTATCAGACAAAAACGCAGCCAAAAGTATAATGAACTTTATAAGAAGGCGGCGACCGGTAACACTGATTCACAGGAATCCAGGAATGATTATCAATTCCTCACAAAGAAAATGAATATCGTTGAAAATCTCTTGCTGCAAAGACTTGGATATATTCCGGATAGTCTATATGATTCTTTTCTTAAAAAGTACCTGGATAAGATTAAGAACGGCAAAAAGACCAATGAAAAAATGAAGATATACTCCAAGTAACATCCTGGTTTACATATCTCACCACGATGTGTATCATTACATATAATCAATCTTTGTGCTTGAGGATTGATTTCTACCGGCCCCGGACATGACCATCCGGGGTTATTTTTGTTAGATGACATTAATACCTCTATTTGATAACATGATAAGTAGCCCAAAGTGCTACCAACACCTTGGACAGTGGAAAACTTAAATTTTTGTAGACTTCCCTTTAGATTTTTCGGCTTGCGGGAGGTCTATTTTTTTAACAAGATCAACCAAAGCGAAAAAAACGCTAGAACAATCAGCCCTTCAACCATTACAATCACCTCCTTATTTGATCGAGCATAAATTCTTACATATTGGAAATAATAATGTCAGGGATTTCCCTGTCAGGGTACTACCAATACCCTGGACAGTGGAAACTTAAATTTTGGTAGACTTCCCTCTAGATTTTTCGGCTTGCGGGAGGTCTATTTTTTTAACAAGATCAACCAAAGCGAAAAAAACGCTAGAACAATCAGCCCTTCAACCATTACAATCACCTCCTTTCAAATTTCCGTAGTAACCAACATTATCCCCACTTTTTTTTGTTACAATTCCGATGATGCTTTTTAATGAAATCCTAACAAACTGACGTTCCGCCTATGCTTTTACTTGATGTCTCTTCATTATTTTTATCAGTTTGATGTTATAACAAAACATCAATTCTTGTTTTAAATGTCTTAAAGAAACAAAATATATTTAGTAACTAAAAGGGGAGAGTGACTATTGGTCACTCCCCCCTAATTTGGGCTTGTTCCTTATCATATAATTAGCCTCAGATACTGCCAAAGTATATAGGAACCATTTATTTTGCTTTAATGTTTAACTTTAGAGCAACTATAGCATATGTAAAAAATTCTGAAAAGAAAAATTGTCTGTTTCCAATTTTCTTCGAGCTTCCGGTGATTCTTGTTTCAAACAGTTTGCATTATATACCAGGTTCAAATGACTTTATAGGCCATCGTCCTTCCTTTATTATTTCATAAGGGAGGTGATTTTTTGTTTATATCCCCTATGCTGCTTGAATCCACAAAAGAACCATTCGATGATGATTCTTATATCAGTGAGCTTAAATTTGATGGTATACGGATTGTACTATCAAAATTCAATAATCATATAAAGCTTTATACACGTCACAACAATGAAGTTAGCAGCAAGTTTCCTGAGTTATTGAATTTAGATGTTCCTGACGGTACGGTGTTAGATGGCGAAATAATCGTAACCGGTGCCGATGGATCTCCTGACTTTGAGGCTGTTATGGAACGGTTTATGTCCAATAAGTCCCCACATAAGATCGTATATTGCATTTTCGATGTCATTTATTCAAACGGCCAATCCATCGCATCAAACCCACTAACGCAACGTAAAGAAGTGCTTAAAGGTCTTGAAATAAACCATCCGAATGCTTTTGTACTTGAAGGGATAAAAGGAAATGGTGTCTCCTATTTCAATATGGTTAAAGAAAAAGGATTAGAGGGCATCGTCCTAAAAAAAGCAAACTCAGTATATGAAATCGGAAAACGGTCTAAGAACTGGATTAAAGTCATTAATTATGACTTTACTGAAGTGCTGATAATCGGCTACACACGTAAAGATATAAAATTTCTGCTGTCTTACCAAGATGGCACGCCCGCTGGCATGATGGAATTTATGCCAAAGTCAGAGCGACATAAGTTTCATTCAATGAAAAAATTAAAGTCTGAAACTGAAGATTTTGTTTTTGTTGAACCTGTCTCGTGCAAAGTTAAACATCGTTTTATGACCAAACACGGGAAACTTCGTTTACCTTCATTCGTTTCTTGGAGAGAGTAACCTCTCCATTACATAACTACTCCCCCACTCTTTTTTTAAAAAATCCACAGCAAAAAAAATAAAATAGCCCACTAACACTGTTACACAGTAAATTTGTTAACGAGTAAACCTGTTACACTGTTACAATCACGAAAACCTTTCTTTATCAACGTTTCAACCTCCCTCTTCGGAAATTTTCAATGTCGCTAACGTATAAGATTGGGGATGTCGCGGGCCTCACCGTATTTCCAGGTGCTCCGATACCTGGCATCGACCTCTTTCTTCAGCTGCCACAGCACCGGCGCAGCGCGCCTGCTTTCCTGGATTCCGGATGCGGCCGGATCTTACCTTCAGCTGTATAGAGGATACTGACGCACGGTCTTTTCCTGCCTATAAACAAAAAATCGTCCTTTAATAAAAAGGACGATTACTATTTTAACGATTTTCCTGATCTGATTTAATTTGATTTGACTTATTCAATAAATCATTTAAAGACCGAACATTCGAATTCATTTTAGAAATTGTTCTTCTTAGATTTTGAGAAGGAATATACTTACCATCGGCTGTAATTTTTCTAGCCCTAGTTCCGGCAGAACCTTTAACTTTTCTTGCCCTTACAGCTGGGGAACGTTTAACAACAACCGAGCCAGAGCTACTGTAATTCGCAAGTTCTCTACTCATTAGTGCTCCCTCCTATCAGCAAGTTCAAAAATTCAAAATAGAGTTGGTGTTTATCCATTATAGCACATTCAACCTCTTGTGCGTATGCTTCAGCACGCTTTACATTCCAATCCTCTTCAAGTGAAAAATGAAGGCATAGAACAAAGTTATCAATGGCCTCAGTGATGTAGAATGTCTTTTTATCTTCCCTGTAAGTAATTAATCGTTCACCTTGATTGAAGGCATCAACAACATGAATTCCCTCTTCGTATAATGCAAATACTTCCGGAGCTGTTATATCTCCTGCTTTTCCGACCAATCTTAATGTTTCTCCATCCTGAGAATATAACGAAGCAGCATAACATGAATTGATATGATTAACGACTACTGGGTTTGTATCTTTAGCCTGTATGATTTCGTAACTGTGGTTAAGAAATTCAATCCCTTGTTTTAAAAAGTTTGACCAATCTTGTTGCTCTTTATTCAATATTAAATTTCTTTGATGGAGCATAGTAAGGGTGTGTTCGGCGTATTCTACTAAATATGACTGCTGCTCTTCAATCTCAGTTAACTCGTCTAACCTAGGGATAAAGTCAACAACCGTCTTTAAAGAATTGCTGATCATTTGAGCAATTTGTTTAGCCTCTTTTTCCGATTGTGCATAATCAAATTCATACAACCAATACCTTTTTATATATATGTCATATAAAAATGCCCAAACAAAAGGATCAGCAGCTTCTAAATGTCTTTTAACCATTCCATCCTGACTGGCGATCCAGTTTTCGAAAGGATCAAAGGGTGAATCAGGCGGCCTATGGTTCTCTTCAATATATTGGTTATATAGTGAGTCAAAATCCTTTTTTAATTCAAAGAACCTCTTTTTGATATCCGGATTTACGAAAACCAAAATGTGCTTCTTCTTTTTCCAAGCTTCTTGGAATTCCAAGTATGTAGGTGTTACATTCCCCCATCTTAATTCCGGTTCTTCACCTGATTTAGTGTTTATCAGTAATATGACAATGTCGCTTTTCTCAACTACTTCGATGCAATGCTTCATTGTATCCGGCTTCCATGTTCCAAAATCTTCTTCTTCAAAGATGGGTACCTCATGGCCACATTCTTCTAAGTGTTTTTTGATGATTTTTCTCGGTGTCTTTAAGGACTCTTCGTATGCTGAACTGATAAATATTCTCGTCTTATCAATAACCAGCGTGCTCTCCCCCTCTCACTTCCATATTGAAAATTATACCTCTTGATTGCTCTATAGGAAATTAATCAACAAAAAAAGTCATCAGGATTACCCCGATAACTTTTTTTAAATTCAATTTCAAATTCACTCCTCTTCACTTACACTAGAATTATTCCTTTTATGCCGAACAAATAGACTGATAATGACTCCCAAGATTCCAAAAAACAATATTATATAAAAATGAATACGGAATGTTTTTATAACCGAGAGTGTTTGATTTTGTACATCTTGATCAACTGGTAACCATGAACGAAGTGCTTCGCCAAACCCTCCGGTACTAAATGCCATTATTAGAAATATTGCTCCTATAGAGATAAACACACGTTCAAATTTTTTAAATAGGCTTAACAACAAGAAAATAAAAGACAATCCTGCAAATATATTAAACAATGTCTCATTCATATTATCTTAAACCCCTTCATTAGATTGACTATCCACTGCAATACGCGTCATTAAGAACGATCTTATATTTTATTCAACTCAATTGAGCCGGCATTATTTAACGCGCGTTGCTCTTTTATGAACTGTTTTTCAAATTCAATTCTTTCTTTAGCATGTTTAACATTGACTTTAAATAATTCGTTTTTCTCTCTACGATAAGGTTTAATTGTGTTTTCGGCTTCTCTTCTAATTGACACGATAATATCCGTCACTTCATCTCTAAGAGCTTTAATCTCCTTTATATGGGGGTCATCATAATCACCATAGATTAGAGATATCAATTGATCAAATATTATTTTCAAAGAGTCATCATAGCGTATAAGCTGAATGTATACTTTATAATAAGCTTGAGGAAAATTCCTTACCAATAAATCATTCTTATTAGAATGATCAAAGCGTGGAGCCTCTAATCTAAGAACATCCAACAGATCTTTAAGATTATCCACCAGTGTCGTAAAACTTACATCCTTGTTTGGGCGATATACGATAGCATCCATTTTAAGACTTAAATTTTTTTGTATCTTCAAATAATCTCTAATTAACTTTTTACTCGTATTGTACTTCTTAGGAAGCTCTCTCATATCAGAAATTTTATTGGAGATATTCATTAAACCATCAAAAATTTCTGGACCCCATGCAGCTAAAGGCAAAAGTAACAATGATGTTAGTAATAATAAATATTCCATGCTATCTCCTTTCTATGCACAAGCCAATTGAACGATCTTAAAAATAAGAAACATTCCTGCGACCACAAGTGCCACACTTATTAATCCCGCAAATAATCTAAATAGAGCATACACACCAACAATACCAACGAAAATCAGTAAAGCGCCGAAGACCATTTTCACCAACAGAAGGAATAAAATATGCCTGAATAAAACCATTAGCGTAATCACCAGCGCAATGGCGAACATGTATTTTATTTTTTTTGACATCATGAATTCCCCCTGTTAGTTAGTAGTCAAATCATAAGTCTAATGACTTCACAGCCTGATCCTTTTGGTCCTGTGTAATTCCGATATATCTTAATGTAATGCCCGCGCTACTATGATTAAACATATCCATCAGCAGCGTAATATCAGTTCCATTCTTGTATTGATGATAACCAAAGGTTTTCCGCAATGAATGCGTCCCAATGTTTTTTAAGCCTATTGTGTCAGCTGCAGCCTTAATATTCCGCCAGGCAGTCACCCTGGTAATCGGCTTATCTTTAGATTTCTGGCCGGTGAAAAGGTAATGGTCAAGGTTCCCTTCATACCGGTGCTGAACATATTGAACGATTGCTTTTCGAACACCTTTAGTCATGGCAATTTTGTTGTGTTTCCCTGTTTTGGTTTCTCTCAATTCAAAGTAATCTAGGGGCTTCATTTTTTCGTCAATAACATCTTTGAATTTCAAATGAATTAAGTCACTAATCCGAAAAGCAGTGTTTATCCCGATAATGAAATATACGGCGTCACGTTCATTCATCGAATAAAGTAGCTTTTTCATGTTGTCTATATCTTTTCTGTTTCGGATCGGTTCAACTAAATTCATACAAATTACCTCTTCGTTTTAAATTAAGTCATGTGAAATCTAAATTCACAGTCCTTTTTGCATTACTTCTATTGTAATAGTGCTGCTGTTAGTTGAACAGTTTTTTCAATATCCCCGCCTGTTAGTATCTTCCGTTTATAAAGGTTACAAACCCTAGTATCACGGCAACAATAAATACAAGGAATCCACCCATAATATTAAAGAAAATAGAATGTTGAATGAAGAATGCCTTAAATTCATTTGGGAAAATCGCTTGAATTATGCATAAAGAGGCCACAATAGCACCAACAACAATACTTACGGTAAATCCTAAAAAATTTTTCTCTTTTCTTTCCATAACAGCGCCTCCTATTTTCAACGATTGCTTAATAATTTATACTTAATTAAGGGCTGAAGCAGCCCCATTTCCTTAACTCTTCGGGATTCCTGTTTGGCGACTGATCCCGGAGGGTTATAGTAGTTCGATTTTATCCTTATAAAGTTTAATCGGTATTCTTAGCCCAACTTGTTTTTGATCGTAAACTTCTTTAGGAACAGTTATGTCATAATTTTTTTCGTCTGCATAAATTTTAATGTAATAATTCTCAGTTGTTACTCCTGGTGTAGCTCCAGACATCATATAAATTCCACCACCTATAACAACCGGTGTTACGGTAAAATCCATACTCGAATCTGTAGTAGAATATTTGTCAATCACTAAAGCATCCAGCTTCTTCCCCTTCTTTAACACTTTTTCTTTCTCAATTCTTGCTTCTTCAGCTGCCTTTTCTATAAGACTATTGATATCTTTATCCATCTTTGTAAGGGTCTCGTCAGTCTCATGTACCATCCAATAGAAACCCACATACAAAAACATTAGAAAAGCAATGCAAATACCGGTAAACGATAAATATTCTCTCATGGTCTAAATTCTCCTTTCGTGTCATTAAAAAGGAAGGTCATCATCACTAACATCAATAGGCTTTCCACCTGTGAATGGATCTCTCCCCACACCAACATCAGCAAAACCTTCCCGGCTGTTACTTTGACCTTTAAATCCTTGATCGTATCCAGGGTTGGTCTCATTCTGATTCTTGTTCTTGGATTCTAAAAACTGAACGGAATCAGCTAACACCTCAGTTACCCAAACACGTTGCCCCTGGTTATTATCATAAGTGCGAGTCTGAAGACGGCCATCAACTCCTGCCATACTGCCTTTCTTTAAAAAATTAGCAACATTCTCAGCTGTCCTTCTCCATGCCACACAATTTATAAAATCTGCATCACGTTGACCGGATTGGTTTGTAAATGTACGATTCACAGCCAAAGTAAAAGTGACGACCGGTGTTCCATGTGGGGTATACCGAAGATCAGGGTCCTTTGTTAATCTTCCTACTAGAACTACTCTATTCAACATTTAATCTTCCCCTCCAAATCTATAATGTTCAGATCATTTATAAACCCAGCAACCAATGATTTATCTCTTATCATGCTATTTAACTGATTGAGAAAAAGCATCATTCCATTTCTTGTTTTTTCGGTATATTCCAGGTGCCAATCATCAAATTTTATGTAGAGACACTTTCCTCTTGGAGTATCAGAAATCCCAGCGTCAAACAAAAACTTAACCTTGTTAAGTTTCTCCGCAATCCTGGTAGCAGCTTCTTTACGACTAACATTCACTTCCCAATACTGAACATCCATTTTTTCACCCCTTTTCCTCTTTTTGAAAATGTAACACAATATCATTATAACATATGTTGTGTTACATTTTTATACTTTATTTTAACTTTTTCAAAAAAAAAAGAGTGCTAACCCCTTGGTACATAAGGGATTAGCACTCTTTTGAAAATGTAACACAATAACATTGTGTTACATTTCTTCGAATCTATAATAACCTCTTCGTGGTTTTTTTACTGAAGGATTTTTCTCCATAATTGATCTCATAAAATTTGTCATGTTAAGTATTTGCATATTTGTCTCTTTCTCAATCTTACTCCTAAGTTCATCAGCAGACAAACCGTCTGGATTGACTTTCAAAATATTAACGGCAACATGTTTTCTTATGTCTCTTTCAGGTTTTGACTTTTGATGAATTTCTAGCGAGGCTAATTGTTTAAGATCAGGAAGGTTTTTATATTCTTCTCTATCGATTTCTCTAAGACGCTCAAAAATCTGATTTCGTTGTTTCTGATACTCCTTGATCAAAGTGATTTCATCTTTGTCTATTTTTTCCAGACGATCTTGCAACGCTTGTCTTTCTGTAAGCATTTATATCTCTCCTTTATCTAAAGATATCGGCAGTCTTGAAAGAAGATCAAATTATAAAGAACTTTATACGGTGGGACAATGACCATGCTAAAATAAATAGATGAGAAGCTCTTATTGTCTTTATATGAAAGTGAGAAATGCTTCTTTAATTTGTGAAAACACTAATCTATATATTGTGTTTTTGCCATAGCTTGCTATACTTAAGATACAAAAAAAGACAACCACAATATGGTTGTCTAGTGTATATTATTCCTGTACATTTGCCGTGTATCTCAATAGCGATCTGCTGGCCCCTGAAAGGGGGTGATAAAATGTCAACTGAAGCTTATCAAGCTCTAATGGTATTTATTAGCTTCCAATCATCATTAATTGGTTTGGGCTCTTTAATTGTTGCCGTGTTGACTTTAAAAAACAAAAAATAGACCTCCCTTGAGCTCTGGAAAAGTTAAAGGGATAAGTCTATTAGGAAAAATACTCGAGCCAGCCCCTTAAGGACAGCTTGTGTACAGACCGGAGTGTTGGCGCACTCCGGTATTTTTTTATGCAAAAACATCTGTTTTTTTTACATTGGTCATCATATAGATGACTAACGTATAAATTATATAACCAGTATATACTCAGTATATTCAGTTTGCAATGCAAACAACAAAATGATAAAAAAAGTAACAAAATAAGGGCACTTGTTATTGAGTGTTGCAACAAGAATCTCCAGACAACAGCTTTATTTTTTCAACTATTAACTGTAGAGTCGGATTTTGAACTATATTTGTTTTAGGAATACGAGAAACGGTTAGTGCCAGTTTCTCTAATTCGTCAAGTATTAACAAGCGATTAAAATAAATTAAGTGCTCAGGGAGATTATGCAAAGCATCCGACATCCTATAACACACATCATTTACTATTGCTTGTTCCCTTTTAGGAAAATGTCCAGCACCTGATATTGAACGGATATATACGAGACCAAAATTTAATAAGTCTAGCCCTATACGCTTTAATTGTTCATCACTTATACTTACTTCTTTATTTACCAACTTTTTATCTCCCTTCTTTAGCTGAAAGAATGTGTCCGAGAATATTCAGCTCTATAAGTTATTTATCCTCTCGCTCCTGGATCACTGGCACTTCTTCAGCTTCCGCATCATCGGCGCAACGCACCTGGCTTCCTGGGTTTCCGCAACCGGCAGCATTTAATACAATAAGAAAAATAAAAAAGCTCCCTGAAGTGAGGGAGCTTGTCTTCAAAAAAAATTACCGTTCTCTGCTGTTTCTTCGTTGTGCGCTTGGACTACTGCGCTTCAATGTAGGATTCTCTTGAATAGTCACTTGCATCTTACCCTTTCGAGGTTGCGGCTTAGATTTTTCAGCCTCTTGCTTTAATGACTGTTCTAATTCTCGGACTTCCATAAATTTATTCAGGACGCCTATTGTATCACGTTCCGTCAGCAATCCGATGTGTTTAAGAAAATCCTTCTCGTGATTCATCCATTTGAGTTCCCGTTCCTGCAAAACAACCCATGATTCCTTATCCAAACCAGCTGCTTTCCAGTCAGCAATCGGATACTTAAACTTGGAGAAATTCTTATTGTTATTATTAGATGTGATGTACCCGATCAGGACTTCAGGCTCGAAAGCACCTTCAATGGATTTCTTTGAACCTAAAACAAGGACAGGCCGCGCTTTACGACCTGTCCCATCTCTAAATTCAGTTATCGCTAAATGTATATTGCCTAGCTCTAATTTTTTTGGATCTGTTTCAGCCAATTATCTTAATTCCTGGTGAAGTTCATTATTTTCATCTAACAGGATAGTCCCGTCAGCGTTTCGTTCCGGGTAGTTCTCCGGACGATTATATTGGGGGTCAGCCAGCAGTTCTTTCATTTTCTCACGAGCTTGCTCAATTGTTTTTATTTTTTCCATACAATTGACCTCCCTTTCTCTATAATATATTATACCATTTTAGCGATACTGAAGATACCTTTTAGCCTTTTTTTCCCTTGATTAATTCAGGTAAATCGGTGTTTTATCACCCCCTAACAAGCATATTTTTTTTGCTCCTATGTTGCTTTTGAGAATGTGTTTTTTCGCGATGTTTTGAAGCAGCTCTACGGACCTTCAGCACATCATTCCAATCCTTAGAAACCTCTTCCACCGGCAGATATCCTAGATCATTATAGTTGTCGTAATAAAGTTGTACTTTCTGTTGCATTTTCACCTGATTAGTCAGATCAACCTCTTTTACATCCTGTTTTAAAACTGATCCTATATCAGTTTTTCCATCTATAGTGTTAGCTTTTAACGCCCTGGCAGCTTCTTCTATTGCTATTGGCACCTGGATCTCATAAGGTTTTTCACTAGGCAGCTGTTTAGCACCAAAATACTTGCCAAAACCATAACCGTTCGTAATCTCATTTGTATTTCCAAGGTTCGTTTCAGCTTTATGAATAGCAGCTAGGTACTTCCAATCGACCCCATATTGGCTGCCGTATGTTTGATACAGTTCTAAATATTCTTTGGGAATATGATTGTCTGCCGGGATTAAGTTATGAAATTTGACTTCCTCCCCTTTAACAGAAAACTCATATTGTCGTATTTCATCCATAAATTTGTGGCCAGCATGGTCATTATCAACTCCGAAGTATACTCCTTCTGTCGGAGCCACACCACGGGATTTCATTGTATGCTTTATCAGGTTGAAAACCGTGTTTTTCTTCACTCCATTCATTGAAATGAGACGGCAATTAGATAATTGGTCTTTATACATTGTCCAATAACTTAACAGATCAATAGGTGCCTCAAAAAAATAAAGTTTTTTAGGGACGCCTAATGAGACATTAAAGCCATAATTCCGCTGAGAATTGGGTTTAATTTGTTTAAATGTCGTTCTCTTTCCGTCTTTATTCATTGTAATGGTACCCTGAAGATCGGCACCTACACGCTTGCCTGTATTCCCCCAAACAAACACACAGTTTTTTCTTTTATCCTGTCTCAGTAATCCTTTCGCTATTAGTGCATTTACTATTCCTTTATCGATGCCTCTTTCTTCAGTCAAGTAACGTTCGACTTGTTCTGTGGAGTTATCATGAACGATGTCATAAACGAATTCTTTTTGCGGCTGCTCTTTAACTTCTTTTGTATGCTTATAGTCTTTTTCAGTGAGCATTGATACAGCATCACGGAAGCTTTTTCCGTAAAATGTGCGAACAAAATCAATTGAATTGCCGTTCTTCCCCTGGGAAAACCACTGAAAGCTGTTTTTCTCTTTATCAATCATTAAGCTATCGTGTTCAGCGCCCTGATACCATCTATCGCTCAATTTAACAAGCTCATAACCATTGGCCTCACAGAAGCCTACAATATCAACTGCAGCTGCTTGTTTTATGACATCTTCACTTACTCTAGGCATTTAAACTCCCCCTTTTATAGTCATAAAAAAAAGACCAGGATTTATCCTGATCTCACATGTGTTTTCTTTAATTTTTAATGCTGTTCACCAACATAAAAAGCTCCTAGCTTTTCAATATCATTATCGAATTCCTTATCAAGTGGCAGCCTGTTTATCATGAGATTTCTGTATTCCGGTCCGCAGCATGCTTCCCGCGCTTTATATACATCTATTTGAAACACGGGCACTTGGTTAGTGCCAACTCTGAATTCATTAAAAACATACCATTCCTCACGCGGCAGCCTTGTTTCTTTTTCTAACAACATGTATTCGGACGTTACGTTTTTGAAACCATAATACTTCTCAAGAAGGAACACTATATCTTTTCCTGCCACACAAATATCATCCCTAACAAGCTGCTCAAATCTAAAATGAATACACCCAATTATCTCTATAAGCTTTAAAAGCTCTTCCTCAAATCGGGAAGGTTCAATGTCCTTTTCGATAAAAAGCAAATAATCTGGATCTCTCTCTTCATTGATATAGTGATCTAGTTTAAAAATCATTGGCTTCCTCTCCTTTAATTTCAGAATTGCCTACCGGCTCTGTTCCATTTCATACTGCATTTGTTGGTACTTACGCATGTTTTTCATGCTCTGATAATCTTTATCTAAAGCGTGCTTGATTTTATTGATATCTGATCTTTTTATGCGCCTACCCTTTGTATCCCATTGTCTATTTGATACTGAACTAGGAGCATAGGTACCTGAGCGATTCATTTGTTTTGATTGCGACTCACGCCTACGTATTTCGGCCATTTCCTTCAGCATGGAGTTCCCTAATTTAGTGTAGAGTTCTTTATGTTTATTTTTCCTATACTCTTTATATCTCTCTACCTGTTTTGGTCCATCTCCGTATACTGATTTTCTGAATTCCATTTCTTCTTTTAACGACTGATCCAGCTCTTTATAGTCTTCAGGATGATACTTTTGAATGTACATCGTAATCACACTGTCTATCTCCGGCCGAATATTATTCAAAGCATTGTTATTATATTTCCACAGCCTCATGTCTTCCGGCAGATTTTCGTAGATATGGTTATACATCTTAGTCATGTATGTATCCAATCTAGGCTGAAATTTAAGTCCTTTAGGAGCAATACGATCATGGATCAGCTGTGATATTTTGCTAAGTTCTTTGTCCCGATCCATGAGGGTGTTTGCAACCTTACTTTTCATTTTATCCAGGGTTTTTAATTTCCGATTCCCACGCCGAGCCTGGTAAACCTCACCTGTTTTTTTGTTCGTAAAGACGCCGTACTCTTTTGTCGGATTGGGTTCAACTAGCGCAATGTGGACATGGATATTATCAGTGTTGTAATGTATGGCTGCGGACCAAACGCCACTTTGTTCAAGCTGCTCTTCTCTTAATAAAACTTCCATTCCTTTTCGAATAGAGTTTTGAATTGCCCCTTCATTGACCCAGCCAGTTTGCGAGTTATAAATCCCGCGTTCTTCTAACCACTTGTTATCGAAACTTATGACATCTTGCCACATGACTGAATCATTTTTTTGTGCTTGTCTGAAAATCTCCTTCAGCTGATTTTTTTCTACTGGTGATAAGCTATCTTTGTGCTGGGTAAAGATCCCGCTGCTCTTTTCCGGGTTCCCCATATATTGATTGTATCCGTCTAATTTATTTACATTGTAAGTCTGAAATTTCTCCGTTCGGACGGCTTCATCACGATTGATATAATTGACATACTTCGAAAATTTTGTTGATTTGCCCGACACATATTTAGAGACTAATACAACGCCAGGAGAATCCATTATTTTTCACCTTTCTGCATTTCCTGCTTAGCCTTCTGTTCATCTTTCCTTTGCTTAAATGTAGCAATGTCATTACTAACTTTTTCTTTTGCCATCGATACTGACTCAGAGGTATGCTGGTCCGTTAAAACTGTCACAGGTAACGGGTTGGCCATGAGAAATGCATTCCAAAGCTCTAAGTTAATTTGAGCATTTTTATCGGTGTGTCCGGCGCGCACACGGATAACGTCAAGCGTCTTCTTAAAACGCTGAAATATTTTCTCGACAAGTGCATCTTGTTCTGATAATCTCGCTTTCATTTCATCGTGTTCAGCAAAGATCAGTTCAATTGTTTCATTCATTTTTGAGCAATTCTTCGCTTTCATTTCTTTTTCAATATAAGCAATACCATACGGTGATTCTGTCGGACCACTAAAGGTAAGATGCTTCTTTACTTTTGCCATATATCTAACCCTCACTTTCTAATATCTTTTTTACACATGACAGCACAAAATGATCTTTGCAGCTCATTTTTCCTTCTTTTTAAAGACGGTCTTTAATAAAGAAAAGACTTTGCGCTTTAAACACTGCGGCCAGCTTATTTGCTGCTTTAAAAAGAAATAAGGACAGCGTCCTCAATCGGTCGCTATCCTTCATTTACTCTGATGAATTCGTTAAGTACTTTGGTGTTTTGTTCGAGGGCGAATGCTACAGATTTAATGACTTCTCCTAATTCGCTTCGCACGCCCTCAACTTCATCCGCAACAACATGTTTATCAAGCAATTGGCGGAGGTATTCTTGCTGAGAAAGTCCTGCCTTCCTCGCTTTATCCGCAAGCCTATTCATTGTATCTTTTGAAAGACCTTTGATGTTGAGATCCGGCATTTGTTAACGCTCCTTTTCATCGATTTCTGCACATTACTTTGCAACGATCTGTTCAAATAAGTGTTTCTTTTTCCAAGGCTTTTTGCGGCAGCAAAAAGCCGGCCCCCGATTCCGAAGGAAGGAGGGGGTGGAAAAGGAAAGAGCATAAGGGGAAACTGGCACCATTTGCATGGTGAAACCGCAGTGCGGTTTGTTTTTTCGTGGTACCAGATTTATTGCTGAATGCACATAAAAAAAACATTTATGTTCAACCATTATTTAGGTGATTTAGAACTAAATGCACATAAATCTTTATTTTATGCACACGAAAAATAACTGTTTTCCATACAGAAATTTAGTCTTCGATGACGAGATTGCTCTTTCTTTTCTTCAATAATTCATTCCGTTTTTCAAGTTCACCTAGCATTTCTTTGCTCGTTTTTATTGCCTCTTCTTTTGAAGAAATTTTGCTTTCATTGGATGAAATTTGTGATTCTGTTTCCTCTTTTTCTTTACCGATCTGGTATTCCTTATCTTCTTTTAAAGACGAGATTCGAGAGTTTATTTGAGTAATTTCAACCGCATATTCTTTCTGTTTTTTCTCTTCTTCTTGAATCAATTTTTTATTATTTTTGATCTTTAAATCGATATATTTTGCTTCATAATAATCCTGATTTCTTTTCACAAAAACATCCTTTGTTTTCGTATCTGCAGATGAGGAATATATCTTTTTGCTCGACCCGATTGAGCTTGAATCTTCATCATTTT
Source organism: Bacillus sp. N3378-2at (assembly GCF_033412715.1). Lineage (NCBI taxonomy): Bacteria > Bacillati > Bacillota > Bacilli > Caryophanales > Bacillaceae > Bacillus > Bacillus sp. N3378-2at. The sequence continues at coordinate 12,860 of NZ_CP117987.1, read as the reverse complement.
CATCAGTCAGCTGAACCGAAACTGCTGTCCAATCTTCCGGAATATCTCTTACAAACAACACATAAAAATCATCACGAATCTTGATGATTTCGGGATGATATTTCTTTCTCTTATTTGATTTTTCCTTAACAATTGCATCTAATTTTGGAGGAATATCTTGTAGAGAATCTGTGATCATCAAATCAATTTCAAGCATGTGATTGTCTGAAAAATAAGTTCGATCCGTCATTTCCACAGTCATGTTATTTATACTAACGGGGGTGTTTAGTTTTGTATTTTCTTCTTCAAACGGCGAATCAAAAATGACCCTGCTGGACAAGAAAAACAGCAGGATCATGGCAATAACACCTGTAGAAACTTTATATTTTGCACCGACAGTTTTAAATTTTATTTTCACTTTTTCGGTTCCCCTCCTTTACTCTGTAATACGTACGACGACCCCATTAAAATGACTTTTCCAATAGCTATTACTCATCTTTGCCACGCTAACACCATAACTATTTTGGCAATTTAAAAACTCTCCATTCCCGAGATAAATTCCAACATGACCGTTTACTTTGTAAGTATCAAAGAATACTAAATCGCCTCTTTTAATATTTGAATATTTGACTTTTTTTCCGCGTACAACAAGCGTATCTGTTGTTGTAGAGGCTAAGTTTCCAAGGGATAAACCTGCCTTGTTAAACGCATAATGTACAAAGCTGCTACAGTCGAAGATCCCCTTTAAAATGTCACTTTGATTTCTCCCCCCACCCATTACATAAGTGGACCTTCCTATATAAGCCGAGCCTTCTTTTATTGCTTTCTCAATAACTTTGTTTCCACCCTTTATTACCTCAACTTCTCCACCATTTTCACCGTTATTCGGCTTTAGGTACCTCATAACGTGCTCTACATACAGCTGATCACCATACATCCAAGTTCCGTTTGGGCGCTGCTGTCCGTTACTGTGAATTCGAGCAAAATCAGCAGCGTTTTCTTTTGTCCAACCTCCACTTTTCTTTATCGCCCAATTGATATATCCACTTCCAAAGTTATAGCCTTGCAGCGCCGTTTCTTTGACATTTTTTTTAGCTGCTTTGGCTGCTTTATATACTGAAGCAAAGTTTGCAACACCTACTTTGATTGATTCATGAGGATCGGTAATTGAGTTGGGAGGCAGCCCTTTTGATTCACTTGCTTGCATTACATCTAATGACTTCCCACCAGACTCTTGCATGATCAGTGCTAGTATTAAATCAACTAAATCTGGTATGTCATTCGCTTTACATTCTTTTTCTACAACTGCCCTATACTGTTCAACTTCTGGCGCAATGTTTATCGCAGATTCTCCGCCGCCTCCGCCCGAATCTGAACCTGATAGGCCAGAAATTATCCCTATCGCACAGACAATAACTACACATACTACAATCGTAATTAAACCGGCCCAAGAGCATAAAAAAAACAGAAGCGCGCGCTTCTGTAATTGTTTCTTAATTAAGTATTTCACTGCTTCTTTGGCGGCAGATGCCCCGTTATTCATTCTCTTTCAACCCTTTACCTGTTACAGCAAAATATGTTACGGTCCAATTATCTTCTCTTTTGTTTAAATCCAATTCAAATTCAACTTCAATAGTGCCAGTGACCTTCCTCTTATCATCCAATAATTCAGCATTAACACTGGCAATCCAATGAGGCTTTCCGTTTACTAAAGAGAAGCCTGAATAAGAAATGTCCTGTACTTTTCGATAAGCGAAAGGCTGCACTTTTGTATTGTTTTCTTCAGCAAGACTTAATTCCTTATAAAACTCCGGAGTCAAATATTTTTTTGACTCCTTTAAATGTTTGTCTTTATTTTTATAATCGTACGAGTAATATGATTCTATAAAGGATTTCAGTGTTTGTTGCATTTCTTGTTTATCTTTATCCTCTGCTTTTTCTTCCTTCACGACAGAACTTTTGTAGGTTGATTGCTCTGAACTATTCCCTTCAATTAAGCTTTCTTTTTGTTCATTCTTTGTTACCTTTTCTTTATTACTTCCGCCCATAAAATAAAGCAGCATAGCCCCAATAAAAACAATACATATGACTATAAACAGCTTCTTTTGCCTAACAATCTTTTTTTCTGCATTTTCTTCATTTGCCGGAATCTTTTTCAACATTAAGCCCCACCTTCAAACAGTTCAAGTTCCTCTTGGGTAGCCTCTACATGCATAACTAAATTACGATCCCCAGCTATCGAAAGAATACAATCACCAGTTTCAAATTTAGGCAGCAGAGCATACTCATTGTCTGTCATTTGGTCTTCAAATAAATTCTTAATTAATTTCATTGAAGTCTGATCTTGTTTGAACAGAGCTTTATACTGAGTTAACCCAAATATTTCACGAAGTTTATTTGCTGCTATAGCCATATCTGGATCAGAAGTATTGGTATTCGGAAACATCCGTTCAATACGCTGTGTAGCCAATACCAGACCACCAAAGAACTTACGTGCTTCAGACATAAGAGTAACAAAAAAGTTCGCGGTGTGAGCTTTTTTCAATTCCAACAAATTGTGACACTCATCAAGTATAATAAGGAATCTCGTAATATCGAACCAATGTATTTTACCTTTATCATAAGCTTCTTTTTCTTTTCTTCCAATATTCATCATCGTACCCCAAATTTGACTGAGCGCATTAAATATTTGGATATCCTTTACTTGATCGCTCAGCTGTGACAGGTTTCCGATGTCGTAAAATACGATCTGTTCATTCACCATATCCGGAATAGTAGTAATACCATCAAATATCTCTCCAAATTGAGTAACAAGGTTCTTTATTGACATAGCTATGTCGCCAATTCTGGACTTGAAATTTGGATCTTTTTCTGCATGATATCTTTCTTCACAATATGCTTGAAAATCAGATAATAATGGATATTCTTCAGGAGGTAATTGAGTGATATTGGAGCGTGCATCTTCTCCCCAAAAGTTATGCTTCTCGTAAAATCCATATACTAATTCATCAAATTGAACTAAAACATTATCATCGGATTTAGGGTTTTTAATTCGGTAACACGAATTTAATTTTGAAACATGCTGCCTAAAAGAAGCACTTTCGTCTATTACGACTTTGTCCCCTATTTTCTTTGTCACAGACGGGAATATCTGCATTAAATTTATACGGCCGTTGCTCCCATCCAAATCAATAGTAATTCCGCCCATATCAGCCGTAACGGATTGAAATTCACCTGATTTATCAAAGCCCCGAATAAAGTTACCTTTTGAAGCATTATCTCTTAGGATCTTTTTTAGAAGTGTTGACTTACCTGATCCCATATCCCCTGCCACAAACATGTTATAATATAGCCTTTTAGTTGTCTTATGGAACAAATCCCAATAAACTGTTCCTCTCGTTGATGTATAACCATAATAAACACCTGTTGGATCACTTAGACTGGTTTGATCATAAGCAAAACCTAAACCAATGGCCTCAGCAGGCATATCATTTCCTATTCTTTTGTTTGGCATGGTTAATTGAGTTTCATAATCAAGAAATAAGGATTGCCATTCTTCTTTATTTTCATCAAGAAACACTTTACTTTTAAAACCATCACTGTCAATACTCTTTTGAACTTCAGATATACGTTTTTCTAATTCCGATTGTGTGGCACCATGCAAAAAGATCCGGACGTGAATCTGTTTAATTACTTCTCCACCTTTGGTAATAGCCAACCCGAGTTCTCTTAAAGTCTGCAATTCTTCACGAGCTACATCTGCATCTGTTTCATTAGCTGCATTACGTATCCTCGATTTCATTTCATTAGTCGAGCTTTTTACCTTATCAGTATAATTGATGTCTTTTTGTGTATAGGTATCAATAGTAACAATTGTGTTATGAATACTAGTTAATTTGTTTAACCAGTATGGTGTGAAATTTTCCGGATAACGGTATACATGGAGACAAGCAACATATCCATCACCTGTACGATTAAAAAATTCATCCTTAAAAGAAATGCCACCCATTGGTTGGGTGGCATACACAAAATCTAAATCCTTAATAATTTTTTCCATATCCATTCACCGCCTAAATAAAGTTATTCATACCATGTAAGATCTTAATTTTTTTCTCGATAGAAATCGGCTGCGGTTCTAAAAAGTTTGTAAAGCGAGTTAAATCGTCAATCCTTTTAGTAAGTTCTTCTGCTGTTCTTCCAAAGACAATGAGGTACGTGCGACGACTTTTATATGTTTTTTCTATGAATTTCAACTTTTCGAGTTCAGCGTTTAATACTCTCAACCTTGCAAAGTTATTTGTTCGTTCAATTTTGTATTTAATATATTCTTGCTGAAGCTGATTATCTTCAGGCAAATTCATATGCACTTCTTTAAGAGGATCTGAATAAATTTGCTGTAGTTTCCAGTAGGACTCTGTTACAAAGTTAAACTCTTTTTCGTCTAGGATATTGGTGTCATAATGTTTAACGTCAAATACCTCAAAGTAGCCTTCTTTTAGTCCAAATTTTGTTTTTACATAACCCTCATCAGTATATCCACATACCGGATATACACGATTGATTCGATCAATACTCTTTTGTATTTTTTTTAATTTCCGTGTACTTCCTGATTGATTCTTCTTTTTAACTGACAGTGCATCAAAACCCATTTTAATCCTCCTGCTTTATCATGGAATAATTGACAGGCTCTTGTGCTTTATATGTCCGACTATCCTTTCTGAAAACCATGAGCGTCATTTCATAAATCTTTTTACTTGGTGAATCAGGACACGGCCAAAGATAAAATGTAGTGGCAAGCACGATAAATAATACAAAAGGTATCTGAAGATACGGGTATACCAAGCCTTTCATGAAATACCCGACAGCCAAACTCCCAATAATCACAAAACCATCCACAACCGTTAGTTTATTCCATTGTATTTTTGCTTGAATATTTTCTGGTACTGATACGGTTTGCCTCATTTATCAGTCCCCCCTTTGAATCCAGTATTTACAGTGTTTTTTGCGATATCGTAAGCTGTCCTTGAATTTCTTACTGACTTTGAATCATATATCCGTTGCGCCAAGTCAGCATACTTATTAACCAAGACATCCTTTGCAGTCATATTCGTAGTTGGCCTTTTTGTCATCTGATTTTTAAATGCTTCTGCAGTTGTTTGAACATGTTTAGGCATTCCAATCGGTTTATTGCTTACTGTACTCACTCCTTTAGGTGAGTAATCAAAACGGCCACCTCCCATATTTTGTACAGGTGCTCTATAGGTTGGTAAAACATTTCCTACGGCAGCGCGGTGGGTTGGCAAAATGTTACTTGCCGGTGTAGGCGCCGAATAAGTTGAATTAGAACCATTTGAAACGGAATTTACTATCGATGTATTACTGCTTGGTGCAACAGGTGTCAGTGAAGCCGGCGCCGCCTGTGAAATAGGACTGCTCGGCATAAGACTTCCTGAAGAATGTGAACCTGTATTCTGTGGCATAGTCGCAAACAACGAATCCCATCCATTATTGGAAGTGCTATTGTTTGCTGTGAGACCACTATTAATCGGCCCCTGAGACAATTGTCTACCAGGTGTAACTGATGTGTTTCCACCGATCTGACTAGAAATTGGTCCTACAGGTGGTATTTGAGATGACAATGGCGTATTAGTAGAGCTTCCTGGTACGTTTCCGCCGCCTTGTCCTGGAACTGGGATTCCTGTTGGCCCTTGGGACGATAATGGCGTATCAGAGCTTCCTGGCGCGTTTCCGCCGCCTTGTCCTGGAACTGGGATTCCTGTTGGCCCTTGGGGCGATAATGGCGTATCAGAGCTTCCTGACGCGTTTCCGCCGCCTTGTCCTGGAATTGGACTTCCTGTTGGCCCTTGGGACGATAATGGCGTATCAGAGCTTCCTGGCGCGTTTCCGCCGCCTTGTCCTGGAACTGAGCTTTCCCCTGTCATGTTAGACAACGGTGTATTTCCATCTTTGTCAGCAGCAGTCCCACCTGACTGACCAGGTTGTGCCCCTTCAGATGATGCCATATTAGATAACGGTGTATCTCCGTCTTTGTCAGCAGCAGATCCACCTGGTTGATCAGGTTGTATTCCTTCAGATGATGCCATATTAGACAACGGTGTATTTCCGTCTTTGTCAGTGGCCATTTCAATGTTTTTACCTTGCTGAGTACCTAGACCATCACTAGCTGCATCAGGACTCGACTGATCTTTTGATGCTTGTAATGGTGTATCTCCATCTTTTGATAGAATATTGTCTGATCCTTTCTCATTGTTGCTTCCAGCTTCTTCTTCGGAAGACATGGATGATAGTGGTGTATTATGATCTTCCATTGGAGATCCATTTTCTGTGCCTGATCTATCATCGCGATTTTCGATACCCTCTGTTGATGAATCGGAGCTATTTTCTTTATTCAAAGACGACAACGGAGAATCAGATTGTGACGATTTATCCTTCTCTTTCTGATCGTCACCAGACATCATTGCTTCTTTTAAAGCATCGTCTGACATAACATTAGTCGGTTTACCGGCTAATCCATGTGACAAAGGCGTGTCACCGTCTTTTCCAATTTTCCCCCCGTTACTTCCTCCACCACTTTTAGCAGCTTCCATGTTCTCTTTAAAACCATCAAGTATACCCTTTCCAGCACCCATACCAACTAAAGCAGCATCAGATGATTTCTTGGCAATTTTGCCTGCCATTTTCCCCGCCTTTTTAGCTGTTGATGCCGTAAAGTCCGTAGCCATTTTTGCTGTTTTAGCACCTGCAAATAGCCCAACTAAACTCCGCGAAATGCTCTTCAATCCAGAATCTATACCAAACATTTCTTCTATAAAGTTAGGACCATCCACCGTTAAAATAGCTGCTGCAATCAATACAACTATTTTTATTGGTGCAGATATGTCAGCTTGGCCAATGTAATCTGTAAAAAGGATGTAACATTGTAACAAAAGCTCGATTGAAAATAAGACAATGAAAGTATTCTTTATCTTCTCCAAGAACTTTTTATTACGTTGACCGTTTTCAAGATCCGTTAAAGCAGTTCCTACACTGAAAATCTTTAAGATTCCTAGTTCCATGATTAACTGCGCTGTCTTAAACATGGTCATAAATAAAACAAATGCTATGGTACCAAGTTCAAACATCATGTACCAAGGGTGCCAAGAATATCGATAATAGGCTTCATCATCTTGTATCCAAAATGACTCAAGATCCTCTAATTTCTTCTCTCCGGATGCATCGCTTACTTTTTTATCTAATATTTTTTCGCCATCTTTAGTTAACGGACTAGAGTGAAAAATTCCACCTGTATCAACTGGCTCCGTTATATCTAAAAGTTTCACATCCTCGTCATTCTCGATATTATTTTTCTTCTTTAGCTTTTTGAATTCTTTCTTACTCCACTCAGCATCCTTGTCGATTTTATAAACATCGACTATATTGTTTTGATATATTTTAGTGGAAACACTAAGCTTTCCGTCTTCATCAAGCATTCCTTTCCCAGCAAGCAAGAGATCCGACGCCTGCTGCATCCCCCATGGCAGTACAAGGAAAAGAGTTAAAGCAAATAATGAATTTGTGATTATTTTGTCGTAATCAGTTTTCTTCTGAACTATGATTTTCCATCCAAGAAAGCCAAGCGCCAATGCCATTAATGCAAAAATGACAGGCATCCACTTATCTATAAAGCCACTAATTTGGTCACTATCGAAGAAATTAAGCAAATCATAAATCTCTTCAATCCCCCCAGATAGGGCATCTACAATTGCGGCCAGGCCCATAATAACCCACCATCCGATGACTCGGAATGGTGCGGTCCAAATTGAAGTCAGGGATAGGTAATCTTGAAACCTAAGCAGTATTTTCAGAATCTCTGAATCATCCATAAACAACCCTCACTTACTCTATATGTGTTTTAATTTGTTCATAAATTTCTTTTTTCTCTGGCGCTCTAAAAAAGGCCCTTAATTCCTCAACTGTTTTCAGACTATCGAAATACGCATATTCGCTTTCAGATAATTGCTTATGAGCAAGTAACTTTATATACACGTAATGATCAGGTTTAATTGCATCAGAAATAGGTGTACTCGTTTCGTACACCTCTTCAAGTGAATTCATAATAATATCCTCCTCACTTGCTTCTAAATCATCTTCATGTAATGATTCATTCATTGGCGGATCTTCATAAAATCCATGTTCGTTCATATTCTCAACTGGAATTGAGGCGAATAGTGAATCCATTCCCTCTGAAGATTCAGTAAACCCAATCGGTTCTTCAGGCAATGGGAATTCACTAGAAACAGGTTCACCAGGAGCCTTTTTAGCTTTTTGTTTTTTCCCTTTACCTGGTTTACTTTTTCTTTCCTCCTTCACAGGTTCATTAAATTCAAATTCAATCAATAAGCTTTCCAGATCCAGTGTTTCATGCTCTCCTCTAAACCCTAAATCACCAAGAGCAATCTTATTATCAAAACGATGCATCAAATACTCGTATCTATGCAGCATATTTGTTCCGTTATCTAAAGAAGCAAAAATCGGATAAGGAACTACCCTATTTCTTTTTAAGTCCTCACGTTTTTTAGTCCTTAAAACAACCCACTCACCTTTTTTCAACCTTCTTAGCTCGTCAGGAAGCATTAAAGGCCTTTCTTCTTCTCTTTCGCTATACGATTTATGAACGTCCATTAAATCACCCTGACGATCTGCAGAAATTACCGTGGTAACACCCAATTTTTCACTAAACTTTTCGGCGTCCTCCCACTCGTCACTCATAATGTAAATCTGGTTACCCAAGTTCCCCATTATTGCCACGGCCATGTCGTCTCCGTAGACATCACGTAGCTGAGAAACGTTTTGAATAACAAGCGTATAGAGCATACCTCGGCTTAGACCAACTGCCAGGGATCTATTTAACCCTTCAATTGGCGGGATATTAGCGACTTCTTCAAAGAGAAACCTTACTTTCCTTGGAAGTGTACTTTCTTTGGATAATGTAGCTTTCTCGGAAAGCACAGCGTTTACTTGTGATAAGAAAGTAGAAATAATAGTGTAGTTAGAATCATCCCAATCGGGGTAGACAATGAATAACGCGACTGGTTTTTCTCCGTAAGCTAAATCCTCAATATTCAAGTCATTACGAGCTGTCATTCGGGCGATTGTATCGTAAGTATAGTTTTTAAGTTTGGCCATTGTACCTGTGTAAATACCGCTGCGTGTTATGCCTTGTGAAAATTGAATTGTCCCATACTGTAACTTAGCAGGGTGAGAAGGCGGCAAATTACCAAAGAAATGATCAAGTCGTGTATACCCGTCTTCATCTGGATTACTTCCAAGTTCGTTTAACATAACTGTCAATGTATACATCGTGATATTTTCTGGCTGTCCATTCTTAATGCACAAATCACAAACCGCGAGAATCAAGGCGTTTACCAATGCAATAGATGCATTTTCCCACATAGGATCTGCATGTGACTTATCATTATGGAACAGTGAGTAAGATAGTGTATTACAAAGCATTTGGGCTTTAGAATAGTCTTTCTTCAAATATGCTTGTTTAACTAATTCCAATGGATTATAGGCCATTCCCCAATACGGATTCAATAAGTTGAAACACATAACTTCATAACCGTACTTTTCGAATTCAGCGCGGGTATTTTTAAGCATGTCACCTTTTATATCTGTAATTACTACAGAGTCTTTTTCTTTTGCTCTCATAATGACATCTAAATATGGATAGGAATAAGTTTCAGTCTTACCAGATTGTGTTGAAGCAACCACAAGGGTATGAGTTGAGTTTGTGTCAACGTAAAGATGGTCATTAAAATGAACAATCGGCATTCCTGCACTGCCTTCATACTCATTATCATCATCTTTAACAGCCTTATAGGTTTCTTGAATCTCCATAATCTCAGTCCATCGTGCTGTACCTTTCGTTTGCTTATTGATATCACGAAAAGCGATTCTAAACCTATACACTTGTCTCAATATGAAAATTGAAGCAAGAACGTACACTACTCCATAAACAATGCCCATACTCCAATCAAATTCAAAAAACCACTTCCAGGTCATCGAACTAAAAGGACTTGAAAGCTGTGACTGGTCAAAGTTTTTAAAAGAAGAGAGTATTACGGGAATCTGTTTTAAAAGATGTATGAAAAAATTAGTAATACACGTCACTGCTACATAACAAAACAGTGTAAAGGCAATCAAAAAATACTTATCTGCAAATACTTTTTTCCACTGTTTAAACTCCTTGTGCAAAAGATCACCTCAAAAAAAGAAGCCGTAAACACGGCTTCCTCACTTCTATTATCTTTCTAGACCTTTAACTTTTCTTGAACCTTTCAAATTTGAGGGCTTTTTAATTTGAACTTCAACTTTTCCTTTTTCAGTCCCTTTATTCTCTAGTTCCCTTTCAGTTGACAGATCTTTTTCATTTTTTTTCATCAGCACATCATCTTTTGATAGCTGTTCAAGATATTTAGATTTATTTTGATTATACTGCTCATAAGTTAGAGGTTCAGGCACAGTTGTAGGCCAAGGTACTTGTTTAATTTTCATCTCTTTAGAAAAATCATTAATAAAGGAGTTAGTCATATTAACAGCAGTTGCTATCTGTTTATTAAGGTTATCTGCTGCCATTGTCCTTAATAAAATAACCGGATATTCCGGATCTTTACTAAAATTAGAACGAATTTCTCCTTCCAACTCTTTGATGACAGCGTAATCTGGGGATTCATTCTTCAACATAGATCTGTTCTCGTCATGAACTAACGCTAAATGTTTTGTATACTCGTTGATGTAAAGTTTACTTTCATTCTCCAACATGCCTTCCTTGAACTGGTCTGGAAAGATTTGATGAATTGGTTTAGACTCACGATAATCGGCCACATAATTCTGATACTCGTTTTGAGAAGAAATAAATCCCATCAAACTTGTATCTTGTTCTGATCTGCCTGTGAAATTATTACCTCGTAAAGATGAAAAGGTTTGTGAGTTAACCATTGTCCTATACAACTCATCATACGCTTCAAGACTATTTCCAGGAGTCAAGTTTTCTCCTTGTTCTTTGAAGTAGCTTCCTAAAGCTGTTTCAATTCGTTCCCCAAATACATTAATATTTATTTGAGATTCTCTTCCAGCTAGAATCTCAATTTTAGAAAACTTGCTTCTGAAATCGCTACTTCTTACTTGGTTCTCACAGTAGTTATAAAGCTTTACCTTTTCGGACAATTGATTAATTTTTTTTCTGTTAAAGATTTTGTTCAGGAAGGTATTGGCTTGATTAAGTTCATTTAAAGCTCTTTTTTTGCCTTCGCTGAGAGCCGATCCAAGAGCATTTAGATAAGGTGACGCCTTCTTTTCCATATCAACATCATATCGATCAACGTTATTGGCCAAAGCTTCCTCCTTTCTGCTTAACAATGTTAAAGCTTTTTGTAAGAGGCTACTAGGTTGCTGACCTTATTTCCAATGTCAATTACCCAGCCGGGAACTGTTAGCGGGCTATTTCCTGATTCAACGTTGAAATAAACCTGTACGCCGATAATAAGAAGAATGGCAAACAAAATGAGCTTGGAGGACCCAAGCCCAGGCGCTGCCATTCGTTTTCTACGTTTGGCCAAAGCTTTCTTATGTTTGTCTTCCTTTTTCTTTTCTTTAGCCAACTTTTTATCTAATTCTAGTTTTTCTTTCTTAATTTCTTCAATCAATTCAATCTTGGCCATCTTAAGTTGCTTTTCAAGGTCACGCATAGCAGCTGATTCTTGTGCCACTATAGGCGGATGTATTTCACGTTTATTTTTACGATCAGGTACATACTGTTTCTGCTTTTTAAGAAAAGCTATTCCTTTACTGAATCCATTGGATAAATGCGTTTTTACAGCTGCAGCTGGTTTTCCTTTTTTGTTTTCCTCGACAATTTCTTCAGCCTGGCGGGCACGCTCTGCCTCAGCTGCCTCTTGCCGGGCCTTCTCTTCAGCCTGGCGGGCACGCTCTGCTTCAGCTGCCTCCTGCCGGGCTTCCTCTTCAGCCTGGCGGGCACGCTCTGCCTCGGCTGCCTCCTGCCGGGCCTTCTCTTCAGCCTGGCGGGCACGCTCTGCCTCGGCTGCCTCCTGCCGGGCCTTCTCTTCAGCCTGGCGGGCACGCTCTGCTTCAGCTGCCTCCTGCCGGGCTTCCTCTTCAGCCTGGCGGGCACGCTCTGCCTCAGCTGCCTCCTGCCGGGCCTTCTCTTCAGCCTGGCGGGCACGCTCTGCCTCAGCTGCCTCCTGCCGGGCTTCCTCTTCAGCCTGGCGGGCACGCTCTGCCTCGGCTGCCTCCTGCCGGGCCTTCTCTTCAGCCTGGCGGGCACGCTCTGCCTCGGCTGCCTCCTGCCGGGCCTTCTCTTCAGCCTGGCGGGCACGCTCTGCCTCGGCTGCCTCCTGCCGGGCCTTCTCTTCAGCCTGGCGGGCACGCTCTGCCTCGGCTGCCTTAGGATCTAGTTCATTTTTCTTTCTGCCTTTAAAAAAACCTAAATTCGGAACTGAAAACAGCTTCTTATTACATTCCTGTTCAACAGCTTCCTCTTCCATGGCTTTTGATAACATTTGAAGCAATGCATCTTTTTCTTCCTGCGGACTGTCTTTAAAAGTAGTATCTAATGTTCTGCTTACGAGAAAGAGTAGGTTGTTCGAAATCCCTTCTCCAACAGAAAAAGATTCCCGAAAGAGAACTGAATTATCTTCATCGTCAAAGATAGTTAATACTATTTCCGCATTAAGGTTATTTTCCTCAGCAAATCTCTCTAATTCCGCCATTTTCGAGGAAGCTAAACGTATACTGTATTGTTTTCTGGATGGAATAATGGATCGAAATTTTCTCCCACCCTTAAACGAAGCTCGAATCAT
>NZ_CP117986.1:2752500-4120644 GCF_033412715.1 Bacillus sp. N3378-2at | reverse complement strand
ACAGACAACGAATACAGAAAAAAGGCGCACACGGTATTTATTCATTCATTTTTGGCTCCTCCAGTTTATACCCCAATCCCCTAATCGTTTTAATGTAGATCGGTTTTTTGGTATTGTTTTCAATTTTGTCGCGAAGATGGCTGATGTGCACATCAACAATTCTCGTATCTCCGGCAAAATCATAATTCCAGACTGCGCTCAGCAGCAGGTCTCTTGTCAGAACTCTGCCTTTATGTCTGCCTAAATAGAGCAACAGTTCGAATTCTTTCGGTGTCAGTTCAAGCTGACTTTCTTTAAAGTACGCTTCATAATGATCAGGCAGGATTTTCAGATCGCCGATTACGATCTGGCCTTCCATTTCATCGTTCTTCATCTCACTAGAGGGCGCAGCTATTTCCGAACGCCTTAAAATCGCTTTGACTCTCGCATTTACTTCCCTTGGACTGAACGGCTTGGTCATATAATCATCAGCACCGAGCTCCAGCCCTAATACTTTGTCGAATTCCTCATCCTTCGCTGTCAGCATTAAAATGGGAAACATCAGTTTTTGCTGTCTCAGCTGCTTGCATACTTCGATTCCGTCCAATTTTGGAAGCATCACATCAAGCACAATCAAATCAGGCTTCTCTGTTTCCGCTTTTTTGAGTGCTTCTTCCCCATCCGAGGCGGTAATGACATCATAGCCTGACCGTTCCAAATTGTACTGTAAAAGAGTAACAATAGATTCTTCATCATCCACAACTAAAATTTTCTTGTTCATGCTGTGCCTCCAGTATTATAATTCCCCGACATCCTATTTCTCTATTTTATGTCATCTTAACATGTTTCATGATTTTATTTTAACGAAAGCAGGACATTCCGACAATTCGCCTTTTACATCATTTTTAAAAGAAATAAAGATGTTTATGATGACGCTTTCATATATAGTAAAAAGAGAAAGGCTGTATTAAGCAAGCCTTTCTCTCTTTTTATTAGGATAATACTTTCATGACATTTTTGACAGATTCTACTGATTTATTCAGCTGCGCTCTTTCATAGTCTGTCAGTTCAAGTTCAATGATTTGCTCAAGACCGTTGCCGCCTATAATTGTAGGAACACCAAGGTAGATGCCTTCATAGCCGTATTCCCCTTCAAGATAAGCAATTGTAGGAAGGACGCGGCGCTGATCTTTCAAGATCGCTTCGACCATTTCTGTCAGAGAAGCCGCAGGCGCATAATACGCGCTTCCGTTTCCAAGAAGATTCACGATTTCGCCTCCGCCTTTTCTAGTGCGCTCCACAATTGCGTCAATCCGTTCTTTCGGAATAAGAGTTTCAAGCGGGATACCGCCAGCATAAGAATAACGCACAAGCGGCACCATATCGTCACCGTGTCCGCCGAGTACGAAACCAGTCACATCTTTCACTGACAGGTTTAATTCCTCTGCCACAAATGTTCTGAATCTTGCCGTATCAAGCACACCGGACTGGCCGATTACACGCTCTTTAGGGAAGCCTGATTCTTTGTACACCGCGTATGTCATTGCATCAACAGGATTTGTCAGCACCACAATAATAGAGTCAGGAGAATATTTCACGATTTCCCGGGTAACGCTTCTCATAATCTTTTCGTTTGAAGAGACCAGATCATCTCTGCTCATACCAGGTTTTCTTGCGATACCGGCTGTAATGACAACAATGTCAGAGCCAGCTGTATCCTCGTAATTGGATGTTCCCGTAATTTTTGCGTCAAAGCCTTGAACCGGGCTTGCTTCAAGCATATCAAGCGCTTTTCCCTTTGTCGGGTTCTCCAATTGCGGAATGTCAACAAGAACAACGTCTGCCAGCTCTTTTTGAGCGATTAAAAATGCAGTTGTAGCTCCGGTAAAACCTGCTCCGATAACAGAAACTTTTTTACGAGTATTTCCCATGTCTCTCTTCTCCTTTATGGCTAGTTTTAGGCTTTTTCCTTGCTTAGTCCATGTTTTTGATCAGTTCTTCTCCGAACTCTGAACATTTCACTTCAGTCGCCCCGTCCATTAATCTGGCAAAATCGTAAGTTACGACTTTGGAAGCGATTGTTTTTTCCATAGATTTGATAACCAAATCAGCCGCTTCGTTCCATCCTAAATGCTCAAGAAGCAGAACGCCTGAAAGAATAACTGAAGATGGGTTTACTTTATCAAGGCCTGCATATTTAGGAGCCGTTCCGTGCGTCGCCTCGAAAATCGCATGTCCTGTTTCGTAGTTGATGTTCGCTCCAGGAGCAATGCCGATTCCGCCGACTTGCGCAGCAAGAGCATCAGAAATGTAATCTCCGTTCAAGTTCATTGTCGCAACGACATCAAACTCGTTTGGACGCGTTAAGATCTGCTGAAGGAAAATGTCAGCAATGCTGTCTTTGATAATGATTTTTCCTGCTGCTTCCGCTTCGCTTTGCGCTTTGTTGGCAGCGTCTTTTCCTTCTTCTTCAGCAATGCGGTCATATTGAGCCCATGTGAAGACTTTATCTCCGTATTCTTTTTCAGCAAGTTCATAGCCCCAGTTTTTGAACGCGCCTTCTGTGAACTTCATGATGTTTCCTTTGTGAACAAGCGTTACAGATTTGCGGCCATGCTCGATCGCATAATCAATGGCAGCTCTGACCAAGCGGCTTGTTCCTTCTTCTGAAACAGGCTTAATGCCGATACCTGATGTCTCAGGGAAACGGATTTTATTGACGTTTAACTCATTTTGAAGGAAGCTGATAAGCTTTTGCACTTCTTCAGAGCCTTTTGCATACTCGATGCCTGCGTAAATATCTTCTGTATTTTCACGGAAGATGACCATATCAGTATCTTCAGGGCGTTTTACCGGTGACGGCACTCCAGTAAAGTATCTTACAGGTCTTAAGCAGACGAATAGGTCAAGCTCTTGTCTGAGCGCTACGTTCAAAGAACGGATACCGCCGCCGACAGGTGTCGTTAACGGGCCTTTAATCGCGATGAAATATTCGCGGATCACATCTAATGTTTCAGCAGGGAGCCACTCACCTGTTTTATTATAAGCCTTTTCTCCGGCGTAAACTTCTTTCCATGTAATTTTCTTTTCGCCTTTGTATGCTTTTTCTACTGCTGCTTCTAAAACCTTCGAAGCCGCGTTCCAAATATCAGGACCAGTTCCGTCTCCTTCGATAAATGGGATAATCGGGTTGTTTGGTACGTTTAATACTCCGTTAGAGACTGTAATTTTTTCACCTTGTGCCACAATAAAAACCTCCCAGTATGTAATTCATATTTAGAAAACATTTTATTTTTCTTATATAGAAAATAAAATGATTTTTCCTAACATTCAATTTAAAGTGTAACCCAATTTTGATGTTCTGAACAAGAGGCTAACCTCATTGACGCAAGCCAGCCTCCAATGGTTCTTTAGGCTCTTTCTTCAATCGGAACGAATTTTTGTTTGTCAGGGCCTGTGTAATCTGCCCGCGGGCGGATCAGACGGTTGTTGTCATACTGCTCAAGAATATGAGCGAGCCAGCCGGACATTCTGCTTACAGCAAAAATCGGTGTAAACAAATCATGGTCAATACCGAGGCTGTGATATACAGAAGCCGAATAGAAATCAACGTTAGGCGGAAGCTTTTTCTCTGATGTGACGATGTCTTCTATACGAATCGACATCTCATACCATTTGCTTTCGCCTGTCAGGTTGGTCAGGCGCTTGCTCATTTCTTTCAGATGCTTCGCGCGCGGATCACCATGCTTATACACACGGTGGCCGAATCCCATGATTTTTTCTTTCTTTTCAAGTTTAGCGCGGATGTACGGCTCAGCGTTTTCCACTTCACCGATTTCTGTCAGCATTTTCATAACGCCTTCATTCGCTCCTCCGTGAAGAGGCCCTTTCAGCGCGCCGATTGCTGCAGTAATGCCTGAATAGATGTCAGAAAGTGTTGCGACGCAGACCCTCGCTGTGAACGTTGACGCGTTCAACTCATGGTCAGCATGTAAAATCAATGCTTTGTTGAAGGCTTCAACCTCAATTGGTGAAGGCTCTTCACCGTTTAATGTGTAAAGAAAATTCTCCGCAATACCGTAATCTTCTCTCGGTTCAACAGGCTCAAGACCCCTGCGAATTCTGGAAAACGCTGCAACCAGGCCAGGCACCTTTGCCTGAAGGCGGATCGCCTTTCTGTAGTTGGCTTCCGGGTTCATGGTATCAGCCTCGCTGTCAAGCAGGCCTAGTAATGAAATTGCTGTCCGAAGAGCAGCCATGGGATGAACATTTTCGAGGGAATAAGATTTGAAGTGCTCAATAATTTCTTGCGGAACGGCAGCTTCCTTTGCAAGCTGCTGCTTTAACTCTTCAAGCTCTTTTTTGTTTGGCAGCCTTAGATGCCAAAGCAAGTAGATGATTTCTTCAAAACTTGCATTCTCTGTCAAATCATCGATATCATACCCCACATATGTAAGGGTATCATCAATAATAGAACTAACAGATGATGTTGTTGCTACAACCCCTTCAAGACCGCGTGTCGCTGTCATATATAACATCTCCTTTTCAATAAATTTCCCCTTTAAGAGTGTTGTAAAAACATGAGGCTTACTTAAAAAGCACGATGCAAGTATTTCTCTCCCCCAAAAAGAAAATGCTTACATTTTACTGGCTGCTGGAACTAAAACCCTTTGCTTATGAAAGAACATAACAAATTCTTATAAGCTTATTTAAGTTTAAGCCTATTCTCATTATAAACAATAATCAGACATTTGTTAAATGTTTACCTATAATTTTTTTTTTTCATTCTGTGATTTCCCCGAAAAAACGCCTTTATTTGCGGGTTTTTGCATACAAAAAAAAGCGGCTTTCAGGCCGCTTTTTGTTATGAAGTGAACAGTTTTACGATCTGCATGGCTAAATAAGCAATCCCCGCTCCGATCAGCGGTCCCACCGCAACTCCTCCAAAAAGCGCAACCGCAAGAATGGTCCCGATCACGAGAGCAGTTGTAATATGCGGATCATTTTCAAGCAGGGCCAGGCCGTTTTTTGCAATCAGCGCCACTGCGATCCCCGCTCCAAGGGCGATCCATGCGTAGGAAGACCGCATTGCTTCTCCAAGCTGCTTAAATCCGATTTCTCCCGTGGCAATCGGGACAAGAACGGCGATGGTAATAATGGTCACACCCCAGTTAATGCCTTTTGACTGGATGGTCGGAAATAATTTCTGATCAAGCCCTAGGATTTTGATGATCAAAAGGACGGATACAGCAAAGAGCAATGATTGGTTTTTTGCGATAAGTGCGATAGCCAAGAGTAAAATTAAAAATAAATTCGCTTGTGTAAACACATGCCATCCCTCCTATAAGATGAATGTATTCATATTCAGCCGCAGCGTGAATACATATAAAAAATAGGACATGCTGACGAGAGGAGGACCGTTTTCGTGAATCAATCTTATATCACTATTTTTTTCAGAACCCTCTTTGTCATATCAATGACCGCAGGGTCGATAGCTGCGGCCTATTATTCGTTTCCGTTAACTTATCCGTTCCTGATCGCCCTTATTCTTTCTTCAGTGATTCATCCTGTTGTCGATTATTTGGACAAAGTGACAGGATTCCCCCGAACGATAAATGTTCTGGGCGTTCTTGCTTTTTTTCTGCTCGCAGCCTTCGGCGTCCTTACCATTCTGGTAGCCGAAATCGTAACGGGAACAGCCTATCTAGCAAAAACGCTGCCTCCGCATATCAGCACGTTTATTTCATATTGCGAAAAATTGTTTACAACTCATATTCAGCCGCTCTATAACGAGTTAACTCTTTTGTTTCAAGAATTGGAAACGAACCAGCAGGCTTCCATCGTCACTCATATCCAGACACTCGGAGATTCTGCCGCTAAAAATGCCGGGCTCCTGCTGTCCCACATTCTAGAGATGATCCCGAGATTTTTCGCTCTTCTTCCCAATACGGCGGCGGTTCTGATTTTTTCTCTTCTGGCAACCTTTTTTATGACAAAGGATTGGCATAAGCTGAAAGCCATGCTTGTTTTAATTCTGCCGGATCGTGTGACAGCTAACAGCAAAGCGATCAGCAGCGAATTAAAAAAAGCAATGACTGGTTTTATCAAAGCACAAGCCGTCCTCGTTTTCATCACGATGGTGATTGTATTTATCGGCCTTTCTCTCTTAAAGGTTGAACACGCCGCAACAATTGCTTTTTTAATCGGGCTTGTAGATCTTCTCCCTTACTTAGGTGCCGGCTCCGTATTTGTGCCCTGGATTTTGTATTTATCGATTACGGGCCAGCTGCCCCAAGCGATCGGAATCGGTATCCTGTACCTCGTCGTTCTTATTCAGCGGCAGCTGACAGAGCCCAAGATACTAAGTAAATCTATCGGGATCGATCCGCTGGCAACGCTCATCGCCCTGTTTGCCGGCTTTAAATTATTCGGGTTTTTAGGACTGATTGCGGGACCCGCTGTACTCGTCATCATCCAAGCTTTCATCACAACAGGCGCATTAAAAGAAATATGGTCCTATATCACCGTTCAGCAAAAATAAAACGGCAGCCGTTTTTTCATGGCTGCCGCTTTTTATTTGATGATGATCCGCTTATTCTTCGACATACCTCTCAGCCATTTGAACAGAATCGGCTTACACCAGCCGCGGGTAAACGGGATAAGAAGACAGGCGCCGGCCAAATCTGATAAAAAGCCCGGAAGCATCAGCAATAGACCGCCAATGAAAATGCACAGACCGTCAGCAATCGCTTCTCCCGGCATTTTGCCATATTGAAGATCACGCTGAACCTTATAATACACTTCGGTTCCTTGTTTTTTTGCAGCTGCTGCGCCGATAATGCCCGTCAGAATCATGAATAGAACTGTCGGTAAAATGCCAATCAGCTTGCCTAAAAATAGGAATATGCCGATTTCTATTGCCGGAAACACAATAAAAAGCAAAAACAATAATCTCATATCCAAGCCCCCCACACGTGTAACACGTTCTGTTCAACAAAAGGCATGATAAAGAGAAAAGGAAGGGATTCCCCTTCCATTTTCACCTGTAATTAAAGAACGCTCGCACGGCCTTGATAGACTGCGCCTCTGGAAGCGTCAACTGTAATATCCTGGCCATCTGTCAAAATAGATGTCGCATTTTCCAGACCCACGATAACCGGGATGCCAAGGCTTAATCCGACTACCGCCGCATGGCTAGTCAAACCGCCTTCTTCTGTAATAAGAGCAGACGCTTTTTCAAGGGATGCAATCATATCACGGTCAGTGCTTTTGGTAACAAGTACCGCACCGTCAGTCATTTTTTGCTCAGCTTCTTTTGCATTTTGTGCAACGACAACCGGACCGTAAGCTGATTTGCGTCCAATGCCTTGGCCTTTAGCGACGATATCGCCGACAGTATGAACCTTCATTAAGTTCGTAGTGCCGGACTCACCGACAGTGCCTGCTGTAATAACGATAAGATCGCCGTGTTTTACAATTCCGCTGTTCAATGATTTTTGGACAGCATCCTCAAGCATCTCATCTGTTGAGCTCGCATTTTGGCCGCTTTCCGCGAATACGCCAGATACGAGGGCAAGCTTTCTGGAAATAGAGTCATTTACAGTAACCGCAACAATCGGAGCCTGCGGACGGTATTTTGCAATCATACGTGCTGTATGGCCGCTTTCTGTCGGCGTTACGATCGCAGCAGCATTCAGGTTAATCGCCGTATGTGCGACAGATTGTCCAATTGCGTCTGTAATTGTCATGCCAACTTGATCTCTGCGTTTTGAGAGAATTTCTTTATAATTTAACGCTTCTTCAGAACGGGACGCGATGTTATGCATTGTTTGAACTGCTTCAACCGGATAACTTCCGGCAGCAGTTTCACCAGAAAGCATGATCGCATCTGTTCCGTCGAAGATCGCGTTTGCAACGTCACTTGCTTCCGCACGAGTCGGACGCGGGTTGCGCTGCATGCTGTCAAGCATTTGTGTTGCTGTAATAACAGGTTTGCCCAGCGCGTTGCATTTTTTGATCAGTTCTTTTTGCACAAGCGGCACTTCTTCAGCTGGAATTTCCACACCTAAGTCTCCGCGTGCAACCATTAAGCCGTCAGACACTTCGAGAATCGCATCGATGTTGTCAACGCCCTCTTGGTTTTCGATTTTAGGGATGATTTGAATTTCCTGAGCGTTGTGCTCTTCAAGAAGCTCACGGATTTCGAGCACATCCGTAGAACGTCGAATGAAAGATGGTGCGATGAAGTCTACTCCTTGCTCAATACCGAAAACGATGTCTCGCGCATCCTTTTCAGTAATACCCGGAAGATTGACACTTACGCCCGGTACGTTAACACCTTTTTTATTTTTGAGTGTTCCGTTGTTTAATACTTTTGTTTTGATTTCGCGTTTAGCGGCATCTACATCAAGTACCTCAAGACCGATAAGGCCGTCATCTAACAGAATCGTTGAACCTTGTTCAACGTCATGGACTAAACCTTCATATGTCACTGAAATTTTATCTGTTGTTCCTACAACCTCGTCCATTGAAATAATGAGCTCTTTGCCTGTTTCAAGCTCAATACCGCCGTTTTCCATTGTATGTGTGCGGATTTCAGGACCTTTTGTATCAAGCAGAATTCCAACGTTCTTGCCAAGTTTTTTACTTGCTTCGCGGATATTTTTAATTCTTGCACCGTGTTCCTCAAAATCTCCGTGAGAAAAGTTTAATCGAGCCACGTTCATTCCTGACTCCATTAATTTCGTAAGCATTTCAATACTTTCACTTGCCGGACCGATGGTACAAACAATTTTAGTTTTTCTCATTTGGTTCACTTCCTTCTGAAATCTTCAGCCTTCAGCTGTACATTAGATAGACAGTTCTTTTGAAAGCTGATACATGTTTTGCTCAACTGTGTGTTTTGTCTCAAGTATTTCTATAATATCATGGTCTACAAGCTTATTGTTTTGTATACCTACACAGCGTCCGCCTTTTCCTTCAAGCAGCAGTTCAACTGCATATGCGCCGAGACGGCTTGCTAACACACGGTCAGCAGCACTCGGAGAACCTCCGCGCTGGATATGGCCCAATACAGATACCCTAGTTTCAAGATTTGTTTCTTCTTCAATGCGTTTCCCGAATTCAACACCGCTGCCTACACCTTCGGCAACAATAATAATACTGTGCTTCTTGCCGCGTTCGTGGCCGCGTTTTAAGCGGGCAATGATTTCGTGCATGTCATAGTCTGCCTCAGGGATTAAGATCGATTCCGCGCCCCCTGCAAGACCGGCCCACAATGCGATATCGCCGGCATGACGGCCCATTACTTCGATTACATATGTACGTTCATGAGAAGTCGCTGTATCGCGAATCTTATCAATTGCGTCAATTACTGTATTTAAAGCTGTATCGAAACCGATTGTAAAATCAGTGCCCGGAATGTCATTATCAATTGTACCCGGTACACCTACACATGGAAACCCGTGTTCCGTTAATTTTTTCGCACCCATATATGAACCGTCTCCGCCGATAACAACAAGGCCTTCAATACCAAGCTTCTTCAAGTTTTCTATCCCTTTTTCACGGCCTTCAACTGTTTTGAATTCAGGACATCTTGCCGTATAAAGCTTAGTTCCTCCACGATGTATAATATCGCCTACTGATCCGAGTTCAAGCTTTTCAATCTTTCCGCTGATCAATCCCGCGTATCCGTTGTAAATACCGTAAACTTCAACGTCATGATAGATCGCTTTTCTGACTACTGCGCGAACTGCTGCGTTCATTCCCGGGGAATCCCCGCCGCTCGTTAATACCCCTATACGTTTCATTCTCCATTCACCTCAGCAACATATATGATTAAACATAACATGATCATTGCCCTAAAAACAATGAAAAGGGATCTCCATCCTCCCTATGAAACCTTACCTATTATACAATTAAATAAATTGTTTTTAAATAAAATTTAAGGAATGTCACAAAAAATAAACGTGAGCCAAAGGCTTCACGTTTATTTAGTTTACCCCGATATATTGATCTTCAACCGAGACTTTGCCAATTGCTTTATATTTTTCATAGCGCTGCTGAACTAATTCTTCTTCGCTCAGCTTCAGCAAAGTTTTTAACGATTGTTTAAGGGTTTCGTCCATATAGCTTGCCTGCAGCTTCACATCATGGTGCGCTCCGCCTTTTACTTCTTTAATCATATGATCTATAATACCTAATTCTTTTAAATCCGGCGCAGTGATTTTCATTGTTTCTGCTGCTTTTTTAGCAAGACTGGAGTCCTTCCATAAAAGTGCCGCGGCACCTTCCGGAGAAATAACAGAATAAGTAGAGTTTTCCAGCATATGCAAGTGATTACCTACACCCAGACCAAGGGCTCCGCCGCTTCCGCCTTCACCGATGACGATGCAGATAACAGGCACTCGAAGGCCGGCCATCTCAAACAGGTTTTTGGCAATAGCTTCACTTTGTCCTCTTTCTTCAGCTGCTCGTCCGGGGTATGCCCCCTTCGTATCAATAAAACAGATAATTGGTCTGTTAAATTTGTCAGCCTGTTTCATCAGACGAAGCGCTTTTCTGTAGCCTTCTGGATGCGGCATCCCAAAATTGCGGACTAGGTTTTCCTTCGTGTCTTTGCCGCGCTGATGCCCGATTACCGTTACAGGGAGGCCGTGGAACTTCGCAATCCCGCCGACAATGGCTTCATCGTCCCCGTACGCTCTGTCTCCGTGACATTCAAAAAAGTCGGTAAACAGGTGTTCGATATAATCAAGAGTTGTCGGACGGTCCGCCAGACGCGCGATTTGAACCCGGTCCCATGGCTTCAGATTTTTGTAAATATCATCCTGAAGCTTAGCGAGACGGTCTTCGAGCCGTTCGATTTCCGCACTTAGATCCATATCGGAATCTTGGGTGAATTTTTTTAGTTCGGCGATTTTGGTTTGCAGTTCAATCACCGGTTTTTCAAATTCTAATCTTGGAGCCACTCAATGTCACCTCCTGTTTGATGCATATCCAGCAGATTTTCTAACGTTTTTTTCATATCGTCGCGATGAATAACCGCATCAAGCTGTCCATGTTTTAATAAAAATTCAGCCGTTTGGAAGTCCTCAGGCAGTTTTTCTCCTATTGTCTGTTCAATAATCCGTCTTCCGGCAAAACCGATCAGCGCGCCAGGCTCAGCGAAATTGTAATCGCCAAGGGATGCAAAGCTTGCTGATACGCCCCCGGTAGTCGGATGCGTCATTACTGAAATAATAAGACCCTGTTCTTCACTGAACAGTTTTAACGCAGAGCTTGTCTTAGCCATCTGCATCAAACTTAATACGCCTTCCTGCATTCTAGCGCCGCCTGAAGCCGTAAAAATAATAAACGGAACTTTATCAGCTTTTGCTTTTTCAATCGCAAGCGTGATTTTTTCACCGACGACTGAACCCATGCTGCCCATTCTGAATGAAGAGTCCATGACGGCGACAACAGCCGGGTGTCCGCCGATGGTGCCCTTGCCTGTCACAACAGCCTCGTTTAAGGATGTTTTCTCGCGATCTTTTTCAAGCTTTTCCAGATATCCCGGGAAACCAAGCGGATTTTCCGAGAGCATTCCCTGATTAAATTCCTCAAAGGATTTTTCATCCATCAAGCTTTCGATACGCTGTTTTGCGTTCATTGGGAAATGATAATCGCAGTTCATGCATACCCGCATATTTTTATCCAACTCTTTAGTGAGCATGATTTTTTTACACTTAGGACATTTTGTCATAATGCCTTCCGGAACATCGTGCTTCGCTTGTTCAGATGGTACGGAAGCATACTTTTTCTTTTTCGTGAATATATCCTTTAACAAATGATTACCTCCCTTTTGTGAAGGGTTCTCTTCACCGCATGTCATCAAACAGATAGACTTGCTAATAACTTTACCGAAACTATTGTACTTTTTTTGTCAAACGCTGTCATCCTCAATTCGACAACTTTTTATTCGATGACGTGCTCGGAAAGGCTTGTATGAAATCAGATAAGGTGTTGAAACGACAAGGTTGACAGCGCATTCAAATATAATGTTAAACCCGGCTGAAATTTTTTTAAGGCTAACCCCCTAAAAAAATTTCAGCCGTCAGTTTAACTTGAGAACAGCGCGCCGGTCTCCGCCAACGCGCTGCCATTTTTTGAATGAATTAAAATTATTCACCAATAATCGTAAGTTTTCTTGTTTTTTCTGCGACTTCCTCAGGGTCAACAGTGATTCTTGCAACACCTGTTTCCATCGCAGCTTTTGCCACAGCCTTCGCAACAGCAGGCGCAACACGTTTATCAAACGGTGCAGGGATGACATAATCTGCGCTAAGCTCATCTTCTGAAACCAGTGAAGCAATGGCTTCAACCGCTGCGATTTTCATTTCCTCGTTAATATGAGTGGCACGCACATCAAGTGCTCCGCGGAAAATACCAGGGAATGCAAGAACATTGTTTACTTGGTTCGGGAAGTCAGAACGGCCAGTTCCGATAACGCTTGCTCCGGCTTCACGCGCATCTTCCGGCATGATTTCCGGATTTGGATTTGCCATTGCAAAGATAATCGGATCTTTTGCCATGCTTTGAACCATTTCTTTTGTTAACGCGCCTGCTACAGAGACACCGATAAATACGTCAGCATCAATGATGACATCTTTCAGAGAACCGTCTTTGCGATCTTGGTTCGTGAACTTCGCCACTTCATTTTTGACATCGTTCATGCCGTTCGGGCGCCCTTCATAAATGGCCCCTTTGGAATCGCACATCACAATGTCGCGAACGCCATAATGATGAAGAAGCTTGATAATCGCAATGCCAGCCGCACCCGCGCCGTTTGCGACAACTTTAATGGATGACATGGATTTTCCAGACAGTTTCAGCGCGTTCACAAGACCTGCTACGGTTACAATGGCAGTACCGTGCTGATCATCATGGAAAACCGGGATGTTTGTTTCTTTTTTGAGGCGCTCTTCAATGATAAAGCAGTTTGGCGCTGCAATATCTTCAAGGTTGACGCCGCCAAATGTCGGTTCCAGCAATTTTACAGTTTCAACGATTTTATCAACATCGTTTGTGTTTAAAGCAATCGGGAACGCATCTACGCCCGCAAAGCTTTTGAAAAGAACTGCTTTCCCTTCCATAACAGGAAGCGCCGCTTCAGGGCCGATGTTTCCAAGGCCAAGCACAGCTGTACCGTCAGTTACAACTGCTACCATGTTCCCCTTCATTGTATAATCATATACTTTGTTAATGTCTTCATGAATATCCTTACACGGTTCTGCAACACCCGGAGAATAAGCGAGGCTTAGATCTTTTGCATTTCTGACCTCTACTTTTGATTTAGACTCCAGTTTCCCCTGGTTGACTTTATGCAGGTGTAATGCTTCTTCTCTTAATGACATTCTCCTAAACACTCCTTATGGATATTTTTTGATTCGTATACTGCTGCGTTGATTGCTGCATTCTGCGGAGTAAATCTATCTGAATATTTAAACAGGATCACATAATTGCTCCAATTGTATAACAAAAAGCGAATCGTTACCACTGTTTTAAAACGACGTTTTTTTGACCCAACAGCTCTTTTAAGCGATATAACACCTGGTGATCTGCATTGATATGGAACGACTCAGGTAGCTTAATCGTCTGTTTTTGCCTTTCATAATAGAGATAAACGCCTGTTTCCCCTTTATGCTCCAGCAAAATGCGCTTAATCTTTGCCAGGATCTCCTGGCTGTGCTGACTGCTTTCTATTTTTATATAAACCGATGGCGCTTTTTCTGCATCCATATTTTCTAATAATTCTGCCCGGGACATGATGAATTGGATCTTATCTTGTCTTACTTCGCATTTCCCCGCTGTGAACAAAAGAGCGCCTTCTCTTAAAACGGGTGAAAGCTGTCTGAATTGTTCAGGGAAGACTACGGCTTCCATCTCGCCGGTTTCATCACTGAGCGTTAAAAACGCCATGTTTTGACCTGTTTTCGTCCGAATCGTTTTGATTTTCGACAGCAGAACGCCTAGTGAAAGCTGCCTTTTGACTGCCCGCTGAGCCTGCAGAATGGAGACTGCTCCTTGCGCAGTGAGCTGTTTTCGGAAGGCGGAGAGGGGATGATTTGAAAAATAAATGCCGAGCGTTTCCTTTTCAAACGCAAGTAAATCCACCAGAGGAAGCTCCTCCGTCTCCACATACTTCGGCTTAATTGAAAACGATTCATCTAAAAACAATCCCATTTGGTCATCGTCCGCGGCGAATAGCTCAGCATGTTCCAAAGCAACATCAATGGATGCGAGCAGCGTGGCCCGGTTTTGGCCGAATTCGTCCATCGCACCAGAAAAGATAAGTGCTTCAAGCATTTTGCGATTTACGCTTTTTGACGGCACGCGAAAGCAGAAATCGAAAAGATCTTCAAATGGTTTCTCTTTTCTTGCTTTATATATATCTTTGACTGCTGAGACGCCTACACTTTTTATCGCGCGGAGGCTGTATCTGACAGATCCGTTTTCAACTGTAAACGGAAAACTGCTTTTATTCACTGACGGAGGAAGGATACGAATCCCGCTCCCCTTTGCTTCGTAAAGATATTGAGAGATTTTATCCTCATTGCCAATGACGCTTGTCAGCAATCCGCACATAAAATATAACGGATAATGAGCTTTCAAATACGCAAGCTGGCACCCGATCATGCTGTATGCCACCGCATGGCTTCTGTTAAAGCCATAGTTTGCGAATTTGACGATTAAATCGTAGACCTCATTTGCAGTGTCTACAGAATACTCCTTTTTTAAGCACCCTTCAACAAAATGGCTTCGCTCTCTGTCCAGGATTTCTTTTTTCTTTTTGCTGACCGCCCTTCTCAATAGGTCCGCTTCGCCTAAAGAAAACCCCGCCATACGGGAAGCAATCATCATAATTTGTTCCTGATACACAATGACGCCATATGTATCTTCCAAAATGCTCCTTAAATCTTCATGAGGATAGTGAACAGGCGCCCGGCCGTGTTTACGGTCGATAAATAACGGAATATTTTCCATCGGACCCGGCCGGTACAGTGCATTGACCGCCACAATATCTTCTAGGCCCGAAGGTTTCAGCCGTTTCAAGACGCTTCTCATCCCTGCAGATTCAAGCTGGAAAATGCCTGTCGTATCCCCTTTTGACAGCAAGGAGAACGTTTTGTCATCGCTGTAGGAAATACTTGAAAGATCTATTTTAATATTTTCTTCTTTTTCAATCATTGAAGTGATGGATTCAATAAGTGTCAGATTCCTCAAACCTAAGAAATCCATTTTTAAAAGGCCCAAGTCTTCAAGATGGTCCATCGCGTATTGCGTTAAATAGATCCCTTCATGCCCTTCTTGAAGCGGAACAACATCGGTTAACGGTTCTTCACTCAGGACAACGCCCGCTGCGTGGGTTGATGCATGCCTTGGCAGCCCTTCTATTTTCCGGGCAATTGAATAGACTTGCTGAAGCAGGCTTGACTCCCGAAGCCGCTTATCCAGCTGCGGTGACTGCTGTCTCGCTTCATCCAGCGTCATGCCCGGTCTTGAAGGAATGAGTTTTGCAAGCTGATCTGCCTCCTTCGGGCTGACGCCGAATACTCTGCCGACGTCCCGGAGCGCCGCCTTTGCCGCAAGTGTTCCAAAGGTGATAATCTGTGCGACGTGCATTGCACCGTATTTCTGCTGAACATATTGAATGACTTCATCCCTTCTAGTATCGGGAAAGTCAATATCAATATCCGGCATGCTGACGCGTTCGGGATTTAAAAATCTTTCAAACAGAAGGTGATGCTTAATCGGGTCAACATCTGTGATATACAGCACATATGCCACAAGAGAACCTGCCGCAGAACCCCTTCCCGGTCCTGTAACAATCCCTTTTTCATGGGCGTGCTTCATAAAATCCCACACGATTAGAAAGTAATCGCTGAACTTCATCCGCTTGATGACATCAAGCTCATATTGAAGACGGCGAAGGTATCGTTCATCAGGCTTACCGAAACGGCTGCGGAGTCCCTCCATACAGATATCCGTTAAATAATCATCAGCGGACGTTCCGTCTGGGGTCGGAAAAGACGGTAGACGGGTCTGCCCGAGACTGACGTCAACCCGGCATTGTTCCGCGATCTCTACAGAAGCTTGCAGTGCCTCGGGATGCTCTCGATAAATGTTTTGCATTTCTTCGAGTGGTTTCAAATCGAGATCAGGCAAATCTTCAGCGGGTGCATCCGTCAGTTTTTCCCCCGCTTTAATCGCTTTCAGACAACGGTAGGCAGCCTTATCTTCCTTCCTTATGTAATGCACATCGCCTGTGGCCGTAACAGGGATACCCGTTTCTTCTGACAGCTTTAGAATCTGCTCAGACAAGACTTGATTCCCTTTAAAAGGCTGATAGGAGAAATAGAAAGCTCCCTTTCCGAATATAGACTGAAATTCCAGCGAGGCTTGAGCAGCCTGTTCGAACAGCCCTCCTTCAAGAAGCGTTTCAATATATCCTTTTTCGCCGGGCGTTATTGCGATAATCCCTTCTCGATAACTGTGAAGCCATTTCGGCTTCAGTCCGCCTTTTGATTTAGATTGCAGAACGCTGCTGATTTTCAGCAGGTTTTGATAGCCTGTATTTGATTTTGCCAGCAGGACGAGCGGGTATGCTTCAAGCTCGCTGTCATCCGTAAAAACAGAAGCCGTCAAACCGATTATTGGGTTGATCCCTCTCGCCTTGCAAGCTTTATAAAATTGAATAGCTCCGTACATGACATGATCATCTGTCAGCGCCAAAGACGCATATCCGAGCCTGTCAGCTTCACTGACGAGCTCTTCCACAGCCGCGGCGCTGTTTAGCAGGCTGTACCCGCTATGCACTTGCAGGTGAACAAAAGACATGCTATCACCTCTTTCTCATTACGATCCATTTCTTCCTTCATTATAAGGCCGGTTTCCAAAAGAAACAAATGTTCTTTTTTGACTCATCATCATACTTGTCCTGTAAGCTCAATATGATATAAAAGGTGAGGTGATAAAGATGGATCAGGAAGCAGGATTTATGGTGAATTTTATCAATAGCTACTTCATTGCGTTAGGGGTGCTGATCGGGGGCGCACTCATCGGAGGGCTCGGAGCATATTTGGCAGGCGAACCCCCGCTTACAGCCATTACAAAGCTTGCCAACCGGTTAAAAATATGGGCGCTTGTCGCAGCTATCGGAGGCACCTTTGATGCGGTATACAGCTTTGAACGCGGCATACTCGAAGGCAATACGAGAGATATCTTTAAACAGCTTCTTTTAATTATTTCGGCCATGGGGGGCGCGCAAAGCGGCTGGCTTATTATATCATGGCTGACCCAGGAGCATCTTTCTTCATGAGGGTCCCCCAACATTACAAAAAACCGGGATGGCAGCGTTTTTTCGCGGGAATGATGTGCGGGGCCGTAATCAGCTGGTTCTTTTTCCTGTTTACCTACGGAACATTCCAAGAGGAGCAGGTCAGCCTCATCGAAAAGCAAAAAGAGCATGTAAAAGACTTGAACAATCAAATTTCGATCTATCAGGAAGACCTCCATAAACTGAATGAAGATAATAAAAGAAAACTGCTGATTCAAAGCGTCAGCGTCAAATTGCTGAATGGAGATAAATATAAAATATCACAGCCGGATAAAACGAAATTCGAGGAGCATGTAAAGGATGATATTTCAGAGGTGATTACAAAAGACATAGAGAGCGTCTATCAAACAAAGGATCTCTTGAAGCGGACAATTGAAAATAAAGTCTATATGATCAATGAAAAAAAATACGAGGCAACCGTCAGAGAATTGATTATTTATACGAGGCTGACAGTGGAACTTGAAATATCTTTCGCCACATAATTATGGATTTTTTTTAAATTCTCCAAACTTCTGTCGCTTTTTCCCATTCTTTTTTATAAACTATATGTGAGGCTTAATGGCGAAAGGAAGGAGGAAGGGAAATGGAGGTTTACAGTGACCGTCAGTTAGCAAAAGATCAAGCAGCCCGTCTCAGACAAGGTTTTTCTGCATATGCCGAAACAAACTCACTCGCTTCCCTCATCAAAAAAGAACTTCAATCACACAATCTCCAAGTCTACGAGGACCTTACTGATTTCGGCTGCTGGTTCATCCCCGTCACAGATGAACACTAAGAGAGAGGGTCTCCCCTCTACTCGTGTTCTTTACATAATGTTTCCAGATCAGCTAAAATCCGATCAGCTTCATCCCAGCTGTAAATAGAGGCGCCTGAAGCTAACGGATGCCCTCCGCCGTTATATTTCCGGGCAAGTCCGTTAATGACAGGCCCCTTCGAACGGAATCTGACTCTGATTTGATCGTCTTCTTCTACGAAAAACACCCAGGCGCGAATACCTGAGATATTGCCGAGCGTCCCGACAAGCTGCGACGCTTCAGAAGCCGTTGTGCCGAATTTTTCAAGCGTATCCTTTTTGATGAAAACAGAAGCCGCCCCGTTTTCGGACAAAGACACATTTTGAAAGATAAAGCCATTAAGCTTCACCACATTCAGTTTTGTTTCATACAATTGATTAAATAACTCTGAGGAAGAGAATGGATACTGAATGAGCTCGCCTGCATATTTTAATGTTTTTTCCGTGGTATTCGGAAATAAAAAGCGTCCGGTATCTCCAACAATGCCGGCGTAGATCAGCTCTGCCGCTTTCGTATTCAGCTTCCAGCCGTGCTCTTTTCCTTCTAAATACAGCTCGTAAATCATTTCACTTACTGAGCTGGCGCTTGTATCGACCCAGAGAAGGTCACCGTATGGATCTTCGTTCGGATGGTGGTCGATTTTCATTAGTTTGGCGCCTGAAGGATAACGCTGATCGTCGATTCTTTCCTGATTTGCCGTATCGCAGACAATGACAAGTGCGCCTTCATATGTTTCATTGTCCACCTCATCAAGGGAATATAAGAAAGAGAGGGACGGTTCAGGCGTGCCGACCGCAAAAATATTTTTTTCAGGATATGTTTCACGCAGGATTTCCGTAAGCCCGCACTGTGATCCGTAGGCATCCGGATCAGGACGCACATGTCTATGTAAGATAATCGTGTCATATAATGATATGGTTCTGATCAATTCTGTTTTCATTTGATACTCCTTTATTGTTTTTATTCATTAAATCACATTCTCTGCCGACGGAAAAGAAAAATAACGTCAAAACCAAGCCCGTTTTTGTATAAAATGGGTTTGTAAACTTTTACGATGGAGGATTTCATTTATGCTGGTTCTTGTTTTTTTGATTGGGCTTTCCGCCTGCTTTTATGTGTACTATAAAGTAAAAGGCGTACGGGCAAAGCCATCTTTGGCAAAAGAAATATGTTCAGCAAAATCAAGCATGGCCTTAGGGTCACTAGTCCTGTTCTACGGGCTCAACCAAATGATATTATTCCATTCAGTATTAACGTTAGTAATCGGCGGTATCTTTATCGTCATAGGAGCAGGAAGCGCTTGGGCAGGTTATAAAGCCTTCAGGCATTACAATCCCCTTCACGCCAAAGAAGCTGAAAGAGATCACGCGTAAGGGGCGCCTGAACGTCCCTTAGCTTCTTTCCATCAGCTGAACCATCAGCATCGCTTTAGACACGATATGACCTTGGCTGTGCACTTCCACTTCCATTTTCCCAAACTTTCTGCCAGCCTCCAAGATGCGAGGTTTGACTTCGATGACTGATTCCATCTGCACAGGCTTCAAAAAGAAGATGGTGATGCTCTCTATGACGAGTTCGCCGCGTTTTTTCGAGCGCAAAAATCGGTTTGCCGCTTGCGTCAAAATGGTCGTAAATACGCCATAAGAAATGGTTCCAAGCTGATTTGTCATTTGCGGCGTGACTTCATACTCGTAAACCGTTTGATCTTCTTTATCATCACCCTCATCTTTAAACCCCCTTGAAACGATATCATCAAGCTTCTCCCCGACCTGCGGCTGCTTTTGAATCATTTGAAGAGCTTTCAATACGTCTTGGCGGCTGATCATGCCGATGAGTTTTTGGTGGCCGTCAGTGACGGGAAGCACTTCGATCCCTTCCCATACCATCATTTGCGCAGCTGAAGCGACAGATGTTTTCCCAATAACCGTGACGGGATTTTTGGTCATGACTTTTTCTATAGATGCATTTCGGTCATGGCCAGCAATATCTTTTGATGTCAGAATGCCATGGATTTTCATTTGATCGTCGACAACCGGGAAGCGTCCGTGCCCCGTTTCAAAATTTTTCTCATACCATTTTTCAAGTTTATCCTTAGGCGAAAGATATACCGTGCGGTCAGCAGGTGTTAGGATGTCCTCCACCAAAACAATTTCTTTTTTGATCAGCTGGTCATAAATTGCCCGGTTAATCATAGCGGCAACTGTAAAGGTGTCATAGCTCGTGGATAAAATCGGCAGTTCAAGCTCATCTGCCAGCTGCACAATGCTGTCATCCGTGTTAAAGCCCCCGGTCACCAATACGGCCGCGCCCGCTTCAAGCGCCTGCCTGTGTGCATTGATTCTGTTTCCGACAATCAAAAGATTCCCCGCTGCGGTGTAACGCATCATCGCGTCAAGCTCCATCGCGCCGATGACGAATTTATTCAATGTCTTATGGAGCCCTGCCCTGCCTCCGAGCACTTGTCCGTCTATAACATTTACAACCTCTGCATAGGTAAGCTTTTCAATGTTCTCTTTTTTCTTTTGTTCAATTCTGATTGTGCCCACACGTTCAATCGTGCTGACAAACCCTTTATTCTCTGCTTCCTTGATCGCTCTGTACGCGGTTCCTTCGCTTACTTTCATTTCCTTTGCAATTCTTCGGACAGAAATTTTTTCACCGACAGGCAGTGAATCGATATACGTTAAAATTTGTTCATGCTTCGTTGCCAAGCCTTTCACCTCTAAGGACAGTCTTCTTGTTTTTATTATAAGGTTTCAAAGGATTTATACGCAATGAGGCTGGAAAATAAAAAACCATCTCCTAGAGATGGTTCAGGCTGTCGAGAAAATCTCGACAGCCTTTATTTTTCTTTAAAATATCCATTCTTCTGTAATAAAATAAAAGAAAGACTTAAAAGGACGGTGTCTTTCTCATGTTCCACACAAGAAACTCTTCTCAAAACACAGCCGAATTTGTTCTGCTTGACCAACTCGTTGAAGAGGATCACCTGCTTCGGAAAATTGATAAACACATAGACTTCTCTTTCATCATTGAAAAGGTGAAACCTTACTACAGTGAAAACAAAGGCCGCCCCTCACTTGATCCGCTTATTTTATTTAAAATGATGTTTATCGGATACCTCTATGGTATCCGTTCAGAAAGACAGCTTGAAAAAGAAATTTACTACAATATGGCGTACAGATGGTTTCTCGGATTGAACATAAACGACCCGGTTCCACACCACTCCACCATCAGCTGGAACAGACGCACACGCTTTAAAGATACAACCATCTTCCAAGACATTTTTGATGAGATCGTTCTTCAGGCCATCAATCATGACATGGTGGGCGGACGAGTCCTATTCACCGACTCCACACACCTTAAAGCCAATGCCAACAAGCATAAATACACAAGAAAAACAATTGCGCAGGATACCCAAAACTATATCAAGGATTTAAATGAAGCCATTCAAGAGGATCGGGAGGAACACGGAAAAAAACCATTAACAGCCAAAGAGGAGGTGAAAGCTGAAAAAGAGATCCGCCACAGTACAACCGATCCGGAAAGTGGCTATCTGTATCGTGAAAACAAACCAGAAGGTTTTTTCTATTTAGATCACCGCACAACAGATATGAAATACAACATTATCACCGATGCCTACGTCACACCTGGAAATGTCCATGATTCTGTGCCTTATCTTGACCGATTAGACCACCAAATCGCACGATTTGGTTTTCAAGTAGAAGCCGTCGCCCTTGATTCCGGATATTTAACGACTCCGATCTGTAAAGGATTATCTGACCGCCAAATCTTTGGTGTCATCGCACATAGACGTTATCACCCTATCCGAGGCTTGTTTCCAAAATGGAAATTTCATTATGACAGTGAACAAGACAGATACATTTGTCCAAATCACCAAACACTTACATACTCAACAACTGACCGAAAAGGCTACCGGTCATATAAATCAAATCCTGAAATATGTTCCTCATGCCCACTGCTTGAAAACTGTACAAAATCAAAGAATCGGCAGAAAGTGATTACTCGACATGTATGGGAAGATCATAAAGAAAAGGTCAGACAAAATCGCTTGTCTGTTTCAGGAAAAAACCTCTACAAAAAAAGAAAAGAAAAAATAGAGCGAAGCTTTGCAGATTCAAAACAGCTGCATGGGCTTCGCTATTGCAGGTTGAGGGGAAAACGAAATGTGAGTGAACAAGTTCTCCTCACAGCCGCATGCCAGAACATGAAGAAGATTGCCACATACCTAGCCAAGCAGGGCTAGGCATGTGGGAGCGCTTTTTCTGCATCTGAAACCTGATGAATATCTAAAGAAACTGTATAAAACAAAAAAGCTTGTAGAAAAAACGTCGTTTTCTCTACAAGCTGAACCATCTCCTAGAGATGGTTTCACGGTTTAAAGCTCGATCGTCTCACCGACCGACATGACTTTGCCGACTCCGCCCGGCAGGCTGTCAGCGAATGCTTCTGGGTCTTGTTCGATGACCGGGAATGTATTGTAATGCACCGGCACGACCTGTTTTGCGCGCAGCCATTCAGCGGCAAGCTTGGCGTCTTCAGGCCCCATCGTAAAGTTATCGCCAATCGGCAGGAAAGCAAGGTCGATATGATTCAATTCGCCAATGAGTTTCATATCAGAGAAAAGAGCCGTATCGCCCGCGTGGAAAATCGTTTTATCTTCTACAGTCAGCAAAATACCGGCAGGCATGCCTGTGTAAGTGATCGTTTTGTTTTCTTCATCTGTGATGGCTGATCCATGAAAGGCCTGTGTAAGCTTCACTTTTCCAAAATCGAACTGGCGGGAGCCGCCAATATGCATTGGATGAACATTCAAGCCTTTCCAGCCTAAGTACACAGCGAGCTCGTTCGGGGCTATAACCAACGCGTTATTTTGCTTGGCGATTTGTTCAGTATCACCGACATGGTCATTGTGGCCGTGCGTTAGTAAGATGACATCCGCTTTTACATCCTCCGGCTTTATATCCGTTAATGAATTCCCTGTTAAAAACGGATCAAAAATAATATGATGGTCCTTCGTTTCCACTGTGATTACAGAATGTCCGTGATATGTCACTTTCATTTCTTTCACCTCGTCACATGATTTTGATTTTTTTATTTTCCCTTTTTAAAAAGCTGAAAAACTTATGTTGTTTGATTCTTGTTAATGACATTGAGGCCTCCAGTGGCTTCAATGACAGTCCCTGTCACAAGGTCTGAGTTCTCCTCACACAGGAAAGCGATAATCCGGGCGATATCCTCGCCTGTACCGGATCTTCCTATCGGCGTTTTTTCTTTGCCGATTCGCATTCTGGCTTCCTCTATCGATGCTTCTTTCATGTCGCCGACAATGTCTCCCGGGCAAACCATGTTGGAGGTTATGCCGAATTCGGCTTCTTCAATGGCAATTGTCTTCGTCAAAGAAGCCAAGCCCACTTTCGCAGCGCCAAATGCCGATCGGTGAAGCCAGCCGGGCGCGTGAGCCGCACCTTGGAATCCGTACGTAATGATGCGTCCAAATTGCTGTTTTCTCATAACAGGAATAACCGCTTTGAATAAATGAAAGACGGCGCTTAAATTTCCTTCCAGCATGCCATACCATTCATCATCAGTATAATCGGCTAACTTTTTACGTTCAAATATGTATGGTCCCGCGTTGTTAATCAAAAAGTCGATCCTTCCGAAGCGGTTTAAGGCAGCCTTTGCAATACGCAGCAGATCTTCTTTTTTGGTGACATCACCTTTTACAAATTGCAGCCGGTCAAGACAATCGGGACAGGCTTCCTTCAGGCGGCTGACTGCCTCCTCATCCTGTCTGTAATTGACTGTTACTGAATACCCCTTTGCAAGCAACGTTTCAGTCACTTTGCGGCCTAAACCCTTCGAACCGGCAGTAATTAAAGCATGTCGCACATGAATACCTCCCAAAGCAACGTCGCCGCTTTCAATAAAGTGTTTCTTCTTCTACTTTACTATAAAAGGCTTGCAATATCACTTTTTACACTTTGGCATACAAAAAAAGCTGCCTGTACAGACAGCTTATTCTGCAGGAGATGAAGACTCCTGATCAGGCATATCGACATAACCGCTTTGATATGCTTCTGAAATGAGCCTTGTTGTCTCCTGGCTTTCTTGTTCATCATAAATATAGCGTTCCGGTTCTTTTTTCATCATTCTGCCTCCCATCATTATAGAGGTAGGTTGGCTATAATGACGGGATTTTATGAAGGAAATTTTAACAAACTCCAGCTGCCACGCAAGCTTTCGCTTTTTCAAGCGCCTGCTTTACCTGTTTAAATCCGGTGCCCCCGGCGCTCATTCTTTTTTCAACTGCGTAGTAAGGGTCTAACACAGTGTAAATATCTTCTTCGAATAGTGTGCTAGCCTGCTGAAACTCGCCAATCGGCATATCGCTTAAATAGATCCCTCTTTCGATGCATGTGTACACAAGTTTCCCGACCACTTCATGCGCTTCTCTGAACGGCATTCCTTTTTTAGCTAAATAATCGGCCAGTTCCGTCGCATTTGAAAAGTCTTGTTTTGTCGCTTGCTTCATGACGTCTTTGTTTACAGTCATTGTTTGGATCATGCCTGTGAAGATTTGCAGGCTGCCTTCCACCGTTTTCACCGTGTCAAACATGCCCTCTTTGTCTTCCTGCAGATCTTTGTTGTAAGCGAGCGGAAGTCCTTTCATGATCGTAAACAGACCCATCATATCGCCGTATACGCGTCCTGTTTTGCCGCGGATCAGCTCCGCCATATCAGGGTTTTTCTTTTGCGGCATCATGCTGCTTCCTGTTGCGTACGTATCGTCAAGCTCGATGAATTTAAACTCCTGCGAGCACCATAAAATGATTTCTTCAGAGAAACGGGATAGGTGCATCATCAGCATACTGCTGTTGCTTAAAAACTCCAAAATGAAGTCTCTGTCGCTGACGCCGTCCAAGCTGTTTTCATAAATGGCATCAAAGCCGAGCAGTTCTGCTGAATAATCACGGTCAATTGGGAAGGTTGTTCCCGCGAGCGCCCCGCAGCCGAGCGGAGATTTGTTAATCCGCTTCATCGAATCCTGAAAACGCTCCTTGTCGCGCTCAAGCATCCAGAAATACGCAAGCAGATGGTGAGCGAATGAAATCGGCTGGGCGCGCTGCAGATGTGTGTAGCCCGGCAGAATCGTTTCAACGTTCGCTTCCGCCTTTTCAATCAGCGCACTTTGGAATGCCTCAATCAGCTCGATGATGTGGCCGACATGATTCTTCAAGTATAAATGCATGTCAGTCGCCACCTGGTCATTCCGACTTCTGCCGGTATGCAGCTTGCCGCCAAGAGGACCGATTTCGTCAATGAGCATTTTCTCAATGTTCAAATGAATATCCTCATAATCGACTGAGAATTCCAATGTTCCCTCCTCTGCTTTTTGCAAAAGGGTATTCAGGCCCTCTCGGATTTTCAGCTCTTCTTCTGCTGTCAGAATACCGCATTTTTTCAGCATGGCAGCATGTGCGAGAGACCCTGTAATGTCTTCAGCAACTAAATGTTGGTCAAATGATATGGACGCGCCGAACTCGTCGACCCATTTTTCCGGTGTTTTTTGAAATCGGCCTCCCCAAAGCTTCTTCATGCTTTAATCTGCTCCTTCTTTTTCACGATGCTGTTCACTTTTGTCGGAAGTCCCCAAAGCTCGATAAATCCAATTGCTGCATGGTGATCAAATGCATCGTCTTTTGTATATGTTGCAAGTTTTTCATCATATAGAGAGTATTCTGATTTACGTCCTTCTACAATTGCATGGCCTTTAAACAGCTTCACGCGGACAATGCCTGTGACATGCTTTTGCGTTTCTTTTAAGAAAGCGTGCAGCGCATCTTTTAACGGCGAGAACCATAAGCCGTTGTAAATGATCTCTGACATTTTTTGCTCGATGATCGGTTTAAAGTGGGCTACCTCTTTCACCAGTGTCAAATCTTCTAATTCTTTATGCGCTTTGATCAGTGTCATCGCACCAGGGCATTCGTATACTTCCCGGGATTTAATGCCGACGAGGCGGTTTTCCACGTGGTCGATACGTCCGACACCGTGCGCCCCCGCCATTTCATTCAGCTTCAAGATCAGCTCAGAAAGCGAGTAGGAAACACCGTCAATGGAGACAGGCACGCCCTGTTCAAATGCAATTTCAATCACTTCCGGCGTGTCCGGCGTTTTTTCCAGCGGAGCTGTTAAATCGTATGCACCTTCTGGCGGCGCCGCCCATGGATCTTCTAAAATGCCGCACTCATTGGCGCGTCCCCAGAGGTTTTGGTCGATAGAATACGGGCTGTCAAGATTGATCGGAATCGGAATGCCGCGGCTAGCCGCATATTCAATTTCTTCTTCACGTGACCACTGCCATTCGCGAACCGGCGCGATGACTTCAAGATCAGGGTTTAATGATTTAATGGAGACTTCAAAACGAACCTGGTCATTTCCTTTCCCTGTGCATCCGTGGGCAATCGCCTGTGCATCTTCTTTTTCCGCTATTTCAACCAGTTTTTTCGCGATCAGCGGTCGAGATAATGCCGAAACAAGCGGGTATTTTCCTTCATACATCGTGTGGGCCTGCAAAGAAATAAGCGCGTAGTCCTGTGCAAATTCTTCTTTTGCATCGATCACGTAGGAGTTTGTCGCGCCGACTTCAAGCGCTTTCTGCTGAACAAATGCCAAATCTTTGCCCTCACCGACATCCAGACAGCAGGCGATTACATTATATCCTTGCTCCTGAAGCCATTTTATTGCGACGGAAGTATCAAGACCTCCTGAGTATGCTAATACGACTTTTTTCTGTTCTGACATGATAAAAATCCCCTCTCAACCGTGTTTCTATTTTGTATAAAAATAAATTATATTTAATAAAAATACATTTTGTATGTATACACTTTAACAAGTACGTTTCGTTTTTTCAAGCCTTTTATAAAAAAAACTTCACCTAAATTTCAGGTGAAGTTTCGTAGTATTTATTCATTTACTTGTCTTTTCTGATTTCTCTGACCACATGTGCAAGTTCGGGAATAATCAGCTTATTCATTGCCAGCTTTACCGCGCCGCTTGAGCCTGGCGTTGAGAAAACAGCGGTATGCTGAATGACGCCGGCAGTTGCTCTCGACATGATTGCGGCAGAGCCGATATCCTCTGTATAACTCAGCATCCTGAATATTTCTCCAAAGCCGGGCAGTTCTTTCGAAAACAGCGGCGTTATGGCTTCAATTGTGACATCCCGATCTGCTATGCCTGTCCCTCCGTTTAAGAGTACCGCGTCTGTCTGTTCATCCATGCAGCCCGCAAGCACTGACCGCTGCAAAGCATCCTTTTCGTCTTTTACAATTTCATATGCGGCAATATGATGACCGGCTTCTTCTAAAAATGAGATCATCAGCTTGCCGCTTTTATCGGTTTCCTCTGTCCTCGTGTCACTGACAGTAATCACTTTGCACCGAACGATATCGGGAGCTTCTTGTTTATGCTCTTGAACGCTCATTGGCCCACCTCTTTTATGTTTTCTGTCTGTCACTATCATGCATCAACAAAAAAGCACATTCAAGAGAATGTGCTTTCATGCGATTTATTTTGCTAAACGAACAACGTCGCGCGCAATCATGACTTCTTCATCAGTCGGAATGATCATGACTTTTACTGGAGAATGCGGATAGCTGATGAAAGCTTCCTCGCCGCGCACGTTATTAAGCGCAGGATCCCAGTATACGCCCATGAATTCTAAACCGCGCAGAACGCGTTCTCTGACTTCCACACTGTTTTCACCGATACCGGCAGTAAAGATGATCGCATCGACACCGCTCATTCTTGCAGCGTAAGAACCGATGTATTTGTGGATTCTGCTTGCGAATACTTCAAGAGCCGTTTCCGCGCGCTCATTTCCTTCTTTCGTTGCTTCAACGATGTCACGAAGATCGCTTGAGAAACCGGAAATGCCGAGCAGTCCGCTTTTTTTGTTTAATGTATTCAGTACTTCGTCAGCCGTTTGGCCTGTTTTCTCCATGATGTATGGGATCAGGGCAGGGTCGATGTTTCCAGAGCGTGTGCCCATTGCTACACCGGCAAGCGGCGTAAAGCCCATGGATGTGTCAATAGATTTTCCGCCTTCAACAGCGGCAATACTTGCTCCGTTTCCAAGGTGGCAGGAAATCAGGCGCAAGTCTTTTAACGGACGGCCGAGAAGCTCTGCCGCACGCTCAGTTACATATTTATGTGAAGTGCCGTGGAAGCCGTATTTACGGATGCCGAATTTTTCATAGTATTCATACGGCAGGCTGTACAGGTAAGACTGCTCAGGCATTGTTTGGTGGAATGCCGTATCAAATACAGCTACCGCAGGAACATTTGGAAGCACTTCTTTGAACGCTTTAATTCCAACGATATTTGCCGGATTGTGAAGCGGTGCCAATTCAGAAATATCTTCGATTTCCTTAATGGTTTCATCCGTTAATAAAACAGAATCGCTGAATTTTTCTCCGCCGTGAACGACACGATGGCCAATTCCGTCAATTTCATTCAAGTCTTTAATAATGCCGAATTCCGTTAACTTATTCAGCAGCATTTTAACAGCTACCGCATGATCCGGAATATCAGTTACTTCTGTATTTTTTTCGCCGTTCACAGAAATTGTGAATACGCTGTCGGCGATACCGATTCGTTCAACTAAACCCTTCGTTAAAACGGTTTCTGAAGGCATTTCGAAAAGCTGAAATTTCAAAGACGAGCTTCCTGCGTTAATTGCAATAATTTTGGACATGATTGACGCTCCTTTATACTCTGTATCAACAACTTCGTTTTTCGTACTTTTTTCCCGGTGAATATCAACATCTTCTCCGAAAAATATCTGACTTTTCCATTTAAACATTGTCATGACGGCTTTTCAAGTCAACTTGCGTATTGATAACGCTTTCAAAAAGAAGTCGTTATTTTCAGACACATTCCCTATAGGTTTTGTATTGATGAACGCTTACAATTTGCGGTTTTTCCCTCTGTATTTTGTGTTTCAAAGCTGGATTCAATTCGTCAAGTCCGGTCTTCAAAAGCATAAATAAAAGCAGCTTAGGCATCGGCCTCATACGGCTGCCTAAGCTGCTTTTAAAACACTTACTTTTCTTTTTTAAACCATTCATCAAATTGAGCCATCATATCAAGCATCGCCTTTTGATTGGAGAAAGACGGAAGATTCGCAAGCAGAATTTGCCCCGGCGCTTTCGTATACTCTCCTTGTTTCTGAAGCACAAGGATGCTTTTGGCATGAGCTTCGTCTTTAAAAATAGATTTTGGCAGCTGCAACAGTGCGTTGATATGAACCTTATCTTTGAAAAACTGTTTCAGCTTGCCGCTTTGGGAGCTCTCAAACAAATGATTCGGAATCATAAAAAATAAGTAGCCGCCCGGTTTGGTATGCTTGACGCTCTGTTCAATAAACAGATGATGAGCGAAGGAATGGCCTTCGTCAGCTTTGAGCTCAAACGCTTCTGCTCCTTCGTCATTCGGATAATAGCCGACTGGCAGATCACAAATGACCGTGTCAACTGGATCAATAAACAACGGCTCAAGGCTGTCCTGGTGGAAAAGCTCAAGCTCTTTTTTCAGAAGGTTCGCTTGGGCATAGGCGATTTTCAAGAGCACATCATCAATTTCAATGCCAAAGCTGTTTGCCGTTTTTTCAGACAGCTGGTTCAGCACGGTAAACAGAAGGTTCCCAGTTCCCAAGGCTGGATCAAGAATGGTCAGTTCCTTTTTGTCCGCCATAAACTTATTCACCAAATAGCTGATGAAAAGCCCGATCGTATCCGGCGTCATTTGTCTGTTTGGATGAGAGATATCTTTCATTCCTTTAAGGACGGCAAGCTGAAAAGCCTTGCGTACCCACTCATGCTCATACGTGCCGAATTCCGCTTTTTCAAGCAGAGCCTGAAGTTGTTTGGTTTTCTGATCAGCAGGCAGTTTCAGCTGATCCGTTTTTTCAAGAAAATACATTTCTCCTGCTTCGGCCAGCGCCTCTATATATGAAATCTGCAATTCATTCTTTATCATAATCGCGGCTTCGTTTAACAGCTCATACACCGCACCTACATGGTCTTTTTGCATATTGTGTTCCTCCTTGCCATGAAAAAAGCTCCGGCGGCAGCCTGGAGCTTTTTTCCCTGCTTACTTCACTAATGCCTTAGCAGCCTCAATTGGCTTTTCATAGTTCGGGTGGTTTGTTGCTTCGCTTACATATTCAGCGTAAACGACTTTTCCATTCTCATCAAGGACAAATACGGAACGCGCAAGCAGACGAAGTTCTTTAATATACACACCGAACGCTTCGCCAAATGACATATCTCTGTGGTCAGACAGTGTTTCCACTTTGTCAATTCCGTTAGCGCCGCACCAGCGCGCTTGCGCGAATGGAAGGTCTGCACTGATTGTGTAGACGTTGACATCTCCAAGCTTTGCAGCTTCTTCGTTAAAACGGCGTGTTTGTGCATCACAAACACCTGTATCAATTGAAGGGATAACAGAAATAATCGTTACCTTTCCTTTCATGTCAGCTAACGATTTTTCTTCAAGGCTGTTAGTCAGCACTGTGAAATCAGGAGCTTGATCTCCTACCTTCACTTCTTGTCCGACAAGTGTAACCGGACCGCCTTTGAATGTAATTTCAGCCATTATAATTCCTCCCTTTTGTATGTATGTCTCTATCATAGTAAAGTTTCCTGCAAACTGCAAAGTTTATGCCAAAAAAAAGTTAACTGCGGCCAGCGCAGTTAACCTTTTTTAATAATTCATATTGTTCATTTGGTTTTGATTTTGGCCCTGGCCTTGGTTCTTGTTATTTTTCTTGAACATTTGCTGGATGCGTTCGAGTGTTTGAGGGGCTGCGTCTAAAATTTTCTCTATTAAATGGGTATTTTCATCTAAATGAAGCATTCTGATGCCTGTCGATCCGACAATTAAAAACGCGATCGGCGTAATGGACACACCGCCCCCGCTTCCGCCTCCGAAAGGAAGTTTCTGTTCTCTTGTCTCATCGTCTTCCGATTTCTTTTCGGCCGGCTTTCCGCCAAACTCGCTTCCGCCTGCGGCGAATCCAAATCCAACTTTAGAAACAGTTAAAATCACACTTCCATCAGGCGTTTCTACTGGATCTCCGATGATGGTGTTAACATCAATCATTTCCTTCAAGTTTTCCATTGCGGTTTTCATTAAACCTTGGATGGGATGGTCTGCCATATACGCTTCCTCCTTAAACTGATGAATCATTCTTTGAAGTCATTCTAGCCGACGGATTCTTCTTTAATACGGATAGCTCCCGTCCGTATTTGACGAATTTGAAAGCTGCAAGCATAGCATGTCCAAAGCGAAAAAAGAATATACACTGAAAATGGGTCTTGGAAACAGGGACTTGAAACGACGGGATCACCTCATAGACAGGTTTATTCACAAAGTCCAGGTGGTCGTAGAGCATTGCTGCGATACCGCCCTTCACACCCCATACAGCACCTGTTAACACACCTGTCACTGCCGCGTCCTGAATTCCGATTACTGTAACCCATTCTAGTTTTGTGATATGTAAATGCGCG
Organism: Bacillus sp. N3378-2at; assembly: GCF_033412715.1. Classification (NCBI taxonomy): domain Bacteria; kingdom Bacillati; phylum Bacillota; class Bacilli; order Caryophanales; family Bacillaceae; genus Bacillus; species Bacillus sp. N3378-2at. Next base: position 4,088,896 of record NZ_CP117986.1, on the reverse strand, counting down.
AGAAAAGACGCGCTGATTTTCCGTAGTCTGGTGACCTGATGCAAAAGCATTTCGATTTTATTAATGCTTTGCTGCACATCGTTTTGTGTAATTTTTTTCTTTCCGCTGCTTTTTTTCATTTTGGATTCAGTTTTTTGTTTGATATCCACTGTTCCGTCTTCTTTGTTCACCTTAATCGCCGGGATTGTTTTTTTGATCCTTATAAGGCCAAACAGCGCCGTAATCTTCAAGGTCAATTTGTCATTATCATCGGCATGAAGATACTCCAGCGCGACATGGATTTTCATTCTGAGAAGCAGTACGATCCCTATGAGAATAAGAATGGCTGTCAGTACATACACCATATTCTTCACTTCCTCTAGGAGCATTATCGCCAATTCCTAAAAAAATAAACCCGGACGGAGGTCCGGGTTATCGGTTATTTGCGGTATAATTTTTCATGCACCACGGTGGTATCCGCGATGTAATCATGAATCCCTTGTTTTGTAGGTGAAAAAGCAACAACGATATATAAAATCCAAATCTTATCAATATACCGTCCAACCACTTCACGAAAAATCACTGTACTCCATGTCAGCTTGCTATCTCGCTTCACAGAAACCACTTTGAGGCCGAACACCATTTTACCAAGCGTCTGCCTGAAGTATTTTGTCATTAGTGCGAAATAGGCAAGATACACAATAAGCGTTGTCACACTGTAGGCCGAGAAGGTAAACATGCCGGATGTTTTCGGCAGATCCAATACGGTAAAGAGGGGAGAAACGAGCAAATGGTTTAATCCCCATATCACGAGCCAATCAAGCAGGAAAGCCCAGAAACGAACCCAAAAGCCAGCATAGGCATGTGTCAGCTGCTCCGCTTCTTGCGGGCCTTTGATGTCATTGCGCTCTAACTCTTCATATGTCGCGTCCATTATTGTTCCCTCCTACTTCGCATAGAGATACATCATTCTCGGCGAACCGGATTGCGATAGAATTTCTCTCATATTCAAAAAATCAATTTCACTTTTAAACATTTTGTTCGCGCCCATGGAAAACAGTGAGCCTAATCCGAAGCTTTCCTCATAAGAAATGACAGAGGCGTTTTTCAAATCCTTGTGATCCTTTTTCATGGCCGTAATGGTATCGTCATAAAAACCAAGCTCATCAACGAGGTTCAGTTTTTTCGCCTGCCGTCCGTCATACACGCGGCCGTCCGCAATTTTCTTTACCTCTGCTTTCGACATGCTGCGCCCTTTTGAAATGACATCAACAAAGCCTTCATACGAATTATCAACCATCGATTGCATGATGTTTTTTTCTTCTTTCGTCATCTCACGGGAAGGAGACATAATGTCCTTATGGGCCCCGCTCTTAATCGTTTCAAAAGAAATGCCAAGCTTATCGGCAAGTTTTGAATAATTGACGCTTTCCATAATGACGCCGAGTGACCCGGTCAGGGTTTCCGGTGTCGCAAAAATCTTATCAGCCGCTGCTGAGATGTAATAGCCTCCTGATGCTGCCATCGAACCCATTGACACGTAAATCGGTTTTTTCGTTTCTTTCTTGATTTCTTCCAGTTTCTTATGTATTTCAGCACTTTCATACACTCCGCCACCCGGAGAATTCACCTTCAGAACGATACCTTTGACCGTCTTGTCATCTTTTGCGCGCTCAAGGTTTTTTAAGAACGTTCTGTGGTTATATCCGTCTGCACCAAGCAGACTGCTTGAGTCCCCATTATCCTGAATGGTGCCGCTGACCTCTAATACGGCAATTTTACTTGAGAGACTGCCGTTTTCCAGCGTCTTTTCCTGCGATTCATCCGTCAGTGATGTGAGATCCGTTTGAGCGCCTTTGACGCTTTCAAAGAAACTCATAGAGATGCTGACGATAATAGACACGCCGAAAATCCCCAGAGCAATCACTAATGCAATCCATCTTTTTGCATTCATTTTTTCTCCTCCTTTTTCCTAAACTCTCTCATTATACGATTCAATATGAAAAATGTTTCACTTCATGAGTAAGCTCCGGCTTAACGGGCTGCCGGCAAACGTGGTACACTTATGGCCAAAGGTATTTTATCACAAATACTGGATGGCAGAAAAACTTAAATATGACAGCAAAGGGGAAATGGGATATGACCGATCAACGCCGTAATGTTTATTTTTTTCACAAACAGGATCAGGAAACGAACGAACAAGCCCGCTCGTTAACACAATTGGCGGAAGAGCATGGATTTACCGTTGTGAACCAGCACTCAGACGCTAATATTATCGCTAGCATTGGCGGGGACGGCACATTTTTGCAGGCAGTCAGAAAGACGAATTTTCGTGACGACTGCTTGTACGTCGGCATTACCAAAAAGGGGAAAGCTCATTTATATTGCGACTTTCATAGTGATGAGCGAGAAAAAATGGTCGATGCAATGACGTTTGAACAAATTGAAGTGAGAAAATATCCGCTGATTGAAGTGACAGTGGATAACGCCAGTCCTTTTCATTGCCTAAACGAGGTTTCCATCCGTTCAAGCATCATTAAAACCTTTGTGATGGACGTGCTGATTGACGATCTGCACTTTGAAACGTTTAGAGGTGACGGAATGATCATCTCAACGCCTACAGGCAGCACCGCCTATAACAAGTCTGTTGCAGGAGCGGTTGTTGATCCGCTGCTCCCATGCATGCAGGTATCTGAGCTTGCTTCTCTTAACAATAACACCTACCGGACACTCGGCTCGCCATTTGTCCTCAGCTCTGACCGAAAGCTGACCCTTCGTGTGGTGCAGGACGGCAACGAACACCCAATCATCGGCTTGGACAATGAAGCACTCAGCACGAGAAATGTGAAAACGATCGAAATCAAACTGTCTAATAAGAAAATCAAAACAGTCAAACTAAAGGACAATTCATTTTGGGAAAAAGTGAAGCGTACTTTTTTATAGAAAATAAAAGGACAGGCTGCTGCCTGTCCTTTTATGATTTCTCATATACAATCTGGCCGTTAATCACGGTTTTTTTAATCTCTAAAAGATGAAGCTGTGCGGGGTCAATGGCAAACGGATCACCACTGAGAACTGTAAAATCCGCGTCATAGCCTTCCGCAATTTTTCCGCGTGACTTCTCTTTATAAATGATACCGGCGCTACCTTCTGTATAAAGCTTTATCGCTTCATATACAGGTAAACATTCACTTTCATTATAGCTTGGCCCGTTTTGCTCATGACTGCTTTTCCGGAGGACCGCGGACTGGATCCCTAGAAGCGGATCAACAGGCTCAATCGGGGCGTCTGAACCGCCCGCGCATAAAATGCCTTTAGATATGAGGGTTTTCCAGGCAAATGCAGTCTTCATCCGGTCTTTTCCGAGACGGTCAATGACCCACGGAAAGTCGCTTGCAACGAAGTGCGGCTGAAGGTCAAGTGCGATCGGCATGCGTGCTGCTCTCTCGATTAATTCGTTATCAAGCACTTGGGCATGAATAAGCCGATCATGCCGGCCGTTTTTGGGCGGATGCTTTTCTATTGCGTTCAGCACTTTTTCAAAAGCAAGATCGCCGATTGCATGAACAGCAACCTCCATCCCTTTTTCTCTCGCTTTGCGAATGAGCCGGCCAAGGGTTTCGTCATCGTGAACCTGAACACCATTTGTTGATGGATCATCCTGATATGGTTCTTTCAATAAAGCCGTTCTCCCGCCAAGCGCCCCGTCCGCAAAGATTTTCATAGCACCGAACTCCACATACGGGCCGGACGGCTTATCCAGCTGCTCCCATCGATCGACCGCTTCATGATGAACGAGCAAATGACAGCGAAACGGATACTTTCCGCCAGCAACAGCTTTCTCATAAGCTTTCATCGGCACCGAAACATCACCATAATAGGACAAGTCTTCCGAATGACCGCCCGTCAGGCCTTTTGTCCAGCAATCCTTTATTGCAGCCGTTAATGCCTCATCAACATAGTGTTGAGAGACTGGCGGGACAGCCTTCAGAATCAAATCCTGCGCCTTATCAAACAGGAGTCCGGACGGCTCTCCATTTGCATCTTTTACGATGACTCCGCCGTCAGGGTCAGGAGTATTTCTTGAAATTCCCGCTGCTTGAAGAGCCGCAGAATTGACAGCTATTGCATGCCGGCATATACGCTTGAGCAAGACGGGTCTGTCTGGAAACAGGCGATCAAGATCATGCTTAGTCAAGTAGTCAGGTGTCTCAAACTGATTTTCATTCCAGCCCTCTCCAATGAGCCAATCGTTTTTAGGAAGCTGCCGCTCTCTTTCCTTCGCAGCCTGTAAAATTGCATCTTTCGACGTCAGTGCGGACAGATCGAGCTGAAGCTGTTTCTCACCGTGGCCGATCAAATGTAGGTGGCTGTCAACAAAACCGGGGAACATCACTGCACCGTTCAGGCTGATTTCTTCTGTTTCCGGTGACCCGTACTTTTCCTTCAAACGTTCATAGCTGCCGGTGCCTTTTATAACACCATCCTCAACATAAACTGCCTCAGTCCGATCGCCTTCTTCGAGCATCGTATAAATGAAACCGCCGTGCCATATCGCCTTCATTCACGTTCACTCTCTTTCTTTACGCCTTTTTATTGGCTTTGAGCTGTTCTTCACGTTTTCTTAATTCCACTCGTCTGATTTTTGCAGAAGCCGTTTTCGGCAGGCTTTCCACAAATTCAATTTCTCTAGGATATTTGTATGGAGCGGTAATCGTCTTCACATGGTTTTGCAGCATTTTGACAAGCTCATCACTGCGTTTTTCATGATTTTGCAGGACAACATATGCCTTTACGATGGAGCCTCTGATTTCATCAGGGCTTGCGACAACAGCACATTCTTTTACTTCTGGGTGCTTAACAAGCGCGTCTTCCACCTCGAAAGGCCCGATCGTATAGCCGGAGCTGATAATAATATCGTCATTTCGGCTTTCAAACCAGAAGTAACCTTCCTCATCTTTTCTTGCTCTGTCTCCCGTTAGGAAATAATCGCCGCGAATTTGTGTTTTCATTCTTTCCGGATCTTTAAAATACTCTTTAAAGAGCGCAGGCGTACTGAGGTGAACAGCGATATCGCCAACCTCACCAGGTTTGCAGATTTCACCGTCTTCATTTATGATCTCCACCTGATTTCCCGGTGTCGGTTTTCCCATGCTTCCCGGTTTAATAGGCGTATCTTTCAAAACACCAACCAAAAGCGTGCTTTCTGTTTGGCCATATCCGTCCCGTACCTTAATGCCAAAGTGCTTTTGGAAAACATCAATGACTTCACGGTTGAGCGGCTCACCTGCGGAAACAGCGCTGTGCAGGGCAGAAAGATCAAAACGGTCCAAGCCTTCAACCTTCGCCATTAAGCGGTATTCTGTAGGCGTGCAGCAGAAAACATTGATTTTGTAGCGATTTAAAAGCTCTAGATATTTTTCTGCTTTGAATCTGCCGTGGTACACAAAACCGGTTGCTCCGCTGCCAAGCACCGCTAAAAACGGACTCCATACCCACTTTTGCCAGCCAGGGGCAGCAGTTGCCCAGACGATATCCTTTTCAGAAATATCAAGCCAAGCGCCGGCAGAAGTTTTTAAATGAGCAAATGCCCATCCATGTGTATGTACAACACCTTTCGGCTGACCTGTTGTCCCGGATGTATAAGATAAGAAAGCCATATCATCTCTTGTTGTGTCAGCTGTTTTAAATTGGCTTCCGTCCGCTTCAATTGATAAGAGGTTTTTCCAGTCGGCATCATTTTCACCAATAGACAGTGTAATCAGTTTGTCAGTCGTACTGACATCCCGGAAAGCGCCAATAAATTCTGAGTAGACGATAGCGCCTTTTACCTCTGCATGTTCAATCCGGTATTCAAGATCTTTCGCGCGAAGCATTTCGGAGCACGGAATGACAACCATTCCTGATTTCAGGATAGCCAAATAAACAGCATAGGCTTCAAGCACCCGCGGAACCATTACAATCAGCTTGTCTCCCTTTTTAAATCCAAGATCAGCTAAGGCCGCTCCGATTTTATTTGTTTCTTCCATCAGCTTTTCATACGACCAAGATTCTTGCTTACCCGACTCGTCCTCCCACAGAAGAGCGGTTTTTTGTCCAGCGGCACTGAACTTTTCCATTTCATTCACTAAATTATATTGCATAGGGGCAATTAAATCTTCACGTTTTAACACGAACAACTCCTCACTTTCTCCACCCATTATACATAAATACAGGCTCTTTCCGTAAGGATATGCCTAAAAGCAACCTCTGTAAACATAGATTTTATAGGCCGCTGGTCCTTTTTTATATGTAAAAAATGAAAAGGAGTGGGGATACCCCCACTCCTAAGCCATTATGTGAAATTGTAAATTAGAATTGTCCTCCGCCCATGTTTTGTTGAGCAAAAGATACAAGACGTTTTGTGATCTCTCCTCCAACAGAACCGTTAGCGCGAGAAGTTGTGTCTGCTCCAAGGTTTACACCGAATTCAGAAGCGATTTCTAATTTCATTTGGTCGATCGCTTGAGCAGCTCCTGGTACTAAAAGGTTGTTGCTGTTACCTGAGTTATTGTTAGCCATGTGTCTCACCTCCTTGTGAGTATAGAATGTGTCAAAACACATGGCTTCATTCAGAAAAACTTTGGTAATTGTATACAGGAGCTGAAAATTAATTTAAAAGAGTTCAGCGAATTTATCGTTAGCTTCTTGTTCGCTATACAGGGTCATTGTCTCAATGTTATCTACCGCTTCTTGAATATACGGCTCGAAATCAACAAAGCTTTCAAAGTGTTCAATTTTCTCTTTTTTAGGGCGTGTTTTCGGGCTTGGCGGTGTAAAGATCGTGCAGCAGTCTTCAAACGGCTGAATGCTTGTCTCATATGTGCCAATTTCCCGTGATTTTTCGATGATTTCTGTTTTGTCCATGGCGATTAGCGGACGCAAAATCGGTGTTGACGTCACCGCATTAATTGCATACATGCTTTCAAGCGTTTGGCTCGCTACCTGACCGAGGCTTTCTCCCGTAATAACGGCAAGCCCGTTTCTCTTTTCTCTGATTCTGTCGGCGATCTGAAGCATGAGGCGGCGGGTTGCCGTCATTGTGTAATTTTCAGGAATTTGTTTTTGAATGAGCTCTTGCGTTTTTGTAAATGGAACAATATGAAGTGTCATGCTTCCCCCAAAACGGGACAGACATTTCGCCAGATCCATTACCTTTTGCTTTGCGCGCTCGCTTGTGTATGGCGGGCTGAAGAAATGAACAGCTTCTACCGACAAGCCCCGTTTCATCGCATAAAAACCGGCAACAGGGCTGTCAAAACCGCCAGAAAGCATCAGCATCGCTTTTCCTGCTGAACCAACTGGCAACCCGCCTGCACCTTTTTCATCACGAATTGTCAAAAATGTTGCTTCTTCCCTGATTTCGATTCTGAGCGGGATGTCTGGGTTGCGAACATCGACCGTCAATCCTTCTGTATTTCGCAAAATATGGCCGCCGATTTCAGCGTTCATTTGGTTTGTATCTAATTCAAATTGCTTATACGCTCTCTTTGTCGCGACTTTAAACGTATCACCTGGTTTATACTGATCTTTGATAGCCTTTAGTGCGGTTGCCTTAATATCATCAAGGCGGCTGTCACACTTAATTGCCAGGCTGAAGCTTTGAATCCCAAACACTTGCTTTAAATGAGGAAAAAGAGCCTCAGGATCCTCTCCATTTAATGTAATCGTCATACGATCCCTGTTGGAAAAGTATTTTAAATTCGGATAGTCTTTCAAAACGAGTCTGATGTTTTGTTTTAAGCGCTCAATAAAGCTTTTTCTGTTTTTGCCTTTGGTCGAAATTTCCCCAAAACGAATTAATATATGATCGTAATTCATGTTCTACCTCATCATTTCCCTTAATTTTTTGATACCAGGACGAAGCGCGTTCATAAACGGTTCTGCCACATCGCTTGTCTGGCTGTAATTTAAACTGATTCTGATGCTGCTTCCGGCAATCTGCTCTCCTTTGCCCATCTCTAAGAGAACCTTGCTGGGCTTATGTTCTTTTGCCGAGCAAGCCGATGTTGTGGAGACGAATATATCCTGTTCCTCAAGCATGTGTAAAAGCACTTCCGCTTTAATCCCCGGTACAGAGAAATTAATAATGTGCGGCGCGCTATTCATTTGAGGCGTGTTGATAACGACGCCCTCAATTTCACTCAGCCTTTTCATAAACAATTCCTTTGCGGCAGTCATCGTGTCAAGCCGTGTGTCAAAATCAGCAGAGGCAAGATTAATGGCCTTGGCAAGCGAAACCGCACCAGCAGTATGTTCTGTTCCGGCCCGTATGCCTTTTTGCTGAGAGCCTCCCGTTATGAGCGGAATAAGGCGTGTTCCCTCTTTTACAATAAGTGCGCCTGTCCCCTTTAGGCCGTGAAATTTATGCCCCGAAATTGAACATAGATCAATGCCGGCCTTTTCAATTGCCAAGGGCACTTTATAGATGCCCTGCACATAATCGACGTGGAACAAAATGTTCGGGTGCTTCTTCAGCACTTCCCCTGCCGCTTCAATCGGCTGCACGGAACCGACTTCATTGTTCACATGCATCATGCTGACAAGCACGGTATCGGGACGGATGGCTGCTTTTAGATCTTCAATAGAAACAAATCCGTCTTCATTCACAGAAAGATAAGTGATATCAAACCCGAACAACTCTTTCAGCTGTTCTAACGATTCCGTAACGGATGGATGTTCAATAGAAGTGGCAATGATATGTTTGCCTGTTTTTATCTTTGACAAAGCCGCTCCTTTTAAAGCCGCATTATTGGCTTCTGTGGCGCCTGATGTAAATACAATATCATATTTTTTTAGGCCTAAGGACCTTTTGATTTGATTTTTGGCTGCTTGAAGCAGCTGTTCCGTTTCGGCTCCATATCGGTGCAAAGATGAAGGATTGCCAAAGTATCGGCTGCTTGTCTGTTCATATACGTTCAAGACTTCATCGTAAGGCTTCGTCGTTGAACTATTATCTAAATATATCATCTTTTTTACTCCTTTATGAAAGCGGTACAAGGTATGATATTTATGTTACCATAACAAAATTTAATAGAAAATTACGAAAAACTAGTATTGACTTCTAATTTTTTTACCATATAATAAGATTTGTTCGTTTCGTCATATTATCTGACAATTAATTGACAGAATATTTTAACATAATTATTAGGAGGATTTTTTTCATGAAACACTCACTGCCTGTCAAAGATACCATTATTATTGGTTTCATGCTATTTGCGTTATTCTTTGGAGCAGGAAATATGATCTATCCGCCGGAACTTGGACAAGCAGCCGGACACAACGTCTGGAAGGCCATCGGCGGATTTTTACTGACAGGGGTAGGCCTGCCGCTTCTCGGCATTATCGCCATCGCATTAACCGGTAAGGACGCTAAAGGCCTTGCTGACAAAGCGCACCCTGTTTTCGGCACAATCTTTACTGTCGTGCTTTATTTATCAATCGGACCATTATTCGCCATCCCGAGAACAGGAACTGTTTCATATGAAATTGGCGCTGTTCCGTTTTTGACTGGCGTACCAGAAAGACTTTCTTTATTAATATTTACACTTATCTTTTTCGGCGTTACGTACTATTTAGCGTTAAACCCATCCAAGGTTGTCGATCGAGTCGGAAAAATTCTGACTCCCATCAAATTCACGATTATTTTAATCATTGTTCTCAAAGCCATCTTCACGCCGATGGGCGGATTGGGCGCCGTGACAGAAGCATATAAAGGAACACCGGTTTTTAAAGGATTTTTAGAAGGCTATAAAACAATGGACGCACTTGCTTCAATTGTATTTGGCGTTGTCGTTGTAAATGCTGTAAAAAGCAAAGGCGTTACACAGTCTAAAGCTCTTGCTGCAGCCTGCATTAAAGCAGGTGTGATTGCAGCTTTAGGCCTGACTTTCATTTATGTATCCCTTGCTTATTTAGGTGCAACAAGCACAAATGCCATCGGTCCTGTTGGTGAAGGAGCTAAAATTTTATCTGCGTCTTCCCATTATTTATTCGGGTCATTGGGCAACATCGTACTCGGAGCAGCGATTACAGTCGCATGTTTAACAACAAGCATCGGCCTTGTCACATCTTGCGGCCAATATTTTTCAAAACTTATTCCGGCATTATCATATAAAATTGTCGTTACGATTGTCACGTTATTCAGCTTGATCATTGCGAATTTCGGACTCGCGCAAATTATCGCGTTTTCTGTTCCTATTTTATCAGCTATCTATCCGCTTGCCATTGTCATTATCGTTCTTTCCTTCATCGATAAGATCTTTAAAGAAAGACGCGAAGTGTACATCGCTTGCTTGATCGGTACAGGACTTTTCAGTATTTTAGACGGTATCAAAGCAGCCGGTTTTTCACTTGGATCTTTAGATGTGTTTCTAAATGCGAATCTTCCTCTTTACAGCCTCGGCATCGGCTGGGTGCTTCCAGGAATCGTCGGAGCGGTTATCGGCTATGTGCTGACCTTATTCATCGGACCATCCAAACAGCTTAATGAAATAAGTTAATGTCACAGAACGCCTGCGTTATTGCGCAGGCGTTTTGCAATGAAAAAAAGAGCCTGCTCATTACACTGCGGGCTCTTTTTCATAGTCGTGATTATCTAAGCGGATATGTCTGCTTTGATTTTTTCAACTGCACCTGGCGCAGCCTTTTCTACAGCGGCAGCTGCAATTTCATAAGAGTCGTCATAATCAAAAGCATAAAAACGTCTTTCCGCTTCTTTCAGCTGTTCAGATAAAATATGATTCTGGCTTCTGAACCGGTTTCCGAACTGAATGATTTTTTCAATGAGGATGACCTGCTCGACAAGTTCCTCTGATTCCCGGCTTGCCCTGTTGACGATTTCTTCTGCTTGCTTCAAATGGGCTCCGGCTTCTTCCATATTTAATGGAAGTTCGTTTAGTTGATTGACTGTTTCTTGAATATGATGATGCGCGTTCTCCAGCATCTCTTGAATATGGCTCGGAATCCCTGGAATGTTGCTAGTCTTCAGCAGTCTAGCTGTCTCAGAAATTGTTTTTTTCAAATTGCTGAGCGTCTCCCTCGCCTGAAGCTCTTCTTTTCTCAGCGCTTGCAGATTTTCACGATACTCGGCATGCTCTTTTTTCACTTCTTCAATTTGCTTCTCTATTGAAGCAACTTCTTCTACTAAAAGTGAGTAAGCGACATGCTCTGCATCAAGCTTATCTTTAACGGATGATAGCAGCTTTCCAATTTCATCAAGGCGCTTTTCAAAAGCCTGCTGTTTGCCGAGCTCACCGGCTGTCAGCCTGTAGCTTTCCTTCACCAGCTCAGTTTCCGCCTTCGTATGCTCTTTCTCTTCTTTAAGCTTGTCGTAAGCAATAATCAATTCAGGCATTTTGCTTAGTACGGATTGACCGGCTTCAACTTCGCCCTCCAGCTGCTGATAAACAGATTGAATATTTTCGTCAATGAGCTGCAGGATTGCGGACGCTTCATCAATATCCAGCTCAGTCATCAGGACATGTTCCGCTCGTTTCAGCTGGTTTGACAGATTTTCTAATTCCTTATCAAGCTGGATATGCTCAAGCTTGTACCCTTTTTCTTTCATTTCGCCATAGCCATCCTTGAGCTTTGCAATCTGTCCGGGCACCGTCTGTTTACAGTCAGCTAACAGCTTCGGCACATCATCTATGTATGACTGAAGCCGTTCAAGATTGCGGTCCTGCTCAAGCAGTACTTTTCGTGCAGTAATATAGTTTCCGCCTTCTGTTTCTTCTTCAAATTGTTTGATGCCGCTCCAAATTTCGTCCAGATCCTTTTCAAGGCTGTCATAAAGCTCCCCGTAAAGGTGGCTGTAAGCCAGCAGGTTTTTTCGAGATTTCGAATAGCGCTCCCTCACCTGTTCAATCTCTTCACGGCTCTTTTCCTCACTTGTGACAAGATCGCTGATTTCCCGAAGAATCTTTTCAATGCTTGATTCAGCCGCTGTCAGCAGGTCGTCGATATGAACGAGCACTTGATTGGCCTTTTTAAACCGGTATTTGTCTGCATTTTCCTCGGCATCATAAAGGAGCTCTTCAACTTTCGGCATGTGGGCTGTGACAATCTCATCCCATTCTTCACGCCACTTCTCAAAGAACTCTTCTGTCTGACCCGTCATTTTTAAATGTTTTATTTTAGACATTTCTTCCACGATCGACCGATTCAGAATTTCAATCTTCCACGATTCCAGCCGGTCGATTTCGGCGTAGATTTTTTTCCTGAAAAAGTAGCCTGCCGCAAACAGCGCAAGCAGTACAATTAATAATCCAATGACAAACTCCATAATGAGCCCCCTTGCTGTTTACCTTAATCTGTCAGGGTGTTTTATTTATTCAGAAAGATTTCAGGATATGTATTGAGAAAAACTGTCGTTTTCATTGTTATTATGATACCATGTAACAAACATTTTTTGACCAGAAATCAAAAACTTTTTGTGCAAAATCGGCAGGATTTGACTATTTTTTCATGGGGTGACATCAATGCAAAAGCGAGACGGACATATTCACACACCATTTTGCCCTCACGGCTCCAATGACACACTCAGACAATATGCAGAAGAAGCCTTAAAAAAAGGGTTCGAATCGATTACTTTTACCGAACACGCCCCATTGCCGCCCTCTTTTACCGATCCCACGCCGCTGAAAGACAGCGCGATGGCGCAAGCTTCTTTGGAACGCTATATTCATGAAATTTCCGGATTAAAAAAAGAATATCGCGGACAGCTTAGCATACGGACAGGGCTTGAAGTCGATTATATCGCTGAATTTGAAGACGAAATTACATTATTCCTAGACACATACGGGCCATATTTAGATGACAGCATCTTATCCGTTCATTTTTTGCGCACAGACTCTTCCTATCTATGCCTTGATTATGACGAGCATACCTTCAAAGAGCTGATTTCAGCCTGCGGAAGCATTGAAGCGGTATATGAACAATATTACCGGAGTATCTATTCTTCCATTGTAGCATCTCTCGGCGTTTATAAGCCAAAAAGAGTCGGTCACATCACACTCGTCCAAAAATTCATCAAGCTGTTTCCATACAGCATGTCAGAACATATTCGCGGCCTCGTTTCCCTGTGCCTGAATGCCATTGAAGAAAACGGAATGGAGCTCGACTTCAATACTTCCGGCTTAAGAAAAACTTACGCTGGCGGTATTTATATCGAGGATTGGATGCTGAATGAAGCGAAGCAAAAGAAGATCCCGCTTGTGTTTGGGTCAGATGCCCATCAAGCGGGAGATGTCGGATATGCGTATGAGGCGTTTTTGGAACGGTGCTAGTTGGTGAGCGCCACGTCTCCTGTCCGGAAGACGCTTCTGATCCAAATCTTGATTTCTTCAAAATACATTTTATAAAAATACGGCTCGTGCGGCTGCATGTAGAGTACTTCTGAAATATATTGAGGCTGGAGATAGGGCATCATCAAGAGAGATTTTAATTGGAGAATAAAATGAGGCAGCGGCAGCGTTAAATATTCACGCTGTTTTTCTCCTTCCTCAATGATCAGCTGGAAGATATACTTTTCCTTCATTAGATATGTCGACATAATTTCCCTGATTAATGTGGAGTCAATTGTGACTTCCCGGTAGACAAAACGAGTTAATTGACGATGATTATGCTGATAGGATAAAATATCGAAAACCAATTGAAGAAGCTGTTCCTGCGTGCTTTGAGAAGAGATATTGCTTGCCGCTGTTTCAAGCGTTTTGCTGTAGCCCTCGTAAAACTCTGAAACTAAGTTTTCCATCAAGCCTCCTTTGCCTTTAAAATAGTAGGAGATGTGCGCAACATTTACATCAGCTGACTTTGCGATTTCACGGACAGACGTGCCAGAAAATCCTTTTTGGTTAAAAAGCATGACAGCAGATTCAATAATTTTGTCTTTGGTGCTTACTTTCATACGGCTCACTCCTTCCTCTTGATACTATTCAAGCAGAAAGCCGCTGTTCCTGTAAGAACTTATCGACAAATGCCGGCAGAAAAGCCGGAACTTTGTTTTATATTATAGAAAAAGTGAGGGTTTTCCATGTTCCATGTCGAAAAACAATCTGGAGATAAAGAAAAAGACTATCAGCTTCTGCTAAAACAGCTCGAAGCCATGACCGAAGACGAAACAGACCAAATAGCTAACTATGCAAATGCCTCAGCACTGCTGTATCATTCGCTGCCTGAAGTCAACTGGGCGGGTTTCTATTTTGCCAAAGAAGAGGATGGACAGCTTGTGTTAGGTCCGTTCCAAGGCCTCCCGGCATGTGTTCGGATTCCTTTCGGCAGAGGGGTTTGCGGCACAGCGTACGCAAACGGAAAAGTGGAACGTGTTGAGGATGTAAACGCGTTTCCTGGACATATCGCCTGCGATGCAGCGTCCCAATCAGAAATTGTGCTTCCGATTCGTGTAGACGGAAAAATTGTCGGCGTCTTGGACATCGACAGCCCAGTGAAAAACCGTTTCGACGAAATTGATGAAAAATACTTAACTCAATTTGCCGAAACGCTAGAAAAAGCGTTAGCGCAGTAATATAAAAGCCCAAAACTGATATCGTTTTGGGCTTTTTTTATTTTATTGAGTCATGAATCATCAAGCGGTTTTTCCCGCTCCGTTTCGCGCTGTAGAGCGCTTCATCTGCCTCATGCACAAGCTCTTTCAGCGACTTTTTTGTTTCTGTCGTCCAGCAGGAGATACCGCAGGAAATGGTTACCTCGGGTTTCGTATTTTTTCTGACTGCGTAAACCAGTCGCTCGGTAATCCGTTTCCCCACTGCAACCGGCACATTTGGCAAATAAATCGCCAGTTCCTCGCCTCCCCAGCGGGCACCGACATCATGCTTTCGGATGTTGCTTTTAATCACTGAAGCGACTTGAATTAAAATCTCGTCCCCAGTCTGATGGCCGTACGTATCATTTACATTTTTAAAATTATCAATATCAACAAGAATAAAAACACCCTTTTGGTGGATTTTCATGCTGTATTGGATTTTTTCATCTAAATACGCTCGTGAAAACAGTTCAGTCAGCTGATCTGTTTTCACGAGATGCTCAAGGCGGTCGCGAAGCATTGAATTGGTTACAGCCAGTGTCGCGTGATGAATCAGCGCCTGAAACAGCTTGTACATTTCAAATGTAAAAGCGTACAGCTCCTGTTTCAATAAAACCGCAAAGCCTAAAAGCCGGTCGTTTTGAATCATCGGAGCAGCCATCAGCGAGCCGTACCCCGCCTTCCCAAAAACAGACTGGCCATTCCCGATGAAAACCCCTTTTTCACCTTCATACAGCTTTTCTTTCAGCTCATTATAAAAATCTGACTGCTTCGCTTCTTTAAAAAATGCTGTGCTGCCTGGGAGCAATGTTAGGTTTTCAAAATGGTCTATATGAAAAAATCCCACTTCTTCTGCCTGAAACGATTCTGCCATTCTCACAGCCAGATCATTCATTGTATCAGTCAATGTCAGCCGCTGATTCAGGCGTCGTGATGTTTCATTAATCAATTCCAAATTTGCGATGCTTGCTTTGGATTGTTCGTAGAGCTGGGCATTTTCAAACGCTTTTCCCGCGGCGTTTGCTAACATCGACATTTCATCAAGGCAGGCATCAGCAAGAAAGCTGTCACCCGTTCCTTCAGCCTTCAACACCCCGTATGTGCCCTGCTGTCCTTTGATCGGAATATAGGCGGCAGATTCATTTTTCCGCAAAATGTCTCCGGACAAATACACTTTGAGCGCAAAGGAATCGGATTTTTCCCCTTCCATATACAGCTCTTTTGCAGGAATCCCTAAACATTGGTCTTGATCGTGCGATATAAATAAAGAAAACTCAAAAAGAGAAAATGTGCTGGTCAAGCTTTCTAAAAGCTGCTTCAGCACATCTGTCTGATCAAGCAGTGAATGGAACAGCTCCGTCATTTTGTATATCTTTTTTTGGTAGATCGTTTTATTATAGAGTCTTTCCTGTTTCATCGACTGGTTTAAAAACGAAGCAACCACGTCCGGAAGCCCTTCAGGAATCTCTTCATCCTGCCTGCACGCAAGATGGAAACACCTGCCGGAGCCGTCCTCAATCAGGTAACATGAAGCGTTTATTTTTGAAGCGGAAAAACGCGCTTCTCCATCTGCCTGTTTTGTCACAAAGTCTGATGATGACGGTGTAAGCGAAACACAAAGGGTTGAAAAATAGGTTTGAATAGCCGAAGTCAGCCATATGAAAGAGTCGGTGAATGTGACTTTTTCAGATTTGGTTAATAAAAAATCAAGCATATGATAATGAAAGGCGGATAATTGATCTTTAGTTTGTTCTACCATGTTTTTATCACCTAAAAGTTTACCACTAATTTTTGTTTATTATATCATAAACGGTGAAGCAATAATGGAGAAATGGTTGACTTCAAAACAAATAAATTATATAATGACCTTTGTGTGAAATATTGCAGCCTTTTTGTTCAGCTTCTATGTTTTCATTTTGTTCCTTATCAATAAGGTGTATCGTGTAACTCTCTGCTGCTGGAGCGAGGATACATGAAAACAAAATGTGCATGGTCGAATAGAGCAGACGGTTTTTATTTTCCACAAAAATAAAACCAAAGGAGGAGTCACATTATGGCTCGCTATACAGGTCCATCTTGGAAACTGTCCCGCCGTCTAGGAATCTCTCTTAGCGGTACAGGAAAAGAATTAGAAAAACGCCCTTACGCTCCAGGTCCACACGGCCCAGGACAACGTAAAAAATTATCAGAATACGGTTTGCAATTGCAAGAAAAGCAAAAGCTTCGTCACATGTACGGTGTAAACGAACGTCAATTCCGCACTTTGTTTGACAAAGCTGGCAAACTAGCTGGTAAACACGGTGAAAACTTCATGATTCTTTTAGATTCTCGTCTTGATAACGTTGTGTACAAGCTAGGTTTAGCACGTACTCGCCGTCAAGCTCGCCAATTGGTTAACCACGGTCACATTCTTGTAGACGGAAGCCGCGTTGACATCCCGTCTTACCTAGTGAAACCTGGTCAAACAATCGGTGTTCGCGAAAAATCAAGAAACCTTTCTATCATCAAAGAATCTGTTGAAGTGAACAACTTCGTTCCTGAATACCTTACTTTCGACGCTGAAAAGCTTGAAGGTACTTTCACTCGTCTTCCTGAGCGTTCTGAACTTGCTCCGGAAATTAACGAAGCGCTTATCGTTGAGTTCTACTCTCGTTAATCGTTTTAAAAACCCCTGCCGCTATGCGGTCGGGGTTTTTTTATCGTCTGTTTCGTCATTCGCCTCTTGCTGGCCAACACTATCTTGCGCCTGCCGCTCCCAATAATCCCGCTGTATCCGTTCTTTTGCAATCGTGCACATGAGATTCACGCTTTAGCGCTCCTTTCTTTTAAAAGGTGATGTGGTTGATCGTGTTTGCCCTATCTAATATACTCTTTTCCTTTCATTCCTATGCGGTAAACAAAAAGATCCTTTGCCTTCAGTGGCAAAGGATCTTTTTCTTATTTATACGTCACAAGGAAGTATTTTTTCTTCCCGCGGCGCAGAACAGTAAATTGATTTTCGATGCGGTCTTCAGCCGATAGGGTATAATTTATTTCTGTTTGGCGTTCGCCGTTAATGTAAACAGCTCCGTTTTGGATGTCTTCACGCGCTTGGCGTTTAGAAGGAGATAATTTAGATTGCACCAACACATCTACAAGTGAAAGCTCTTGGGTGCTGTCAACTTCCATAGAAGGAACATCTTTAAAGCCTACTTTTACGTCTTGAGCAGAAAGCTCTTTAATATTGCCGCTGAACAGCGCTTGGGAGATGTTGATGGCTTGCTCCAGCGCCTCGCGTCCGTGAACAAGTGATGTCACTTCTTCTGCCAGGCGTTTTTGCGCTTCACGTTTTTCTGGCGCCGTTTCTGTTTTTTCAGCGTATGCTTCAATTTCCTCTTTTGAAAGGAACGTAAAGTATTTCAAGTATTTGACAACGTCACGGTCGTCTGTGTTGATCCAGAATTGATAGAATTCATATGGCGATGTTTTTTCTTTATCAAGCCAGATCGCGCCGCCTTCCGTTTTTCCGAACTTCGTGCCGTCTGCTTTTGTGACAAGCGGAATCGTTAGGCCGAACGCTTTTGCTCCTTCTTCTTCTGATTTTCTGATCAGTTCAAGACCCGCTGTGATATTGCCCCACTGATCGCTTCCGCCGATTTGCAGTTTACAGTTTTTGTCTCTGTAAAGATTTAAGAAATCATAAGATTGAAGAATCATGTAGCTGAATTCAGTGTACGAGATGCCTGATTCAATTCTTGAGCTGACCGTATCTTTTGCCAGCATGTAATTGATGCCGAAATTTTTACCAACGTCACGAAGGAAATCGATCACATTCATTTTGCCGATCCAGTCAAAGTTGTTCGCGATGACAGCTGGGTTTTCTGCTGCTTCAAAATCTAGAAATCTGGACAGCTGGTTTTTGATTTTTTGGGACCATTCGGATACGATGTCAGCAGTGTTTAATGTACGCTCTGCTTTTTTTCCGCTTGGATCACCGATGAGGCCCGTCGCGCCGCCCACAAGCGCAATCGGATGATGCCCCGCAAGCTGAAAACGGCGAAGTGTTAAAATAGGCAGCAGGTGTCCGATATGCAAGCTGTCTGCTGTCGGGTCAAAGCCTGAGTACAAGCGGATTTTTTCTTCATTCAGCTGTTTATTTAACCCTTCTTCATCTGTCATTTGCTGAATCAATCCGCGGAAGGATAAGTCTTCAAGTAAGTTTGTCATAAGATAAAGCTCCTTTTTTGATTAAAATAAAAAACGCCCCTTCGTTTACACGAAGGGACGATTGATTATCGCGGTACCACCCTACTAATAAGAGAATGCAAACATTCGTCTTATCACTTTGCCTGATAACGGATCAGGTCCGTTCTTTCACTACTGAAAGCCTGGCCGGCTTTGTTTGCAAAAGCGGTTCATGAGTGTATTCGATATATCCGTCTGTGCTGATTTTCACCGGCCATCAGCTCTCTGGAACGTAAGGATATTCTACTTGTCTCAATCTTTACCTTTTCATATGAAGCTATATCATTTTTAACATAAATAAAATCCTGTGTCAACGCCGCCTTTTAATCCTCCATTGTTGACAGATCTCCAGCAGGAAGATTAAGCTCCCATGCCTTCAGCACGCGCCTCATGATCTTTCCGCTTCGGGTTTTCGGAAGCTTATCTTTAAATTCGATCTCACGCGGAGCCGCATGGGCTGCAAGACCCTGCTTTACGAATAGGCGGATCTCTTCTTTCAGTTTATCAGAAGGCTCAAATCCTTCCCTGAGTGCAATAAAGGCTTTAATGATTTCTCCACGCACCGGGTCAGGTTTTCCGATTACGCCTGCTTCTGCAATAGCCGGATGTTCGACCAGCTTGCTTTCCACTTCAAATGGGCCGACGCGCTCACCGGAGGTCATGATGACGTCATCAACTCTGCCTTGGAACCAAAAGTATCCCTCTTCATCCATGTAAGCAGAATCCCCAGACACATACCAGCCGCCCGGCATGAAATACGATTCATACTTTTCAGGGTTATTCCAAATGGTATGCATCATGGAAGGCCAGCCCTTTTTGATGGCGAGATTGCCCATTCGGTACGGCGGAAGCTCGTTGCCTTGATTGTCAACGATCGCTGCCTCCACTCCTGGAATCGGCTTACCCATTGAACCCGGTTTAATATCCATGCAAGGATAGTTGCAGATAAGCTGACTGCCCGTTTCTGTCATCCACCATGTATCATGAATTCGTTTGTTAAAAACTTTATGTCCCCATCTGATGACTTCCGGATTTAGCGGCTCACCGACACTGAGCACATGCCGGAGTGAAGTTAGATCATATTTCGCAGCCATTTCATCTCCCGCTCCCATCAGCATCCGAAAAGCGGTCGGCGCGCTGTACCAGACATTGACGCCAAGCTGTTCAATCGTACCATACCAGCTTTCCGGGCTGAAACGTCCGCCGACGATGACATTTGTCGCTCCGTTCAGCCACGGTGCAAAAATGCCGTATACCGTACCTGTCACCCAGCCTGGATCAGCCGTGCACCAATAAATGTCTTCTTCCTTTAAATCAAGGACCCACTTTCCTGTTTGATATTGCTGAATCATCGCTTCATGGACATGCAGCACGCCCTTTGGCGTACCAGTGGAACCTGATGTATAGTGAAGCAGAAAGCCGTCTTTTTTATCCATCCATTCGATATCCAGTCTTGTGCTTTCCTGTTTCGCTGCTTCATCATAATTGATGATATTCGTGCCGCTCTCAGCCTCTCCCCCGACTACGAAGACATGCTGCAAGTGAGGCAGTTTGTCTACCGGTATTCTCTCCAGCAGCTCAGGTGTTGTGACAACAACCTTTGCCTCACTGTTTTCAAGCCGATCTTTCACCGCTCCCTCCATAAATGCTTCGAACAGCGGCCCGGCGATGGCGCCAATTTTGATTGCGCCAAGCATAATAAAATAAAGCTCGGGTGATCTCGGCATAAAAATAAAAACGCGGTCCCCTTTTTCCACATTTCCATACCGTCTCAGCACATTCCCGGCTCTGTTTGATTCTTCCTTCATTTCTTTAAATGTGTATTTTTCATCCCTTTTTGCGTCTTTATAATAAAGCGCTACTTTGTTTTTTCGAAACGATTCGGCATGGCGGTCAATCGCTTCATACGCCGCATTCAGTTTCCCTGTCTCATGCCAAGAGAAATGTTTCTCTGCCTCGGCCCAATCAAAATGCCGGTACGTTTCTTCATAGTTTTTTAAGTTATGATCCCCCTCTATTGCTGGTAACGCTTTCAAATTCATGCCCAAACATCCCCCTTTGCTGAAGTTGTCACAATTATTATAGTATATATTCATATTCTTCTCAATTTTTAAAATATAAACCATATTGAAAACGCTTTATAATTTGGTATTCTTAAAGAAGGCATGTATTTTTGATAAGAATTGATGGGACGGTGAATTAGTGGAACATCATAAAACATACCATTCAGCAAACATCAAAACAGCAACCGGCTCTTTACTGATAGAAGGGCCTGTCTCTCCAGAGGATTTGGCAGGTTATGAGTTTCATAAAGATTTAACCGCATTTCGCCCGCCTCGCGAGCAGCATGAAGCGCTAGTCGACATTGCAGGCCTTCCCGAAGGGCGCATTATTATTGCCAGAGATGGCCGAACCATTATCGGCTATGTCACGTATTTATATCCTGACCCGCTCGAAAGATGGTCTGAAGGAAATATGGAGGATTTGATTGAGCTCGGAGCCATCGAAGTAGCGCCGGACTATCGGGGATGCGCTGTCGGAAAGACGCTCCTGACCGTCAGCATGATGGATGAACAAATGGAAAACTACATTGTGATGACGACAGAATATTACTGGCATTGGGATTTAAAAGGGATGAAAAAAGATGTGTGGGAATACAGAAAGATCATGGAAAAGATGATGAATGCAGGCGGATTGGTCTGGTTTGCAACGGATGAGCCGGAGATCAGCTCCCACCCTGCAAACTGTCTGATGGCCCGCATTGGGAAAAACGTCAGCCAAGAATCAATTGAGCAATTTGACAGGCTCCGTTTTTATCATCGTTATATGTATTAACTGACACTGGCAAAGGGGAAAAAATAATGATTGTTGAGCAAATCATGAAAAGAGATGTCATTACATTAACGAAGACGGATACGCTTGAAACAGCAATATGCAAACTGAAGGAATTCCATATCAGGCATCTGCCTGTTGTAGATGAAGAACGACACGTGATCGGCATGATTACAGACAGAGACATGAAACAGGCCAGCCCGAGTATTTTTGAAGAAAACAAACGAAGCCTATTTCTCACACGAAGCGTAGATTCAATTATGAAAAAGGATGTTGTCTGCGTCCACCCGTTAGATTTTGTCGAAGAAATATCAGCCGTGTTCTACGAGCATGGCATCGGCTGCCTTCCAGTGGTACACCATCAAAAATTAATAGGCATTTTAACAAAAACCGATTTGCTGCGGACGTTTGTCAAATTGACAGGCGCTGACCAGCCGGGATCGCAAATTGAGATAAAAGTAAACGACATCACCAAAAGCCTCGCTGAGATCAGCAGTCTTTGCCAAGACCTTCAAGTGAAAATATTAAGCGTGCTTGTTTATCCGCATGACGATCCCGGTGTAAAAGTGCTTGTCTTCCGTGTAAAAACGATGAATCCGCTGCCGTTTTTGCAGGCATTACAAAGAAATGGACACCACGTCTTATGGCCGTCAGAGCAAAGGGATCTGCTATGAGAGACAGTGTATTTATCTATTCTCCATCCTACCAAACCTATATGTTTCATCAGGAGCATCCCTTTAATCAGCAGCGGGTTCTGTTAACATATGATTTGCTTAAGACGATCAATGCCTTTGATGATGGAGACATTGTCACCCCCAGACTCGCTTCAGAAGAGGAGCTTTCCCTTGTCCACACGGACGATTACATTCAGGCCGTAAAGCTTGCGGGCGCCGGAAAGCTTCCCGCTGAAGAAGGAGAAAGCTACGGGCTCGGCACTGAAGACACACCCGTCTTTGCCGGCATGCACGAAGCGGCATCACTCTTGGTCGGCGGCACTTTAACGGCCGCAGACTGGGTCATGTCAGGACAAGCCCTGCATGCGGCAAACCTTGGCGGAGGGCTTCATCACGGCTTTCGTGGGAGAGCTTCAGGGTTTTGCATATATAATGACAGCGCTGTGGCGATTCAATATATCCAGAAAAAATACAGATCCAGGGTACTTTATATTGATACCGACGCCCACCACGGGGACGGTGTGCAATTTACCTTTTACGATAATCCTGACGTATGCACGCTGTCCATTCATGAAACAGGAAGGTATTTATTCCCTGGAACCGGTCAGATCCAAGAAAAAGGCAGCGGAAAAGGATATGGCTATTCCTTTAATATCCCGCTTGACGCTTTTACAGAGGATGATTCTTTTCTTGAGGCTTACCGGACAGCAGCTTCAGAAGTCGCCGCTTATTTCAAGCCCGATGTCATTATCAGCCAAAACGGCGCCGATGCCCATTACTACGACCCGCTGACGCATTTATCAGCAACAATCAATATATACGAAGAAATCCCCCGTCTTGCACACACTTTGGCTCATCAATATTGCGGAGGGAAATGGATTGCAGTCGGAGGCGGCGGATATGATATTTGGCGCGTCGTGCCCCGCGCCTGGGCCAGAATATGGCTTGAAATGAAGGGAATTGACCCGGGACACGAGATCCCGCCGGAATGGATTGCTAAATGGCAAAAACAATGCCCCGTGGCCCTTCCGTCGAGCTGGAGCGATCCGGCTGATTTATATCCTCCGATTCCCCGCAAGCCTGAAATTACAGAAAAAAATGCCCAAACTGTCAGCAAAGCATTATATGCGATACGTTCTGAACAGCAAAGAACAAAGTAAAAAACGACCTTTACGAAGAGGTCGTTTTTGATTTTTTAATCACTATTTCCACACGCCGATTTTCCTTCATGTGTTCATTTGTCTTGTTATCCTTTACTGGCTTTGTATCCGCATAACCGACAGCAATAAAGCGCTTGGAGGGAAGCTTCTCTTTAGACGTGAAGTATTGAATAACCCCACTTGCCCGTGCTGCTGATAGCTCCCAGTTCGACGGGTATCGGTATGTCGAAATGTTTCGGCTGTCTGTATGCCCCTCCACCTGAATGTCATTTGGAATGGTTTGAAGAAGAACGGCAATTTGGTGAAGAAGTGTTTCGGCATTTTTCAGCACCTTTGCCTCACCTGTATCAAACAGCACAGCCTCCTGAAGAACGAGCACGACACCGCGTTCATCCCGTTTGGCTGTCATTTGGGCCTTCAAATGATTGTCTTTTATATATGTATTTACTTTCTTGAGAAGCTGATCCTGCTGATCCTCTTGCTTCTTCGTATCAGATGGGGATGTATTCTTTTTTTCTATGGATGTTTGGTCCGGCTGAAGCCCGTTGCCTTCCTTCTGGATCGAGTCCACTGCCGCTTTGAATTTTTGCAGATCGATTTGGGACATCGAAAAGAGTAAAATAAAGAACACAAGGATCAAGGTGATCAGATCTGTAAAGGTTACCATCCAGCTGGATGAAGATTGACTGTTTTTTCCGCTTCCATTCCTTCTTTCAAAACGTTCTCTTCTAAGCTTCATGTACAGATCCCTTTTTTGTTTTTACTTGTTTTGGCTGCTTCTGCCATTCTTCCCGTGAGCTGAAAACGACCAGCTGGCTTTCAAGGTTGCGCGGGTTTTTTCCGGATTGAACACCGATAATCCCTTCCACCATTACCTGCTTGATGAAAATTTCACTTTCTGTTTTCTCTTCAAGCTTAGCCGCGATCGGGTTGAAGACCATATTTGCCAGTAATGAACCATATAAAGTCGTCAGAAGCGCAATGGCCATGTTTGGTCCGAGCATATGCGGGTCGTTTAAGTTTTTGAGCATCAGCACAAGCCCGACGAGTGTTCCGATCATTCCCCATGCCGGAGCGAATTCTCCCGCTTTTTCAAAAACTCGCCGCCCTTTTCGGTGCCGTTCCTCCATTGCTGCGATTTCTGAATCCATGACGAGCCGAATCGTTTCTTCATCCCAGCCGTCAATCGCTAAAAGCAGCCCTTTTTTCAAGAATGGATCTTTGATTTCCCGAGCCTGATCATCCAATGATAAAAGCCCGTGTTTTCGCGCGTGATCGGAAAGGGAAACAAAGGTTTTCACAAGATCTTTCACATTGTCTTCCTGGCGGATGAATGCCTGCTTTAACACAGAGGGCGCTTTTTTCAGCTCACTTGGCGGAAAACTGATAAAAACAGCGGCGCAAAGTCCCCCTGTTACGATGAAGAAAGAGGTCAGATCAAGAAAAGAGCGGAAACCGCTTACTCCCGATCCTGAAATAATCCCGATAACAATAATAATCGTTCCTAACACAAATCCAACAGGTGTAAGATAATCAAAACGTTTCATCATTTCTCCCCATGAAAAAAGCAAGAATTCACCATAAAGGTGAAGCTTGCTCTTTGTTTTTCTTATGACTTGGTTGACTTTCTAAGCTCTATACGGTGCGGCAGTTCGACGATATGCTCTTCAACCGGCTCTTTATTCATGAGCTTCGTCAGCAGTCTCATCGCAACGGCGCCGATATCATATGTCGGCTGAACAACTGTTGAAAGCTGAGGACGAACCATGAGGCTTAATCTTGTATTATCAAAACCGATAATGTCGAGATCCTCCGGAATGGATAAGCCCTGATCCTGAGCGGCATGGATAATGCCGAGTGCCATTTCATCAGTTGCAGAAAGAATGGCTGTCGGTTTTTTATCCAGGCTCATCAGATGCTGCAGTGCTTCGAGTCCGGAATCATATGTGTAATCCCCTTCAGCTACAAATTGTTCATTAAACGGAAGGTTCGCTTCTTCAAGCGCACGTTTGTAGCCTTGGAGTTTTTTCGAACGGTTGATCGGTTCTGCCATTGGTCCGGAAACGAACGCGATGTCTGTATGTCCTTTATCAACCAAAAGCTTCACGGCATCATAAATCGCCTGTTCGTAATCGATAGCGACTGACGGTGTTTCCTCCTGCTCTTCTACAGAAGCGGCAAGTACAATCGGCACTGGAGAACGCTTAAATTCCGCCACATGCTCGTCCGTAATGTTTCCGCCCATAAACACGATGCCGTCCACTTGTTTGCCGAGCATTGTGTTTAACAAGTGCAGCTCTTTCTCCATGTTTTGGTCAGAGTTGCTCAAAATAATATTGTATTTATACATTGTCGCGATATCTTCAATTCCGCGCGCAAGCTCTGAATAGAAAATGCTTGAGATATCGGGAATGATGACACCTACAGTTGTTGTTTTTTTACTTGCCAGCCCTCTTGCCACCGCGTTTGGACGGTAACCGAGACGTTCAATGGCTTCCAAGACTTTTTTTCTCGTTGTCGGTTTTACATTCGGGTTGCCGTTCACGACACGGGAAACGGTTGCCATGCTTACATTAGCTTCTCTCGCTACATCGTAGATCGTAATATTGCTCATCCTAAAACCACTCCTTTTACTGGATACACTTATCCTTATCTATAGCATAAACACTTTATGTAGAGAAATGTCATAATGTCCGAATTTATGTCGTTTATGATTTGTAAGCGTAAGTCAGTAGTGTACATTATTTTTCATTATTCATCAAATTTAATTACTTCTCATGAAATTATACACGTTTTTATAGATGATGAAAACGTATACTTGGTTTTTATAACTAAATAAACGAGAAAGCATAAAAAAAGGCCGCAGGCGCGGCCTTTTGGATTGTTCAATTAAGCGTTGACTTTCACCATTGGCTTCAGTTCATTCAGCCATTTTTCGAATTCAGGAATCGCCATTTGCTGAGCAGAGTCAGAAAGTGCGACTGACGGATCAGGGTGAACCTCAGCCATTACGCCATCAGCACCGATCGCTAAAGCGGCTTTAGCTGTCGGAAGCAAGAGGTCACGGCGGCCTGTTGAATGCGTAACATCAACAAAGACTGGCAAATGCGTTTCTTGTTTCAAAATCGGCACAGCTGAAATATCCAGCGTGTTTCTCGTTGCTGTTTCATATGTTCTGATTCCGCGCTCACAAAGGATAATTTGGTCATTTCCTTGTGACATGATGTATTCAGCAGCATTGATGAATTCAGAGATCGTTGCAGCAAGACCGCGCTTCAGAAGCACTGGCTTTTTCACGGCGCCGGCCGCTTTCAGCAATTCGAAGTTTTGCATATTGCGCGCTCCGATTTGAATGACATCAATGTAGTCCAGCGCTTCTTCGATATGAGCCGGAGTTACGATTTCACTGATAACCGCCAGATCAAATTCATCCGCTACACGTTTTAAAATTTGAAGGCCTTCAACACCAAGCCCTTGGAAATCGTATGGGCTCGTACGAGGCTTAAAGGCTCCACCGCGCAAAATTTTAATCCCTTGTTTTTTCGCAGCTGCAGCGACTTCAGCTACCTGCTCATAGCTCTCTACCGCACATGGGCCGACAATGAATCTTTGCTGGCCGTCTCCGATTTTTTCGCCTTTGATATCAACAATTGTATCTTCAGGTTTTTTCTTGCGGGAGACAAGCAGCGCTTTGCTGTGATCTTCTTCCTGAAGCTCTAAACCGGCTTTGAATATCTCTTTAAAAATGTGCTGGATGGTTGAATTTTCGAACGGCCCGTCATTGTTTTCAATGATATTGTTTAACATTGTGCGTTCTCTGACAGGGTCAAATCGGTTGACGCCCTGTGCTTCCTTCGCTTTACCGATCTCTTTTACAACATTTCCGCGTTCGTTGATTAGTTTTAAAATTTGTAGGTTTAATTCGTCTGCTTTCTGCCTTAAAAGCTCTAACTCTGTGTTGCTCATTTTTTTCATCCTTTCCCTGCACATTCATTTTTTATTTTGTAGTTATCATGCATCTTACTATAAGTAATTCCAAATGGAAATACTGAAATACAAAAAATTTTATAAAAACTCTACTTTATTACCCAAACGCTTTTAAGTGATAAAGTAATCTATGAAGCTATCCTACATGATGTGAGGGCAATGTTCAAGGGTTTTTTACAAAAAAAAAGCGCCAGATGATATCTGGACGCTTTTTTCTATGACAAATGCTGCTCAATAGCGGCTTCTGTAATTTGTGAATGTGAGGTATGCCATTTCACTTCACCGTTCTGGATGATGAATATCTGAGGGCTTTCATGCTTGACCCCATATGTTTCTGCAATGAAATTAGACAGCGGCCGGGCTTCTTGTACTTGAAGATAGTAAGCCGGCACATCCTCATGCTGATTTGCAAAGGCATCAAACTCATGAAATGCTGCCTGGCTGATCGGGCATGTGGTGCTGTGTTTAAAGAAGACGAAAGCGCCTTCCTGTTCTGCAATCCGTTTAAATTCTTCCTCAGATTGAATAAGCTGTTTAGCCATGACTCAAGCTCTTCCTTCCCTGCTCAGCGATTCAACTGCTCAGCCTGTTTTTGTGCATCTTTCAGTTCGTCTTTTACATCTTCTTTCGTCTGGAGGACTTGATCTTTTGTTTCATCAGCCGCCTGCATCGCTTCTTCCCTCATATCTTGCATTGCAGTCGATGAATCCGTTTTATCAGATTTAGAACGGTCTCTTAAATCCTTCACCTTGTTCATGATCTGCCCAGACTGATCCGCTACAAGCTGTGTGATGTTGGAAGTTTTGTCTTTTGCGATGCTGACATATTGCGTGCCTTTTTCCTTCGCATCTGCCGTCATTTTATCAGTTTTGTCCCGTAAAGCAACAGCCTGGCTGCCGAGATCGTCGCGAAGTTCTTTGCCTGATTTAGGCGCTAGAAAAAGAGCTGTAGTGGCACCGATGATTCCCCCGATTAAAGTTCCGATTAAAAAATCTTTACTATTAATTCCATCTTTGCTCATCATTATTCCTCCTCTTAGTATTTTTTTCTCTTACAGGGCTGATTTTTTCTTTTGCTTCCATTTCTCCCAAATTTCCATTGCTGCTTGACTCCATGTGACAACTTGATTGATCTTATCTTGATTTTCTCTAACTGATGCCGATACAGACCCTGCCGCTTGTTTCATGGATGTATTGAACTGCTGTACAGAAGCTCCCACTCCTTGAACAGCATGAACGACCGTATTCAGCTTTTCTGATTTTTCCTGAATATCTTCAGCCAGGCGGTTGGTCTTATGTAAAAGCTCGGCTGTTTCAGTTGTGATGCCCTTCATTTGTCCCTCCAGCCCTTCAAGAGTGGATGCGACGTTTTTTAGTGTCAGCTGCAATGACTTCAGTGTTTTAGACAAGTAGATCACTAATACGAGAAATGCAACTGCGATGAGTGCAACGCTCAAATAAAGAATAATAATCATCTCAAACCTCCTTGCTGCAGGATATACTGCTGTTTACCCGTTTTCTTCAATCCTAAACATGTGTACTGGGCTGTATACATACTATTCTCCGTTATGTAAGAAAATCCTTTAATAAGCTTTTCCATCAGATAAATAAAAAGCAGTGAGATCACTGCTTTTTATTATGCCATGACGTTTTCGTAGGCTCTCATATATTTTTGGATATCTCCTGCTCCCATGAAGATGAGAACGGCTTTATCATGAGCTTTTAAAACAGATGTGTCATCTTCTTCAATCAGCTTGGCATTATGAATTTTTCCCTGGAGATCGCCGATCGTCAGCTTTCCGGCATTCTCACGGGCTGAGCCGAAAATATCGCATAAATACACACAGTCAGCGCCGCTCAGGCTTTCTGCAAATTCGTCAAGGAACTGCTGCGTCCGTGTAAATGTATGAGGCTGGAATACCGCGACAATTTCCCGATCAGGATACTTCTGTCTTGCCGCCTCGATTGTCACTTTTATTTCTGTCGGATGATGGGCATAGTCATCGATCAGCACTTGATCCCCAAGCTGCTTCTCATTGAATCTGCGTTTGACGCCCCCAAAGGATTTGAGAGCATGCTTAATGATGCTGGAATCAATTTCTTCATAATGGCATAACGCAATGACCGCCAATGAGTTTAATACATTGTGGTGGCCGTACGCAGGAATATAAAACGTATCATAGAACGTATTGCGGACAAAGACATCAAAAGTTGTCCCTTCCGTGCTTTTTACGATGTTTCTGGCTTGAAAATCATTTTCTTCCCCCGTGCCGTAATACACAACCGGGACGTTCGCATGGATTTTCGGCAGATGCTCATCGTCTCCGCAGGCAATAATGCCTTTGTTGACCTGAAGAGCCATCTCTTGGAAAGCGTCAAATACATCGTCAATGCTTGAGAAGTAATCAGGATGATCAAAATCAATATTCGTCATAATCGCATAATCTGGCTGATAGCTTAAGAAATGGCGGCGGTATTCGCACGCTTCAAACACAAAGTATTCGCTGTTTTCATTTCCCTGGCCTGTTCCGTCTCCGATTAAGAAAGACGTCGGTTTTGCGTTTTGGATCACGTGAGCCAGCAGACCCGTAGTCGACGTTTTGCCGTGTGCGCCCGTAACGGCAACACTCGTGAATTTTTTCATGTAGTCGCCTAAAAACTTATGATAACGTATCACCGGAATTCCCTCAGACATCGCTTTTTCTATTTCAGGATGCGTGTCTGGGAATGCGTTTCCGGCGATGACTGTCATGCCGGGTTTAATATTTTCCGCGCTAAAAGGAAGAATCGTAATATTTCTTTTTTCAAGCGCTGTTTGCGTAAAAATAAATTTTTCGATATCCGATCCTTGGACAGTATATCCATTATCATGAAGTATTTGGGCAAGCGGACTCATACCGGTCCCTTTTATTCCAACAAAATGATAAACAGTCATAATTGTACCTCCAACAAACGTCTATCTGTTCCCCAGTATATGACGCTCATTTCAATTTGCGACCGCGGCGGCTGAAAAGCCTCCCTTAGCGGCGTATTTTATATGTTTTGTTATGTTTAGTATCAGGTTATTTCTTTCCGATTAAACCCAGATATCAAGATTTGTCTATGCACAGCTGCTGTAAAGCGGCATAGCTGTTAAATGCTCTAAACACTATCATACCATGTTTGGTGTGAAAATGAACCCATATTATTCGTTTATTAAATCACTTGCTGTGATCAGCACCTCTCGAGGCTTGCTTCCTTTTGCCTCAGAGATCATGCCTTCCGCTTCCATCATGTCGATCAGCCTTGCCGCACGATTGTAACCGATTCTGAATCTTCTTTGCAGGCTTGAAGTGCTCGCACTGTTTTGCTCTACAACAAACTCACACGCTTCGTAAAACAGTTCGTCCTCTTCTTTCAGGGCAGATCCTTGTCTTACGAGCTCTTCTTGTTCAAATAAATAGGTCGGCGGCATTTGGCTTCTGACGTGAGAAACGACGCGGTCGATTTCCCGGTCTGACACAAAGTTACCTTGCAGACGGACAGGTTTTCCCGATCCGTTTTCCAAAAAGAGCATATCCCCTTTTCCGAGAAGCTTTTCTGCACCGGCTATGTCAATAATTGTTCGGGAATCAACCTGGCTTGAGACAGAAAAGGCGATTCTCGTTGGGATATTCGCCTTAATCAGACCTGTAATGACATCGACTGACGGACGCTGAGTTGCAACGAGAAGATGGATACCGCACGCTCTGGCTTTTTGGGCGATCCGCGCAATGCTTTCTTCCACATCGTTTGGAGCCACCATCATCAAATCTGCAAGCTCATCAATAATGACAACTAAATATGGCAGCTTTTCACCCATTTGGTGTTCAGCGGTTAAT
This sequence comes from Bacillus sp. N3378-2at, assembly GCF_033412715.1. Classification (NCBI taxonomy): domain Bacteria; kingdom Bacillati; phylum Bacillota; class Bacilli; order Caryophanales; family Bacillaceae; genus Bacillus; species Bacillus sp. N3378-2at. The sequence continues at coordinate 4,057,597 of NZ_CP117986.1, read as the reverse complement.
TGATTAAAGCGGTCAATGTCGCGGACACCGGAATGGGCAAAAAGCTCATAGCGGCGCTCCATTTCCTCAACGACCCATTTCAAAGCAGCTGTAGCCGCTTTAGCATCAGTAATGACTGGGCTGACGAGGTGAGGAATTTTATTGTAAGGGGCCAGCTCTACCATTTTCGGATCAATCAGCAGCACCTTTACCTCACTCGGGTCAGCTTTATAAAGCAGGCTGACTAATATTGTATTGATGCATACGCTTTTTCCGGAGCCTGTAGCGCCGGCAATCAAGCCATGCGGCATTTTCTTCAAGTCGATAACAACAGGATTTCCTGAAATATCTAATCCCAGCGCAGCTGTGAGCGGTGACTTGCTTGTCCTGAAAGCTGAGCTGCGAATCATTTGGCGCAAATCAACCACCTTGCTCGTGCGGTTCGGCACTTCAATTCCGATCGTGTTTTTCCCCGGAATCGGCGCTTCAATCCGAATATCTCTCGCTGAGAGACTGAGTTTAATATCATCGGACAAGTTGGTGATTTTATTCACCTTTACACCCGGTTCAGGATGCACTTCAAATCTCGTGACAGACGGACCCTGGGTTACATGGACCACATTGGCGCGGACATTGAAGTTTTTCAAGGTCAAATCAAGAAGCTGACGCTGTTCTTCGATCCACGCAGTATCATCTTGAACCTGCGCTGGCGGGACATCAAGCAGTGCAACATTCGGAAATACATAGCTGCCGCGGCGCTCCTCTGCTTTTTGCTGTTTATGCGTATCTCTTTTCAGCATCATCACATTAAAAGGAACGGATGGCCCTTTTTGAGAAGATGCGCTTTGTTCGGTCCTTTTCTCCTGTGCACCAGGCCTTTTTTTCGGCTCTGCTGAAGCTTCGCGAGGTTTGTCTGCGCGAATTCCCTGCCGATTTTCAAGAGGTGCAGTAGACGATTTGGAACCCTGCTCCATGTGTTCAGTTTTCTCAAGCTCTGTATGGCTGTCTGGCTGAACATCTATCTTCGTTTCCTGAGCCTCTCCCAGGATGTCATAATGATTATTTATTATGGGCTCTTCTGATTCTTTTGCCACAGTTTCTGCTTGAGCCAGAGCCTCTGATGAATACTCATGATCAGTAAATAAAGGCTCTTCCTGACGAATGTCCATTTGTTCTTCTTGAACGAACGGGGACTCAGCACCTTCTGCCGCGTTTTCATGGTGATTGTATACTGGGCTGTCTGACGGCTCTTTTGCTTTTTCATCCTCAGATACTGCCTCTGTCTGAGATTCAGGAGCTGTTTGCTCTTCATCAAGTTCAGCGGAGAAAACAGGCTCTTCAAGTTTCTCTGGCTGCTGCTCCCTTTGTTCTTCCTCAGCCGTTGCAGGCTCTTCGCGGCCTACTTCACTGTCTGAAAGCCCTTCAGCCGCCGTATCTGTGAGCATCTCAGGCGGTGTTTGCTCTTCGGCTTGTTCAGCTGGGAAGAAAGGCTCCTCTTTTTCCGGCTGTTGAACGCCTGACTCAAATGGCACTTTGTTACCTGACGGCTCGGCTGGCCGTTTCGCCAGCGCCTCATCATGCTCCATATCCTTTCTGTTTAAAACGCCAGAAGGCTGTTTTTCAAATTGGGTATCCGGGAAGAAAGGACTTTCTTTTTTGGAATGCGCCGGTGTGTCTGAAGCAGGATAGCCGCGTTCACGTTCGATCTCTTCTGACAGCAGTGTTACCTTCTCTTTTACCGATTTATCCGGTTCGTTCAATGTTTCAGAAGGCTTTTTCGGCACATCCTTTTTAACAGATGGTTTTTGATTGAATCCATAGATAGGCGAAGGGATATTTGTCGGTTTAAACGGTTTCTTCGCCGGCTCTGCTGCTTGATATGTATGCTGCTCTTCTTCATTTCTGGGACGCTCTCTGTAAGGTGCAGCACTTGGACGAGGCGCGGATTTCGGTTCGTCCGATGGTGTGCGGCGCCTTCTCAGGTCATGATTTTTGTATCCGTCAGGCACGACTGGAAAACGGAATTTGCCTTTTGGATATTCATAATATATTTTAGGATCTTCCAATCTTTTTAATTGTCCTTCAGGATGATGTACTTCTTGTTGCTGCGGAATTTGAGCGGGTTTTGTCTCCCGTTCAGCATCCTCTTCGCTTTCGCCTAAAAACAAATCAAAAAATTTATGAAGCCAACTCATAATTTATCTCTAACTCCCTTATAGTTTTCTGGGACGGTTTTTAGTATACCACTGCTGGTCGGCCCAGAAAAGATTAAGCTATCAGCAGAAACAAAGCCGCTAAACAAGGGCTTAGCGGCTTTTCACATGATTCGTTTTTTTTGGCGGATTTATGGGAGTCTAAAACTGAAATGCGTCTCCCGCCTCATAGTCTCCTTCTAACACAAGGATTCCTTTTTCAGCAGGGGCATCCGGCAAATCAAGCTCTTTCGCTGAGCAGATCATCCCGCTTGACGGAACGCCGCGAAGCTCTGCATCCTTAATGACAAGTCCGCTAGGCATCACAGCACCGACTTTGGCAACGACAACTTTTTGGCCTTGGTCAACGTTAGGCGCGCCGCAGACGATCTGAAGCGTTTCTTCTCCTACGTTGACTTTACATACGCTTAATTTATCCGCATTCGGATGTTTTTCTTTTGATTCTACATACCCCACAACAAACTTCGGAGATAAATCAACGACTAATGTTTCTTCAACGCCGTTTCTGTTTAAAATCTCATTCACATCTTGCACGAATGTTTCTGAGAGCGCAACAGGGCCGTTTTCATCAATGGTCAAGTAAGAAGACGCGTTGAAAATGTTGAAGCCCGTTGTTTCTTTTGTTTCGTTATTGAAAATTTTGACGACGTCGCCGTGTTTTTCATAGCCTAATTGTTCGCGTGTCACATCTTGAAGAGAGATCAGGAGCGTGTCTCCCACACCTTCTTTATTATAAAAAGCGTTCATAAGTAAAAATCCTTTCTAATCCTTTTTCGGACGGCTTTTCGCCAGGATAAACACCGGTTCCAGCTTTCCTTCATTGTACAAAAATGAAAGGGCGGTAATCGGGACGGTGCCGCCTGCAAAGAAGCTCATCGACATTTGTCCTAGAATATCATACCCCGATTCATTCCGGATGTCAGCAAGAATCAAAACGTCCTGATGAGGAACAGAGATCGCCAGCTCCCCTTCTGCATGCTGCTTATACTCATTTAAGATCGCTTCGTTCAAAATCCGGCTTGCATCGTATCCGTCGTTTGCCCTGAAGAAATAAAAGTAATTGCCGGCAACCGTATCCTCTTTGACAACCGTCGGCAGGGAACGGAGATTAAATGCGGCCGTCTCTCTGATCCGCTCTTTTGTCCAGTTTTCTTTCTCAAGCATGCGCTGGTCAATTAAACGGTAGGTTTTCCCGAGATCTAGCGCGTAATAAATTCTTGTCTCTGCGGTATGATCGTCATAAATGAGCGGGATATCTTCGCTGGACTTGTCCGGGAAGGAAGTCGAGCGGATGACCGGATAAATGCGAGTTTCTTTCCCGGTCATTTCCTGAGCCTTCCCTTCCATTGCCGTCATCGCTTCGGAGACATAGTACACGATCTCATCAATGGCTTCGTCTTTTTTCAGTTCCCATTTTGCAATAATCGGCGGCAAATCGAGTGTAATCCCTTTTTTAGTCGTTTGATCCTCAACACGGAGGGTGTCTTTTTCTCTGTCAAACAGAAAGGAGCGATTCTCGTGCTGAAGGCGCTGCTTCAGTATATCTGACAGCTTCCTTGAGGTCATTTTCAAACCGATGTCCTCCTTTACGCTTTAGCGAGAGAGTCTGTTAAAAACTGTTCAATTTCTTCTTTTGTTTTGCGGTCTTTGCTCACAAAACGATTTACTTCTTTTCCTTCATTAAACACCACAAAGCTTGGGATTCCGTAAATTTCCCACTCTGCACATGTATCAATGAATTTGTCACGGTCTACGTAGTAGTAGGTGAATTCAGGGAAATTCGCTTCCAATTCAGGCAGGAAAGGCTCTACAAAACGGCAATCCGGGCACCAATCGGCTGAAAACATAAATACAGACCAATCATCCTTTACCGCTTTTTCCAGCTCTTGAGTTGATTCAATTTTTTTCATTTCATATCCCTCCAGTTGTTTATGTTCTTACATGTTTTTTATCGATACTCGTCCATTTGGATCATACCAAACTGCTTGAGGCAAAACCACTTATATGCAACGAATGAATATGTAAGATTGGCTTTCCCATTATCATTATCATATTTTATTTGCATTATCAAGTTCGTTTCGTTTAACATCGTGTACATGAGGGTAAAATTTACAGATGGACATACATAAGGAGGGATTTTTATATGGAGTTTATCGTCTATTTAGCAGGAGAAATCCACAGCAATTGGCGCGAGGAAATTAAAGAAAAAACAAAATCACTGAAGCTCCCGATTACGTTTGTTGGCCCGATGGAGAATCATGACCGCTCAGACAATATTGGTGAAGAAATTATGGGCGTACAGCCAAATGCCGTTTTAAAGGATGACAAAGCCTCTGACATCAACAACTTCAGAACCGCCGTCCTGATGAATAAAGCAGACTTTGTGATCGCCCTGTTTGGCGAAAAGTACAAACAGTGGAACACGGCAATGGATGCATCATATGCGATCGCAAAAGGAAAACCCCTGATTATCATCCGGCCGGAATCGCTCCACCATCCTTTAAAAGAGCTTTCCAATAAAGCGAATATTACGGTTGAAACCGTTAACCAAGCCATTAAGGCCCTTTCCTATCTATTTGAAACAGAATAAGAAAAAAGCTTGTCGATCCGGGCTTACTGCTCGTTCAACAAGCTTTTATGAAACCTACATATTTTCTTTAATCGCATCCACCGTCTGCTTATCGCAGGCTGTTACAAGTTTGATGAGCATTTCTTTAGCAGCAGCATAATCATCAATATGAATGATAGAAGCGTTTGTATGAATATAGCGGGAACATATTCCGATAACCGCTGACGGCACACCGCTGTTCGAAATATGAACCTTGCCTGCGTCTGTTCCCCCGCCGGATACAAAATATTGATATGGAATATCATGCGTTTCAGCCATATCAAGAACGAATTCCCTCATTCCGCGATGCATGACTGTCGTTCTGTCAAGAATGCGCAGCAAAAAGCCTTTTCCAAGCTGGCCGAATTCATTTTTGTCTCCGCTCATATCGTTTGCCGGGCTGGCGTCAAGGGCGAAAAACAAGTCCGGTTTAATCATATGAGAAGCCGTCTGCGCGCCCCTTAGCCCTACTTCTTCCTGAACCGTTGCACCCGCATAGAGTGTATTCGGAAGCTCTTTACCGTGTAATTCCTTCAGAAGTTCAATGCTTAAGCCGCATCCATATCTGTTATCCCATGCTTTTGATAAAATTTTCTTTTCATTCGCCATCGTCGTAAACGGACAAACAGGCACGATCTGCTGTCCCGGTTTAATGCCGATTTTGATGGCGTCTTCCTTATCATCCGCTCCAATGTCGATCATCATGTTCTTGATATCCATCGGACGGTTTCGCTGCGCATCTGTCAATAAATGCGGCGGTATGCTTGAAATCACACCCGGAACCGGCCCGTTATCTGTTTGAATTTCAACCCGCTGCGCAAGCAAAACCTGGCTCCACCAGCCTCCGAGCGTCTGGAATCTGAGCAGCCCGTTGTCTGTAATGGATGTCACCATGAAGCCGACTTCGTCCATGTGCCCGGCTACCATAATTCTCGGTGCGTCCTCTGCGCCTCGTCTGACTCCGAAAACACTTCCCAGTCTGTCCTGAACGATGTCATCGGCATATTTGGCTAGCTCCTGCTTCATAAAAGCACGAACCTGATGCTCATTGCCCGGCGCGCCGGGAAGCTGCGTCAGTGTTTGGAAAAGCGCTTTCGTTTCTTGATTCATGTTTTCCCCTCATTTCTATGTAGTCCTTTTATTTTATTAGAAACAGTGAAGTTTTCCAAGCACCCTGACCCAATCTGCTCGATCAGCCGCGTATTGCTTAACAGGATTTGGCTGTTTCTGTATAATGAAAAGTACGATCAACCAGGAGGTGCTTTATTTTGAAATTGCGTCATCTTCTTTTAGGAGCAGGACTTGGAATTTGTGCGGCTGTCGTTGTGAAACAATATGTGATGAAGCCTTATATTTCTTCAGAAAAAGCGCTTCGAATTGTAAAATCTGCTTTTAAGCAGCGGGGCCCGATTGACGGATCATGGATTTACACCCAGCCGGAGCCTTACAATATTAACGGAGAAACGGTACAGGTATACAAAACCGGCATTACACGATCAGCTTTCGGAGAATTAGAACAGTATGAAGTCATGGTGGATGCGAAAACGGGAGAAATTGTTGATGTCATTGATACAATCGCCTCTTAACACCGGACAAGCAAAAAATAGAAGCCGCTGCCAACGCAGCGGCTCTTTTTAATTATATCGCGCGAATCGGTTTGTATACCGGATACCACATCGCATCCTGCACTGCCTGTATAATGTCTTCTGGCTCTTCCGTAGCAACGCCTTCCTTCATCGCGGTTTTTGCGACTTCAACCGCAACGGTTGCCGAAACAGTGCGCAAATCTTCAACTTTCGGAAGCATCGGCGCGCCAGGCACCCCGACATTGACCATACCTGCGATTGCCCGGGCACATGCTTCAAACATGCCGTCGGTAATTAATTTTGATTTGGTAACAATCGTTCCAAGACCGAGACCAGGGAAGACAAGCGCGTTGTTTGCCTGCCCGATATGATACGTAACTCCGTTATATTCAACTGGCGGGAACGGGCTTCCTGTCGTGATCAGCGCACGGCCTTCTGTCCATTCGATTAAATCCTCCGGCTTTGCTTCAGAAAGAGTTGTCGGATTTGACATTGGCAAAATCGCGGGCCGTTTCACATGTGACGCCATTTCTTTTACAATTTCTTCAGTGAAAGCGCCGGAAACCGTAGATGTGCCGATCAGGATCGTCGGTTTTGCCTGCCGGACCACTTCAAGAAGATCAATGCCTCCGCCGTCTCCGTTCCGCTGATAATCCTTTACTTCATCAGCCGAACGAGCATACGGCTTTTGGAAATCAAGAAGCTGATCCATATCATCTGTTAACAGCCCGTTTCTGTCTATGCACCAGAAGCGCTTGTATGATTCTTCTTCACTCAGTCCCTCGCGCACCAATGCTTCCCGCAGCTGTTCGGCAATTCCGATTCCTGCCGTTCCCGCTCCGAATATAACAACTCTGTGATCCCTCAATGGAACTTTAGACGCTTTTGCACAGGATAAGACTGCGGCCAAAGAAACAGCGCCAGTTCCTTGGATATCATCATTGAAGGTACACACTTTATCTTTATAGCGTTTCAAAATGCTTCGAGCGTTTTTCGCCCCGAAATCCTCCCAATGCAGCAATGCATTCGGAAATGTTTCTCTCGCCAGCGCAACGTAGTCGTCAATAAATTGGTCATAGCGTTCTCCGCGCACTCTAGAATGCTGGTTGCCGACATAAAGCGGATCGTTCAAGAGGCTCTCCTGATTTGTCCCCGCATCTAAAACAACAGCCAGCACTCTGCTCGGATCAATGCCCGCAGCCGCTGTATAAACCGCCAGCTTTCCAATAGAAATCGCGATTCCTCCGACGCCCCAGTCACCGATCCCTAAAATTCCTTCCGCATCAGTTGCAACAATTAAATCGATCGTATCGCTTTGATCTTTATACTGTTTAAATGCTTCTTTCATACCGTCCGGGTCATCGATTGACAGATAGAGCCCTCGTGGTTTTCTGTATTCATGGCTGTATCTCTGGATTGCCGTTCCGACTGTCGGTGTGTAGACAATCGGGAGCATTTCCCCTAAATGGTCATTTAACAGGCGGTAAAACAGCGTTTCATTCCGATCGTGCAGCGCAGTTAAATAGACATTTTTGCTCAAATCGTCAGGCTGTGCGGAATATTGTTCATACGCTCTTTTCGCCTGATCGTCAATTGTTAATACCTTGGGCGGCAGAAAGCCTTTTAAACCAAGTTCTTTTCTTTCTTCCTCAGTAAAAGCAACACCTTTGTTCAAAAAAGGAACAGAGAGCACTTCAAGGCCTCTTAATGTTGTTTGAATGTCTCCTTCGTTTGTTACTTTGAATTGTTTCACCCTGCCTCTTCCTTTCTGAGCATAATTAGTACTAGGTTTGCATTATTAGCCGGAAAACATGCAGGGTAAACATAAAAATATGCTATTGCTTCATTCGCTTGACTGAATCTTTGATGCTTCCGTCCTCATCCCATTGAAGCGCGCGATATTCGGCATCATGATAAAAAATAAACCAAGCGTCTTTTTCTGCTGCGAACGCCTGCCATTTCTGCTTTTGCGGGATAGAGGTCATCGGATAATCATCGTAAGCCAGCACCCATAGCGGATTGCGGTGGGCATGTGTCGGCATCAGATCTGCCATATGTACGGCAGTTTCACCCGCATCCTCGCATATCAGGACACTGTGTCCGTCGCTATGGCCTCCGGTGTGATGCATTGTAATACCCTCTGTGATCGTTAAGGTGTCTTCAAAGGTTTTGACTTGGCCAGCTACAGCCTCCCAATTTTCTTTCCAATACGTATTTTTCGACCTGATATTCGGATGGCGCATTTCGTCCCATTCAACAGCTGATGTATAAATCACTGCATTCGGAAAGACAGAGACGAGCCGTTCACCTTCATATTCCGTTAAACCGCATGCATGATCAAAATGAAGGTGTGTCATTGCGATCACATCTATATCGGCAACCGTTAATCCGAGTGCAGCTAATGAGGGTTTCACATTCGACTCTTGTGTCACGCCATAGTTTCGTTTTTGTTTATCAGTCAGCTTGCCGGACCCAATTCCGGCGTCAACGATGATATTGAGCCCATCCTTTTGAATCAAAATAGGGTCTGTCCTTAGTTCAATCTGGTTTTTTTCATTGACTGGATATTTTTTAGACCAAAGCGGCTTTGGCACAACGCCGAACATGGCGCCTCCGTCCATATGCGTCACGCCTCCGTCAAGCCAGGTCAACGTGATGTTTCCAATTTTCATTGTTTCCATTTTCATCCCCCCTGTCATCATGGTAGCAAACGGCCCATAAAAAAAACAGACTCCTGTCAGAGTCTGTCTTTACGTTCTCCATTCAACCTCAGCCCGATAGATCGGCTGGCCGAGTGCAGAGAATTTTTCTTCATATTCTGTCATAATATTGCCTTCGAGATTGCTGTTATGCAAATCGAGGCTGACGTATGTCAGCAGGAGGCCGTACTCAGAGAAGCTCTTCAAAGAGTACTCAAACAAACCTCGGTTGTCCGTTTTAAAATGAATCGATCCGCCTTTGCCCATTACTTCTTCATATTTTTTGAGGAAGTGGGAATATGTCAGGCGGCGTTTTTCATGCCGTTTCTTCGGCCAAGGATCAGAAAAGTTCAAGTAGACCCGTTTCACTTCCCCCGGCTCAAACACATCCGTCAGCGTGTCCGCATCTATATTCAGAAGCTTTACATTCTGCGCTTCGCTGTCTTTTACTTTTTGGACGGCTGTCACGATGACGCTTTTAAATAACTCAATACCAATATAATTGATGTCGGGATTTTGTTTGGCCATACCAGAAATAAATTGGCCTTTTCCTGTACCAACCTCGATATGGATCGGATTGTCGTTGCCAAACACTGTGTTCCATTTCCCTTTATAATCAGCAGGATTGCTGATGGAAATATCTGCGTTTTCAGCCAAAAAGTCATCAGCCCAAGGCTTGTGGCGCATTCTCATATGATTGACACCTCTATCTATTATTTCGACTAACAACATACCATGAATTAAAAAGACCCGCAAGCTCGTTTTTCCAGTGTATCTCTCTTAAGGCCGAGCGCATAAAAAAAGAGGGTCCCGTCTGCTGGAACACTCCTTTCATATGTATAAAAACGCTCTGTTTTGAACAATTTAACCCGTATGATACTGAAGGGATGTGTACCGTTATGGGTTTACATTATGAGCATCAAGTTCATTTATTGAAGGATATATTGACTGACCATCAATTGGACTGCTGCGGAACAGTCGCAGAGTACGAGCAGCTTGAGCGTGTGATTAAATCACTGATGGCAAACACCGAGCTTGATTCAAATTTCAAAAACGTGCTTGAAGATGTTTACCGCTACAGCCAATCAGGAATATCGTCCAAATCCATCGACTCACACATACAAGAGCATCAGAACAGCCTGTCTCAATGGGTAGAGCAAATGGATTCGTATTCCTGATTAATCAACAATTCGTTTCATGAGGATATGCAGCTCTTCCATTGCATCATGAAATTCCTTATCATTGCCTTTTGCTTTATGCCAGGCAATGAAAGTAATTGTTTCAGATAACACATACCAAGCCATTCGCAACCGAAGGCTTTCTGTCAGCTCTATGCCGTACATGCTCAGCCAGCTCTCCCAAGCTGGCTTTTCGACGTAGTGGTACAGCAAAGGCCCGAGGTCCATCGCCGGATCAGCGATCATGGCGCCGTCCCAGTCAATTAAATACAGCTGGTTGTCTTCAGACAATAGCCAGTTATTATGATTGACATCACAATGGCAAACGACTTTCTCACCGAAATGCACTTCATGCAGGTGTTCTTCCAAATACTTGATCCCTTCTTGAATCAGCGGCGAAGATTGCTGCACAGCAAATACAGCCTGCTTCAGCTGAGACAAAAGAGCCCCCGGGTTCAGCGGTTCTTTTCCAAGTCTCTTCAGCATGTCCAGCAAGGCTTTCGATGTGTGTATTTTACGAAGCAATTCAGCAACGGGCCGTCCGCTCATGTCTTTAGGCTTCAGCTCTCTGCCGGTCATCCAGTGCTGGGCCGTAATGACGTCCCCATTTTCCATCCGTTTTGTCCAAACCAGCTTCGGAACAATGCCTTCGGCGGATAAAACAGCTAAAAAAGGTGAGCTATTACGTTTTAAAAAAAGCTGCTGCCCGTTATGTTTCGCATAATATGCATCTCCTGTAGCTCCTCCGGCGGGGAAGATCTCCCAATCGCTACCTAGTAATTGTCCCAACCAGTTCATATCAATGTTCAACCCATCATTTCTTAAAATATTTTAGAATTAAGGCTAATCGTTTCTAGTCTATCCAGCGAATGCCTTTTTCGTACGAATCGTATAAAAATAAAAAAGACAGCTATTGAGAGTCTCATATGCTAATCAATAGCCGTCCTTTAAATTTTAGCGCTATAGCACAAACTTCGTCAAGCAAAACTCTTAAGATCTGATGCTAAATATAAGATAACCGTTCCGATGCCGTTTACTGCAACCGTTTTCTTAATTTCTGCCGGGTCTTCCTGAAATCCTGATGGATCACATAAAAGCCGATAAGGTATGTCGTTTGGCAGACTCCACTCGACGGAGTCTGGACTCGCGTGATGGATAACAATGATATCTTTCCATTCGTCAACCTCGTCAAGATCATAAAGCCTGTATGCGATAAGGTGTTCTTTTAGCGTCAAGCATTCAAGATGGCGCCGGATGTCTGCAGCGGACCTAAGACGGAATGCAGGATGCGCTTTTCTCAGCGAGATCAGCCTGCGGATATAGTGAACATCTTCTTTGAATGTTTCACGGCGATCCCAGTCGAGCTGGTTGATGCTGTCACTGGATTGATAGCTGTTTTCCACTCCCTGCTTCGTCCGGAAAAATTCCTGGCCGCTGTGAATAAACGGCACCCCTTGGGCAAGCAAAATAATCGCGGCTGCAAGCCTTTGCCTGCTTCGCTTTCGGCTGTCATTTTCTTGAGGAAGCGCAAAGCTCATTTTATCCCAAAAGGTGTGATTGTCGTGTGATTCGACATAATTGATGGACTGGCTTGGTTCCGGAACAATCGGCGCTAATGCCTTCCATCCGGAAGACCCGGCAATTCCATGCATCACAGCTTGTGCTGATTCACCGCTGCCGAGCGCAAACCCTACTGCCTTAAGGTGAAAGGTGTTCCCTTTTACAGCGTCACGAAACATATCATTAAAAAAGCCGATGCCCGGCATTCTTGGCGCGTTCGCCAAAGCAGCTTTCTGTTCATGCGGCAGCGGTGTAGCCAGATCCCACCCTTCTCCAAAAAGCAGGATTCCGGGCTTTGCCTTAGTTGCTTTCTCTTTCATATAAAGCACGGTGTCAATATCTAAAATGCCGAGGAGATCAAATCGGAAGCCGTCAGCATTGTATTCTTCAAGCCAATAGACCACGCAATCCGCAATGAATTTTCTTGCCATCCTTCTTTCTGATGCAATATCATTGCCAACGCCGGTGCCGTTTGACGGCATCCCACATTCGTCGTGCCGGAAAAAATAACCGGGCACTGTCTTTTCAAAGGGGGAATTCTCCCTCTTATACACATGGTTAAAAACAACATCCAGAATGACTCGCAGACCGTGCTGATGCAGGGTATTGATCATTTGTTTCAGCTCTGTTTTTCTCGTTTGAGGATCATGAGGGTTTGAGGCATAGCTTCCCTCCGGGGCAAAGAAATGAAGCGGGTTATATCCCCAATTGTATGCATCAAGCGGCTTCTCTTCATCAACTCCGGCAAAATCATTCACCGGCAGAAGCTCCACATGTGTAACACCAAGCTCTTTTACATACGCCAGTCCCGAAGAACTGCCATTTGCGGTTTGTGTATCAGTTTCCGTTAATGCTAAGTATTTTCCCTTGTTTATCATGCCGCTGTTTTCATGGATGGAGAAGTCGCGAAGGTGCGTCTCATAGATGACGGCATCCACAGGGTGTGAGAATGGTTTAAGAGGAGCAGTCCATTTCATTTGATCCGGGCGCAAGACGACGCCCAGCTCTCCATTTACAGTCACAGCCTTGGCATACGGGTCAACTGTTTCCATCCATTCTGAATTGTTGCAGATGCAAAACAAATACTCATATCCGTGAAGGTCACCTGTAACCGTAACGGCATAGACGCCTTTTTCCAACCGAGTCATTTGGAATGTGCACCCGCTTTTATTGGGGTGTGAAAGCTTGACAGCAGCTGAGGTTGCAGCAGGCGCCCATACTTTAAATACGGTATGATCCGCGGTATAAACGGCGCCCAGCTCTCCGTCATAATAAAATTCGTCATCAAACGCAGACGTCCGGATGACAGCGCCAATTTGGAGATCCGTTTTGTGGCCGCTGGATGCTCTGACGCAATGGATTTTTCCAAATGTCACAGGATGGTCGGATACGCAGACGTACTTGTATTTTGCTTCAAGGGAGTATTCCTCCCTGACAGCCAGAGGAAAATCTGTTGTTTCTGTCTCAAGCCGAAACGGCGGTGTCATGATTTCCTTTTGTTCAGCAGGAATCAGAACGGTAATGATATTCATATCATCGACATACGCTTCGAAGCTGCGGCGGATGCTGACCATCGGAAGCTCTCTCCTCCAAACACGTTTATGTTTTGATTCTTAGGGGTGAAGGACTAGATGCCAGACGAAACGGGGTAGTGCCCATGAATTCTCCGTCAGCATGGAACGGGATTTTGTCCTTCGTGTAAAATGTAATGTCCTTCGCTTTAAACATCGTAACGCCATCCATCTTTGTATGTTTTCCAAATGCCATGAGACATAAAAGCCAATATTTTTTCAAAAACGGCTGGTTTTCAACGATTACGATATCAAATGTCTTCTCGCGCGGATTTGCTAGGGGCGCCGCCTTCATGCCTCCCCCGTAAAACGGATGGTTGGATACAACCGCAAACCAGACATCATGAAATTCGCGCGTCTCGTCTTCCGTCGTACAAGCTAACGTAAACGGCTTAAAGGTTGCCGAAGCGTGCAAATGAGAAAGCGGATACACAAGAAATCGAAGGCGGAGAAAAAGAAAAACCCGTCTCAACGGAAATTCCATCGCCTTTTTATTGACATATGCGTCAAACCCGATCCCGATATGATTCATAAAATAAAGAATCTGTGATTTATCCTGAAGGAAATTGACGCTCCCTAAATGAAAGGTTCTTGTTAACGGGCGCTTTACCTTCTTGATTTCCTGTATCAGATCGATTTTTTTAATAGAGAATCCTCGCGAAAAATCATTATATGCGCCCGCCGGCACAAAGCTCAGCTCAATATCGTCAACATCTTTCAGCCCGTTGACAACTTCATGCATGGTTCCGTCTCCGCCAATGACGATCAGGCGCTTCAGCTTATATTCCTGTATCGTTGAAATCTGTCTGGCGAGCACCTCGGCGTGTCCCGGATGTTCAGTTAAAAATGAACGGTGCTCAACCTTTCGTTTGATCAATTCTTTTTGAATGGACTTCCAAACACGCAGGCCGTTTCGATGTCCTGCTGTCGGATTAATAATAAAAAACCAATGGCTCATCTTTCTCACCTGCTTATGTTATGAGAAAACCGCTCAAATCGTTCTCTTTTACTCCAGCCACTCCTGTCTGCGATAGGAGTCAGACATGCAGTAAGACAATAGAGCCTTTGCAGCCTTTACCTGATGATGTTTGATCGGAGCAGTGTTTTTCTTCTGCCGCTCAATCCATTCTTCCGCGCTCCGCTTATCCGCTATTTCTAAGCCGTATGGCGGCTCCGGGTAATCGATGTACGACGTTCTGCTCAGAAGCAATTTTCGAACCGGAATCTCAGCCTGTTTTTCCTTTACGATCTTTGACACAACCGAGTCCGTACGAAACAGGCTAAGCCCTGGATTTAACACTGATGCAGTCTGAGAGGCTGTTTTCTTGTCCCAAAAACGATTTTTAGACCCTATGTAGACACTGTCTTCCTCAGCCTCTAAAAAAGAAACGCAATAAATTTCCAGAGGAGAAATAATCACAATGCTTAATTCAACCGCCGCCTGCTGAATTTTCAGCACAGGCTTATACATAATAAAATAAGAATCAGGCAGCTGCTGGGTCAGATAACGCAAAATGCGGTCCTGCTTCACCTGGTTTGAGAGTTGAGATATTTCTGAAAGAGTAGAGCTTGCCCATTTGAGCTGAAAATCATATAAATGTCTTTTATAAAAAGAAGCAAGCGCCACCCTGCTCTTCGGGAGCCTTACATGAATATCTTCTTCGTCCTCAAACCATTGGTGTCTCTCTTCTTGTATATCGGCTTTTATCTCTTCTTTTCTTCTTTTCAATGAAAATTTTTTTCGTTTCTGCACCGGTTCCGGTTCTTCAGCACTGGCTTGCCTTTCTTCATGCTGTCGTTCCGCTGCTTCTACTAGTGAAAGCCAGCGCTCTTTTTTCAGACGTACAAACTGGTTGATATAATGGTACGGATCAAGCTCATATCTTGATATATAATCATGAATTTTGATGATTTGTGCCATGTTTGTTTCTCCACTCCGCAATGAATTAAGATAATTGAAATTTGAATATTTCCTCGTATTTTGGTGATTGGTTCAAGTGTATTTGAAAGAGCGAAAATCGTTCAGCCATCATCGAAACTTCGCCGCTTTCAAACGGAACATGAGCTGGAAATCCATTTTCGCCTGTCCATTTTCTTGCCAGCGTCATATGAGGATGATACGGTCTTTTTTCCACTTGAAAGCCGGCCTGAAGGACAGCCTGCTTCGTATGTTCCCGCAGTCTATCAAGCGTTTTGTTTTTCTTTGGCTCCAGATGTAAAACGCGCGGCCTTCTGCGGTCGCCGAATACATCTATCTTGTCAAACTCAATTGAAAATGGGTCAATTTCTGAAGCAATCTCTGCTAGCGAACCTTCAAGCTTCTTTATTTGTGTCTCATCCGCCGCTCCGAGAAAAATTAACGTGATATGATAGTCAAGCGGGTGCACCCATTTTTGAAACGTCAATATCGGTTCGTTTTTCGCAGCCTGGTAGATCGGATTTGCAATTCCCTCAGGTATGGGAACGCCGATGAAATAATGAGGCCGTATATCTGGCATCCGTCTGACACTCCCTTCTTTGACAGCTATTATTTTATCAATAAAGAGGCTGTGCGGATAGAGGAACAGTGTATGAAAACACTCTCGCACAAACGTTTATTATGTTAGGATATTATATGACACTTGTTTTATTCAGAAAGGAATGACAATGTTGAAAATCGTTGCAAACACAGCTGATCTGATAGGAGATACACCGCTAGTGAGATTGAATCGGCTTCAGCCGGAAAATGCGGCACAAGTCTATTTGAAGCTTGAATTTTTCAATCCGAGCGGCAGTGTGAAAGACAGAGCCGCTTATCAAATGATCATAGAAGCTGAACAAAACGGTTTACTCAAGCCGGGATCAGTTATTATAGAGCCGACAAGCGGAAATACCGGAATCGGGCTCGCCATGAATGCGGCAGCACGCGGATATAAAGCAATCTTAGTTATGCCTGATACGATGACGAAGGAACGGATCAACCTGCTTAAAGCTTACGGTGCAGAGGTTGTATTAACTCCCGGAGAGGAAAGAATGCCGGGCAGCATCAAAAAAGCGAAGGAGCTTGCCGAACAAATTCCGAACAGCTATATTCCAATGCAGTTCGATAACACTGCTAATCCTGATGCGCACCGGAAAACAACAGCGCCTGAAATCGCCCGGGCAATAGAGGAAATCGGAAAACCGCTCGGCGCTTTTGTCGCCTCCTCTGGAACGGGCGGAACCATTACCGGAACAGGTGAGGCGCTCAAAGAGCTTTTTCCGGATATCACGGTTCATGTTGTTGAGCCAGCGGGTTCGCCTGTATTATCCGGCGGAAAACCTGGCGCGCATAAACTTGTAGGAACGAGCCCAGGCTTTATACCGCCGATTTTAAATGAAGACGTTTATGATGAAATTATCAAAATCTCTGATGAAGACGCGTATACGACGACAAGACGGCTTGCTGCTGAAGAAGGAATTCTTGTCGGTCCTTCATCAGGCGCTGCCTGCTTCGCGGCAATCGAAACAGCGAAACGCCTCTCTCCTGACAAAGTTGTGGTCTGCATGACAGCTGATACAGGAGAACGGTACTTATCAACTGATTTATGGTCATTTATTTAAAAAAAGGACTGGCTTCAGCAGAAGCCGGTCCTTTTATTTTGCAAGCTCGTAAATGGCCTGAGCATATAACGCTGTCGATCTCAGCAGGTCATCAATTTCGATATATTCATCCTTTTGGTGTGCGCTGTCAGGGCGTCCGGGGAACAGCGGGCCGAACGCGACACCGGCTTTTAAGGATCTCGCATATGTCCCCCCGCCGATTGAGATTAAGTCAGCTTTTTTACCCAGCTGGCCTTCATAAACCTTTTGCAGGGTTTTGACTAACGGATGATCTGCGGTCACGTGATGCGGCTTGCTGTCTTTGAATTCTCCCAGATCAAATTCAGATGCACTTTCGAATGCATCGCGAATCGCTTTGCTTTCTGCTGTCACAGGATAGCGGATATTGATCCCGAGCTCGCCTCCTTGCCCTTCTTTATAGCGCAGTGTTCCGACATTTAATGTCAGCTCACCGCTGATTTCATCCTCACAGTCGATGTCCAGTTTTTTTCCTCTTGTATCACCTGAGAACTTATCTGTCACAACTTGCACAAACCGCTTTCCTGCATCGTCAAGCTCAGTCTGCTGGAGAAATTCGCACAATAAAATACCGGCATTGATCCCATTGTTCGGTTCCATCGCATGGCAGGAAAGACCGTACATACGCAAAATGAGCTGTCCGTTCTCTATTGCAGCTTCCCCTTTTTGGTCCGTCGTGCGGAGCATGTCTTTAAATGAAGACAGAATCTCTTCATTTTTCGGCCCTTCAATGACAGCTTCCGCAGCATCAGGCACCATGTTCAAACGAAGGCCTGATTGAAACGAGACAAGCACTGCCTTTGGTTCTGCTTGATTTGGACGGTGTGGAATAAGTAAAGAAGCATCGATGATCCCTTTTTCCGCATTAATGATCGGAAAATCGGCGTCAGGCGCAAAGCCCATTGTTGGCATTTCTTCATGCTTGAAATAATGCTCTACGCATCTCCAATCACTTTCTTCATCTGTTCCGATAATCATTCTGACTCGCTTGGACAGGGGCAAATTCATGTCTTTCACGATTTTCAGCGCGTAGAATGCCGCCATTGTCGGGCCTTTGTCATCAATGGCGCCCCTTGCATAAATCCGTCCGTTGCGGATTTCAGCTGAAAATGGATCACTCGTCCACCCATCTCCCGGCGGCACGACGTCAACATGGCAAAGTACGCCGATAATGTCATCGCCCTCCCCCCATTCAATATGACCTGCAAAGCCGTCAAGATTTTTTGTTGTAAAGCCTTCTTTTTCTCCAAGCTCCAGCAATGAAGTCAGGCTGGCGTTTACCCCTTCTCCAAACGGTTTACCGGGTCCGGCGGTTGTTTCGTCCATGACACTGTTGATTCTCAAAAATTCCTGCGTATCACGAATTAAATCCTCTTTTTTTCTGATCACTTCAACTTCCCAGTTCATAATGATCCCCTTTCCGCAAGAAATGACTTGCAAAAACCAAATAAAACGAATAATATTAATGGTGTTTTGTTAAAACGTTCGTAATTGGAGGATACTATGTTTCATCTAAAAGAGCAGCAAACATCCATAAAGCAAGAAATCATAGCAGGGCTGACGACCTTTTTCACAATGGTCTATATCGTCGTGGTCAATCCGGTCATTCTGGCTAACGCCGGGGTTCCTTTCGACCAGGTGTTCACCGCAACGATTATTGCCTCCATTGTCGGAACGCTGTGGATGGCCCTGGCAGCAAATTATCCGATTGCTATTGCGCCCGGCATGGGCTTGAACGCTTATTTAGCCTTTCATGTCGTAAGCGCAAGCGATGGCGGCATCACGTACGCAACAGCTTTCAGCGCAGTATTTACAGCAGGGGTTCTCTTCATTATTCTATCGTTAACGCCTTTAAGAAAACAACTTATAGAAGCGATTCCAAACAATTTAAAATACGGGATCACAACTGGGATCGGGCTGTTTATTGCTTTTATCGGTTTGCGTCAAGCGGGCATTGTGGCAGCTGATGAGTCAAACCTGGTCACTCTCGGCAATCTGCATTCACCTGGTGTTATCTTAACGCTGGTTGGCCTTTTGATCAGCGTGGTCCTGATGGTGCTGAATGTAAGCGGCGCTTTATTTATCGGAATGGCAGCTACCGCTTTGATCGCCTTTTTCACCGGTCAGCTCCATTTTCCAAAGGGATTTATGTCGCTTCCTCATTTGCCGGAAGGATTGATGATCTCAAATCCATTTACCGCTTTTGGCGATGTCATTCATCACGGCCTGTACGCTGTCGTCTTTTCTTTTCTATTAGTCACCATTTTTGATACGACAGGCACGATGATCGGAGTTGCCGAGCAAGCCGGGCTGATGAAAAACAACAAGCTGCCTAACGTGCGAAAAGCGCTGCTTGCTGATTCAACAGCGACGACAGTAGGAGCTGTTTTCGGCACAAGTCCGACGACCGCATTTATCGAATCTTCCGCCGGTGTCGCAGCCGGGGGAAGAACGGGGCTTACGGCTTTGACTGTCGCGGTGATGTTTGCGGCTTCAATGTTTTTCAGTCCGCTTGTCAGCGCCTTGTCCGGTATAGCCGCCATCACCTCGCCTGCTTTGATTATCGTCGGCAGCTTGATGATGGGCTCGGTTTCCAATATGAACTGGAAAGAGATGGACGAGGCATTTCCAGCGTTTCTCGTCATTCTGGCCATGCCTTTGACATCCAGCATTTCTACAGGAATTGCGCTTGGCTTTATTTCATATCCGATCGTAAAAGCGGCGCGGGGAAAATGGAGAGAGATTCATCCGCTCGTCATCGTTTTCGCCATTCTGTTTTTCATCCAGCTGTTTATTTTATAACATAGACCAAAAAACCCAAACGTCGTCGTTTGGGTTTTTTATGTAAACAATAAAGAGACAGCGGCCGCTAAAAAACAACAGGCGGCAAACGCATAGTGCAGGATGTTGATACAGTTTTTTCTGGCCCGATAATATTCATCCCTTTCCTTATCGGTGCCAATTAAAAAAGGGGCATCCATGACCTTGTCAAAAATAAGCGTCAGGATATAACGGCAAACCCCTGTATATACCAGCAGCGCAATCACCTTCAGCCAAATTGGGGAAACAAATATGAGAACGGTGAAAGCTGACAATAGCATGTACATCTGCCTCGCATACTCGCCATTCCTCAGCATGACTTTAAAAAACAATTCCTTATAGCCTGTGCAGATCGTTCGTCTTTTAAATATCCTTTTTGAATTTCGGTATAATAACGGTTTTCTTCTCATCCTGTCTTTTACTTTTGGCATTCCCGCCTCCTGACTCATCATCATCACAAGTCCTGCAAGGGCAAGCCTGCTTTTTTTCTCTTCAGTCACCTCAGCTTCAAAAGCCGTGAACGAAGCCGTCTTTTTCAAACTGCGGATAACTGAGAAAAGCAAAAATAAAATGCCAAAAAGCGCAAGCAAGTGCCACTGAGTCAAAACAATCAGGATAGCAGAACCAGCAAAAAATATAGCTCTGACAAGGATATCACCAATCCATCTCGAAATAGAGCGCGGCTTTCTGATCCTGTCTTGCTTTAAGGATAAAAAGAATATATGAAGGCCAAACAAATAACACAATAGAGCAGTGCTTTCTGCGAATGTGATGTGAACAGAATGACTGATCAAGGGAAGGACAATGAAAAAGAGAAGCAGCCATTTAGCCATCGTGACGAGAAAAGAATACAAAAGCGCGTACCGTTTGAGTTGATAGATGATTTCTTTCTTTTGCAGCAAAAACACTTTGTCCGCTTCCATTAAAAATGTACGAATCGAGCCTGTAAACATGATCAGCCCACACACAGCGTACAGCCATCTCCACTCCGCCACTTCAGACCACTCATAAAGAAGGCCTCTTCCATTCATCAAATCAATATACTGATAGATGACAAAAGCAATCGCCGGCAAAACAATATAGAGAGCGACTGTCCAGTCAATGACCGCATGCAACACTTTAAACTGATACTTGTAATAGTCAAACAGCCTTCGAAAAAAGAGCGTACGCCCGTTCATAGCCGATCACCTTGAACTGCCTTATAAAAACAGTCAAGCAATGACTGCCCCTCTAATCCGGTCTTGTCCTGAATATCTTTTAACGTGCCTTGGAGAAATAATGAACCTTTCTCAATCATATAAAACCGGTCACAGATTTTTTCCGCGGTATCGAGTACATGCGTGCACATAAGAATTCCGGCTCCACGTTCTTTTTCAGCCTTAAGCATGTCCACAAAGCGTTTCGTCGATATCGGATCAAGGCCGATAAACGGTTCATCAATCACATACATATCCGGCTTAGAGAGAAAGGCCTGGATAAGCATTAGTTTTTGCTGCATGCCCTTCGAAAAGGTGACAGGCAGCTCATGTTTGACATGATCAAGCGAAAACGTCTGCAGCAGGCTTTGGGCCCGATGCACAAATTCTCTCCCTTCAATGCCGTGGAGTGTGCTGATCAGATCCAAATGCTCCCACAGCGTCAGTTCTTCGTAAAAGGACGGATGCTCCGGAATATATGCAAATGAACAGTCGTTCCAGGCAATATGCCCTTTAAAATCTTCTGAAAGGCCGAGTATCGCCTTGATTGCGGTGCTTTTTCCGGCGCCGTTAGCTCCGATCAGTCCAACTAGTTCCCCTTTTCTGACTTCCAGAAAAACATCGGTGAGCACTTTTTTTCGGCTTGTATACCCGGCCTGTTCTATTGAAGCTTCAAGCAAATTTGTCAAAACTCACCCACCTCCAAAATTTACTACGAAACAGAATAAAAAAAGTTTCTTTAACCATAATAATATTGAGCCGAAATACATAGTAATCCAACAAGGATGGCTGCCCAACGCGAATTGGAAAAAATTAATAGGAGTTATCCCTAGATTCATCACTGCAATATCGTGTATAATGAGGGCGAATTATTTTAACAATTACAGATGTCTGCCTTTGTTGCTATTTCGTACGCAGTTGATAGTCGTGAGTTGTGGTTAGTCAAGTCCATCCGATCTTATGATAGGGAGTGGTTTTTTGAAACCTTCAACAAACCGTATGCTAACTCGAATCAAATCAGTTTACATGTTTATCCAAGAAAAAGGTCTTGTGACAACACAGGAACTGGTTGACGAATTCGGCATTACACCTAGAACGATTCAAAGAGACTTAAATGTGTTGGCATATAATGATCTTGTTCATAGTCCAAGCCGTGGCAAGTGGGAGACAACGAGAAAGAAAGTAAAGATTACCTCATAAATTGAAAAATTACATAGGGCCGCCTGAGAGCGGTCCGATAGATAACAGGGCGAAGAAACTACTGAGCCTTGTTTTTGTGTGCTTATAAATAAAACCCCGCATTCGATATGCGGGGTTTTTGTCATGCTTGCGGCTCATTGAGCAAATGAAGCTCTTCCTCTGTCAGCTCACGGTATTCTCCGGGTGCCAGAGCGGGATCTAGGGAAACGCGTCCCATCGAAAGCCGCTTCAAATAAACCACTTCATTGCCGACTGCCTTTGCCATTTGCTTGACCTGATGGTATTTTCCTTCTGTAATTGTCAGGTATATCACGGTATTGCCACTGTCGTTTGTTTTGATTTCCGCTCTTGCCGGCTTTGTTTTATAGCCGCCCTCTATGTAGACACCCGTTTCCAAATCGGAGATGTCTTCCCTAGAAATCTGTGATTTTAAATGGACTTCATACGTTTTTGGAACATGCTTTTTAGGAGAAAGGAGCCGATGTGCGAGCTGGCCATCATTTGTGAGCAGCAAAAAGCCCTCTGTATCTTTATCAAGCCTGCCGGCTGGAAATGGCTCAAATCTCATCTCCTCCGGCGTCAGCAGATCGACCACTGTTTGCTGCCGGCTGTCCTCAGTCGCCGACAGCACGCCCTGCGGTTTATTCATCATAAGATAAATGAACTCTCGATAATCAACCGGTTCCCCGTATACGGTCACCTCCTGCGTATCAGGATCAACGTGCGCCTTTACATCTTTGGCAGGTTTGCCGTCGATCATCACGGCTCCAGCCTTTACAACGGCTTTGACTTCTTTTCTGGAACCATACCCGCTGTTGGCAAGCAGCTTATCAAGTCTCATTCCCAATCTCTCCTTTATAAAAGAAAGCCCGCAGCATGCGAGCCCTCAGTTTCATCATATCTAGTTCATCAGCCTGCATGTCTGCCTTTCCTTAAGAAACCTGGCAAACGGCGGCCTAAAATTTTCTGTAAAAATCCTAATCGGTAGCCGCAATACAGGTAGACAGCTCCGCCAACAGCGGCCGCGATCACCACAACAATCGCAGCTTGCAGCTGGCCATCCTGATAGGAAATAAAGAAGCCTAATACCCACTGCACGATTTTCACGGCAATACCCATAATGGCTGATAATACAAGCATCAAAACAGTTCGTTTAACTAGTATCTTATACGAATAGCCTGCATGGCGCTTAATCATGATAAACCCATATAAAAGGGAAGCGATATATCCAAGCGCCGTCGCTAAAATCGCTCCGTCAGCCTGCATCAGCTTGATCAGCGGAACATTCAGCACAAGCTTGATCACGACACCGATCACAAGGCTGACAACCGCAAATTTTTGCTTATTGATGCCCTGCAGAATGGCTGCGTTGACTGTAAACAAAGAGAACAAAATCGCGACTGGCGAATACCATAGCAAAATGTTTGCCCCCAGTTCAGGGTGAAGGCTCTCTGACCCGTAAAAGAACGTATACGTCGGTCCTGACAATAGAGAGATCCCGACAACAGCCGGAATAATTAAAAACAGGATCGTCTGCATCGTTTGATTAATCTGCTGATTTAACAGCTTATAGTTTCCGCTTGTAAACGATTCAGTAATCGTTGGAATTAATGTCAGTCCGAAAGCAGTTGCTAGGGAAACCGGGATCATCACGAGCTTCTGAACATACAGGGTTAGAATCGCAAGCATGTCCTGGCTGATGGCTTGATGACCGGCTTCAATCATCGCTTTGTTAAACGTATTTGTATCAATATAGTTATACAAAGGGATGGCTAGTCCGACAAAAACGTACGGAGCAGCATAGCTGAACAGCTCGAAAAACATTTTTTTGTAGCTTAGGTTTGCTGTCGGACCCGTATTCGGCATCATCGCCAGCAGGCTGCCCTTCCGTTTGTTCCAATAAATATAAAGCACGACCAGCCCCCCGAAGGCACCGATCAGCGCTGCGAAGGTTGCATAGCCCACAGCGATGACAAGGCCGCCGTTGAAAACCTTCAAAATCAAGAATGTCGCACTCAATAGAAAGATGATGCGGACAATCTGTTCAACGACTTGGGAAACAGCTGTCGGACCCATCATTTGGTGCCCTTGAAAGAATCCGCGGACAAGGCTCATAATCGGTACGACCAAAAGCGCTAAGCTGACCATGCGGATGACATAAACGACATGATCAATTGTCAAGCCGTTATTATCCTTGCCTCCCAGCGATATTTCCGCAAACATCGGAGCCGATAGATACAGAATGAAAAAGGCTATCATTCCTGTGACGAGCATAACCGACATGCCCGCCTTGAGCATTTTCCTGCTTGTCTCATAATCCCCTTTTGAATTATATTTGGAAACAAATTTAGAAACAGCGGCCGGAAAGCCCATCGTAGCAATATTCAAAAATAAAGTGTATTGGTTGTATCCGTATTGAAATAATGCACCGCCTGTCGCCCCGACCATAATGCTGAAGGGAATTAAATAGACCATCCCCAGAATCCGCGATATATATGTACCGAGCGTTAATACAAACGTGCCTCTTAACAGTTTGCTTGACATGTTTCTTCATCACCATTTTCTACGAAGATTCAACTTTTCTATTTTACCACAACTGGGCATTTAGACGGTAATAAATACAAAAGCAATCCTGTGAACATTCATGTCCGCGGCAAAAGACGTTTAAGGAGCGGCTTTCTTTCGCTATAATAGTACTGCGGACGGGGTGTCCGCACACGAAATGAAAAGAAAGTTGATGATAAAGATGAAACAATATGACGTAATTGTAATCGGCGGAGGCCCTTCAGGCTTGATGGCTGCGATTGCAGCAGGAGAACAGGGCGCTGGCGTGTTGCTGATAGATAAAGGAAATAAATTAGGACGGAAACTCGCGATTTCCGGGGGCGGCCGCTGTAATGTGACGAACCGCCTTCCTGTGGAAGAAATTATCAAGCACATCCCCGGCAACGGGCGTTTTTTATACAGCGCGTTTTCTGAATTTAATAATGAAGACATTATCAAGTTTTTTGAAAACCTCGGCATTCAATTGAAGGAAGAGGATCACGGCCGGATGTTTCCTGTGACCGACAAAGCCCAAAGTGTCGTTGACGCGCTGTTAAACAGGCTGAAGCAGCTCCGCGTAACAATCAGAACGAACGAGAAAATTAAATCTGTTATATATGAAGATGGACAGGCAGCAGGGATTGTGACGAATAATGGCGAAATGATCCATAGCCAGGCAGTCATTATCGCTGTCGGCGGTAAAAGCGTGCCTCATACCGGAAGCACGGGAGACGGCTATGAATGGGCTGAAGCCGCGGGACATACCATAACAGAGCTGTTTCCGACAGAGGTTCCCGTCACTTCTAGCGAACCGTTCATTAAGCAAAAAACACTTCAGGGCTTATCACTAAGAGATGTAGCCGTCAGTGTGTTAAATAAAAAAGGCAAACCGATTATCACACATAAAATGGACATGCTGTTTACCCATTTCGGCCTCTCAGGACCTGCCATTCTCAGATGCAGCCAATTTGTCGTAAAAGAGCTGAAAAAACAGCCTCAAGTACCGATCAGAATCGACTTGTATCCGGATATCAATGAAGAAACGCTTTTCCAAAAGATGTATAAAGAACTGAAGGAAGCACCGAAAAAAACCATTAAAAACGTGCTGAAGCCTTGGATGCAGGAGCGCTATCTCCTATTCCTGCTCGAAAAAAACGGCATCTCTCCGAACGTATCGTTTTCTGAGCTGCCGAAGGATCCTTTCAGACAATTTGTAAGGGACTGCAAGCAGTTTACTGTCCTCGCAAATGGCACACTGTCGCTTGATAAGGCATTTGTCACGGGAGGCGGGGTATCTGTAAAAGAAATTGACCCGAAAAAAATGGCTTCTAAAAAAATGGAGGGGCTTTATTTTTGCGGTGAAATCCTGGATATCCACGGCTACACAGGCGGATACAATATTACCTCCGCCCTTGTCACAGGCAGGCTTGCAGGGCTAAATGCCGGACAATACGCCCGTTCTTAACCATTACTTTAAACCTCTTGCCGCCAAACTCACATTTGAACATTCCCCGCATTCATGTTAGGGTGAGACTTGTTTTGTTTCACCTGATTGCGGGGTAATTTTAAGAGAGGAATGAGCTGCCATCGTACGACCATACTAAGCCTGCGAGCAAGATATAGGCGTACACAAAAAATTATTAGAGGGTGAGAAATGTTGAAACATATATCTAGTGTATTTTGGATTGTGATTGCAATCACAGCTGCAGCTGTATTATGGGGTGTTATTTCTCCTGACAGCCTGCAAAATGTGTCTCAATCGGCACAAGCATTTATTACCGATTCATTTGGTTGGTATTATCTTTTAGTTGTCTCTTTGTTTGTCGGGTTTTGTCTCTTTTTGATTTTCAGCCCGATCGGAAAAATCAAACTCGGAAAGCCTGATGAAAAACCGGAATTCGGGTTATTATCATGGTTTGCCATGCTGTTCAGCGCAGGCATGGGAATCGGCTTAGTATTCTACGGTGCGGCTGAACCGATCAGCCATTACGCAATTAGCTCTCCATCAGGTGAAACAGAAACCCCCCAAGCCTTCAGAGATGCACTCCGCTATACGTTTTTCCACTGGGGTTTGCACGCTTGGGCCATTTATGCCATTGTGGCATTATGCATTGCCTATTTCCAATTCCGCAAAGGCGCACCCGGGTTAATCAGCAGCACACTGTCACCGATTCTCGGGGATAAAGTAAACGGACCGATCGGAAAGGCCATTGACTGTATTGCAGTTTTCGCCACTGTTGTCGGGGTGTCAACAAGTCTTGGTCTTGGCGCAACCCAAATTAACGGCGGTTTGAATTACCTGTTCGGCATTCCGAATGCGTTTATCGTCCAATTGGTTTTAATCATTATTGTGACAGTGCTCTTTTTACTTTCTGCGTGGAGCGGACTCGGAAAAGGAATTAAGTATTTAAGCAACACAAACATGGTATTGGCCGGATTGTTAATGTTGTTTATGCTCGTTGTCGGGCCTACAGTGCTGATCATGAACTCATTTACAGATTCTATCGGACAATACATTCAAAATATCGTTCAAATGAGCTTCAGACTGACACCGAACGATCCTGAAAAACGCGAATGGATTAACAGCTGGACGATTTTCTATTGGGCATGGTGGATTTCCTGGTCTCCATTTGTCGGCATTTTCATCGCCCGTGTATCCAGAGGCCGGACGATCCGAGAATTTTTAATTGGCGTCTTGGTGACACCTTGTATTTTGACATTTCTATGGTTCTCCATTTTCGGCGTATCAGCCATGGATCTCCAGCAAAAAGGCACGTTCAATGTAGCAAAGCTGTCCACTGAAACGATGCTGTTCGGAACACTTGATCACTATCCGCTGACAATGGTGACATCGATCCTTGCATTGATTCTGATCGCAGTATTCTTTATCACGTCTGCTGATTCAGCTACATTCGTGCTGGGCATGCAGACGTCGTACGGTTCTTTAAATCCGGCGAATTCTGTGAAACTCAGCTGGGGTATCATTCAGTCCGCCATGGCGGCTGTGCTCCTATATTCCGGAGGGCTTGCCGCTTTGCAGAACACAGCGATTCTGGCAGCGCTGCCGTTTTCTATCGTTATCCTGCTGATGATTGCCTCTCTCTATCAATCGCTCTCAAAAGAAAGAAGAGAGATCAAAAAAGCGGAGAAACTCGATAAACCGAGAAGTCCAAGAGTGAAAAAAGCATATTAACAAAAAAGATCTTTCCGCGCCTGCGGAAAGATCTTTTTATTTGCGATATAAAATAAGGGCGGAAAAACAGTAAAGCTGCTCGCCGTCTGGGTCGCACGCGGCCGAAACCGTATATTTGATATCAATCAGCTGCTCCTCCGATATCCCTTTTAAAAATGAATTGATTTCCGTCTGTAAGTCTTTTTCATGCTCTTCATCAAATACCGCTACCTTCAGCATTTTATCCGCTCTCCTTTCTCTATCAATCTATTCCGTTTGGAACAGCGTTATGATAGAGAAAGGATGATTATCTCGTTTCCGGTTAAAAAGCTTTCCGTATATGGGATTCCCTCTGTGGCTCGCCGCCTTGCTGCTCCACTTTCAGCAGCACGGCATAAACAATGCGCATATGACAGTAGCTGATAAGGCTGACGCTGAAAAAAGGGACAATGTCCGGCAGGTACGCAAGCAAGAAAAAAAGAGCAACAGTCAGCGCAAGCATAGCAAACGTATATTGCAAATACGCCACACTGAGCAAGAGCGAAAATTTCACATACAGACGTTTTTTCCAGTCAAAATGGACAAGCAGCGGAAACACATAAAAAAGCATGGATACGAACAAAAAGCCAAATATCATAATGGCGAAGCGCAGGATGTGCAGAAGGGAATGACTTGGATAAATGAAGGCCAAATCAATATAAATGATCACTCCGATGAGCGCCAGTACAGCGCCGAGCAGATTTGAACGAAAAAATTCACCCTTATATTCCTGCCAAAACGTTTTGAGCACCGGAACGTTGTCCTCGGCTTCTTTTCGGCAACCGAGCGCCACATTCCCTCACCAACCGCGATGGAGTAGGCTCCAGCTTCAGCCCCGGCTAAAATATCATAGCGGCGCAGCGGGTCTTTCCCTAAAAAAAGATCCTCAAGCAAAAGCGGATCACCTCCGCCATGCCCCCCTTCATTTTTGACCACTTGTATCGTCTGCTTTGATTCAAAAAGCGGATAGTATTCGATTGTCTGCTCAGGAAAAGCAAACGGAATTCTGGACGTGAAATTCATTTGATTCAATACGCCCTTTTGTGCCGTTGATCGTCAGCCGGTAACCTTCATACGGGGCCGAAAAAATAATCGAGTAGCTTAACAGTGCGCCGCCATCATATTTGACTGCCGCCACGTACGTATCCTCGATGTCAATTTCCTCGTCAAAAATACACGCGTCAGGCCTGTATGCAGTATATAAGCTGGACTGGTCTCCTGCTTCGAGATGATCATCCTTTATAGAAGCTTTAGAGGAACGGGGATGCCACCTTGAATAGTAGTGGCATTTTTCTTTGACCCGGCACGTCCCGCAAAAACGCCCGTCTTCTTCCGGCAAGGGGTTCCACTCACTGTCCGGCCCATAGTAATTCAAGGCGCCATAAGCAAATACCTCTTCCGGATTTTGCCCGAGCCACCAATTGACGAGATCAAAGTGATGTGTTGATTTATGGACAGAAAGACCCCCGGAAAACTGTCTCGACCTGTTCCAGCGTTTAAAATAGCTGGCGCCATGATACGTATCAATATACCAATTTAAATCAACGGAGGTGACCCTGCCTATTTTTCCGTCCAGAATCATTTCTTTTATTTTCCGATGAAACGGGCTGTAGCGATAGTTAAACGCGACGGTGACTTTTCCTTCGCTTTTGGCCTCCGCTTCAAGCACCAGATTCGCATCCTGCACTGTTGTCACCATTGGTTTTTCAGTAATTACATCTGTATTCCACTGAAGGCTTTTTACAATATATGTGACATGCGTATCGTCCCTGCCTGCCACAATGACGATATCAGGCTTTGACACGCGCATCATCTCGTCAAAAGCATCTTCGCTAAACTCGGGCACGTGGGCCAGCTCGGGAAATTTCTTTTTGCAAACGGCAAAACGTTTCGGATCGGCATCCAGCAATCCCGTAATCTCATAATGAGTTGAAAACCGCTCCAACAGCGGTTTGATAAACATACTGAATGCTCTGCTGCTCAATCCGCAAAAGACGATGTTCTTCAATATCCTCACCTCTATCGGGCTTCAGTTAGTTGAGAAATCAGCTGCAGCGCTTCCTCTGTTTTTTCAGCATACACAGGAATAAACGCCGCCATATTGCGATTCAATCGAAAAGAATAGCCGTTCAGCCGTTTTTTCCCTTTTTCGATCTGAACGGCATAGATCGTTTTTTCTCCTGTTTTTTTATTAACAGTTGTATAAGGAGATGTTTTTTTAGGAGGCAATCCGTTTAACGGCTGAAAATTTTCCGGATCATCGTAAGCTTGAAACATGTCTTCAGGCACGATGAAAACATCTCCCTCATGGGCGGTAATTTCAGTCAGCAGTTTTTCCTGAAAAGCTGGAAAGATATCGATCTTCCCGGCATTCTGCTCGGCGGCCTTTTTTATTTTTTCCTGTACGCCAGCCTGCATATCAGAAAAGAGAATGACATGCATTCCGTCCGGCCTGCTTGAGCATGATGCCAAAAAGAGGACTGAGACGATCACATACAAAGCCGTACGTATCCTTTTTGTCATTTCCCGGCTGACCTAAAAAGAGGCTCCAGCTCTGTCATAGCTAAAATAAACGCGCCGGCTCCGTGCAGATCGTTTGTGCTTCTTTCGCGGCTGACATAATAGTCATAGAAACCGGCTGACGTTCCGACACATATGTCTTTGACGAGAAACGCTCCGTCTTCTGATGTTTCGGTTTTATGCTGAATCAAGCCTTGATACGCTTTTAGTAGTGTTGTTTCGTAAGCTCTGTCTAGATAGCCTTGATTGATTCCCTTCGCAAGTGCGTACATGTACAGGCAGGATCCTGAGCTTTCCAGCCAGTTATCGGACCTGTCTCCCTTATCAACGATCTGATACCATAACCCCGTCTCTTTGTCTTGATAGCGGCAGATGCTTTTAATCATGTCCCGCAGCGTGTTTTTCCACACATGACGGTTTGGATGCTTCTTCGGCAGCTCTTCAATCATGTCAGCAAGAGACATGACGTACCACCCGATGGAACGCGCCCAGAATTCCGGAGAACAGCCTGTCTCTTCATTGGCCCAAGGCATTTTTTTCGCTTCATCCCAGGCGTGATAAAAGAGTCCGGTTTTTGCATCCTTCGTATGCTTTCTCATCAATGACTCCTGCAGCACGACCTGATCAAACAGCTCCGGCTCCTGCTTCAGATTGGCATATTTCAGTGCGAACGGCCCCCCCATGTATAAGCCGTCAAGCCACATTTGGTATGGATAACCGTCTTTGTGCCAAAAACCGCCCTCAGACGTCCGGTTCAGTGTTCTATATAAGCCGCGCAGCCTTTTTGCCGCTTTGACATACCGTTCATCCTTCGTCTGCTCGTATAATGGAAAAAGAATGAGACCAGCTTGAATGGCGTCCAGTTCATCTCTTCTAAATAATAGATTGCCATAATCATCGATTAAGAGATCTGCATAGGCCTTCGCATACTCAAAATACCGCTTTTCCCCGGTTGCTTCCCACAGCCGCAATACACCGCATAAGAAAACACCCTGATGGTAGTGCCAGCGGTTTGCAGGAGGCAGCTCCTCGACTGTGTACGTATTCATAATGGTTTTTGCCAATGCCTCCGCGTACGTAAGAGGCGATTTTACAGCGATTGATTGATCCATTGATCCCATCCCTTTCTTAATAAATTCCTTCCTCGCCAAATTTCTTCGCCAAACGATTCGCTAGCATGACCAAAATCAGCCCGACCGCCGCTTTAAATACGCCGACTGCTGTACTGTAGCTGAATTGGCCCTGTTTCAGCCCTGCAGTATAAACATACGTATCAAAAATTTCCGCCACTTCCCTGTTAGTCGCATTTAACAGCAAATACACATGCTCGAAGCCAAGCTCCAGCGTGTCTCCGATTTTCAAAATCAGCAAAACGACGATAACGCTTTTAATGGCGGGAAGCGTAATATGCCACATTTGCCGCAGCCGTCCCGCTCCGTCCATTTTCGCCGCTTCATACAGCTGGGGGTCAACCGCTGTAATGGCCGCCAGATAAATGATCGTCGACCAGCCCGCTTCCCTCCAGATAACCTGCAGAATATACAGGGGCCGGAACCATTCTTCGTTCAGCAGAAAATTGATTTTTTCACCGCCAAAAAACACAATCAGTTCATTAATCAAGCCTCCGTCTACCGTTAACAGCACAAACGAAAGTGATACAACAATGACCCAAGACATAAAATGCGGGATATAAATCAGCGTCTGAACAAATTTTTTAAAGAGAGCAATCCGCACTTCGTTCAATAAAAGCGCCAGCAGTATCGGCACCGGGAAAAATATGGCCAGGTTCAAAGCAAATAACACGAGCGTGTTTTTTAACAAGAGAAAAAATGTAGGCTCAGTAAACAGCCTGATAAAATGCTTCAGCCCCACCCACTCACTGCCCAAAATGCCGAGGAACGGCTGATAATCCTGAAACGCAATCACAATTCCCCACATCGGAACATACTTAAAAAGCAAAAAATAAATACACCCCGGCAAAATCATCAAGTACAAATATTTTTGCTGATTCAGCTTGCTTAGTAAGCGCTTTCTTTTTTCTTTTTTAAAAATGACTGCATCAACAGCCGGCGCTTGCGCTTCTGCTGTTTTCATTTTTTCCCAGCCTCCTTTCACGGGTTCTTGCATTCACTGTAGCGCAACAGGCAAAAGTCCGTCTACAATCATATGATCACATCCTGTTTTATCCCTTTATAATCAAGGGTTCAGCAGAAAAAAGACACCGATATTAGAAAATGATTATTGACAATATCTATCAATCTTTGGATTAATTGTATTAAGGTGAAGTGGATGTTATGAAATGGGGGGTTTTATGAAAAGAAGCCAATACAAGTTTTACTACAAACTGATCACGTTTTTCTGCCTGCTCAGCACCATTCCGGTTATTTTGGTCGGATTGTTTTCGTACGAGCACTCTCAGAAAACGGCTATTTCCAACGTTTCGGAGGAAAAATTCGACACACTCCAGCAGACCCAGCAAAGCATCGAACATATATTGAAAACCGTCGATCACTCTTTAACCCACTATGTGAGTTCGCCGCCTCTCCTTCGCACATTGTCCGAGCCTTTGCACTCAGACCAATTTCAAATCTATAACCAAGTGAACCAAGAGCTCAATTATCTGCAAAGCTTTGATACCGATCTGTCCAACATGACGTTAGTCAGTTATACGAAAAAATGGTACATGAACAATTCCGGTTTGTACCGTTTGAATACAGACACTCTTCATGAAGAAGCCTCAGCGTACACTAAACACAAAGCGAGCCGCTCCTATTGGGCGCTTGAGGAAAACAATCATTTGATTTCAACCAAAGAAGGCACATCAGAAAACTGCCGCTATAATATCAATTTAATTAAGCAGCTTCCTTTGAACAGCACAAATACAAAGGGATTGGCCGCCGCAAGCATCCCGAGCTGTTCGCTTGTCAAAAATATGCCTGGCTATTCAAACGCCAACAACCTGTTTATCATCGATGAAAAAGGCCGCATTATCCTTCATAACAACATGTCTGACATTGGTGAATCTCTTCATAACGACGGCTTTGTCCAAAAAGTGCTGGCGCAAAACGCCAATAGCGGACAGTTTGAAACAGTGATTGACCGGATTCATTATAAAGTCACCTATCAAAAATCTGACTATAATACATGGACTTATTTTTCTCTCGTTTCCCTGCCTGAGTTAAAAAAAGAAGCCAAATCAATCGGATGGCTTGGCTTGGCTCCCGCCATTTTTACAAGCCGATCAGGGTGCTTTACGAATCATTCGCAAGACATGGAGCCATACAAGAGAAACAACAGCCTCCTCAAAATGAATTTGAGTTAATTGAACAGAGCTTTAAGCAGCTGAAGGACCGAAATGACGACCTTGAGGAAACGATGAAGCAGCAGGCCACTCATCTGCAGCAATATTTTATGGTCAGGCTTATGCTTGGAAAACTGACGGATGAGGAGGTTGATAACCGTTTTGAAAGCCTCGGCTTAAAGCAAAATTGGCGGCACCTTGCCCTGCTTGTGCTCCAAATTGACACACTGAATCATACACCTTATGAGAAAAAAGATATGGATCTGCTTTTGTTTGCCGTCAACAGCCTGATTGAGCGCAGCATCCCGACGGACAAACATCTTGCCCCCGCCGTGGTGGACAAACAGCAGGCAACGATTTTGATCAATCAAAGCGGGACAAAGGAGGAATTCATGGCTGAGCTGAATGAGACTGCAAGGATGATTCAGGAAAAAGCGGAAGCTGAGCTGCAGCTGTCTGTCAGCATCGGCGTCAGCCAGCCGTTTGATGCGCTGACAAAGGCGAAAACAGCCTACGCTGAAGGTTCGGAGGCGTTGAAATACCGGCTTAAAGCGGAAAACAAGTCGATCATCTTTTACGAAGACCTTGACCAGAAAAAAACCTTCAAAACCCATTTTCCAAAGCAGCTTCAGCATGAGCTGTTCGATGCCGTTAAAGCAGGAGACAAGGAGAAAGCGGATAAATGCCTGCACGCGATTTTGCAAGCCATTTTCACCCAGAACACCAACCCGTATCAATTTCAAATCGCCATCGCCCGTTTTTTGAACCATGTGATTGAGCTGATGCATGTGCTTGGGATCGAATTGTTTGAGCTTGAAGAAAACAAAATGCTGTATGACCAAATTTTTGAGCTGAAAACGTTCGAGGATACCGAAAACTGGCTAAAAAATGAGTTTATTGATCCGATGACAGACAAAGTGAACGCCCGCGCGGATGCCCAGTACAAAAATATTTCCGACAACATCATTCATATCATCCATCATGAGTTTGAATCCGAATTGACACTGGACGAAATCGCGCGCAGGCTGCATTACAACCCAAATTATTTAAGCAGCATTTTCAAAAAAGAAATGGGTATTTCATTCAGCGAGTATGTCTCAAGCTACCGACACCATATGGCGAAAAGCTGGCTTGCCGAAACAGACATGGCGGTCAAGGACATTGCCGAAAAGCTGAAATATAAAAACTCGCAAAATTTTATCAGGTCTTTTAAAAAGCTGGAGGGGATTACACCGGGAAACTACCGCCAGCAAAAAAGAAGCATGTAAAAAACCCAAAACCGCTTGCGCGTTTTGGGTTTTTCCAACATTATTTTGTTTGTTTAAATGCTTCTTCGTATTCCTGAATAATTTGTTTTCCTCCGCTTGACTCCCATTTTTCCACTTCTTTATCGAACTGGCTTTCTGTGATGTCTCCAATCATATATTTATAAGTCGCGTCATCAATGATTTTCTTCAGTTCATCCCCCCGTTCCGACTCCGATGCGGAATAAAGGCTTTCAGCCGGGTTTGAGACGATAATCTTTTCATTGTCCTCGGTCAGCTCCTCGTACGCCGTCCGAAGCGGATCTCCAGTGTTTTTTAAGTAGGCTTTATCAATGGCAATTAAGGCGGACAGCGGCTGAATATCAGTCTGCCAGTCTTTTACCTGGCTTTCTTTGCGTGTGAACGTTTTGTCCTCACCTTTGTTGTAATGAACGCCGTCAATGCCATAAGTCATCAGGCTATAGACATCTTCTTCGGCAATTCGGTCAAAAAAAGCCAAGATCCGTTTAAGCTCAGCTTCCGTTTTCACACTCGTTTTCGGGAAAGCAAACACGCCGTTATGGCCTCCTGATGCCCATACCCGCTCTTTCCCATCTGGGCCTTTTATACGGTTGACGATCTCGAGCTTCATCGATTTATCAGAGGCATGGTCGCGCAGATTGACCGCATCTACCATATTGCCAATATAAATTCCGGCTTTTCCTTGCGAAAACAGCTCCTGCTGCTGGGTTTTGCTTGTGACGGGAAAATCCTTATTCATATACCCGTTATCACGCAGCTTTTTCATATAGTTCATTGTGTCTTTGTATTCCTGTGTCATGAAATCAGGCGTGAATTTGCCGCCCGATTCCTTCCAATCTGTCGGCATGCCTTCATACGAGCCAATCGTTTTAAACGCGCCGTAAATCAAGTCATTACGGTCTGCCAGCCCGAATGTATCATCTTTCCCATCCTTGTCCGGGTCGTCCTCCGTAAATGCTTTGGCCACTTCATAAAGCTCATCCAACGTTTTCGGGGTTTTCAGATTTAAATTGTCCAGCCAGTCCTTCCGAATGACAATCCCCTGTCTGGAAAGCGGGCGCTCTCTGTATATCCCGTAGAGCTTGCCGTCAATTGTCACATTTTTATTAATGAGTTTGTTCATTTTGTTTAAGTTGGGATAATCCTTGATATAATCACCGATTTCCCAGAACATTCCTGACCGGAAGGCATTCATGACTGACGAATTTTTAATATCCTGGATCGTCACGATTTGCGGAAGATTGCCCGCTGCAAGCGCCGCATTCAGCCTGTCTTCTTTCACCGCGTCTGGAACCCAGGTGATGTCGAGTTCTGTATTTGTCAGCTTTTCAATTTCTTTAATCGCCCTGTCTTTCGGCGGCTGCTGGTGATACAAAATCGCCATCCAAGACAGCTTTACCTTTGAATCCGGGCCAGCTTTGCCTTCAGCCGAAGACTGATCAGCCCCTTTACAGCCCGCCAGCACTCCGCCGAGTGCCAGTACAAGCACAATCAAAAGCACCCTCCATTTGTTTCCCATCGTACCCCTCCGTTTCATATTTCTTTATCCTTTGACAGATCCCAGCAAAGCTCCTTTTGCAAAATGCTTTTGTATAAACGGATAGACAAGCAGAACCGGGATGGTCGCCACCACTATGACCGCCATTTTAATGGTTTGCTCAGGCGGCGGGCTGCCCGACCCCATTTCAGACATATCCCCCTGCATACCGCTTGATACAATGACGATTTGGCGCAGAAGCACCTGAATCGGCCATTTTGCTGAATCGTTTAAGTACAAGATCGCTGTCATATACGTGTTCCAATACGTGACCGCATAAAATAGTGAAATCGTTGCGATCGCAGGAAGAGACAGCGGCAGCACAATTTTAAAGAATATGCCCAGATCATTGCACCCGTCAATTTTCGCGGACTCTTCCAGGCTTGACGGGATATTTTGAAAGAAGTTTTTCAGAATGATCAGGTTAAAGGCATTAATGGCTGTCGGCAAAATAAGCGCCCAGTAAGAATCGAGCAATCCAAGCGATTTGACCACAAGGAAAGTCGGAATCATGCCGCCGCTAAACAGCATCGTAAATACGACGAGAAACATGAGCGGCTGCCGGCCGATTAAATCACGGCGGGATAACCCGTAAGCCATCAGTGAAGAAAGAAACATGCTGACCGCAGTGCCTATCACTGTCACAAACACAGAAACAAGCAAACTCTTATAAATAATATCTGTTGAAAAAATGTAGCGATAAGCATCTAGCGAAAAAGTGGTCGGTATTAAAATAAATGTTTTCGACACGACTTCTTCTACTGTGGCGAAAGATGCTGCGATGACATGAATGAACGGAAGTACGCATATTAAAGCGAACATCAGCAAGAAACCATAAATCAACATATCAAACAGACGGTTTTTCAGTGAATGTGCGATAGCTCCCACCTCTCTTTGTAAGCGTTATCATATTTTTGGAAACCGAGCTCAGCATGTGACGATATCGTGTCTAAAATG
The DNA here is from genome assembly GCF_033412715.1 of Bacillus sp. N3378-2at. Lineage (NCBI taxonomy): Bacteria > Bacillati > Bacillota > Bacilli > Caryophanales > Bacillaceae > Bacillus > Bacillus sp. N3378-2at. The sequence continues at coordinate 4,020,031 of NZ_CP117986.1, read as the reverse complement.
TAGCAAATCTGTTATTGCCATGTCTATAATCATTTGAACAGAGTCCCCGGCCGGGCGGGGGCTGCCGCGAATTGAGAGCGATAACAAAAGAAAAAGAGCATAATCTTAGAAAATGATTATGCTCCGTTCTCCTCCTCGTTCAGAAGTTCGGCCGTATTGATTTGTGGCGAAAACCCAAGTTCATTCACGGCAGATTCAATGGACCATGGCCGGCCCGGATTATCAGAGACGGCGTAATAAGTGCCGTACCGGATGTTGGTCTCAATGGCGGCTTTGAAAATCGACAGCAGATCGGGGTGAGAAAGCAGTGTCTTTTTCGTCCGTTCTTTTTCATGCAGCGTATCCATTTCATCTGTCACGACTGTTCCGATTCGAAGGTTGATTACTGATAGCTTATTTTCCAAATAAAACAAATGGCCGATCTGTTCAGAGCTCAGCTTTAATACACCGTACAAGTTTTTTGACAGCGGATAATCGCTTGTTGTGATTTCCCGTCCTAAGAGCGAGCGCCCGTCTTTTTCGTATAAATCTGTGACATGATTGCTGCTGGCGAACACGAGCTTTTGAATGCCGATCTCCGCTGCCGCACGGCACAGATAATAGCTTGCCCTATAGAAAACATCCGTCATTTTTTCAAACTCAGCGATGTCCATAATATCGTATTTGATTTTAACAGCGAGTAAATTCAAGATGGCATCGGTATCTTTTGGAATCTTCTTCAACAGCTCCTCATAATTTGCCGCGTCAGCCTGAATGGAAGAGGCTTTGCCATCGAAATGATCTTTATCAAGCACTGTCACTTCATAGTCTGAAATAAGCCCTTCAGCAAGCAGTCTCCCAATCACACCATTTCCGCCGGCGATCAGCACTTTTTTCACGATGTTCACTCCCCTTTTTTATAGATTGCCCATTTTCGGCGGGGCTGACACTTTTTTGGCACTCATATTCTTAGGCTTATTCAAAAGTCACCGGCAGCTCCTCAAGCGCCCGAAATCCAAAAAGCGGCCGATACCGCCATTCAAAATCCGCGAGCTTAAGGCTGGGCATTCGCTGCAGAAAGGTGTTAATCGCAATTTGCGCTTCTAATCGTGCCAGCGAGGACCCTAAGCAAACATGATGGCCATGCCCGAATGAAAGGTGCGGATTAGGACTTCTCGTAATATCGAAGACATCGGGGTTCGTGAATATGCTAGGGTCTCGATTAGCCGCTCCTAACAAAAGATAGACTTGCTCTCCTTGACGGATCGTCACCCCGCTGATGTCAATATCCTCTGACGCAACTCTGGCTGTCATTTGCGTGGGGCTTTCATAGCGTAAACATTCCTCAACTGCGGTACCAATAAGATCTGGATTTTCTCTCAGTTTCAAAAGCTGTTCTGGATGCTGCAGCAGACAAAGGACTGAATTGCTGATGAGATTAACCGTTGTCTCATGTCCGGCGATCGCCAGCAATATGCACGTAGATGCCGCCTCCTCTTCCGTCAGCTTATCATTTTCTTTCCCCTTCAAGAGCATGCTGATCATATCCTGTTGAGGGTGGCGTTTTCTCTTTTGAATCAGCTCTTTGAAATATGCCATAGCCTGCACAGCCATATGATTGCCCTCTGTTAATGCCTTTCTTGACCGGGTAAAATCAATCGTTTGAATGAGACTCGCAGCCCACTCCTTTAATTGCTCCCTATCTTCCTCCGGTACACCTATAATGTTAGCGATGACAAAGCTTGCTAAAGGAAAAGCAAAGTCCGAAATGACCTCCATCTTTTTTTCACCTTGCACTTGATCAAGCAATTGGTGGACAGTTTCAATGATATACGGCTGATAACTCTCTGTCGCTCTCGGCGTAAACGCTCCGCTGGCAAGCGTCCGCAATCGTCTATGATCAGGCTGGTTCTGAAACAGCATCATTTGATTTTGCACATGTGAAAGGTCCTGATATTTGGTTGAGCTCTCAGGCAGCGGGGTGCGGACTTTGAATCTCGCATCTTTCAAAATAGCAGCCGTTTCTTCATATCCTGTGACATACCAGCCCGGGTATTTTAAGAAACTCCCTTTATAGATAGGATGAACAGCTCGCAATGTGTCGTAAAAAGAATATGGGTTTTTCAAAAACTCAGAAGATGCAGTTGACGATGCAATTGTCACGTGATTTTCTCCTTTCTGTTCAAAAATAAAAGCAATCGACATCATACCGATTGCTTTTATTGATTCTTTCAGCTTTTCGCACTTAAACTGGCCTTCATTTCTTCGACTGATTCAACTTCAAAGCCTAAATCACTCAGCATTTTATGATCCTCCGTCTCCTCTTGCCCGGCAGTTGTTAAGTAGTCTCCGACAAAAATGGAGTTTGCGGCGTAAAGCCCTAATGGCTGCAATGAGCGGAGATTGACCTCTCTTCCTCCGGAAATGCGAATTTCTTTTGATGGATTGATAAAACGGAACAGCGCCAGCACTTTTAAACAATACAGCGGGTTTAATTCGTTGACGCCTTCTAACGGCGTGCCATCAATTGCATGCAAAAAATTCACAGGAATGGAATCCGCGTCAAGGGCCTTCAAGCTTTTGGCGATGTCAATGACATCCTGTTTCGTCTCCTTAATCCCGATAATGGCGCCTGAACACGGAGACAGCCCCGATTCTTTTGCGATTTCAACCGTATTGACTCTGTCATCGTATGTATGTGAGGTCGTGATGTTTGAATGGTTCCTCTGTGACGTATTCAAATTATGATTATAGCGGTCTACTCCGGCATCTTTGAGCCGCTTCGCCTGCTCTGGCTTCAACAGTCCGAGACACGCACAAACCTTCAGTCCATACGTCTCTTTAATTTCCTGAACCGCATCTACGACCTGATCCACTTCTCTGTTAGACGGCCCTCTGCCGCTTGCCACGATACAATATGTGCCGATATTCAGATCGTGCGCCCGCTTCGCGCCTTCAAGCAGCGTTTCCTTATTCACCATCCGATAAGACTCAATCGGCGCTTTCGAAATCGCAGACTGTGAACAATAGCCGCAGTTTTCCGGGCAGAGCCCGGATTTCGCATTCATAATCATATTGAGCTTTACTTTTTTTCCATAAAAGTGTTTTCTGATATGAAAAGCTCCATGCATTAATAGCAAAATATCTTCATCAGGACAATGTAATATTGAAAGCGCCTCTTCGTCAGTCACTTCTGCTCCAGCCAGCACCCGGTCTGCGAGTTCCATCCATTGATTCATTCTCATACCCCCATTTGATTCATCAGTAATGATAGATTGATATGGTCTTTTACCATATGTAGAACCGTTTCTTTCGTAACGTTGGCAAGCTTTGGCGTAACCCCTAAAATCGGAACACCGCATAAGCGCTCAATCATCTCAGGATTGGTTTTTTCATCTTCATCAGGAGAGTCACTGATTCCATTGATGATAATTCCGGCAATTGGAAGCCCCATGCTTTCTGCATATTTGACAGTTAAAAAGGTATGATTAATGGTTCCAAGGTGAGGACGCGCCACAATAATCATGGGAAGCTGCAACGCTTTTATGACATGACTGACCAAATAGTCCTCTCCCAATGGCACAGAAATACCGCCCGCACCTTCTACGATGAAGCATTCATGTTTTTCTCTAATCCGCCCCCAATGGCTTAAAACCTCTTCCATGGTGACAGTCTTTCCCTCAAGTTTCCCTGCAACGTATGGTGCAAGCGGCGCCTTGAAGGCAAAAGGCGTAATGTCTTCATGAGAAAGACTGGTCTGCGACATGTCTTTCAGCAGACTAGTATCACTATCTGGATGATGGCGTGATATCCCGCTTAAAAATGGTTTATACACCCCAACATCTCTATTATGTTCTTTCAATAAAGCAGCAAGACCGCTGGATATAACCGTTTTCCCTACTTCTGTATCAGTTCCCGTCACAAAAAAACCCCTCAAATGATATGCAGCTCCTTTCCGATTGAATGAAATGTTTTCAGCAAATCATCAATATCACCCATACTGTGGTCAGACGTGATTGTAATTCGAATACGGCTTTCACCCGGCGCAACGGTCGGCGGCCGAATGGCAGGAGCATAAATTCCCTTGCCCTGCAGTTTTTCAGCAAATATGACCGTTTTATGGGCATCGCCAATGACTACAGGAATAATCGGTGTGTGATCTCCTTTCACCACATAACCCATATTCTTCAAACTGGTTCTGATGTTGAAAGCCTCGTGAGCAGCCGCACAGCTGGCTGGCGGAATAGCGGTTTGAAAGATAAATGTTCTGGCATGGTTCAGCAAAAAGTCGATGAAGACCGCTGATCCAGCCGCAAAACCTCCTTCCGTACCAACAGCTTTGCTTAAGGTGCCGATCACAATGTCAGGATAAACACCAAAGTATTCACTCGTTCCTCGTCCCGAATCACCTAAAACTCCTGTTGCGTGGGCGTCATCAACGACCACGAAGGCATGATAGCGTTTCGCAAGTGAGATGATCTGATCAAGAGGGACGATTGTGCCATCCATGCTGAATACCCCGTCTGTTACGATAAAACGGCGCTGATAACGCTGTGTTTCATTCAGCTTGTTTTCAAGATCATTCATATCAATATGCCGATAAACAACTGTATCAGCCTTAGAAAGTCGGCAGCCGTCGATAATACTTGCATGATTGAGCTGGTCACTTAAAATGACATCTTCCTTTTCTGGCAAGGATGAAAGGACACCGACATTGGCCAAGTAACCGCTCGAAAACAGCAGGGCCGCTTCTGTCCGCTTAAAGCTGGCAATCTTCTTTTCTAGCTTTTCATGCCAGACCGAATTGCCTGTCGTTAAACGTGAACCGCTACTTCCTGTCCCAAATTGCTGCAATGCTGTTTGGGCTGCATCGATCAAACGTCTATCGCTTGCGAGCCCTAAATAATTGTTTGAGGACCAGACCGTTTGATTTTCGCCATCAATGTTCCTCTCCGGAACCGGTGCCCCATTCATTGACCGCAGGTTACGGTGTACGCCGGCTTCCTTTGCTATGTCTAACCGCTCATTTAACCAGGAATCAATCTTCAAGGCTCGTAACCTCGTGGATCGCTTGTTTCATAATGGCAACCATTTCCGTGAGCTCTTCAGCTGTGCTGGCGAGAGGAGGCAGAAATGCAATCACGTCCCCAAGCGGTCTTGTCAGCATTCCTAACTCTCTCATTTTTAAGGAAACTTTGTATCCAATCCGCCGATCAGCCGGGTAAGGTTCTTTGGTTTCCTTTGACCGGACAAGCTCTGCACCGCACATAAAGCCAAGCTGCCGAATATCCCCAACATGAGGAAGAGCGTGCAGATCTTGAAGAAGAAAATGGAGCTTTTTACTTTTTTCCGCTACTTGTTCCACAATGTTTTCAGATTCAAATAATGCCAGATTTTCAAGCGCAACCGCACAGCCAAGCTGATTGCCTGTATAGGAATGGCCATGGAAAAAGGTTTTTAGGTTTTCATAATCATCATAGAATGCCTTATAGATGTCTTCAGTGGCAAACGTAACGGCAATTGGCAAATAGCCTCCTGTAATGCCTTTACCGGCAGCCATCAGATCAGGCTGGACATTCTCGTGCTCGCACGCAAACATTTTTCCTGTACGGCCAAAGCCTGTAGCGACTTCATCAACGATCATTAAGACATCGTATGTTGTACATAGCTCGCGCACCCCTGCCAAATATCCTTCCGGCATCACGATCATACCGGACGCGCCTTGTACTATTGATTCAATGGAAAGCGCGGCAATTTCCTCGTGATGTTCTTTAAGCAGCTGTTCAAGCTCTCGGAGGCACTGATCACAGCACTCATCAGGATCACCGCTTTCAGAGCGATACACATAAGGAATCGGTGCCTTGTAACTCTCGAACATCAACGGGCCGTATACGTGGTGAAAAAGCTCAATTGAACCGACACTGACGGCGCCAATCGTATCACCGTGATACCCGTTTTTCATAGCGATAAATTTTTGTTTCTCGGGCTTCCCAATGTTCTTCCAATACTGAAACGCCATTTTTAAGGCTATTTCCATCGCTTCTGCACCGCTGTCTGAATAAAAGACCCGCGTGAGCTTTTTTGGGCTGATGTCGATTAATGTCTCGGCAAGCTGGGTTGCTGGAACGTTGGTCATGCCCAACAACGTGGAGTGCGCAATTTTTCCGAGCTGTTTTTTTATGGCGTTATCTAGTTCTTTTTTGCGGTGTCCGTGGACATTAAGCCAAACTGATGAAAAACCGTCATAGTATTCCTTGCCATTTATGTCTTGGACTTTGATTCCAGTCCCGCTTTCGATGATTAAGGGGTTTTCATCATAATCTTTCATTTGGGTAAATGGCAGCCAGAGGTGCTTTTTACTTTTTTCTATCAAATCATGAGTCATGGTCTTCCTCCCACTCTATTAAAATAGGCTGCTTCTCCAGATCATGTATGTACGTGTTTACATCATTGGATCCATCAATAAAAAAGACTCGTCAGCCCTCTTCAGTCCCGTATTCTTTCATTGCTGTAATACGCTGATAGCCCATTTTCTTACCCGCAACATAGCCTGTTATGTAATCCGGATCGTCCGACCAGCATAATTCTGCAATGGCTGCCGGGTGCCGGCTTACCTTTGAAGCGAGCGCAAGGGCCTCTTTTATTCTTGAATGAGCCGGCACGTGACTGTGAAGCGCCCATTTTTCAAAATTAGCGTCCGGCCAATCCATTCTGGAGACCCGCACCCCTTTTTCTTTTGTTTGATCCATTCGCTTGCCTGTATGAATATCAAACAACACCGCACCCCTGACATCTGACCATTCTGGGATTTGTTCATACGCTTTTTCAATCACGTCTCGTGAAACGCCTTCTTTTTCCAATAACAATCGGGCAAGCTTTTGTCCTTCTCCCGGGCAGCTCACTTCATTCGTATACACAGGCAATGGCTGAATGGTTTTTATCGATTCATGTACCTCTTCAAATTGAATTTGCATAAAATCAGGTTTTCCTCTTGAATGGGATAACCCTTTTTCTAATAAAGCATTGACTGTATGCTTCATCTCATGGAAAGGAATAAGCCGTTCTCCGCCGGATATATGCTTTCCGCCGTCTTCATGAGACCCATTCATAGAAGCCCTCATTCTGACACTATAAAAAGTTTCTTCTTGCATCATTTCTCGCCCTTTCACTGATAACTGAAGAACGTGTAGCGCTTCTCACCTCAATTGTTAACCAATTATATTTAAAGGTTAACAATTAGAATATATTATTCTCTCCTGTTTCTGTCAATAGAAGAAAGGATCGATTTATGGCAGTTGGTTAAAAGGATACAAAAAGACCGTTTTCACATAAAACGGTCTTTTTCGATTTCTTTTTACAGTCACAGCCACTTTTGCAAAAACCGGACAGCTTCATGCCTCATAACTGCTGTTTCGAAATGTCCCGAAGCAGAACGGACCACTCGGTAGCAATCAGCAGCTCCCTGTCCAGCATAGACAGCTGTCAATTCTTTTTCGATTTTGTCCACGCCCTCAGCCGGCGTTAACCGATCGTGTACACCAACAAGACTAAGGTGCGGGCGCGGCGCGATCAGGCTTTGGATCTCCGATGCGGAAAAATGCTTTGCAAGCGATGGGACGTAATAATAAAAGCCGTGCCTGTCAAGATTCTGTGTTTTGATCAGCACGTGATGATCCACCTGGCTGCACAAATCCACACACACCTTAATCCGGTCATCGAGCGCCGCTGTCCACCACGCCATCAAACCTCCCATAGACATGCCGATGGTTCCGATCCTGTCAGGCTGAACATCAGAGCGTGACTGCATATAGTCTAACGCACTTAAACTGTCATAAATCATCATCCCCCACATCACTTTTCCGGTGAGAAGCATTTCTTTAAATATCTCGCTTTCCGCTTTTCCCCGCCGATCTCCAAATCCCCAATGATCAATCGCAAGAACGCCGTATCCGAGTGAAGTAAGCTCATCAGAAAAAGAAGGCGTTTTCAAATAATCCGCTCCCTCAATCAGCTCACTTTTTCCCCTATCATACTGGCCCCCATGCGAATGCTGAAACAATACGGCTGGGCACGGTCCTTCTGTTTTCTTCGGCTTCACAAAATAAGCGGGCACCTTTTCATGTCCATTTAAATCGAGCAGGAGCGTTTCAACGATATTTTCTTCTCTTTCTTCAATACGTAATGTCTCAACACTGATTGGCCTCCGATCAGGCAAATCACCAAGCAATCGAAACAGTTGCTTTCTTCTTTCGGCTCTCATCCCATCACCCTTCCTTATTCGCTTACTTCACATTTACGAGACAGATTCTGGGTTCCCCTTTATTTTTCCAACATAAATCACATCATTTACTAAATATTTAGTAAATATAATGAAATATTCCGAAAACAATTATTGTAACCGCTTACTTTTATATGATAATATCAATTTATCAAAAACAGATGAGTTAATATTTACTAAATAGATGAGAGGGATACCCATGGTTCGTATTAAAGATATCGCCTTGAAAGCTAAAGTTTCCAGCGCAACTGTGTCCAGAATTTTAAATGAAGATGAGTCGCTTTCTGTTGCGGGCGAAACGAGACAAAGAGTCATCAACATCGCTGAAGAGCTTGGTTATCAAACCGTTGCCAAACGCCGAAAATCCCGCGGGCAAAAACAGCGGGCTCAGCCGCTGATCGGTGTGCTGAGCTGTCTGTCCCCTGATCAGGAAAGGCAGGACCCTTATTTTTCTTCCATTCGGAAAGGGATTGAAAAGGAATGCTTTGAACAGGAAATTTTCATTACAAATTCGATTCATCTCGGCTCCTTTCAGGAACATATCTTTCGGGAATTGGATGGTGTCATTGTCATCGGCCGTGTTCATGATGAAGCGGTTAAGCATATAAGCGGAAGGCTTGAGCATGCCGTATTTATCAATCATTCACCAGATCCGAAAGCATACGATTCGATTGGAATCGATTTTAAATCGGCTTCACGCCAAGCGATTGATCACCTTTTTGACTTAGGCTACAAACGGTTAGGCTACATTGGCGGACAAGAAAAGGAGCATACGCTGAAGGACGGCCAAAGCATTCGCAGAACGATTGAAGACAAACGCCTGACCGCTTTTTTGGAGTCAGCCGCCCCCCAGCCTGAGCATGTGCTGATCGGAGAATACAGCATGCGTGAGGGCTATCGCCTGATGAAGAAAGCAATTGATCAAGGCCATCTGCCGGAAGCATTCTTTATTGCCAGCGATTCTATGGCGATCGGCGCATTAAAAGCGCTGCAGGAAGCCGGACTGCAAGTGCCGCGGGATACTGCAATCGTCAGCTTTAACGGCATTGAGGAAGCTGAATTTGCCAGCACGCCTTTAACGACGGTGAAGGTATACACAGAGGAAATGGGCCGGACAGGCGTAAAACTGCTGCTTGACCGTCTCAATGGCCGTACGCTTCCCCACCAAGTCACCCTGCCAACAAGATTAATCGTAAGACAAAGCTGCGGATGTACAGCAAAGGAGGTGACATAAGCAAAGATTCTTCACGATGATAAGGAGGAAAAGATGAAACACACTTTTGTTTTATTTCTCTCTCTTATTCTGCTTGTTCTGCCCGGGTGTTCAGCAGAGAAAAGCTCAGCAGATACCGCAAAAAAGACGTTAACCATTTATTCTACAATGTCAACCGACAGTGAAAGAGATACGTTCAGAAAACTGGCGGCAGCATTCGAAAAGGAACACAGTGACATTCATGTCAGCCTTCATTTCCCAGGCAATGACTATGAAAATATGATGCGTGTCAGAATGGCGGCCAATGATTTGCCTGATCTATTCGATACACATGGCTGGGGGAAAATCAGGTACGGAGAATATACAGCGGATCTCCGGGATATGGAATGGACTCAAGATCTTGATCCCAATTTAAACAGCATCCTCAAAAATAAAAGCGGAAAGGTGTATGCCTATCCGATCAATCAGGCAAAAGACGGTCTGGCGTATAACCGCAATATTTTGGACCGTTACGGCATTGCTCCGCCGGAAACCATGGATGACTTTATCAAAGCACTGAGAACGATTAAAGAAAAGAGCAAGGGAAGCATTGTTCCCTTCTGGTTTGCCGGCTATGACAAAAGCTCATTCGCTCAATATTACGACCAATTCGCTACACCTCTTCTCATCACAGACCCTGCCCATAATGAAAAAAAACAGCTCATCAACGGCACTTTTCAATGGAATAAATTTACTTGCTTATCAAAAATCCTCAAACAAATGCAGAAAGAAAAATTGATCAATATCGACGCCGTCACGGCAAAAAAATCACAGCTCATCGAATTAATGGCCCAAAACAAAATCGCCTTTACAATGCAAGGCGGCACCCTCGGCCAAGACGTTGCCCAGATCAACTCTAACGTCGAGGTCGGCATTATCCCGACACCTGCCATCCATCCCGGTGATGACCCGATATGGATCGGCGGTGAACGCTACACGCTTGCAGCATGGAAAGATTCGTCTCAATTAAAAGAGGCAAAAGAATTTATCGCATTTATGGCCCGCCCGGCCAATGCCAAACAAATGGCTGAAGCCACATCGCTTCCTTCAGGGCTGACCAATGTGAAAGCTGATATTTTCTACGCAAACGATTATGAGCATTATCAAGATGTCAAAGTCGAGCCTTACTTCGACCGGTTATACTTGCCAAACGGAATGTGGGATGTCCTGGGCACGGTTGGGCAGGAGCTCGCGGCTGACATTTTGGCGCCTCAAGACATTTCGCAGAAGCTGGGAAGAGAATATAAACGACTCCGGGAGCAATCGGAAACACAGGGAGCTGAAAACAATGAGTGAGATCGCAAGGGACGTTCATGTGAAACAGGTTAAGCCAAAAAAGCAGTCCTCACTTTGGTGGATGTACATTCCTGCTTTGCTCTCCGTTCTGGTCTTTATGATTTATCCGTTTGTGAAAGGCACATTGATTACCTTTACAAACTGGAACGGCTTTTCACAAGTCTACCAATGGGTTGGATTCGCGCAATATGAAAGGCTGTTTTCTGATCCTGACACTTGGCATATCTTAAAAAACACGCTGCTTTACGGGCTTGGCAGCACTTTTTTTCAAAATGTGGTCGGGCTTCTATACGCTCTGCTCTTAAATCAAAGCATTAAAACGAAAGCGGTAACAAGAACAATTGTGTATTTGCCGGTGATGATCAGCCCGCTCATTATGGGCTACATTTGGTACTTTTTCTTCTCCTATGACGGAGGCGCGCTCAATGATTTGCTCGGGGTCTTCGGCATCAGCCCTATTAATGCGCTCGCCAGTCCCTCGATCGCTATGGTTGTCTACTTAGCCGGTCTGCAAAGCATTCCGAAAGACTACTATGAAGCGGCGCAAATGGATGGCGCGAAACAAGGCCAGCAGTTTTTTACCATCACGCTGCCGCTGTTAATGCCCTCCATTACCATTAATATGGTCATCAACATTATCGGAGGCTTAAAGCTGTTTGACGTCATCATTGCACTCACCGCTGGCGGCCCCGGAAATGCGTCACAATCCATGTCCACGTTTATGTATGATTTGTATTTCAAACGGCAGGATGCCGGCTATGCCGCAACGCAAGGCATATTTATGGCATTTGTCATTTTGATCATCAGCTTTTGCGCGCTTGCGTACTTTAAAAGAAAGGAGACGGAAATGTCATGAGAGCCGCCCGTACAAAAAGCATGCGGATCATTACGCTTCTTGCAGCCATTGTGGCCTGTGCGCATTTTATTCCTTTTTATATCCTGCTGACCACTTCATTGAAAGCAAAAGGAGACTACAGTTCGAAATGGATATTTCCAGCCGACATCTCCTTTCATAATTTTTCAGAGGCGTGGGAGCGCGCTTCGCTAGGAAACTCTTTTATAAACACCATGATCATCACAGGTTTTTCTGCCTTGTTATTAATTATATTCGGCTCACTTGCCGCCTACCCGCTTGCCCGGCGGGAAACGAAACTGAATAAAGCCGTTTTTGCCTTGCTGATTTCCATTATGATCATCCCTCCGTTAACGTCCATGGTTCCTTTGTACCGAATGGTCGTGGACGCCGGAATGGTCAATACACACGCAATCGCCATTTTCATCAATACAGCGGCTTACATGCCTTTAACCGTATTCTTATATTCAGGCTTTATCCGATCGACCATTCCAAAAGAGCTTGAAGAAGCTGCAAGAATTGACGGCGCAGGCATGCTGAAAATCTTTTTTACGATTGTGTTTCCTCTGCTGAAGCCGATCACTGCGACCATCTGTATTATTTCTTGTGTCTTTATTTGGAACGACTATCAATTTGCCATTTTCTTTTTACAAGATCAAAAGGTTCAGACATTAACAGTAGCCATGGCAGGTTTTTTCGGAGAAAACGCAAACAACCTTCATTTAGTTGCCGCAGCGGCACTTATGGCAATGCTGCCGATGGTTGTTCTGTTTTTGGCGCTGCAAAAATACTTTATTGCCGGCCTGTCTTCCGGAGCGGTAAAGGGTTAACATTAAAGGAGGAAGCAATATGAAAAAGATTACATTTATCGGTGCAGGGAGCACGATTTTCGCCAAAAATGTTTTGGGAGACTGCCTGTTAACAGAAGCACTGAATGGATTTGAGTTCGCTCTTTACGACATTGATCCCAAACGCCTGCAGGAATCCCAGCTCATGCTCGAAAATCTAAGAGACCGTTATAACCCAAGTGTGGCCATCAACAGCTATGATGACAGAAAACTCGCCTTGCAAAACGCAGGCTATGTCATCAATGCGATTCAGGTTGGAGGATACAAACCGAGCACAGTCATCGATTTCGAGATTCCTAAACGGTATGGGCTGCGCCAGACGATCGCCGATACAGTCGGCATCGGCGGGATATTCAGATCTCTCAGAACAATCCCGGTCTTATTTGATATCGCAAAAGATATGGAGGAAATGTGCCCTGACGCATGGTTCTTAAACTATACAAATCCAATGGCCACTCTTACAGGCGCCATGCTCCGCTATACCAATATCAAAACAATCGGGCTCTGCCACAGTGTTCAAGTGTGCACGAAGGATTTATTTAAAGCTCTCGGAATGGAGCATGACGGAATTGAGGAACGCATCGCGGGAATCAATCATATGGCTTGGCTTTTGGAAGTCAAAAAAGACGGCACAGATTTATATCCAGAAATCAAAAGGAGAGCGAAAGAAAAACAAAAAACAAAGCATCATGATATGGTGCGGTTTGAATTAATGGATAAGTTCGGCTATTATGTCACGGAATCGTCCGAACATAACGCAGAGTATCACCCATACTTTATTAAACGAAATTACCCTGAACTGATCAGCGAGCTGCAAATCCCGCTCGACGAATATCCGAGAAGGTGCGTCAAGCAGATTGAAAATTGGGAGAAAATGCGGGATGATATCGTCAACAATAAAAACCTTACGCACGAACGCTCAAAAGAATATGGTTCAAGAATTATAGAAGCAATGGAAACAAACGAACCATTCACCTTCGGAGGAAACGTCTTGAATACAGGGCTGATCGCCAACCTTCCTTCAAAAGCGGTTGTGGAAGTGACATGCGTCGCCGACAGAAAAAAAATTACACCGTGCTTCGCCGGAGAACTGCCTGAGCAGCTTGCCGCCTTAAACCGGACGAATATTAATACACAGCTGATGACAATCGAAGCGGCTGTCACACGGAAAAAAGAAGCGGTTTACCAAGCTGCAATGCTTGATCCGCATACAAGCGCGGAGCTTTCCATGAAGGACATCATCTCCATGTGTGACGATTTATTTGCAGCACACGGCGATTGGCTTCCGGAATACAAATAAAAACTAGGGGACCGCTCTCCCCTAGTTTTTTGGTTTTGTTTCGCCTTCCCATGCCATCATGCCGCCTTCAACATTGACTGTTTTAAAGCCTTGCTCATCCAGGTACTTGCAGACGTTCATGCTGCGCATTCCTGAGCGGCAGATAAATACGTACTCTTTGTCTTTATCAAGGGTTTCCATTTTTTCAGGAATATCCCCCATGCGAATATGAACGGCTTGCGGGATCATGCCTTCCGCTACCTCTTCATCTTCTCTGACATCAATTAAATATAATTCTTCGTCCGCCTCAATTTTTTCTTTCAAAGCGGCTGTGCTGATTTCTTTTATTTCCAAAGAAAACACTCCTATTCACAGTGATCATGTTCAGTATATCAAAGTCAGCTGAACGATTGCTATTCTGAGACTGATGAAAAAAATCCCCTTTTGGCAAAGGGGATTTTTTCTAGGCTTAGTTTGCCACAATATTGACAAGCGTGCCAGGCACCGCGATGATTTTCCGAATCGTTTTGCCTTCAAGCTGCTCTTTGACCTTTTCATCTGCTTGAGCAAGCTGTTCCAGCTGTTCTTTCGTTGCATCGGCAGGAACCTGTAATTTCGCTTTTACTTTTCCGTTCAGCTGAACAACGATTTCAACTTCATCATCCACAAGTTTTGTTTCATCATATACAGGCCAAGCTTCGTAGGCAATTGTGCCGGAATGGCCAAGCTTCTCCCAAAGCTCTTCCGCTAAGTGTGGCGCGACAGGAGAAAGAAGCTTCACGAAGCCTTCCATATATTCTTTCGGCAGTTCTGTTGCTTTATAAGCTTCATTAATAAAGACCATCAGCTGGGAAATACCTGTGTTGAAACGAAGGCCTTCATAATGGTCTGTGACTTTCATAACCGTTTCATGATAGACGCGCTCCAATGTTTCACCAGCGCCTTCAACGATTTTTCCATTAAGCTCACCGCTGTCTTCAATAAATAGGCGCCATACACGGTCAAGGAAACGGCGCGCACCGTCTAATCCTGATTCAGACCAGGCGATTGAAGCATCAAGAGGTCCCATGAACATTTCGTACAATCTCAGCGTATCAGCACCGTGAGAGGCCACGATTTCGTCAGGGTTGACAACGTTCCCTTTAGATTTACTCATTTTTTCGTTATTTTCACCGAGAATCATTCCTTGGTTGTACAGCTTTTGGAACGGTTCTTTCGTCGGCACTACGCCGATATCATAAAGGAACTTATGCCAGAAGCGGGCATACAGAAGGTGAAGCACGGCATGCTCTGCACCGCCGATATACATATCGACCGGAAGCCATTTTTCCAATTTTTCTGGTGATGCCAGCTGATCCGGATTGTGCGGATCAATATAGCGCAAGAAATACCAGCAGCTTCCCGCCCATTGCGGCATTGTATTCGTTTCTCTTCTTCCTTTTTTCCCTGTCTCAGGGTCTGTGACTTCCACCCACTCTTTAATGTTCGCAAGCGGTGATTCGCCCGTTCCGCTCGGTTTGATTTCATCCGTTTTCGGCAAAATCAGCGGCAGCTCCTCTTCAGGGACAGCTGTTGACGTTCCGTCTTCCCAATGAATGACCGGAATCGGCTCGCCCCAATAACGCTGGCGGCTGAAGAGCCAGTCACGAAGACGGTACGTCACTTTCTTCTCACCGTTTTTCGTTTCTTCCAGCCAAGCGATCACTTTCTCAATCGCTTCCTGTTTGTGAAGGCCGTTCAGGAAATCAGAGTTCACGTGCTCGCCGTCGCCAGTATAGGCTGCTTCCTCAACGTTCCCGCCTTTTACGACTTCCTTCACCGGAAGGCCGAATGTTTTGGCGAATTCAAAATCACGCTCATCGTGTCCAGGAACTGCCATGACAGCACCTGTTCCGTATGATGCAAGAACATAATCCGCAATCCAAATCGGCAGTTTTTCTCCGTTTACAGGATTGATCGCATACGCTCCTGTAAATACGCCTGTCTTTGTTTTCGCAAGATCTGTGCGTTCTAGGTCACTCTTTGATTGAATTTCTTTGATATAAGCTTCAACAGCTTCTTTTTGCTCTGCCGTTGTGATGTTTTCCACCAATGCGTGTTCCGGGGCAAGGACAGTGTATGTAGCGCCAAACAGCGTATCTGGTCTTGTTGTAAACACCGTAAAGGAATCATCATGTCCATCTATAGCAAAATGAACGTGAGCGCCTTCCGAACGGCCGATCCAGTTGCGCTGCATATCTTTAATGCTTTCCGGCCAATCAAGCTCTTCCAAGTCCTCAAGGAGCCTGTCCGCATAAGCGGTGATTTTCAGCATCCACTGCTTCATTGGGCGTCTCTCTACCGGATGGCCGCCGCGTTCGCTCTTGCCGTCAATGACTTCTTCGTTGGCAAGAACAGTACCGAGCGCAGGGCACCAGTTTACAGGCACTTCGTCAACGTAAGCAAGGCCTTTTTCGTATAGCTTTAAGAAAATCCATTGCGTCCATTTATAGTATTCAGGGTCAGTCGTATTGATTTCGCGATCCCAGTCATATGAGAAGCCAAGCGCTTGAATTTGGCGGCGGAAGTTATCAATATTCTGCTTCGTAAACACAGCGGGGTCGTTCCCTGTGTCAAGCGCGTATTGTTCAGCTGGCAGGCCGAATGCGTCCCAGCCCATTGGATGAAGGACATCATAGCCCTGCATGCGCTTCATGCGGGACAGAATATCCGTAGCTGTGTATCCTTCAGGATGGCCGACGTGCAACCCAGCTCCAGACGGGTAAGGAAACATGTCCAGCGCGTAGAATTTTTGTTTTTCATTATTATCAAGAGTGGCAAATGTTTTGTTTTCAAGCCAATATGTTTGCCATTTCTTTTCTATCTCTTTGTGCTGAAAACTCAAAGTAAAAACCTCCTTCTGATTGAATACGGCGTGTATGGTTCAAGTATTGACGGGAAGGAGAGGATTATTCAGAATATTCCCAAACTAAAAAAAACTCCCTCATCCCTAAAAGGGACGAGAGACTTTCGTTTTCCCGCGGTACCACCCTCGTTAGCGCGGCATACGCCGCACTCACTTGATACTTTTAACGCAGTTATGCGTCAGCGGCTTTTCACCGCTGCAACTCTGAGGTGAGTTCGGAAACAAACTTGATTGACTTTCACCAGCCGTCAACTCTCTGCAACAATATCTGTTTCTTACTGCTCCTCTTCATTGTTCTTATCGCAACCGTAATCTAACTGTATTTTATAGAATTCTGTTCATAAGTGCAAGCAGGTTTGTATACAATGGGAATGTACCCTGAACGGGCGGAGATTGAGGACAATTATTCGGGTGGAGTTTTGGTTTGACGTTTGGACTCGGCCGGTTCGCCGCCGCTGTTCAGTTCTCTCACAAAGTCAAAACTTCTGAGAACAGCTTCACCGCCGTAGCCTGAGATAATGGATAAGATGACAAGTTGAATTCCTGAATCGGGGTCAGCGGATAATACAAGTAAAATGGAAGCCGTCATGCCGATAAACCAATCTTCCAAAAATCCAAGGTAGATAAACCGCTTCGTCATTCTGGGCTTCTCCAGCCTGCCTCTCTTTTTCACATGACCGAGAATCCCCATGATTCCTCCAATTACACAAGCAATGAGTACCTGATGCAGCATCTTCATCATCACCTTCCTAAAGCCCTTATTTCGTAAAGCGACTTCAGGCCATCCAGCCCCCTTAAACGATTCCGATGATTTTCGATATCTACATACCGGCAAATCTGTAAAAAGCTTGTTTCTTCCATTATATGTGAACACATGATCGGTAAGCTTGATGCATTGGATTCATTTTTCACCCAGTGACATTGACCTAGTCACCTATTTAGCATGTAAAAAACCTTTCCGTTCATATGTTCAAATTCTGTTCTTATTTTTAGTGTATACGAGGACAAGCCCTAATGACAAACAACAAACTGCACTTGCTTGAATCAGAACATGTGTTGTGCTACGGTTACTGTAGAATTCATTTTAAAAAAGGGGAATATCAGGCTTTCGCATAGCAAGCTGACGGCCTAAGGGGGATTTATATGGCTAGTTTTCAATCATTTGGGATACCAGGACAGCTGGAAGTCATCAAAAAAGCGCTTGATCACGTGCGAGTCGGTGTGGTAATTACAGATCCCGCACTTGAAGATAATCCTATTGTCTACGTAAATCAAGGCTTTGTTCAAATGACCGGCTACGAAACCGAGGAAATTTTAGGAAAGAACTGCCGCTTCTTACAGGGGAAACACACAGATCCTGCAGAAGTGGACAACATCAGAACCGCTTTACAAAATAAAGAACCGGTCACCGTTCAGATTCAAAACTACAAAAAAGACGGAACGATGTTCTGGAATGAATTAAATATTGATCCAATGGAAATAGAGGATAAAACGTATTTTGTCGGAATTCAGAAAGATATCACCAAGCAAAAAGAGTATGAAAAGCTTCTCGAGGATTCCCTCACGGAAATTACTGCACTTTCAACTCCTATTGTCCCGATTCGCAATGGCATTTCGGCTCTTCCGCTAGTCGGAAACCTGACAGAGGAGCGATTTAATTCCATTGTTTGCACATTGACGAATATCTTATCAACATCCAAAGATGATTATTTGATCATTGATTTATCCGGATTGGCCCAAGTGAACGAACAAACGGCCGACCAAATTTTCAAGCTGAGCCATTTGCTGAAATTGACCGGAACTGAGTTAATCATTACCGGCATTAAGCCTGAATTGGCCATGAAAATGAATAAATTGGATGCCAATTTTTCATCGCTGAAAACATTTTTAAATGTAAAGGATGCCGTTAACGTGCTTCCGATTATGTAAAAAGATCCCGCTCATCAGGCGGGATCTTTCAGATTGTTGACAAAATCCTAAAATGGTTTTCATTTTAGGATTTTGTCATCTTTTCAGCGTGATTGAAAACCCTTGAAGTCTAGGAAGGACGAGCATAGGAGCGGAGCGAATGTTCTAATTCGTGAGCACCGAAGCGCAGGCCTGACAACGAATGCGAGGGTTTGTCGACACGCTGAAAGATCCCGCTCACCCAGCGGGATCTTTTATTATGAAGAGATTGATGCCTGCTTATTTGTTTCTTTAACTGATTTTAGCCGTTTGTCATATAGAAGCGTTGTGGCAATACTGATCAGCAGCAATACCAACAGAGATAAAACAAGGGCCTTAATGCCGTAATGATCGACAAGCACTCCTCCGAACAGGGGACCAATCATTCTTCCGCCTGTCGCCGCACTGTTGACAAAGCCTTGATAAAAGCCTTCTTTCCCTTTAGGGGCAAGCTGATTGGCAATTGTCGGCACAGCAGGCCAAACAAGCATTTCTCCGATCGTCAGGATCACCATCGCTGCGAGAAACATCGGAAATTGCTTTGCAGTCAGCAGCATGCTGAAAGACACAATAAAAATGATAAAGCCGATGACCATTTGCGCTTTTAGCGACTCGGCCCATTTTTTCACCACAAAACTGACGAGCGGCTGGCCGAGCACAATGAGAATTCCGTTAACCGTCCACAGCACGCTGTATAAGGAAAGAGATATTCCAATGCTTTGTGTGTACGAAGCAATTGTGGTTGACCACTGAGAATAAGCCAGCCATCCGAGTACATAGCCTCCGCTTAAAATGATCAGTGCGGCAAATTTTGCTTTGCTGTTCACAGCATCGTAATCAAGCACGGATGGTTGGGACGCATCTCCCGTCTGAATATTTCGAAATCCGAAATATACAATAAAGAAAAAGACCAGATACAGCGCGGCATTCGCCAAAAATACATATGAAAACGAGAAAGACGCCACGACACCGCCAAGCGCTGAACCGACAGCCACACCCGCGTTTTGCGCGACATATATCGCATTAAATGCCTTCCTTCCCCCTTCAGGCCATACCGATCCCGCCATTGCGTAGCTGGCCGGAAAAACAACACCGGAGCCAAAGCCCACAATCGTCAGCAGCACAATATAGGCTGGCCAATCATGAAAAAAGACAAGGCCCATCAGGCTTGCTAACGTAATGGCTATCCCAAGCATAATCGATTTAAAACCGCCGATTTTATCAAACAAAAAACCTCCGCATAAATTACCAGCCACACTGGCGCCGGAATTCAGCATCAGGACAAGTCCGGCTATTGTTAACGACTTTCCTAAATGATTATGGATATAAATCGTATTCAGCGGCCATAAAAAAGAAGCACCCGTCACATTGATAAACATTCCAATGACTAAAATTTTAAGAGCACGCGGCATACTCATCCCCCTTTCTTACTTAAAAAAGCTCATGAAAAAAACGAAACCTAAAACGGCTCCGTACGAATCCAGTTATCATAGCACATTCATTCTATCTGTCTCTCTCACATTTTTCAACTGATGAACGTGAAAAAATCTAACAAATATTGTTTGAAAAATGTAAAATAAATAGAAAAAGGGGTCATATTATGGAAATGGTATTAGCATTCTTAGGTTTTCTGGCATGTCTCATTGCACTGGGCTATGGATTATATCACCTTGTCAGATATGTACTGAAAAAGGAAAAACGTTTCTCAAAGAGACTTTTTTGGCCGCTTTTCATTGGAGGCCTTGTGCTGCTCTTTACCGGGGCAGCATTGGCAGAACCTGACACTGCCGCAGCAAATGCCGAGAAAAAATATTCAGCGCTAAACGCCGAATATAAAAACCTCACAAAAGAGCACGAAGAACTTGAGAAAGAATATAAATCTGTCAGCTCTGAAGCAAAGAAATTAAAAGACAACAAAGAAGATCAAGACAAGCTTGAGAAGCTTAAAAACGAAAATAGCGATCTAAAAAAGACTCAGAAATCATTAAAAGCTGAGATTAAAGAGCTTCAAGAAAATCAAAAGCAGCTCAAAGAAGATGCAAAAACGGCAAAGGCTGAAAATGAAACACTCCGACAAGATAAAACAAAGCTTGAAAATCAATTAAAAGAGACGGAAAGCCAAACCGCCAGTTCTCATGAAGACACTGGAAGTTCTTCAAACAATACGAGTAAAAGTGATGAAACCAAAACAGCTGACAAAGCAGAAGGCTGTAATATCAAAGGAAGCAAAAACGGCATCTACCACACGCCAGGCAGTACATACTACGACCGGACAACCGATCCGGCTGAAATGTTTTGCTCAGTTGAAGAAGCTGAAGCCGCCGGTTATCGGGCGCCAAAACGATAAATAAAAAGCTCCAGAATGTCTGGAGCTTTTTCTGTTTCACAACGACGATTTAATGACCTTCTTATAATAAAGAACTGACAGAAAACCAAAAATGGAGTAGAGCGCAGTATATAACACCATCACCATAATCATGGGCGCCCATACCTCTGATCCGAATAAGAACCAGCCGGATTGGACGGCAAAGTAACTGTGGAAGAGGCCGACAACGAGCGGAATGCCGAAGTTGTACATTTGTTTGATGCGTATCCCCTTTATCAGGTCGCCCTGCGTAAAACCGAGTTTTCTTAAAATCGTATAGCTCGGTTTTTCATCTTCACTTTCACCCATTTGTTTAAAATAAAGGATACAACCTGATGTAATCAGGAACGTTAACCCTAAGAAGCCGACGATGAACATCACCATACCAAACAGTGATTTTTGCGCAGCGCTTGTATCCAGTCTTGATAAATGCTCGTTTTTCTTGTTCACCTGTTGAAAAAGCTCATTTGCTTTTTCCATTTGATCGTCATGTTTCACATTGACGCCGATAAATGTAGATTGCGCCAGCTGAATGCGGGGGTCCTTATCCTTGTCCAGCTGTTTAAACAGGCTGTCATCCACAATGACAGCGGGCATGCCCCCGCTTGTAAACGTGTAGGATACAAGAAACTCTTCTCTTAATCCTTTATATTTTAATGGCTGCGTCTCATGTTTGCTTTTTATTTTAATAACACCAGAGTCCTTGAAAACCATTATTTTTTGCAGCAAGTCGGTGTATCCTGAGAAAACGGCTTCTCCAGCCGCCACATCGACTCCTTTTACATCTTTGTCGCTAACAACAGCAAGCTGCATATTGCTGGGATCGCCCTGCATCTCTTTCGGAGTTCCATCCATAATATTTGCAATGTCAACATTTGCTTGCAGGACAGGTGTTGCCTTTTTTACAAACGAGATGTTGCTTTCCCTCAATCTGTTTTCAAATAACTTGGCATCTTTCTCATTCATGAATGAAAAATCAGCCGCTACATTTTGTTCAGCGGTCTTTTCTGACGAGTAATACGAGATATATGCAAGAGATAACAGCCCGATCGCAAGTGCTGAAACGGTTGTAATAATCGTCAGCAGCAGCGCATTCGATTTCATTCTGAACATGATTGATGACAGTGACAGGACCTCAGAAATATTTAAGTAGCCGCCCTTGCTTTTTCGAATGATATTCGAGATAAACGTAACTGATCCTTTATAAAACAAAAACGTCCCGATAATGACGCTCCCCAGAATGAAGCTCATCGCAACAAACAGTTCATTAATGGTCTTAAATTTTCCGCCAAACAGCTCAGAAGACACATAGTATCCTGTCAAAATCAACACGATGCCTAAAGCGCCGATCAGCATTTGGAAAAATGATATTTTCTTCACTTTGTCTTCAGTGGAGGACGTTACTTTAAACAAAGATAAAATACTCTGTTTTTTGATAAACGTATAATTCATGATCATGATCAAAAGGTAAATGCCGCAGAACACAATGACCGTTTGGACCAAAGCCTGCTCAGAAAAATGCAGTTTCGCATCCGCTTTGACATCGACAATTTTGAACAGAATCATCAAGACAAGCTTCGATATCGAAAACCCGGCCGCTACCCCGATCGCTAATGAACCGAAATACAGCATGACATTTTCTGCACTTAAGATGCTAAAAATTTTATGCTTCGTCATTCCAATCAATTGAAACAGCCCGATTTCTTTACTCCGTCTCTTAATAAAAATCGTATTGGCATATAAAATGAAGATCGCCACAACAGCCACAAGCAAAATCGAAGCGGTTTTAATAGCCGCGGCTCCCTTGATTGAAGCCTTCACTTCGTTAATTGCTGGATCATACTGCAGCGTGACAAAGGCGAAATAAAGCGCCACGCTAAAGATGAGCGCAAACACATACAAATAGTAATTCCGGAGATTCTTTTTCAAATTTCGCAGGATGAGCTGATTAATGTTCATGCTGCACCCCGCCTAACACGCCTTGCGTTTTCATAATATCCTGGAAAAACGTTTGCCTGTCCTGGCCCCCTTTATTCAGCTGTGTATACATTTGCCCGTCCTTAATAAAAATGACTCTGCCGCAGTAGCTGGCAGCGACGGGATCATGGGTAACCATAATAATCGTCGCGTTGCGTTTTTGATTGAGCTGGCTCAGCTTATTTAATAGATCGGAGGCCGATTTCGAATCGAGCGCGCCGGTCGGTTCATCAGCGAAAATAATGCTCGGGTCATGAATAAACGCTCTTCCAGCGGATGTTCTCTGCTTCTGGCCGCCGGAAATTTCATTCGGGTACTTATCCCGCAATTCATATATTCCCAGTTCCTTTGCAACTTCCTCAAACTTGCGATTGGCTTCCTTTTTTGATAGTTTCGTGATCGATAAAGGCAGAAGGATATTCTCTTTCACTGTCAATGTGTCTAACAAATTGTAATCCTGAAAGATAAAGCCTAAATGCTGTTTTCTAAATTCAGCCAGCTGCTTTTCCTTCATAGCCGTCATGTCATTTCCATTAATATGAATGGTTCCGTGACTGACCTGATCGATTGAGGACAGAACGTTGAGCAAAGTGGTTTTTCCCGACCCGGAAGCCCCCATAATACTGACGAATTCGCCCTTTTCAATGTGAATATCGATGCCCTTCAGCACTTCCTGTTTATTCAGCTTGTTTCCATAACTTTTTCGAATTTTATTCGCTTCTAAAATCACCATTTACGCAGTCTCCTTTATATTGGATAATCTCATTATAAAAAGGAATGCCGGGCTTTTCCTTCGATACGGCGAACAAAAAAGAAAAGCATGTGACATTTTCGTCACACGCTTATGACATGTTCAAATTGATTCCGTATTGGAAAGGTTAATGTAAAAACTGTTCCCGCACCAAACTCCGACTCAACATCAATATGGATCAATAACGGCGCCGCTGCTTTTTTTGCCAAGTACAGCCCCATGCCAGTTGACGCTTGATCATGGTGATCCGTTGTGGATGTAAACCCTTTATCAAAAATACGCGGTACATCTTTTGGATCAATGCCCCTGCCACAGTCCTTCACTTGGAGCTGCGTCTGTTCCCCTTTTTGAAAGCTTTTGATCTCGATTTCAGAGGCTTCGCTGTATTTCACCGCGTTTGTCAGCAGCTGCCTGATGATAAACGCCAGCCATTTTGCATCGCTCAGCACTTCTTTGGCCTCGAGCTTTATGTCAAAACCGATCCCTTTTTGGATACACCACGATTGTAAATCTTTGATTTCTTTAAAGATCAAAGGCTGAAGCTGAATGAATTCTACAGACAGATCGTTTTCAATAAATGATATCCGTTTTTGATGAAGCTGCTGATCAAGAAGCAGGTGAATTCGCAGCCATTCATATGACAGCTGGGATTTCAGTGCTTTTTCTTCCATTCTATCAATGATTAAATGCATCGCTGTTAATGGAGTTTTGACCTCATGGATCCATGCCATCAGCTCATCTTTTTCATTTTCCAATGCTAAGCGATGCCGTGCTGCGGTCTGCTTCAAGTGTTCTGTTTGCCCGGCAATGCTTCTTTCAACCATTGCTTCAAACGGCGTTTCCGGTTCATTTATGGCTGTCACATCGAGATTGTTCTCCCATGTTTTCAAGCTTTTATAAAACGCTGTTTCTTTCCGATAGCGGAACCAAAGGAATATGATAAAAAACAAAATGCACAAATACACCATATAAAGTACATTCCCAAATGATATGGAAGGATCGACAAAAACAATGAACAGCATCAAAGCCTGCTGAAACAAAAAAGCGGCAATCCAGCTCCGCCTTTCGATAAGGAATGCTTTAATCATAGAACTTGTCCTCTTCCTTCGCGATGTAGCCCTGGCCCACCTTTGTCTCGATATATGCGCCAAGCTGCAGGGCGTCCAGTTTTTTTCGCAGGCGATTGACATTGACGGTCAGCGTATTATCACTAACAAAACGCTCATCGTTCCACAAGCTTCTGATCAGCTCTTCCCGGCTGACGATCTTGTTTTTTTGCTCTATTAATTGTTTTAGAATGAACATTTCATTTTTGGTCAGTTCAACAGATCCTTTGTCATTGCTGACGAGGTTCTGCTCCGCGTCTACAGCAGCGCCGCACCACGTTTTAATCGTATTCGGCTCCGTATTATAATGGTGCACACGCCGGAACATCGCTTGGATTTTCGCGATCAGCACATCAAAATGAAATGGCTTTTGGATAAAGTCATCTGCCCCGAGCTGCATGGACATCACCATATCAGCAGGATGATCCCGGGAGGATAAAAAGAGAATCGGAACATTTGACCGGGAGCGGATCTGCCGGCACCAATGAAAGCCGTCAAATTTAGGCAGCTGTACATCAATAATGACACAATCAGGATTAACCGCCGCAAATTCCTGCAGCACCTGAC
This sequence comes from Bacillus sp. N3378-2at, assembly GCF_033412715.1. Taxonomy (NCBI): domain Bacteria; kingdom Bacillati; phylum Bacillota; class Bacilli; order Caryophanales; family Bacillaceae; genus Bacillus; species Bacillus sp. N3378-2at. The sequence continues at coordinate 3,994,628 of NZ_CP117986.1, read as the reverse complement.
TGAAATCCTGAATGCCGTATACATCATAGGACCATCCCGTTAAACGATCCTTGATTTCATGAAACAGCGATTCATCATCTTCAATCAGCAAAAGTTTAAACAATCAATTCACCGCACTTTTTCCTTTTTTATCAAGTGTATAGCAAAACGCTATCATGTGCTATAGAAAAAGCCGGCTGTCTCAGCCGGCTCGTTCGCATTATAGTTCTCTTCTCAACGCTGTCAGCACGTTGGTTTTTGTTGCTTTTCTAGCCGGGTTCATTCCGGAAATGACTGCGACCCCTCCGCAAATCACAACGGCAATGATCACAAGACTCGCCGGGATGTAGGAGAATGTGTAATTCAAGTCGCCCGCATCGCTTCCGCTTGTAGCCGCAAGAATCATCGGAACGGCCAGGTTGACAAGGTAGCTCACGCCGTAAGAAATGATAATCCCAATCACACAGCCTAAAATTCCGATATACGCGCTTTCCATCAAGAACATTCGGCGAATGATTGACGGGCTCGCCCCAATCGCTTTCATAATGCCGATCTCTTGCGTTCTCTCTGTCACCGCCATCGTCATCGTGTTAAAAATGCCGATCGCTGAAATGATAACTGCGATACATCCGACAAAGATCAGTCCGATTTTGAAGACCATGAAGAAGGTATTGGCTCCCTCAAGTTCAGTAGTCACTGATGTGACATAGTACCCGTCATCTGTTAGATCATTTGTCAGCTGTTCCACATTCTCAAACTTATCAGCAAAAACACCAATGTTCGTTTCAACATTTCCGCCTTTGAAATCTAAGAATTCCGAAAAATCTTTTTTGAATTGATCACTGATAAAAATGTTTGAGTCCTCCATCCAGTCTTGAGATGGTTTTTTTGTAATACCGACAATTTTAAAGTCATATGTTTTTGTTTTTGTAACATCCCCTGTTTTAGGATCTGTCTTCGATACACTCAGTTCAATCGTCTTGTTCAGAATGTCTTTCGTATAGCCTTTTGGTTCTTTTATATCCTCTGGATTGCCTTTTGCTTCTTCGATTTTTTTGTTATATTCTTCCGATTCTTTTTTCGTCAATAATCTCTTTGCGAAGTCGTATCCTACTACGATTTCATTTTCCGACTTTGCGACTCTTCCCTTTTCCAATTCCATATTGGCCTTTAATTCATCATTCATATTAGTAAAAATGAGATTTGAGCTTTCATTTGTACGATTGCCTAAAGTAGCTTTGTTTGGTTCATACATTTGCGTTCTTTCTACAACTGACCTTACGTGATCATACTTCTCTAAATCAGCTTTTTTAATAGGCTTGTCTCCTTCCTTGCCCATTACACTGACTTTCGTTACAATCTGCTGGCTCATTGTCATATCTGTAATTGTCTTTTGAATCCCAAATCCAACGGACGACAGCACAACCAAAAACGCATACGCCATTGTTGTCGCAAGAATCGTCATAAAGACGCGAAGTCTGTTTTTCTTCATATTTCTTCTGATAAAATGAACCTGATCCTTAAACCTCAACGGTAATTCCTCCTTTTAGCACACCATCATGAAGCTGAAATTTTGAATGTCCGATAGAAGCGACTTCATCATCGTGAGTAATGATCACAAATGTAATGCCACGCTCACGATTCAGCTGCTGGATCAATTCCAGCACTTCATGTTCCGTTTCTGAATCAAGGCTTCCCGTCGGCTCATCCGCTAAGATAATCGAAGGATTTAAAATCAATGCTCGAGCAATACTGACACGCTGCTGCTGGCCGCCTGACAGTTCATTCGGATAATGAGCGGCGTGGTTTTCCAGACCGACGCGTTTCAGCATGTCCTGCACCTTTTGCTTCCGCTCAGAGGGCTTGATCCCTTTTAACGCCAGCGGCATTTCAACATTCTCATACGTCGTTAAACCCGGGATGAGCTGAAAACTTTGGAAAATAAAACCAAAATGGTCAAGCCGAAATTGCGCCCATTCCTTTTCATTAAACCCCGTAACATCAGTGCCATTAATGACAATCCGCCCTTTTGTCGGCGATATGTAGCCGGAAATCAAATTCAAAAGCGTTGATTTCCCTGAGCCGCTTCGCCCGACAATACAGGCGATCTCACCTTTCGCCACACGTAATGAAACATCCTTCAATACTGGAACTTCATTCTCACGGCCCTTTTTTCCGATCGTGAAAGAATGGTCGATATGCTGAACATCAATCATATGTTCTCTCTCCCTTACAAAAGTTTCATTTTTTTATAAATCGCAAAATAACTAATCAAGAAACCGATTACCGCGCCGGCAGCCATGCCAATGAGATAGCCTGTAAAGCTCTCGCTGGCAGAAAATCCAAAATAGCCAAACCCCATGATTCCTATGATAATAACGATGATCTGCACCGGGCGGTTAAGCGGCTTCCATAAGAAGAAATATCCGTTTCTTTCATTAGACAGTTTGACAAAGCTAATATAGCCGATGATGTAGAAGATGATAGTCATGATAGCCGGAATCACTAAATAATATGGTGAATTCTCAGCCCATTTTGAGTCTACATAAATTATAGGAATGAAATACTGCACCCATTTGGGTACTGGACCATGGATAAAATCGATTGATCCGCCAATAAGGATCTCGAGGTTGATCGCAGGCAGGCTGATGAGCAAAAATGGCGAAATGGCCACGGTAAATGAGACCAAAAGCTGGGCAAAAATATTGCCTGTCAGAGCTCCACCCGCCATAACAAGCGAATAAGCCAGCATGCTGACAATGATCATCCCAAGGCTGTAATTGTGAAAATAAACGGCCTGATCTGGCTTCAAAAGCATGATCAGCAAAACAGACAAAACGTAACCTATGAGCTGCGGCACCACAATCACCATTCCGCCGGTAAAGAACTTCGCATGAAATATCTGCCCTCGTGTATATGGTAGGCTTAATGTAAAATCAAAGAAGCTCTTGCTACGTTCAATCCCAAGCTGGCTGACCGCCAAAACGACTCCCCAAATCCAAAAAAATGAGATAAATGTGCCGTTTAAATAATCAACACCGAATACGCAGGGACCAACCCAATTTTCTTTTGAGGTGACACAGCCTTGATAGGTAAGATACATATTGAAAATCGATAAAGGATTACCTAGTATAAAAACCAAAATGGTGATAACTAAGGCGACTTTATTTTGTTTCCACTCCTTATAAAGCAGACCGGAATCCGGCATTTTACTTCCCTCCGAACTTTAAACCGTTATCTTAATGTCTTACTTTTTTAAAGATGGAAAAATAACTGATCAAAAATCCTACAATTCCTCCGATAATCATTCCGATAATGTAACCCGCTATGGATTCACCCGCAGAATGCCCCACTATACCAAAACCCAGGATTCCTAACACGATGACAAGGATTTGGATAGGCCGATCTAATGTTTTCCATAAGAAAAAGTATCCATTACGCTCATTATGATGTTTTATAAAACTGATATATCCAATGAAATAAAAGAGAATACTCATCACTGCAGGGATAAGTAATAAATATTTACTTTCCGCCACCCAACTTGAATCCACATAAGCAATTGGAGAAAAGTCCATCAAATTATTTTCAAAATCGAAGTAATATTCAATGTTAGGGAAGAGTTTCCAAATTTGAACCCCTGAGATAATCTCTATATTAGAAAATGGCAAAACGATAATCAAATACGGCAATACCGAAGTTGCAAAAGCTGTCAACAACTGAGCAAAAGCGTTTCCAGCTAACGTCCCTGCGGCCATTACTAATGAGTAAAACATAATGCTAGTGATCATAACACCAATGCTTCCATGTTCAAAAAAGTTTACTTGTTCAGGTTTTAAGAAAAGAATCAGCAGCCATGCCAAAAAAAATCCGACCAATTGCGAAAACACAATAACAACCGCGCCTAACCAAAATTTCGTTTGGAAAATTTGGTTTCTTTTATATGGAAGACCTAACAAAAAGTCCATCGTACCTCTCGAACGTTCAAGCCCGATCAAACATACTGCCAATATAATCCCTATCACCCAATTAATTTGAATCAAGCTGTCTATGTGGTAATCTACAAAAAATGTACAAAATTTCGGATCTGAATGTGCTAGGCATGCCTCGTTTAAAGAATATGAGTGATAAATCGTTAAAGGATTTGCCAACACTAAAAACACGATACTTAACAAAATCACCACTTGATTCTGCTTCCACTCTCGATAGAGGAGACCTCGGTCTACCATCTCCGCTTCCCTCCAAACTTCGCAATGAACACTTCTTCCAGGTTGACAGGAAGCTCATTCCATACTTTTGGCTTCAGCTCTCTCAAAAAGCTCTTTTTCTCCTCATCGCTTTTCGGAATCAGCACTGTGTAAAACACGCCGGCCTGATCGAGCATCGGAATGTTTTGCTCTCTGATGGCCAAATTGACATCTGTATCGAAGGCCATTTGTATTTTGATGTATTCTTCTTTTAATTCATCAAGATCCATGACGTTGGTCAGCCTGTTATCTTCAAGAAAGCCAATTCGGTTGCACATCCGCTCTATGTCTTCAAGCCGGTGAGACGTAATCAGGATACTCGTATCACGCTCTGCCACTTCATCGACCATCAGCTGCAGCACATCATGTCTAGTTACCGCATCAATACCATCCGTCGGCTCATCAAGGAGGATCAGCGCCGGTCTCGCCGCAAACGACAGAACGAGCGACAGCTGTTTTTTCAAGCCTGTCGACAGCTCACGGTATTTTTTCGTTTCTGGAATTTCGTATCTGTTCATCAGTTCATTCGCGTACGTGACATCAAATTTCGGATATATTCTTCTCAGGATATCAACAAGCTGCTTGTATGTATACTTGTCGTAAAAAGGATTTTGAACAGGCATGTAGATGATATTTTGTTTGACCTTCGGGTGCTTTTTGATTTCTACGCCGTCAAATAAAATCGTTCCGCTGTCAGCAAAAATGATTTGCTGGATTAAGCGAAGCATCGTCGTTTTGCCCGATCCGTTGCGTCCAAGCAATCCAAAGATTTCTCCTTTTTCGATTGTTAATGAAACATCTTTTAATACTTGATTGCCGTCAATCGCTTTTGACAGCTGCCGCAGTTCAATCATTTTTTTTGCCTCCCTTCACATCAGCGCTGATTTCCTTTATCCATTCGTGCAGTTTTTCCAGCTCAACCCCTGCATAGTGTGCATCGATGATGAGCTGTTTGAGTTGCTCTTTAATCATCGTCATCTTCCCTTCAACCAGTGTCGTTTTTGCATTCTCCGATATATAGGTCCCTCTGCCCCGCAGCGTTTCAATAATCCCCTCTCGCTCAAGCTCTTTATACGCTTTGCTGACAGTGTTCGGATTCGCAATAATGATCGTCGCCAATTCTCTGACAGAAGGAAGCTTATCACCAGGCTTCATGATCCCTTTCAAACAAAGCTCTTTCATTTGCTGAATAATTTGTTCGTAAATGGGTGTTGAGCTTCTTGGATCGATTTGAATCATTTACTTCCCTACTTTCTATACGATCTGAACCTTTTATAGATAAAAATGATCAATTATACTTTTTTGCCATTCAAAACCGATCATCACAAGAACAAGAAAAAAAGAACAAGCGATCACAGATGCCGCAATCAGCATTGGCACGTTACGTTTGTTTCGTTTTTTATGTTTCATAACTGCCTCCCTTAATGTCAATATATAAATGATTTTATATTAGTGTCTATAGTGTATTACTTCAATTAGTACACTTAATACAATAAATGCTTTAACTCACAAAGTCAATCCTTTTTTTACAAAAAAAACGGACCCTTTTAAAAGGGTCCGTTTTCCTACACATCAAGAGGGTGCTGCAGGATCATATTATTTTGCAAAGATTGAAGCTGAAGCCTCATTCTGTACAGCTGTTCTCTCTGCTGATCATTTGACGACAGCCATAGCTTATTCAAGGCATTTACCGCATCTTCAAGCTGCATTTGCGCATCACTATATTCTTGATCGTTATAATGCTCTTGTTTAGAAGCGATTTTCAGCTGTTCTTCAGCATAATCATAGGCCTGCATACATTGCTGGAGATGTTCATCTACTGATTGTCTTGTTGCCACAGTAACCCCTCCTCTTGGTAATGGAAATCATCCATCATTCATATTGTAGCCTCATCTGACTTTATTCAATAAAGTAATTTATGGTCGATATTCATTTGTTCTCTTGTGAAATGCGTGCTACAATTTTAGGATGCAATCGTACGCAAGGAGGCACATGAATTGTGATGCAGAACAATCCTTTTCCTTATTCAAATACGGAAAAACGCTATCATACATTGAATTATCATCTCAGAGAACATTTCGGCCATAAGGTGTTTAAAGTGGCGCTTGACGGCGGTTTTGACTGTCCAAATCGGGATGGCACCGTAGCCCACGGAGGCTGTACGTTTTGCAGCGCAGCAGGCTCCGGAGATTTTGCTGGAAACCGGACCGATGATTTAATTACGCAATTCCACGACATCAAAAACCGCATGCACGAAAAATGGAAGGACGGCAAGTACATCGCTTATTTTCAGGCTTTCACAAACACTCACGCCCCGGTTGAGGTGCTTCGTGAGAAATTCGAATCCGTCCTCGCTTTAGATGATGTGGTCGGCATTTCGATCGCCACACGCCCGGACTGTCTGCCTGATGATGTCGTTGATTACTTGGCAGAGCTGAATGAACGCACCTATTTGTGGGTGGAGCTTGGGCTTCAAACAGTTCATGAACGGACTGCACTTCTGATCAACCGCGCACATGATTTTAACTGCTATGTGGAAGGCGTCAATAAATTAAGAAAACACGGCATACGTGTCTGCTCGCATATTATCAATGGGCTGCCTTTGGAAGACCGGGACATGATGATGGAAACGGCAAAGGCCGTCGCAGATTTGGATGTCCAGGGCATTAAAATCCATCTGCTTCACCTACTGAAAGGCACGCCGATGGTCAAACAATATGAAAAGGGCAAGCTGGAATTTCTTTCTCAAGATGATTATGTGCAGCTCGTCTGCGATCAGCTTGAGATCATTCCGCCTGAAATGATCGTCCACCGCATTACAGGTGACGGACCGATTGAGTTGATGATCGGGCCAATGTGGAGCGTCAACAAATGGGAAGTGCTTGGCGCCATTAATAAAGAGCTAGAAAATCGAGGCAGCTATCAAGGAAAGTTCTTTCAACGGCTTGAGGAGGAATCAGCGCTATGATTTTGAAGAAAATTCTTCCTTACAGCAAAGAACTGCTGAAAATGGCCGCGGGAGAGGGAGATATTGTCGTAGATGCGACAATGGGCAACGGACATGATACACAGTTTTTAGCGGAGCTTGTCGGTGAAAACGGCCATGTATACGCATTCGACATCCAAGAATCAGCCGTGGCCAATACAAAGGAACGGCTCGGTGACATGTATCAAGCGCGAACAACGTTATTTCACAAAAGCCATGATAAAATCGCTGAATCCCTCCCGCCTGAAACACATGGCAAAGTGGCGGCCGCGGTATTTAACCTCGGCTATTTGCCGGGCGGGGACAAATCAATTACGACAAACGGCAGTTCTACGATCAAAGCCATTGAACAGCTTCTCAGCATCATGAAAGACGAAGGTCTGATTGTTCTCGTCGTCTATCATGGCCACCCGGAAGGCAAAGCTGAAAAAAACGACGTGCTCGAGTTTTGCCGGGACTTGGACCAGCAATCAGCCCGTGTATTAACATACGGATTTATCAATCAGCAAAATGACCCGCCATTTATTGTCGCCATCGAAAAAAAAGCTCAGATCAGCAAATGATTTGAGCTTTTTTCTTTGAGTTTTTCATCCAGGACATTTTTTGAAATTTCCGGTAGGCTCTGCCGTTGATATAAAAGAAAAGGGAGGTTTTTCCGCTGGCTTTGATCAGCTTCTTTGCGAGCCGGCCCATTTCCTTTTGGCCTGCCACTTTATCATCTGACAAATAAACACCAAGCAAGCCGCGATTGATTAAACGATGGAAGTTTTCATGCGGAATGCCTTGTAAATGCTCGTCGGCTTTATGGATAAAGTGTTCAAGCCGATTCATCATCTCTTCATGAGACTGATAATATGAGCAGAAATTCAAGTCTCCTTCCAGCAAGTCCTCCTCTTGATCAATCAAATAATCAAGCAGGATATGAAGGCCCTGTATGTAAGGAAAATAACTGTCGCGGATTTTTTTAGCGGTGCTTTCTGTGAAATCAGGCTGGAACGAATACGCAACCAGACAGAAAATGCCTAACGTTGAGCCTGCACAGGCTGAAAATTCATACCATTCCATCTCAGGCAGCTCTGATTCATATTGAGTAAACCACTTTTCAAGCCGCGGAACACGCTCATGCTCAATAACGTGCTTATGCACCTGCAAATCGCAATAATAGCCGCACAGTTCAAGCAGATAAGGTTTAATCATGTCATAGTGCTCAATGGAACCAAGGACACGCTGGCACGTTTTGACCAGTTCGTGCAGATATCCGCTGTCATCCTGTTCTTCCCTGAATTGATAATAGTTTTGCAGTTCCGCCCCAACTGTCAGTGCATCCTGCATTGAGGCATGGAGCATCCGAAAATCCTGCGGGTCCAGCGAGGTGCTGCGGTCACACAGATTGTCCAAATAATCACTAATCGTTTGATACGCGATGATAAACTCGACACATTTCTGTTTTTGGCTGCCTGACAATAAGGCCAGTATGCCGCCGCCTTCACAGTGAAACGTTTTGTCCCGAATACTTGCGGTTGCCTGTGCTTTCAATTCACTGTTATGAATCGATTCTGATTTTTGCTTCCATATGTCCAGCTCTTGATGAACGAGCGGAAAAATATCTCGATATACCTTTGCCATCAATCCAAAAGGATGTTCCGGTACTGTCAACACATGCACCCCCTACTAGTTCAAATATATTGATCAGTAAACGCTCTTGCTGCTTTAAAAACATCTTCTCTCTCGGGTTCATTGAAGATCTCATGGTAAAGCCCTTCCCACTCTCTGTATGCTTTATTATGAGAAGCAACACCATTAAACCACTTGATGACCATCGTTTTGTCAACAAGCTTGTCATCACCGGCTTGCATCACAAGAAGCGGAACTTTCAAAAATGCCTCTGTCGGCACCATTGCCGATTCAATTGTCTTTAAAAGCTCTCTGTACCATCTGACAGAAACTTTCCTGACGTATAACGAATCATTTTGGTCAGCCTCGATGACGTCCTCATTGCGCGTCGCCATATCAATTGATAATCCCGAATCAACCTTAAGTGACGGAGCGATGACATTCAGACCTTTTGATGCAAGATCAAGCGCTTTATTGACTTTAATTTGCAGTCCGAGACACGGTGATGATAAAATAATTCCCGTAATCCGGGGATTTCTTTGCTGTTTAACCCATTCAATCGCGACCAGACCGCCCATGCTGTGACCTAGAAGAAAAACCGGCAGATCAAAGGTTCGCGCTTTATCTATCCAAGCATCTACTTCATCAATGTATTCTTGAAACGAGCGAATATGCCCTCTCGCTCTTGTCGTTGTTCCCTGTCCAGGCAAATCGCCCATGACAACGTGATAACCCGAAGACCGCCACATTTCAATCAGCCATTTATATCGTCCGTGATATTCACTTGCCCCGTGAATGATTACAATCACTGCAACAGGTCTGTCTGCTTTCCAGGTCCACATGCTCTTCACCTCATACGAAATTTAAATAGAGAAAGAAGGATGAATCTTATGATCTACCCTTATAAGGAACACAAGCCAGATATCCACCCAACAGCCTTTATAGCTGATAATGCAACAATTACCGGTGATGTCGTGATCGGAGAACAGTCCAGCATTTGGTTTTCTGTTGTCATAAGGGGAGATGTTGCGCCGACCAGAATCGGAAACAGAGTCAATATCCAAGATTTAAGCTGCCTCCATCAAAGCCCGAACAAGACGCTGCTCATTGAAGATGACGCCACGATAGGCCATCAGGTTACACTTCATAGCGCTGTTATCCGCAAGAACGCCTTAATCGGGATGGGCTCAATCATTTTAGACGGAGCCGAAATTGGCGAAGGCGCTTTTATTGGTGCCGGCAGTCTTGTCCCGCCCGGAAAAATCATTCCGCCTGACCATCTCGCCTTTGGCCGCCCTGCAAAAGTCATCCGCCCTTTGACGGAAGAAGACCGAAAAGATATGCAAAGAATACGGTCAGAATATGTAGAAAAGGGCCAATATTATAAATTTCTTCAACAAACATAAGACCTGCTTCGTCTTACTTTACCATTTTTCAAATTATATTTGAAAGCAATAACCATCGTTAACCCGGACGTCATAACAGTTCGGGTTTCGATTTTTCCATAAAACGTTCACATATAGCATGAAACGTATGACTTTTATCTTATCACAAAACTATAAACAGCCTCTGCAAAAACACATACCTATTCTTTCCTGTTCTCTATTTTCTATGAGCACACACAAAAAGAGCCCACTGGGAGCTCTTTTTGTCAGCTGATATTTCGTTCGCTGGCAGCAGCTGCATTTTTTTTATGAAACCCTTTTCCATAGTACACAGCCAGCAAGATGAGAAACCATATCGGCCCGATAATCACGGCTACTCTTGTATCAGGGCTGTAAGCCATAAGAATGACGACGAATGCTAGAAATGCCAATGACACATAAGACGTAAACGGAAATAAAGGCATTTTGTACTTTAATTGTTTCTTTTCTTCCGGCTTCAAACTTTTCCTGTATTTTATTTGAGAAAGCAAAATGATTGCCCACGTCCAAATCGCTCCGAACGTCGCAATACTTGTAACCCAAGTAAATACCTTCGCAGGGACAACATAGTTTAACAGCACTCCGACTAATAAAGCGCCCGCTGAAGCCAGAACAGCTTTACCCGGGATGCCGCCTTTCGTCAGCTGACCATATGCTTGTGGCGCCTCTTTCTGTTCCGCCAAGTTAAACAGCATCCGCCCTGTGCTGAAAATACCGCTGTTGCATGAAGACAGCGCGGCTGTCAACACGACAAAGTTAATGATACCTGCGGCCGATGGAATGCCCACTTTTTGAAATGTGAGAACAAATGGACTTCCTTGAGAGCCAATTTCCTGCCACGGATAAATAGACATAATGACAAATAAAGCGCCTACATAAAAAATCAAAATCCGCCAAAATACTGTATCGATTGCTTTGGCTAACGATTTTTGCGGGTTTTTTACTTCGCCAGCCGTCACCCCGATCATTTCAATCCCTAAATAGGCGAACATGACCATTTGAAGAGACAATAGAACCCCTTTTAATCCATGAGGGAAAAATCCTCCGTTGTTCCACAAATTACTGATTCCGGTGGCAATGCCCCCATTGCCGACTCCTGCAATAATCATCAATAAACCGACTGCAATCATGGATAAGATCGCAACAATTTTAATCAATGCGAACCAAAATTCCAGCTCACCGTAAGCTTTGACAGCCAGGAAATTAACACCCGTCATAATGACCAGCGCCGATAATGCCCAAATCCAGTTTGGCACGTCAGGAAACCAGAACCCCATATAGATGCCGACAGCAGTAATTTCGGCCATACAGGTGACAACCCATAAAAACCAGTAGTTCCACCCTGTTAAATAGCCTGCAAGCGGTCCCAAATAATCACGCGCATACCTGCTGAAGGAGCCTGCAACCGGTTTTTGAATAGCCATTTCCCCAAGCGCTCTCATAATAAAAAACATGACCAGGCCGCTTGCGGCATACGCTACCAAAATACCAGGCCCTGCTAATTGAATAGCTGATGCGGAGCCGAGGAACAACCCTACTCCTATAGCAGCTCCTAAAGACATTAAAGAAATATGCCTTTCTTCGAGTCCGCGGTGCAACTCTTGTTTTTGTTTTTGCATGCTTCTTCTCCCCTAGAAAAAAATATCATTAAATCATTTTTCTGAATATTTCGTATGAATTGGGTAAACCAATAATGATGGAGAAATAAAAGGATAACAACAAGGCTTTCGACTACTCGAAAGCCTTGTTGTCTGTTACACAAAGATGACTTCTTTAGGCTGATGGCTCAGCTCTTCAGGCATATACCGTTTTTCAATATTGATGCTGTGCCAGATCATAAAGATTAGCACAGTCCAAATTTTACGGCTGTTATCAGCCTTGTCCGCACAATGGTCTTCAAGAAGCTGAAGGACATAATCCTTATGGATATAAGCATCCGTTTGGCTTTCTTGAATAATATTCCGCACCCATTCGTTCATTTCGTTTTTCAGCCAATGACGGATCGGTACAGGGAAACCAAGCTTTTTGCGGTTTAATACGTGCTCAGGCACAATTCCTTCAGCGGCTTTGCGAAGAAGATACTTCGTCGTGCCGTTCTTCGTTTTCAGCTCATCAGGAATTTTTGAAGCGACGTCGAATACGACTTTATCCAAGAACGGCACACGCAGTTCCAAAGAATTCGCCATCGTCATTTTATCCGCCTTTAACAAAATGTCGCCGCGCATCCAAGTGTGGATATCGACATACTGCATTTTGTTGATATCGCTGTACGAGCTGCTTTCTGTAAAGTAAGTCTTCGTCACATCGCGATATGAAAGGTTCGGATTATAATGCTTCAACAGCTGCTTTTTGACAGACTCTTCAAAGATTTTCGCGTTACCGATATAACGATCCTGAAGCGGAGTACAGCCGCGCTCAAGCAGGCTCTTTCCTCTCATACCTTCAGGCATAACGGCAGCAACGTGCAGAAGCATCTTTTTCAAGCCGGACGGAATCCGTTCAAACGGTTTAAGCGAAAGCGGTTCACGGTAAATGTTATATCCGCCGAAGAGCTCATCCGCTCCTTCACCTGATAAAGCAACCGTAACATGTTTTTTCGCTTCTTTTGCAACAAAGTACAACGGAATCGCTGCCGGATCAGCAAGCGGGTCATCAAAATGCCAAACGATCTTCGGAAGCTCATTCATGTATTCCTCAGGCGAAATGACTTTGCTGATATTTTCAATGCCCAGCGCCGCTGCCGTTTCTTTCGCTACATCAACCTCACTGAAGCCCTGCTGTTCAAAGCCGACAGAGAATGTTTTTAAGCTTGGATGAAATTCCTTCGCAACAGACACAATAAAGGAAGAATCAATCCCGCCAGACAGGAACGAACCGACAGGAACGTCACTTCTCATATGAACGTTTACAGAGTCATAGATCGCGTCTCGGACTTCTTTCACAAGCTTGTCTTCTTCAGTCTGAACCGGCTTGAAGTTCGCTTTGAAATACGTTTTGAATGTGATATCGCCGTCCGGGCGGATTGTGAACTGTGAACCCGGCTCTACTTTTTTCACATGGGCATCAAGCGTGCTTGGTTCAGGAACAAATTGGAAAGACATGTACTGCTGCAATGCCTCTTTATCTATTTCAATATCATTCTGAGCAACCATTAAACTTTTTCTCTCTGAGGCAAAATAAACCTGATCATTGATCGTTGTGTAATACAACGGTTTAATGCCGAATGGATCTCTTGCCCCATAAAGCACATGATCGTTTTTATTCCAAATCAGAAAGGCAAACATACCGCGCAGTTTGGACGCCGCTTCTTCTTTATAGTGACGGTAAGTCGCAAGAAGAACCTCTGTGTCCGAATCCGTGTTGAATGTGTACCCCTTTGCTTCAAGTTCTTCTCTCAGTTCGATATAGTTATAGATTTCTCCGTTAAAGATAATCCAATATGTTTCATCTTCATATGATAAAGGCTGTCCGCCATTTTCTACATCAATAATGCTGAGCCGTCTGAATCCGAAGCCGACGTGCTCATCATGGAAATATCCATCACTGTCAGGACCGCGGTGAACGATCATTTGGTTCATTTGTTTGATTAGTTCTTCTTGATCAGCGGTTTGAGCTAACGGATGCTTGTTAAAAACCCCGACAAATCCACACATAGTATTGCCTCCATAATTAAAATTGTCATCATTGAACCCCTATTTATAGACGCTGTGAATAGTATTTGGTTTCACAGTTATGTAAAAAAATAAACATGAATACAACGATAAAAAAGGGAAAGCCGCTTAACCAGTAAGCGGCTATAAAATTATTCTCCTAACGCTTCTTTACGCAGCTGCTCCGCTTTGTCTGTGCGCTCCCATGGAAGGTCAACATCGTGACGTCCAAAGTGGCCGTACGCAGCAGTTTGTTTATAGATCGGACGGCGCAAATCAAGCATTTTGATAATGCCGGCAGGTCGTAAATCAAAGTTATTGCGAACAACTTCAATCAGTTTTTCCTCAGAAGCTTTTCCTGAACCGAATGTGTTGATTGAGATTGACACAGGCTGTGCAACACCGATCGCGTAAGCAAGCTGTACTTCGCAAGAATCAGCAAGCTCAGCCGCAACGATGTTTTTCGCAACGTATCTTGCCGCATAAGCTGCAGAACGGTCTACCTTCGTCGCGTCCTTACCTGAGAACGCGCCTCCGCCGTGGCGTGCATAGCCGCCGTACGTATCAACGATGATTTTGCGTCCTGTAAGTCCCGCATCCCCTTGAGGGCCTCCGATTACGAAACGTCCTGTAGGGTTGATGAAATATTTTGTTTCTTCATCAATCAGCTCTTCAGGAACAACCGGATTGATTACATGTTCTTTAATGTTGCGCTGAATTTGCTCAAGTGTAATTTCAGGATGATGCTGAGTTGAAATAACAATCGCGTCAATGCGGACTGGTTTGTTATTTTCATCGTACTCAACCGTTACCTGTGTTTTGCCGTCAGGGCGAAGGTACGGAAGAATATCTTCTTTACGGACTTCACTTAGGCGGCGGGCTAATTTATGGGCAAGTGAAATTGGAAGAGGCATAAGCTCTTTCGTTTCGTTGCACGCATAACCGAACATTAATCCTTGGTCACCCGCACCAATCGCTTCAATTTCTTCGTCGCTCATTGTGCCTTCACGGGCTTCAAGCGCTTGGTCTACGCCCATCGCGATATCAGCAGACTGCTCATCAATTGATGTTAAAACCGCACAAGTTTCCGCATCAAATCCGTATTTTGCACGTGTGTATCCGATTTCTTTAATGGTTTGGCGAACCGTTTTCGGAATGTCAACATACGTAGAAGTTGTGATCTCTCCGCTTACAAGAACCAAACCTGTTGTCACAGATGTTTCACAAGCAACACGCGCGTTAGGGTCTTTCTTTAAAATTTCATCTAAAATGCTGTCAGAAATCTGGTCACAGATTTTATCCGGATGCCCCTCCGTAACAGATTCTGATGTAAATAAACGA
The DNA here is from genome assembly GCF_033412715.1 of Bacillus sp. N3378-2at. Lineage (NCBI taxonomy): Bacteria > Bacillati > Bacillota > Bacilli > Caryophanales > Bacillaceae > Bacillus > Bacillus sp. N3378-2at. Next base: position 3,979,390 of record NZ_CP117986.1, on the reverse strand, counting down.
CGATTTTTACTCATGATTTGCTTCCTCCTGCACAAGGCCTCCCGAAAGACCTTGTATATATGATACGGAACTCGCTCCCTCTTATACAATGTACAGTTATATTAGAGAATGTTAATTGGCATATTTATGAAATAAAAAAACCTTTTCCATCGAGGAAAGGGTTTGGTCTTTGTGCCTTTCACTCTTATCGCTCAAGGAATCATACAACCTTGCAACAGGTTAGCACCTTGGTTGTCTCACTCAGTTGAACATAATAAATAACAGAGAAACCGGTTGCTGGGCTTCATAGGGCCTGTCCCTCCGCCAGCTCGGGATAAGAGTATCCGCTCAATGAAATATCTTATCGTAAAAGGGTTTGCAATGTCAATATGATTCAGAAGAAATAGGCACCTATATTGAGGGAAAACAATGGAAATGCACACACAAAAAATAATAAATAGTATAGACTATTTGAAAATATATGTTATACTAATTCACAATTAGCAAAACACAAAAAACGATAAAGGAAGGTTTCATATGAACTCAGTTGATTTGACCGCTGATTTACAAGCCTTATTAACATGTCCAAATGTGCGTCATAATTTATCTGCAGCACAGCTAACAGAAAAAGTCCTCTCCCGAAACGAAGGCATTTTAACATCCACAGGTGCTGTTCGCGCGACAACAGGCGCTTACACAGGACGCTCACCTAAAGATAAATTCATCGTGGAGGAAGAAAGCACGAAAAATAAGATCGATTGGGGCCCGGTGAATCAGCCCATTTCAGAAGAAGCGTTTGAGCGGCTGTATACGAAAGTTGTCAGCTATTTAAAGGAGCGAGATGAACTGTTTGTTTTCGAAGGATTTGCCGGAGCAGACGAGAAATACAGGCTGCCGATCACTGTCGTAAATGAGTTCGCATGGCACAATTTATTTGCGCGGCAGCTGTTTATCCGTCCGGAAGGAAATGATAAGAAAACAGTTGAGCAGCCGTTCACCATTCTTTCTGCTCCGCACTTCAAAGCGGATCCAAAAACAGACGGCACTCATTCCGAAACGTTTATTATTGTCTCTTTCGAAAAGCGGACAATTTTAATCGGCGGAACTGAGTATGCCGGTGAAATGAAGAAGTCCATTTTCTCCATTATGAATTTCCTGCTGCCTGAAAGAGATATTTTATCTATGCACTGCTCCGCCAATGTCGGTGAAAAAGGCGATGTCGCCCTTTTCTTCGGACTGTCAGGAACAGGAAAGACCACCCTGTCGGCAGATGCTGACCGCAAGCTGATCGGTGACGATGAACATGGCTGGTCTGATACAGGCGTCTTTAATATTGAAGGCGGGTGCTACGCTAAGTGCATTCATTTAAGCGAGGAAAAGGAGCCGCAAATCTTTAACGCGATCCGCTTCGGGTCTGTTCTCGAAAATGTCGTTGTGGATGAAGATACACGCGAAGCCAATTATGATGATTCCTTCTATACTGAAAACACGCGGGCAGCTTACCCGATTCATATGATTGACAACATCGTGACTCCAAGCATGGCCGGCCATCCGTCAGCAATTGTATTTTTGACGGCTGATGCCTTCGGAGTCCTGCCGCCGATCAGCAAACTAACGAAGGAGCAGGCCATGTACCATTTCTTGAGCGGTTACACGAGTAAGCTCGCCGGAACCGAACGTGGTGTCACGTCTCCTGAAACGACGTTCTCTACATGCTTCGGCTCACCGTTCCTGCCGCTTCCTGCTCACGTCTATGCTGAAATGCTCGGCAAAAAGATCGATGAACACGGGGCAGACGTTTTCTTAGTCAATACCGGCTGGACCGGGGGCGGCTACGGCACAGGCGAACGAATGAAGCTTTCTTACACTAGAGCAATGGTCAAAGCAGCGATTGAAGGTAAATTAGAGGATGCTGAAATGATAACTGACGATATTTTCGGCCTGCACATTCCGGCCCATGTTCCTGGCGTTCCTGATCATATCCTTCAGCCTGAAAACACGTGGACCAACAAGGAAGAATACAAAGAAAAGGCAGTCTACCTTGCAAATGAATTCAAAGAGAACTTTAAAAAGTTCGCACATACCGATGCCATCGCCCAGGCAGGCGGCCCTCTCGTATAAAAAACAAAAGCCAAGAGCAATTATGCTCTTGGCTTGTTTTAATTGACGGAATGCAAAGAAGTCAGCTTGTATGTAATGATGGTCCGGCCGTCTTCCCATTGAAGCTTCTGCACTTCAGCTGTGCCTGACTTTTCGCCAAACTTTGTTTTGCGTACATCCATTGGAATCTCCATCGGATATACTCGGTATCCGTCCTTCTCTAACGTGAATATATTTTCATCTATGCGAACTTCTTTTCCTTTTGTCACAATCAGTGTATTAAATTCAACAGGCATTCCCAAAGTGAAATCCCCTTTCGTTCTCTTTTTTCTTTATCATAACATATTTCACTGTCAGCGGTTTTTCATCCATTGTGTGAGCTGCCGCACGATACGCCGGTTTTCTTTTGGCGGGAAATAATGTGTGAATGTACTGTAGTACCATGTTTCCACCGGCTTATGCAGTTGTTTTAGCTTCTCTTCTAATAAATAGGAATGCTGAATCGAAACATTTTGGTCTTTTTCTCCATGGATTAACAGCACGGGAGCCTGAATTTTGTTTACTTGGTCAAACGGTGTCCTCCATTGATATTCCTCAGGCACCTTTTTCGGTGTTCCGCCGATGACTCTTTTCATCATTCGCCGCAAATCCTGCCGCTCCTCGTATGTAAGAATCATATCACTGACGCCTCCCCAGGAAACAAATGAAGCTGCCTGCCCGCCCATTTCGATAGCAGTAAGCATTCCCATAATTCCGCCGCGAGAAAAGCCGAAGATGTGGACTCTATCCTTCTTGACATTTGGGTGCTGCTGAAGCAGGCGAAAAGCAGAAAATGCATCCTCCCTGTCTTCTCCGGCAAAATCCTCATTGCCTTCTCCTCCTTGATTGCCTCTGTAAAAAGGAGCAAACACCACAAACCCTTGGGATGCAAACTGGATAATCCGGCCCGGCCGAACCATGCCCACGCTTTTAATCCCGCCGCGCAAATATAAAAATCCGTCATATTGTCCCGGTTCCGCCGGCTCAGCCAGAAGCCCCTTAACCCGTAATCCATTTGACAGATAGCAGATCGTATACAAACGCACATGCTGGCTTGGCGACGGAAATCTTCTTTTCTCTACAATCAAAACAGCCGCCTCCTTTTTTCTATATGCTTTCCTTACTCCAAAATTACATCCGGAGAACCTGGTTAGGCATTCACACATTTTTATACCCATCATACGATATGTAAAGCAAAAAAGGATATTAACTTGATGCGAAATAAGGAGGTTGTCTATGTGAACAGATGGTTAAGGCTGGGCTTCGCCTGTGTCGGCAGTATCTTTCTGATGTTCGCCCTGGCGGCTTGCAAGCAGGAAGAAACGCTCACCAAAGTCAAAGTAGCTGAAGTGACCCATTCAATTTTTTACGCACCTTTATATGTTGCTGAGTCTAAAGGTTTTTTTAAGGAAGAAGGGCTTGATGTCGATGTGAATACGACCTGGGGCGGAGATAAAACGATGACATCGCTTCTTTCCAACGGCTCCGACATCGCGCTTGTCGGGTCAGAAACATCTATTTATGTCGAAGCGCAAGGGGCTAAAGATCCCGTCATTAATTTCGCCCAGCTGACTCAGACAGACGGAACGTTTCTTGTCGCGAGAGAAGATGTTGAACACTTCGACTGGGATCAGCTGAAAGGAAAAACGTTTCTCGGTCAGCGAAAAGGCGGCATGCCGCAAATGGTCGGCGAGTATGTACTGAACAAACATAAGATTGACCCGCATAAGGATATAGACCTCATCCAGAACATAGACTTCGCCAATATTGCCAATGCGTTTGCTTCTGGAACCGGTGAGTATGTACAGCTCTTTGAACCGCAGGCTTCTCTCTTTGAGAAAAAAGGCATCGGCCATATCGTGGCTTCATTCGGAGAAGAATCAGGAGAGGTTCCTTATACGACTTTTATGGCGAAACAAAGCTATTTGAAGAAAAATGAAGACACAGCCGTCAAGTTTACAAAAGCCATTTATAAGGCGCAGCAGTGGGTTGAAAATCATTCTGCGAAGGACATCACAGATGCCATTAAAGATGAATTTGATGATACCGACCCAGACGTCATCGAAACATCCATTGAACGCTATAAAAAACAGCATTCATATTCACCAGACCCTCTGCTTAACGAAAAAGAATGGGAGCTTCTCCAAACCATTATGGATAAATCGGGAGAACTGCCGAAGCACATTCCATACAATCAGCTTGTAAATAAAGAAATTGCTGAAAAAGTCACCTCGGAGAAATAGGAGGCGCCATCTATGTCTTTCTTACATGTCGACCATGTAACCCATACTTATTTTTCTATTAAAGAAAAAACAACGGCTGTGCGGGATATTCATTTCGATGCCGAAAAAGGCGATTTCATCTCATTTCTCGGCCCAAGCGGCTGCGGAAAAACAACATTGCTTTCCATTATTGCCGGTTTGATTGAGCCATCAGAAGGCAGAGTTCTGATTGAAGGCCGTGAGCCGAATCAAAAAGAACATAATATTGGCTATATGCTTCAGCAGGATTACTTATTTCCCTGGAAATCTATCGAGGAAAATGTGCTTCTCGGTTTAAAAATCGCCGACACGCTGACAGAAGAAAGCAAAGCCGCTGCACTCGGTCTATTGCCGGAGTTCGGCCTCATAGATGTGGAGAAAAAATATCCGAAAGAACTGTCAGGCGGGATGCGCCAGCGGGCTGCGCTTGCAAGAACACTTGCGCCTAACCCTAGTCTGCTTTTGCTGGATGAGCCATTTTCCGCGCTTGATTTTCAGACAAAGCTGTCTTTGGAAAACCTGGTATTCCGCACATTAAAGGAATATCAAAAAACAGCAGTGCTTGTCACTCATGATATAGGGGAAGCGATAGCGATGAGCGATACGATCTTTTTATTTTCAAATCAGCCGGGCACCATCCATCAGATTTTTACCATTCCTAAGGAATTGGCCGCGATGTTGCCTTTTGACGCCCGTCAGGAACCTTCCTTCCAGACACTGTTTCAAACGATATGGAAGGAGCTGAATTCTCTTGAGAAACAGCAAAGAAACCATTGATCTGCTTCACGAGCAGTATCAATTCAAACAGAAAAAGGAAAAGTGGAAGGTCCATTCCTTTCAGCTTGCCATATTTATTCTCTTTTTCTCGGGCTGGGAAATCTCCAGCAGGCAGGGCTGGATCGATCCGCTGATCTTCAGCTCTCCATCAGCTGTGTGGCGATTATTGCTGGAGAAACTTGGTGACGGTTCTTTACTGTCACACATCGGCGTCACTTTATTTGAAACGGTGCTTGGCTTTTTGCTCGGGACGTTTATGGGCACGTGCCTAGCCGCTTTGTTATGGTGGTCTAACCGACTTGCCAGAATTTTAGATCCGTATCTTGTGATTTTGAACGCAATGCCGAAAGTGGCCCTGGGCCCGATCCTGATTGTCGCGCTCGGTCCCAGTTTTATCAGCATCATTGCGATGGGAGCCATCATCAGCGTCATTATCACAACCATCGTTGTCTATACCGCCTTCCAGGAGGTCGACGAAAACTATACGAAAGTCATGAAAACATTCGGCGCAAAAAAGTGGGTTATTTTTAAAGAAGTCATACTGCCTGCATCCTCCCCCGCGATTATTTCAACACTAAAAGTGAACGTCGGTTTATCATGGGTTGGCGTTATTGTAGGGGAATTCCTCGTTTCGAAGGTCGGATTAGGATATATGATTATTTACGGATTCCAAGTCTTCAATTTTACACTCGTCTTCTTAAGCCTGCTGATCATCGCCATCTTCGCCACTCTGATGTATCAGGGCGTCGAGCTGCTGGAAAAGAAATGGACGAAGGGGAGGACATAAAAAACCCGGCACATGTGCCGGGTTTTTTATTCAATCCATCCAGATTCTTTCAGTTTTTTCAAGCTGATCGGAAGAACGGAATCCTTCATAATAAAGCTGAATTTTTTATTGCGGGAAAGGTTCTCCGGCAGCTCGTGAAACAAAACCGGGCCTTTCGTTTCAAAGTAATCAGCCTGCTTTTCAAGCTTTTCTATATCTGCAAAATATATATTTTTTACAATCACTTTTTCTTTTCCGAGAACTTTATACTGTCCGAGATACTTGAGGCTTTTGACTCTCGCGCCCGTCTCTTCCTTTACTTCCCGGAGCGCAGCCTCTTCTGCGCACTCCATCGGCTCTACTTTCCCGCCTGGAAACTCATAGCCTCTGTCCTCATGTTCTGTTAAAAGCCATTTGCCGCCAAAACGGCAAATCACCCAGACATGCTTCGGGCTGTCCGAGAAAGGCTGATCGTCAAAGGAAAGCTGAACAGTATTCTGATAATAATCTTTAAACTCGTACATGTTTATCCCTCAAATCCGTTCCTAGCTATCTTCCATACATCATACCACAGTTACGTTTCTTCGGAAGCCTTTTATCAAAAAATAAGGGAAACCCAGCACGCCGTCAGGTTCTGCATGCAGACTAGCTCGTACAGTTTTTTTGCGATACTTTTGCCGGAAAGTGCGACCGACGCTCTGGGCTTTATTATGACCCGCGAACAGGGAAAAGTTACGGTTTGCGCTTAAATTTATTTTTTAACGTTTCTAAAAGATCGACAAGCATCTGAGGAACCGGTATGCCAAGAGAACTGGCTGTCACAACAATTTGCACAGATTCATAAAGAATATAAAACATAATAGCCAAGTCACGAATTGATCCCTGTGTATTCAGCAGCTGATCAAAAAAGTGGCATACAGAGATCAGAGCCAGCGTGACTAATTTTTTGACAAGCCGGGCAAATACCTTTTTAAATGACAGTTTGTGAATAATGGTTTCCTTCAAAGTCGTACTGATAAATTCAATTGCCATAAGAGAGAGCAAAATCAGAAATGAATACTGAAAACCTCCAAAGAAAAAACCCGCTGCTGAAACGCTGACTGCTAAAAACGAAAAGATGCCAAAGTCTCTATCCATTTATCCCAACATCCTTTCACAGAAACGGCCTTACAATATTCTATGGTAAACAAGCCGAACGGATTGGATTTTTCAGAAAAATGGACTGGTTGTCGCCTATTTTTAAGATACAAAAAGAAAAGCCGGACGTCTTTTTTAAGACATCCGGCCGTTCTATTTTTGAACTTAACCTAGGTAAGCTTTTAGCATCCAGTTATGTTTTTCAATATTTTGATGGATCGCAAGAAGCATGTCCCCTGTTGTTTCGTCACCGACTTCATCAGCTAAATCCATGCCGTTTTTCAGCTCTTCCGCGATGACTGTGAAATCATCATATACGCTTTGAACCATTTGTTCAGCTGTTTCATTTCCAGCAGCTTCTTTGACAGAAGCCGTTTCTAAGGATTCCTTCATTGTTGCAATCGGTTTTCCGTTCAGCGCCAAAAGACGTTCTGCTAAGTCATCAATATAAGTTGCCGTTTCGTTGTACAGCTCCTCAAACTTTTCATGAAGAGTGAAGAAATCTTTCCCTTTCACATACCAGTGATAATTATGTAGTTTCACATACATGACTGTCCAGTTGGCTACTTGTTTGTTCACTGCTTGAATCAATTGTTCTGACATGGTATCTCCTCCTTGTTATATGACTATGTATACCCTTAATATCGTACGCTAAAACCTCTTTTTTACCCTTATCTGTCACGATTTCTTCTATTATGCTACAATTGTTAAAAAACGGGAGGTGGAATGTCATGACGCTTCTCATTACGATAAGTATTTTGATTGTGCTGGCTGTTTTGCTTGTAACCATTTGGACGACTGTAAAAGCCTATAATGTAAAGCATACCATTGATCCACCACAAGAAAATCACTCTGATTCACACAATCAATGATGATGTGAATGCTCCTCTTCTGACTGATTGCTGGCAGCATCGGCGTCTCCGACTTGGACTTTTAAGGTCGGCATGCTATGCTGTTTTTTTGCTGTGACATGAGATTGGACAGTGTATACACCATCTTCCTTAAACGTCGTTTCCAATCGGTATACGCCTTTTTCTTGTTTCGCCTTAAACATTTGGCTTGCGTCTTTTTCCCCTTCTTTCCATACTTCAAACTCTACTTCATCGGCATCCGTCACAGCTTCATCACCATATGATACGGCTGCTTCATAAGCAGCGCTTTCTCCGGGATTTACTTTTTCAGGCCCGGTCAGCTTGACATCCAAAACCTCGGGCGTCTCAGCTGTATTTGCTTTGCTTTCACCAGATCCGCATCCATTAAGCAAAAAAGCAGAAAAAAGCAGAACAACCAACATCTTTTTCATGCCATCACCCTTTCATCGTTTACTTAAATAGTAGCAAACGCTTACAGCAAATGGTACACAAAATATGAGACGTCACAAAAAAGACCTTTTTGCTTAAGCGCAAAAAGGTCCTTTCTATTTTAGCCAAATACTTTTAACAATTCTTCTTTATCCTGTGAAAGCCAGAAACGCATTAAACGTTTAGCACCTTCCAGATCATGAAGCTTCGCTTGGCCGCACTGCTTTTCATTCGCAGCTGGTATTTCTGTAATCTCTACCGCTTCCTTCATTGTGTCTTCAAGCAGATCAACGATTTCCGCTGATGTCGGCTCTCCGCTCACAACTAGATAATAGCCTGTCTGGCAGCCCATTGGAGAAATATCAATGATATCAAAATGATCGTATTTCTCAGCATGAGAACGAATCGTAAACGCGAGCAAATGCTCGAGTGTGTGAATGGTGTCAGGCTTCATCGCCTGTTTATTTGGCTGGCAAAAACGAATGTCAAATTTATTTACAACGCCGTCTGTTCCCACTTTATGCACGCCGCAATGTCTTACATATGGAGCAACAACCGCATTATGATCAAGCTCAAAACTTTCTACTGAAGGCATAATGGCACTCTCCCTTTTTTAAAAATGTAATTTCATTATAACATACTTTTCCGATAAGAATTATTGATTAACTTTTCAATCTGTGTTTTTTTTCTTATACTTGCATCAGAAAGGTTGCTGAAGAAACATGAAAACCCTATTCATCGCTCTGATCAGAGGATATCAAAAATTCATCTCGCCCCTGACACCGCCAACGTGCCGCTTTTATCCGACCTGTTCCCAATATGGAATCGAAGCGATTAAAACACATGGCGCTTTAAAAGGCGGATGGCTGACAATCAAACGGATTTTGAAATGCCACCCGTTCCATCCGGGAGGAGTCGATCCCGTTCCTGAAAAGAAACAAAAACATTAATTGTTATAACCGTTTACGATAAGATCCAGTTTTCCGGTTTTAGGATCAATGACTAAGCCATGGACCGGAACGTTTTCAGGGAACAGCGGGTGATGTTTAATAACGTCTACGCTGTCTTTCACACTCGCTTCCACTGAATCAAAGCTTTTAAACCATTGATCAAAGTCTACACCGGAGTACTTTATTGTTTCGATGCGTTCTTCCGGAATCCCTCTTGCTTTGATTTTTTCAAGCATGCTTTTGCTGCTGATTTTGCTCATGCCGCAATCGTGATGCCCGATCACACACACCTCATCTGCATTCAGCTCGTACACTGCGACGAGTAAACTTCTCATGATGCTTCCGAATGGGTGTGTCACAAGCGCACCGGCACTTTTAATGATTTTCACATCACCGTTTCGCAAATTCATCGCATGCGGCAGCAGTTCAACCAGACGAGTGTCCATGCAAGAAAGAATCGCCATTTTTTTATCTGGAAATTTTGATGTTTGATACTTTTCATACTCTCTTTGTTCAGTAAATGTCTTGTTAAATTCAAGAATATCATTTAGAAGACTCATGTTCGTTGTCCCTTTCTATTCTTTTTACTCTTCAATATATCACAACCCTTGTTTATTCGTCATAATAAAAAAAGACAAACCCTCTGGTCTGCCTTATTTCCCCATGTTATAGCGTTTTTTGAACTGCTCAACTCGTCCGCCTTTTTCATTGAATTTCTGGCGGCCTGTATAAAACGGATGCGTGTCAGAACTTACCTCTACTTTAATGACAGGATATGTGTTTCCGTCTTCCCACTCTGCTGTTTCATTAGATGTTTTCGTAGAGGTGCTGAGAAAACGGTAGCCGCTGTTGACATCCTGAAATATCACTTTGTGGTTCTTTGGATGAATTCCTTCTTTCATGGGTATCTCCTTTCAATAAATCGTAATAATTACGTTTTATTTTATAACGTCACAAACGTTTTGTCAATCTTCTTACATCCTTCCCTCTGTTTTCACATCGTAAACCTCATGGCATTTAAGAATAGGAAGAATAATCTAACCGAGGAAGCAAATAATAAACCCAAAATACATACAGAACGTCTTTTTAGAAAGGTGGTTTACGATTGTGGATGATTTAGTTTTGGCCAGAAGCCTTTTTGGCACGACGATGGGCTTTCATATCATTTTCGCAACGCTTGGAGTCGGTCTCCCGCTCATGATTTTAGTGGCGGAATTGATCTATCAAAAAACGAAAGATGACCATTATGCGATCATGGCGAAAAGATGGACGAAAGCACAAGCCGTTTTGCTGGGGGTCGCCATTCCGACCGGAACGATCGCGGGCACTCAGCTCGCGCTTTTATGGCCGGGATTTATGGAAGTCATCGGCCGGGTGATGTCCCTGCCATTTCAAATTGAAATCTATGCTTTTTTTGTTGAAGCCCTTTTCATGTCGATTTATGTATACGCAGCAGACCGCTTATCACCTGCAATGAGGATTGTTGCTGTTTTCTTTGTGTTAGTCGGGGCCGCAGCATCCGCTGTTCTGATCACGAATGTTCACGCTTTTGAAGGTACGCCCGCCGGTTTTAAAATTTTAAACGGAAAAATCACAGATGTTGACCCGTGGGCCGCGTTTTTTAATCCTAGCTTTTTTATCACTGCCGGCCATGTCGTGCTGTCCGCGTTTATGACCGGTGCGTTTATCGTGGCTTCTGTTGCGGCGTATAAAATGATCCGGACGAGGAAAAAGGAAAAGGTCTATCGCTTTCACCGGAAAGCCCTTTTGCTCGCACTGACGATCGGCGGTATTTTTTCATTGCTGACCGCTTTGAACGGACATGAATCTGCACAGATGCTGTACGAATACCAGCCCGAAAAATTAGCCGGTGCGGAAGGCCTGTTTGAAACAAGATCCCATGCCCCGCTCGCTATCGGCGGTTTTACCGACCCGAATGAAGAAAAAGTAAAATGGGCAATCGAGATTCCATGGGCTTTAAGCTTTTTGGCAGCGAACCGTTTTGACACTGTTGTAAAAGGATTAAATGCATTTCCGAGAGATGAATGGCCGCCGCTTTTCATTCACACGCTGTTTAATGCGATGGTCGGTGTAGGCATGCTGCTTATTCTTTATTCCATTATCGGTGTCGTCTGGAGAAAGGTGCTCAAGAAAGACCGTTTCCCAACGTGGCTTTTGGTCATTTTCATGACAGCAGGCCCTTTTAGTCTCATCGGCATTGAATTCGGCTGGATTTTCGCATGTACGGGGAGACAGCCTTGGGTCATCTATCATCTGCTGAAAACGTCAGATGTCGTAACAACGACTGGCTCGATTGGGCTGCTGTTCTTATTTTTCACATTTGTTTATGCCGTGTTAGGCGCAGCTGTCGTCTACGTGCTGCTGTATTATTTCCGCAAGCACCCGGTTGACGAAGATTTAAATACAGCGGAGTCGTAATGGCTCCGCAAACAGGAAACCAAATGGAAGGAAGATCGTACAAATGGAGATTTCAACTGACGCTCTGATCGCCATCTCAATTATCTGGGGCTTTGTGTTTATTTACGCCGTCATGGCGACAATGGATTTTGGAGCGGGATTTTGGTCTATGATCTATTTAAACAAGGAGCATATGAAGGCCACCGATATTGCGAATCGCTTTTTGTCCCCGACTTGGGAGGTCACAAACGTCTTTATTGTGGCCATCGTCGTGGCGCTTTTCAGTTTTTTCCCCGGCGCGACATTTGTGCTCGGCACCGTTTTATTAATTCCCGGAAGCATGATTTTACTGCTTTTAGCGATTCGAAGCGGATTTCTCGTGTTTTCAAATACAGCAAAGGAGCGGAAAACGCTAAGATATATTTCCGGCATCTCCGGCTTTATCATTCCTGCTATTTTAATTTTGGTGCTTCCTGTGACACACGGAGGGTTTATAGAAAAAACGGATGGAATCTATAACTTAAATATGTCTAAAATCTTTTCAAGCCCCAACGCCTATTCATTTATCGGGTTTGCGATTTTAAGCACCTTATTTTTGTCCTCGCTGCTGCTTGCAGATGTTTCAAATGTGGCAGAGGAACAGGATGCGTACCGAGCCTACAGAAAAAGCGCCCTGATTACCGGCCCGATTTCACTGTTGTTTGCAGTATGCATTATGGTGACAATGCGGAATGAAGCAAACTGGCTGTACAGCGGAATGATGAATGATTTTACTTGGATTATTGCATCGTTCATCACATTTGTCATTGCTGGAATCGCTCTTTTTCTGCCTAACAAAAGCTTTGGGCAAAACATCGGAAAACCGCGTCTCGCACTTGTTGCGATTGGGATACAGTATTTTCTCGCAAGCTACGCGTACGGGCGGGCGCATCTTCCGTATATGATTTATCCCGATGTGACAGTCATGTCAGGCTTCACAGAGCCAGCAACGTTCAGAGCGCTGTTTGCAACGTATATCGTTGCATTTATCATTCTATTTCCGGGCTTCTTTTTCTTCTGGAAAATGTTTATGCGAGATAAACGCTATATCCGCCAGGAGGAATAGAGGGCAAGCCAGCCGGCTATACTAATCCAGAACCTTTATAAGGAGGGGATGGCATGGAGCAGAAAATTCTATGTGAGGTCAACAACTGTTCTTATTGGGGCAAAGGTAACAAATGCACCGCTGATACCATTTATGTTGTCAGCCATACTGGTGAAACGGCTGAAAACAGCCGGGAAACAGACTGCAAAACGTTTAAGCCGCATGATTTATAATTAAAAGAAAGAGCTGCATCAGCCAGCTCTTTCTTTTTGCATGTTGAGTGTTCTCAACTTTTTAGTCATGACCCCGTTTGCAGGTGAAAACAAAAAGGCGCTTGCATAACATACACCTGTCATGGCCGCCATCGCTCCTGAAATCGAAACATTAAGCCACGTTGCGAAGAAATAGCCCATGACCGCCGACAGCCCGCCAATCAACGCGCTGAGAATCAGCATATAAAGAAGCCGGTCTGTCAGCAAATGTGCCGCAGCAGGCGGAACAATCAGCATGGCCACAACCAATACGGCACCCACCGAATCAAAGGAAGCAACAGTTGTCAGGGACAGCATGCCCATTTGCACGTAATGAATGAGCAAAACCGGTATTCCCAAGGCTAAGGCCATTTGAGGATCAAACGAAGCGATTTTAAACTCCTTATAGCACACACTGATCAACACTACATTTAAAACCAGAACAGATGCCAGCATCCAAAACGCTTTCGGCCCAATATCAACCCCCAATACCGTCACCGTATTCCACGGCACAAAAGCGATTTCTCCCATTAACGAGTGCTCAATATCGAGATGGACATTCGCTCCATACACAGAAAGCAAAATAACCCCGATTGCAAATAAGGATGTAAACACAACTCCTATAGCAGCATCTGATTGAACCCCCTTGCTATGAAGAAGCTGAACCAAGAAAGCCGTTAACAGACCGGTTGCGGCTGCGCCAATAAACATAGAAATCCCATCGAGACTTCCCGTCACTAGAAAAGCGCCGACAATGCCAAGCAACACTGTATGACTGATTGCGTCGGCCAGCATCGCCATGCTTCTCAGCACAAGAAATGTGCCGATCAATCCGCAGCTTACACCGACTAATACACCGGTAGCTATAATCCATGCTTCAAAACTCATTTGCGATCTGTCCCTTCTTGGCATCATGAGACGCTTTTCGATGCTCAGGCATCCGTCCATACAGCTTTAAGAGTGAATAAAGCCGCTCTCTCGTTTCTCTCGGTAAACGGTCCGGGTCAAAGCAGTCCTGATCGGATTCTATATTGGCAAGGTCCATTTCATGCATGAGATACACTTCATACATCCGCTGCTTCAAAGCTGTGTGATAGCCTTTTTCTATCCCTTTGCTTGTGATTTGCCAAATCCCATTTTCGATACGCTCAATGCACCTCTCTTGTTCCAAGTCATTTAATGCCTTAAGGCATAATGAAGAGGATAGGCGTCTTTTCTTTCTTACACTTTCAACAGTTACACAAAGATTATTCTTTTCATATTGTTCATAAATCTCCAAAAGCACTTGCTCCCTGCTTGTTCTGCGCCGCAGCCTCATCAGCCTTATGGATTTAGCAGCCAATCCCCGCTTAGGCGCGCAAATCATTGAAAAAAGAAAGAGCAGCGTTGCAGATAAGATCATTAATGGCCCTGTCGCCATTCCCTTCATCGTGGTGCTAAGCAGGGTTCCGGCCACTCCGCTGACCCCGCCTGTAATCCCGGCAATGACGATCATCCCGGTTAATCGTTCGGTCCAATATCTCGCAGCTATGGCAGGTGTAATCAGCATAGCCGCCATTAGTATCACACCAACAGTCTGAAGCCCAATGACGACAGCACAGACAATCAGACAAGCCAAAAGCCCGTTTAAAAAACGCACCGGGATTCCTAATCCCTTTGCAAACGCGAGATCAAAAGTAATCAATGTAAATTCCTTAAAGAAAACAATACATAGGAGCAGCAGAGCAGCGGATATTCCTGCAATAAGGATGATATCCTGCCTGACCAATGAAGCAGCCTGGCCGAATAAAAAAGAATCAAGCCCGCTTTGGCTTCCCGCCCCCTGTTGCTGAATATATGTCAGCAGAATGATCCCGACGCCAAAAAACACAGAAAGAACAATCCCGATCGCCGAGTCCTCCTTTGTTTTTGAAAGCCGAGGAATCAGTTGAATACAAAATGTTCCGAGCAGTCCGGCGAGCGCCGCACCCAGCAAAAAGAAAGGCAGTGATTTTTGCCCGGTGAACAGAAAAGCGAGGCACACTCCCGGCAGAGCTGAATGGGCCATCGCATCGCCGATTAAACTTTGCTTTCTCAGCAGCACAAAGCTGCCCAAAACACCGCTTGCCGTCCCGAGCAAAAGCGTACCGGCCAGCACCCACTGTGTATTCGGATGCTGAAGCTGCAGCCACAAACTTTCAAACATTGCGCTCACTCCTTATGTCCTTCTGCCAGCACTTTATCTTTTAAAAACGTAAGCCTTCCTCCATATGTTTTTTGCAGGTTTTCGATCGTAAACACGTTTTCCGCCGGTCCGAAAGCGATTTTTCTTAAATGAAGCAGTAAGATCCAATCGAAATAATCCTCGGCGGTCTGCAGGTCATGATGGACGACAAGCACGGTTTTTCCTTTTTCTTTGAGTTCTGCCAACAGCGTCATAATCGCGCGCTCCGTCGCTGCATCGACACCTGCAAACGGTTCATCCATAAAATAAATGTCAGCGTTCTGGCAGAGTGCCCGGGCAAGAAACACCCGCTGCTGCTGTCCGCCTGACAGCTGGCTGATTTGCCTCTTCGCATAATCAAGCATCCCGACTTTTGCTAATGCGGCCTTCGCCATCTCCACATCCGCTTTCTTTGGCCTCTTTAATAAACCGATTCTCCCGTATCTTCCCATTAGGACGACATCGAGCGCGCTTGTGGGGAAATCCCAGTCAACCGAGCCGCGCTGCGGAACATATCCGATTCTGGTCCGCTGATCCTTATAGTCTTTGCCGTAAATAGAGATGTCTCCGGAAGCTCTGGGCACAAGACCGAGAATCGTTTTGATCAAGGTTGATTTTCCCGCGCCGTTTGGGCCGATAATGCCAATAAGTTTTCCTTCAGGCACCTGCAGCGAAATGTCCTGCAGTACAGGCTTTTTATGATAAGCAACCGTCACATTATCAAGCTCAACAGGGAACATATCCTCCACCTCTTTTCTTTATTTAAGCGCTTTAGTAATCGTGTTGATATTGTGGCGGAACATTCCTTCGTATGTGCCTTCTTTTGTGCCCTTTTCACCCATGGCATCCGAATAAAGCTGACCGCCGATTGTGACTGTATGGCCTTTTTCTTTAGCGCCTTCCACCACTGCATTGATTGATTTTTCAGATACACTGCTTTCTACGAACACAGCTTTTATTTGTTTTTCTGTCAGAAGATCAACCAGCTCCTGAACATCCCTTAATCCATAGTCCGAATCTGTGCTGAGTCCCTGCAGGCCTTTTACCTTAAATCCATACTCATTCCCAAAGTACGCAAACGCATCATGAGCAGTCACAAGCACACGGCTTTTCTCCGGAATATGTGCGATCTCTTTACGCGACCACTTATCTAAATATTGCAAATCTTCTTTGTACTCTTTGGCATTTTTCCGAAAGGCATCTGCGTGCTGAGGCATTGCTTTGCTGAATTGCGCTTCAATTTCATCCACCGCATAGATCCATAACGGAATGCTGAACCAGACGTGGGGATCAAACGTCTTGCCTTCCCCCGCAGGAATAAGCTTATTTTTCGGAATGGCCTCAGCTACTGCCGCCGATTGTTGTTGTTCGCCGATTTTTTGGAGCACATCCTCCATTTTCCCTTCCAAATGCAACCCGCTGTACAGAACAACATCGGCAGACATTAATTTTTTCGTGTCACCTTGGGAAGCTTTGTAAAGGTGCGGATCAACCCCCGGTCCCATTAAAGAGGTGACTTTTACATGCTTACCTCCGATGTTTTCTGCTGCATCGGCAATTTGAGATGTTGTCGCTGTCACTTGTAATTGCTGATCAGCGCTTTTTCCGGCTGAATCCGTTCCGCATCCCGTTAAAGCAAAGGTCGCAAAAAGTACTGCTGCCATCAGCCCTCGTCTCATATTTCTCCTCCTCTTTGCCATCAATGTCCGATTGTTTTATCTTATGTTGTCAGTTCTTAGACATGTGACATTAAATTAGCCAAAAGCATGTTTTATTTACACAGGACAAAAAGTTTCCTTTGTGCAAAATTATCGCGTTTGACCATTTTTGTCAAGCTGATTTACATAAAAAAACCGGCTGGGTCAGCAGCCGGTCCAAACGAGAAGGGATGTATTCAACGAACACTTTTACTGTAACAGCACAGTGTCATTTATTCAAAATAGCAAAATGCTTTTTTCTTAACCATGCTGTGTGAAAACATCCATTTTGGTCACATATTTTCGCATAATATCTTGGTTTACCTCAACCCCTAAACCAGGCTGTTTTGACACAGAAATAAATCCATTATCAATACGAATATCAGGGGTTACAATATCTTCATCCCAATAGCGTGAGGATGAAGATATATCGCCAGGTATTGTGAATTGAGGCAGTGAAGCAAGCGCCACGTTCTGCGCTCTTGATATGCCTGTTTCCAGCATTCCGCCGCACCAAACCTGCATATGATGCTCTTTGCATAAATCATGAATTTTTAAGGCTTCTGTTAAGCCGCCGACACGAGAAGGTTTTATATTAATAATTTTGCAGCTTCCTAGCTCAATTGCCCGTCTCGCATCATCAACTGAACAAATGCTCTCATCAAGGCAAATGGCCGTTTTCAAATGTTTCTGCAGGTGGCGGTGGTCAACGATATCGTCAGCTTGGAGCGGCTGCTCAATCATCATTAAATGATAGTCATCAAGCTCCTTTAAACGGCTGATATCCTTCAGCTCATAGGATGAATTGGCATCAGCCATGAGCGGGATGTTTGGGAATCGGCTGCGGATGGCCTTGACCAATTCCACATCCTGCCCAGGCTGAATTTTAATTTTTATTCTTTGATAACCTTCTTTTTGATAGCTCTCAATTTCCTTCAGCATATCGTCAAGAGGCGCCAGGCCGACTACCACCCCGGCAGGGACTTTATCTCTTGTTCCGCCCAATGCCTCAGCAAGGGATACGCCCTTCTTTTTGGCATAGATATCCCATACAGCCGATTCAAGTCCCGCTTTTGCCATCCGGTTTCCTTTATAACGCGCCAGGCTGTCCGGCACTTCTGAAGGGTGATTGAATTCACGGCCGACCACATTTGGGATAAAAAAATCTTTTAGCATATGCAAACATGTTCCAATGGTTTCCTCGGTGTACCAAGGCGAAGAGAAAGCGGAAACTTCTCCCCAGCCTGTGACACCTGTTGTATCAATGGCTTCCACGATCAGAAATTTACGCTCTTGAAGCGTTTCGATACTGTTTTTAAACGGTTTCTTTAAGTTCATGCTCAAATGGTAAAGCGTGATTTTTTCTATTTCGATCATAGCAGTTCTCCTTTACGCGCATCCTTCAGCTGATTTCGCAAGAGCTTATTAGACGCATTGCGCGGCAGGCGGTCAAGCACAAAGAATTTCGCCGGAATTTTATACTTCGCCAAGCGTTCTTTACAGTAGTCAGTCAATTCTCCTGCGCTCACAGGTTTGTGAAGGACAAGATAGGCGTGAGGCACTTTCCCCCATTTTTTGTCCTCAGCCCCTGAAACCCCGGCTTCGGCCACAGCGGGATGTGAAAGCAGCACTGACTCCACTTCGGCCGGATAAATGTTTTCTCCGCCGGATATGATCAGATCTGAGCGTCTGTCTAATACATATAAAAAGCCTTCATTGTCCAAATAACCAAGATCACCTGTTTTCAGCCAGCCATTTTGAAAAGAGGCTTCGTTTGCGCTCTCCCGGTTAAAATAGCTTTTCATGACATTCGGGCCTTTGACCATGATTTCACCGTGTTCAAACGGTTCACAAACCTGTCCGTCCCGCTCTATTTTGATTTCACACGAAAACAGCGGTTTCCCCGCAGATCCGAGCTTTTCCATACTGAATTCCGGCGACAGGGTAACAATTTGCGAGCATGTTTCTGTCATTCCATATGACTGAAAGACAGGGAATCCTTTCTCACGGCATTCCTCAAGCAATGGCAGCGGTGCAGGGCCGCCGCCGAGAAGAATGCATCTGATGGATTCAGGGCAGCGGCTTGTTTCTTCCAAAAGACTGGCCAGCATAGTCTGCACCGCAGATATCATTGTCACTTCATGCCTGTTGATAGAATCCAGCACATCGCTTACGGAAAAACGCTGGTGAAGCACGACAGTCATTCCATAGATCACAGATTTAAATAATGCGGACAAGCCGCTGATATGAAAGAGCGGCAATGCGATAAGCCAGCGGTCTTGTTCTGTTATACCCAAATTAAGCGCGGACGACACCGCACTGAAATAGTGGTTTCCGAACGTTTGCTGAACTCCCTTGGGCTTTCCTGTCGTACCCGACGTATACATCAGCGTTGCCGTTGCATCCATTTGCATATAAGCTTGGATCTCAATTTCCTGTGCTGCTTCTTTCATCAGTTCATCCACATCAATCGTTTGAACGATGTGTTCATACTCTTTCTTGTCAAAGTTTGAATCTGTCAGTAAAAAGCCGGATTCGGAATCCTCCAGCTGAAACAGCCTTTCATGTGTTGACAGCTTCGTATTCAAAAGCACCGCCTTAACACCAAGCAAAAAACAAGCGTGAACGGCGTATACCATTTCTGCACGGTTTTGGAGCAAAATAGCCGCAGTATCCCCTTTTCGAACCGAATGAGCGGCAAGCTGTGCCGCCATTCGCTTAGACGCGGCAAATAATTCTGCAAATGTCACGGTTTGGTCTCTATAGATGAGAGCGATTCTCTCAGGTGTCAGCTGTGCCCGCTGCATGAGCCAGTTGGGCTGTTCTGTCAGCATGTCATCATCTCCGAGGTAAAATGTCTGTATTGAAAAGAAAACAGCTTGGACCGCAAAGTCTCAAGCTGTTGGTTTACTAAGTATTGCTGATCACGGGAAACGAGGGAACTGTCCGAAATCAGGTTTGCGTTTTTCCTTAAAGGAATCACGGCCTTCTTTTGCTTCATCTGTTGTGTAGTAAAGAAGGGTAGCATCCCCTGCAAACTGCTGAATTCCAGCAAGTCCGTCTGTGTCCGCGTTAAACGCAGCTTTAAGAAAGCGCAGTGCGGTCGGGCTTTTTTCAAGCATTTCTTCACACCATTTAATCGTTTCTTCTTCAAGCTGTTCCAAAGGAACGACTGTGTTGACAAGACCCATGTCCAGTGCTTCCTGTGCGTTGTACTGACGGCATAGGTACCAGATTTCACGTGCTTTTTTATGTCCTACAATTCGAGCCAGGTAGCCAGAACCGTAACCTGCATCGAAGCTTCCAACTTTAGGGCCTGTTTGTCCAAAAATTGCGTTGTCCGCAGCAATTGTCAAGTCACATACGATGTGAAGCACATGGCCTCCGCCAATCGCATATCCGGACACCATCGCAACAACCGGTTTCGGGATGACGCGGATTAAACGCTGAAGATCCAATACGTTAAGACGCGGGATCTGGTCGTCTCCTACATATCCACCGTGGCCGCGCACTTTTTGGTCTCCGCCAGAACAAAATGCCTTGTCCCCTGCACCGGCAAGCACGATAACCCCAACGTTTTGGTCGTCTCTTGCGTCAGCAAACGCATCAATCATTTCAGCAACCGTTTTAGGGGTAAACGCATTATGTACCTCAGGTCGGTTGATTGTTATTTTTGCAATGCCATTATACGTTTCATACAATATCTCATCGTATGTCCGTTTTGTTTTCCATTCAGCCATATGATGACCTCCTTTTATTCTCTATGTGAATGAGTCAGATGCTTGTCAAAAACTCACTCACTATTTTACCAAACAATCGCGGCTGTTCCACATGGACCGTATGTCCTGCTTTTGGAACAATCTCTATTCTACTAGAAGGAAGCATCTTATGCACCTCTTGATTGATGGCGCAAAATTTTTCGTCCCACTCCCCGCAGATCAGAAGCACAGGAACATCTATTTCCTCTACACGGCTCCAGAAGGAAGGCTGTGAACCGGTGCCCATGCCGGTTAAACTGTTCGCAAGCCCGATCTTATTGTTCCGCAGACGGCCCGATCGTATCCTGTGCCGAATATCTTCAGCCAGCCTCTGCTGAGATGAAAACAAAGGGATATTCTCCCAATACGCAACAAACGCTTTGAGCCCGTCTCTTAAAATAAAATCAGCAAGCTTCCGGTCCCGCATAATTCGTTCCCGCCGTTCCCCAAGTGTTTTGAGCCCCGGCGTCGTGCTTTCAAGCACAAGTGCCGATACCCGCTCGGGATATGTCATCGCAAAAGAGTAAGCAAGCCTTCCTCCCATAGAATACCCAATCAATTTCACTTTGTGAAGTTTTAATTGATTCAAAATCTCGGCAAGGTCAGAAACTTGCCGGCTTGTGCTGTATCTTTTCCCATTCAGCGGGGCATCGGTTTCCCCATGCCCTAAACAATCAATTTTGATCAAACGTGAATCAGACAGCATCTCATCAAGAAAAGTCCATGATTGTTTGCTGCCGGTAAACCCGTGCAGACAGACGACGGCTTCGGAAGCATTCGGTCCCTCGTCTGCCACTGCATATCGGATACCATCTGATACCGTTATGTTTACAGTTCCCATTGTTTTTTCACTTCCCGCACAGCCTCATTCAGCATATCGCGATGAAGCTGGACTCTTGATTGGCGATCCGTTTTGATTTCAATCAAATGGAGTCCGGGCTTGTCTGCCTGCGGCGCGTAAGCTGTTTTGAATTCATCCCAAGAAGCCGGGCATGAATACGTTCCGCCGTAAAGTGCAGCGGCATGCTTGAAATCGAGCCCTGTCGGTGTGCCGAACAAATCTTCAAAGTGTGTCTTTTCAGAAGCCTGCGGCAAAAAGGAGAAAATCCCTCCTCCGTCATTATTGACAAGAATCACAGTAAGAGGAATACCCAGCTTTTTGGCCGCCAGCAGGCCGTTTAAATCGTGATAAAAAGATAAATCTCCAATCACAAGGGTAACAGGCGCTTTTGTTCCTTCACATACCCCCATGGCAGAGGAGACGACACCGTCTATCCCGTTTGCTCCCCGGTTTGAATAAATCCGGAAAGGGCGGTCCTGCTTTTCAAAAAACGTATCAACATCCCTGATCGGCATGCTGTTTCCCACAAACAGCGAGCTGTTTTCAGGCACAAGATGCTGAAGGATTCGATAGAGATTGCCTTCAAACGAAACATCTTCACTGCTGATTGTTTGCAGATGCTCGCGGAACCGCCCATTGACAAACTGCCACTTTTCCAGCCACTCTGAGGATCTGGCAGCAGTAAGGCCTGCCATGATCTCCTCAGCAAAAACAGACGCATTACAATGAATCATATGCGCGCTTACCTGCGTCGGATCTCTCCAGCCTCCATCCTCGTCAATCACGATTTGCTGAATCGCCGGATCATCCTTAAGCCATAAGAAAACCGGTTTTGAAACAGGCATCGGTCCAAACCGAATGACAACATCAGGACGAAGTTTCCGCTTCAGCTTATCATCTTTTAAAAACGAATCATACGCATCAATAACAGTGCTTTTATCATGAACACCATTCCGCAGATTAGACAGCGGATCCGCTAAAATTGGATACTGAAGCGCTTTTGACAGCGTAATAATGTTTTCCTTATCCACATCACTATGGAGCTCTCCGCAGACGATCATTCCTTTTTCAGCCTCTGCGAGCATCTCAGCCACATCAGACAGGGACTCGCGGTCAACAGACTGCGTACCCGTTTTCACAGATACATGACGGCCTGTTCTCATTCTTCCAAACGGCTCATCTGAAAGATCCGGCATCAGCGGTTCGCGCAGCGGCACATTCACATGGACAGGCCCCATTGGGCGCTTTTGTGCTTCTCCGGCAGCGCGGCTTGCCAGCGTTCGGATGTATCTCAGCATTTGCGGAGACTCTTCAGGAAGAGCAGAGTCTGTGAAAAACTTAACAAAGTTACCGAATAAGAAGTGCTGATTAATAGCCTGCGGTGCGCCTACTTCGCGCAGCTCATGAGGCCGATCAGCAGTTAACACAATAATAGGCACCCTTGAATAATGGGCTTCAACCACAGCCGGATAAAAGTTAGCCGCGGCTGTTCCAGATGTACAGATCAATAGTACGGGACGCTGCTTCGCTTTTGCCAAACCTAAGGCAAAAAACCCGGCAGATCTTTCATCAATTTGGACATGGACGCTGATATCGGGATGCGCAGCACAAAGAACAGCCAGCGGTGTAGATCTTGAGCCCGGACAAACGACGGCGTCCGTAATTCCGGAAAGGGCGAATTCATCAATAAAACTTCCGATGTAATGAGTAATCGGGTTGACTGTCAACGCCTCTCACCTCCTAATGCAGAGATCATCGGCTTCAATTTAATCTGTGTTTCTTCATATTCCGAGATTGGTTCCGAGTCTTCCACAATACCGCACCCGGCAAACAGCCTTGCAGTGCTTCCTTCGATCAGCCCTGAACGAATGGCTACCGCGAATTCCCCGTTATCCTGGCTGTCAATCCAGCCGATAGGGGCAGCATACCAGCCGCGAGACATCGGTTCAATCTCCCTGATCACGTCAACAGCTTTTTCCTGAGGTGCTCCCCCGAGCGCCGGAGTGGGATGCAGCTTCTCAATTAAGTCAAAAATTGAAGCAGACTCGCGCAGCTGTCCGACAATCGGCGTAAACAGGTGCTGAACGCTTTTTGTTTTGTACAAAACAGGTCCATCAGGCTTTTCAACCTCTGAACAGCTTGATACAAAAGCATTATGAATCATACCTACCACAATATCATGCTCAAGCAGGTTTTTCTCATCGTTTAATAATTCAAGGCCTATCCGGCGGTCGTCTTCTTCATTCACGCCTCGTTTAATGGAGCCTGCCAGACAGGAAGACATGACAGTGCCGCCGTCTCTTTTGATCAGTCTTTCCGGAGACGCGCCGACAAAGGTTTTGCCTTCTTGTTCAATTGCAAAAACATAGCTTGTCTGCTGATCGTCCAGAAGCGTTTTAAGCACCGGTTCAATTTGGATTGGACCGTCAAACGTGAGCAGCAGCTCTCGGGCAAGAACAACCTTATCATATTGTTTCTCTTTAATTTGGCTTGTGGCCGTTTCGATTGCTTTCAGCCAATCATCCTTATCCAGCTCTTCGGCTGCTGCAATCACAGCCTGATCTTCTTGCTTGAAATCAGGAACCATAAATTCCGCCGCAAAAGCTTTTAAGCCTTCTAAAACAGCTTCTGCGTCTTCTCCTCCGCTTACCCATCTGTTAACTGTTAAGAACGGGCCTTCAGCAGTCATCGTCAGCATAAGCGCAGGCACAAAGAAATCCCCTTCCGAGAAATGGTCCCATTGTGAACCTCTTTCTTCGCAAGGGTCAAAAGAAAATCCTCCGAATAACACAGGTCCCACTGCAGAATGCTGCAGCTTTTCTTCTTCATAAATATGAAAAGCCGTCTTTTTAAAGCGCTCCCATTGTTCAAAAACCTCACGATACCGCTCGCTGTTTTTTTGATTTGTCTGGAAAACCGCTTCTTTGCCAAGACCGACTATTGTCAATTCACTTTCAGGATCTGACCAAAAAAATCGATTGCCTGTATATTTTTTTGCTCCGTAATTGAAAAATGATAGAGGGTCAAGAGACTCGATTTGTCTCGAATAGCTTATTAAGACAGCATGGTTGACTTCTTTGGCTTTATGTAATGCATGTAGAACTTCCTTTCGGAACGTACGCTGCACCGTTGTCACCATGAGACATTCCTCCATAATCCTTAAAATGCTTTTAATACCATACACCTGTGTCTCCTTT
Source organism: Bacillus sp. N3378-2at (assembly GCF_033412715.1). Lineage (NCBI taxonomy): Bacteria > Bacillati > Bacillota > Bacilli > Caryophanales > Bacillaceae > Bacillus > Bacillus sp. N3378-2at. The sequence continues at coordinate 3,954,631 of NZ_CP117986.1, read as the reverse complement.
GTGTCAAACACAGATCATGCAGTCCAAATGGCCTGCCTTACCTATTATAAACCTAATTTCAGAAATGAAAAAGAAACAAAGCTTAAATTTCTTTCTCCACTGATAGCAAAGGTTGTATCCGCTTACCATAAAAGGAAAACCTCCTATATTCCTCCACCCGCCATTTATGAAAGTTCTCAGGCGATCTGTTCATACTAAAGGTATGCATCACAGAGAAACGAGGCGATCACATTGCTTACGAAAGAACAGCTTCAGCATTTAAAAAATGAACTGGAACAAACGAAAAAAGATATCTTAAACCGTTTCAAAGACAATGATCATTTTCAGCTTAACTCAGCATTTCCTTATGATTCGTGGGGTGAGCTTTCGGCATACGACAACCATCCCGGCGATCAGGCGACAGAACTTTACGAGCGTGAGAAAGACATCGCTCTAGACTTGCATGAGCGAGAGCACCTTCGGGACATTGAGCATTCATTGAAGGCGATAGAAAACGGTACGTATGGCATTTGTGAAGTCAGCGGAAAGGAAATCCCGTTCGAACGACTTGAAGCGCTTCCGACTGCCACAACCCTCGCGGAGTATTCGTCACAGGACGTGGTTTCCAAGGACCGTCCGATTGAAGAAGAAACACCATTCGGGCAATTTGAATTTGATGATGATGAAGAAATCAGAGCGCCATATGACAGTGAGGATTCCTATCAGGATGTCGAAAAATATGGTAACTCACAAACGCCGCAGGATATGGAAAACCCTCCGCTAAGCTATGACGATATGACGATGAATGCCGAAGAGAATATCGGCAATACGGAGTCTTACGAAAATTTCATCGCTACAGATATCACTGGAAAAGAAATTACCGTTTATCAAAGCAGAGCCCATGAGCGCTATGAAGAAGAACTTGACGAAGAGGGAATCATGACCACATTCGGCGATCTCCACGCTGATTGAACCCCCGATTATTGGGGGTTCTTTTCCGTTTTCAGCATATCGTAAATCAGCTTCAGATAATCCTTTTGCAGGCCGATATCATACCGCTCGCCCTCTAGCAATTTCCCGTATACGGCACATGCCCCGAGCGAAGCTTTTATCGCATCCGTTACCTGCACTTCTCCTCCGCTGTCAGCTTCTAATGCCTCCAGCTCATTAAAAATATCCGGTGTGAAAATATAACGCCCTGCTGCGGCAAAATGAGACGGAGGGTTTTGTTTAGGCTTTTCCACAATATCCTGGATGCGATAAAGCCCTTTTTCAACAGGCTCCCCTTTTATCACCCCGTAATGATGTAAATCCTCCGTTTTTGTTTCTTTTAAGCCGATTACACTGGACTGATATTTCGTATACGCTTCAATCAGCTGCCCCAAAGCCGGCTGATTGGCGGAAAAAATCAGATCATCTGGCAAAACGACTGCAAAAGGCTCTCCGCCTGCAAATTGCTTTCCGAAACAAATGGCGTCACCAAGACCCTTTGCATAAGGCTGGCGCACATAGTGAATCCGTATATCCGGAATGGGATGCTCATTAAGCAAATGCAGTTTATTCTTAGAGGCCAAAAAAGCCTCAAGTGCCAAAGAGGAATCAAAATAGTCGACAATCAGATTTTTATGGCTCGATACAACCATCAAAATGTCCTCAATGCCTGACTCCTTTAATTCTTCAACAAGATAATGAATCACAGGCTTAGACCCTACCGGAAACATTTCTTTCGGAATCACCTTCGTCACCGGCAGATTTCTCGTGCCGAATCCGCCTGCAGGAATGATCGCTTTTTTTATCATGTCATTTTCCCCTCAGCTCATGTTTATTACATGATATTCCAAGAGCGCATCCCGATGTTTGTACATCTGAAATTAGGCGGAAGCAACTGGGCAGAAAGCGGAATCACGAACCAGCCCTTTTTTAATAGGATATTGATATATGACCAGTAATCTTGTAAAGGAGCTCAGGTGATGAAAATTTGTGTGGTTGGCGCCGGGTATGTCGGTTTAACCCTATCAGCGGCACTGGCATCCATCGGACATGACATGATATGCACAGACAAAGACGTCAAAAAAATCGGGCAGCTGAAAAAAGGAGTCATTCCCTTTTATGAGCCTGGGCTTTCAGATGCAATACTTCGTTGCGGCAATCTCTCGTTTTCTTCTGAAGTGAAATCGAGCATGGAGGAATGTCCCGTTATTTTTATCGCAGTCGGAACCCCGCCGCGTTCGGACGGATCAGCTGATACGAAAGCCCTGCAGTCCGTCATCGGTGATTTAAGCGAGTCAATCCGATCGTATAAAACCATTATTACGAAAAGCACTGTTCCGCCCGGGACAAATGAAAACATAGCAAAACAGCTGATTGCCTCCGGAGTGTCTAGAAACCTCTTTAATGTCGTATCCAATCCGGAGTTTCTGCGGGAAGGCAATGCCTTATATGACATGCTGCATCCTGACAAAACAGTCATCGGTGTTCAGGAAGAAGATCACGTATCGGCAGCCATCGTCAAATCCATTTACAAACACATTGATACCCCTTTTATCGTTACAAGCTTAGCGGGAGCAGAGCTGATCAAATATGCCAACAATTTCTTTTTAGCGGCCAAAATTTCGTTTATTAACGAAATGGCCCGCATATGTGAAGCCTATCAATCAGATATCTCAGATATTTCCCGCGCTATCGGTCTAGACCCAAGGATCGGGAAGCACTTTTTGCAGGCAGGCATCGGATACGGAGGCTCTTGTTTTCCAAAGGATCTGCAGGCGCTGCAATTTGCTGCCCAGGAAAAAAACACGGAGACCTTCCTGCTCCGGGCCGTGCAGCACATTAATGACACCCAGCTTGGCCTGTATATCAAAAAAATACAGTCATTCTTCGAAACACTTCAAGGCAAGAAAGCGGCTGTACTCGGCATTTCCTTCAAACCGAATACTGATGACATCCGGAATTCTCAGGCTGTCAGACTGATGGAAAGGCTGGCGGAGCTGGGATGTGATGTTCATGCATATGATCCTGAAGCTGTACTTCCAGAACATTTGCGGCAACATGTAACTCAGCATTCTCAAGCTTTTGATGCGATCGAAGAGAGTGACTTTTTATTTTTGGCGACAGAATGGCCTGAGTTTTTAGCGTTTGATTGGAAAAAGGCTGCAGATATCATGAAAGGGCGTCTTGTGATTGACGGGCGCAACGTACTAAAAAAAGAACTGATCGAGGCTTGCGGCCTGATCTGTACGGGAGTTGGCCGTCCATGAAAATACTCGTCACAGGAGCAGCGGGCTTTATCGGCTCCCACCTCTGCGAAGAATTACTAAAAGATAAGAAACATAACGTTATTGGAATCGATGACTTTATCGGTCCTACTCCATTTTCCTTGAAATTAAAAAACCTTAAAAACCTGCTGCAAGAAAAGCGATTTACGTTCATAAAGGAAAATCTGCTGACAGCGGATCTTGCTCCCTTACTGGAAGGAGTGGACGTCATCTTTCATTTGGCGGCCATACCGGGTGTCCGCTCAAGCTGGGGCAATCATTTTCACCCATATGCCGCACATAATATCCAAGCGCTCCAAAGGCTCCTCGAGGCGTGCCGGGAACATTCTATTCAAACGTTCGTCTTTGCATCCACCTCTTCCGTCTATGGCGAAAAACAAGGAAAAGTCAGTGAAAACACGTCGCTTTCTCCTTTATCTCCGTACGGGGTAACAAAGCTTACGGGAGAAAAGCTTTGCCATGTGTATCAACAGAGTTTTGGCATTCCAATTGTGATTCTCCGTTTTTTTACCGTATACGGGCCAAGACAGCGGCCGGATATGGCTTTTCACCGGCTCATTAAGCAGCACCTTCAGCAAAAGCCGCTTACCATCTTCGGTGATGGGCAGCAGTCAAGAGATTTCACTTATATCGGCGACTGTGTCAAAGGCATCACCGCTGTTCTTGGGAAACCCCGCCTTATTGGTGAAACAGTAAATATCGGCGGCGCAGAGCGTGCCTCAGTCATAAAGGTTGTCTCCCTCATTGAGGATATTTCCGGCAGAAAAGCAACACTGCACTTTTCGGACAAAATAGCAGGGGAACCGCGCAACACGTGGGCGGATATTTCAAAAGCAAAACAGCTCTTGCATTATAATCCCGCCACATCCTTAAAGGATGGCTTGACCAACGAAATCACCTATTTATCGTCGCTGTATCAGGGGGAATAAAAATGAAGCTTGCCTTTATCTGTACAGAAAAGCTGCCGGCGCCCGCAGTACGCGGCGGCGCTATTCAAATGATGATTGACGGTGTCACGCCCTATTTCAGCAGCAGGTACGACCTGACCATTTTTTCAATAGAAGATCCATCGCTCCCAAAAAGAGAAACAAAAGACGGCGTACATTATATCCGTCTGCCAAAAGAACATTACCGCGAGGCGGTAGCCGAAGAGCTGCGAGCCTCTTCCTTTGATCTCATTCATGTGTTCAACAGGCCTTTAAATGTCTCTTTATATAAAAAAGCCTCACCAAACAGCAAGATCGTTCTGAGCCTGCATAACGAAATGTTTTCAGAAAAAAAAATGACCTTCGCGCAAGGAAAAGAAGTACTCGACAATGTCTCCATGATCACAACTGTGAGCGAATTTATTAAACAAACCGTCATTGAACGTTTCCCTGAAGCCGAGGACATCACAAAAGTTGTGTATTCCGGCGTTGATTTAAACTCTTATCCGCCCGTCTGGACGATGAAAGGCTCGGCTGTCAGAAAAACATACCGGAAAAAATACGGTATTGAAGATAAAAAAGTTATTTTATTCGCCGGCCGCTTAAGCCCGACAAAAGGACCTCACCTTCTCATTCACAGCATGAGACGGATTTTGCAGCAGCACCCTGATGCTGTACTGGTCATAGCAGGCGGGAAGTGGTTCAGCGATGACAGCGAAAACCAATATGTCACCTATCTGCGCACGCTGGCGCTGCCATACAGAGACCACATAATCTTTACAAAATTCATTCCCGCAGACGACATCCCAAACCTATTTCTGATGGCAGATGTATTTGTGTGCAGCTCTCAGTGGAACGAACCCCTCGCCCGTGTGAATTATGAAGCAATGGCGGCCGGCACGCCCTTAATTACCACAAACCGGGGCGGAAACGGTGAAGTCGTAAAACACGAAGTCACTGGCCTTGTCATCGACAGATACAACAAACCTTCTTCATTTGCAAAAGCAATTGACAGAGCCTTTACAGATCAAGAATTAATGAACAAAATGACAAAAAACGCCCGAAAGCATGTAGAAGCTTTATTTACCTTTACCCATGCTGCCAAAAGGCTCAATACTGTTTACCAATCCGTTCTGACCCCGAAAAACAAACAATTTCCGCCGCCTTTTCTGACGCGAAATTTTGATTTATCATCTATCAATAGCTTTTTGTGAAAGCAAAAACATAAAACCTACAGCTCGTGTTGCAAAACGGGCTGTTTTTTTGCTGCAGAGAACATGAAAAAAGGCATAAATATGACTTTATGCCTTGCGCTTTACGGTTTGAGAAAACCATGGAGCTGGTTTAGATTCACTTGGAAGAATAATGATTTCCACTCTAGCTTCCTCTGCTACGTCTGGTTCTTCTTCATCCTCTTCTTCATATGGGGGCGCTGAGCGTTTCGAATCACGCTCCTCCTCAGGCTCCGGAGTGGTTTCGAATTTTGTTTCTTCTTCATCATCGACGATTTTGTGATCTGTTTCCTTTTCCTTCGTTTCTTCTTGATATTCTTTCGATGCATTGATGTGAGGGAGCTCTCGAATGCTGCCCATATCTAAATGCTTCTCCTCTTCTCCCTTCTCAGCTGGGATTGAGTCATGAGCCTGCCACCCCATCGGTCCAGGCGGTGTAAATACGAATTGGTCGAGATCCAGTTTAGAAATAGAGGCTTTTTGTCTCGATGACCTCATGTCAATTCGCCTCCCGATACGCTTTTATCTTTTTATACAGTTCCGGCAGATTATCCAAAAACGAATCTTTAGATCCTTCAACAGAAATCATGTTTTGCAGCGCCCAGTTATACTTCTCATCTGACCACGTTTTCTTTTGCTTCAAATAATATTTGTGCCCGATTGCACAGAACAAATGCGGAAACGCGAGATCTATCCAAAGTACCTCGTACTGTTTTTCTGTGAGCGGATACACTGCGTCATAGGCCGCAAGCAGTGCAACCATGAAATCAGTATCCCATACAGAAAGCTTAACCATCACTTTATTCAGCAGAATACGAAGGTCTCTTGACGGCAAATCGTAGGTAATCGAGTGAAGCTCCTTTAAAAAAGGCTCCCCTTCGATCTCTGTCAAACGTGCCAATGTAAAATCTTGAAAACAGAATCCGCCATGCTCGAGCGTTTCTTTTGTCCAGGTTTCGTATTCTGAGTCATCAAGCGCCTGAAGAGCTTCTTTTCCTCTTGCCAGCATTTTATCAGCATGTTTTAAGAAAGTTTGCGAAAATACGTCATCAGGATAGGATGCCGCGATCTGCATATTCCCTTCAAGTTCCTGCAGCTTCCATCGGTACAATTTATGCCATTTTCCCAGCCTGCTTCTCTTCTTGCTTTCATCTGTGCAAACATATCCTTTTGAGGCATGATGAAAATGGCCGGCAAATGACATGACTTTTTTCATTTGCTCTGCATCATAGTAAATCATTTCTTTTCCTGTCACTTTGTCATATAAGCTGTAAGAAACCTGATCCGTGCCCAAGCAGCTACCGCCATTTTTTGTTTGATGAATCGGCGCTATCGGCAGCCCTTGCTCTTGTAAATGGGCGTGTGCCTGAGTGATAAAAAGCATCCGCTCCGGTTTCATTTGCGCTTCTTTTAGCAGCTTTGGGCCATGATCAGTTTCGACTTCCCAGATTTTGCGTCCGCTTTTGTTCGATTTCAGCGCCACATGGTCGATATGAAACGGATAATAGCTGAGAATTTCGGACACAATCTGTTCTTCATGCTCTTTTTGGTACACTCTGTTCACCCCTTCTATCTGTTCTTTTCATAGACGCTGAGCAGATTTTCAGCCACCCTCTGCCAGCCGAATTTGTTTTCTGCCTCGCGGCGGCTGTATTTCCCAAGCCGTTCCCGCTTTTCCGAGCTGCTCAGCAAATCATTGATACGTTCGGCATATTGTTTAGGATTTTCAAAGTCATGAATGATGTAGCCGTTTTTCCCTTCCTCTATGACCTCTGGATTGCCTCCCCGATTGCTTGTAATAATAGGAAGTCCCGCAGCCATCGCTTCATAATGCACCCTTGCTAAAGGCTCCTGCCATTGCGAAGAGCATACAAATACATCTGACATGGTATAAAGGCGCGGAATGTCCTTTGGCTTCACAAATTGAATAAATGTGACATGATCCTTTTGCATCGCACCAAGGGTATGAAGATGTTTGACATAGTTATTTAATTCATTATCTCCGAACCATTTTGACCCGATAAACACCATCATGACATCGGGGTGCTCCTCAATGATGTCCGGCAAAGCCTGCAATAATATGTGCGGGCCTTTGACTTTGCTAAGCCGGCCGACAAACAAGACGATTTTTTTGCCGTGAAGCCCCAGCTCGCTTCGCATCTCTTCGCGAGCCCGCTGTCCTTCATTCGTCCAGCGGGGATGGTACGCTTTTAAATCCACACCGGAATACACCGTTTTTGTTTTTGATCGTGCTGACGGAAAACGGCTTGTGATCGTCTGTCCGATATAATCGCTGACCGTAACAATCTGCGCTACGGAGTCGATGCAAATCTCGCCTTCCGCCTGGCTGATTTTATCGTAAGCGAACATTTCATTGTGAACGCTTAAAATAAAAACAGCATCCGGCGCCTTTTTCTTCAATTTCGGAACCCAGCTTGGGCGATTACAAACATGCACAAGATCAAAACGGCTCTTTTTCAGCTCTTCTCCAACGGCTTCTTCATAACGGTCTTCATCCAAATGTACATAATGGACACCGTCTACCTTCTCTCTATCAGCGAGATTCGGATCTTTAATAGAAAACACAGTCACCTCATGTTTTTTGGCAATTAAAGGGGCAACCGCTTCTAGGTAGATTTGAATGGCGCCTCCTCGAACCGATGGGACAGGAAGCTTCTCTGTGGCGATCAGTGCTATTTTCATACATAGCCTCCATTCCTGCATGATTTTTAACTAGTTAGAATCATGATACGGCTGAACAACCAACTTGTGCGGAATGGGACTGCCCTAAAAACAAAACGGGTAAACAACCATATTCATCTATTAAATATAGTCAAATATCTCAATCATTTTTTCCTTTTGATTCATAAGGTAGGAGTAAAACAGGTAAGGATGTGTCCTTTAATGGCAGAAAACCATGAAGTCATTGAGGAGGGGAATTCATCAGAGCTTCCTTTATCAGCAGAAGATGCAAAAAAATTAACGGAGCTGGCTGAAAATGTGCTTCAAGGATGGGATGTGCAGGCTGAAAAAATAGACGTCATTCAGGGAAATCAGATGGCGCTTGTCTGGAAGGTCCACACAGACTCCGGCGCGCTTTGTCTAAAACGAATACACAGGCCAGAAAAGAAAGCGTTGTTTTCCATTTTCGCGCAGGACTATTTAGCAAAAAAAGGCATGAATGTTCCTGGCATACTCCCAAACAAAAAAGGCAGCCTATATTCCAAGCACGGCTCATTTCTATTTGTCGTATATGACTGGATCGAAGGAAGGCCGTTTGAGCTGACTGTAAAGCAGGACTTGGAGTTTATCATGAAAGGCCTTGCTGATTTTCATACAGCTTCCGTCGGATATCAGCCGCCAAATGGCGTTCCCGTATTTACCAAATTAGGTCGCTGGCCGAATCACTACACGAAACGATGCAAACAGATGGAAACGTGGAAGCTGATGGCGGAGGCGGAAAAAGAAGATCCTTTCTCACAGTTTTATCTTCAGGAGATAGATGGCTTTATTGAAGACGGGCTGCGCATCAAAGACCGGCTTTTGCAGTCGACCTATGTTCCATGGACTGAACAGCTGAAAAAAAGCCCTAACCTTTGCCACCAGGATTACGGAACCGGAAATACACTCTTAGGGGAAAATGAACAGATTTGGGTCATTGACTTAGATACCGTTTCATTCGATCTGCCTATTCGCGATTTGCGCAAAATGATTATTCCGCTTTTGGATACGACGGGCGTTTGGGATGAAGAAACATTTCATGTCATGCTGAACGCATACGAATCCAGAGCCCCATTAACTGAAGAACAAAAACAAGTCATGTTTATTGATATGCTGTTTCCTTACGAGCTTTACGATGTCATTCGCGAAAAATACGTCCGCAAGTCGGCTTTACCGAAGGAAGAATTAGAATCAGCTTTTGAATATGAACGCATTAAAGCAAACGCATTGCGGCAGCTTATTTAAGACCATCATTTCCCCCGCATATCGGGGGTTTGATCTTTATAAGATAAAGGGTAATTAAATACATGCGGAGGTTGCAAATATGAAAAAGATTGTCGGCGCTTTAGCCGTTTTTGTAATTACATATGCGCTGTTTTCAGCCGCAGGCTACCTGTTTCCTGTGGACCAAGAATGGTACAATTCATTGAAAAAACCGGACTGGACGCCAAGCGTAACTGCGATCGGCATCATTTGGGCCACCCTGTTTGCCCTGATCTCCCTTTCAGCAGCCATTGTATATGCTGCGTTTTCATTTAAAGGTGCGAAAAGCTTTCGGTTTACACTTTTGATAAATTACGTGCTCAATCAAGCCTTCAGCTATTTCCAGTTTACGCAAAAAAATCTGCTGGCTGCATCGCTTGACTGCCTGCTTGTCGCCATCACAGCAATCGTATTACTGATCATTGCCAAAAAATACAACAGAGCCGCAAGCTATCTTCTTTTGCCTTATTATTTATGGAGTGCATTTGCGACGTTCTTATCCTTTACAATCAATTCAATGAATCTGTGAACAAAAAAAGCCGCTTATACAGCGGCTTTTTCACATCATCGGCTTGATGCCCCAAATGTCCTTCGCATATTCCCGGATCGTGCGGTCGCTGGAGAAATATCCAGAATGAGCAATGTTTACAATCGAACGCTCAGACCATTTCCTTCGCTCCCGATAATCAGCTTGAATTCGCTCCTGCGCATCTGCATATGAGCTGAAATCCTTCAGCACAAAATACTCATCATTATGCGGAAGCAGCGAGTCAAAGATCGATTCAAATTCATCTGCCTCTCCTTCAAAAAAACCATTGATCAACTGATCCGCTACCTGCCTGATTCTTCTGTCATGCTGATAATATTCCCTCGATCTATAGCCGCCGTTTTCCTGATACGATAGAACTTCATCCGCCTTTAAGCCGAACGTGTAAATACAATCAGGGCCCACCCGCTCAAGGATCTCGATATTTGCGCCGTCATGCGTGCCGATCGTCAAAGCCCCGTTCATCATAAACTTCATATTCCCTGTACCAGACGCTTCCTTGCTTGCGGTTGAAATTTGCTCACTTACGTCTGATGCCGTAAAAATTCGCTCAGCCATAGAAACTCTATAATTTTCTAAAAAAACAACTTTGATCAGCTGTTTGACTGCCGGATCATAATTGACTTTTTCTGCGACAGAATGGATCAGCTTAATGATTTTCTTGGCATAATAATAGCTTGGTGAAGCCTTTGCCCCGAAAATAAAGGTTTGCGGGTAGATTGAAAACCCGGCGTCCTCCTTGAGCCGGTTATACAAATACATAATGTGAAGAACATTCAGCAGCTGCCGTTTATATGCATGAAGCCGTTTCACCTGTACGTCGAATATGCTGTCAGGGTTCACAACCACCCCGGCCGTGCAAAAAATCAAATCGGCAAGCTCTTGTTTTTTCTTGCTTTTGTTGTTTTGAAACTGTTCAATAAATGCAGGATCAGTGGCGTACGGTTCTAAACGGATCAGTGATTCCGGCTGCTTGACCCATTCATCGCCGATCGCCTCTGTAATGATGGCAGACAAGCCTGGATTCGCTTTTAACAGCCAGCGCCTGTGGGCAATTCCATTCGTCTTATTGTTAAAACGATTCGGGAACAGCAGGTGAAAGTCACGCATCTCCCTTTCCTTTAATATATCGGAATGTATTTTTGCAACGCCATTTACACTGTAACTGCCTACTATGGCCAGATGAGCCATTTTGACAACACCATGCGCTGTAATCGCCATGTCCTCTATCCTTTTCCAGTCTCCCGGATACTTTTCCCAAACTGCGCGGCAAAACCTCTCATTGATCTCTTCAATAATCATGTACATTCGCGGGAGCAGCGGCTTAAACAAATGAATCGGCCATTTCTCGAGCGCTTCTGACAATGTTGTATGATTTGTATAAGAAATCGTATGTACAGTGATATGCCAAGCTTCTTCCCAGCTCATGTTCTCTTCATCGAGCAAAATCCGCATCAGCTCAGGCACCGCAAGCGCAGGGTGAGTGTCATTAATATGAATGCTCACTTCTTTATGCAGGCCGGATAAAGATTTATGTGTTTTTCGGTAATTGTTCACAATGCTTTTTAAGCTTGCGCATACTAAAAAATACTGCTGCTTCAGCCGTAAAATTTTTCCCTCATCATGGGTGTCATCGGGATATAAGAATTCAGAAACCGCTTCTGTTTCTCGCTTATAAGACAAAATATTACCGCCGTGATAATGCGCATAGGGCTCGGCGTTCCAAAGCCTTAACGTGTTGACAGTGCCTGTTTCATAGCCGATAATCGGGATATCATAAGGAACAGCGGTAACAATTGTCGCTTGTTCGTGGCGAAAATGCAGGCGCCCGCTTTTTTCTGTCATATGGACTTCGCCCCAAAACGGCACGTCCACTGCTTGATCCGCATTCCTTACTTCCCATACGTTCCCGTTTTTCAGCCATTGCTCAGGCAGCTCCACCTGATGCCCGTCTACAATTTTTTGCTCAAACAAACCATGCTTATAACGTATGCCCATCCCGTGCCCAGGCAGGTTCAACGAAGCAAGCGAATCTAAAAAGCAAGCGGCCAAGCGCCCAAGTCCGCCATTGCCGAGACCTGCATCGTTCTCTATCTGAAGGATCTCCTCTAAATTGATGCCGATTTCCTTTAAACCAGCTTCTACAACATCACGAACACCAAGATTCATTAAGTTTTGCTCAAGGAGCTGACCGAGCAGAAATTCGATTGATAAATAATATGTCTGCTTCCCGGAATTTGATCTGCTTTTTTCATTCGTCTCGATCCAATTAGCGCTGATATACTCTCTGACCATATTGCCCAACGTTTTATATTGATCCAGCTTGACAGAATCTTTAAAGCTTTTTCCGCACGTCATTTCCAGACGCTTTAAAAATAAGTCTGCAAAGCGTTCTTTACTCGAGAACATCCCGTCCACTCCTTGTCACCTGCTCGAAAATACGCTGATACTCTTTAGCCGACTTCCCCCAGCTGTAATCTGCATTCATAGCGGTCTTCACGATGCTCTTCCATACATCCTGTTGGCGATAAAACGCCAGCGCTCGTTCAATCGTAAATTTCAAATCATGCGCATTAAAGGCGGAAAACGTAAAGCCATTGCCCGTTCCCTCTTCCTCCTGATAGGCACGGACAGTGTCGTAAAGACCGCCCGTTTCCCTGACAATCGGAATGGCGCCATATTGAAGAGCAATGAGCTGCCCCAAACCGCACGGCTCAAATTTCGACGGCATCAAAAACATATCAGAGCCCGCATAAATTTGATGGGCTAGCGGCTCATCAAATCCGATATAAGCCCGGCACTTCTCATGAAAAGCAAATTCTGCATACCGGAAATAATCTTCAAATTCACGTTCTCCTGTGCCCAGCACAACCAGCTGTATGTCTTGCTCCTCAAGAAGTTCGTGCATAATTCTGCGGACCAGATCAAGCCCCTTTTGTTTAGTGAGCCTTGTCACCATACTGATCAGCGGAATATCGTTTTTCTCTGGAAGCCCCATCCGCCGCTGAAGCTTCGTTTTGTTTTCCAGCTTGCATGCAAGATCCCCTGAATCGTATTGCGCCTCTATATAAGGGTCGCTTTTCGGCTGATAGAACGTATCATCAATGCCATTTAATATGCCGGTTACATCATCTTCCCTATATTGCAAAACCTGCTCCAGCTGCTCACCATAATACGGCGTCAAGATTTCATTTCTGTAAGTGGGGCTCACAGTCGTCACATGATCAGCCGCAATGATGCCCGCCTTCATAAAATTAACAAAACTATTGCATTCTAACCTTTCATAATGAAAATGATCCATCTCAAGACCCAGCAAGTCATGTGTGACATCAGGAGGGAATATGCCTTGAAACTGCAGGTTGTGGATCGTGAGCACGCTTTTCATCCGTTCATAAAAAGGATGTTTTCTGTACTCCTCTTTCAGCAAATAATTGACCATCGCTGTATGCCAATCGTGAGTATGAACAATATCGGCTGGAACATTCACAACTTTGGCAGCCTCCAGCACAGCTCTTGAAAAATAGGCAAACCGCTCACCGTCATCATAATGCCCGTACAACGAATCCCTGTTGAAATAGTACTCATTGTCGATGAAGTAATAATTCACATCGTCTTCGGCCATATGTTCAATTCCGCAATATTGCTGACGCCAGCCGACAGCTACCGTACACTCAGCCTTTTTTTTCATACGCTTTTTCCACGGTTCAGGTATTTGGCTGTACTTCGGCAGCATCACAGCTACTGCATTGCCTAATCGCGCAAGTGCCTTTGGCAGAGCGCCTGCTACATCGGCAAGACCTCCTGATTTAACAAATGGGGTGCATTCTGACACAGCAAGTAATATCTTCAAGAATTCATCAGCTCTCCTTGCACCAAACCTTTTCTTAATACAAGCGGCTGCTCAGCTGTTCCTGCAGCTTCCGTCGCCTTGCCGATTTTAACGTCCTTATCCGAAATGACCTGCTCAAGAAGACAATCCTCTCCAATCTGCGTTTTTTGCATAATAATACAGTTTTTCAGCTTTGTTCCCTTTCCGACATGGACCGCCCTGAACAAAATGCAGTTTTCAACCTCTCCTTCAAGCACACAGCCGTTTGCCACCAAAGAATTTTTGACAGTGCTGTGCTTTCCGTATTTCGTAGGCGGCTCATCCTTCACTTTTGTATAGATCGGCTGCTGCGGCAAAAACACCTGCTGCCAAAAACGAGGCTGAATGAGCTCCATACTGTGGGTATAATATTTTTCCACCGAATCAATGACAGCGGCATAACCTGAATATTCATAAGGGCAAATGGTCAGGGCGGAAGATTCCTTTTCAACAGCCTCCTGAATGGTTTTATAGCCTTTTTCACTATGTCCGTAGATCAGATCCTTTAAAAGCGTTGTTGACATGATATAGATTTGCAGCGACTGGCCGTCCTGAAATACCTCGGTGACGTCGCAGCCAACCTCCTGATGGCGTTTCAGCACATATTGAAATTGAATGTTGCATACGGTATGGCTGTTGGAGATTACAGCATATTGCTGAGTGCTTCTGTGGAAGTAATCTAGATGGTCCGAAAACTGGCGAAAGGAACCGAATTCATCGTATTCGTGATGAAGATGGGGAGACGGGAAAAAAAAGAGGCCGTCCTTTTTCCGATGCAAATCCCATTCTTTACCCGCCCCAAGGTGATCCATGAGCGAACGGTAACGATACTTCGGAAAAATTGCAACACTCCTAATATCCGCATTCACCATGTTGGAAAGCATAAAATCAATCAGTCGGTACCTGCCGGCAAAAGGGATCGCCCCGAGCGACCGCTGTGCTGTTAAATCCTGAAGAGAATGCTTATATGTGGTTTCATCTATAACACCTAACATTTGATTATTGAACACTGACTCTGCCCCCTCTTCAGTAATTAAATCAATTCTTTTTCTACAAATTCCTCTGAAACGAGCAGCACCTCTTCAATGTCTTTTTCGGAGCGAATCACTGCGCCATCCGGCAGCACCATCCCATTAGGAACGATGGCATTTTCAATGACTACATGCTCCCCAATCGTCACATCCGGCATTATGACGGATGATGTAACAGTCGTATGCTTACCGACAGTCACACCTTGAAAAAGAACGGAGTGAGACACATTTCCATATACAACACAACCTTCGTTCACAAGCGAATCTTGAACCTGCGCATCAGATGAAATAAATTGCGGAGGCTGATTTGGATTGACGGAGTAAATTTTCCATTTGCGTTCAAACAGCTTCAGCTCCGAGTCCTCTTTTAACAAATCCATATTGGCTTCCCACAAGCTCTGCACCGTTCCGACATCCTTCCAATATCCCTTGAACGGATAAGCAGAAAGCTTCTTTTTCTCCTCCAAAAGCAGAGGAATAATGTCTTTGCCGAAGTCGTGGCTAGAATAAGGGTTTTGATCGTCCATCTCAAGATACTGTTTCAAAAGCGGCCAATTGAATATATAAATTCCCATTGAGGCAAGATTGCTCTTAGGGAATTTGGGCTTTTCATCAAAATGTGTGATCGTCCCATCTGGATTGGCCTTCATGATGCCGAATCGGCTTGCTTCCTCCCAGCCCACTTCGATGACAGAGATGGTCACATCTGCTTTCTTTTCAATGTGATAATCAAGCATTTTGCCGTAGTCCATTTTGTATATGTGATCTCCTGATAAAATCAGTACATACTCAGGATCATACTGATTCAAATAATTGAGATTTTCATAAATGGCGCTTGCCGTCCCTTTATACCATTTGACTTCTGATGACTCGGCATAAGGGGGTAAAACCGTCACGCCGCCATTATATCTATCCAGGTCCCATGCACTGCCGATCCCAATATAGGAATTCAGTTCAAGCGGCTGATATTGCGTTAAAATCCCGACTGTGTCTATGCCTGAATTAGAACAGTTGCTTAGGGTAAAATCAATAATCCTGTATTTTCCCCCGAAAGATACAGCCGGTTTGGCCATATTTTTTGTTAATCCGCTGAGACGGCTGCCCTTTCCGCCGGCAAGGAGCATGGCTACACATTGTTTTTTCATCTTTTTATCTCTCCTCTTTTTTTAACCGCCCGTAAAATCGAGATGCCGTAAGGGGGGATGGTCATCGTGATATAACACGGCTTATGATGAAGTGCTCCCTTTTTAGCCGATAACGGCTTTTTGTTGATTTGCCCTGACCCTCCATATGTTTCACTGTCACTGTTAAGCACTTCAATGTATTGAGTAAAAAAAGGAACTCCAACATCATATTGATGATAGACCACGGGTGTAAAATTACAAATGATGACAAGCGCCTCACCGTGCTTTTTGCCATAACGAATAAAAGAAAAGATTGATTGTTCGTCATTATGGACATCAATCCATTCAAATGATTGTGCACGATGGTCATGCTCATAAAGGATTTTGCTTTTTTGGTAAAAGCGGAGAAGGTCTTGCGTAAAAACGCTGGCTTTCTGATGCATGGGGAAGGAGTCCAAAAACCAATCAAGCTGTTCTGTATCTTTCCATTCATCAAATTGGGCAAACTCTGATCCCATAAAGATCAATTTCTTTCCGGGATGCACTGTCATATAGCCCAGCAAAAGCCGATACTGGGCAAACTTCTGCCAGTAGTCGCCAGGCATTTTATTAAGAAGTGATTTTTTTCCGTATACGACTTCATCATGAGAAAACGGCAATACAAAATGTTCACTAAACGCATATAGTAATGAAAAAGAGATAAGCTGATGACAATGCCGCCTTTCTTCGGGCGGCGTCTCCATGTATTTCAGTACGTCATTCATCCATCCCATATTCCATTTATAATGAAAACCAAGCCCCCCTTCCTCAACGGCACCTGTCACTTGAGGCCATTCTGTAGAATCTTCCGCAATCATCATCACATAAGGATATGCCTCTCTCATGGTTTGATTGAGTTTTTTTAAAAACTCAACAGCATATGGATTCGTGTGGCGTTCATCCTGATTTGGCCAATACAAGATATTAGCCACTGCATCAACCCTAAATCCATCTATATGATAGAATTCCGCCCAGTACAACGCATTCGAAATTAAAAAACTATGAACTTCCGGTTTTCCCAGGTCAAAGTTTGCCGTGCCCCATAACCAGTTCTCCCGATCACGTTCTTCTTTGTATTCATAAAGCGGTTCTCCATCAAACATATAAAGGCCATGTGCATCTTTACAAAAATGTCCGGGGACCCAATCCAAAATGACTCCGATATTTTGTTGATGACATTCATCAACAAACTTCATCAGATCATGCGGCGTGCCAAACCTGCTTGTCGGGCTGTAATACCCCGTTCCTTGGTACCCCCATGAACGATCATATGGATGCTCATACACCGGAAGCAGTTCAATATGGGTAAACCCATGCTCCTTGATATAAGGGATAAGCGTCTGACTTAATTCTATATAGGAATAATGCCTGCCATCAGAATGCTTCTTCCAAGACCCAAGATGCAGTTCATAAATGAAAACAGGTTTTTCATACAGCGTCTTAGCCTTCTGTTTCTTTTGCCATTTTTGATCTTGCCAGCTGTATCCTTCCAAATCGTAAGTAAGTGACGCTGTGTTTGGTCTGACTTCTGAATAAATAGCGTATGGATCTGCCTTCAGCCTGATCTCACCGTTATTCGTCACGATTTCATATTTATATCGTTCCTTTTCTCCTATACCTGGAATAAATAACGTCCAAATGCCATTATCATTCACTCTGTGCATCACATGCTCTTCTCCAGACCAGCTGTTAAAATCTCCAGCCACTCGTACTTCCGACGCATGAGGCGCCCACACACAGAATTCATATCCGCTTTTGCCATTCAGCTCGCGGTAATGCGAGCCAAACAGCTGATAGCTTTTAAACAGACTGCCTTCGTGAAAAAGATAAACATCATGTGCTGTCGGGCTGGCAGCGGCCATGTAATCATCCTTTCTGACATCATAGTTTTCATTTATAGTATTTATTCGAAGAAATAAAAAAAAGCCCTTTGCTGAAAGCGCTTATACTTATAGACAATTAACTTCATTTTCTGAAGAAAAACGAAATATATGGAGATTTTTGTAGTCTGTTTTTAAAATAAAGAACAAAATCTAAGACATATCATGATTTAAAAAACAAAAAAACCTTGCAGGATATGCAAGGCTTCTGGATGACCCGTACGGGATTCGAACCCGTGTTACCGCCGTGAAAGGGCGGTGTCTTAACCGCTTGACCAACGGGCCGAAAATTATTATATCTGTAATCATATGGCGGAGAAGGAGGGATTTGAACCCTCGCGCCGCTTACACGACCTACACCCTTAGCAGGGGCGCCTCTTCAGCCACTTGAGTACTTCTCCATTTGGCTCCACAGGCAGGATTCGAACCTGCGACCGATCGGTTAACAGCCGATAGCTCTACCACTGAGCTACTGTGGAATACAAAAGTCATGGTGGGCCTGAATGGACTCGAACCATCGACCTCACGCTTATCAGGCGTGCGCTCTAACCAGCTGAGCTACAGGCCCATGACGATATAGAAATGGAGCGGGTGATGGGAATCGAACCCACGACATCAGCTTGGAAGGCTGAGGTTTTACCACTAAACTACACCCGCAATTTTTATTTGGGGCGATTGATGGGAATCGAACCCACGAATGCCAGAGCCACAATCTGGTGCGTTAACCACTTCGCCACAACCGCCAAAATATATTGATAAATTGATAAATGGTGGCTCGGGACGGAATCGAACCGCCGACACACGGATTTTCAGTCCGTTGCTCTACCAACTGAGCTACCGAGCCTAAGTATTTAAATGGCGGTCCGGACGGGACTCGAACCCGCGACCTCCTGCGTGACAGGCAGGCATTCTAACCAACTGAACTACCGGACCATTTTAAAATTTGGTTGCGGGGGCAGGATTTGAACCTGCGACCTTCGGGTTATGAGCCCGACGAGCTACCGAACTGCTCCACCCCGCGATGATTAGGAATATGTATGGCGGAGGAAGAGGGATTCGAACCCCCGCGGGCTTTGACACCCCTGTCGGTTTTCAAGACCGATCCCTTCAGCCAGACTTGGGTATTCCTCCGTATAGTGGTGGACCTTGTAGGACTCGAACCTACGACCGGACGGTTATGAGCCGTCTGCTCTAACCAACTGAGCTAAAGGTCCATTGGTAGCGGCGGAGGGGATCGAACCCCCGACCTCACGGGTATGAACCGTACGCTCTAGCCAGCTGAGCTACACCGCCAAATATTTTTGAAATCAAGTGGAGCCTAGCGGGATCGAACCGCTGACCTCCTGCGTGCAAAGCAGGCGCTCTCCCAGCTGAGCTAAGGCCCCAAGAATGGTCGGGAAGACAGGATTCGAACCTGCGACCCCATGGTCCCAAACCATGTGCTCTACCAAGCTGAGCTACTTCCCGATTTCATATAGATCATGGCGCGCCCGAGAGGAGTCGAACCCCTAACCTTTTGATCCGTAGTCAAACGCTCTATCCAATTGAGCTACGGGCGCAAAACTTAATGCCGAGGGCCGGACTTGAACCGGCACGGTAGTCACCTACCGCAGGATTTTAAGTCCTGTGTGTCTGCCAATTCCACCACCCCGGCGTGGATGGTATAGTTGGAGCGGAAGACGGGATTCGAACCCGCGACCCCCACCTTGGCAAGGTGGTGTTCTACCACTGAACTACTTCCGCAGAAATGGTGCGGATGAAGGGACTTGAACCCCCACGTCTGTAAAGACACTAGAGCCTGATTCTAGCGCGTCTGCCAATTCCGCCACATCCGCAACATGTAAATGGTGAGCCATGAAGGACTCGAACCTTCGACCCTCTGATTAAAAGTCAGATGCTCTACCAACTGAGCTAATGGCTCTTCTTACAATAGACTTGAATATTATATCATATAAAAGTGGTGCCGGCAAGAGGACTTGAACCCCCAACCTACTGATTACAAGTCAGTTGCTCTACCAATTGAGCTACACCGGCATATATGTAAAACCGATATGTATAATGAAAAATGGTGGAGGATGACGGGCTCGAACCGCCGACCCTCTGCTTGTAAGGCAGATGCTCTCCCAGCTGAGCTAATCCTCCATACTTGCACTAACGTGCAATTGCTTGGCGGCGTCCTACTCTCACAGGGGGAAACCCCCGACTACCCTCGGCGCTGAAGAGCTTAACTTCCGTGTTCGGTATGGGAACGGGTGTGACCTCTTCGCTATCGCCACCAAACAAATTGAGAGTGTTCTCTCAAAACTAGATAACAGGTGTGACATCATTCAAAATGTGGTTAAGTCCTCGATCGATTAGTATCTGTCAGCTCCATGTGTCGCCACACTTCCACCTCAGACCTATCAACCTGATCATCTTTCAGGGATCTTACTTCCTTGCGAAATGGGAAATCTCATCTTGAGGGGGGCTTCATGCTTAGATGCTTTCAGCACTTATCCCGTCCGCACATAGCTACCCAGCGATGCCCTTGGCAGAACAACTGGTACACCAGCGGTGCGTCCATCCCGGTCCTCTCGTACTAAGGACAGCTCCTCTCAAATTTCCTGCGCCCGCGACGGATAGGGACCGAACTGTCTCACGACGTTCTGAACCCAGCTCGCGTACCGCTTTAATGGGCGAACAGCCCAACCCTTGGGACCGACTACAGCCCCAGGATGCGATGAGCCGACATCGAGGTGCCAAACCTCCCCGTCGATGTGGACTCTTGGGGGAGATAAGCCTGTTATCCCCGGGGTAGCTTTTATCCGTTGAGCGATGGCCCTTCCATGCGGAACCACCGGATCACTAAGCCCGACTTTCGTCCCTGCTCGACTTGTAGGTCTCGCAGTCAAGCTCCCTTGTGCCTTTACACTCTGCGAATGATTTCCAACCATTCTGAGGGAACCTTTGGGCGCCTCCGTTACCTTTTAGGAGGCGACCGCCCCAGTCAAACTGCCCACCTGACACTGTCTCCCCGCCCGATAAGGGCGGCGGGTTAGAAGGTCAATACAGCCAGGGTAGTATCCCACCGATGCCTCCACCGAAGCTGGCGCTCCGGTTTCCAAGGCTCCTACCTATCCTGTACAAGCTGTACCAACATTCAATATCAGGCTGCAGTAAAGCTCCACGGGGTCTTTCCGTCCTGTCGCGGGTAACCTGCATCTTCACAGGTACTATAATTTCACCGAGTCTCTCGTTGAGACAGTGCCCAGATCGTTGCGCCTTTCGTGCGGGTCGGAACTTACCCGACAAGGAATTTCGCTACCTTAGGACCGTTATAGTTACGGCCGCCGTTTACTGGGGCTTCAATTCGCACCTTCGCTTACGCTAAGCGCTCCTCTTAACCTTCCAGCACCGGGCAGGCGTCAGCCCCTATACTTCGCCTTACGGCTTCGCAGAGACCTGTGTTTTTGCTAAACAGTCGCCTGGGCCTATTCACTGCGGCTCTCTCGGGCTTGCACCCTAACAGAGCACCCCTTCTCCCGAAGTTACGGGGTCATTTTGCCGAGTTCCTTAACGAGAGTTCTCTCGATCACCTTAGGATTCTCTCCTCGCCTACCTGTGTCGGTTTGCGGTACGGGCACCTCTCACCTCGCTAGAGGCTTTTCTTGGCAGTGTGGAATCAGGAACTTCGCTACTATATTTCGCTCGCCATCACAGCTCAGCCTTATGGGAAACGGATTTGCCTATTTCCCAGCCTAACTGCTTGGACGCGGATATCCAATACCGCGCTTACCCTATCCTCCTGCGTCCCCCCATTGCTCAAATGGTGAGGAGGTGGTACAGGAATATCAACCTGTTGTCCATCGCCTACGCCTTTCGGCCTCGGCTTAGGTCCCGACTAACCCTGAGCGGACGAGCCTTCCTCAGGAAACCTTAGGCATTCGGTGGAGGGGATTCTCACCCCTCTTTCGCTACTCATACCGGCATTCTCACTTCTAAGCGCTCCACCAGTCCTTCCGGTCTGGCTTCACAGCCCTTAGAACGCTCTCCTACCACTGTTCGAAGAACAGTCCGCAGCTTCGGTGATACGTTTAGCCCCGGTACATTTTCGGCGCAGAGTCACTCGACCAGTGAGCTATTACGCACTCTTTAAATGGTGGCTGCTTCTAAGCCAACATCCTGGTTGTCTAAGCAACTCCACATCCTTTTCCACTTAACGTATACTTTGGGACCTTAGCTGGCGGTCTGGGCTGTTTCCCTTTCGACTACGGATCTTATCACTCGCAGTCTGACTCCCAAGGATAAGTCATTGGCATTCGGAGTTTGACTGAATTCGGTAACCCGGTAGGGGCCCCTAGTCCAATCAGTGCTCTACCTCCAAGACTCTTACCTTGAGGCTAGCCCTAAAGCTATTTCGGAGAGAACCAGCTATCTCCAGGTTCGATTGGCATTTCACCCCTACCCACACCTCATCCCCGCACTTTTCAACGTGCGTGGGTTCGGGCCTCCATTCAGTGTTACCTGAACTTCACCCTGGACATGGGTAGATCACCTGGTTTCGGGTCTACGACCACGTACTCATGCGCCCTATTCAGACTCGCTTTCGCTGCGGCTCCGCATCTTCTGCTTAACCTTGCACGGGATCGTAACTCGCCGGTTCATTCTACAAAAGGCACGCCATCACCCGTTAACGGGCTCTGACTACTTGTAGGCACACGGTTTCAGGATCTCTTTCACTCCCCTTCCGGGGTGCTTTTCACCTTTCCCTCACGGTACTGGTTCACTATCGGTCACTAGGGAGTATTTAGCCTTGGGAGATGGTCCTCCCGGATTCCGACGGAATTTCACGTGTTCCGCCGTACTCAGGATCCACTCAGGAGAGAACGAAGTTTTGACTACAGGGCTGTTACCTCCTATGGCGGGCCTTTCCAGACCTCTTCATCTACCTCGTTCCTTTGTAACTCCGTACAGAGTGTCCTACAACCCCAAGAGGCAAGCCTCTTGGTTTGGGCTAATCCCGTTTCGCTCGCCGCTACTCAGGGAATCGCATTTGCTTTCTCTTCCTCCGGGTACTTAGATGTTTCAGTTCCCCGGGTCTGCCTTCTCATATCCTATGAATTCAGATATGGATACCACTCCATTACGAGTGGTGGGTTTCCCCATTCGGAAATCTCCGGATCAAAGCTTGCTTACAGCTCCCCGAAGCATATCGGTGTTCGTCCCGTCCTTCATCGGCTCCTAGTGCCAAGGCATCCACCGTGCGCCCTTTCTAACTTAACCGTTAAAAAGAATCACTATGTGATATCTTGTGTTACTAATTGAATGTGATGTCTACTGTTATCTAGTTTTCAAAGAACACGTTTCGAAGGAATGATCCTTCAAAACTAAACAAGACAGGGAACGTTCTGTTTATAAGACCCAAGGTCTTATATTCCGTATAATATCCTTAGAAAGGAGGTGATCCAGCCGCACCTTCCGATACGGCTACCTTGTTACGACTTCACCCCAATCATCTGTCCCACCTTCGGCGGCTGGCTCCTAAAAGGTTACCTCACCGACTTCGGGTGTTACAAACTCTCGTGGTGTGACGGGCGGTGTGTACAAGGCCCGGGAACGTATTCACCGCGGCATGCTGATCCGCGATTACTAGCGATTCCAGCTTCACGCAGTCGAGTTGCAGACTGCGATCCGAACTGAGAACAGATTTGTGGGATTGGCTTAACCTCGCGGTTTCGCTGCCCTTTGTTCTGTCCATTGTAGCACGTGTGTAGCCCAGGTCATAAGGGGCATGATGATTTGACGTCATCCCCACCTTCCTCCGGTTTGTCACCGGCAGTCACCTTAGAGTGCCCAACTGAATGCTGGCAACTAAGATCAAGGGTTGCGCTCGTTGCGGGACTTAACCCAACATCTCACGACACGAGCTGACGACAACCATGCACCACCTGTCACTCTGCCCCCGAAGGGGACGTCCTATCTCTAGGATTGTCAGAGGATGTCAAGACCTGGTAAGGTTCTTCGCGTTGCTTCGAATTAAACCACATGCTCCACCGCTTGTGCGGGCCCCCGTCAATTCCTTTGAGTTTCAGTCTTGCGACCGTACTCCCCAGGCGGAGTGCTTAATGCGTTAGCTGCAGCACTAAGGGGCGGAAACCCCCTAACACTTAGCACTCATCGTTTACGGCGTGGACTACCAGGGTATCTAATCCTGTTCGCTCCCCACGCTTTCGCTCCTCAGCGTCAGTTACAGACCAGAGAGTCGCCTTCGCCACTGGTGTTCCTCCACATCTCTACGCATTTCACCGCTACACGTGGAATTCCACTCTCCTCTTCTGCACTCAAGTTCCCCAGTTTCCAATGACCCTCCCCGGTTGAGCCGGGGGCTTTCACATCAGACTTAAGAAACCGCCCGCGAGCCCTTTACGCCCAATAATTCCGGACAACACTTGCCACCTACGTATTACCGCGGCTGCTGGCACGTAGTTAGCCGTGGCTTTCTGGTTAGGTACCGTCAAGGTACCGCCCTGTTCGAACGGTACTTGTTCTTCCCTAACAACAGAGCTTTACGATCCGAAAACCTTCATCACTCACGCGGCGTTGCTCCGTCAGACTTTCGTCCATTGCGGAAGATTCCCTACTGCTGCCTCCCGTAGGAGTCTGGGCCGTGTCTCAGTCCCAGTGTGGCCGATCACCCTCTCAGGTCGGCTACGCATCGTTGCCTTGGTGAGCCGTTACCTCACCAACTAGCTAATGCGCCGCGGGTCCATCTGTAAGTGGTAGCCGAAGCCACCTTTTATGTTTGAACCATGCGGTTCAAACAACCATCCGGTATTAGCCCCGGTTTCCCGGAGTTATCCCAGTCTTACAGGCAGGTTACCCACGTGTTACTCACCCGTCCGCCGCTAACATCAGGGAGCAAGCTCCCATCTGTCCGCTCGACTTGCATGTATTAGGCACGCCGCCAGCGTTCGTCCTGAGCCAGGATCAAACTCTCCGATAAATGGATCACAGGTTAAGTTCACCGCATCCTGCGGCGACACCTGTGTGACCTGCGTCGTGCAGGCCCTAGTTTGACTGACTACGCACATCGCAGTGCGATTTTTAAAAACTGAATTAACAGGTACGTTTTGTCTTGTTTAGTTTTCAAAGATCATTTCGTTACTTCTCAATGAAGCAGCTTTACTAATATAACATTCAGCTTCTTTTTTGTCAACAACTTTTTTCAAGTTGTTTTGAAGCATCTAGTTTGTGTCCGCTGTGCATCAGCGACGTTTAATAATATAACACCTGTATTTATTTATTGCAATAGTTTTTTTAAAAAAATCTATAAAACAAATAAACTATAATCCTCGCCATGATTTCTAAAGCGTGTGTATCATATAAGTTTCTTAAAAGAACATATACATCAGTCATGTGATCTTGTTGTTTTTTTCGTTTTCTTGTATAGTAGAAACGAACTAAATACTGATGACCACAAGGGGAGCATTAAAGCTGAGAGTGAGCGGTTTCGTTCTGACCCTTTGAACCTGTTAGTTAACGCTGGCGTAGGGATGTGGCAAAGTCAAATGAATTGCAGATCGTAAAGCAGTGCGTGGAACTTTTCTCATCCTTCCGCGTGCTGCTTTTTTGTTGTCCTTTTGGTTGTCTGTCAATGGAAGGAGATAGATATGAATCAATCTAAGCAACTGGTTCGCCTTATTGAAATTGCCATTATGACAGCGGCAGCCGTTATTTTAGACATTGTCTCAGGAATGTTTCTTAGCATGCCTCAAGGAGGCTCGGTCTCCATCATGATGATTCCGATCTTTTTAATTTCGTTTCGCTGGGGTGTCAAAGCAGGTCTTACTACAGGTTTGTTGACAGGTCTAGTACAAATAGCAATCGGAAACTTGTTTGCTCAACATCCTGTACAGCTATTGTTAGATTACATTGTCGCTTTCGCAGCAATCGGCATAAGCGGCTGTTTCGCTTCTTCTGTCCGTAAAGCCGCTGTATCAAAAACAAAAGGGAAATTGATTGTTTCAGTGGTCAGCGCAGTTTTTATCGGCAGTTTGCTGCGCTATGCCGCGCATGTCATTTCAGGAGCTGTGTTTTTCGGCAGCTTTGCTCCAAAAGGAACACCGGTATGGATTTATTCTTTAACTTATAATGCGACTTACATGGTTCCTTCATTCATTATTTGTGCAATTGTCCTATGTTTATTATTTATGACAGCACCCCGTCTGCTTAAAAGTGACAAAGCGTAAAAGTAACAATCCCCCAGCGAATTCCGCTGGGGGATTGTTCGTTATCTGTTAAGAAGTGTTTTTAAAGCTGAAAGATCCGGCCAGCCAAGACCTACTTCTTTCAGCCTTACTCCGGCAATTTCAAAGTTGTCCTCCGCTACTCTTTCAGGTGAATAGGCCTGATAAAATATAATCGAGGGATTCTGCTCAATAACCCAAACAAACATACTTGAAAAGCCATGTTGAAGCAAATACTCCGCTCCTTTTGCTAAGAGCGCCCTGCCTGCACCTTGCCGCTGGCGCTCTTCCAGAAGATAAATAGCGTATAACTCGCCGTCATAGCCTTCTTGTTCAGAGCGAATAGGTCCAAATGAAGCAAAGCCGAATACTGAATCCATTTCGTCCTGAGCAACAAATACTCCTTTTAACGAGCGACTTTTCCATTTGTCTTCAAATTCCTTATAGTTCAGGCTGTTTAAATAATCAATCGGGATAATTTCGTGGTATGTTGTCCTCCAGCTGTCTACATGCACTTTTGCAATGTCCTTTATATCCTCTAACTTCGCTTCACGTACAGTTACCATACGGTTCTGCCCTTTCCTTACTCTGATTTTTGGACCGTTTTGGCTTCTTTGATTTCATTTGTTAATTCATTAATGCTTTGTTTTACGTTTCCTTTTCCTGAAAAGTTCTCAAGCATTTCTTTTACATCAATTCCTGAGGATGCTTTTAAACTTTCTTGCAGACTTGACATTAAGTTCGTCGCATAGCTGGTTACTTTGTTTGCTCCGCTTGATTCACCGCTTCCTCCTGTATCGACAACGGTGATTTTATCAATATTTGAAAGAGGCGCCGCTGCTTGTTTCGCGTATTCCGGAAGCATTTTGACAATCATATCGAAAATCGCCGCCTGCCCGTACTGTTCAAAGGCAGCCGCAATTTTCTCTTTTGCTTCCGCTTCTGCAAGACCTTTCAGGCGGATAACCTCTGCCTCTGTCTCTCCTTTCGCTTTTTCCGCTTCTGCTTTTGCTAGCCCGTCAATTCTTACTTTTTCCGCCTCAGCCTTTGCCATTGCTTCAATACTGTACTTCTTGGCATCGGCTTCCGCGAGCTGTTTGGCTTTCTCAGCTGCTGCGGACTGCTCAACAGAATAACGGTCTGCATCGGCTTTTTTCTTTACCTCTGAGTCGTATTGACGTTCACGGCGAAGAATTTCTTTTTCTTCTAGCTCTATTTGTTTTTGGCGTTCGATAATTTTAACCTGCATTTCCTGCTCTGTGACTTGCTGGCGCGCTCTGGCAGTCTCTAAATCATATGCTTGGTCGGCATTCGCTTTTGCCGTATCTTGTTCTCTGCGGAATTCAGCCATTTTGAGCTGATTGAGTTTTTCAGCTTCAGCGATTTCCGTCGCCCGTTCAAGTTCTGATTTTTTTGCGTCTTTATCGGCTTCTGCCCGCTTAATTCGGGTTTCTTTATCAGCCTCTGCTGTTGCGATATCAGCATCGCGTTTTACTTGGGCAATTCTCGGTTTCCCTAATGATTCAAGATAACCGTTTTTATCACGAACATCTTTAATGGTAAACGAGACGATTACCAGCCCCATTTTCGCGAGATCCTGTGAAGCGACACGCTGCACCTCTTGAGAGAATTTTTCTCTGTTTTTATAGATTTCTTCTACTGTCATTGAGCCGAGAATGGAACGAAGGTGGCCTTCTAAAACCTCCCGCGCTTCCTGCTCACGGTCGTCTTTTGATTTCCCTAAAAATTGTTCGGCCGCTGTAGCGATTTCTCCTATAGAACCGCCGATTTTAATAATCGCAGTTCCATCGGCCATTACTGGCACTCCTTGTTCTGTATAGACTTCAGGTGTCGAAACATCGAGTTTGCTTGATAATAGGCTTAGCGGCTCTGCCTGCTGGAAGACGGGAAGGACAAAGGTTCCTCCGCCGCGGACGATTTTAATACGGTTGCCGCCTTCATCGACATGAACATTTTTATTGCCCAGATAGCTCCCCGTTACAATTAACGCTTCATCAGGCCCTGCTGTACGATACTTCGTAATAAACACAGCTATTAGTGCAATTAATAAAAAGAATACAACTCCGATGATCATTATAATCGGCATTGTCATATCAAATTCCTCCTTGTATATTAAATGGGTTCATGCGGAGTAACCGAAAGAACTCCGTTGTTAATATCTACGACTAACACCGTTGTCCCGTAACTGATCTGCTGATTATCAAAACTGACCGCTGACTTTGAAATGGTCCCGCCTATCCCTTCTATGACCACTTCACCAAATCCGTCAACCGGCACAGCTGTAATCACTTTACCGAGTCTTCCTCTGAGATCATCTTCTCTATATGCCAATGATTCTTCTGCAGATGATAATGGCACCAGCACAAAGATGTGAAGCAATACCACCAGCATGATCGAAAGGATGCAAGATAAAAGCGCAATCAGCAAGCTTGACAGAGGCAATACGAGTTCACCTATATATCCGCCCGCTGAAAAACATGTGAAAAATGAGAGCACTAATGTCGGATTAAGAAACGGAATGCCTTCTGACAGCCCTGCAAATACATCTCCGAAAAACAGGAATAACAGCGTAAGGCTGCCCGCAATAATAAGCGTATAAAGATAAATTGTTTGTATAGGTACTCCAAATAACTCCAATTTCCTCATCCTTTCTTCATCAATGCATTGATGAACGGCCGCCGTTACCATTTATACGAGACACCACGGGAAAGGTTTCAAAATTTTAAGACAAATAACCTATTTGAAGTGCTTTATAAATGATAATTGCTTATATATATGGTAATGTCATTTTAGGAGGAGATATGATGAGTATCTTTAATGAAGCCAGATTAGAAACGTGGAACGAATTGAAAGGACTTTCTGACGAAAAGCTGAATCAAAAGCCTTCTGCTGAAGAATGGAGCATACGGGAAGTTCTTGACCATTTGAAAAAAATCGATATGACCGCACAAAAAATGTTGAAGGAACGTGTAAAGGACGCTCCGATTAAAGAAATTGAAGAAAAATCGCTTGAGGTCGCACAGGACAGAAATAATAAACGGAAAGCCCCGAGTCATCTTGAGCCTGCGCATGATTTTATTTCAGGCAGCCAAATGAAACGTGAGCTTGATGTGGTAAGAGAGCAGCTGACTGCTGCGATTGCCTCTCTGAAAGAAGAAGATTTTGAAAGAGTGCTTCCGCATCCTGTGTTTCAAGAGCTGACTGTCAGACAGTGGATCGATTTTATCGGCCATCATGAAAAACGGCACCTCAGCCAAATGAAAGAAATTAAAGAAAAGATAGAAAGGGCCTGATTTCATCAGACCCTTTCTGCTTTTCGTTTGACTTTTCGCTGATAGGAATGAACTTCTATTTCATCACCTGTGTAAACAGCACCAGGTCTCTCCACAATACAGACAATCCCTCTAATGCCCAGTGCGT
Organism: Bacillus sp. N3378-2at; assembly: GCF_033412715.1. NCBI lineage: Bacteria > Bacillati > Bacillota > Bacilli > Caryophanales > Bacillaceae > Bacillus > Bacillus sp. N3378-2at. The sequence goes on along the minus strand of NZ_CP117986.1, from coordinate 3,925,080 downwards.
GGCGGACGAAAGCCGGCGTCAGCTTCGGCTTGTCCGGATAATAGGACTGAATGACTTCTCCCGGCTGGATACACGGATCATTTTCGCCCTCACACAGCAGAGCCGCTCCGCTCGGAAAAATAATCCGGCTTCCTTCTTTTAATGAAGTAAGATCTGGCATACCGCTGACTGCCACATTCGCCCCGAGCCATTCCGGCAAAATTCTCGGCACTCCCATTTTTAAAGCGATTTCGTTGCATTCCTCTATTGAAACAATTGAAATTTGTCTGCGGTTGAAAATTTCAGTCCCTCTTGAAAACATTGGTTCTCTGGCTCCCGCTTTTTTGGTCAGGCCAAAATGCAAGTCGCCGGGGATGCCGCCATAATCAAAATCAAGCTTGTCCATTTGCTTTGTTACGAAGCTTTCTGTTTCTGCGATATATAAGCCTTCCGCTTTTGCAGTCATCCGCTTCCACATCAGCTGGCACCTTCCTTCTTATCTAAAATTTCCACCTATGCTTCATTATCCCAAAAAATCCCGCTCTGTAAAGGAGCGGGATTTTGATTATACCGTTTTAGGCGTAAGGTTAAAGCAGCGCTTGTAGATCCAGTTGTATGCTTTTTCATTTAAATCTCTAGGGTTTCCGAAGGTTTGCGGATCTTTCATAGCTTCTTTAGACAAGCGTTCGATCATATCAGGTGATACTCCCTGCTCTTCTAAAGTCGGCACTTCTAAATCTTCGACCAGATCATACATCCAATTGACAGATGCTTTCGCAGCTTCTTCTGTTGTCATCTTGCTTGTATCAATACCGAACGCTTTCGCAATACGCGCAAACTTCTCAGGATAGCCCTTCCAGTTGTATTCCATGACAGGGCCCATCATCGCCGCTACACATTGGCCGTGAGCGACTGGGATAATACCGCCAAGCGTTTGGCTCATCGCATGAGCCGCGCCCGCTGATTCACTTCCGTAAGAAAGACCGGCAAGCATCGCAGCCTGCGCCATTCCGTACCTTGCTTCCAGATCCTCTCCGTCAGCAAATGCCCTCTTAATGTAATGAGCGGCATACTCAATCGCCATTAAGGCAACCGCATCCGTGATTGGCTGTGCAAATTTCATTGTATAGCACTCAATGGCATGGGCGAGCGCATCAATTCCCGTCATAGCTGTTACATGCGGAGGCATTGAAACATGAAGCTCAGGATCAATGATGGTCAAGTGCGCTGCAATCAGCGGACCGCCCGTGTTGAATTTGAATTCTCTTTCTTCATCTGTGATAACCGCCCATTGGGTTACTTCTGATCCTGTTCCAGCTGTAGTGGGAATTGTCGTCAGCGGAGGAATGCGGTTTTCCAGCGGTTTTTTCCCATCTGCCGCTTCATAATCAAGCACGCTTCCTTCGTGAGTCGCTTCTACTCCGATTGCTTTTGCTGTATCCATGGAGCTTCCGCCTCCGACTGCCACCAAACCATTACAGTTCTCTTTTTTGTAAAGCTCAGATCCTTCATTCACCAGACGGACAGGCGGGTTTGGCTCAACTTTATTAAAGAGCACCACTTCAATGCCTGCTTCTTTAAGTGATTCGATTACAGGATCAGCAACACCGGCTTTATAAATCCCTGGGTCTGTGACAAGGAGCGCTTTTGAAACGCCCAGTGCAGCTACTTCCTCACCCGTATGCTTGATGGCTCCGATTCCATGCTTAATCACAGTCGGAATTTCAAATGTGTGGAATTTCTGCATGCTTTCTACCTTCATATTTAATGTCATCATCAATCTCCCCCTCTTATGAATTGAACCAGTTAACCGCTGCCGGTTTTGTATTGCGGTATACATGTTTGACTTCTGTGTATTCTTCAAGGCCTATTTTTCCAAGCTCGCGTCCGAACCCGGATTGCTTATATCCGCCCCATGGCGCTTGTGCAAAGTACGGATGAAAATCGTTGATCCAAACGGTTCCCATTCTCAAGCGGGCTGCTACCCGTTCGCACTTTTCAATGTCTTTTGACCATACCGCTCCAGCCAAGCCATAGATGGTATCATTCGCAAGCTCGATTACCTCTTCTTCAGAGCTGAAGGTTTCGACTGTCAATACCGGACCGAAAACCTCTTCCTGAACGATTCTCATGTCAGAATTACAGTTTGAGAAAATAGTAGGTTCATAGAAAAAGCCGTTTTGAAGCGCAGGGTCTTCCGGGCGTTTGCCTCCTGTCTCCAGCTTCGCGCCTTCCTCTATTCCGATCTCTACATATTTTTCTACCTTTGCCCTGTGCTCCGCCGAAATAAGCGGACCGCTTTCTGTCTCAGCATGAAAACCGTTTCCGAGTTTTATGCGTTTTGCCCGTTTGACCAGCTCCGCCAAAAATTGATCATGAATGGCATCCTCAACAAGCAAGCGGGAACCTGCAGAGCATACTTGGCCGGCGTGGAAAAATACAGCGTTTAAGGCCTGATCAACCGCAACTTCTAAATCCGCGTCCTTGAAAACAATATTTGGGTTTTTCCCGCCAAGTTCAAGGGCGATTTTTTTGACGTTTCCGCTTGCCGCCCGCATGATTTTTTTGCCTGTTTCAATTCCGCCCGTAAACGAAATCAAATCGACGTCTTTGTTTACGGCAAGCTCGTCGCCCACTGTGGCTCCCGGTCCAAGGACAAGATTTGCGACACCTTTTGGTACACCGGCTTCTTCCATCAGCTTAAAGACTTTGATTGTCGTCAGCGGCGTAATCTCACTCGGCTTCATGACGATTGTGTTTCCTGCAGCCAGTGCAGGGGCGATTTTCCAGCTCGCTTGAAGGAGCGGATAATTCCATGGAGTGATCTGGCCGCAAACCCCGATTGGCTCTCTAATAATTTTGCTTTCTGAATCAGGAATCGGAGATGAAACGATCTCTCCGCCATCTTTGTCTGCCAAGCCGGCGTAATATTGAAAAACATTGGCGATATCGTCCATATCGGCCTTGCTTTCTTCGAGTGTTTTTCCTGTATCAAGAGATTCAAGCTCAGCCAGCTCCTCAAGATCACGTCTGATTAATTCCGCAATTTTCAGAACAATTTTTCCGCGTTCAAGCCCGGATAGCGATGACCATTCTCCTTTGTCAAATGCTCTGCGTGCGGCTGCGATTGCTTTGATGGCGTCCTCTCGCCCTCCCTCGCTTACAGTTGCAATTTCTTCTTGATTAAATGGGTTGATAATACTGCGGATCTGTTCTTTTTCGGCACTGATCCATTCTCCGTCAATGAATAATGTTTGACTCATATAAGCCTCCTTGACGTAAATAAAGTTTGTTAAATAAAAATTTAATGTTTTTAACAACCTTAATCTAACATATGGTTTTTAAACTGTCAAAGTCCCATTTTGATTTTTCTTTTTGACTTTTCCTCATGTTTCGTTAAGATAAAGAACATAAAGAAATAACTTAACGAATTTAATTTTCTAAAGGAAAAGAGGGTCAGTATGGATGAAAATCCAGAATTTGCAGCTATAGAACAGGCTCGGGATCTTGTTATTGACTCCATTGCTGAAACGATGGATCTTTACGGAATTACCCGCAGTGTCGGGATTTTATATGGGACGATGTATATGAGGGATGAGATGACGCTTGACGAAATGCGTGAGGAGTTGCAAATGAGCAAACCAAGCATGAGCACAGGCGTCAAAAAGCTTCAAGACTTAAATGTAGTGAAAAAAACATTTCACCGGGGCATCCGTAAGCATACATTTGTGGCTGAGAAGGATTTCTTTAAATTTTTCACAAATTTCTTTCCACCTAAATGGGAGCGGGAGGTTCAAGTGAATGTAGCAGCGATCGAGGAAGCTCAAGCTGATTTACAAAAGGTTTTATGCAAGGAAGATCTCGATGAGGATATCAAAAATGAAGCACTGCAGTTATATGATCAGCTGGAAAGCTCTAAAGCTTACTATGACTGGCTGAAACGGCTTGCTGAATCGGTGCAGACCGGAGAAATTTTTAAATTTATACCGATCGAAACAAAGTAAAGCAGAAAACGCCTGGGAAACCAGGCGTTTTTTTGATGTAACTACTACAAATTTGAAAAATACGGGAAAAACGCCCCATTTACTTCCAAAATATTTGATGGTAATTTTATGTAGGTAAAATTTGTATTTGGCCTTCAGAGGAGGTGAAAAGCGGGCAGGCCTGTTTAATTTATCATTTTTTAGGGGGAATTTTGTTATGAAACGCAAATTATTATCTTCTTTGGCAATTAGTGCATTAAGTCTCGGGTTACTCGTTTCTGCACCTACAGCTTCTTTCGCGGCTGAATCTACATCAACTAAAGCTCATACTGAATCTACTATGAGAACACAGTCTACAGCTTCATTGTTCGCAACAATCACTGGCGCCAGCAAAACGGAATGGTCTTTCTCAGATATCGAATTGACTTACCGTCCAAACACGCTTCTCAGCCTTGGCGTTATGGAGTTTACATTGCCAAGCGGATTTACTGCAAACACGAAAGACACACTGAACGGAAATGCCTTGCGTACAACACAGATCCTCAATAACGGGAAAACAGTAAGAGTTCCTTTGGCACTTGATTTGTTAGGAGCTGGCGAATTTAAATTAAAACTGAATAACAAAACACTTCCTGCCGCTGGTACATACACTTTCCGTGCAGAGAATAAATCATTAAGCATCGGAAATAAATTTTACGCAGAAGCCAGCATTGACGTGGCTAAGCGCAGCACTCCTCCGACTCAGCCTTGCGGTTGCAACTAATGTAAAAGACCGGTTAACGCCGGTCTTTTTTGCGTTTTACCCTCCCCTTTTTCTCTAATCCCCGTTATCTTTTTTCTGGTTTAAAATTTAAATTGACAAACACTAGAAACAGGAGTAAATTCTTGAGTGTTCAATTTCATACAGTCTCTTTTACCGCTTAATCAAACACGAACGGGGGAACCAACGATTGGCTGTTTTATTAACAGCCTTGGGGTGAATCTTACTAAGTAAGAGGGGGTACTCTGAATCCCTAATCCGACAGCTAACCTCGTAGGCGTATACAGAGAGGAGGTCTATTATTTGGCCATTCTTTGCAATGGTCTTTTTTGCTTCAGAAACGTTAATTCACTAAGGGAGATATGAACATTGGGAAGAATTAAAAATAAGCAATTTGCCGTGATCGGTCTGGGCCGGTTTGGCGGCAGCATTTGTAAAGAACTTCATAGAATGGGGCATGAGGTCCTTGCGGTTGATATCAACGAAGAAAAGGTCAATGCATATGCTTCTTACGCCACTCATGCGGTAATTGCCAACGCCACCGAAGAAAACGAATTGCTTTCATTAGGAATACGCAATTTTGAATATGTGATTGTTGCCATCGGAGCAAATATTCAAGCGAGTACGCTGACCACCCTATTATTAAAGGAGCTTGATATTCCAAATATTTGGGTGAAGGCTCAAAACTATTATCATCACAAGGTGCTTGAAAAAATCGGCGCTGACCGGATTATTCATCCTGAAAAAGATATGGGAGTTAAAATCGCACAAAGCCTTTCAGACGAAAATGTTTTGAATTACATTGATCTATCTGATGAATACAGTATTGTCGAGCTGCTGGCTACGCGCAAGCTTGATTCAAAATCGATTATTGACCTGAATGTAAGAGCAAAGTACGGCTGCACGATCCTGGCCATTAAACATCATGGAGATATCTGTCTTTCCCCCGCGCCTGAAGACATCATTCACGAGCAAGATTGCCTGGTGATCATGGGCCACAAAAAGGATATTAAACGTTTTGAAAACGAAGGGATGTAGACAAAGGTGACACTTCAAAAGGATAAAGTGATCAAATGGGTTCGGTTTACACCGCCTCAAGTGCTTGCCATTGGTTTTTTCCTTACCATTATCATCGGGGCTGTCCTATTAATGCTTCCGATTTCCACTACGAAGCCATTGTCATGGATAGATGCTCTTTTTACTGCGGCTTCCGCTACAACTGTTACAGGGCTTGCTGTTGTCGATACCGGTACTCAATTTACGGTATTCGGGCAAACAGTTATTATGGGGCTGATTCAGATTGGCGGGCTTGGATTTATGACGTTTGCGGTCTTGATCGTCATGATATTAGGAAAAAAAATCGGATTAAAAGAACGAATGCTCGTCCAGGAAGCCTTAAACCAGCCGACAATCGGCGGTGTCATTGGCCTTGTCAAAGTCCTATTTCTGTTTTCGATCAGTATTGAATTGATAGCAGCACTCATTTTATCCATCCGGCTTGTACCTCAGTACGGCTGGTCATCCGGCTTGTTTGCAAGTTTGTTTCACGCAATATCTGCTTTTAACAATGCCGGGTTTTCGTTGTGGCCTGATAATTTGATGAGCTACGTTGGCGATCCTACAGTAAACCTCGTGATTACTTTCTTATTTGTTACAGGAGGGATCGGATTTACGGTTCTGTTTGATGTGATGAAAAATCGGCGTTTTAAAGCTTTTTCTTTACATACAAAGCTCATGCTTACAGGAACGCTGATGTTGAATGCGATTGCTATGCTTACGGTCTTTATTTTAGAATACAGCAACCCTGGGACGCTCGGCCACCTGCATATAGTGGATAAACTGTGGGCGTCCTATTTTCAGGCAGTGACGCCGAGAACCGCAGGCTTCAATTCTCTAGATTTTGGAAGCATGAGAGAAGGAACAATTGTATTTACTTTATTATTGATGTTTATCGGAGCAGGAAGCGCATCAACGGCGAGCGGCATTAAGCTGACTACGTTCATCGTGATTTTAACATCTGTTATTGCTTACTTGAGAGGTAAAAAAGAAACGGTTATTTTCCGCCGTTCTATCAAATATCCGATTATCATTAAAGCTTTAGCTGTGAGCGTCACCAGTTTGTTCATCGTGTTTTTAGGGATTTTCGCCCTGACGATCACAGAACAAGCGCCATTTCTTCAAATTGTGTTTGAAACCTTTTCCGCATTCGGAACTGTCGGCCTTACGATGGGGCTTACTCCTGAACTGACAACAGCTGGCAAGTGTATCATTATTGTCATCATGTTTATCGGAAGAATTGGTCCTTTAACGTTCGTGTTTTCATTCGCAAAAACAGAGCAATCAAATATCCGTTACCCTGATGGCGAAGTGTTTACAGGGTGATATCAAAAAAATCCGGCGTGCAGTCGCCGGATTTTTTTATGATTCGATATGAGATTGATTTTGTCTTTTTTCCTGTTCCGCGATGATTTCGTTATCCTCCGCATTATCACGGGTCACTTTTTGTGTAAGAATCGCACCAACTGCTACAAGTATCATAACAGCGATGTAATAACCTTTTTCATTGAGTTCCAGGTTATCAGCATTATAGAGTCCGATACTAAACAAAAATACTCCCGCAAAAAAAGTAAAATAAGCTAATACTGTAAAGGCAACCGTGTTTCTGCGTCTATATTTCTGCACCTTTGTTCCCTCCCGAAAGCATAGTTAAAAAGTGATAACTTCCGTGGAATATTATACCTCAAATTCCCCGTAATGGAACAAAGAATTAAAAATACCAGTAAAAAGGGCTTAGGTTGCCTCCTTTATTTCAACAGCTGAATCATCAATCCAGCCGATAAGTTTATCATTGATTTGGAATTGGTACCATACAGACTGGCCTTTCTGTTTTTTAGACACAACCTTTATGTCTTTGCCGACGTAAGATTGGGCAGAGGTAAGCCTTATGGACCGATCATCAGTAGAGGGCTTGGACCATACGTCTTGAACGGCACTGTCTTTAATAGAGGCGTTTAAATCCACAGATTTGAGGGATGGATTTACCTCATCGTACTCATCTAAATCGTATTTTTCCACAATAGCGCTGATTTTGTCAGCGTAGTCAGGGTCTGTAGCATATCCTGATGTTTGCAGGGCGGTTGCCGCTTCCTTATAATTCCCTGCCTCAAGCACCGGTTTATACTTCTTTTTATTCCACGATGTGCCACGGACGAACAATTGGGCGTGATCATCCATAGATTCAAAAAACGTGCTGTATTTTCGAAACTTCGCGCGAATGGTTTTTCTTTTCCCTTTTTCAACTTCGTCCGTTTCCATCGTGACATGATGGCCTTTATAATTCCCTTTTACGCCAAAAAGGTTGTTGGCCTTAGCAGCCAGTTCACTGTTCCCCCAGTCCGATTCGAGAATGGCCTGAGCAATTGTGATGCTGGGGAGAACATGGTATTTTTCATACAAAATTTGGGCATGTCCGGACAGACTGTCTATAAATACTTGCTGTTCATCGATTTCTTCAGTTTCTTTGGATATTTCAATCGGTTTTGATAAAGTTGTCGCTAAAACAAACAGAGCTAGCGGAATCGATACAAGGAAAAATAGTGAAATCAAGAGTTTACGTTTTTTAAGTTTTTTACGGGCCATGAAAACCTTCCTTCGAATTAAAAGATTACGAATGTAAAAGAATCTACCTTTTAGAATTTTACTTGCACTTCTAATATTTTTCAATTCTTTAGGGATAAAGTTGGGAAAAGATTGCAAAATAAAAACCTTTTCGCTCAATGAAAAGGTTTTTACCATGTTTCTATTTTTGTAAATTTCTGAGTGCATTACGATATTCCGTATCATTTATTACTTTATAAGATTTGACAGTTGCCTTCGACAAACCTTCTGCTGAAACGGCCGGTTTTTCCGAAGCTGTTTTCGCTTTATCATGTGGTTTATGTGCCAGCTTGTGCCCCATTCCAGTGGCATTCATACAAAATGACAGGCAGACGAGCAGCACGCTAAGGATAAAAGAAATGAAGAAGAGATCATGATAAGCAGTCATCATAGAATCCTGTACCGAACCGCTTTGTCTGGCAGCATCTTTTTTCGTGAAAAAGCCGATGAGAATAGGAACTCCCATATAGACAAACAATCTTAAAAACTGAACAGCTGTCATTCTCTTGACCAAATCAGGCAGCGGGCCTCCCATGGCAGCTCCCATCAGCCCTGCGGCGACTGTCAGGCCTGTTCCCGCTGCAAGCATGATAAACAGTGCCGCGAACATATAAAGAGATGATCGATCCTGCATATGCAGCCATTGAAAATTCACAAAGACGAGAATGAGTCCGCCGATAATACCGAGCATCCCTGGTCCGACTTTATCATAAAACAGAGCGCTCAAAATGGCCGCGATCGCCACTCCGATTAAAAGAGTCAAGTGTAAAAGAATGAGATGCTCCTGAGAAATATCATACATTTGACGGAGCAAGCCTTGAAAAGCAGACAGGCTGACAGCTACCGTTATCGTCCCTGCAGCTATGATCAATAAGCCAAGCACCGGTTTTGGCAGCAGCATCAGTTTAATAGATATGAATGGGTTTTTCACTTTATATTCCACAATCAATAGACCAATGAGCAAACATAACGTCACCCCGAAACCAATCCATACATAACCCGATGACAGCCCCCATTTTTGCAGAAAAATGAATGAAACCGCTGAGGCTGCGGCAAGGAAAACAGATAAAAGAATTTCCGCATGATCAAGCGGCTGTTCTTGATCCGACGCCCCGTGATGCTCGTCATGAAGAAAGAAATAGCTCACCGCGACACCGATCAGGGACAAGGTGCCAAAGATGAAAAACAGCCATCTCCAATGCCCGCAGCTTGTTGCAATGGTTCCGAGGATTGTGCCGATGATAACAGAACCATAGAATCCCCCGATCAGCACAAGCAGTGCATAGTTCCTGCGTTCAATCGGGAATGACAGTACAAGCATTGGAATCATAATCATCAGCATGACGCCTGTTGCCGCCCCCTGTAAAAAGCGCCCTGCCGCCATCCATGCAATATCGCCTGAACATGCGATGAGCAGTGAGCCTAGTATAAAGACAGGTAATGAAGCCAGATAGACGGGACGCGCACCGAATTTTTTCCTCAGCAGCGGTCCTGCCGGAACTAACAAGGCAAAGGCCATATTGCCGATCAATATCGGATTTACTGATGTGAAGACACTTGTTCCAACCGCTTTCTGAACAAGGCCTTGAACTGACGACAATGCCGTGTTAGACATCAATCCCGGCCCGACCGCTAAGACGGCGAGCAAAGAAATCACCCAATAGTGTTTTGTCTTCATGTTGTCATTCCTTCCTATATGAATCCATGCGAAACACATCATTTTTTGAAAACAAAAGAAGCTAATAGATTTTGCATACCATTAGCTTTCATTCTAATATTATCCCTTTCAGGGGAAATGATATTATTTTATTATAATTATGTGAATAAATGAGCATATAATCAAATATTATTTCAAATCGATTGTGTTTTGTCAATGGAGTAAATTTCAAGCACAACATAGAAAGCTTGAAAGCTTTTCCCCGATATTGTGTCTAGAACTGCACTTATGAATCCCTGCTCGTTCCCTCAAGCGAATTAAATCAGGCCGTTTTAATCCTTTCAACCCACTATTCCAACTAATAAACTCGAATAAGTTGGTGATAAGACAACATTTTGGCCGCACATTTTTTTGTGTTCACTGGGCATTTGCCGCCTCTAAATTGTATATGGGTAAATACCATGAATTAACCTATGAAATACCAATGTAAGGAAATTCTAAATATTCCGGGAGGCAAAACGAATGGAACTGTATGAGTGTATCCAAGACATTTTTAGCGGCTTGAAAAATCCACCGGTTAAAGATTTAGCAACGTCTTTAAAACAAATTCCAAACGCAGCAAAATTGAGTCAACCGTATATTAAGGAACCAGACCAGTACGCTTACGGCCGAAATACCATCTATCGAAATAATGAATTGGAAATTATCGTGATTAACATTCCGCCAAACAAGGAGACAACAGTCCACGATCATGGTCAATCCATTGGTTGTGCAATGGTGTTAGAAGGAAAGCTTCTTAATTCTATTTATCGCTCAGCCGGCGAACACGCAGAACTCTCCAATTCATACTTTGTCCACGAAGGAGAATGCCTTATTTCAACCAAAGGTTTAATTCACAAAATGTCTAATCCCACATCCGAACGAATGGTGTCTCTTCATGTCTACTCCCCTCCTTTGGAAGACATGACGGTCTTTGAGGAACAAAAGGAGGTATTGGAAAATTCATGATTGACAGATAAACTGCTCACTTTGACTTCGCTCAACTGGAGGATTCAGAGAATGAATCTTTTCCTCAAAACAAAAAAACCCTTATAGAATAAGGGTTTACAGGTATGGAGCCAAGGGGGCTCGAACCCCTGACCTCTACGCTGCCAGCGTAGCGCTCTCCCAGCTGAGCTATGGCCCCGTATGTAATGTCATGTTTATTATAGATGATTTTATTTTGAAAAACAAGCTGTTTCCTCTTGAATTGACAGAAAAAATAAGGCTCGTAAAAGAGCCTTATTTTCGACTTACATCATGATCAAAAGTAAAATCACACCGAGAATAATTCGATAGATTGCAAATGGGACAAGTTTGATTTTGTTAATCAGCCTTAAGAAGAAACGGACGACAAACAGTGCGACAACAAAGGCACAGATAAAGCCGACGATGAAAAATGGCATCAGATCCGAGCTTAAGCTGTCCCAATGCTTCACGAGGCTTAGAAAGCTGGCTCCCATCATGATCGGCATCGCCATAATAAACGTAAAGTCGGCTGCAGCTCGGTGGTTTAATCCGAGAATAACACCTCCGGATATGGTTGAACCAGAACGCGAGAAACCCGGCCAAAGGGCAAGACATTGGAATAAGCCGACGGCTATCGCCTGTTTATAGGAAATGCGGTCGAGTGTGTCTGTCGCTGTTTTCCGTTTATTGACCCAGTCAGCAAAAAGCATGAGGATTGCCCCGGCAATTAAACCGATGGCCACAGTTTTAACGGAAAATAAATATTCATCAATGTAATCTTCAAACAAAAAGCCGAGAACAGCTGCAGGCACGAGTCCGACGGCAATTTGGGCAATGCTTAATTTATGTCCCTGCTCCTGGTCGCTTGTAATATTTTTTTTCAAGCCCAGTAAATTTAAAATTCGGTCTTTAAACACGATAGCTACTGCTAAAATGGAGCCTAGCTGAATAACCACCTTGAATGAGTTAGCAGCTTCTTCTGACATCAGATTACTTGATTTAAGCCAGATGTCGTCTACTATAATCATATGTCCTGTCGAAGAAACCGGCGCGTACTCTGTTAATCCTTCTACGATTCCTAAAATGGCGGCTACAAACAATTCCCATAGAGTCATGATTTTGATTCTCCCCATTAGACATTTATTTTTTTACATAACGGGAGCTTCCCATAAATGGAAAGCCCGTCTTATATAACTATAAACGAAAATCACACTTTATGCCCCGGCGTATTTTCATTTTTTTCTTCATCGTATAAATGTGACCGCATTTTAAACCAGTCAAATAAATGTGTCGTAATGACTTTGGCAACCGCATAGCCGGGAATCGCAAGAATGATTCCAACAACGCCGAACAGCTTGCCGGCTGTTAACAGCAGAAAAATAATCGTAATCGGATGGATGTGAAGGTTTTTTCCCATAATTTGCGGAGAGATCAGCTTCCCTTCAATCAGCTGAACAATCGTCCAAACGATCACCAGCTTAAGCAGCATGAGCGGCGATGTCACTATGGCAATGATAATCGCAGGCGTAATGGCAATCGTTGGCCCTAAATATGGAACGATGCTTGTGCAAGCCGCAATGACTGCAAGCAATGAAGCATAATCCAGCCCGATAATCAAATAACCGATAAACAGCAAAAACCCGATACAGAAGCTGACAATGATCTGGCCTCTGATATAAGAGCTTAACCGATGATTCATTTCGCTTAAGACTGTGTATGTCTGTTCTTTCAATTGCGTCGGAACAAACTTCAGTATGTAGACCGGCAATTTTTTTCCGTCCTTTAACAAATAGAAAAGGATAAACGGAACCGTAACGATTGAAATGATAATCTCAGTCAGGGCGCCGATAAAATTCCCAACGCCGGTAAAGGTACTGTTCACAATTGTCGCTGCCTGATCTGAAACCTTTGTTGCGAGATCAGATATATTGATGTTCGTCGTTTGCTGGGCCTGATTGACGAAGTTGCTGCCGATCAGCTGTTTCGTCTGATTTTCAACGATATCCACATATCTTGGGATGTTGTCGATTAAACTCATAATTTGTTCTTTTAAGAAGGGAATGATCGACACGATTGTGATCGTGATCAGCCCGATAACCAATAGATATAGCAGCAATATAGAATAGATTCTTCTTATTCTTCTTCTCTCAAGGAAATCGACGACCGGGTTTAACAGATAAAAAACAATGCCTGTCAAAATAATCGGAAGTGATATCGTTTTGAGAAGAACAATAATCGGGGTGAAAATAAATGATGTTTTTGTAAATACTAGAATATTTAAACCAATCAGCAGCAGCACAAGCAAAAATAAAACAAACTTATTGTCCAAGAAGAATCGCTTGAATCTGCCGCTCCATGTTTGCAACGTCTCCACTATCGTTCCTCCGTCATACATAGTTTAATTAAATTGTACACTATCGTCCCTATAATGAAAAATAAAAACCGTTAATTGCTGGAAAAGCTTTCACGGTTTTAACATTCTATTTATATCTATCATGTGATTTTGTTCTTTTTAAGCTATAATTTAGCTATATCATGCAAAAGGAGCGATACGAGTGATACGTTTTGCAATAATAGGAACCAACTGGATTACAGACCGCTTTCTTGAGTCAGCAGCGGATATCGAAGATTTTCAGCTGACTGCTGTTTATTCAAGATCGGCTGAACGCGCTGGCGAGTTTGCTGCTAAACACAACGCTGCGCATGCCTTCTCAGACCTTCAGGAAATGGCGGCGAGCGATTGCTTTGATGCCGTATACATAGCGAGCCCGAACGCTCTTCACAAGGAACAAGCCGTTCTCTTTATGAACCATGGCAAGCATGTGCTTTGTGAGAAGCCGTTTGCTTCGAATACAAAAGAAACAGAAGAGATGATCTCAGCGGCTAAGGCAAACGGCGTTGTTCTCATGGAAGCAATGAAGACCACTTTCCTGCCGAATTTCAAAGAGCTGAAAAAACACCTGCATAAAATCGGCACTGTCCGCAGATTTACCGCAAGCTACTGCCAGTATTCCTCACGATATGACGCGTTCAGAAGCGGAACTGTTTTGAATGCGTTTCAGCCTGAGCTTTCCAATGGGTCATTAATGGATATTGGCGTCTATTGTATTTATCCGGCTGTTGTGTTGTTTGGCGCGCCGAAGGATGTAAAAGCAAACGGATATGCTTTATCCTCCGGAGTGGACGGAGAAGGAACTGTCATTCTGTCTTACGACGGGTTCGAAGCTGTTCTGATGCATTCCAAAATCTCTACTTCCTATGCCCCGGCTGAAATCCAGGGTGAAGACGGGACGATTGTAATCGATACGATTCACCGGCCTGAACGTGTTGAAATCCGCTACCGGGACGGCCGCCTTGAAAACATCGCGATCCCTGATCCTAAACCAGCGATGTTCTATGAAGCAGAAGAATTTGTCACGCTCATAAAAGAGAATAAGCTGGAATCTGAAGAAAATACATTTGAACGGTCTTTGACCACCGCAAAGATTATGGAAGAAGCAAGAAAGCAAATGGGGATTGTATACCCTGCTGATCAAGCTTAAAAAAATCCGCCCGCGTGCAAATGCCGCGGCGGATTTTTTATTAGGCAATCGGAGAAGATGCCTTCCTTTTTAAAAGCACCTGTTGCTCATATTCTTTGATGTCATGAAGCCATGCCTCTTTTACCGGAACGCCCATTTGCTCACAGTAGGAATCCCAGATGGCTCCGAAAGGATATGTTTTGAATTCCTCCATCAGGGCCAGCCTTTCTGTATAGCGGCCCTCTTCCTGCAATTGTTTTAAATATCCGTTCGGGAGAAGCAGGGCATACAATAAAGCTTTGATCATATTTCTCGTTCCGATGGTCCAGGCGGCTACACGGTTAATGCTGGCATCGAAAAAATCCAGACCGATGGCGACCTTCTCAAGAGCATGATTTCGTACAATTTCAAGAGCGATTTCTCTCAATTCATCATCCAAAACCACTACATGGTCGCTATCCCAACGAACAGGCCGCGATACGTGCAAGGCAAGCTTGTCTGTGTAAAGCAGCATGGACGAGATCTTGTTTGATACCGTCTCAGTCGGATGGAAATGGCCTGTATCAAGTAAACAAAGCTTATGATTCGTCAAAGCATAAGCTAAATAAAATTCATGAGATCCGACAACATATGATTCGGAGCCAAGCCCGAACAGCTTGCTCTCGATTGAATCAAGATTGTGATGTTCACTGATCTCCTCTGCGAAGATCCGATCCAGTGATTCTTTTAGTCTTTTACGCGGTGTCAGCCTATCACTCGGGATATCCTTATAGCCGTCGGGAATCCAAATATTCGTCAAGCAAGGTGTTCCTAATTCTTTCCCGAAGTATTCCCCGATACGGCGGCAAGCGATGCAATGCCTGATCCAAAATTCTCTGATGTCGGGATCAGGGTGTGAAAGGGTGAGTCCGTCAGCCGCTTTCTCATGCGAAAACAAGGTTGGATTAAAATCTAAACCGAGACCAAGGTTTTTTGCCCATTTCACCCAGTTTTCAAAATGCTGCGGCTTCAATTCGTCACGTTCTACCGCTTCCCTGTTTGTTTCTGCGTATATCGCATGCAGGTTTACGCGGTGCTTTCCAGGAATGAGAGAAAGAGCCTTCTCCAAATCTCTTCTTAATTCTTCAGGAGTTTGCGCTTTTCCGGGATAATTGCCAGTCACGTCAATTCCGCCTGAAAGCTCGCCCTTATTTACTTCAAAGCCTTCAATGTCGTCACCCTGCCAGCAATGGATCGAAATGGGCACTTGCTCTAATTGCCGAAGCGCCTCTTCAACATCAATTCCCCATTTTTCATATGCCTGTTTTGCACTGTCATAATTGGCTTTTATGGTCATACGGCTCTCTCCCTTTATCAGTTTTTTAATCCAAATAAAAAACTTCCTTTAGATCTATCGAAACAGGACTGAAATCCGAATTTGTTTTCATTAATGGCGCCATCGATTTCCACCATCTTCGGCAAACTTCCGTGTCCGCCATCTTTCTCCATTTCTCTTCATCCTCTATTTCTAAATATGCAAAAAGCCTGCCTGTTTCCTCGTCTAGAAAAATGGAATAATGGTGTGCTCCATGAGCTTTGAGTGCTTCTGCCATCTCAGGCCAAATGTCATCATGCCGCTGTTTGTATTCTTCGTACTTGTCTTGATGGACAAACATGATACTGGCTTTTCTTTTCAAACCTTTTCACCTCTTCATCATTTAGATAGCGCTTTCAAAACAGTTTGCTGAAATGACTGAATGATCGTGCTTCTGTCAATGTCTTTAGGTGTAAACACTTTGATCGGAAAGGAATTTCTGACGACTTGCCGGGCTTCTTTTATGTCTTTGACTTCTTTGGCAGCAATCATTTGCATCAAAAGATTTCCGGTGGCAGTTGCCTCTATCGGCCCTGCATATACCGCTTTTCCACTCATGTCTGCCGTTAATTGATTTAAGAAATCATTCCGGGCTCCGCCGCCGATGATATGAAATTGCTCGATCGGTTTTTCTGTGATTGTTTCGAGCTCTTTGATGGCTATCGCATAGATGATGGCTAAATTGCTGTAGATGCAGCAGGCAAGTTCGCCTGCAGTGCGAGGAGTCTTTTGGCGGGTTTGTCTGCAATAATGTTGTATTTCCTTTATCATGTTTTCTGGATTCAGGAAACGTTTATCATTTAAGTTTATAAATTGCTGGAATGGTTCTGTTTTTTTGGCTTCTTCTGCAAGCTGCTGGAAAGAGTAATCTGCTTGTAACTGTTGTCTGACTTCTTGTATCACCCACATGCCGATAATGTTTTTGAGAAAGCGAATGGTGTTGTTTGCGCCGCGTTCATTTGTATAGTTGTTTTCTAAAGCAAGATCAGTTATTATCGGTGTTTTGTTTTCAACCCCGATTAACGACCATGTTCCGCTGCTGATATACGCCCAGCCATCATTTATTCCTGGCGCTGCAATGACGGCCGAGGCCGTATCATGTGTTGCGACTGTCATCACCTTGCACGCCGGGAGATCATAATCCGGGAACCACTCATTTCTTAGCTTCCCGAGTTCACACCCCGGTTCAGTCAGCGGGGCAAATTGCTGTTCCTGAACGGACACGGCTTCAAGCAATTCAGGATCAAGATTTCCCGTTGAGGCGTTTAAAAGCTGTGTTGTGGACGCATTTGTGATTTCCGTTACAGCTTTTCCGGTTAAACAATAGCCTAAATAATCAGGAATCATCATAATTTTGTCTGTCTTTATCAGCAGCTCACGGTCTTCCTCATACAATTGATAGATCGTGTTGAAAGGCTGAAATTGTATTCCTGTTTTTTGATAAATTGCGGCTTTTGAGAGGGTATGTTCCAGTTTGTCTATTGTGTGATCTGTTCTTCTATCACGGTAGGAGATTGCTTCCCGCAACCGATCGCCTTTTTCGTCCAGTAAGACATAATCAACTGCCCATGTATCAATGCCTACGGTGCAGTGTTCATACCCAAGCGTCTTTACTTTTTGCAGTCCTTGCAGGATTTGTTTTAGCAAATGATCAATATCCCAAAAGCAATGCCCGTCTCTTTGACTGAAACCGTTAGCGAACCTGTGAATCTCTTGTATGTCAAGCTTCCCTTCATTCAGTTCACCTACCATGATTCTCCCGCTTGATGCGCCTATATCAATGGCAGTATAAATCATCCTTTCACCCTCTCTTCGAAAGAGGAACAGCTGTCACCTTCACCTTTTTGTCCTCAAGAGCTTTTACCGATGCCGGATCAAGTCCAGAATCCGTAATAAGGCGGCTGACATCTTGCAGCGAGGCAATATGTGAAAACTCGCGGTTCCCCCATTTGCTTGAATCGGCCATCAAAATGGTCTGGTCCGACCTTTCGATCATCCGTTTTTTGAGCAGCGCCTGCCACTCATTTGAATCACTCATCCCGTTGTGTACGTCAAATCCCTTACATGACAGAAAGGTTTTATTGACATGATAGGTCTCAAGTGAACGCTCTGCTAACGGGCCGGCAAACGATAATGATTTTTCCAGCAAAATGCCGCCTGTTGAAATGACTGATATGTTTTCTTTATTGCTGAGTTCAATAGCTGCTTTCATTGAGTTTGTAATCACGGTGAGCTCAATGTCAGGGAGTATTTTCGCCATGTACCAGGCAGTTGTGCTTGCATCGAGAATAATTCGGTCTCCGCTTTTTACATATTTGGCCGCTTCGTGAGCGATGGCTTTTTTTTCGATGACATTCGTGATTTCCCGTTCAGAAAAATGAATTTCTGATTCCTTCTGCTGAATACTGACCGCTCCTCCGTGGCTCCGGCTCAGTTTATGTTCTTTTTCAAGCTTTTCAAGATCACGCCGAATGGTTTCCTCTGTGACTGAAAATATGTCACTTAATTCGGAAACGCGGATGCTTGAACGCATATTTACTATTTCCACTATTTTTTGCTGCCGTTCTGCTACTAGCATCGGTAACGCCCTTCCTCATATCGTAGTCCGTCTTTTATTTTTTATCATAGCATATTTCTAACGCGTAAAAGCAGCAGGGACGCCGCCGTCTACCGTGATCATGCAGCCCGTTGTTTTTTCGGCTTTAGAAGAAGCGAAGAATGCAATGGCTTCGGCAATATCCTCCGGGTAAATATTGACGAGCAATGCTGTCCGTTTCCGGTAATGTTCCTCCAGCTGATCTGGTTCAATCCCGTACGCCGCGGCTCGTTCCTCCCGCCAGCTTGAACCCCAGATTGCCGATCCTTGAAGAACCGCATCAGGCAAAACAGAGTTGACCCTAATGCCGAATTCTCCACCTTCTGCAGCAATGCATCTTGCTAAATGGGTTTCAAGCGCCTTAACCGAGCTGTAGGCAGAGGCGTTTTTGCCCGCATAAACCGAATTTTTCGATCCGACAAATACCATGCTTCCGCCTCTATTTTGGTGTTTCATCTGTTTAAACGCTTCACGGGCTACAAGGAAATAGCCTGTTCCTAAAACATTCATATTAAGATTCCATTCTTTTAGACTTGTTTCGTCAAATGGGCTTGATGTGGCCAGCCCGGCATTATTGACGACGATATCAATGCCGCCGTAAGCAAGCGCCGCTCGTTCAAAAGCTGATTGTACGTCTTCCTCCTTTGTCACATCCATTTTGACAGCCATTGCCCGTCCTTCTCCGTATGCATCGTTTATTTCCCCGGCAATTTTCTGTGCGCCTTCTATATTCAGATCAGCTACGATCACGTGCCCTCCCTCAGCTGCAAATCGGCGGCATGCTGCACTGCCGATTCCGCCGGCTCCTCCAGTTATCAACGCTACTTTTCGGGAAAATTCTGCTTCCGGCGGGGCCAGCGTGAGTTTATATAGTTCGAGCGGCCAATATTCGACATGGTAGGATTCATTTTCATGTAAAGAAACAAATTGCCCCAGAGCGGTTGCTCCTTTCATCACGGCGATGGCCCTCCGATATAAAGCCCCGCTTACTTTAGACATGGCATAACTTTTTCCTGTATTCACCATTCCGATTCCAGGAATCAATATCACCCGCGGGGCGGATTCAAAGATTTGATCCCCATCCTGCTGATTGCGTGTAAAGTAAGCCTGATACTCTGATGTAAAGGTCTCGACTCCTGACTTGATCAGATCTGCAAGCTTGTGCACATCTTGAGTTTCCGGATTCCAATCAATGTACAGCGGAACCCGTTTTGTGTGAACAAGGTGATCCGGGCATGCCGCACCGATTTGCGAAAGTGCTGGCGCTTGGACACTGTTTACAAATTCCAAGACATCGTCATGATCATCATAGGAAAGGATCATTTTCTTTTCTTCACTTACTGCTCCTCTGATCACAGGCATGATGCCTGCCAAGATTTGTTTTCTTTTATCCTCCGGCAGCGGCTGATACCTTTTGCCTCCGAATACCTCATGCTGATTGATACGATCGTTAACATACTGCTCGGCTTCTTGAATGATGGATATCGTTTTTTGATAACATGTTTCAGACGTCTCTCCCCAAGTGACTAAGCCGTGTTTCTCCATTAATATAAGCTCGGCGTGGGGATTGTTTGCTACGCCTTCAGCGATCATTTTAGACAAAGTAAATCCAGGGCGAACGTATGGCACCCATACAAATCGGTTTCCGTAAATGTCTTCAGCGATTTGTTTTCCATTATCTGCACAGCATATGCTGATAATCGCATCTGGATGGGTATGGTCAACATGTTTGTATGGCAGAAAAGCGTGTAATAGCGTTTCAATTGAAGGGCGGGGATGTTTGCTGTCTATCATACAATGAGACAGGTAGTCTACCATTTCTTCATCTGGCATTTGGTCCCTTTTAATCAGCGGGCGGATATCATCTAATTTCAAACCGGTAAAGTTATGCGTTTTCATTGTTGCCAAATCCGAACCGCTTCCTTTTACCCACATGACTTCTATTTCACGGCCTCTAAAATCCTTTTCCGTTGTTTTCATAGATGTATTCCCCCCGCCCCAGTTGCAGACAGTGCGGTCTGACCCGATCAAATTGGACCTATACACCAATTCCTCTACACCTTTAGGCAGCTTTGCAGCTCGGTCTGAATCCCATATATGCTTCACCATATTTGATATTCCTCCATCCCCTTTTATTTGTATCCGTTTTCATTATATATGATTTCTGTTTGTTTTTGAATTGTTTTTGTTTATTTTTGTTTTCGACAAAAAAGAAAGCAGCAGATATGCCGCTTTCTCGTTTCATTATGATTCAATTTTAAATTTCTTCGTAATGCCCTGAAGTTCTTCCGCCATGTTTGCCAACGTTTCCGCTGAAGAGCTGATTTCTTCCATGGACGCAAGCTGTTCTTCCGCCGAAGCTGCGATATCCTGAATGCCTGCTGAGCTTTCTTTCGCCACCGCAGAAATATCTTCAACAGCACTTGACACTTCCTGTGATCCGGCTGACAATTGTTCAACCGTCTCGTTCAAGTTTTGCAATTCGCCAGAAATTTGGGTTGTCATCTCATAGATTTGTTTAAAGCTTTCCGCTGTTTGATCCGTAATCTGCAAGCCTTCTTTCACTTCATGATTCACGGATTGGAACATCGAAAGTGAGGTGCTGATTTCCCTGACAATCTCTTGAATTAATCCTTCAATTTCCTTGGCTGAGTCTGCTGATTGTACAGCAAGTTTTCTAACCTCTTCCGCAACTACTGAGAAACCTCTTCCGTACTCTCCCGCTCTTGCCGCCTCAATCGCAGCATTTAATGCAAGCAGGTTGGTTTGATCAGCAATGCCATTAATCACATTCAAGATGCTTGTGATGTCTTGCGATTTTGTTTCAAGACCCTTTACAACCGCTTCCGCTTTTTGAACGGATTGGTCAATTGTTTTCATCTGGCCGACTGTATGCTCCACCAGCTTTTCTCCGCTGCCCGCTGCCTCAGAGGACTGAATCGATGATTTCGTAATGGTTGAAGAGGCCTGAGCCACTTTTGAAATCCCCTCGTTCATTTGAGAAAGATGATTTGAGCTTGTTTCCAGTTTCTCGCTTTGTGCCTCGTTGCCATCTGAGAACTGTTCGATGGCAAGTGTAATATGCTCAGTTGCCTTGCTCGTTTGGGCTGCGCTTGCCGTCAGCTCCTCAGAAGATGAAGCAACGTTTTCTACAGACGTTTGAATAACGCCGATTACAGAACGCAATGATGCAGACATTTCATTAAAGCTTTCGCCAAGCTGGCCAAACTCGTTTTTCGAGTGAATGTCAATGACTTCTGTGAGATCTCCGCTGCTGATTTTTGCAGACGTTGAGACAAGTTTTCTTAACGGCTTGGTGATGGCACGGATAATATAGAGTATGAGTATGCCGCCGATTACAATTGACACGCATAGAATGATAACCGCAGTGTTCAGCACCGGACTTGACGCATCTTGCAATTCACTGACAAAATATGTGCCCGCGATTTTCCAGCCAGTCAGTTTATTTGTCGTAAAGGCCATTTTCTTTTCTTTGCCTTCGAATGTATATTCAAATGAGCCTTCTTTTTTGGAATATACTTGGTTTGTCCAATCGCCGGAACCGGTTGTCCCCGGCTTAATGGTCGGATGGGCGATATATTTTTTGTTGCCAGTTGTAATAAATGCAAAGCCTTCTTTACCGATTTTGATTCTTTGTGATGCAGTAAGCACTTCATCCAGGTTTAAATCAAGTGCTATAACCCTGAACCGTCTTTTAATTGTTTTGAAATTGTGACAACGATATCTCCTGTCGCTTCATCAGTATACGGTTCTGAGAAAACAGCTTGTCCTTTTTCCGCAACCGCCTGTTTGTACCAGTCACGTCCTGTCGGATCGAAACCTTTCGGAACACCGCTATCCGGATATTTATAAAGCTTCCTATCTTCTGAAGCAGCATAGATTGCGCCTACATCGTCGTTAAGTGTCGTGTACTGCTTAAATTTCTCTTTCAGTAATGTTTTGTTTTTGCCTAGCAATATGTCTTTATCGACTGTCTCACTATAATAATCTATTGCTTTTACTTTATCTTCTAATTTATTTTGCAGCGTACTGTTTAGTTCTTCAACATTTCCCTTCGCACTGTTTATGAGCTCTCTGTCTAACGCGTTCCAAGCTGATTGATAACTGAAATATGCTAAAACCCCAACCGGCAAAATAAGCACTGCCAGAAACGCAGCGATTAGCGGTTTGCTGATCGATGGCTGTTTGATCCAATGTATGAATTTTCCCATTCTTGTTGACTCCTCCTTTAAGATAAATCTAATATCGTCAAACTAGGATAAAAGGTTTAATAAAAAAACTAAAAAAAACACCCAAGCGTAACAAGCTTGGGTGTTAAGGCTTATTATTCGATTTTGAATCGTTTGGTCATATCGCGAAGCTCTTCCGCCATAGACGAAAGGGTCTCTGCAGACGAGCTGATTTCTTCCATGGAAGCAAGCTGCTCTTCGGCTGACGCCGCGATATCTTGTATATGCGCTGAACTTTCTTTTGAAATCGATGCAATGTGCTCAGACGCTCCCGAAACTTCTTCGGAGCTGGCAGAAAGCTGCTGAACCGTCGCACTCATATTTTGCAGTTCGCCGGCGATTTGGTTCGTCATTTCAGAAATGCGTTTGAAGCTCATTTCTGTTTTATCTGTGATGTCAAGTCCTGTCTGCACCTCTTGATTGACAGATTGGAACATGCCGAGTGATGTATTGATTTCCTTCACAATTTCGATGATTAATCCTTCAATCTCTTTTGCTGAATCTGCTGACTGTACTGCCAGTTTTCTTACTTCTTCCGCTACAACGGAGAAGCCGCGGCCGTACTCGCCTGCGCGCGCTGCTTCAATTGCTGCGTTTAAGGCAAGCAGGTTCGTCTGGTCTGCGATGCCGTTGATCACACGCAAAATGTTTGTAATATCTTTCGATTTCGTTTCCAATCCGCGTACGACTTGCTCCGCTTCTTTAACGGACTTGTCAATGACATTCATTTGGCCGATGGTTTGATGAACAAGCTTGCCGCCTTCACTTGCAATTTCTGTCGATTGAACAGATGAATCAGTGATCACTTCAGAAGCTTGAGCCATATTCGTCAACCCGTCATTCATTTGATAAATGTGCTCTGCTGCCGTTTCAATGTTTTCGTTTTGTTTTTCATTGCCGTTAGAAAATTGTTCAATCGCCAATGTAATGTGCTCTGTTGCCTTGCTCGTTTGCGCAGCTGATGCAGTGAGCTCCTCAGAGGAAGCGGCAACATTATCTACGGAATCCTGGATGGCGTGTATGAGAGAACGAAGTGACGAAGCCATATTGTTAAAGCTTTTGCCAAGCTCGCCCAATTCATCTTTTGAACGGATATCAATGGTTTCCGTCAAATCTCCCTCGCTGATCCGCTTAGAGGAACCGACAAGCTGTTTCAGCGGTGTTGTAATCGACCGAATGATCAAAGTCATGACGATAATCCCTATGATAATAGCTGCGGCCAAGACAATTAAAGCAAGGTGAAGGACAGGCTGGGCTGCCTCATGGATTTCATCCAAATACATGGTGCCGCCGATCTTCCATCCCGTCAACTTGTTTGTGTCAAAGGCCATTTTTTTCTTATCGCCATCCATGGTGTATTGAAAATCGCCTTTATCAGCACTCAACATCTTATCGAGCCAGTCGCCTTTTAATTCAGTTCCTGATTTTTCATTCGGGTGTGCGACAACTTTTTTGTCCTTCGTCATGATAAATGCGTAGCCTTGTGTGCCGATGTTGACTTTTTTGGTTGTTTTCAGCAGATTTTCAATCGTCATGTTGATTGCGATAACGCCTGAACCATCTTTTGTCTGCTGGGCGATTGTCACAACCATCGTATTTGTCGACGCGGTTTTATAAGGGTCTGTGATCACGACTTTCCCTTTATTTGCAACCGCTTTTTTGTACCAGTCGCGTTCAACCGGATTATAGCCACTTGGCATCGGAAGATCCGGATAGCGGGTAAAGTGCCCTTTTGTGTCACTTGTATAAATGGATTCTACATCCTTGTTAATGCTGATATATTGTGAGAATTTCTCTGCAATGCTTGCATTGCTTTTTGCATTGTATTTCTCTTTTGTCAGCCATTCGCTGAAATAATCAGCACTGTTTTCTTTTTCGCCGATGCTGGTGTTAATGATTTCGTTTAATTGCTGTACATTTTCCAATGCGCTCCCCATCATCTGTCTGTCGAGTGAGCTGCTAGCCGATTGATAGGCAAAGATCGCCAATATAACAACCGGTATGATGAGGATCGACAGAAAGGAAACGAGAAGCTTCCGTGTAATTGATCTTTGTTTTATGAGTTGGAGTATTTTTTTCATCATTCATTTCTCCTTTTTTATGCTACCCTTCATATCGGCTGGAAATGGGTAAATATATACAGCAAAAAAGAAGAAATTTAACGAAAGTAACTAATTTCCCATAAATAAATAGTATTTTAGACCTATTGTCTATCCACTTTAAATTGTTTTGTCAGATCACGGAGTTCTTCAGACATTCTTTCAAGCGTCAGTGCAGATGAACTAATCTCCTCCATGGATGCCAGCTGTTCCTCAGCTGAAGCGGCGATATCTTGGATGCCATCCGAGCTTTCCTTAGAAATGGCTGTGATATCATTTGAAGCTGCGGAAATTTCTTGAGCTCCCGCTGACAGCTCCTCAACCGTCGCATTCATGTTTTGCAGCTCGGAAGCAATTTGATTGGTCATTTGCGATATATGTTTGAAGCTCTGTTTAGTTTCATCCGTCATGACAAGCCCTGTTTCAACTTCTTTGTTTACGGACTGAAGCACGTTCAGTGATGTGTGAATTTCTTTTACTATTTCACTGATCAGCGATTCAATTTCTTTTGCCGAGTCAGCCGACTGTACCGCGAGCTTTCTCACTTCCTCAGCGACGACTGAGAAGCCCCGTCCGTATTCACCCGCTCTGGCCGCTTCAATGGCGGCATTTAAAGCCAAAAGATTGGTTTGATCCGCAATGCCGTTGATGACACGCAAAATATTCGTGATATCCTTTGATTTGATCTCCAGCCCTTTCACCACTTGTTCCGCTGCTTTTACAGAATGGTCAATTGTGTTCATTTGGCGCGCCAGCTCTGCCAATCCGTCATTCATTTCATTAATTTGTTCGGTTGTCGTTTCTATTTTCTCGCTTTGGCTTTCACTGCCGTTTGAAAATTGCTCGATAGCCATCGTAATGTGCTCAGTGGCTCTGCTTGTCTGGTCTGCCGATGCAGTCAGCTCTTCAGACGATGAGGCAACGTGTTCTACTGAGTCTTTGATCCCGTGAATGAGCGAGCGAAGCGAGTGTGCCATATGATTGAAGCTCTCGCTCAGAACGCCGAGTTCATCTTTTGAATTGATTTCAATCGTTTCGGTTAGATCGCCTTCACTAATTTTTTCAGCGGATGCGACAATGCGTCTCAATGGCTTTGTGATGGATCGAATCACAAAATAAATCGCCGTCATTCCAGCTGCGATGGCAATCGCCAGAACGATTGAAGCCATGATCAGAACCCTGCTTGCAGCATCGTGAATCTCGTTTGCATACATCGTGCCGCTGATTTTCCAGCCTGTTGTTTCGCTTGTTGCAAATGCCATTTTTTTCTTTTTGCCTTTGTACGTATATTCAAAGTCCCCGCTTTTATCCTTGTAGAGCTTATCAACCCAGTCCCCTTTTAGCTCTGTTCCCGCTTTTTCTCCGGAGTAGGCGATGACTTTCTTGTTTTGGCTCAAAATAAAAGCATAGCCTTCTTTTCCGATATTGATTCCTTTCGCGGTAGTGACTAAGTCATCAATTTTCATATCAATGGCGACAACACCTGACCCATCCACCGTTTGACGTGCGATGGTGACGACCATTTTTCCTGATGAAATCGATTCATAAGGCTCAGTGACAATTGTTTTGCCTTTATTGGCCATTGCTTCTTTGTACCAATCTCGTTCCAAAGCATTAAAGTCACTTGGCATGTCAGCGCCCGTCTTTGCCGCTTGAAAATACCGCAGCGACATTATCATTCATTTGGATAAATTGTTTAAATTCCTGTTTCAGCTCTGTTTTCTTTTTATCCTGAAACTTTTCTTCTGTAGCCCAATCGCTGAAATATGCGAGGCTTTTTTCAGTCGTGCTGATTTTATCATCAATGATGTGATCTAATATCTGAACATTTTCCTTTGCGCTTTGCGTCATCTGTACATCAAGTGAGGCAACTGCTGATTGATAAGCGCTAACCGAAAGGGCGGTTATCGGAACAATTAAGATCAGCAGGAAAGAAATAATAAGTCTCCTTGCAATTGATGATCTGCGAATAGTGGTGAGTGTTTTTTTCATTTCCTTTTGAACCTTCTTTCAATAATTTACAAATTATATCGGCGGATCTTCCTTTAAATTACATTGAAAATGGAGGAAAAAATGAAAAATAGTTCTAAATTCACCTGTTAAACTAGGACTTTATTATTGTTTACCATATAAAAAAACAGCGCTTTGATAGCGCTGTTTTTCGGCTTTTACTCGATTTTAAATTGTTTCGTCAGATCGCGAAGCTCTTCTGCCATCTGCGCAAGAGTGGTCGCTGAGGAACTGATTTCTTCCATGGAAGCAAGCTGTTCTTCAGCTGATGCGGCAATGTCCTGGATGCTTGCCGAGCTTTCTTTCGACACGTCTGCAATGCCGCTGACTGCTGCTGAAACATGCTGTGAACGGTCTGACAGCTGCTCGACGGTGGAATTCATCGTTTGCAGCTTGCCTGCGATTTCGTTTGTCATGCTGAAAATGCTCTGGAAGCTTTCTTTTGTATTGTCTGTGACAACAAGTCCGGACTGTACTTCCTGATTGACCTCTTTAAACATGTGAAGAGAGGTTTCGATTTCTGCGACGATTTCTTGGATCAGCTTTTCGATTTCTTTCGCTGAATCGGCTGATTGGACAGCCAGCTTGCGCACCTCCTCCGCTACGACAGAGAAGCCGCGTCCTGACTCTCCGGCACGCGCCGCTTCAATGGCTGCATTTAGTGCAAGCAGATTTGTTTGGTCAGCGATTCCGTTGATGACTCTCAAAATGCTTGTGATGTCTTTTGATTTTCCTTCTAAGCCTTTGACAACAGCTTCAGCCTGCTGAACAGATTGATTAATCGAGTTCATTTGTCCGACTGTCTGCTGCACAAACTTCTCACCCGTTCCGGCGATTTCCGTTGATTGGATAGATGCCTTTGTAATATCTGACGATGTTTGTGAGACTTGCTGGAGTCCTTCATTCATTAAGTTCAGCTGATGAGAGCTGGATTCAACCTTTTCGCTTTGCTCCTCGTTTCCGTTTGAGAACTGCTCAATCGCCATCGTAATATGCTCGGTGGCTTTACTCGTCTGCCCGGCAGATGCGGTAAGCTGTTCGGAAGATGCGGCCACATTGTTCACCGAGTCCTGAATAGCGCTGATCAGCGAGCGGAGAGATTGTCCCATTTCATTGAAGCTTTCCCCAAGCTCCCCAAGCTCATCCTTTGAATGGATTTCGATCGTTTCGGTCAGATCCCCCCTGCTGATCGTTTTCGATGATTGAACAAGACGTTTTAACGGTTTTGTAATTGAACGAACGATAAACAGAATTAAAATTCCGCCTGCCACAATGGAAGCAATCAGCACAATCATTCCTGTAGTCAGCACAGACTTTGAGGCATCCTTAATTTCATCCATATACATTGTGCCGGCTATTTTCCAACCAGTCAGTTCGTTTGTAGTATAGGTCATCTTTTTATCTTCGTTATTAAGAGTATACTGGAGTTCACCGCTGTCATTCGCATACATTTTGGCTACCCAGTCGCCTGAAAGCTTTTCTCCAGCCTTATGGTTCTTGTGGGCGACATAGGTTTTGTTTTTTGTTGCAATGAAAGCATAACCTTCTTTTCCGACCTTGATTTGTTTCATTTGTTCTAACAATTTATCAATGGTAATATCCATGGCGACAACGCCAGATCCGTCCTTCAGCTCCTGTGCAATGGTAATGACCATGCTTCCGTCACTCGCAGCCACGTAAGGATCTGTCACGACAATTTCACCGCCGGCCTTCATCGCATCCTGGTACCAAGGGCGTTGTCTCGGGTCGTATCCGTCCGGCAATTTTTCTTTTGGCGCTTGTACGTAAGTGCCGTTATCTGCGCCCCCATAAATTCTGGCTACTCCTTGATTAATAGATACATATTGTGAAAATTTAGCTTTGATCTCTTCTTGATTGGATTTCCCTTTGAATGCGGACCTTTTAAGAGATTCACTGAAAAAGGTGACTGCTTTCGCTTTTTCTCCCAGATCATTTGTAACAGTTGTATTAAATGTATCGACACTGTTTTTCGCATTTCCCATAATTTCCTGATCCAGCTTTCCGCTGGCGCTTCGGTAAGAGCTAAATTCTAATATAAGAATAGGGATAATGAGAATCGCAATAAATGAGACGATTAATTTCTTTGAAATAGACGGTTTCTTAAGCCAATTGATAAAAGTCTTCATGTCCACTTGCTCCTTCAGGTTTGATACAGTATATATCGGCTGCTTAAAAAAGTTTTAAAATAAAAAATGGAAGAAGTTCTTTTTGGCAGTCTTCTGTCTTTTTAGCTTTCATTGCCCAAGCTCTTTGCATATCTTATATAAAACAAGGGGGGCTAAACATGATTATTGTATCAGGACAATTGCTCCGTCCCCAGGATATTGAAAATTGGCAGATTGATCAAAATCTGAATCCGCTGTTAAAAGAGATGATTGAGACGCCTGTTCAGTTTGATTATCATTCAATTGCTGAACTGATGTTTGAGCTTAAACTGCGGATGAATATTGTAGCAGCGGCAAAGACGCTGCACAAAAGCGGGGCGAAGTTTGCCACTTTTTTAAAAACATACGGGAATACAACGTATTGGAGGGTTTCACCGGAGGGCGCCTTGGAGCTGAAATACAGAATGCCGCCTTCAAAAGCGATTCGGGACATTGCAGAGAACGGCCCGTTTTATGCGTTTGAATGCGCAACCGCAATCGTTATCATTTATTACTTGGCCTTAATCGATACAATCGGTGAAGATAAATTCAATGCCAGCTTTGACAGAATTATTTTATATGACTGGCATTATGAGAAATTGCCGATCTATACGGAAACAGGACACCACTTTTTCCTTGGAGATTGTTTGTATTTTAAGAATCCTGAATTTGATCCGCAAAAGGCGCAATGGAGAGGCGAAAATGTGATTTTACTGGGGGAAGATAAATATTTTGCCCATGGTCTTGGAATCTTAAACGGAAAGCAAATTATAGATAAGCTGAATTCTTTTAGGAAAAAAGGAGCCTTACAGTCAGCCTACCTTCTGTCTCAGGCGACCAGACTGGATGTTCCGTCTCTTTTCCGCATCGTCCGCTAAAAAGCCCCATCGCCTATTTTCGGGACGATGGGGTTTCAAATGCCTTTCGTTTTCGATAGAAGGGGGCTGTGCCGAAATATTGGTTCGCAGCCCACTCCATTTTTTCAAGGTCATTTCTTGTCACGATTGGATCCTGGCTGCTCCATTTGATAAAGCGGACAAAATAGTAGCCTTTGATAGGAACCATTGTAACTTTTGAGTGAGGCCAGCCTTCAAATACAAACTCAATTTTCCCTCTTTTTTTATAAGAATATTGAAGAATGTTCATATCTGTCACCTCAGTTTATCAAGTTACGTTCGGCAAAGCTCGGTACGTTTACATCCATTGATTGACTATCCCTCATGCAGGCTTTCCTGAAAACAAAGGGTGAGGCGCGTGTCTCTTTCCCTCGCTTTTTATTTCGCATATGGACGAATGCCAAGCGCGCCTTCATTCGATAAAGCGGCAGCCGGGGCGGGTGTGACAAGCCCTCCGGCTATCGGCGTTTGTTCAGCGATCATGCTTTTGTCAAAAAAACAGCCTATTATCCCATCATTTTGATATAGCATGTCCGGGTGCGAGGGCCGTCAAATTCACAGAAATAAATGCCCTGCCACGTTCCAAGAATGAGCCGGCCGTTTTCCACAATGACATGCTGTGAAGCTCCGACCGTACTCGACTTCATGTGTGCAGCTGTATTGCCCTCCATATGGCGGTCCAGCTCATGTTCCCACGGATATACCTCATCAAACCTTCTGAGCATATCTTTTTTGACGTCCGGATCGGCATTTTCATTAATTGTAATGCCCGCAGTCGTATGCGGACAGTAAATCAGCGCTGCGCCGCTCGTTATACCTGTTTCTTGAAGAAATGCTTCCACCTCCCGGGTGATATCAATCATTTCATCTCGTTTGGTTGTTTTGATTTGCAGTGTTTTCAGCATTTGTTTCTCCTTTCGTTTGTCCGCTCTCATCGCTTAATTCGTTCTGTGTTCTTTTTTTTCCTGTTAAACCGCTCTCATAAACCCGATAAAACAAAAAAACTCCAGTCTAAGGCTGGAGTTTAGCACCATAGATATATTCTTGCTTCATACGGCTTTAAGAGTACTGATGTCATATGCTTGTGCGGCTCTGTTTCAATATTTGACAAGACGAGTGCATCTGATGACAATGGCAATCCAGAGTGCCTGAACAACGCCGGTGTTCCTGTCAGATTGGCCGCAATCAGTGCAGTATGGCTCTCGTTTTTCCGAAGATATGCAAAGATTTGCTGATCTTCCGGTAAAATGAGCTCGTATGTCCCGTTAATAAAAACATCATATGTTTGGCGCAGCTTGATCAAGCTTTTGTAAAAATGGTAAACGGATGTTTTATCGTTTTTTTGCGCCTCGGCATTCAGCCATTTGTAATTGTCATTGATTCCGATCCACGGTTTGGCCTCAGAAAATCCGGCGTATGGACCAGCATTCCATTGCATCGGCGTTCGCGAATTGTCTCTTCCCTTTTTCCAGACAATCTTCATCACATCCTCGTGTGATGTGCCTTTCGCTGTTTTTGTTTCATACAGGCGTTTCATCGCGACATCATCATAGTCCTCAATAGATGGAAAAGCCACGTTCGTCATCCCGAGTTCCTGTCCCTGATAAATAAACGGTGTGCCTTTCATGAGAAAATAAACAGCGGAAAGCGCTTTTGCACTTTCTTTCAGGTACACTCCGTCGTCTCCCCACACAGAAACTGAACGAGGCTGGTCGTGATTCTCCATAAACAAAGCATTCCAGCCGATCCCTTCCAGACTGTCCTGCCAGTCAGTTAAAATTCGTTTAAATGCAACGATATCAATACTTTCATTGATCTCTACATCCCACAGGCCGAGATGCTCAAATTGAAAAATCATGCTGAATATGCCGTTTTTTTCTCCAGCCCAATCAGCTGCTTCTTTTGCAGCGACGCCGTTTGCTTCACCAACTGTCATAATCGGATAGCGGGAAAATGTGTTTTCCTTCAGCTCTGTTAACAAATCCATAATGCCGTCAGCATTCATATGATAAGGAAAGGAAGGGACATAGTCCAGCCCCTTTGGATTCGGCATGTCGGGAAGCCCTTCTTTTTTCTTAATATGCGTAATGGCATCCACCCGAAATCCGTCAATTCCTTTATCAAGCCACCAATTGATCATGTCATAAACGGCATTCCTCACCTGTTCATTTTCCCAATTCAAATCAGGCTGTTTTTTATCAAAAAGGTGCAGATAATACTGGCTTGTCTCTTGATCATACTCCCAAGCCGGTCCGCCGAAAATGCTTTCCCAATTGTTGGGCGCTTTTCCGTTTTTGCCGTCTTTCCAAATATACCAGTCGCGCTTTTCCGAGTGTATGGATGAACGGGATTCTATGAACCATGGATGTTCGTCGCTTGTGTGGTTCACAACGAGATCCATAATCAGCTTCATCCCCAGATCATGAATGTCACCAAGCAGTTCATCAAAATCTTCCATGGTGCCAAACTCGCTTAATATGTTTTGATAATCCCGGATATCATAGCCATTATCAGCATTCGGTGAGTCATACAGTGGGCAAATCCATATGACGTCAGCGCCCAGCTCTTTTATGTAAGAAAGCTTGGATCTGATTCCTTGAATATCCCCAATTCCGTCGCCATTTGAATCTTTAAAACTGCGGGGGTAAATTTGGTAAACAACGGCTTCCTTCCACCAAGCCTTTTTCATACAGCAACTCCTTCCCAGTGTACCGGTCTTATATATCCTATGTAGAAAAAAGGCTACACAGCATTGCTTTTTAAGAAATGACTTGATGACACAAAAAACAGCCGTTCGTTCCCCGGCTGTTTTTTATTAAAAATCAGTTTTTTTAATTTCTACAAAACGGATGTGATGATCTTCGGCGTCGAGGATTTTAAATTCACAGCCCTCCGCTTGTATCACATCTCCTGCTTTCAGTTCCATTTTTTGCGTTAGAAGCCAGCCTGCAATCGTATCAATTTCTTCATTTTCAATCGCAATGTCGAGAAGGTCATTCACTTCGTCTATTAGCGCTTTTCCATCCATCACATAATGGTGCTCGCCCTTTTTCAGGATGTGCGGTGTTTCATCTTGATCATACTCATCGCGGATTTCCCCGACGATTTCCTCTATAATATCCTCTACAGTGACAAGCCCCGCCGTTCCCCCGTATTCATCTACGAGAATCGCCATGTGAATCCGTTCCTTCTGCATGCGGATTAAAAGCTGTTGAACAGGAATGCTTTCAATGACCCTGATAACGGGCCTCATGATTTGCTCCAGCTTTATCGGCTGGCCGAGAAAATAAGCTTTAAACATATCTTTGCTGTTGATGATCCCTAAAATATGATCCTTGTCATCTTTGATGACAGGGTAGCGTGTATACCGTTCATTAATGATGTGATGAATTGCCTCTTCAAGCGACTGCTCCAGAGAGATAACCGCAATTTCTGTCCGCGGAATCATAATCTCTCTCGCTACCCGGTTGTCAAATTCAAAAATCTTATTTACATAACGGAATTCAGACTGATTGATTTCTCCCTTTTCATAGCTTTCTGAAAGGATCAGTCTTAGTTCCTCCTCGCTGATGACAACCTGATGCTCCTTTACTGAATGAAAGCCAAACAATTTCACAAGAAAACTTGCAGAGCCGTTTAATGCTTTAATAAACGGGTACGTGATTTTATAAAACCAGATCAGCGGCTTTGCAATCCATAAGCTTACAGCTTCAGCTTTTTGAATAGAAACCGTTTTCGGGGCAAGCTCCCCCATCACCACATGCAAAAAAGTGACGATGATAAATGCAACTACAAATGTGACAATGTGGTTAAACGGTTCCGGCATGCCTGTCATTGTAAATAAGGGATGAAGAAAACGTTCAAATGTAGGTTCACCAAGCCACCCAAGGCCGAGGGCTGTAATCGTAATCCCGAGCTGGCAGGCTGATAAATACTCGTCAAGATTGGAGATGATTTTATGTGCGGCTAGTGCTCGGCTGTCACCGCTTTCGATGAGCTGATTGATTTTTGAACCTCTAATTTTGACGATCGCAAATTCCGCTGCAACGAAAACAGCCGTAATGCCAATCAAAACAAAAATGGCGATCAATTGTAAAATAAGCAAAAAAAGCCCTTACCATAAATGGTAAGGGGCCACCTCCTTAACGTTAATTCTCATCACGACCGTTTAAGAAAATCATCACAAAACGAAGTAGTTCAAACAGGGAAACCAGGGCGGCGGCCACATACGTTAAGGCAGCAGCACTCAGCACTTTATTTACCCCATTTTCTTCATTGTTTCGGATGAATCCTTCTGACACAATAATCTGCTTCGCACGTGAACTTGCATTGAATTCGACAGGCAATGTAATCAGCTGGAAAAAGACTGCCGCTGAAAACAGTATGATGCCAAGCCCGATCAAATTCAGGCTGCCGAGAAGCATGCCTCCTAAGAAAAGCAAAGGAGCTACACCGGATGCAAAATTCACGACTGGGAAGATTTTATGTCTCAGCACAAGCGCACCATATGACTCCTGATGCTGCAAGGCATGTCCGACTTCATGGGAAGCTACGGATATGGCGGAAATTGAGCGGCCGTAATAGACCGGCTCAGATAAACGCACCACCCGTCTTGTCGGGTCGTAATGGTCTGTTAAAGTGCCTCTTACCGGTTCGACCGGCACGTCGTAAAGACCGTTTATATCTAAAATCCGTCTTGCCGTTTCTGCCCCTGTACGTCCGCTTGAGGCTTCCACTTTTGAATATTTTTCAAAGTTGCTCTTTACTTTAAATTGTGCCCAAAACGACAATCCCAATGCGGCTATTGTTAAAAATATAAACAGCATTTTTTCATCATCCTTTTTCCATGATCATTTCTCTATTACGATTATTTTAATGAGTTTTCTTTCCCGTGTACAGAAATGCGCTTTTTCTTCCGGCTTGGAGCACAGAATCCAATCAGCAAAAAGAACAGGCCTGCTGAAAACAAATAAAAGGCGAAACTGCCGGCCAGTTCTTTCAGAAAATAAAACCAGGAGAAGCTGCCGGAAAAGTGATTATATGAATTCAAATCGAAAATAAACAAAATCACCGCGGATGCCGCCAGCTGCGTACCGATTAAAACCACGATCGTTCTTTGAAAGATCGTCATCTTTTTCATCCTTTTTGTTTTAGTTTATGGAGAAATCCGGTTTTATATGTTTTGTACATTTTTTGAAAAACATCACCGGAAGTGGGACATACTGTTAGAAAAAAGCACGGGTGTGATGGAAGCTATGAAAGTGACGAGTGAGGAAAAGGAACAGCTGAGCACAGCAATCGACCGAATGAATGAAGGACTGGACGCGTTTATCCAGCTGTATAATGAATCGGAAATTGATGAACCGCTTATTCAGCTTGATGATGATACAGCCGAGTTAATGAAGCAGGCCCGAGATATGTACGGCCAGGAAAAGCTAAATGAAAAATTAAATACAATTATTAAACAGATTTTATCCATCTCAGTATCTGAAGAAGGAGAAAAAGAATGAAATCAAATCGGATATTTATTTCATGGCTCAGGTGGCCGTTATTTATCCGAATCGGGGTTATTATTTTATGTCTGATTCTTTTGTTCGGCCAAATCATTTATATACTTGAGCCTAAGCAGTTCACTTCGGTATTCGAAGGCATTTGGTGGGCTGTCGTTACGGTTTCCACAGTCGGTTATGGAGACTATGTGCCGCACACGCCGCTGGGACAGGCAGCCGGAATACTGCTGATTTTGAGCGGAGCAAGCTTTGTCACAGCGTATTTCGCTACGTTATCAGCGGCCGCATTCAGCAGACAGCATCGCTACATCGAAGGAAAAGTTGCTTACAAAGGCCGGGACCACATCATTCTGATCGGGTGGAATGAAAAAACAAACCGGCTTTTGAAGGACCTTCAGCTTGCCGCCCCTTCCAAAACAGTCGTACTAATCGATGAATCCTTAACAGAAGGCCCGCTTATTGAAAACGTTCATTTCATACGCGGGCACGCTGCCGATGATGGGACACTGAAACGGGCCAATATTACTGAAGCGGAATCAGTGATGATTACTGCCGATCAGTATAAAAGTGAAACTGATGCTGATATGCTGTCAGTGCTGACTCTTTTATCTGTTAAAGGGCTTAATCCCCTTGCTTACTGCATCGTCGAAATTTTGACTGACCGTTTTGTCACCAATGCAGAGCGGGCAGGCGCAAACCAAATCATCGGAACTTCAGAATTTATCAGCCGGGCGATGCTGCAGCATTACCAAGTCAAGTTACGGCCGTCTAAACAGCAGATCGGAATCAAGCTGACACTTGATCAGCATGTGGAGCTTCTTGCTGTTCCTGACGAACTAAAGGGAGCGGCTTACAAAACCTGTGTTCTCTATTTCCTTGATCACAACACAACAATTATAGGCGTACAAAAAAAGGAGGGACCGATGCTTTCCCCTCCTCTTACATACAAGGTGCTCGAAACAGACCAATTCCTTGCCATCTAGTGTAACAGAACATCCTCCAATTCTTTCACGAGAGAGGCGCCGATATCCAAAAATGCCGGATCAATTTCCGCGTCCCGCCTTTCCGGTTCGGAAAATTGATTAAACAGTGATTGGAAAGGCCCTCCCTCGGCGTGATCGTCAACATCCGCCTGAAACACCTGTCTCAGCATAAATGGCGTTCCGATCCGGACGGCCGCCCCTCGTTCATCGAGACTGCCCTGTACCGCATTGACGGGAATTCTTAAAAATAAATAGCCGTCTCTATCATCAATTTTATAATCAAAGTAGCCATGATCGTATTCCCAGCCGCCGTTTATCACATAACCGAGCGGCTTCATCACTTGTTCCAGTTCTTGAAGCAGAAAAGACTGCCCATCTATCGCGGAAGGTATTGGTATCATCAGAATGCCCCTTTTTTCACTTATCCTGTCCCGCCAAACAAGACTTCATTCAGAGGCG
Source organism: Bacillus sp. N3378-2at (assembly GCF_033412715.1). Classification (NCBI taxonomy): domain Bacteria; kingdom Bacillati; phylum Bacillota; class Bacilli; order Caryophanales; family Bacillaceae; genus Bacillus; species Bacillus sp. N3378-2at. The sequence continues at coordinate 3,888,193 of NZ_CP117986.1, read as the reverse complement.
CCTACATGGAAATCGTTGTTTCTTTCGCGCGGCCAACAGGAAAGAAAGCGCATTCAATTAAGAAGTAAACAGCCATTGCCGCTGCAAGCCATACAGCTGAATCCCAAGACACATAAACAACCGTTGCATAGAGTCCTAATTTAGTGAAAAGAGTATGGGTTCGTTTTAAATGCAAAATCCGATGTACCGCATCGGTAAAAAGGGCAAGCGGCAAACCAATGAGAAGAAAGGCGTGGATGAAAAAATGTGACAGCGTGCCGCCAAAGCTTGAAGAAAACTCTGTATACACGGCATCAAAGGAGATAAGGAAACTTAAAATAGCTGCAGAAAAACCGGCAATGATGAGATGTTTAACCAATTGTTTCATGAACATCAGCACCTTTCTGATTTTATAAAAAGCCGACCGGCAAATGCCAGTCAGCTTTCTCACATTAATCTTCCAGACGTTTTTCAAGCTCTGCTTTTTTCTCTTCAAAGCCAGGTTTGCCGAGTAACGCAAACATATTGACTTTATACGCTTCTACACCAGGCTGGTCAAACGGATTGACGCCAAGGAGGTAACCGCTCATCGCGCAGGCTTTTTCGAAGAAATATACAAGGTATCCAAAAGTATATGCATTTAGCTCAGTAATGTTAACGATTAAGTTCGGAACATTTCCGTCTGTATGGGCAAGCATCGTGCCTTGGAATGCTTTCTTGTTAACGAAATCAACAGTTTTACCGGCTAAATAGTTCAAGCCGTCAAGATCGTTATCCGCTTCCTCAATTGTCAGTTCATGTTTAGGCTTCTCTACGTTCAGGACCGTTTCGAATAAATCTCTGCGGCCTTCTTGTACATACTGGCCTAAAGAATGAAGGTCTGTTGAATAGTTCGCTGAAGAAGGATAAATGCCCTTCTCATCTTTCCCTTCGCTTTCTCCGAACAGCTGCTTCCACCATTCCGCAAAGTATTGAAGCGCCGGTTCGTAGTTGATGAGCATTTCAATTGTTTTGCCCTTATTATAAAGGACATTGCGAACAACCGCATATTGGTATGCTGGGTTATCTTCCAGTTCAGATGTTGCAAAATCTTTGCTCGCATCCAGGGCGCCTTTCATCATGTCATCAATGTTGACGCCGCTGACAGCAATCGGCAAGAGACCTACAGCTGTTAAAACTGAATAACGGCCGCCGACATCGTCAGGAATAACGAATGATTCGAAGCCTTCTTCGTTAGAAAGCGTTTTTAATGCGCCGCGCTCTTTATCAGTTGTTGCATAAATCCGCGCTTTCGCTTCTTCTTTACCGTATTTCTCTTCAAGAAGCTTGCGGAAAATACGGAAAGCGATTGCAGGTTCAGTTGTCGTACCTGATTTAGAAATCACATTAATAGAGAAGTCAACATCTTCAAGAAGATCCATGACGTCTCTCATATAAGATGAACTGATGTTGTTTCCGATAAAAATGACTTGCGGATTGCCGCGTTTTGCTTTTGGCAAAGTGTTATAAAACGCGTGATTCAGCGCTTCAATCGCTGCCCGCGCTCCTAGATAAGAACCGCCAATGCCGACAACAAGCAAGACATCAGAGTCAGATTTGATTTTTTCCGCGCTTTTTTTGATGCGCGCGAATTCTTCTTTATCATAATGTTCAGGGAGGTCCACCCAGCCTAGAAAATCGCTGCCCGCGCCTGTTTTTTCATGGATATTATGGTGTGCTGTTTTTACAAAGTCCCGCAGATATGTAAGTTCATGTTCGTTGAAGAAAGTCAACGCTTTTGAGTAGTCAAAGCGTACATGCGTCATTGCTTGTCCCTCCATAACGGTATAATGTTTTCATCTTTCACTTTATATGAACTTATCTGTGAAATCAAGTCAAGAAGAAAGGGCGGAATGACTGGATTCCGCCCTTTGAGTTTATAGAGACGCGCGAAGGATGGCAAGCACGTCATCTTTGTTCAGTTTTTGGAAGTTGCCGAAGCCGCCGTGTTCCATTTCCTTGGCTGCGATATCAGCAATCAGCTCAAGCTTTTCTTCTCCAATATTGTAATCAGCAAGACGAGAAGGCGCACCGAGGCTTGTCCAGAACGCAGACAGTTTATCGATTCCTTCAAGTGCAATTTCTTTATCTGTTTTGCCTTCAGTATCAATGTCAAACATGTTGAGCATAAGGTTTTTAAAACGGCCTACATTTGTATCAAGCGTGTATCTCATCCAGTTTGGGAACAGTATCGCCAAACCGCCCGCGTGCGGAATATCATATACAGCTGAAACAGCGTGTTCCATTGTATGAGAAGCCCAGTCACCAAAGTAGCCCATTTGGAGCGTGCCGTTTAAAGCGATTGTACCAGCATACAAAATCGTTTCACGAAGTTCGTAGTTTTCCAGATCTTCAAGAAGCTTAGGAGCTGTTTCGATGACCGTCTGCAAAACAGCAAAGCACATTCTATCCTGAAGCGGCGTGTTTTCAACATTATGGAAGTATTGTTCGAATACGTGGCTCATCATGTCAACCATGCCGTATACTGTTTGATTTTCTGGAACGGTGAACGTATTTTCAGGGTCTAAAATAGAGAAACGCGGATGAGTGACATTGCTGCCCCATACAAATTTCTCGTTTGTTTCCCAGTTTGTAATCACGGAATCAGGGTTCATTTCAGAGCCTGTTGCAGCAAGCGTTAAAACAGTGCCAAACGGCAGCGCATCCTCCGCTGTTACTTTTTTGCTGAAAATATCCCAAGCGTCGCCATCGTATTTGACGCCAGCTGCGATTGCCTTTGTACAGTCAATCACACTGCCTCCGCCGACAGCAAGCAGAAAATCAATGTTATGCTCTCTGCAAAGGTCTATGCCTTTTTTCACTGTTGCAAGACGCGGGTTCGGCTCTACACCTGACAGCTCATAAACAACAGCGCCCTCTTCTTTTAAAATGCCTGTGACTTGATCATAAAGGCCGTTGCGTTTAATGCTGCCGCCCCCGTAAACAAGCAGTACATTCTTGCCGTATCGTTTGAATTCTTTTCTTAATTGTTCAAGCTGACCTTTTCCAAAAATCAGCTTTGTCGGATTATAATAAGTGAAATTTTCCATAGTAAAACCTCCAAATGATGCTGATAAAAAACAGATTTTCCAATGTAACATAAGTTGACAAAAAGAAAAAGGGAAGCAGCCAAACGGCTATTTCCCCTTTTTTATAGAGATGCTTTCAAAATTGACAGCACATCTTCTTTGTTGAGTGATTTAAATTGGCCGAATGTACCGTTAGCCATTGCCTTGTCAGCGATTGTGTCAAGCTGCTCATCATTAATATCATAATCAGCAAGACGGTTCGGAGCGCCAAGGCTTGTCCAGAATGCGGACAGCTTATCGATACCTTCAAGTGCGATTTCTTCATCTGTTTTACCTGCTTCTTCAACATCAAACACGCGAACTGCAAGCTGTTTCATGCGGGCAGGGTTTTCAGACAATGTGTGTCTCATCCAATTCGGGAACAGAATCGCCAGTCCGCCGGCATGCGGAATATCATAAACGGCTGATACTGCATGTTCAATATTATGAGTAGCCCAATCCCCTCTTGCACCCATAGAAAGCATGCCGTTTAATGCGATTGTTCCTGTGTACAGGATCGTCTCACGTAATTCGTAATTTTCGAGATCATTAATCAGCTTAGGCGCTGTTTCAATGACTGTACGCAGAAGTGATTCACACATGCGGTCCTGATACGGCGTGTTTGATACATGATGGAAGTATTGTTCGAATACGTGGCTCATCATGTCAACCATCCCGTAGATCGTGTGGTTTTTAGGTACGGTGAATGTATTCACCGGATCAAGAATCGAGAATTTAGGGAATACAAGCGGGCTGCCCCAGCCGTATTTTTCTTTTGTTTCCCAGTTTGTAATAACAGATCCTGAGTTCATTTCTGAACCAGTCGCAGCGAGAGTCAATACCGTTCCGAATGGCAAAGCATCTTTTGGCTGATGCTTTTTCGTAACGATATCCCATGCATCACCATCATACTTCGCTCCTGCGGCAATCGCTTTTGTACAGTCGATTACGCTTCCGCCTCCAACAGCCAGCAAGAAATCAATGTTTTGTTCTTTACAGATGGCAACACCTTTATTAACAGTCGACACACGAGGATTCGGTTCCACACCTGCTAATTCATGCACGGTCGCTCCGGCTTTATTCAGCTGTTCAATCACTTGATCATACAGGCCGCTGCGTTTAATGCTGCCGCCTCCGTACACAAGCAATACGTTTTTTCCGTAAGGTTTGAGTTCCTCCGGAAGTCTTTCCACTTCGCCGCGCCCGAAAATTAATTTGGTCGGATTCCAGTATGTAAAGTTTTGCATGACATCTCCTCCTTAGATTTTTTATTATGCAGAATGTCCTCACCACATGTAAAGCAATCAGCTCTCACCGATCAGCATACCAGATGGTTTTATTTTGCAAGATGCTGGGAAAGAAGCTGATATAAGCGAGGGCAGGCCAGCTTCCCTCATATGGAGAATGCATGTATAGATTCTCCAATATGTCACAATCTATAACTGTTTTAATAATTCATGGAGGAGGTTGCAAAACATGAGTACCATTCAAAGAATTTGTCTTGTATTAACCATCATTGGCGCCATTAACTGGGGACTGATCGGATTTTTCCAATTTGACTTAGTAGCGGCTATCTTCGGCGGCCAAGGGTCAGCTCTTTCCCGAATCATTTACGGACTTGTCGGAATCGCCGGCTTAATCAACCTCGGTCTGCTATTTAAGCCAAACGAGGAAAGATCACGTGAAGAAGCAGCAAATCCTGAAATGCGATAGGGTATCAATCACGCTGAAATAGGATTTTGCATGAAATCAAAAGCACCGAACATTCCTGTCCGGTGCTTTTTTTCATGCTTATTTTTTGATAAGGTCTTTGCGGTTGGACATTTCGATCCACTCTTCAAGCTTATCTTTTAATGTGTTGAAACCTTGTGGTGTAGAAGCTTCTTCGCTTACTTGAGCAGCTTTAGGTTTTCTTGGTTTGCTTTCTTTTTTCTCAGGCGCAGCTTGTGTCGCACGAATTGAAAGGCTGATTTTGCCTTTTTCTTCATCAACAGCAAGTACTTTTACTTGTACTTCGTCGCCAACTGAAAGGTGCTCGTTGATATCTTTTACGAAACCGTGAGTCACTTCAGAAATGTGTACTAAACCTTGAGTTTCTTCATCTAATGCAACAAACGCACCATACGCTTGTAATCCTGTAACTTTACCAGTGTAAACACTGCCCACTTCAAATTTTGCTGCCATTCATAACAACTCCTAAGTTAAATTAAATATCTGTTTATACGCAATTTAAAATTATATCACACATGTCTTATTTCCGCAAAGAAAACTTTTTTATAAAAAATCAGGTTTATGCACAGCAAAAAGGGGGTAAACTGAAAATACCAAAGGCTTTCTAGTATTCCCCCCTTTTATTGGATGCGAACAAAAGGTTCGTATCTTTTTTTATGTTGTTTTGTGCAGGAAGCGTTTCATTCTGACTAACGCTTCTTGAAGCTGTTCAATCGAGGTTGCGTATGAACAACGGATATAACCCTCACCGCTCGGACCAAACACACTTCCAGGAACAACGGCCACTTTTTCCTGCGTCAGAAGCTCCTCGGCAAACTGTTCTGAACTCATTCCCGTGCTTTTAATAGATGGAAAAGCATAGAAAGCGCCGCCCGGATGATGACAGCTGAGACCGATTTCATTGAGCGATTCTACAAACAGATTCCGTCTTCTTCGATAGCTTTTTTTCATTTTTTCTACGTCTTCCATGCCGTTCTTCAGGCCTTCAAGGGCGGCAAACTGCGCCATTGCGGGCGCGCACATCATCGCATACTGATGAATTTTAAGCATGGCATCCCGAAGCAAGGATGGTGCCGCAGCAAAACCGAGCCTCCAGCCCGTCATTGCAAATGCTTTTGAAAAGCCTGAGATGACTACCGTCCGTTCCTTCATTCCCGGTAATGCCGCTATACTTGTAAATTCCTCATCATATGTCAGCTCCGCGTAGATCTCGTCGGCTAAGACGATGACATCATGTTTTTTGGCAAACTCAGCAATCTCATTCAGCTCTTCCTTCGAATAAACCGAACCTGTCGGATTCGATGGTGAGCAGATGAGAATGGCCTTTGTTTTTTCAGTGACTGCCGCTTCAAAATCAGCAGCCGTTGCTTTAAATCCTTTGTCTGCCGTTGTATGAACGTGAACCGGGATACCGCCTGCCAAAGAAACAAGCGCATCGTACGCCACAAAACACGGCTCAGGAATGATGACTTCCTCACCTGGATTCACAATGGCGCGGATCGCAATATCCAAAGCCTGACTTGCACCCACTGTCACAATCAGCTCATTATCTGGCGAGTAGCTAAGATCAAACCTGTTGCTCAAATAACGGCTGATTTCCTCCCGCAATGAGTATAAACCCGCATTGGCCGTGTATGACGTATATCCTTGTTCAAGAGAGAGAATGCTTGCTTCGCGGACATTCCACGCGGTAACAAAATCAGGCTCGCCGACGCCTAAAGAAATGACGCCTTCCATCGTTGCCGCCAAATCAAAGAATTTGCGGATGCCGGATGGTTTTATTTGTTGTACATAGTCTGATAAATACGAAGTCATTTACGGTGACACCACGATTCTTTTGTCGTCGTCTCCTGTTTCAAACACTTTGCCGTCATGCTTGTATTTTTTCAGGATAAAATGGGTTGTCGTAGAAACAACTGAATCAAGCGTTGAGAGTTTATCCGAAACAAAACGCGCTACGTCAGACATCGAATTGCCGCGAATCACGACAGACAAATCGTATACGCCTGACATCAGGTAAACTGATTCAACCTCTTGGAATCGGTAAATCCGTTCCGCCACTTCATCAAAACCGACGCCCCGCTTCGGCGTTACTTTGACGTCGATCATGGCCGTAACGCCCTCATGTCCGTCTACTTTTCGCCAATCAATCATAGCGGAATAATCGATAATAACCTTTTCTTTCTCCAGTTTGTCAATAATTGTTTTTACTTCATTTACAGGGATGCCCGCCATCTTTGCGATTGTTTCTAAATCGGCGCGGCTGTTTTCGTCTAAAATTTCTAATATTTCTGTTTCTTTTTCTGTCAATTTCATTTGATTCACACCTTTGCAATGTCAAGAAATCTCATGACATTATATCACGTTTTTTGACGAATGCTAAGAAAAAACGAGGAGAAACTTCCGCTAGAATTTACAATTTCAGGGCATAATACAACCATCAAAAAAAGGGAGTGACACAGAATGGAGGCGGTTTCACCAATAAGGCGGTTTACGGTCGATGGAGTCAATGTATACTACGAACATTATCAAAATCCCGGCAGGCAAACGCTGGTCTGCGTACACGGTTTTTTATCATCTGCATTCAGCTTCAGAAAAGTAATTCCTCTCCTTCGGGACAAGTACGACATCATCGCGCTTGATTTGCCTCCTTTCGGCCAATCTGAAAAATCAAGAACGTTTATCTATACCTATCAAAACCTTGCTAAGCTTGTCATTGGGATTTTGGAGCACTTGCAAGTGAAACAGGCTGTGCTTGTCGGGCATTCTATGGGCGGGCAGATATCGCTGTCTGCTGCTCTCCAAAAACCTGAGCTTTTTTCAAAGGTTGTGCTGCTTTGCAGTTCAGGGTATTTAAAACGTTCACACCCGACGATCATTTTCGGGACCCATATCCCGTATTTTCATCTTTACATCAAACGCTGGCTCTCGAAAGAAGGCGTGATGAAAAATTTATTAAATGTGGTGCATGACAAATCGCTGATTGATGAGGAGATGATCGACGGCTATGGCAGACCATTTCAGGACGAGCAGATTTTCAAAGCCATGACAAGGTTTATCCGCCACAGAGAAGGAGATTTAGAACCCGAGCAATTGAAGAAAATGAACAAGCCTGCTCTATTGATTTGGGGCGAGGAGGATCGAATTGTCCCAATGGAGATCGGTAAACGGCTGCACGCAGATTTGCCTAATTCCGTGCTGTACTCACTTGGCCAGACCGGACATCTGGTGCCTGAAGAACGGCCTGAACTTGTTTCTGAACACATTGCTGATTTTATCAATTAAAAAAACCGGTGCTGAACCGGTTTTTTTAAGGCGTGCAGGAGCTGCTGTTTTTAATGAATAAAAGCTGGCCAGCCACTTCCCGGCAGCTGTCGATCGGCAGCGTTTGTTCAAAAGAAGTTTCAAATATTTGCTGAATGCTTTTCGCCAGCACGTCGGGATCGTCTTCATCATAGACTGCCTGCACGACATCAACAGCCTCCGTTTCGTAAAACTCTTCTCCATATTTAAACGGGTCCCATTTGGCAATGATCTTAATCATTTCCCTGACCGCTTGACTTTCTTCCATATTCATCACCGCTTATAATAAAATTTGCAGTTCTATCTTATCATAGTGAAGCTTAGAAGAATAAACATACATGAGGGGGTAACAGAATGAACTTTGATAAACGAGAAGAACGCCTTGGCACCCAATCGGTCAAATGGGACAAAACAGGCGAATTATTTGGCGTGACAGACGCACTCCCGATGTGGGTGGCGGATATGGATTTTCGCGCGCCAGAAGCAATAACTGAAGCGTTAAAAGAGCGTCTTGACCACGGTATTTTTGGTTATACAACTCCAGATCAAAAAACGAGGGATGCTGTGTGCGGATGGATGCAAAACAGGCACGGCTGGAAGGTGAATCCGGAAAGCATCACATTCAGCCCCGGCGTTGTAACGGCCTTGAGCATGGCGGTACAAGCTTTTACGGAGCCGGGCGATCAAGTAGTTGTTCAGCCTCCAGTTTATACGCCTTTTTACCATATGGTGGAGAAAAACGGCCGGCACATTTTACATAATCCGCTGCTAGAAGAAGACGGCGCATATGCAATGGATTTTGAAGATTTGGAGACGAAGCTTAGTGACCCAAGCGTTACATTGTTTATTTTATGCAATCCTCATAACCCTTCTGGGCGTTCATGGGGCCGGGAAGATTTACTGAAGCTAGGCGAATTGTGCCTTGAGCATGGCGTAACAGTTGTATCGGATGAAATCCATTCCGATTTAATGCTGTACGGACACAAACACACGCCGTTCGCTTCGCTCTCTGACGATTTCGCTGATATTTCTGTGACATGTGCTGCTCCAAGCAAAACATTTAATATCGCCGGATTGCAGGCTTCAGCGATCATTATTCCGGATCGCCTGAAGCGCGCCAAGTTTTCCGCAAGCCTTCAGCGCAATGGTTTAGGCGGAATGAACGCGTTTGCCGTCACTGCAATCGAAGCCGCGTATTCAAAAGGCGGACCGTGGCTTGATGAATTGATCACTTACATTGAGAAAAACATGAACGAAGCGGAAGCCTTTTTGAGCACCGAGCTGCCAAAGGTCAAAATGATGAAGCCGGATGCATCATACTTGATTTGGCTCGACTTCAGCGCTTACGGCTTGTCCGATACAGAGCTCCAGCAAAGAATGCTAAAAAAAGGAAAAGTTATTTTAGAGCCCGGGACGAAATACGGGCCTGGCGGAGAAGGATTTATGCGCCTGAACGCGGGATGCTCTCTTGCAACCCTGCAGGACGGCCTGCGCCGCATCAAAGCCGCATTATCGTAAATATAGCTGTAAACGCCTTTACGTCTTCATTTGTAAAGGCGTTCTTAATAAAGGAATTTTATATTTTACTTCTAATATTTAGTGTTATAATAGATTCATATTTTATACGAAAGGATTTTACACGAATGGAAATTCTAAAAGACTATCTTCTGCACATCTGCTTTATTTTGTTTCCTATTCTTCTTTACCAAGTGTTTTGGCTTGGAAAACCTGCGATTCTTGTGCCAAAAATAAACAGCGGTTTGGTCACGCTCTTCGCCTGCGGCGCCTCCGTTTTATGCATTATTTTCCCGATTCATGAAATGGACTACATACAATACGGCCTTCAGATGATTCCCGTTATCATTTGTTTATTTTACATTAGTACCGCTTCCGGACTTACAGTCGCCGCATCTGTCCTATGTTTTGAACTGCTTTTTTACGAACCTTCCGCAATGTTTGTTTTCACTTTGCTGCCTTTTCTTATCATTATCCCAATCTTATTTCAGAAAAAATGGCCATTCATGTCCAAAGCGAAAAAACTGCTGCTGTCTTTATTGATCAGCTGCGTGGAGATTTTCCTATTTTTCGCCTCAAGCTGGATTCTATCCGCCTTGAATATTTTAAATTTTCAAAAATCAGGAATTTTCGTTTACGAGGCGGCAGTCTCAGGGCTTTTCCGCTCCAGTGTTCTTCTATTAAGCATCTATATTATCGAAAGCATCGCCGAAAATATCGCCCTGCGCTCACAGCTTATCCATTCTGAAAAAATGACGATTGTGAGTGAACTGGCAGCGAGCGTCGCCCATGAGGTCAGGAATCCGCTGACAGTTGTCCGCGGGTTTGTCCAGCTGCTTTTTAATGACGAAACCCTACAAAACAAGTCGAGTGCGGATTACAAAAAGCTTGTACTGTCAGAGCTTGACCGGGCGCAAGGCATTATTACAAACTATCTCGATATGGCCAAACAGCAATTATACGAAAAAGAGGTTTTTGACCTATCAGCCCTTATCAAAGAGACAAGCTCCCTTATGGTGTCGTACGCCAATTACAAGTCAGTAACCGTCGAGGCTGAAACAGAACCGGAACTTTTGATATACGGAGACGCAACAAAGCTGAAGCAGGCTGTCATCAACCTGATGAAAAACAGTATTGAAGCAGTTCCTCACGGGAAGGGGATGATCCACATATCAGCCAAAAGAAACGGCCATACGATCATGATTAACATCACAGACAATGGGGTCGGGATGACAGACCATCAAATGCAAAAACTCGGCGAACCTTATTATTCCTTAAAAACGAACGGAACGGGACTCGGCCTCACCGTAACCTTTTCCATTATTGAACATCATCACGGGACCATTTCATTTAACAGCAGCTTCCAAAAAGGCACTACGGTGACCATTAAGCTTCCCGCTGATCTTCCTCACTAGCAAATCGATTGGAACTTTAATAGAATAAATGCGAGGTGATGACAGATGAGCACGTTTGAGACAGGCTCTATCGTTAAAGGATTTTACAAAACAGGTGTATACATAGGAGAAATCACGGCTTGCAGGCTGCAGCATTATTTAGTGAAAGTGAAAGCGGTTCTTACCCATCCCGCTCAGGGAGACCTTCATCATCCAAAACAGGCGGATGTGCCATTTTTCCATGAGAGAAAAGCGCTCGCATATGGTGAACAGACCAATATCCCCCACCATATGGTGAAGCCTTATGACGGTGAAGTGCCGGATTATACCGAATCTCTGCGGGAGGCGACAGCACAGCTGAGAGCCAAATTGAATGAGGATGGTTCGGAGTGGGCAAAGCGCTCCCTTCATAATCTGGACATTTTAGAAAAAGAATATTTTAACCAGCCATAACCCAGTCTGACAAAAGATTGGGTTTTTCACGTCGCGCGCTTGAACAGTTCGGTTAAATCGATTCTTTCGCCGATTGTGGGCGGTTTTGGCTTTTCGAGATACTGCTTATCCTGCTCAACAAGCTTAAAAAGTTTATATGCTGTGAGAGCATCATCAAGCGCTTTATGATGGGTGCCGGTTCCGGAATCTCCATACTCTTCGGCAGCTTTCCATAAACCCGTCAATGTCCGGTCTCCAAAAAAGTTTTTGTATTCAAGCGATAAATCTCTCATTTCTCCCTTAAACGGGAAAGGGATATGGTTAAACATACAGTTTTGCTTCAGCACTTTCATATCCATGTTTCCCCACGTAATAATTGTGCTGTTTTTCTCAGGATCCAGCTCGTTTAGTTTACGGATGAAATCCTCGAATCTCATTCCTTCGTCTACCTGTTTTTGGGTTATTTTTAAAAATGATTTGCAGCGTTTCGTAAGCTTCGGGAACTTTTTCGGTCTAACATAGCTAGAAAACGTCTCAACCACTTCATCATCAATCGACTTTACAATTCCGGCTTCAATGATTTCCGGGAAGAAGTTTTGAGGGCTGTACTTTCCATCGGGCATTGTAAATTCGAAATCAATAATGAGTAAGCTGTTTGTCGTCACCTTTTTACACCTGCCTTTCCTCCGATCAGAAAATGCTATCTTTATAGTATATCAATTCCCCTTCTCGACATTTCTTCATTTTCTAAAAATAATGAATTTTCCCAGCCGCTTCGTTTCTTTTAAATTGTGAATCGTTTCTTTATAATTAGTAAGGAACCCGAAATAATAAGAAGGTGATGTTATTTCTATCCGTAAGAAAAACTTTGTCATTGTGTGGCTGGCGAACTTTTTTGTCTCCGCTAGCACAACGATGATCGTTCCTTTTCTCTCCTTATACATTGAGACGCTCAGCTCTTTTTCAAACGGCTTTGTGCAAAGGTGGAGCGGCTATGTGTTCGGCATTACATTTCTCATGGCGTTTTTGGTATCCCCGTTTTGGGGACGGTTCGGAGACAAACGCGGATACAAGAAAATCCTTATGGCAACCGGAACGGGCATTGCCCTCAGCATTTTCTTCATGGGCTTTGTTACATCGGTGTACCAATTGTTTTTTCTGCGTATGGCAATGGGTCTTGTAACCGGATTCATCCCGACATCTCTTGCGATGATTTCGGCACAGACTCCGAAGAGCTCAGCCGGCAAAACGCTTGGCACGCTGCAAATGGGGCAAGTGTCCGGAAGCTTGTTCGGCCCGCTTTTGGGAGGCATGCTTGCTGATCGTTTCGGCTTTACGTATACCTTTTTTATCACATCCTTTGTAATTTTCTCGTCTGTTCTTCTCGTGTTATTTGGTGTCAAAGAAAAGCCTCTTGCAGAGAAAACAGCCAAACGTACGTCATACTCGAGAAAAGAAGTGCTCTCCTATATTTTTCACCATCCGGCGCTGTGGGTCATGATGCTGTTAACCATGCTGATTCAAACAGGCAATTTCAGTATCCAGCCCCTGCTCGCTTTATATGTAAATGAGCTGCACGGACCTGTCAATCTTGCCTTTTTCTCCGGCATGGCATTTTCAGCAACGGGGCTCGGAAGTTTGCTGCTGGCTAGAAAATGGGGTGATCTGGGCGACCGCTACGGCCACCGCCGCATTTTAATCGGACTTTTGCTCGCCGCCTCTTTCTTTTTTATTCCGCAGGCGCTCGCGTCCTCACTCAGCGTGCTCCTTGTTTTCAGATTTTTATTCGGAATGGCGATGGGCGGTTTGCTGCCATGCATTACGGCAGCGATCCGCGTTCAGGCTCCCGGCAGCATTCAGGGTGAAGTTCTCGGCTACAATGTCAGCTTTCGCTTTTTAGGAAACGTGCTCGGGCCTCTGCTCGGGGGAATCATATCGAGCCATTTTACCATTTCGGCCACCTTTTACGTCACGGCGTTTCTCTTTTTCGCCGGCGCCTGCATGCTTTGGATCATGCAGAAACTTCGGAAAGATTCTTATGCCAAAGCAAGCTGATTCCGAGAAAAAACTGAGGAATCTTCTAAATTTAACCTTCTCGTAATCTCAAAAGAATGGTACGATATGGCTAGAATTTAGGAGAAAAGAGAGTGACCATGTTACGAAAAATAATCGGATGGATTTTGCTCCTTTGCATAATCCCATTGTTTGCATTTACAGTTATCGCTTCCGGAAAAGAAGTAAAACAAATGAAGTCCCTGGATCAGGTGCTTGATAAAAATATTAATCTGAAAGATATCAGCCTTGTTCAGAACAGCTACATGTATGACAGGGACGGCTCCCTTGTCTCGGAAATCGTCAGCGACCACGAAAACCGTGTGCTCGTTCCATTTAACAACATTCCCGAGGAAGTCAAACAGATTTTCTTAACATCTGAGGACCGCCATTTTTACGAGCATAAAGGCTTTGACTTTATGGGAATGGTGCGGGCTACTGCTTCTAACGTAAAAGACAAGAAAATTGACCAGGGTGCCAGCACCATCACACAGCAGCTTTCAAGAAACTTATATTTGAGCCACGAACGCTCCTTCAGCCGCAAGCTGACAGAGCTCGCGTATTCCTATCAGCTGGAGAAAAAATATACGAAAAATGAAATTCTTGAAGCTTACTTAAATACCATTTATTTTAACAATGGTGTTTATGGCGTCGGTTCAGCAGCTCAATTCTATTTCAGCAAACCGCTGAAATCTCTCACAGTGGGAGAAATGGCTTTTATCTGTGCTATACCTAATAATCCTACATTATATGATCCTCTCAAGCATTTTGACTACACGAAAAGCCGTCAAGAACGTTTGCTTAAAGGGCTAAAAGATGCCGGGGTCATTACGGACAAAGAGCTGAAAAAAGCCGTAAAACAAAAAATCAAACTGGATGTTGAAAAAAGAGAAGACAAATATCCTGACTACGTTTCCTACGTCAATGATGAATTCACTCAGCTGGTGTCTGAATCAGAAGGCTTTGATAAACGCCTTCAAAAAGCATCAGGAAAACAAAAAGAAAAGATCGAAAACGAGCTGTCCGCAAGAGTCAGCACGCTGATGAAAGACGGCGTGAAAATTTATACTGCACTTGATCCGTACATGCAAAATCAAGTTGTGGCACAAATGAATTCCAAGCTCCCGTATGCGGACGTACAGGGCGGAGCGGCTGTGATTAATCACCAGACGCATCAAATCATCGCTCTATCCGGCGGGAAAAACTATCAAAAATATGACTTTAACCGCGCCTACCAGGCGTACAGGCAGCCGGGTTCATCCATTAAGCCGCTTCTTGATTACGGCCCTTATATTGAACAGACCGGCGCGACAGCAAGCAGCACAATTGATGCCAGCAAGTTTTGCAGCAAAGACTACTGTCCGCAAAACTACAATAACCGCACTTACGGCACAGTGACGCTTGATACGGCGTTTAAAAATTCATATAATACCCCGGCTATTAGAATGCTCGACCGCGTCGGCATCCAAAAGGCATTCAGTTATATTGAGCCGTATCATTTTGCCAAACTTGTCGACAGTGACTATCTTCTTCCGGCGGCGCTTGGCGGATTTACAAACGGCATGACGCCTCTTGAGATGACAAAGGCTTATACGACATTCGGCAACAGCGGAAGCTATACGCCGAGCCATGCGATTACAAAGGTGACAGACCTAAAAGGAAAAACGCTTTATAAATGGAATGATAAAGCGACTCAAATATTCAGCGTCCGCACGAACATGCAGCTGAAAAAACTGATGTCGTCCGTTGTGAAAAGCGGAACAGGGAAAAAAGCATATTTCAATGCGCCTTACATCGGCGGTAAAACCGGAACATCAAATGATTATCACGATATGTGGTTTGTCGGCCTGACTGATACGTATACAATGGGTGTCTGGGTCGGAAAGGACACACCGACCAGCGTTGAATATCTTCACAGCATCAGCCCTCAGCTTTCCATCTGGAAAGGAACGCTGCAAGCGGCTTATTAAAGGATCGGAGGGGATATGGGGTGACTTCAGAACAAATTCCAAATCGCGTTTTGCTGTTTGACGGTGTCTGCAATCTATGCAATGGCGCCGTGCAATTTATCATTAAACGTGATCCGGACGGATTGATTTCTTTCACATCGCTGCAGTCGGAAACAGGGCAGAGCCTGCTGAAAAAAAGCGGGCTCCCGACTGATCGGTTTGACAGCTTTGTCTTTATTGAAGACGGCCAAGTGCACACAAAGTCAACTGCAGCCATTAAGGTTTTCAGGCATCTGCGAGGCCCATGGCGGCTCTTCGTCCTGTTTTTCGCAGTACCGAAGCCTGTCAGAGATATGGTCTATTCTTTCATTGCCAAAAACCGCTATAAGTGGTTTGGCAAAAAAAATGAATGTATGCTCCCCTCCCCTTCTATTAAAAAAAGATTTTTACCGTAAATAAAAAATGGCTAGGAAGCTAGCCATCACAGATTGTTGACAAAATCCTAAAACGGCTTCGTTTTAGGATTTTGTCATCTATTCAGCGTGATTGAAAACTTTTGAAGTTGTGAAACGGCGGAAACCTGAGAATCTAGCCGCCGTTTCATTGCGCACAGAGCACGAAGCGCAAATCTGACCACCAAACGCTGAAATGGATAGCTTACACAGGTAAGCTAGCCATTATGCTATTATAAAGCTTGATAAATATGAACAGAATACCGATAACAAAGGTAAACCAAAACAGCAGTTCCAATAGAATGAATCCAACTAATGACATGAGAGAAAGCGTCGAATAAATCCGGTATACGGTAAACACAAAGTAAGCGAGCGTGACGACCGCAAACCAGATCACAATCCAAATGACATTTTGCAAGAGCACAAAGGATAAAATCCCGCCGCCCAAATAAATCATGGAACCCATTCTGAGTTTTTTCAGGTTGTTCCCTTCCGGATCATTAGCAAAAAACAGCAATGACAGCTCGGTCACGGTATTTGCAATTAATTTCAGAGCGGACAGAACCATAAAATATAAAAGTGCAAAGGCAGCAAATAACGCAAGCCTGATTCCTTTCTCTGAAAAATAATCGAGCATTCCATCATACATTCCAAATGAAGACAGCATCTTCAACGCATAAAGTGAAGTTGAGATGGATAAGGACGAACTAAAAAGCAGGATCGCAATCAGCGGAAAATATCCTGTCAAATAAGTATTTTTCATATAAAAAAGTCCCTTTCTATAATCTACCTCATTTATTATGGAGGACTTAAAACACATTGACAAGATAAATTATTCCATTTTTTCTCCTTTTTACGAATTACGGTCCCAAATCTTCACAAAGCAGCATTTTGAGAGTAAAGTAGTACGCAGGAATCATAAAACGTAAGGAAGTTTTATATGAAAAAAACATTAAAACTGCAAACCAGACTCACCATATTTGTTTGTATCGTTGTATTAATCGCATTGCTCATTACGTTTTTTACAGTCGGTGCCCAAACCACCAAACGAATTAGAGATCAGGAAAAGGCCACTGCGCTGCAGACTGCTGAAATGGTAGCTGAGGCGCCGATGACAGCCGCTGCTTTAGAAAGCGGAAAAAAACAAAAGGAACTGCAGAGCTACACAAAGCGGGTTCAGAAAATTACCGGCACGGAATTTGTTGTCGTCATGGATATGAACGGTATCCGCAAAACTCATCCTGACCCGAGCAAAATCGGAAAAAAATTCAGAGGCGGTGATGAGTCCGAGGTATTAAAAGGGCATGTCCATATCAGCACAGCCTCTGGCACGCTCGGGAAATCGCAGAGAGCGTTCGTCCCTGTCTACGCGGAGAATGGAAAACAGGTCGGTGCAGTCGCGGTCGGCATCACCGTAAATGAAATTGATGAAGTGATCAGCCATAGCTTACGGCCGCTTTACTTTATTATTTGCGTCAGCATCTTCGTCGGTGTGATCGGAGCCGTTATCGTCGCCCGTACAGTGAAAAATATCATGTACGGACTTGAACCTTATGAAATTGCGACTCTGCTTGAAGAACGGAGCGCGATGCTGGAATCGACGAAGGAAGGAATACTCGCTGTCGATGAACATGGCAAAATTAAACTTGCCAACGCGGAAGCAAAACACCTATTCGTCAAAATGGGCATCAACACAAATCCCATTGATCAGGATGTAGATGACATCTTGCCGAAAAGCCGCTTGAAAAAGGTCATTGAGACAAAAAAACCTCTTCAAGACAGAGACGTCCGCATTAACGGACTGGAGCTTGTGTTTAATGAAGTTCCTATCCAGCTGAAAGGACAAACTGTCGGAGCGATTGCAACATTCCGCGACAAGACCGAGGTAAAACATTTAGCTGAACAGCTTTCCGGTGTTAAAATGTATGCAAACGCACTGAGAGCGCAGTCTCATGAATTTATGAACAAACTGCATGTGATATTAGGTCTCGTCCAGCTGAAAGAGTATGATGATCTTGGAGATTATATTAAAGATATAGCCATACAGCAAAAATCAGAAACAAGTGAAATTATAAATGATGTCAAAAGCTCCGTACTGGCCGGTTTTCTGCTCGGAAAGCAAAGCTTTATACGTGAGCAGGGCGCAAATCTTGATATTGAATGCAACGGTGTCATCCCGAACGCGGCAGACCCTTCTGTCATCCATGAACTTATTACAATCATCGGAAATCTCATCAACAATGGCTTAGACGCCGTTGCGGATATGCCGAAAAAACAAATCACCATGTCCATGCGCTTCCATAACAGCATACTTGATATTGAAATTACCGATACTGGAGCAGGCATGTCTGAAGAAGACCAAGCCAAAGTATTTGAACAAGGCTATTCAACAAAGGGCAAAAACCGGGGATTCGGCCTTTATTTCACACAGCAAAGCATCGAAAATTTAAAAGGCCAAATGATCCTCACAAGCGAAAAGAATGAAGGAACGACATTCAGTATTCGCATCCCGTACGAACCGAAGGAGGAAAATCATGATTAATGTACTAATAGTTGAAGATGACCCCATGGTGGGTGAATTAAATAAACGATACTTAAGCCAAATAGATGGCTTTCAGCTGAAAGGCATCGCTTCTTCCTTTCAAAGCGCTCTGCATATTTTAGGCGAGCACCATATCGACCTCATTTTGCTTGATATTTATATGCCGGGAAAAAACGGGCTGGAACTGCTGACGGAATTGAGAGCCCATAATGAAGCGGTTGACGTGATTGTCATCTCAGCGGCCAGCGAGCTTGACGTAATCAAGAAAACACTTCGGTACGGAGCTGTCGATTATTTAATCAAACCGTTTGAATTTGAACGTTTCCAAACGGCTTTGTCTGATTACAGACGAAAACAAAAGGTGTATTCAACCCATCGCAACATGAGCCAAAAAGAACTGGACGCCGAGCTTTTTCAAAAGAAAGAAGCAACAGAAAAAGTGCAGCTTCCTAAAGGCCTGACAAAAAGCACGCTGAAGCTGATCTGGTCCAGTATCCAGTCATTTGAAAATGAATCTTTTACGACAGAAGACTTGGCAAAGCACACAGAAATCTCTCAAGTATCCATACGAAAATACTTAAAGTTTCTTGAAGATGTACAAGTTCTGAATGTAGAAATGGCGTACGGAACGATCGGAAGACCTGTGTTTCAGTACAACGTCAACAACAGTAACCTTAACGGAATAAAGCAATATCTATAAGAAAACGCACTGCTCGCTTTGAGCAGTGCGTTTTTCCTGTCATATCTCTTGCCAAGATGCTTGATTCTATTGTTGATAAGTTATACAAGAATAACAAAGGGCCTTTCACATTTTTAAGCAAACAATTCTAAAAATAGATACTTTTTAAAAAATTATGCGAAATTCTATTTATTTCTTATTAGTTAAATGATAAATTATGATTGGTAAGTTGATCCCGAAAAACTAAGTCATAAGTCTTACTTCAGAAAACGATGTCACGGTTTTCCGCCCGGAACGCCTTCCGCATCCTTCTCTTCCCCGCCTTTCGAAGGAAATACTCACACCACGCTTATTCAGGGAAGAATAGAACTGTCTCAGCGCATTCCATTTGTTATTATCAGAAAATTTTATCGATTCTAAGAAAGTGTTCAGGACAGCCCATCACATGACTGGCCGGATCAGCTTTGAACCAAATTTTTCTGGGGGGTTATATCTTGAACGAAAAATCGGATTGGCGATGTCACTTGTGATCGCAGCAGGCACCATATTAGGAGCATGCGGAAACAGCGAAAAAAGCAGCGGCTCAGGCGAAGGCAAAAACAAATTCAGTGTGGCGATGGTTACTGACGTAGGCGGAGTGGATGACAAATCCTTCAACCAATCAGCCTGGGAAGGCATCCAAGCCTTTGGGAAAGAGAATGGGCTGAAAAAAGGCAAAAACGGTTACGACTATCTTCAATCCAAATCTGATGCAGACTATACAACGAACTTAAATAAATTGGCGCGTGAGAATTTTGACTTAATTTACGGCGTCGGCTACTTAATGGAGGATTCAATCAGCGAAATTGCTGACCAGCGTAAAAATACAAACTTTGCGATTATAGATGCTGTTGTCGATAAAGACAACGTCGCAAGTATTACGTTTAAAGAGCAGGAAGGCTCATTTCTCGTCGGAGTGGCCGCAGCCCTATCAAGCAAATCAGGAAAAATCGGCTTTGTAGGCGGCATGGAATCAGAGTTAATCAAAAAATTCGAGGTCGGCTTCCGTGCCGGCGTGCAAGCAATTAACCCTAAAGCCGTTGTAGAAGTGAAATACGCAGGGGGTTTCGATAAAGCCGATGTCGGTAAAGCAACCGCCGAAAGCATGTATAAATCAGGCGTAGATGTTATTTATCACTCTGCGGGCGCCACTGGCACAGGCGTCTTTACTGAAGCGAAAAACCTGAAAAAAGAAGATCCAAAACGCGATGTCTGGGTCATCGGTGTCGATAAAGACCAATACGCAGAAGGCCAGGTAGAAGGAACAGATGATAACGTCACCCTCACTTCCATGGTGAAAAAAGTAGATACAGTCGTTGAAGATGTAACGAAAAAAGCGAGTGACGGAAAGTTCCCGGGCGGCGAAACACTTACCTACGGGCTTGATCAAGACGGAGTCGGCATTTCTCCATCTAAACAAAATCTATCGGATGATGTGATCAAAGCGGTCGATAAATGGAAGAAAAAAATCATCGACGGATTGGAAATCCCGGCAACTGAGAAAGAGCTGAAAACCTTCAAAGCTGAATAAGAATCGCAGGGATAAGGAGGTCGAGCCCTTATCCCTTGTTTTTCTTTTATTTTGAAATAAAGGAGCGGTCAATCAATGGAATATGTCATTGAAATGCTCAATATCCGCAAGGCGTTTCCAGGTATCGTCGCCAATGACAATATCAATCTTCAAGTCAAAAAAGGCGAAATACACGCGTTGCTCGGTGAAAACGGAGCGGGGAAATCAACGTTGATGAATGTCCTTTTCGGGCTGTATCAGCCGGAGCGGGGTGAAATTCGGGTGCGCGGCGAGAAGGTGCACATCAACAGCCCGAACAAAGCGAATGACCTTGGAATTGGAATGGTGCACCAGCACTTTATGCTTGTTGACACCTTTACAGTTGCTGAAAATATTATTCTCGGGAAGGAGCCAAAGAAGTTTGGCAGAATTGACCGGAAGCGTGCTGGCCAAGAGGTGCAGGACATTTCCGATCGATACGGCCTGCAGATCCATCCTGAAGCAAAAGCAGCTGACATATCAGTCGGTATGCAGCAGCGCGCAGAAATATTAAAAACCCTCTACCGCGGTGCCGACATTCTGATTTTTGATGAACCGACGGCTGTTTTGACGCCTCATGAAATTAAGGAACTGATGCAAATTATGAAGAACCTGGTCAAAGAAGGGAAGTCCATCATCTTAATCACCCATAAGCTGAAAGAGATTATGGAGATTTGTGACCGCGTTACGGTTATCCGTAAAGGAAAAGGCATCAAAACCCTTGATGTCCGTGATACAAACCAAGACGAACTCGCCAGTCTAATGGTCGGCCGCGAGGTATCGTTCAAAACTGAAAAGAGAGCTGCTCAGCCGGGAGCGGAAGTGCTTGCGATTGACGGCATAACTGTAAAGGATACCCGCGGAATAGAGACAGTCAGAGATTTGTCTCTTTCTGTCAAAGCGGGAGAAATAGTCGGCTTAGCAGGCGTCGACGGAAACGGGCAATCAGAGCTGATCGAAGCGGTGACAGGACTCCGCAAAACAGATTCAGGAACAATCACCTTAAACGGAAAACAGATCCAAAACCTGACGCCAAGAAAAATCACTGAATCCGGGATCGGGCATATTCCTCAGGATCGCCATAAACACGGTCTCGTCCTTGATTTTCCAATCGGAGAGAATATCCTGCTGCAAAGCTATTACAAAAAGCCGTATTCAGCATTGGGCGTTTTACATAAAGGCGAAATGTACAAAAAAGCACGCAGCCTGATCAGCGAGTACGACGTCAGAACGCCGGATGAATATACACACGCTCGGGCATTGTCAGGCGGAAACCAGCAAAAAGCGATTATCGGGCGGGAAATAGACCGAAATCCTGATTTATTAATTGCCGCCCAGCCGACTCGCGGCCTTGATGTCGGAGCGATTGAATTTGTCCATAAAAAGCTCATTGAGCAGCGTGATGCCGGGAAAGCCGTTCTTCTCCTCTCGTTTGAGCTTGAAGAAATTATGAATCTCAGTGACAGAATCGCCGTTATTTTTGAAGGACGCATTATCGCCAGCGTTAATCCGCAGGAAACCACTGAACAGGAGCTTGGTCTCTTGATGGCAGGAAGCACGCAAAAGGAAGCGGGGAAAGCAAATGGTTAAACGACTCTCTCATTTACTCGTGCCGCTCATCGCAATCATCCTTGGTCTTGCGGCCGGCGCGTTGATTATGCTTGTGAGCGGCTACAGTGTGGCTAGCGGATATTCGGCTTTGTGGAATGGGATATTCGGAGAAATCTATTATGTCGGAGAAACAATCCGGCAAATTACGCCTTATATTTTATCCGGATTGGCTGTCGCCTTTGCATTCCGAACCGGACTCTTTAATATCGGCGTCGAGGGACAGCTGCTCGTCGGCTGGACAGCAGCGGTTTGGGTCGGTACGGCGTTTGACGGACCGGCATATATTCACTTGCCGCTCGCATTGATTACAGCGGCAGCTGCAGGAGGATTATGGGGGTTTATTCCCGGCATTTTGAAAGCGCGATTTTACGTTCATGAAGTCATTGTCACCATTATGATGAATTATATCGCGCTGCACATGACCAATTACATCATTTCAAACGTCTTGACAGATCATCAGGACAAGACGGGGAAAATTCACGAATCCGCCTCCCTCCGCTCTCCTTTTCTTGAACAGATCACCGATTACTCACGGCTGCATTTGGGAATCATCGTTGCCCTTCTCGCAGCAGTTATCATGTGGTTTATCATCAACAAAACTACAAAAGGATTTGAGCTCCGGGCGGTCGGGTTTAACCAGCACGCTTCCCAGTATGCCGGCATGAGCGTGCGGAAGAATATCATGACCTCCATGCTTATCTCCGGCGCTTTTGCAGGCCTTGCCGGAGCCATGGAGGGGCTAGGAACATTCGAATACGCAGCAGTGAAAGGCGCATTTACCGGCGTAGGCTTTGACGGTATCGCTGTCGCTCTTCTCGGGGGAAACACAGCCATCGGGGTTATACTGGCAGCATGCCTGCTTGGCGGGCTGAAAATCGGCGCATTAAATATGCCGATTGAATCAGGCGTTCCATCAGAGGTCGTTGATATTGTGATTGCTATTATTATTCTGTTTGTGGCTTCAAGCTATGCGATTCGTTTCGTCATGGGCAAATTGAAGAAAAAGGGGGCGAACTAAGTGGACATTGTGCAGATTTTATCTATCATTGTCCCTGCAACACTCGTCTATGCGGCCCCGCTTATTTTAACTGCTCTCGGCGGCGTGTTTTCCGAGAGATCAGGTGTGGTGAATATCGGCCTAGAAGGCCTCATGATTATCGGGGCGTTCACCAGCGTGTTATTTAATTTATTTTTTGGTCCGGAATTAGGTGCCGCCGCACCTTGGCTTTCGCTCCTTGCCGCCATGGCAGCAGGCGCCCTGTTTTCACTGATTCACGCGGCAGCGGCGATTTCGTTTCGCGCCGACCAGACAGTCAGCGGTGTCGCCATTAACATGCTGGCGCTTGGGGCAACTTTATTTATCGTCAAACTGATCTACGGCAAAGCGCAGACAGACAAAATTCCAGAGCCTTTTTATAAGACGAAAATCCCCGGTTTGGGCGATATTCCCGTCTTGGGAAAGATCTTCTTTTCGGATGTCTATTATACGTCTATTCTTGCAATAGCACTTGCCTTTATTTCCTGGTTTATCTTGTTCAAAACGCCGTTCGGCCTTCGTATCCGTTCTGTCGGAGAGCATCCGATGGCGGCCGATACGATGGGAATCAACGTATATAAAATGCGCTACATCGGTGTGATGATCAGCGGATTGTTCGGCGGTCTCGGCGGCGGCGTATATGCCTCCACAATTGCGCTTGATTTCACGCACTCTACCATCTCCGGGCAAGGCTTTATCGCCCTGGCAGCGCTTGTATTCGGAAAATGGCATCCGATCGGAGCACTGGGGGCCGCCCTGTTTTTCGGATTCGCCCAAAGCTTAAGCATCATTGGATCGCTGCTCCCTCTTTTTAAAGACATACCAAATGTGTATATGCTGATGGCTCCTTATGTCTTAACGATTCTCGCTTTAACCGGCTTTATCGGGCGGGCAGATGCGCCAAAAGCCAATGGCGTGCCTTATATTAAAGGAAAAAGATAAACATTCTCCCCTGGGAAGACGATTCTCAGGGGTTTTTTTCTAATTCAAAAGACCCTCTTAATTTAATTGTTTATTAGTTTTTTAACTTAAAAAAATATGAAGTGTTAACGCTTTCTTGTAGACTGTAACAAACAATACATGGGGGTGTATGACATGGGAGCAATTCCAAAAACGGGGACAATTTCACCTGAGCAAAAAGACTCACAGGAGAAAAACCTGTTTCAAAAAATTTGGTCTTGGGAAATCGGTGTGATTCCTTTGCCATTATACACAGTATTAGCTGTTATTATTATTCTTGCAGCCTATTACAATGAGCTGCCGGCAAATATGCTTGGCGGGTTTGCCATCATTATGATTCTTGGTGTGTTTCTCGGAGACATAGGCCAACGCATACCGATATTGAAGGATATTGGCGGCCCTGCTATTTTATCTTTGTTTGTTCCTTCATTTTTAGTCTTTTACAATGTACTGAATTCAACATCTTTAGACGCTGTAACCAACTTGATGAAAACGTCTAACTTCCTTTATTTCTATATCGCTTGCCTTGTTGTGGGAAGTATCCTCGGTATGAACAGAATTGTTTTAATACAGGGGTTTATCAGAATGTTCGTTCCACTGGTTGCAGGAACGATCGCGGCCGTTGCAGCCGGCATCCTTGTCGGATTTATTTTTGGCTATAGTGCCTATGATTCCTTTTTCTTTGTTGTTGTCCCGATTATTGCCGGGGGAATAGGCGAAGGAATTTTGCCGCTTTCAATCGCCTACTCACAAATACTGGGCTCATCTGCTGATGTATTTGTGTCTCAGCTGGTTCCAGCAGCAATTATAGGAAATGTTTTTGCTATCATATGTGCAGCCTTAATGAAAAAGCTTGGCGATAAGCGTCCAGATCTAAACGGGAACGGACGTCTCGTAAAATCTAAAAAAGCAAATGAGATTTTCAATCAAAAAGAAGCCGAAGCAAAAATTGATTTCAAATTAATGGGAGCAGGAGTTCTGCTCGCGTGTACATTCTTTATTTTTGGCGGGTTATTGGAGAAATTCATCTTCATCCCGGGCGCGATCTTAATGATTATTTCAGCTGCGGCTGTCAAGTATGCAAATATTCTTCCGAAAAAAATGGAAGAAGGCGCTTACCAGCTTTATAAGTTTATTTCTTCAAGCTTTACATGGCCGCTGATGGTCGGTCTCGGCATCCTCTTTATTCCGTTGGATGACGTAGCGTCTGTGATTTCTATACCGTTTGTCATCATCTGTATTTCAGTTGTTATCGCGATGATTGGTTCTGGATATTTCGTAGGCAAGCTGATGAACATGTATCCGGTTGAATCCGCAATCGTTACCTGCTGCCACAGCGGCCTCGGCGGAACGGGTGATGTTGCCATTTTATCGGCATCAGGAAGAATGGGCCTTATGCCGTTTGCCCAAATTTCAACCCGTCTCGGCGGTGCAGGCACAGTTATTTGCGCGACAGTGCTGCTTCGTTTTTTCACTTCATAAACAGAAAGAGTTCCGTTTTATGCGGAACTCTTTTTTTATTTATTCACAATCCGAATATACTCTCGGGGACCAAACGGCAGATCCTTTGATTCCATCTCACTCATTCTGGCTGACAGATGGTGCTCCAGTAAATACAGCTCCCACTCATCACTAGCCGCCACACCGCTGCGCCCGTCATATTGATTCAACATGAATGCCCCTGCAAATACTGAGCAGAATAAACCTGAGCACATCACGACTTTTCTTTTCACATGACCAGCTCCTTTCCTTCAGCTTGATCAGGATTGATTTTAAATATACAAATAACCTCTTTTTTGTTAGACTTATTTTGAGGTCAAAAGAACTCATAAAAACCCATTACAGCAGTTCGAAGCGTGGCAGCTTGCAGAAAAGTGCGATATAATTTGGACTAGGTCGTTTGACCGTATATTTCATACATAGCGCATTTTTCAATTGAGAACGAGAAAAGGAGGTCTTATCTTTGCAGCTCTTACATCTTGCTATTTTATCGCCTTTTTTATTTGCTTTTATCATTCCCTTCTTGGCAAAATACGCAAAAAGAGTGCATACGGGCTGGTTTGTGTTGATCCTGCCCGTCTTGCTGTTTATATACTTTCTCCCAATGATCAGGATGACACAGTCTGGAGAAACACTTCGATCGGTATTAGAGTGGATTCCGTCACTCGGCATTAACTTTACCGTTTATATAGACGGCCTCGGGTTATTATTCGCTTTACTGATCACAGGCATTGGCTCTTTGGTCACTCTTTACAGCATTTTTTATTTATCGAAAGAAAAAGAACAGCTTGGGCCCTTTTATGTCTACTTATTGATGTTCATGGGCGCCATGCTCGGTGTCGTTCTAGTAGACAATGTCATGGTTCTCTACATGTTCTGGGAGCTTACAAGCCTTTCATCCTTTTTGCTGATCGGCTATTGGTATAAGCGGGAAAAGTCGCGCTATGGCGCAGCCAAATCACTTTTGATTACGGTCAGCGGCGGGCTGTGCATGCTCGGCGGATTTATTCTCCTTTATTTGATAACGGATTCCTTCAGTATTCGAGAGATGGTTCATCAGGTTCAATTAATTGCCGGCCACGAATTGTTTATCCCGGCTATGATTCTCATTTTATTAGGGGCTTTTACGAAATCAGCGCAATTTCCTTTTTACATCTGGCTCCCTGACGCGATGGAAGCTCCGACGCCTGTCAGCGCTTATCTCCATTCAGCTACTATGGTAAAAGCCGGCATTTATGTGATTGCGAGATTCAGTCCTATTTTCGCCTTTTCAGCTCAGTGGTTTTGGATCGTGTCCCTCGTTGGCCTCTTTACGATGGTTTGGGGTTCATTCCATGCCGTGAAACAAACTGATTTAAAATCGATTTTGGCGTTTTCAACCGTCAGCCAGCTCGGCATGATCATCTCCATGCTCGGAGTCAGTGCTGCGGCCCTTCATTATGGCCATACAGAATATTATACAGTTGCCGCTATGGCTGCCATTTTCCATTTGATCAACCACGCAACCTTTAAAGGAAGCTTGTTTATGGCAGTCGGGATTATCGATCACGAAACAGGCACACGGGATATCCGGAAGCTAGGCGGCCTGATGGCGATTATGCCGATTACATTTACCATTTCCTTAATCGGGACATTTTCAATGGCCGGCCTACCGCCGTTTAACGGATTTTTGAGTAAAGAAATGTTTTTCACAAGCATGCTTCGCGTGACACATTTTGACCTGTTCAACGTGCAGACATGGGGCGTTCTGTTCCCTCTTTTCGCCTGGATCGGAAGTGTATTTACGTTTATCTACAGCATGAAATTGCTGTTTAAAACATTCAGAGGAAATTACCAGCCTGAACAGCTTGAAAAACCGGCTCACGAGGCGCCTGTCGGCATGCTCGTACCACCGGTCATTCTTGTCGCTTTGGCTGTCAGTCTCTTCTTTTTCCCGAATATATTGTCGTACAGCCTGATAGAGCCTGCGATGAACTCAATCTATCCGACACTGCTTGCCGGCCATGAGAAATTCCACGTTCACATTTCACAGTGGCATGGGGTTACAACGGAATTGCTCATGACTGCGGGTATTGTTGTGATCGGAACAATTGGTTATTTGTCGCTGAATAAGTGGAAAGGAATCTATAAACTGTTTCCTTCGAAACTCACACTCAACCGGTTATACGATAAGCTTTTGACTCTGATGGAGAAAGGCTCTTACCGGATCACAAAACAATATATGACCGGGTTTTTAAGAGATTATTTGCTGTATATCTTCGCTGGTTTCATCATTCTGATAGGCGGAGCTTTTGCCATTAAAGGCGGATTTTCATTTAAAACGGAAGGCATGGCTAAAATCGGTGTATACGAAATCATTTTGACGCTTGTCATGATCAGCGCCACAGTGGCGACTGTTTTTGCTAGGTCAAGACTGACGGCGATCATTGCACTCGGTGTTGTCGGTTATACGCTTGCATTGTTTTTTGTCATTTTCAGAGCGCCGGATTTGGCATTGACCCAGCTCGTCATTGAAACGATTTCTGTGGCACTGTTTCTGCTTTGCTTCTACCATTTGCCGAAACTGAGGCTGAAAACAAAAACGAGAACGTTCCGGATGACGAATTTTATCATTTCTTTAGGCGTCGGTATTATTGTTACTCTGCTTGGTATCGCATCCTCAAGCCAACGGACAAAAGACAGCATTGCGTCCTTCTTTGTCAAACACAGCCACGATCTCGGCGGAGGGGATAATGTCGTCAATGTCATTCTTGTTGATTTCAGGGGATTTGATACAATGTTTGAAATTACGGTATTAACAATAGCCGCTCTCGGCATTTACAGCATGATTAAAACAAAAGTAAAAGAGGAGGGGAAAAGCGGTGAATGAACAAAAAACAAATGACTTGATTCTTCAAACCGCGACAAAACTTGTATCCTTTATCATTTTGCTTTTCTCTTTCTATTTATTTTTATCAGGGCATAACGCGCCCGGAGGAGGCTTTGTCGGCGGACTGATCACGTCCTCTTCCATCGTTCTCTTGCTCTTGGCGTATGATTTAAAAACCGTGCGTTCCCTTTTGCCGGTCAATTTCATTTATGTCGCGGGAGCCGGCCTTCTGCTCGCTGTATTAACAGGCGTTGGCTCCTTTGTCTTCGGGGCTCCTTTTTTAACCCACACATTCGGATACTTTCAGCTGCCGATCCTTGGGAAAACGGAGCTCGCCACAGCGACGATATTTGATTTAGGCGTTTATCTTGTTGTCGTAGGCATAACGATGACCATTATTCAAACGATTGGAGAGGAAGAATAATGGAAATCTTAACGGCTGTATTAGCCGGTATTATTTTTATGGCTGCTACGTATTTGCTGCTGTCTAAAAGCCTGCTTCGCGTCATTATCGGAACAGCACTGTTAAGCCATGGCGTTCATTTAATGCTTTTGACTATGGGAGGATTAAAGAAAGGCGCCGCTCCGATTTTGAGCGAGCATGCCAAATCATTTGTCGATCCGCTTCCGCAAGCCCTGATTTTGACCGCAATTGTCATTTCTTTTGGCGTTACATCATTCATCCTCGTTATGGCCTTTCGCGCTTATCAGGAATTGAAATCGGACGATATGGATCAAATGAGGGGAAATGATCAACATGAATAATTTTGTTATTTTGCCAATCCTGATCCCGCTTTTGTCGGCTATTCTTCTGATTTTCATGACGAAGAACCTTATGCTCATGAGAATCTTCAGCACGGCGGCATCGGCCATCGGGATTGTGATTAGCGGCATACTTGTACAGACTGTCTTCACAAAAGGTATCCAGACACTCAGCTTAGGCGGCTGGAAAGCGCCGTACGGCATTGTGCTTGCCGCAGACCAATTCGCCAGCCTGCTCGTTCTCACAACAGCGATCATCGGTTTATTGGTTGGGCTTTATTCCTTCCGTTCTGTCGGTGAAAAACGGGAGCGCTCCTTTTACTACTCCGGCGTTCAGTTCTTGCTTGCCGGCGTCAGCGGAGCGTTTTTAACAGGCGATTTATTTAATATGTACGTATTTTTTGAGCTTCTGCTTATTGCTTCCTATATGCTGATTGTATTAGGCGGTACAAAAATTCAGCTGCTGGAATCCCTTAAATATATCGTGTTTAATATCGTATCGTCTGCCCTGTTTGTCATAGGGGTCGGCTTTTTATACGCTGTAACCGGCACGTTAAACATGGCGGATCTTAGCGTGAAAATCAGCGAAACAGGACAAACCGGGCTGATCACTGTGATTGGTGTCCTGATGCTTTTGGTATTTGGCATGAAGGGCGGAATCTTCCCCCTCTACTTTTGGCTTCCAGGCTCTTATTACGCGCCACCGGCGGCAATCTCCGCGTTGTTCGGCGCTTTGCTGACAAAAGTCGGGTTATATTCGATTGCGAGGGTTTTCACATTGATTTTTATTCACGATACAGCCTTTACCCATCAGCTGATGATTTGGCTGGCGGCGCTGACTGTGATTTTCGGTGTGATCGGTTCACTCGCTTATTCGAATGTCATGAAAATTGTGATCTATAACATTATTACCGCTGTCGGCGTGATTTTGTTCGGTGTAGCAGTACACACCCCCGCATCCATTCAGGGCGCGATCTACTATCTGATTCACGATATGCTGATTAAGGGCGCTTTGTTTATGCTGGCGGGTACGCTGATCGCATTGACTGGAACTGCGAACCTGCATAAAATGGGCGGGCTGATCAAACGCTATCCTGTTCTTGGATGGATGTTTTTCATTTCTGCTATTTCTCTTGCAGGCATTCCGC
The DNA here is from genome assembly GCF_033412715.1 of Bacillus sp. N3378-2at. Classification (NCBI taxonomy): domain Bacteria; kingdom Bacillati; phylum Bacillota; class Bacilli; order Caryophanales; family Bacillaceae; genus Bacillus; species Bacillus sp. N3378-2at. The sequence goes on along the minus strand of NZ_CP117986.1, from coordinate 3,857,584 downwards.
CACTGAGCGGATTTGTCGGCAAATTTAAAATTGCGGAGGGCGGCTTCGCAGAAGGTGAATTTACGATATCCATGCTGATTCTGCTTTCAAGTCTGCTCGTACTGTACTCTGTGCTGAGGATCTTTATACATGCGTTTTGGGGCGAAGAAAAAGAAACGCCAAAACCAAATCATCGAACAGCTAAAGGACTTCTTTATCCGGCAGCTATTTTTCTCTTGCTGTCTCTTCTCTTCGGATTGGGTACAGAATGGGTGTCGCCTTACGTTGATCAAGCGGCCGAGACGCTGCTGAATCCGGAAAAATATATCGAAGCTGTTCTGAAGGAGTAGATCGCATGGCTTTTCAAATTTTATTAAATGTGTTTCTCGCTTTTTGCTGGATGTTCTTAAGCAACAGTCCAAGCGCCGCAGGCTTCATTACAGGCTATATTCTGGGAATGCTCTCTCTCTTTTTCTTCCGGCGCTTTTTCACTCGCCAGTTTTATCTATGGAAATTGATTTCTATCATCAAGCTCTGTTTCATTTTTATAAAGGAACTGTACCTTGCCAATGTCAGTGTGATGAAATCAGTCTTATCTCCAAAACTGAATATCAGACCGGGTATTTTTGCTTTTAAAACTGAACTGACGAAGGACTGGGAAATCACCCTGCTTTCTCTGCTCATTACATTAACGCCGGGAACCTTGGTGATGGATATTTCAGATGACAGAACAATACTTTATATTCATGCAATGGATATCGAGGATGCGGAAAAAGCGATTTTTGACATTCGGGAGTCATTTGAAAAAGCCATACAGGAGGTGAGCCGGTGATGTTTACGCTGATCCTGCAAATCGCGCTCGGCATTATGGCAGTGTCTACCTTTTTGTATGTCATTCGTGTCATTAAAGGGCCGACTGTGCCTGACCGGGTGGTGGCTCTGGATGCAATCGGCATCAATCTGATCGCAATCACGGCGCTTGTCTCCATTTTGCTGAAAACAAGTGCGTTTTTGGATATTATTTTGCTGCTGGGGATTTTATCGTTTATCGGAACAATCGCATTTTCCAAGTTCCTGGAGAAAGGAGAGATTATCGAAAATGATCGAAACCGCTAAAGTCGTTGTGGCTGTATTCATTTTGCTGGGTGCTCTTGTATGCCTCATTGCTTCATTTGGCGTACTTCGCCTTCCCGATGTGTTTACACGCGCTCATGCTGCTTCTAAAGGCTCAACATTGGGTGTCAATATGATTCTGCTTGGTGTCTTCTTCTATTTGTGGTTTGTGACGGGGGAACTCTCCGCTAAAATCCTGCTTGGGATTCTCTTTATCTTTATTACGTCGCCTATCGGCGGGCACTTGATCTGCCGTGCTGCGTATAACTCCGGCGTCAAGCTTGATGAGAGAAGCGTACAGGATGACTATAACGGAATCAGAAACTTTGTGATTAAACGAAAAGAGGATTCTTATTTATAAAAATAAGCAGCCGGACAGGCAGAGTTCCGGCTGTTTTTTTATTTCTTGATGACAGCCAGCGTGCATCTGGATATACAGATCAGCCTCTCTTGCTCGTCATATATGTGAATGTGATAGACAATCGTCGTTCTGCCGATATGAACGGGCTCGGCTATCGCCTTTACCGTTCCTTCCTTTACAGATTTTAAATGGTTGGCGTTAATCTCCAAACCGACACAAGCCTGTGTTGAATGATCAATCAGGTTCTGTGCACCTGCGCTCGCCGCTGTTTCCGCCAGGGCCACTGAAGCGCCCCCATGCAAATATCCGAACGGCTGCACCGTCCGATGATCCACCGGCATGACCGCAACGCATCGTTCCGCTGTGTTTTCAACAATCTCTATACCAAGCGCTTCAAGCAATGTGTGTTTCGTATCCATCATCTACACCCCCAACATTTAAAGTACACCGTCTGATTTCGCTATCAAAACCGCTTCCGTCCGTGAACCGACATTCAGCTTATTGAAAATCGATGTCAAGCTGTATTCAATGGACCGCTTGCTTAAATGAAGGGCATCTGCGATTTCTTGGTTTGTAAATCCTTTTTCAACTTCTTGAAGAATCAGGCATTCTCTAGGTGTGAGCACATCTTGTTCTTTTTGAGAGGAAGGAGCCGGCTTTGTTTTTTGCTGAGTCATCAGCTGTTTAAAGTAAGCAAAATCGACTAAAATTTCTCCATTGAGTACGTGGTATATGTATTGGGTGATCTTTTCTTTAGATTCCGTTTTGCTGATGGCACCGTGCAGACCCGCACGAATCGCTTCCTCGAAATAATCCTCGACCTCATAACCGGTATACACGATAATTTTACAATGAGGATTCTCTTGTAAAATCTGTTTAGAAAGCTCCATCCCATTGACCTCGCCGCCTAGATTCAGATCCATTAAAATGAGATCATATGACGAGAAATCATGCTGCTTGATAAACTGTTCGCTCGGTTCAGGACTGAGACAATCAACAGACAAATTCGAATCCGTTTCCAAAATTGTCTTGGTGCCTTCCATGACAGCCGGATGGTCATCAATCACTAGTATCTTTTTCATGTTTTCCTCCCTTTTACTCACTCTTTTCCATTTTATAAAAAAGACTTGGCCTGTGCCAAGTCGTTTCCGTTATAAATCCATTACAATTCGATTTCAATATCAGCCTTAAAGCCCTTTCCTTCACTTGTTTCAATCCGAAGGCGCCCATCTAAAGCCCTGACTCTCTCCTTAATGCCAGAAAGCCCCATGCTCATGGAATGCTCAGTATTCTTTTCCTGATCAAATCCTACGCCATCATCCTCATAATGAAGAACGATTTTGTTTTGAATACTGATGAGCATAATCAGCACATCCGTCGCCTGAGAGTGCTTGACCGCATTAGACAGAAACTCTTGAATGATCCGGTACAAATTCAGCTGCGAATCCAGATCAAGGGAAGCCGTAAATCTCCCGGTATTTAAACGGATATGAAACGGAACCCGCTCCTGCTGCTGCGCCACCAGCTTCGACAGCGCCTTGACCAGCCCAAGATCATACAGAAGCTGCGGCCGCAGCTCATGACACGTCTCCCTCGTCATCGAAATCACATCAGACATCTGCTCATTCATCTGTACAAGCTTGTCCTGCACCTCTTCACGGCACGGATTATCACCCTTCTTAAAATCACCCAAAAACAGCTCACACTGGCGTTTTAAGGAAATCAAATCCTGAAGAACCGAATCGTGGAGATCGCGGGCGAGATCCGAGCGTTGTTTTTCCTCGATCGTGTACATGAGTTTTTTGAGCCATACGGGGTTGGATTCTTGTTGTTTTAAATCCTCAAGATGCACCATCAATTCTTCGATTTTCATAACGTTTTCCAATGAGACATTTGTATAAAATGCTAATGTTTGAAGCCATGCAATTTCATCCCTTGTTAACTTAAAAGTATTATAACTTGAGAAACAGAGTACTAAAAATGATCTGTCTCCTCGTTCACCTATTTTAATAATAAAACCTTGTTTAAACTCTTTAATTTTACCGATATCACCAGAAAAATTTTTCACATATTGCTCATGATTTTTATAAGTCAGATCTTTAAAGTTGTTCTTACTAAGAAGGGTGATTTCCCCTTTAGAATTATCATACACGCAAGCATTATCTATGTTTAATACTTCTAGGATTGTATTTTTAAAGTGATTAAGTACTTGATCTACTGATGATGCTTGCTTAATCAACTGAGTAAATTTAAAAATCCCATCTTGATAATTAAATTTCTCTGTAAATCTTTTCAACTTGAAACGAAAATCAATGATTTCTTTAAAGTAAAAAACGGCAAACATAAGAACATATATTGCAATTGTTAGTTTAACTAAATAAAAGATATCCTTTGGTTGCTGAATGTAATTAAAGATGGTCACTACGATAATAGTAGGTGTAATGGCTAAAAAACCGTAGTACTTAAGCCGCCCCACAACAAAGTCGATATTATAAAGTCTATTAGTCATAAATTGATATACTAAAGAAAAAGGTATAACAAGTGTAAAAGCAGCCAAACTAAAAGGTGAGACATACTTCTCGAAAAACACATATGGAACAGCAAAAAAGACAATAAACGGACTGAAAGAAAAGATATTTGTATAAGCAAGGACTTTCAAAATTGACTTTTGCTCTTTTTGTTTAAATTTTCTTATCCCTTTATGGATAAGAATCGATACAGTAAGAACTAGGACAAAAAATGAAATCAAATTCAGATTAGACAAAAAAGCCGAAGATTTTAATCTATTACTCAGAACGTCCTCTAATAAAAGATTTATTAGCGGGAGCATATACATAATGATTAAAATCTTCTTTTCGAATAACTTTGTTCCTAATTCTATAAAGTATTTATATATAAAATGAATATATAACACCGGACAACTGACTAAAGTAAGAACAAGCAGATAAGTGCTTATCTCTTCACCTCTTCTTGCTCCACATGCACTTACATACGCTACTGATACAAATAACAAAAATAAAATTAAAATATAAGCAGAAGTTGATTTTCTTACTTTATTTATTCTATAAATAAAAAATATACAAAATAAACAGATTGAATAAGATATTACAGGAATGAGATACATAAATAAATTTTCTTCACTGATTAGGCTTACATTTTGTAAATGAAATGATTTATTATCTCTCTCAACAATTAAACTTTCTACATTGACCAATCTTCCACTTTTTAATTGAATATCACTGCCTTTCTCCCCATTTACTTCAAGAATGATATCTCCCTTTTTCACACATGAATAATATTCATCTGTATAATCTAAAACATTGGTGACCTCTAACTTACCCTGTTCATTTATCTTTACATCCGCACCTACGAAGATGTTAAAAGCAAAGCTATACGAGAGGTATATAACATAAATAAAACTTAAAATGATAAAAACTAGAGACAAATATTTATAGACGTTAATATATCTGTACATCACATCATCCCGTAATTAAATCAAACTTTTTCTTTTATCATCCTCAAAAAAATTACTAATAGCTTCTATTGGAGGCCACTTGCTTGTTCTTGGCACCTCTCCTTGTTCAAACGCGTATAATATTGCTTTCTTTTCTTTTTCATTTATATTTAGCAAGGTTAAGTTCCCATTCTTAAATTGATCAAACGCTTCCGGGTTGTTTACTAGATGGCTAATGATTTTATCAATATGTTTCAAATTAAATCCCCCTTAATAATTGAATAAGTAATTTATTTTTTCTTTGTTCATCTAATCTCAGTTTTTTGAATGATTCCTTAAAATTTTCCACTGCTAAATTTTTTATAACATTCAAATATTGTATTACACCTGATTCTCTTAACTTTCCCTTCAAATCTTCCAAATTATTTATCATATGATTTTCTTGCGCATAAAAATTTAATAAGTCAATTGATGATTGGTTAAATTTATTTTTAAGATAATTGAAGGCAAGCGTATGTCTAGTTTTGAAGTCATTATAGTTAGGGTAATAAAGTCCATAGTGATCATTTGCAATTTGCTCGACTATACCTAAATAACGTGAATACTCCTCAACTGTTTCATTATATTCTCCAGTTGCCAGATATACACCAAGAATACTGGGCAATGTTACCAGAGAACCCGACTTAAGTTTAATCATTTCAATATACTCTGATTCTGATGAGGCTGTTAAATTCAAATCTACATGTTGTCCTTGTAAAGATTGGAGTGAATATTGCAAAGTAAGGCTTAAAAGTTTTGGATGATTTGAGACTGAACCTATTACTTGCAGACTTAATGTATAAAGTGCGGTAGCTGCGTTAGTTGCTATAGAAGGATCTAATTTCATCCAAGAAGCCTGAAGATTGTCCTTATCCTCAATATCGTCAAAAATGTCCGCAGATAAAATTAAAAGTTCTATACCTGACGCCAATAACTCAATTGCTTTGTCGTTTTTTCCATCAAATGCTATGTAATGGTAATAAGCCAGTTCTGCAAATGAAAATTGTTTTTTTTCTTTGATAAAAGAAATGAGCTTCACTTTTAAGTCCTCATTTAAAATATTTTCATCCACAATCTCCTTCATTTTCTCCTTGATCCGGACAGAATCTAAACATATCTGCTCAATAACGACTTCCCCCCTCCCATTCCATTTTACTAAATGGGACATTTAAAGGACAGCAGGTTTTTCGTTTTTTAACAATCATATAATACTTTATCCATTTATTGTATCGGTAGAACGAAAAAAAAGACTTGTTTCCAAGTCTTTTTCACGAAATTTTCATTGCATAATTGTATTTATCGAGTTGATCAATGCTTTTGTTAATGTTTCGTAATGAATCTGTCGTTTCTTTAATATCAAGTTCGAGTCGGAATAACAATTGTTTTACTTCTTCAAGTTTCTTTTCCATCGTTTCCACACTCCTTTTTTTGAAAGATCAATGAATTGTGTATGGTGAACGAGTCCTAGGTATTTGATCTGTTACTAATAGTGTATCTGCTTTCGGCTCATTTTTCACCGAAAAGTATGCAAAAAAGTCCTGCGTGACACCGCAAATCTCAATAGGTCCTTATACTCAAAGGAATCACAACAAGAACGGGACTATCTTTCTATGTGAAAGAGCGTTTATATGTGCTGAAATTGAGAAAGATTCTTAATCTCCTTGATTTTAACGGGTTTCGCATTTTCACTAAGCAAGACTATAGTCCTTCATACCGTATTTTCAAAATTGAATATGCGATTCTTGGCGTTTCCTGACCGACAAACACCGAAAAAGACCGCAACGCTAAAGTTGTGGCCTTTTCGCTTTGTCATATTCGGCAATTAGGGATCTATACATATAGAAACATCCTTTTTTGCGAGGTGCTCCCATGAGATATCGTTATCCCTGGTTTTACGTGTATCCGTATGAGGTACGCCGTCCGCCCGCTCCTGCCAACAATATTGATACCTTTATCCGTTCAGCGAGGCAGGCCGCAGGGATATTTGCGGATGCCCAGCTCGTTCTCGGCCGCATTGCGGGCTCGCGGGAGCTCTCGCGCCGCATTCTGACCGCAGCCGAGCAGTCCGATAAACAAACCATCAAGCGCCTGATCAAACAAATGGGTGTCCGGCATGAAGTGGATACGGTCTTTAATCCCGACGGCATCTATATCAGCCTTATCGGAACGCAAAGCCGAATCATTCTTGCTTTGCGGTGGTCAGAGGACCGCAATCATTTTGCGTCCATAAGATTATGACACCATTCCAGAGCCTCAAGATAACATTCATACGCTTCTTCTTTGTCGAGTTGATTGCCTAATTCCGAGCAAGTGTCCCAGTTGTTGCTTTCAATTAATTTCACAAGCTCAAGCATTTGGTAGTAGTCGTTTTGATGGCCTAATAATGCTTGCCCGACTTCATCTTTTAAAGGCAATTCTTGAACAATTTCCTCTATTCCTCTATGCAGGAGGGTGTCTATGAGAGAAAACATTCCGATCAGCATATAAGAAGCAGGCTGCGGCCGGAATGTCTTTCTCGCCAACAGTTCGCAAAGCTTTGCTCTTATCAGAGAAATCTTAATGATTTCGTGCTTGCTGGAATGCCCTTTCCTGCTTAAATCCTTAAAGGAAAGAATATATATCCACCGTTTGATTTCATTAAATCCCAGCAGCATAATGGCCTGTTGAATGCTTTCAATTTTCTGGCTCAAACGGCTGTGGGATGAGTTTAAAAATTTTAAAATTTGATAGGACAGTGATAAATCCCGCTCTATGTACTCTGTCACACGCTTTATGTTAGGCTGCTCTTTACTCAGTTCGTTAAGCAGTTCATAGTAAGAATAGAAATGAGTCGATAGGTCATGCCCGCTGATGATGCGCGGCTCGCTGAAAAAGTAGCCTTGGAATAATTGAAAGCCGTCTTGGACCGCCTGTTTATATTCTTTTCGGGTCTCTACTTTTTCCGCTAAAAAAATCAGGCCGCGGCAGCCGTAGGTTTGCAAAATTGTTCTGCGTTCCATTCGTGTTGTTTTGAGAAAATCAATTTTCAATATATCAATATAGCTCATGAGTTTTTCCAGTAAGTCCTCATCTTGCGGGTTTATTGCATAAAAATCATCAAGCGCCAGCATATACCCCATTTTTTTCAATTCTTTGCATCTAGAAATGAGGGCCGGCGTGATCGGTATATCTTCAAGGATTTCAATGACAAGCTGTTTCGGATTGAAGGAGGTGGGAAGATTCGAAAACATCAGGCTTTCCGTAAAATTAACAAAACAGCGTTTCCCTTCCGTCAGCTTCTCAATTCCGATGTTTAAAAAGCTGTTGATCACCAAATCTGTTGTTGCCTGATCGCCGTCTTTAGCGCTATACACGTTCTCTTCGCTTTCTCTATACAGCAGTTCATAAGCAACAACCTGTTCTTTTCTATTAAAAATAGGCTGTCTTGCAACAAACACCCTCATTGATTTATCCCCCTTACAATACGCGCGGCTTTCACCCCTAAGTATATCAAATAATTTGACGAAAATTGTCTAAACATGAAATATAATATATACATAAAGAAAACTGGCCCTTCGCGAACGAAAGGCCAGTTTTCTTTATTCTTCCTCAAGCTCTTCTTCAATTCTGCTTTTCACTTCGTGGATCCGCTGCATTTTATTGCTCCAGCAGTCCTCGCTTAAATCAACCGGGTATTCCTCCGGCTTGCTGATTCTCTTATATTCCTCCCAAAGCAGGCTGAGGTTATCCTGCACATACTGCTGTATGTCTGAAATCTCAGGGTTTTGGTAGCAAAGAATACCTTTCTCAAAAATCAGCTCATGAAGATCCTTCGCATAAAAATTCGTGACAAATTTGCTGATGAATGTATGAACCGGGTGGAACATTCTGAGCCGCTTCTGATCATTCACCCGCTCATCATAAAGCGCAATATAGTCGCCTTCAGAATGATGGTTGGACTGATTAATAATGCGGTAGACTTTCTTTCTGCCCGGTGTCGTCACTTTTTCAGGATTGGACGAAATTTTGATCGTGTCGACCATTTTCCCGTCTTCTTCAATGGCAACGAGTTTATAAACTGCGCCGAGAGCCGGCTGGTCATAGGCAGTGATCAGCTTCGTACCGACACCCCAGACATCAATGCGCGCTCCCTGAGCCTTTAAATTCATAATGGTGTGCTCATCCAAATCGCTTGAAGCAATCACCTTCGCATCTGTAAATCCTGCTTCATCAAGCATTTTCCGGGCTTTTTTTGACAGGTACGCCAAATCGCCGCTGTCCAGACGGATGCCAATGAAATTAATGCGGTCGCCGAATTCCTTGGCAACCCTAATCGCGTTCGGCATGCCTGAACGAAGCGTGTCATACGTGTCAACTAAGAAGACGCAATCCTTATGTGTTTCCGCGTATTTTTTGAAAGCTGTATATTCATCGCGGTAAGCCTGCACAAGCGCATGCGCATGTGTGCCGGAAACCGGGATATTAAAGCGCTTTCCGGCTCTTACATTGCTTGTCGCGCTAAAGCCGCCGATTAAGGCTGCTCTCGCTCCCCACATGGCCGCATCCATTTCGTGCGCCCGTCTTGTTCCGAATTCAAGCGCAACTTCATCACCAATGACGCCTTTAATCCGGGCAGCCTTTGTTGCAATTAATGTTTGATAGTTCACAATGTTGAGCAAAGCTGTTTCAATCAGCTGCGCTTCTACCAGGGGTGCCTCCACCCTCATAATCGGCTCATTGTTAAAAACGAGCTCTCCTTCTTTCATGGAGTAAAGTGAACCTGTAAAAGATAAGCCGCGCAAATATTCAATAAAATCTTCATGATACCCGAGTTCATCCTGTAAATAACTCAAATCGCTATCCGTAAACTTGAAATTTTCCAAGTATTCAATGGCTTTTTCCAAGCCCGCAAATACGGCATAGCCATTTTCAAACGGAAGCCTTCTGAAAAACAGCTCAAAAATCGCTTTCTTTTCATGAATGCCGTCTCTCCAGTACGTTTCCGCCATATTGATCTGATAAAGGTCTGTATGTAATGACAGGCTGTCATCTTTAAATCCGTACTCTAACACTGTTTTTCCCCTTCCTTACTCTGCCACTTGCGCTCCGATGCTGTTTGCAAAATGGGAAAGAGCCCATGCGTGCCCCTCCTGATTAAAGCTGGCAACAGCTTGTTTATGCACAACAATCCGAAAACCTTTGTTATATGCGTCAACAGCTGTATGCAACACACAAATATCTGTGCAGACACCGGCAAGGTGCAGTTCGCCAATCTGCCGCTCTCTGAGTTTGAGCTCTAAATCAGTTCCCGCAAAAGCAGAATATCTCGTTTTTTCCATGTAGTAAACATTAGGCTCATGTTCATGTTTCTGATATAGAGGCAAAAGCTTTCCGTACAGATCTTTTCCTTCCGTGCCTTTTATATTATGCGGAGGAAAAAGACGGGTTTCGGGGTGATATTGATCCCCTTCAGCATGAGAATCTACTGCTAATACGACGTAATCACCGTTTGTGATGAATTCTTCGGTTAAATTGACGATCGCCTCTTCAATCATTCTGCCGGGCTCCCCGCAGGTCAATTTTCCGTCACTCGCCACAAAATCATTCGTATAATCAATACAAATAAGTGCTTTTTTCATAGCCGGCCTCCCCGCCATCAGTATGAGAACATTATATCTTATCTCCAGTTGTAAGTGAATTGCCATGAACAAAAAGACAAACGACCCGTTTGTCTCTTAAGATTTCAGCACTGACCGATTATAAATGTCGTCCTGAATATATATCAATTCACGATTCACAGCGATGTCAGCCGCAATAACGAGGCCTAAAGGCGTATGAAACTGAAGATCAGATACAATCTTGAAGGGCACTCCGTACCGGTTCGCCATTTGGATATAAGGAGAGTAAGACTGATACTGAAGCTCTCCATTAACCAAAAGGGTGACGTTATGGCTGTTTTTCAGCTCGTGCTCCGCCTCTTTATACGGTTTGCTTCTAAGCACCTGTCCTTTCGTCAGTGCCAAAACGACTCTTTCTCTTAAAGAGCCTAAAAACAAATGGCGCTCGTCAGGCTTTGTCTCCAAAGGCCCATACATTCCTTGCTGCAAATAGAGATCCATTTTGTCTTCACTCAAAAGCCTGTCCTCCCGTCTTGTTTGTCTTCATTATCACCTGATCAGGCAGGAGCTAAACTTTCAAGCGCCGTTTACATTTCTGTTACCCAATGAATGATTTTTTTGGCCAGCTCACCAGCAGGGGTTTCCTCTGTATGCCGGCGCAACGACGCTTCCAGCCGTTCAGGCAGAGTTGCTTTATCTTCTTCATAGGAAATGATCGTGCTCCACTCCAGCTGCGGTACCGCTACAAGCGTGCGCAGTTCTTTTCTGTTTTCATGCAGATACACGTCCGTGATCATTCCGGTTTGCGTATTGATATTTGCTTTTCTGATTTTCATAACATGACCTCTCTATTTAAAGACTACCCATATTATACAATAAAAAAGCAACAGCCTCTTGTGAAAAGGCTGTTACCCGTTAAACGAAACTGTTTCATCAGTGATATCGGCATCTTCGAAGAGAGTTTTACTCGTTTGGTTGTTAATCTTCACAAAATCACCAAGCTGAAATGCGCCTGACCCCGCCCCTGAATGAGCGACGCTTTTGGGCGAAATCGCAAATATGTCTCCAAAGCTTGCCGCGGCATTACCCGTAACTGACATGATATAAATCGGCCCCACAATTGCAGGCATTTCCCCACCTCCGCATTGATTTACAGCATCATATGCAAAGAGCCGATAATGGTGCCCGCCTATTCAGCTGGCTTTGCGTTTTCTTCGAGTCGTGACCGCTGGCGAAGCTTGATCAAGCGGACAATATTCAGGAAGAACGCCTTCACTACCGCATAAACCGGCACCGCTAAAATCATGCCGAGAATTCCGCCGAAGCTTCCCGCTCCGATTAACAGCAAAATAATCGTAAGCGGATGGGTATTCAGCCGCTTCCCGATCACAAGAGGAGACAGCAGGTTTCCGTCCAGCTGCTGAACGATGACGACCACAATAATCGCAAACAGCGCTTTGGCCGGCGAGTCCATAAAACCGACAATGACAGCCGGCGCGGCACCGAGAAAAGGCCCGACATAGGGAATGATATTGGTAATCGCCATGACAATCCCAAGAATCAGGGCATACGGCAGTCCGGCAATTAAATAGCCGATAAAACACGCTGTTCCGACAAAAAGACAGATTAACAGCTGCCCCTGGAAATATGCCGCAAGCGTATCGGATAAATCTTTAAAAATCTTTAAGCCTTCTGTCCGATAAGAAGCCGGTAGAATTTTTACTGCCAAATGCGGAAAGCGGTGTCCGTCTTTCAACATGTAAAAAAGGATAAATGGAACAGTAATAATAACAAGCGTGATGTTTGTCACGACACCAAACACCGCAGATAAACTGGACGTGATATTTTGCGGCAAGTTTTGGAGAAAACTTGTCAATGACTGTTCAATTTTTGATATCGATACATAATCCTGGTTCATCATCCAGGTAAACCATTGAGAATGGGACAAATCCTTTGTCAGCGCCTGAATCTGTTTTATATAATCAGGAAGGTTGTTAAACAGCCCTGTCACCTGTGAGGTGATGATAGGTCCGACTGACGCTGAAATAAAGGCAAGCAAACCGATAAACAGTAAATAGATCAATAGAATGGATAATGTCCGCGGAATTTTTTTTTCAAGCAGGCGGACGACCGGATTAAATATGAAATACAAAATTCCCGCAATCAGCATCGGGAAAAACAATGTCGAGATAAAAACAATAAACGGCTGAAATACAAATGAAACTTTTGTTGCTACAAAAATAATCAGCAAAACAAATAAAATCTGCAATGTCCAAAAATGGACTTTTGATTTCAACAAGCTTTGTTCCTCCTAGTTTTTCTTTGTCTGTCAGATAAAAGAACTTATACCCCATCATTGTAACAAAAATGAACTCATATCAGAACTCTTAATATAATGAAAGGAGTGTTGGTGATGAAGGCCGTGACATACGATACAGATTCAGAACTGGCTTATATCTATGTTCTTCCTCCGAAAAAGAACAGGAATGTACGGACTGAGGAGCTCAGAGTCAATGATTGTCTCCTGCTGGATATCAGCCAAGATGGCAAAATCGCCGGATTCGAATGTTTTGGTGAGGCAGCACACCTCTGTGCCCCATTTGCCGGGAAATCCCGGCTATATGTAAAAGATTCAGACGGTTATCATTTTCGGGTCTGTCAGCATGCTTCAGTCCGTTCCTGCTATACGGTGTACCGTGTCACTTTCTGTTTTTCAGATGGTGACTATCAGGAATTTGCCGGCTTTGACCTTGATGGAACAATGTATCATAGTGCGTTTTTACAGCGCTTAACTGAAAAATAGGACGTCCTGTTGTACGCCTATTTTTCATGCGCAAGCACTGTTAGACCCGCTCACTGTAATCTGGGGTGACGGAAATCATGTGCTGGATTCTGATCAAACAAACAGAATTTCGGGCTCCTTCAATTGTGATATGGTCAGGTTTTACATCGATCAGTCTGCCTCTGACCGTATCTGTACTGTCTGTATAACGAACCTTGAGCCGATGAGCTTTTTAATGGTCTGATAGACATAAGGATCGACTAAAGAGACCAGTTGCGGACTACCTTGGTTGACCATACTTTTATCCCCTTTGTGTGTTTTATCTCAGCTTATGCCGCGCTTATGGATAATGACACAGGCTTACCTGATAAAACAAAGGGGTGCGGAGATTTTAGGAGAATACGTTTGGAGGCGGGTGTAAAGGAAGTATCGATGAAGCGGAGACAGCGAAGAAAGCTGGCGCTGTTCCGTACTTATACAGGCTTTATCACGGATGCCTGGGCTTGGTCGATTAATTGGTCCAGCTTTTCTATTTTTTTTCGTGCGGTTGAAGGATCAATTTGGCGGTAATGATGGTGGCCGCCCGGCTCTTCATCCAGTTCGTCCGCTTTTTTGACAATCTGCTGCAGTGTGTTTTTATCTAATTCGCCTTCAGGCAAATAGGAATCTGTATGAAGCAAAATGGCTAGTGCAATCTCTTTTGCTGCTTTCGGTTCCTCGCCAAGCCGAATCAGAAGTTTATGCGCCCGTTCCGCCCCTTTAATGGCATGAATGTCATTTCTTTTGTATTTCTCATAATCCCACTTTCCGTCTGTATACCATTCATAATGGCCAATGTCATGAAGCAGTGCCGCTTTTGCTGCTAAATCAGGATTAATGTCAGCCTTCACAGACAGCCTGTATGCATGATAAGCGCAGGCAATCGCATGTGCCACGCCGGAACGCTGAAGATATTTTTGTGCAATTGGATGGGTGAAAACATCCATTAATGTAACCTTTCTCATGGAAACCCCTCCTTTAGATATTTTTAGAATCCTAACATAATTTGCAGAGAAACTCAATTCTTATGTCACATCATTTTGATCTTCTTATCATCATTGTTATACCCTAAAAGCAACGTTTCAGTCAGTATATGCGGCTGTTCAATAAAATGCGCTGGCTGCAGCCTTTTGTATAAAAAAAAGAGCAGAAAATATCTGCTCTACAAAAACTCTTTAATATCATAAATGCGGCCGTTTTCCGTCCCTTTTTCTAGTAAAGAAAGCAGCGTGCCGGCAATAAAGTCCGGACTGCGAAGGCTTCCTGTTTCATTTAATTTCCGGAATCGTTCAATGTGGTGGAAATCCTTTTTCGATGAAGAACGGATGACGGCCTGCATCTCAGTGTCCATCACTCCAGGTGAGAACGAAATCATGTTCACCGGCAGCTCTTCATCCTCCTGTTCAAATCCGAATGTCCTCGTAAACATGTCGAGCCCGGCTTTTGAACTGCAATACGCGCTCCATCCCTTATATGGATTTTTGGCGGCTCCTGAAGTAATGTTGACAACCGTCTTTTTGCCGCTGTATGAAGCAAACCGTTTTGTAAACAGCTGACTCAAAAGCACGGGCGCAGTCAGGTTCAGCTGATAATGGCGCTGAAGCTCGTCAAGAGACGCTTCGCCGGCACGTTTGATCGGCGTTACCATTCCGGCGTTATTAATAAGGGTAATACCAGAATAACGATCTGAATCGATGGATGAGAGCAATGTTTCAAATTGCTGTTCAGCTTCTTCGAGATTGATGAGGTCTATTTGATGCTGCGTTAGTTTTTTGTGAGAGACATCTGTTTTCGTTCTGGATAAGGCATGGACTTCATGCCCCTTTTCTAAAGCCTGTAATGCAATGGCTTGACCCAGCCCTTTTGACGCTCCGGTGATGATATAAAGTTCCATTGGAAACCTCCTTTTCCGTTATTATTGTACGGCACCTCTTTTACACAACACAAGCACGCGGCCTACGCCTTCTTGTTTTCCTGCGCTGTGACTTTTGGGATGAGGAACACGATGCCTGCAATTCCGAGCAGGATCAGTACGACATAGATCATCGGCAGCAGCAATGATGATGTTTCTTGTTCATCTTCTGTTTCCGTTGATGATGTCTTTGTCATTGGTTTTTCAGCAAAAGTAATTCCAAGCTGTTTCGACTGGGCCGCAATCGTGTTGGAATCCTCGGCATTTGTTGATGTAAACAAATCTTTTATCAGCTCGGCGTCCTTGTCCTTCGGTTTATCAAAAGTGATATCCTTTTGTTCCTCAGGCAGTTCTGTTTTTTCTTCATAGTAGGTATCTTCATGCAAATAATTCGTATCGATTTCGATGTCTTTTTTCTCATACTGGTTTGGCGCGACATCTGTATTTTCTTCAGTTTGGGCAGCCGCTGCAGAGGGTATGAAAAGGGAAAAGGAGAGCATACAAATCATGATCCCCTTTTCCATGCTGCGATCACGCTTCATACGTTTCATCGCTTTCTGCTGTGTGTTCAGCCATCAACCGGATAATCAGCGGCAGAGCCACGGCAATCACCGTAATGATCAGCAGAACTGTTATTCCCATTGTAAACAAGTGCCCAGTACCGTACTGGATGTCGATATATACTTTCGAAACCGGATCTTCAAATGTAAAGTTCGGCATGATCAAATCAATAAGCGGTGCGACATAGAATAGGATCATTGCTGCTGAAGCAACCCAGCCAGGGATTGATCCGAATCTGAATGCCGTCCGGATGAAGGCAGAGCTTGCGACCAGCAATAGAATCGTAAACACCGACCACTTAATCGTCTGATCGTCCGGCAGTGAATAAATATTCAAACCGAACAAGCTGATCATAAGTCCGACAAGGATATTCAGAATTCCGAATAACGCTCCTTTGACGAGAAGCGGTGCGTTTTGGTAATACGAGCTGAAATAGCCGATTAACAGACTGCTGATCAACACAATGACAAGGATGACAACCGGAGGTACCGTCTGAATTTTTTCTTCCGGAACCTCTCCGCTGATTTTAAGCGGATTCGCCAAGTAATCATATACATAGCCATTGTTTTGCCCGTCTACTAATGTGTTTCCGAGTATGCCGTATACGTCATTGCGCACTAGTTTCGTGGAGGCGACATTTTTCCCCCAGTTGTTGTTTAAGGTGTCGGCTTTCGCTTGAACATCATTGACGCTTTGCTGCATGTTGGTTGTGTAATCAATGATGCCTGACTGGCGATCAGACAATGAACCCATCATGTCTGACATTTGCAGCACTTCCTGGCCGACCGTATCTTGGACACTCAGTGCCATGGTGCCAGACAGCCCATCGTTGCTGAACGTCGCAGATTCCTGTGTTGCGCCCGTTACAAGCTGTTCTGACGCTTTTGCGGCACTTTCAGAGATTTTCGTCAGTTCGTCGAGAACACCTGCTTGAGAGTCACGAATAAAGCCGCTGTAGTCACCCGCAAATTTGGTCATTCCGTCGATGAAGCTGTTAATGTCTTCATCAGTTTGCATCGTGTTGTTTTTGAGAGCTTCCCAGCTGGCTGATTCTGCAGGTGAGAGGGCCAGGATGGATTTGACGTTGCCCTGCTGGCCCTGGATAGCGTCTCTACTTAAGAGCGACATAGACCCTACATCTAGAGAACCAGTCAAAGTCTTTTCATACAAATATAGATAATTGTAGTACTTCATTAAGTCTGAAACATTTTTTGTATCTACTGTATTAGTAAAAACTGAAGATAATTGTTCTAAGCGATCTTTTTCACCGTTATTCCGTAAAATTTTTAAAATCTCTTTTTCCTTTTCACTAATTAATAAAGAAGATTTATTAAACTGATCATTGATATCATTAAATTTTGATGTTAAGTCATTAATTTTGATGTTTAATGAGTCAACCTTATCATTTAGATCTTTTATTTCTTTATCCAGTTTCTCAATGCGCTTCTCAACCTTACTATTATGCTCCTCTTGCTTTTCTTTAAGTTCTTCCTCTATTTTCTGTATTTGTTCAGCTGCAGCATTCAGACGTTTTTTTGCTATCGAAATATCTGATTCGTTTTTAGAATCGTCAACCTGTGACCCATCGTTTTCATCAGCGAGCTGAATTATACGAAGGGCGGCTTTTGATTGTGCTGTCGTCTCTGTTTTGCCATTTAAATCATTAGTTTTCTCGGAAGAATTTTGTTGACCTTGATTGTCTGCTTCATTATTTATTTCAGGGTTCATTTGTGTACTGTCATCTGTTGACCCATCATTTCCATCTGTCGGCTGATCGCCACTTGTTGGATTTTTATTATTGGTGTTGTCGTCGTTTGTCGGGTCTTCGCTCCCCGGCATTGTTGGGTTATTTAGTTCTGGTTCTTTTAATCCTTCAGAAATATCTTTGATTTCAGCTGCAACATTATTGAGTTCATCTCGTTGTTGCTCCAAGTCCAATTTGATTTCTTCAGTTGTATCTTCTTCCTTGTCATTATTCTCTTCATTAGAATTATCGTGCTTTTGATCGTCTTCCTCTGGTTTTATTAAAGCCGGACGAAGATTCACTATCTTATCTTGCAATTGATTTAAGTTTTGGATTTTAGTTGCAGTATACTGAGTTTCATAACGTTCAAGAAATGTACTGAACATATCTTCTTGAATTTTTTTCATGCCCATTTCTTGTAAAGGAACTTGACCTTGCCTTGTCTGTTCTGCACTTTTCAGAGCAAGACTAGTAAGTCCGAGCTGTGTCTTCGCTTGGCCAATCCCAGTTGCCAATCCGCTCATGCGTTCGCTGAACTGATTCGCCTTTTGCTGTGCTTGGATGGCATCCAGACCTGTCCGGATTTGCTGCTGTGTTGAATCTTGGGCTGCCAAAAGCAGCTTTTTCTGATTTTCTTGATATTCTTTGTATCTTTCAACTGTATCAATGAATTCTTTCAGCGTATTTTTGGCTTCCTCCGCTGTAGAAGCTTTTTCTTTTGTCGTGCCTTGCGCTTCATTCATTGATTTCTTCAGCTCATCGATTAAGTCTTTTTGCTGTTTGATTTCACCTGCTAAATCATTAGAGCTTGGTTTGTAAAAGTTGTACATGACATTCTGGAATTCAGATTCTTTATTGACGATCTTGTCAAATTCTCCTCTGATGTTGTCCACTTTTTGTGAAACAAAATTCCAGTATAAGGCCGACATTTTTTTGTTCATTGTCTTTTGGGCATCCTCAAGCTCACGCTGAACTTTTTCTTTGTTAACCGCATTCAGGTTATCTTGAATGCTGAATTCGAGCGTTGCTTTTTGAGGATGGTCTTTGTCATAGCTCAAAATGTTTTTTGAGAAGTCTGAGGGAATGTAGACAATCGCATCGTATTTCTTTGAAGCGAGACCGGTCTCGGCCGCGCTTCGGTTTACGACCGTCCACGAATAATCAGGACGTTCACCCAGAACGGCCGCTACTTCCTTGCCGAACTGGGCGGATTTGTCCTCTTCATCAGACTTTACCTCATCACTCAATACGCCTGTGTCTTCATTCACCACCGCGATTTGTCGGGTGGAATTGACTGCTTTTTTCGTTGGGTCGTCTCCGATAAATCGGAAAAACAACACCGGCAGCAGCAAAATGATGATGACGGCGGATATTAACTTGATCAAGCTTTTTCGTTGTTCTGTCATCTAGCACTCTCCCTTTCAGCAGAACATAAAGGAATTTGAACTTTTTGCTCCTTCCCGTTTTCCACAACATATCCGAAGCCCGGCTGAATCTCAGGCTCCTGTCTTTGGTACGGGAGAGGAATGACATTTTGCTCAGACTTTTTCATCAGCAGAATCGCGTGGCGGATTTGCTTCATCTCAGTCGTCAAGGAGTCATAGCCTTTTGAAAATTCGCTGTGATTTCCGCCCGGGATAAAGCTGAACCCAAGATGAGCGTATGATTTCATGAAGTTAGCGAGACGGTCTTGTATTCTCGTATCAATCGTCTGCTGGAATCTCGTTATCCCGTCAATCATCAGCACCACTTGTGAGAATCGCAGATTTTGCGCGTCTCCTTGGCGGACAGCTTCTACATACATGGCCTCTCTTGTTTTGAAAATGTCTTCTGCTGTTTCAATCCACTGCTCAATATCTTCTTTCGTTTCCAAATATGAAACAGCTGATTCCTTCGCATAATGAGATAAGCCGCGGTCAATCGAGTCAAATAGGCCGATCATTTCAGTTTCATCATCAATCAGATGTTCGAGCATTACTTTTAAGACGTTTGTTTTCCCGCGCTGAGTCTGGCCTAAAATCAGGCAGTGCTTATGCTTGCCTAAATCAAAATAGACTGGGCTGACTGTTTCTTCATGAAGCCCGATCGGTACAGATAAAGGCTTGCGTTCCAGCTTGAAGCGGAGAGAAAATTCTCTCGTCGACAAGCTCTCAGGCAGCATCGGAATCGGTGCCGGCTGCTCCATTGAAGCAAATCGCCCTTGAAGTTTCTGTACGTCTGATTTCAGCTCGTTGAACATGCCGATATCATCATCGGCGTCAACAGGCAGGAACATTTGCGCGAAATAAAGCTCTTCCTTTTGAATGATGACGCGTCCCGGAATCGGCTCAAGATTGAATTTCGGACGGCCGTAAATGGAATATCCTTCTGATTGATCCATGAGATAATGGACAACCTTTGTTTTCAAGTTATTTAACAATGACTGGCGGACAGCATTCACCCGCGTTGCTGTCAGCATAAAGTAGATACCCAAGCTTTGTCCGTCTCTGGAAAGCTGGACAAATTCCGATTCAAGCTCATGCATCTCATCCTTGACAATGTCAAAGTTGTCAATGGTGATAAAAATGAACGGAAGCTCTTCTTCGCTCAGCGCATTGTACATTTTGATGTGGCTGATTTCTTTTTCCCGGAACAAACGTTTACGGCGGTCAATTTCTTCTTTGATGCGAATCATGAACTTTTCAATTTTTCTTGACTGGTCCATCAGGAAGTAATCCGCGGTATGCGGGAGCTTCGCTAATGGCAGCAGCGTTCCGTTTCCGAAATCAAAGATATAGACATGAAGCTCTTCAGGTGTGTATACGTCCGCAAAACTCATCAGGAACGTTGCGGCTGCAATCGATTTTCCGTAGCCCGAAGAGCCGAAGATGCCGATATTTCCATCTTCCATCATCTTATAAGCAATTGGCGCCTGTCTTTGCAAATCAGGTTCATCGACATACGCAAAGTGGAAATGGTCTTTTTCGTTTGAAGGGAAAAGAGTGCGCGGAATACGTTCCGCAAGCGGCGGCAGCCAAGGGCTTGGCAGCTTCTCGATTCCCATTTCATCTTGGATGCGTTCAATTTCGTCAACTACAGCTTCGATTTCGGTTTGAACGTCTTTTTTCGCGTTATCTTCGGTATCAACCTCAGAAAGCGGGATCAGACCCGTATCTGTAACAATCGCGATTTCATCCTCGGTACCGTAGACCTCCTCTAAGTAAGGCGCCCCGCTCCATGCAGATTGGAACAGCTCATACACTTCATTGTTTCCAACCTGCAAATAGCCGCGGCCTGTTACGGTAATGTTTGCGGCATCGCTGTTTTTCAAAATTTCTTTACTGTCGGTGGCATCCTGGACCTTGAGCGCTACTTTAAAGCGCGAGTTACTCCAGATCTGATCGTCGATGATGCCGCCTGGCTTCTGTGTCGCCAAAATCAAATGAACGCCGAGGCTTCGTCCGATACGCGCGGCACTGACAAGCTCCCTGATAAAATCAGGCTCCTCGCTTTTCAGCTCGGCAAACTCATCAGAAATTAAGAACAAGTGAGGCATCGCCACTTCTGCTTTCCCTTGCTTGTACAGCTTTGTATAGTCATTGATGTGATTGACTTGATACTGGTCAAACAGGCGCTGCCTTTTTTTCAGCTCGCTTTTAATGGAAGCAAGCGCACGCATACTGAAGTTTTTGCTTCCTTCAATATTTGTGATCGTGCCGAGGAGGTGGGGAATGTTGCGGAACGGCTGCGCCATTCCTCCGCCTTTATAGTCAATTAGTAAGAAAGCCGCTTCATGCGGATGAAAATGCACTGCAAGTGACAAGATGTAGGTCTGGAGAAATTCACTTTTCCCTGATCCCGTTGTCCCCGCAAGCAAGCCGTGCGGACCGTGTGCTTTTTCGTGAAGGTTCAGATACACAATGTCATCTTTCCCTTTATAGCCGATCGGCACTGACAGCGACTTCGACGATTCACTTGTCAGCCATCTTTGCTGAATGCCGATTTCTTTTACTTCCTTCGCATGAAAAAGCTCCAGGAACGATACCGTTTCCGGAATGGAATTCGTAATGCCGACCTGGTGGTTCAGCGTCCGCAGCGTGCGTGAGAACCGTTCGTTGTCCTCACGCTGATGATGATCGAGACGGAACGGAATTCTTACCGCTTTTTTCTTTTGTATTAAAATGTCGCCTTCATGCTCATTAATGTAGCGGACAAGAGTCGTAATGTTTTCCGACAAGCTTTCCTTTGTTTCCGCAGCGACAATTGTCGAGATGCCCAGATGCTCATGCTGTCCTTCTAAATATTCGAGAATGACATGCTCAGAGATCAGCTGCTGATTCGTGATGACAAATACAAAATGCGGTTTGAACTGCAGTTTTTCTTTGTCATCTTCGAGATCACGCTCTCTGATCAATTCGTAAAGTGAAGACAAGAGCTGATCTCGGGTTTGCTCATTATAAATAAATCCTTTTGCATAAATATGGGGCATTTGAAATTGCGGAAGCCACTTCATCCACTCCCAGTCTTTATACTCTTCTTCATGAAAAATAAATACAAAACGCAAATCGTGATAGCTGTTAAAGAACGACAGCTGTCCAATCAACTGGTGAATCTCATTTTTTACAATTTGCGATTTACCGACAAGCCCCATCGGACCTTCTGCCAAATCGACCGTCACCGGCGCATGGCGGATATCTTTATAGACGCGCTGCATGTGCTGCGATTTCTCCATGAGGTCATCGATATCACGATTCGCCAAGTCTCCGCCGCTCATATTGATTTCATAGCTTGACGGAACTGTTCCCGTCCCAAGCCGCAGTTGCAGATAATCCTTGCTTTCAAGTGATTTTTCCCAGATCCGGTCACTGATTTCACTTGTTAAGTATTTCATTTGTTCAAATGAAGGAAAGTGAAATTCAAGAACCTGCTTTTGCTTTTCAGCAAGTGCCTGAAGCTCTTTCCGCTTATTGTCTAAGTAAAGCTTATATACACGCTCCCGTTTTTCCTCGCGTTTTTTCCGCTGGTTTTTATCCCGGAAATATTGCACTGTCGAGGTAATTAGAGTCATCATAAACATGGCCAAAGAAACGAGTATAAATATGCCGCGCGGCTGGATGATGGCAACTACGCCCATCACGATCAGCATCACAAGCGGAGGCAGGATGACGAGCCACAGCCCTCTGTTGGTTTGATCGCTCTCCTGAGAGGGAAAACTGAAAGAAACGCGGTCATCCGGGAGATCGTATACCATCCGCGGCGTTCTTCTGTACTGCGGATATTTTTTCTGCATCTCTGTACTCGGTTTGACCGTTTCTGTTAACGCTGTTTCAAACTGGGCATAATGAACAATTTCTAAAAGGTCTTGTTCCGTCACCCTCATTTGCGTGAAGTTCCAGAATATTTCATCCCCCGGCTTGAGCGGCGTATTGGCGTTGATTTTCTCTCCGTTCAAGAAGATCGTTCCGCTTTCAGGGCGGACCGACCAGCTGCCGCCTGCACGAAGCAAAGAAAACGTGCTTTGTTCTGCAAATGCAAAATCTTGCGGATTCAGATAAATATCTGCATTCGTTTTTTCTGAGGAACATACAATTTCATCCCGATTTCCCGTAAAATAAACGGATTTCTCAGGTTCACTGCCTGTCAATATCAAACGTATATCCTGCTGATCCGTTTGGAGAGTAAATGATGTATCCGCCTCAATCGTGCCGAGACAATCATTTCCCAGGAAAACTTCGTATTGGCCGCCGGATTCCTTTCTTTTAAGAGAAACCACTCCGCTATTAAATGGAATGGAGCTGATCGTAACAGAATCCTTCACATCAGGCCCTATGGTCACCGGATGAGACGACGGGAGGTTAGACAGATTTAATTTTTGAACGTTATTTTGGTAAAAAACCCATAATAGACTCAAATGGCGAACCCCCTTACGGCCGAATGGCAGCATGCGATGACCTGTGCTTCATGTCTCACGTTATTTGTCATCTTTTTTCTCATCTTTCTTTTCTGTTTCTTTTTTCTCGTCTTCTTTTTTCTTCTGTTCTTCTTTTTTCGCTTTTTCCTCGGCTGCGGCTTTTTCTTCTGCCGCTTTCTCTTCTGCTTGTTTTTCTTCGTCTGTTTGTGTCTGTTCTTCGCTTGTATCGACTAACGATGTTTCAGAATTAGACTGTTTATTTTCTTGACGTTCTTTTTGGGCTTTTTCAAGCTCACTATTTACTGAGTCAAGTTCTTTTTGTATATCTTCATCATTTGTATCCTCAGATAAAAGCTGCTGTTTATATTTAGCTAGGGCAAAGTAAATATAATCATTGTATTCAAGCTTACGGCCGATACTGATCGCTTCTTTGTATTCTCCTCTACCATAATCAATCCAATATAAGAAATGCTGAGGGTCTGATTGAAGGGTGACTAAGTTATTTTCTATATTTTTGGTTTTTGCACTCCCCAGGTTTTCGACCTCAACATAGGACGTCGCCAGCTGATACTGCACCGATTCAGGCAGGCTTTCCGCCTCGTACTTGGACAGTGTGCTGATGACTTCACTGTACTGCTTGTTTAAGAACGCACGGTTGCTGTCCACTATCGCCTGGTGCTTTGGCTGCGCGAAAAATAAGGCGTACATCGAATAAATAAGTGCCGGTACAAGCAAAACAATGAGCCCCAGGCCGATATATCGCTGGATGTTCCACTTCTTTCTCGGGATATGTATGTATGTTTTTGCTTTGGCTTCGAGCTCATCAATATGGATTTGAATCAGCTCGAGCAAATCATCATAGGATTCAGTATCTAATATCGCCTTTGCCTCTGCGGAGAACGTGAGCGTTTCATTGAATTTCAGGTAGTCTTCAAACGCAAAAGCGCCGTCAACTGCCAAAGCCGCTGCCGCTTTCAGCTCCTGCCATACTCTTTCCTCATCACGCTCGTAAGGAGGAATGCTTTCTTTTACTCCATAATGGAGAAAATAAGGCGTAAGCCCTTTATCGAATACAATGTTTTCAGGAGCGACAATCAAATTCAGCCTCGACAGATTGTGCTGCTGTACGGCTTGAACAAGCTGATAGGCAAACTGCCATTTACTTTTTTTATCCTTAGCTTTCATGAAGCGGAATGCTTTATAGGAGGAGGGAGGTTGGATTGTGATGATTACTTCATCATCCGTCACATCGATTTCTTTATAAAAAAATGGATTTATATCTTTGATCACGTTAGCTTCAAGACCGTCGAGAAGCTTTATTTTTTCCCGTTGAAAGGTAAATGTATAGCCGGCATCTGTTTTCTCGGCAACAGCTTCTAATTGGTTTTCTAAATATGATTTTTGTTTACCTGACATTCAACCAGATCCTTTCATAATATTTCAAGCCGGTCTCCGTTTGTAATGCCGCAATCAGACAGCTTGCATTCTCCGGAAAACACCTTATCCTTGTTCACCACTCTGATCCAGTGCCCTTCGCGCGGGGGCATAGATACGCTTTGGGCCTGCCAAGCAATATCAATTACTTTTTTCACCGGGTGGTAATCTGACAATCTGAGATCAAAGACACTGCCGTTATAATGTTTCAAATCTATTGTAATATCAATATACATTTAGGATCACCCTTACATAGAAAGAGCGCCGTCTTCTTTTGAATCAGGCGCTCCTTCCCTTTCATACTGTTATCCGCGGATTTGATTTGCGATGTCTTGGTCAGTAGACTCAAGTGTATTTGCTGTTTGATCAAGCTGCTGATTCACATCTTGAAGCAAATCTGACATTTTGATAAATGAAGGTTTGAGCTGCTCGTATTGATCTGCGAACGCTTCGCTTGAAGCACCTTCCCACATGCTTTTCAAATCAGAGATCATTCGGTTTAAACGATCAACCTGATTTAATACTTCTTGGCTTTCAACGCCGTATTGCTTCGCCATCGCTCTTAGCTCTTCGGGTGTGACACGAATTAATCCTGCCATATTCCTCATTACCTCCTGTGCCATCAGCCTAAATATGGGCTAATTCACTTATTTTTAGAACGTCATTATTATAAAAACAGTTTTTCGGCATAGTCAAACAAATATGTTTTAATTTTACAAAATGAGTCCAATGGTTTACCCCGAATCACTTAAAAATGACATAAACTGTAAAGTAAATAGGTTTATTTTCTTAATCTCCTCTTCATTCTCCGAATAATCCAAAAGACCCAAATAACTCCCCAACTCCCAAAAAAAACCTTTCAGAAAATTTGATGCTACAGCACCATTTCTGAAAGGTTCAGTTTTTTCTTTCCTTAATTAGTCTCGCCTCCGATGACTTACTTAAAAGATTAATAGGATAAGCTGTCGTATTATATGAGGCATACAACTGTCCTGCAAAAAGGCGATTACACCGCCAAATGTATATAGAACGTTTCTCTCATGAAATTGTTTTTTTGCTTCTGTTCTTTGTTGTTGATTTTCACAAACAACAACAATCATAATAAAAGGAAGGGGATGAGATGTCAAAGAGAAATCAAGCACGAAAAGTAGGGAGATTTATGACCATGCCGAATGATCCGTTTAAATATAGTTTTGACAGACTTGAAGATGTGGCTGATCATATCAGCGACGTTCTGCGGTGCCCGATCACCATAGAGGATGTTAACCACAAGCTGCTTGCCTACAGTACACACAGCGACTGCACAGACCCTGCCCGGACGTCTACCATTATTGGCAGAAGGGTACCGGAGAAGGTGATTAACAAGTTGTGGAAAGACGGGACAATTCCAGCTCTCTTAAAAACGGACCAGCCGATCAGAGTCAAGCAAATTGATGAAGTCGGGCTGAGCAATCGCGTCGCTATTTCGATTTGGAAAAACAAGCAAGTGCTTGGCTTCATATGGGCTCTTGAGATCCAAAAAACATTGTCCGATGAAGATCTGCTGACATTGCAAATGGCAGCAAAAGCAGTGAAAAACAAGCTTCTCAAACTTCAAATCAGAAAAACGAAAAATGAAGAACGCAGCCAAGAATTTTTCTGGAAAATGCTGACCGGACACATCCATCAGGAGGATGATATGGCGGATGGGTTCCATAAGCTTGGAATGGCCGCTCCTTCAGAGTTTTCCGTTATGATCATCCGCATAAATGGCGAGCTGACTGAAAAAATCGAACAGCAGCTGCAATATTTACAGGAAACGACCCAGCAGGTTTACGTGCTGCTGGCGACCGTAGATTCCAATGAACTTATTATATTAACCTCACCCAAAACAGATCATCCTTTTCAAGATTTAAAACAGTTTGCTTTAAGTACGCAAAAACAGCTGAAGGAGCGGTATAAAATAGAAGACGTTTCTATCGCTTTTGGCGGAATATACAACTCTATTTCTTTTGTCTCCCGCTCCTATCAGGAAGCATTGTCCGTCTTAAAAACGAAGGAACGGTTCGCTGAAGAGACCAAACATTTTTTCAGCTTTTCTGAGTTAGGTATTTATCAATACTTAGATGTCTTAAATGAAAAACGGAAACAGGCGGGCCATTATAATTACTCGCTTTCCAAACTGGAACAATATGACCGGGATCACCAGTCAAATCTGGTAGAGACGCTAGAGCGCTTTATTGAAGCGGACAGCAACGTGAATACGGCTTCCAAGCTGTTAAATATACACGTTAATACGCTGAATTACCGACTCAAGCGGATCAGCCAGATCGCTGAAATTGATTTGAAAAATGTGAATCAAAAATTCACCATCTATTTAGATATCAAACTTCGGCACATGGATTTGTGAAATTTCACAAATCCATGTTTTTTTATTTTCTTAATCAAACAAAGAATTTTCCAAAATATCAAGCTACACTAAAAATATCACAGATACAGGAGGAGACAGATATGATCATAGGGGTTCCTAAAGAGATAAAAAACAATGAAAACCGTGTCGCATTAACACCCGGGGGCGTTTCTCAGCTCATTTCAAACGGCCACCGGGTGCTGGTTGAAACAGGCGCGGGCCTTGGAAGCGGATTTGAAAATGAAGCCTATGAGTCAGCAGGAGCGGAAATCATTGCTGATCCGAAACAGGTCTGGGACGCCGAAATGGTCATGAAGGTAAAAGAACCGCTGCCGGAAGAATATGTTTATTTCCGCAAAGGACTTGTGCTGTTTACGTACCTTCATTTAGCAGCTGAGCCTGAGCTTGCACAGGCCTTGAAGGATAAAGGAGTAACTGCTATCGCATATGAAACGGTCAGTGAAGGCCGGACATTGCCTCTTCTGACGCCAATGTCAGAGGTTGCGGGCAGAATGGCGGCGCAAATCGGCGCTCAATTCTTAGAAAAGCCTAAAGGCGGAAAAGGCATTCTGCTTGCCGGGGTGCCGGGCGTTTCTCGCGGAAAAGTAACGATTATCGGAGGAGGCGTTGTCGGGACAAACGCGGCGAAAATGGCTGTCGGACTCGGTGCAGATGTGACGATCATTGACTTAAACGCAGACCGCTTGCGCCAGCTTGATGACATCTTCGGCCATCAGATTAAAACGTTAATTTCTAATCCGGTCAATATTGCTGATGCTGTAGCGGAAGCGGATCTCCTCATTTGCGCGGTATTAATTCCGGGTGCTAAAGCTCCGACTCTTGTCACTGAGGAAATGGTAAAACAAATGAAACCTGGTTCAGTCATTGTTGATGTAGCGATCGACCAAGGCGGCATCGTCGAAACTGTCGACCATATCACAACACATGATCAGCCAACATATGAAAAACACGGGGTTGTGCATTATGCTGTAGCGAACATGCCGGGCGCAGTCCCTCGTACGTCAACAATCGCCCTGACTAACGTTACTGTTCCATACGCGCTGCAAATCGCGAACAAAGGGGCAGTAAAAGCGCTCGCAGACAATGCGGCACTGAGAGCGGGTTTAAACACCGCAAACGGACACGTGACCTATGAAGCTGTAGCAAGAGATCTAGGCTATGAGTATGTTCCTGCCGAGAAAGCTTTACAGGATGAATCATCTGTAGCGGGTGCTTAATTCACAATGAGCTTGCAGAAAGATTTCTGCAGGCTTTTTTATTTTTTAAAAGGAAAAAAGAGACCATTTCACGAATTATGACTATGAAGTTGATCATAAAGGAGGATTCATATGGCTGTTCAGCAATATGGCGTGTTAAAAGGCATAGTCTTAGACATGAAGCGGGAAACAGATGATGACAGTCCTCATTTCCAAGTCAAAATGCTCGGTGAAGAGAATACGTATTACAGGTGCGCCATCAATGTGATGTCCAGTTCTGAGGAATCTGAAGTATTGTATTTGGCTGACGATCAGTTTGATTCGGGCTCAATTACCATCCTTCCGAACATGCCGTATGGATATACAAGGATCAATGAAGCAAACCGTGAAGTGGCACTGGATTATGTGCGGGGCAATTTGTTTGACCCGCGGGAAATGAAGCCTTTGCCTCATGAAATCACAGGACCTGATAATGATTTAAATGATTTTATTGAAACCTATATGAAGAAAGCACAAGATGAGAAAGCGCCGGTTTATATATTCGGTTCAAAATTCGGCCCTGAACAGGCTGCAGATAAAATATTCGGCTTTACCCCGACTAACGGAATGCACAATATCCATATGAATCAAGGGAATGCAATGGATACGCGCTGGAAAAAAGACAACGGCTCTTGGCATGACGGGGGTATTCTGATTCAGTTTGCAGATCAGTGGGCCGCTGTGTTTTTAGCGTTTTTATCCCAATCTTGGTGTAACGATGAAAACGGAAACCCTGTCAGAGATTGTGATCATACCCAAACGTCTGCGTAAGATAGAAAAAGAGACTGCGGCGAGCAGTCTCTTTTTGATACGATTACACATTTTCAACAGCCTTTAGGCTGTTTGGCCTCATATCGCTCCAATGCGATTGGATATAGTCCAAACAAGCTTCACGCCCTTTTTGCTCATGAACGACTGTCCAGCCGCTCGGCACATCTATAAAACCCGGCCATAGGGAATATTGGCCTTCTTCATTGACCAGCACCAAATATGTGCCATCCGCATTTTCAAAAGGATTTGCCATTCTATTTCTCCTCCCTTATTTATTCAACTCTTCCAATTTGACAGCGAGAACCTTGCCGATTTGAGCCAGAGGTTCCGGCTGACATAAATCTTTATGACGGCAGTCGATGTCGATTTGTTCAATCTGTCCGTTAATATAAGGCTTCCACGAGTCAGGTTCAATCGGGTCAAACCATTCAGGAATGATTGTTGATCTGAAAAACAAAACATTTCCACGGAAGGTTTTCGGCTTATAGGAACCTAAAATGCCGACAGAATTGACATACGTATTCTTCAAATTTAAAATGACCGTTTCATCCAGGCTCGCAAGCGCACTGCCGTCACGGCGAAGAATCTCAATCGCCGCTTCAAAATCTAGCGGTTTGTCCCCTAAGCTGTCTGGATCGTACCCGCCTAACGCCAGAAGGGCAATAAGCGCTTCCTCATCATCCGGTGCCTCTTTTATAGGAAGGAAGTGGTTCGGATAGGCGTCCAGCATCACCAACAGGGATACTTCTTCTCCTTGATTTTGCAGCTGGGTAGCCATCGCTTGAACGACATTCCCGCCCAGGGACCAGCCCAGCAGATGGTACGGGCCTTTTGGCTGGACCGTTCGGATTTGTTTAATGTAATCGGCAGCCATGTCATCAAGTGTTTTCGGAAGCTCCTCGCGCTGCCCGATTCCCCGTGCCTGCAAGCCGTAGATTGGATAATCTGTTCCTATATTGGTCATCAAACCGGCATAACACCAGCTGAGCCCCCCTGCCGGATGAACACAGAATAAAGGAGGCTTGTCTCCGCTTGTTCGGAGCGGCAGCAGAACGTCAAGAGCGCTTTGGCTTGATCCCATTTCAAGTCTTTCAGCGAGCCCGGCTACAGTAGGTGCTTCGAACAAGTTGCCGATGCTGAGTTCAACGCCGAGCGCTTCACGAATGCGGCTCATGAGCTGTACAGCAAGCAAGGAATGTCCGCCTAAATCAAAGAAACGGTCATCAATGCCGACACGTGGCAAGTGAAGCACCTCCATAAAGAGGTCACAGAGAATTTCTTCCTGCGGCGTTCTCGGTCCTCGTCCTGTCACTGCCGCTGCGAAATCCGGAGCGGGCAGCGCTTTACGATCAAGCTTTCCATTCGGTGTCAGCGGCAATTCTTTCATCGTCACAAAGGCAGCAGGCACCATGTAATCCGGCAGTCTCTCAGCAGCATATCTGCGCAGTTCCGCCGTATCAAATGTTTCTTCCGAAGGGATGACATAAGCTGCTAACCGTTTATCTCCCGGCTGATCCTCACGAACGATCACTGCCGCATCTTCAAGCTGCGGATGCTGAACAAGCGCGGCTTCAATTTCTCCCAATTCAATCCGGAATCCCCGAATTTTCACTTGATGGTCTGCACGGCCGACATAGTCGAGAGAACCGTCAGCGCGGAGGCGGGCCACATCCCCAGTGCGGTACATCCGGGTGCCTGGAGGACCGAACGGATCAGCTATGAAGCGTTCAGATGTTAAACCAGGCCGGCCTAGATAACCTCGTGCTAACCCCGCTCCTGATACATACAGCTCTCCGGCAACACCCGGCGGGACCGGCTGCAGGCGTTCATCCAGCACGTATACACCAAGATCGGGAATGCCGCAGCCGATCAAGCTGTTTGCCCGTAAAGCTGCCATGCTTCGGTCTAATTCGATATAGCTCACATGCACCGTCGTTTCTGTAATACCATACATATTGATAAGCTGCGGTCTATTTTCAGGGTGGCGGTTGTACCAATCCTCTAAACGGCTGAGTTCAAGCGCTTCTCCGCCAAAAATGACATAGCGCAGACTGAGTGCCTGTCCGAGATCCGGCTGTTCCCGTTCCGCCTGCATAAACTGATAGAAAGCAGACGGTGTCTGGTTCAGAACAGTCACCCCCTCTTTGACAAGCAGGCGCAGAAACGCTTCTGGCGATCTGCTGACGTGGTGAGGCACGATTACAAGACGTCCGCCATGCAGCAGAGGACCCCAGATCTCCCACACCGAAAAATCAAACGCATAGGAATGGAACATGGTCCAGATATCATCTGAGCTGAAACGGAACCAGTGCTCGGTCGCTGCAAATAAACGTGTTACATTTTGGTGAGGAATCATCACACCTTTTGGAACACCTGTTGAGCCGGATGTATAAATGACATATGCCGTATTCAAAGGGGAAAGCGGCTGAGTCCTATCCTTATTTTTTGGATTACCTGCAGGGTACGTGTTTAGTTTCTCTGCCAGCTCGGGATCATCCAGCACGATTTTCGGCACGTTTTCAACTGGCGGAATGTGATTTGCAGCTTTAGTGTTCGTCATGATAAACGCAGGCTGTGCATCTTTTAGCATAAAAGCAATTCGATCAGCCGGATAATCCGGATCAAGAGGGAGATAAGCTGCCCCGGCCTTTAGCACCGCCAATAGGCCGACAGCCATTTCCAACGATCGGGGCAGTGCCAATGCCACAAATTGCTCCGGCCCGACACCTTCACTAATCATCATTCGGGCAAGCCGGTTTGCTCTTTCATTCAGCTCTGCATAGCTCAGTTCCTGATTTTCATATACAACGGCAATGGCATCAGGACGTAAAGCAGCCTGCTTCTCAAATTGCTCTGGCAAACATGCGTGCGGAATCTTTTCAGATACACTTTGCCAATCAGTCACCATGCTGCTGTGTTCCTCTGGCGCAAGAATATCCAGATTTCCGATTTGCTCGTCAGGATCAGACTCGGCAGCCTCCAACAGGCGCATCAATCGGTCAGCAAGAGCCTGAGCAGTTTCTCGCTTGAAAAGATCAGTGCTGTATTCAAGCAGTCCTTCCATTCCGTTTGGTGTCCCGTCAGCAAGGCGATCTTCACTAATTTCCAGCGTCAAATCAAACTTGGCAGAACCGACACTGTTGATTCGCAGGCTGCTCTCCATATCAGGAAGATGCAGTTCAGCGTCCGGTGTGTTTTGGAACGCAAGCATGATTTGGAATAAAGGATGCGTCGCACGCGAACGAGCCGGATTGAGCACCTCTACAAGTCTCTCAAACGGCAGATCCTGATTGTCATAGGCGGCCAGATTCACTTCCCGTACTCTGTCTAGAAGCTCACGAAAGCTTGGGTCACCGGACGTATCAGTTCTGAGCACCAATGTATTAATGAACAGCCCTACAAGATCGCCCAGCGCATCATCATTCCGTCCCGCGATCGGACTGCCGATCGGAATGTCGGTGCCCGCCCCGAGCCTTGTCAATAAAGCGGCGAGACCGGATTGAAGCACCATAAACAGGCTCACCCTATTTGCGCGAGCCAGCTCCTGCAATCGCTTGTGAAACTCGGGCTCAATACGAAAATGAATCGTATCTCCATCATGACTCGGCTCAGCCGGACGTGAATAATCGGTTGGCAGTTCAAGCTGATCAGGCAGGTTTTTCAAGGTTTCTTTCCAGAAAGCAAGCTGTCCGGCAATCAAGCTATTTGGATCATCCTCGTTTCCAAGCAGTTCTTGCTGCCAAAGCGCATAGTCTGCATACTGCACAGCAAGAGGCGCCCATTCGGGAGATCGTCCGTGGCAGCGAGCCGCATAAGCTGTCCCAAGGTCTCTGGTCAGCGGTGTTAAGGACCAGCCGTCCCCGACAATATGATGGACGAGAAGAAGCAGCACGTACTCGTCAGGACCGATCACAAAAAGCTCGGCACGAAAAGCAGGTTCAGCTGCAAGATCAAAGCTGTAGCGTACAGCTTCGGCAAGCCGATCAGAAAGCTCCTTCTCAGCAATTTCAGTAACATGTAACTCGGGACAGGCTCGATCGGCATCTAAAATATGCTGATAGGATGTCCCCTGTGATTCAGGGAAGATCGTCCGAAGACTTTCATGACGGCGGACGAGGTCATAAAGTGCCGCTTTCAGCAATCCTTGATCCAACTCACCTGACAAACGGACAGCAACCGGAATATTATAAGTAGGACTCGGTCCTTCCAGACAATGCAGGAACCATAGCCGGCGCTGGGCAAATGAGAGCGGGATCTTTTCAGGCCGCTCAGCTCTCTGCAAAGCGGGACGTGCACTCTGCGCCAAATCAAGATGGGCAGCGAGTCCGGCTACTGTCGGTTCGTCAAAGAGCTTGGCGATACCAAGTTCGGCTCCCATTACCTCGCGAATGCGGCTCATCAGACGGGCTGCAAGAAGAGAATGGCCCCCAAGCTCGAAGAAACTGTCATCGATACCGACGCGTGCCAAACCGAGAACCTCTGCAAACAAGTCACACAATATCTCTTCCTGAGGAGTCCGCGGGGCCCGATCACTGACAGATGTGCTGAAGTCTGGTGCCGGCAGTGCTTTCCGGTCAAGCTTGCCATTAGGTGTTAACGGCAGCTCGTCCATCTCCACAAACGCCGACGGTACCATATAATCAGGAAGACTAGCCCCCATATAACGACGAAGCTCTGCAGTATCAATAGCAGCATCAGCGACTACATAAGCCGCCAATCGTTTGTCTCCCGGCTGATCTTCCCGTACGACAACCGCGGCCTGTTCAATGTGCGGGTGATTGGCAAGCACGGCATCAATTTCTCCAAGTTCAATTCGGAATCCGCGAATTTTGATTTGATGATCCGCCCGCCCGATATAATCCAAAGACCCATCGGCACGCCAGCGGGCCTGGTCTCCGGTCCGATACATCCGAGTTCCCGGCGGTCCGTATGGATCTGCAACGAAGCGCTCCGCCGTTAAATCAGGGCGATGGAAATAACCTCTGGCCAAGCCGGTGCCTGCAATATAAAGCTCTCCGACAACGCCCGGCGGCACCGGCTGCAATCCATTATCAAGCACATACACCTGCGTGTTCCAAATCGGTTTCCCAATCGGAGGAACGCCCTGCAGCCCTTCTTCAAGAAAAGCTGCGGCAGACCAAATCGTTGTTTCAGTGGGACCGTATAAATTCGTGACTGAACAATGAAGGTCTTGAAGCGCCTGCAAAAGACCGCTCGGCAGCGCCTCGCCTCCTACAAGCACTCTAAGCCCCCGAAGTTTCTCAGGTTCACTCGTTACCAAAGCATGCCACAGTGTCGATGTCGCCTGCATGATGTTAATATCGAAATTTTCAATCATTTGAGCTAATGCCTGCGGCTCACGGATCGTTTCTTTCTTTGCGATCACAATTTGCGCTCCGCTAATCAGCGGAAGATATAACTCCAATGCTGAAATATCAAAAGCGACAGTCGTCACAGCCAACAGCCTGTCTTCTTCTCCTAGAGAAAATGCCTCCTGCATGGACAGCAGAAAATTGCTTAAGCTTTTCTGTGTCACAACGACTCCCTTCGGTCTTCCTGTTGATCCTGAGGTATAGATGATATACGCAGGATGGTCAAGCGAAACCGATACATCCGGATTTTCCGGCGAATAGCGTTTTATAATCTCCTGTGTAACAGCCTGATCAAGCACAAGCTCCGGTACAGCCAGGTTATCAGGCAGACTGGCTGCTATTTCCTCAGTCGTTATGATGCATGAAGGTTTCGCATCCTCCAGCATGTAAGAAATGCGGTCGGATGGAAACTCCGGATCAAGGGGGAGATACGCCGCACCAGTCTTGAGCACACCAAGCATTGAGGCCACCATCTCAGGGGAACGCGGCAGCGCCAAAGCGACAAATTGCTCCGGACCAATCCCTTTTTCGATCAACAGACGCGCGAGGCGGTTTGCCTCTTCATTGAGCTTTCGATAGTTGACTTGAATGTCATCACACATGAGAGCGATACGTTCTGGCGTAAGAACTGCCTGCTTTTCGAACATGTCCTGAAGGCTGACCAGCTTCTCGGATATTGCCGTCTCATTCCATTTAGAAATGACTTTTTCTTTCTCCTCTGGCAATAGGAGCTCCATTTGCCCAATCAGCATGTCCTCTCCGGCAGAAGCCGTTTGCAGCAGCTGCAGGATACGCTGCTGATGAAGCTTAATATCAGGCTCACTGTATACCTCGGGATTCGCATCAACATCAATTCGCAGCCCGCTGCCGTCTGTTCTGTCATATACATTGATTGATAGATCATCAACAGGACCGGCTGAAAGATTATGCGTTGTGCCCCGGGCGCCGGCAAAGTCGAGACCGTAATCAAACGGCATAAGATTGATTTGAGGGCCAAATAATCTATGATTTTCTCCTATCAATTTCAGATCGCGCCGAAGCTCTTCATGGCGATACTTATGATGTCGCCGAATACTGCGGATTTCCCGGAAAATTTGCTGAATCAGTTCAGAAAAGCTCATCGAAGAGCTTACCGTCAGCCGGAGCGGGAGAAGGTTCATCACCATAGCCGGTACATTCAGTGACGCGGACCCTATCCGACCCATCATGGGCAGGCCGAGCACAACATCCTCAGAGCCGGTCATACGGTGCACATAAACAGCTGACACCGCAATCATGACTTCATGCCAGCTTCCTGAGAAATAGCGCGCCGCTTCTTTTAACGCGTTTACATCAGATGGAGGCAGATATGCCGTATGACGAAGAAAACTGTTAGATGTTCTCGGCGCCCGATCAGCTAAGCTTACAACTTCAGGTGCATCTGCAAAACAGTCCAGCCAGAATTGACGATCCTTCTCATACTGCTCTGATCCGCGATAATCTGTATCCTCTTCCAAAATGGCCTGGAGAGACCCAAAGGAACGGCCTTTAGCTGTTTGTCCTTTTATAAGCGCAGTATATGTACTTGCCACACGCTGGGCTATCAGGGAAAAACCGAAGCCGTCAATCGCTATATGGTGAATGCGCTGATACCAAAAGAAACGATCAGGCCCGGCAATAAACAGAGCTTCATTGAACAAAGGGTCATACCCTAAATCAACCGGCTTTGCTAAATCAGCTTTCATCCAGTTTAATGCTGTTTTTTCCGGATCAGGCTCAGAGCTGACGTCAATGACGTGCAGCTGTACATCCGGAGACGGGTTTATCATCTGCCAAGGCCCGTCCATATTTTCACCGAAGCGGACATGCAGCGATTCCGCTTCCTTGATCACGTGCCGCAAAGCTTCTTCAAAAAGAGCAATATTGATTGGTCCATTGATTTCTATATATTCCGCTGTATTGTAGATTGGATTGTCCGGATCAAGTTGCTGAGCAAACCATATGCCAGTTTGCGCCCCGGTCAAAGAATATTGAAGATCTTTTGTATCAGGCATCCGTTTGTTTACCCTCCTTTTATAAATAATCCGCGTTTGGCAGCACTTGCTGGCTGCGGGTTGTGAGCAATTTCTGCCATTCTTCGATCGTTGGGCGTTCAGCCAATTCCACGAAAGTCACCTCTGCCCCTTCACGGCGCCATTGTTCCACCAATGTCATGATCCTTACCGAATCAAGACCACGATCGAGCAAATCCTCTTGATCTGTGATGTCTTCCGGTGTTTTTTGTAGAAGCTCAGCAATTTGTTTACGGATATTCTCACATGTAAACACATTCTTTTTGCCAGTGTTTGCTGACGTTTTTTGAACGTCTGCCGGCGCATTCTGCAGCTGATCAAGAAGACTGTCAGTCATCACGGTAAACGCACAGCGTCCAGCCGCATAGTCCAGCGCCATTTGATGTTTTTCTAATGAAAAATCAGCAACTGCATCTCCCACCAAAAAGGCTTTAATATCCTCCATAAATGCTTCACATGCTGTAACAAGACAGCCGATATGGGCGTAAATTCCTGTAATGATCAGCTGATCGCGTCCCTCTTTGCGCATCATTTCAAGCAGATTCGTTCTCTTAAACGCGCTGTATCTCCATTTTGTCAGCACAAGATCATCATCCTCTGGTGCCAGCTCGGTTATAATTTTCTCCTCATAAGGACCGCTGTTTAATCCCGGGCCCCAAAAGTCTGTCAGCAGCGCACGGTCATCCGGATTTTGGCTTCCCGGCTGTGCGGTATAGACAACAGGAATCCCAAGCTGAACACATTGATTCTTCAGCTTTCGTATATTCGCTGAAAGCTCTATTACCGGAGACGCTCCCGCTGTGAAAGCATCGACAAAATAGTTTTGCATATCGTGTATTAACAAGACAGCCCGATTTGGATCAGGCACCCATGATACTTTGTTTTGCGGCATATCAGACGCTGTCGGCATTTGATACGGCTGAATGGCAGGTATAGCCATATGAACACTTCCTCTCAAATTGTTGATTTATTTTTTTGCCCCTGCAAGAAGTTTTTCGGAAATAGCTTCACGAAGAGCCTTTTTGCTTACCTTTCCTACCCCTGTCTGCGGGAAGGATTCGACAAATTCAACTCGGTCAGGGATTTTATATGCCGCCAGTCCGCGCTCTCTCAAAAATGCTTTGAGCTCTGCGGCTTTTGGGGCTTCATCTCTGGGAATAATGAACACACAAGATCTCTCGCCAAGAAATTGATCAGGCATGGAGACCATTGCCGCATCATGGACAGCCGGATGCGCCAGCAGATGATTTTCTACCTCTTCAGCCGCAACCTTTTCTCCCCCACGGTTAATTTGATCCTTCGCACGGCCTTCAACGACAATATAGCCGTCTCGTGTCAGCCTGACGATATCACCCGTGCGGTAAAAACCGTCCTCAGTAAATGAAGCAGCATTATGCTCTTCCGCCTTATAGTAACCGCGAATTGTATACGGTCCCCGCGTCAGCAGATGGCCTGTTTCACCAGGTTTTACGTCGCGATCATGATCATCCCAAACACGCACTTCATCATATGGGGACATCGGTTTTCCTTGGGTGTTGACAATGATCTCCTCAGGATCATCCAATCTCGTATAATTGACGAGACCCTCTGCCATTCCGAATACCTGCTGCAGCGTGCAGCCGAAAACAGCTTTTACCCTGCGCGCGGCTTCAGCACTAAACTTGGCACCGCCGACCTGCAGCACTTGAAGGCTGGATAAATCATCACAGCGTGAGGATGCCGCATCCATCCATACCATCGCAAGAGGCGGAACAAGAGCGGTTATCGTGACCTTTTCCCGTTCAATTAAAGGAAATGCGTCATCTGGACTTGGAGAAGGAGATAATACCACTCTTCCTCCAGCGTATAATACGCCGAGAACGCCAGGTGAGCTCAGCGGATAATTATGTGCCATCGGCAGCGCGGCCAAGTACACCGTGCTGTGGTCGAGCCAGCAGACCTCCACACTCCGCTTCAGGCTGTATATGTAGTCATCGTGGGTCCTCGGAATCAGTTTCGATAGCCCGGTGCTCCCGCCAGAAAGCTGGAGGAACGCCACATCCGAAGATTTGACTTCAGGCAGTTTTACAGGTTCTGTATGCAAATCCTCGAGCGGCAAAAATTCCTCTGCCTCACCTGCGACAATGATGTTTTTCAAAGTCGGCAACTTGCTTTGAACCTGTCTGGCAAGCGTACGATAGTCAAAACCGGAATAAGCGTCGGGAATGATATATGCAGCCGCTTCAGCAAACTCGCAAAAATATGTAATTTCACTGCTTCGATGAGAAGGCAGTGCGAAGACTGGAAGCGCCCCCAGACGGAAAAGCGCGAAAATGACTTCAAAAAACTCTTTGATATTTGGCAGCTGCACCACGACACGATCCATCTGTTGAATGCCGAGCTTCTGAAATCCGGCAGCCAAACGATCAACCCTTGTGTCAAGCTCTTGATAGCTCCAATGGGTGTTTCCGCATGTAATCGCAATGCGGTCGCCATATTTGGCTGCCCGGTCTCTTAACAAATCCCCAAACGTCTCGCCGGCCCAGCAGCCATTCTTTCGATAGGTCTCAGCTAACTCATCAGGCCAAGGCGTAAATCCTTTCAGCATGTTGCATCCCTCCAGCAATTCATTCTGTTCATATGTGATCCACGCCCATTGCCCGCAGCATTGTCCGAAACTTTGCGGACGTCTCCTGAAGCTCGTCCTCGGGCTTTGAACCGGCCACAACACCAGCTCCAGCATACAGGCGGAGAGAGCGTTCTTCTGCTTCTGCACAACGGATGGTCACGATCCATTCTCCGTCACCGGCATCGTCACACCATCCGACCATGCCGGTAAAGAAACCGCGGTCAAATGGTTCAATGCTGAGAATCGCTTCTCTTGCAAGATCAGTCGGTGTTCCGCAGACGGCTGGCGTCGGGTGGAGCGCCGCCGCTAATTCAAGTGCGGTTACAGACGGATCGGAAAGCTCTCCCTTAATCACGCTGGACAGGTGCCACATCGTTTCCGTTTTGATCAGTGAAGGCTTCTCCGGAACCTCCAGCGTCCGGCAGAAAGGTCTCAGCGCTGCCGCAACCGCGTCAGCGACAACCGCGTGCTCATGAAGATCCTTTGCGGAAGAAAGCAATTCAGCTGCCCGGCGCTGGTCTTCAACAGGATCATTACTGCGCGGTCTTGAGCCGGCTAATGGGTTGGAAACGACCTGTGTTCCCATCCTTGAAACGAGGAGCTCCGGACTTGCTCCGAGCAATGTTCGGCGGGGAGACGTTTCCTCCTGACTGGACACGTCTGCGGCAAACGTGTAGCCATGCGAGTTATGCTGAGCCAGATGGCGAAGCAATTCATCCGTCTGAATCGGTTCAGGCGATGTCAAATGCAGCGATCTGGACAGGACGATTTTGCTGAGTGTTCCATCGGCAATGCGTGTCAGCCCTTGTTCAACACCATTTTTATAATCCTCAGGTTCAGGAACAGGCTTTATGTGGTATGTATGCCCAGCCTGCTGTTCCTTTTCCTCATGATCAAATTGAAGCGGTCCTGACCAGCGCACTTCTTCAGGTACAACGAGCCGCGCTGCTTTTACTTGATCAAAAGGAACGGCCCCGACAACAAGCGGCCGGCTTTGCCCTGATTGTTTTGCCTGACGCAGCGTCTCTGCAATTCGGCCAGAAAGGGTTTCCATTTGGTTTTGCCCGTCTGCCTCCGGTACGATTTCACATATACCTTTCGCTAACAGTACACGATGAGGAGACGCTAAGAAAAAGGCGCCCGGCTGATATTCATGAAGCAAATGCTCCGCTTTTGTTTCTGTTATAACGTTTTGATCCAACATTCTCATGAACCTCCTTTAAATTCAGTTACACGCCTAAGGTCGCGCCGCCATCTACGCATAAATTATGCATCGTAATATGCCCTGCCTGGCCAGAAACCAAAAAGAGCACCGCATCCGCAATATCCGAAGGCTTGGCTAGTTTTTTGAGCGGGATCCCTGTTTTAAATGTCTCAAGTGATCCTTTTATGACTTGCTCCGCTCCATTCTCGTCGGCCCATAATGACCACTGCATGTCAGTTTCCGTTGATCCGGGAGATACAATGTTGCAGCGAATATTGTATTCTGCAAGCTCAAGGCCAAGGCATTTCGTAAACATCACAGCCGCAGCCTTTGAAGACGCATATGCCGCCATAGATGTTCTTGGCACACCGGCAGCATTCGATCCGACTGTTACAATCGAACCTGATCTTCGGTCCATCATATATTTGCTGACTGAACGCGAGGCGTTAAATACGCCAGTCGAATTCACTGAGAACGTCGCCTCCCATTCCTCATCGCTAAGCGAATGGATCAGTCCCGGGCGAAGGACACCCGCTACATTCACTAAAATATCAATCGGCCCCATTTCACGTTCGATGCGCGCCGTGATCTCGTCAATCGCCGCGCTGTCTCTCACATCCGCAGGAAAAGCTTCTGCATGGCGGCCTTCTGCTTTGAGGCTGCTCACAACCTTTTCCAGCTTTTCAGGATTATAATCAACTGCCGCAATATGTGCGCCTTGACTGGCAAGCGTCCGCGCAACAGCTTCGCCTATTCCTTGGGCAGCCCCTGTTATAAAAGCAATTTTTCCCTCTATACTCTTTGCATTCATATCATCAATTCCTTTCTTCGCTCTAAATGCCGAACAGACATCCAGCGAAAAAGACTGCTGCGCCTTGAAAAACGCAATCTACTGATAACGATTATCATTATCAATTATAAAAATAATCATATCCAAATGTCATGGGACAGTCAAATATAATTTCAGTGGCAAATATTTTTTTAAAGACAAGGCTGAGTATGTCTCAGCCCATTGAAAGATGCGGTCCGTCAGGGTGGAGCGCAAAACGCAGCGCCCTGCTGACCAAAACAGGAAGAACTGAAATATGTCCTTCTCCTGAAAACTCGCAAAATTCTGCCCGTATGCCTTGTTCAGATAAAACGGCCAGCCGCTCATAAAGCTCCCTTGCATTATCATTCATCCGGCTTTTATGATGCTGCTCCAATTCTCCTGCGGCAAGCAGGATATTGATAGGCTGATTGTTTTTCTTGGTGAGAGAGACGAAATGGTCCGTTTTCTCGAGAATAAACGGTTTATTCCAATGAATGGACGGACTTCCCGCGATATACGTTTGAAACGCATCGGGCTTTGTTAGCAGCACCTGCAGCACGAAAAGCCCTCCGAGCGAATGGCCAAAGATTGTTTGTCTTTTTTTATCAATCTGGTAATCTCGTTCTATCTCCGGTTTTAAATCCTCTTCAATAAATCTGAAAAAGCCCTCCGCTCCGCCATGCTCCGGCCATTCTCTGCCGTCGGGCCTTTCCGGCAGCTTCGATTGGGCTGTTGGCATTGTAAAATCCCGGTGGCGTGCTGAGGAGAACGGCTCCGCTGTCTCATAGCCAATGCCGACGATCACTGCAGGGATCACCCCGGTTTTTTCGGGTCGGCGTCCCTGTATTCGAACGGCTTCCGTCATCGTTCCGAAGACAGAATTGGCATCCAGCAGATAAATCACAGGATAACCAGCGGGTGGCGGCGGCGTACTAGGTTTCGAGATAAAAATGTGATAGGTACGGTTTTCATTGCGTGAAGACATCATACGCACTTCCGTACCAGGAATCGTAAATACGTTTGATGTCCCGCCATTTGTCCGGTCTGTTGTTTGCTCTTTCATGCAGTACGACATTCCTCTCTTTAAACTAAACCGCAATGTATGATAATGATTTTCACTATCAACTAGACACCTCAAATAATAGGTTTTCTTCCAAAGAAAGTCAACTTTTTCCCGAATAAAAAAGGCACCTTGATCAAATAAGGTACCTGCAGACTATCAATATGGAAGTAAAAACCTAATAAAGATGCAGATTGTCCTATTTGAAATAGAACCTTAATCCCATGTAAACCTTTGATTTTGCCAAGGGTCGCCTCTCATGTGATAGCCATTCCGCTCCCAAAAGCCAGGGTGATTTTCTTTCGTAAATTGGATGCCGCGCAGCCACTTGGCGCTTTTCCAAAAATATAGATGCGGAAACACACCCCGCAGCGGAAAGCCGTGTTCAGGGGTTAAAGGTTCGCCATTATGCGCATAAGCCAGAAGGGAAGTTTCCGCTAAGAAATCATCAAGCGGCAGATTGGTCGTCCAGCCCTCTTCAGCATGTAAAATGACGTAGCCAGCTTCTTCTTTTACACCCGCTTTTTCCGCTATATCACAAGCCCGCACGCCTTGCCACACATTATCAAGCCTTGACCATCCCGTGACACAATGAATGTCATTTTTCGATTCATACCGTGGAAAGGCTTTGACATCTTCAAAGCTTAGCAGCATCGGATGGTCAACCAAACCGTACACTTGAAGATTCCATTTCGTCATATCTTCGTAATATGGGACATCTCCGGTATGAAGCACAGGAAATGAAGTGGTGACGTTTTGATTTGGCGGCACTCTTCCAGATTGATCGGACTGTCTTGTTTTTCCGAAATACATATGGGCCTCCTTTTTGTTAACCTAATTTAAAATCATGTTGACAATCTTTTTGTTCTTTATTACTCTATGATTGTGTATGTCAACCTAAGGGGGAACAACGATGAAACAACGTAAACTTCGTGCGGGAGATATGGCGCTGATTGGCATGTTCGCCGCACTTATGGCTGTCGGGGCCAACATTACATCAGTAGCACCCTTTTTACAAGTAGCCGGCATTCCGCTTTCGATGCAGCCGTTTTTCTGTCTCTTGGCTGCTTTGCTTCTTGGCAGCAAACGAGCAGCGATTGCCATGATTGTATATGCACTTGTGGGATTGGCCGGAGCGCCTGTGTTTGCTCAATTTTCAGCAGGCTTCGCACCGTTTGCAGGGAAAAGCGGCGGGTTTATTATCTCATACATTCCGGCAGCATTTGCAGCGGGATGGTTTTTAGAACGAAACATTCAGCCAAGTAAAATTCGATTTCTCATTGCTTCACTTATCGGAACGGCGATCATGTATCTCATCGGCACTACCTATATGTATCTTGCACTGAAGCTGTGGATTCATACGCCAGTGAGCTACGGCACGGCTTGGGGCTTTATGATTTGGTTTATGGTAAAAGATACAGCGCTGGCTGTGATACTGTCGTTTATCGCACCAGCAATCTACCGCTCTATTCATAAAGCAACCGGCTTTAACAGAAATCACATATCATCTACGTAAAAACCGTTCTATTGGACGGTTTTTTTATCATAACGAGAAAAGGCTCCCCAGTAAAGGGGAGCCTTTTTCCTATAAAACAAGCGCTGCAATCCAGCCAAAGATGACAAGCGGAATATTATAAAATATAAATGTCGGCACACAAGTATCCCAAATGTGGTGATGCTGGCCGTCCGCACTCAAACCTGAAGTCGGCCCAAGCGTACTGTCACTGGCAGGTGAACCGGCATCGCCAAGCGCAGCAGCAGCCCCGATAATCGCAATCGTTGCCATCGGGCTGAATCCAAGCTGCATGCATAGAGGCACGAAAATGGTTGTGATAACAGGAATGGTCGCAAAAGAAGATCCGATCCCCATTGTAATTAATAAGCCGACAATGAGCATCAGCAATGCGCCCAAGGACTGACTGTGTCCGATAAAACCAGCTGACGTTTTGACCAGTGACTCGACATCTCCGGTTTTCGTCAATACGTTTGAAAACCCGGCTGCAACAAGCATGACAAAGCCGATAAAGGCCATTAAAACCATTCCATCAGTAATCAGTGAGTCCGCTTCATCACGCTTCATCACACCGCTGACAAACAGAACAATCAGACCAGCGAGCGCCCCCATAATCATTCCTTCTACTCCCAAAGTCTGAGATAAGTAAAGCTGGACGCCGAGTGACACAACAATGGCTAGAACCGCGATACCAATACTTTTTCTCGTATATGGCGATGCTTCTGCACCTGAAATGTCTTTTGTTTCATATTGTTTCGGTTTACGGTATACGATCACTGATAAAATAAGGCCGACAACCATACCTGCAACTGGAATAATCAGTGCGTACGGAATATCAGCAAGCGGAACGTTTAACCCGGCATCCGCCATATTGTCCTTCAGCATGCCTTGGAAGATTTGGCCGAAACCGACCGGAAGCAAAATATAAGGAGCCGTTAAGCCAAATGTAATTACACACGCGATCAGACGGCGGTCCATTTCAAGTTCATTAAAGATTTTCAAAAGCGGCGGAATCAGCACCGGGATAAACGCGATGTGAACCGGAACGAC
Organism: Bacillus sp. N3378-2at; assembly: GCF_033412715.1. Taxonomy (NCBI): domain Bacteria; kingdom Bacillati; phylum Bacillota; class Bacilli; order Caryophanales; family Bacillaceae; genus Bacillus; species Bacillus sp. N3378-2at. The sequence goes on along the minus strand of NZ_CP117986.1, from coordinate 3,812,594 downwards.
GTTTTGCGAAAAACAAGATACAATTAAAATAATCAGCACAATCAGCACCTTAGACAGTGCTTTTTTTCGAGAATCTTCTTTATTTCCGATTAATTTAACGGAGGCTTCCACCATTGCGTCCGGAAGACCCGTTTTCGTCAAAGCGGCGGCAAACGCGCCAAGCATGGCATAGCTAACTGCAACGGTGGCATTTCCGCCGAGACCGTCTGTGAAAGCTTTAACCGTTTCGCCAAGACCGAGCCCGCCTGTTAACCCGCCGGCCAAGGCGCCTATAATTAATGCGATAACAATATTGACACGCAGCAGGCTTAATACAAGCATAAGCAGGACTGCGATGACGACTGCATTCATGATGATACCCCTCCAAAAATCCTTTAGTTTGCTAATGTAGTAGATAAATAAAGTACGAACGTATCGTATCATAACCGATCCACTTTAGTCAACTAAAGATTTCGGAAGAAAAAATCCCTGCCGCATCATACAGCAGGGATTTTTCATTACTCGTTTTTATCTTCTTCCAATGTAAATCGCTCCGCAAGTGTAGCCAGTGTTCTTGCCATAACGCCAGTAGCCCCGGCCGGTCCGAAGCAGGTTGCTTTATTGGCAGTCGCTGTGCCTGCAATATCAAGGTGAACCCAAGGTGTTGACTCAGCGAATTCACCAAGAAACGTTCCTGCCATAATCGCATGTCCCTCGCGTCCCGGTGAATTGCTGAGATCCGCCATTTGGCTGCTTTTCACGCGTTTTTTATCCTTCTCTGTTATCGGCAGCTGCCAGATCGCCTCGCCGCACTCTTGTGCAGCATCAGCTACCTGCTGGTAAAAGCTTTGATCATTTGTCATTGCACCGGTTGTTTCTGTTCCTAATGCCACAACGACGCCGCCGGTAAGCGTAGCTACATCGACAAGAACTGATGCGCCATGCTGTTTCGCGTATGTAATGCCATCTGCAAGCACTAGCCTTCCTTCAGCATCCGTATTAAGGATTTCTATTGTTTTTCCGCTTAAAGATACGATCACGTCATCCGGCTTCATGGCCCCGCCGGAGATCATATTATCGGTTGATGGAATAACGCACAGCACGTTTTGCTCAGGACGAAGCTCTCCGATCGTTTCCATAGCCCCGAGAACCGCAGCTGCTCCTCCCATATCTGATTTCATGCCGACAATTCCAGATTTCGTTTTAATGGAGTAGCCGCCTGTGTCAAAGGTAATTCCTTTCCCGACTAGTCCGACGACGTCTTCCCATTCCTTTTTGCCCTGATATTTCAACACAATCATTTTCGGCGGTTCGGTGGAGCCTTGGTTTACCGCAAGTATTCCGCCCATACCGAGCTCTTCCATCTCTGATTTCTCCAATATCTCACACTCAAAATCATATTTCGCCGCAAGCTCTTCAGCATACGAAGCGAGGTCAGTCGCTGTCAGCATGTTTCCCGGCATATTCACAAGCGTTCTAGCCGAATTTGTCCCTTGTCCGTATGCCTGGCCGACGCGAAGCCCCGCCTGCACTTCCTGTGTATCTTCATCTGTTACAACATACACGGCTTCAATTTGTTTGTCAGGCTCATTTGATTTGTGCTTATAATCCTGCACCTCATAGGAAGCAAGCAGGCAGCTCTCAGCTAAAGCATGAGCGGCATCGGCTGGAGGCACGTCTTCCGAAATAAACGTATCAAGTAGGACAGCTGTTTCTTGTTTTCGATCTTTATGAATGGCTTGAAAAATATGGGCAAAACATTCCTTCGCCTGTTCAAACGAATAATTTGCTTCTCTCCCCAGACCAACGAAATAAATCCGTTTCATACCCGCAGAAGATGGAGGGAATACTTTTGATACTTGATTCGGTTTCGCAGAGACATCACCCTCTTTTAAAAGCTGTGTCAGATGGCCTTCGAGCATTTCATCAATTTCCAACGCTTTTCCTGTCAGCTGGCTTTTTTGAAAAAGCCCGACCACAAGGGTTTCTGTATGCTCTGATTGTTGAACCGCATAAAACATGAGGCTTACACTCCTAACGTAATGGGTATTTGTAATGAACAATGGTATAATAGGAAAAACATTCTTTCCACTATACTTATTTTAACAAACAACAGTCTAAGACTTGCTTTTTTCTTTTGAAACACGAAGGATTTTTCAAATAGAAAGGATGTCGCCGATGGAACTTTTAACGAATTTTCCTTTATTATCAAGCCTGGCCGCAATTATTTTTGCTCAGGTCATCAAAGTGCCCATACAGTTTATCGTGTCCAGAAAACTGGACTGGTCGCTGGTCACAAGCACAGGCGGCATGCCGAGCTCTCACTCCGCAGCGGTCACTGCGCTTTCTACAGGAGTAGCCTTGGAGCATGGATTAGACTCCTCACTCTTTGCGGTTTCCGCCATTTTCGCCGTCATAACCATGTTTGACGCAACTGGCGTCAGACGTCACGCCGGTGAGCAGGCAACAGTCATTAATAAGCTTGTTATTGATTTTAACCGTTTCGTAAATGAAGCGAAGGACTTCCCTAAGGCTGCAGAGAAAGAAAAGCAAAAAAAGCTGAAAGAGCTTCTCGGACATCAGCCGATCGAAGTCTTTTTCGGAGGATTAACAGGTATTTTACTGACATTGGTACTCGCTTACTTTTTCATGTAAAAAAAACGCTCCTGCTTTCGCTGGAGCGTTTTATTCTTTCACCGTTTTATATTGATTTCTGAACACTTGCAAAGATTTTGTTTCATTGAGCTTCTCAAGCTCATCCTCGGTAATCTTTCCCGTTCCCTTTTTAATCACATATACATCAAGGGTTTTTTTGCCCCATTCATTGTATACATCTTTGACTGTCTCAAAGTACAGATCAAGGCGGTTTCCCTTAATAGCTGATCCTGTGTCGGCTACAACGCCGAGACCGTAGTTCGGAATGAATAAAATTGTTCCGATCGGGAAAACGGACGGGTCAGCAGCAACCGTGGAATATAAATCCCGTTTCACTTTCACACCTGAATATGTAAGCCCGTATAATGGATCACCGGGATTTTTGCCCGTCGACTCAGCTCCTGCTGTGTAGCCTGTTGCTGTTACTCTTTGGACTGGATATTCATCCCAATCAAATGCCTCTTCTAACGGTTTAGTTTTATCCTCAGCCGCGGACGTGGTTTGTGTTTGTTTCTGCTGCAATGCTTTTAATGTCAGTCCTGCATGCTTCAAGTGCTTTTCCTGATGTTCCTGCACCCATTTTGACAAGTCCTTCGCTTCAATTCCTGACACTGATAAAAATGTCGTGCCAAATGCAAGCAGAAATAAACAGGTCATCAGCAAACGTCTGATCATATTCAACATCATTCACCTCTCCTCCGAATCATTGTTCCCAAGTGGAGAGAGCATTATTCAAAATGATGAATGAGCTGAACGCATAAAAAAAGCTTTCTTTAGAAGAAAGCGGCATTTAAAACATTTGATATCCTCTTTTTCTGAGCATGTTGATCGCTATACCGGACACGATGGCGCCGGCCAAACCGCTGACTAAAATCAGCACATCGGCAGCCGCTAATGATAAGACACGATGAAACAGGCTGGCAAAGGATTCTCCCGGCGACTGGACATAGCTGATCAGCTTATCTTTGCTGATAATGAAAAGGCATACAATCGGATAAATCACAGCCATAATCCAAGACATTCTCAGCAGCATGTTTAATAAGAAACCGATGCCAAAAAACAAGACAAAAAACAAAACAATTGAGATGATTACGACTGGCAGACTAATCAACCTATTCCACCCCCCTGCGTTGTTTTTAGTGTAACGCGGGGGTGGAAATAAAGTCAACGGCTGGAAAAAGAATGACTGTCTTTTCCTGTCCCCTGGCAAGACGGACAAGTCTCTGAACCGCCGAGAATCAATTGAAAATATCCTTTTCCTGAACAAAATGGGCATGCATGTGAAGCGGTTGTCGTTGCAGTTTTCATCTAATCATCACCCTTTTTCTTAATTTTCTGATAATATACCATATCAAGCTGTCAACAATAAAGTCAGATCATGTGACAAATCTTTTGATGTAAGCGGAAACATACTTGTTTTCCTCTCGTTCTCTTTTTATTTTGGCGTTTTTTAATAAAGAAAACCCGCTTCCGCGGGTTTTTAGAAAAACTTGAACTTGCCTTTTTTCAGTGTCAGTCCGAGTCCGCCAATCATAAACAGCGAGCGGTTATCAATGACTTTTTTCATAAACGAAGCGGGCGTGCCTTTCAGCTTTCTGCCATAAACAACCCCAACCGCGTTATGCTCGCCAAGAGAAGCCACTGTTCCCTTAATGTCCGGCTTGAATTCCTCAAGCTCTCCGCCCTTAATAAGCCTGCCAAGGTTTTTAGCGACCGTTATGCCCTGCTGCATTGCAATTTGCGCAGTCGGCGGATACGGACGCTCTGTATCTTCATTCATAAACAGCGAGCTGTCGCCGAGAATAAAGACATTGTCATGTCCTGGGGCGCGAAGATCAGGGTTGACTTTCACCCGGCCGCGCATATTTTCAAAACCGGCTTCCTCTACAATCGGATGGCCGCGGACACCTGCCGCCCAAACAACGGTTTGCGATTTGATCTGCTCTGGTTCCTCATCTTTTTTGCCGACTCTGACTCCTTCCGGGGTACATTCTTGTACAGCCGTGCCGATCTTGAACTCAACTCCGTTTTCCTCAAGATAATGTACGGCGTAATCAACAAGTTCCGGATCAAAGCCCGGCAAAACGGTCGGCGCTGCTTCCACACAAATGATGCGGACAAGGCTTCTGTCAACGTCATATTCCTTACAGAGCTCCGGCACGCGAGCAGCCAGTTCGCCAAGAAATTCAATTCCCGTAAATCCGGCACCGCCAACAACGATCGTTAACCTGTCCGGCCGTTTTTCCGCTTCCGTATTGTAAGTCGCAAACTGCAGCTCAATATGTTCCCGCAGCAGGCGCGACGTGTTGATGTTGGCAATCGGAAACGCATATTCTTTTAAGCCTTTAATGCCGAACGTTTCAGGCACGGCGCCGAGCCCGATGACTAAATAATCGTACTGCAGTTCCCCATTCGCAAGCACAACTTTTTTATCATCAATTTTGATTGCCTTTACGGTATCCTGTACAAAATTCACCCGTGACTGGTTGATTACATCTTTTATCTGATAACGGCAGCGGTCATGATGGAGCGTACCCGCGCTCGCTTCATGCATCCATGTCGTTTCATAATGATAATTGTGTTTATTTACAAGCGTAATGTCAGCATCATTCGGCCCGACATACTTCGTCAGCCTTGTCACCGTCATCAATCCGCCATATCCTGCACCTAAAATCACGATTTTGGGCTTATTCAATGCCATCACATCCACCTTCTCTTTTTTTGCTTTTGTTAGACCCATAATAAAATCATCATTTGTGTTAGCTTCAGCTTATTGGCGGGATTTTATGAAATATATTGAAAAGTTTTTTGTGAAGTCCTTACCCGTAGCACTATTATCATGTTTATCCGGCTGGCCCAAGAAACATTCAGAAAAAGATCATTTCATTTGGTTATTATCGTAGCGGCCTGCGGAAATATTTTCAAGAACGGATGGGCACGTTAGATCCTTACGATTTTTTCTGCTGACTCGTCAATTTGAACGGCAATATGGTATAATTAATAACAATTTTCATTTAGGAGGCAATTTTCGTATGCGAGAGGATACAAAGGTTTATGATATTACAATTATAGGCGGGGGACCGGTCGGCTTATTCACCGCTTTTTACGGCGGGATGAGACAGGCAAGAGTCAAAATTATCGAAAGCCTGCCTCAGCTCGGCGGACAGCTTAGCGCCCTATACCCTGAGAAGTATATATATGATGTAGCGGGATTCCCGAAAATCCGTGCGCAAGAGCTTATCAATAACCTAAAAGAGCAAATGGCAAAATTCGACCAAACCATTTGTCTGGAGCAAGCGGTTGAATCTGTTGAGAAACAAGCGGACGGCGTGTTTAAGCTTGTAACAAATGAAGAAACCCACTACTCTAAAACGGTCATCATCACTGCAGGAAACGGCGCATTCAAACCGAGAAAGCTGGAACTTGAAAATGCCGAGCAGTATGAAGGCAAAAACCTCCATTACTTCGTTGATGATCTGCAAAAATTCGCCGGCAGACGCGTTGCGATCCTTGGCGGTGGAGATTCCGCGGTTGACTGGGCGCTTATGCTTGAGCCGATCGCAAAAGAAGTATCGATCATTCACCGCCGTGACAAGTTCCGTGCGCACGAGCACAGTGTGGAAAACCTTCATGCGTCGAAGGTTAATGTCCTGACACCATTCGTCCCTGCGGAGCTGATCGGCGAAGACAAAATCGAACAGCTAGTGCTTGAAGAAGTGAAAGGCGACCGCAAAGAGATTTTAGAAATTGATGACTTAATCGTCAACTACGGTTTCGTTTCATCTCTTGGACCGATCAAAAACTGGGGTCTGGACATCGAGAAAAATTCCATTGTCGTAAAATCAACAATGGAAACAAATATCGAAGGCTTCTTTGCAGCAGGTGACATTTGTACATACGAAGGAAAAGTCAACCTGATTGCCAGCGGCTTCGGTGAGGCACCGACAGCAGTGAACAACGCCAAGGCTTACATGGACCCGAAAGCCCGCGTACAGCCTCTTCACTCAACAAGTCTTTTTGAAAATAAATAATAAAAAAAGGAGCTTGTGTCTGCGACACAGCTCCTTTTTTATTTGAAGATATTTATATAATTCAATGCAGTTCCTACAACCAGCGCAATCACAAGGGCTGCGACTACCCAGATCATTGCCATAATAATGCGGTCCTGAATCTTTTGGGACTTCGGTGTTTTTTCTTCGTTTTGGGCCATTTTATTCGCTCCTTTCCCATGTCCATGCCAAAAGAAAGCTTGGTGCTGAACGACCAAGCTTTGCTGAACGTATATCATTCGCGTTTTGATCCGCTCTCTAAGACCATTCGTTAAAACTATGATACCTAAACTCACCCTGCATGACAAGCTTCGGCACTTGACCACACCTGCCAGCAAATCATAATGTTTGACATCCTAAATAAAACAGAGTACATTATATAAGGCGAACATTTCATATATTATACTTTTAAATATTCGTTTTTAGGAGTGAAAACCATGGAAAACGTATTTGATTACGAAGATATTCAGCTAATTCCTGCAAAATGCATTGTAAATAGCCGTTCAGAATGTGATACATCCGTACGTTTAGGCGGACGTACATTTAAATTGCCCGTCGTCCCTGCCAATATGCAGACGATTATAGATGAAAAACTAGCGATTTCATTAGCCGAAAATGGCTACTTTTATGTGATGCACCGATTTGAACCTGAAAAACGGATTGATTTTATTAAAGATATGAACGCACGCGGGTTATTCTCTTCTATCAGCGTGGGCGTCAAAGATGAGGAGTATGAATTTGTCCGCCAGCTGGCAGAAGAAAATCTGACTCCTGAATACGTGACAATTGACATTGCTCACGGGCACTCAAATGCTGTCATTGAAATGATCCAGCACCTTAAAAAACATTTGCCGGACAGCTTTGTTATTGCTGGCAACGTCGGAACGCCGGAAGCGGTCAGAGAGCTTGAAAATGCGGGAGCGGATGCCACTAAAGTCGGCATCGGACCGGGAAAAGTATGTATTACGAAAATCAAAACCGGCTTCGGCACAGGCGGCTGGCAATTAGCGGCGCTGCGCTGGTGTGCCAAGGCTGCCAGCAAACCGATTATCGCGGATGGCGGCATCCGCACCCATGGCGACATCGCAAAATCAATCCGATTCGGCGCAACGATGGTCATGATCGGTTCACTATTTGCCGGACACGAAGAATCGCCAGGCCAAACGATCGAAAAAGACGGAAAGCTTTACAAGGAGTACTTCGGCTCAGCCTCTGAATTCCAAAAAGGCGAAAAGAAAAATGTCGAAGGCAAAAAAATGCATGTGGCGCATAAAGGCTCAATCAAGGATACACTGATTGAAATGGAGCAGGATCTTCAATCTTCTATTTCTTATGCAGGCGGAACAAAGCTTGACGCCATCCGCAATGTGGATTATGTGATTGTGAAGAATTCCATTTTTAATGGGGATAAATATTAATCATAAAAAAACGCCAAGTCAGCGGTTCTCCGCTTGAGTTGGCGTTTTCTGCTACTTCTTCAGCAAAGTAAGCTTATATTTGCTTTTTGAATTTATTTTCCATCAGTTCTGCCATTTGTTTTGCATTTGGATTTTCTTCATTTTGCAACTGTTCAATAATGTTCATATAATCCGTTTCATTTCGGTTCTGGCTTAATTTATATGCCGCTTGAATATCTTCCACCTTAATCTTAAATCCAACGATACCTTTCAATTCACGTTCTAAGAGTTTTGGAGAAAGCTTATCCCATAAAACAGGATTGTCACGATGTTTTTCGTATTTCTCCAGCATGATTGTTAATTCTTCTGCTAATTCATCTTTCTCTAACATACTTGCTTTTCCATACATGTGGACAGCCTGATAATTCCACGTCGGAACATTTTCGCGCGAATACCAGGAAGAAGAAATATAAGCGTGCGGTCCCTGAAACATCACAAGCACATCTTCACAGGCTTCAAACGTTCTCCACTGAGGATTTCCATAAGCGAAATGCCCCGTAATATAGTAATGATCGTCTTTTTTATTGAATCCTAACGGCAAATGTGTGGCAATTGGTTTTCCTTGTTCTGTTGTGACAACCGTACCAAAGGAGTTTTCTTGTACAAAATTCCAAATTTCTTCAGCATTTGTGACTTTAAAATATTTTGGAATATACATCATCATCCACCCTTCGAAAAATATTATATGAGTGTTTTAGCCATGATTAAATCCGTTTGTTCTTCATCACCCATATAAAAAGAGTGGGCGCCGGTCTGAACAAACCCCATTTTCTTATAAAAGGCAATGGCATTTTCATTTTTTTCCCACACACCTAGCCAAATGTTCTTTTTATTACGTTCCAGCGCAATTTCTATCGCTTTATTCAACAGATGTTTGCCAAGCCCATGTTTTTGAAAGCTGTTCTTTATATAAATTCTCTCGATTTCAAGTGATTCAGCACCCATTTCTTCAGACTGAGCATCATCGATATTGACCTTTACATATCCAGCGATTTCATAATCAAAGTAAACAAAAAAGAATTGCGAAGACATATTGCATAACTCTTTTTCCAGCTGCTCAGTGTTAAATGCGCTTTCTAAATAGGCTTTCATATTTTCAGGTGAGTTCTGTTCTTTAAAAGTGTCATTGAATGTTTCAATACTCAATTGTTGAAGTGTTTGTAAATCTTCCCGGCTGCATTTTTTCATTTTTACACTCATTGTTCGGATTCAGCCCCTTTATTTAAAATTCAATTGTCTTGTGTCCCTTTTATATATTTAAACACGGAACACATACTGACCTTGTTACCATTCCAAAAATCTTCTTCATCACCAACTCCCTATCGTGATTTTGTTGTAAATGCAATAAAATATACTCCGCATTAAATATATCGTAACTTTGCTGTATTTACAACAAAAATCAAACAACAAAGCAGCGTTTCTCTTGCCGAAGTTCCCGGAACTCTCTGCATCATTTCCCCATAATAAAAACGCCTCCCTTAACGATGATTTATCGCTAAGAAAAGCGTCAGTAATAGTTGCTATCCGTTTTTAGTGCTTAGCACTCTTCAGGCTTGCCTGCATTCGTTGCTGTCCTGAACGAAGAACCGCAGCCGCATGAAGCGATGGCGTTTGGATTGTCGATGGTGAAGCCGGAATCCTATCCCCGATGGCCGAAACGCTAGTTTATCAACGTTTAAGCCACGGAAACAGTAACGTTATTGTATTTCACGCTCGATGATTACCGTTTCGATGACGGTTTTTTTCGTTATCCACATATTACACAATTTTCCCGCATAAGACAAGCGTCGTTGTCCACGTATAAATAAAAAAAACGCCCCATCCAGTTAAGGACGGGGCTAATCGCGATCACTAAGTGCCAAGTATTTCGCGTTTCTTTACTTCGTATTCTTCTTCCGTGATTGCGCCGGAATCTTTTAGCGCTGCCCATTTCATAAGCTCGTCGGCATCACTAGACGTACTAACTGGCGATGAAGTCTGCGCTTCCTCGATGTATTGGTCGATTAACGCTTTACACTTTAAGAAATCGGCATAGTACTTTTTCCGAACCATCATTGTGTTTTCGTTTTTGGCCGCGTCTACGGTCCACTTTCCGGAGGCCTCTTTTCCGCCGCTGAATATAAATGAAATATACCCCGCGACCAACTTACCGGGCTTTTTCATTTCGACTGCGGAGATCGCCCTTATGCGAATTTCTTTTTCTTTTCCTGCGTGATATGTACCTGGTGCATGTTTTATCGTTATTTTCGTTGGTTCGACTGTTATGGAACCGGTATCGCATCGATATGTTGTTTGTTCCCCCATCTTATCGCCCCCAAAGTATTCCTCTTATCCTTTATATCGGTAATACGTACAGTAGCGCAAGTAGTTTCTAAAATTTCTTAAAACGAAGCTTAAAGGCGGCCTCCCAACCGCCCTGCTTCGTCTTCTAACGCCATCACCCCTGCATCAGATTTTTAATCGAAATTTTCCGTCCTTGTTCCACACTTACAACACGCTCGGTTCTGCGCCCGATCTCTTCGCTATCCATCACGGTCACAAGTTCGATATGCACCGGCTGCCCCTCGTCTGGTTTCGCCACCGACGCTTCGAAGGCGTGTTTAACCTTCGCCATCTTGCCGCCTGTCAACGCCATTGACGGATTATACGCGTAGTCCTGTGCGTCGATCATGGCCGCATTTGCCATTGCGTCTGCCGCCGATTGAACAGCTCCGATATTACGTTCGATACCGACCGCTAAACCTAGCGGTAAGAACTTACCGACTTCGTCACGGAATACACGAGAAGGCGAGTGAATACCGAAGAAGCTTTTGATTCCCTCCGTAATGCTGTCGGCAAAGTCGCCGATTTTCCCGAGAATCCAGTCCTTCACGGAGTTAATACCGTCCCATAAGCCTTTAATCAAATCGGCCCCTGCGTCGAACACTTTGCTTACGTTATCACCGATTGCGCCCGCTAAGTCCATAACTATTTCGAGACCCATTTCTAAGAGATCCGGAATTGCCTTCGCTAAACCATCGATTAGCGCAAACAACAACTGCAGACCTAAATCGATTAGATCGGGTATGAATTTTATGATAGTAGCGATAAGCTCGCCTAAAAGCGTAATCGCGGCCGAAACCAATTGCGGTAGTGCCTTAATCAATCCGTCGACTAGCGCAATAATCAAATTAACGCCTGCTTCGATGATTTTCGGTAAATTGTCAATCAGCGCCTGGACCAAGCTGACGATTAAGAACAGCGCCATTTCGATTAGCTTCGGAAGCATCGTAATAATTCCGTCGACCAAGGACGTTAAAATTTGGATGCCAGCTTCGAGTATTAACGGTAGATTCGTTGTGATCGCCTCAATTAGCGCCATAATAAGCTGGAGCGCCGCCTCGATTAATTGTGGAAGAACCTGGATTATTCCGTTAATCAGCGCATTCAAAATCTGGATGCCGGCCTCGATGATCATCGGCAGTAACGTAACAATTGTCGTAATCAACATCGTTAGTAATTGCGTTGCCGCCGTAATAATTGCCGGAAGCGCAGAAACAATTCCTTGAATCAGCGACGTGATGATTAAGATGCCCGCACCTAGAAGCATCGGCAAAAGCGTTGTGATCGATTGGACCAACGTCGTTATGACCTGCGTAATGGCCGTTAGAATATTCGGAAGCGCCTGCGTAAGTCCGGATAGAAGTCCTGTTATAATCTGAACGCCTGCCTGCGCGAGCTTCGGTAGATTCGTAGTGATCGCGTTTACGACAGAAGTTACGAGATTAACGAAGCCGTTTAGGAACGTCGGCAGGTACGTCTGCAGCCCTTGCTCGATTGCTGGCAAGAAACGTGTTCCTGCAATAATTAGGCCGGGAAGTCCTCCAACCAGCATGCCTACGATTGTCGGAATGTATTGCGCGATAGAACTGAAGTCGCCCTGAAACGCTTTATTGACTGCGCTTATCAAATTCGTAATCGCGTTCTGTACAGCCGTAGCGCCTGCGATGATTAGCTTGACGACTGGTTCCGGAAGAATTTGACGCAACTTATCGGCTCCGTTTACGAAGTCGCCCGTTAAAACCGTTGCTAGTCCGCTAAATAGTGTCTTCAGTGTCGCAATGGCCGGTGCTAGCTTTGCGCCGATCGTGTTCGCCAAGGCTTCTAGCTTAGTGCGGATGGCTTCGTTGTTTTTGATTAACAACGCGATGGCTGCGATTGCCGCGACGATTGCTCCGGCAATGAGTGCGGATTGACCGAGCAATAACAGTAAGGCTCCGCTCGTCATTCCCATCGTAGTTGCAAGTGCTGAAAATGCCGTTACTATGGTACCGGTTGCTGAAATAAGTGATCCGATGATTGCGATTGCCGCACCGGTCAACGCAATGAAGCCGGCTAATCCTCCGATAATTAGACCGCTTACCGCGACAAAGCGCTTTGCGCCTTCGCTTAAGTTATTGAACCAGTTAATCAGATCAGTAATTTTATCCGCGAGAGATTGCACAAACGGAGCAAGCTCGTCACCTATCATAATAGTTAACGTTTCGAAGGCCCCGCCTAAGTTTTCAAGCGCGCCGCCGATTCCCTGTTTCATTTTCTTACCGGCTTCTGCCGCGGCGCCTCCGGAATTCTCCAGGGCTTTCGTGAATTCTCCGAGTTTTGCAGGTCCGGCAGAAATGACCGCCATCATCCCGGATACTGATTCCGTACCGAATATCCGAGCAAGTGCAGCGCCTTTTTCTGCTTTTGTCATACCTTCCATACTCTTCTTTAATTCGGCGACAATTTGCTGAAGCGTTTTAAATTTGCCGTTACTATCCGTAGTTGACACCCCAAGCCGCTCAAGCATTGCAGCCGCTGCCTTCGGAGGATCTACGAGACGTAGCAAAGAAGCCCGTAGCGTTGTACCGGCTTGAGATCCGTCAGCTCCGGCGTCTACCATGATACCGACTGCTGCCGAAAGTTCTTCCATAGATATGCCGAGTTGATGAGCCGGCCCCGCAGCGTATTTCAACGCATAAGACATGTCGCTCATACCTGCGGCCGACTTGTTCGCTGTGACCGTTAAAATGTCTGCAACCTTTGTAGCATCGCTGGCCTCCATACCGAACGCGTTTAGCGCGCTTGTTACAGTGTCCGACGTAAGCGCCAGGTCCTCGCCAGAGGCTTCAGCCGCCTTTATGATCCCGGGCATAGCTGCGATTACTTGATTAGCGTCAAAACCCTTCGCCGCAAGTTCTGTCATCGCTTCCGCTACTTCCGAAGCTGATTTCGACGTGGTAGCGCCAAGATCTAGGGCCGCGTTTCGCATGTCGTTAAACTGCTCCTCGCTTGCTCCGGCGATTGCGCCCGCTTTTCTCATTGCCGTATCAAAATCAGCCGAAGCCTTAACCGCTCCTGCCAGTCCTCCGACGGTTGCTGCGGAAATTACTCCGAATCCCGCCGCGACCGTCGCTCCCATGCTGGCCATTCTCGATCCGAATTCCGTTAAGCTTTGCGTTGATTGTCTTAGCCCTTGCGTAAGATCCGTTATGTCTGTTCCAATTCGGACGATAATCGATTGATCTGCCATTATACGAACCTTCTCAAGTATTCGGCGTAAATTTCTCTTGCTCGGCGGTCATACTGTGCACCTTTGTACGCGTTACCTTTGGCTATACACTCGTAGCCTTTACGAAGTGTGCTTAAATACAATTTAGCATGACTGACATGTGATTCGAGGTCCTCATCGACTTCCATCCGTTGAAGTGTATATTCTGTTTTTCTAATAAGTGATACGGCTTCCCTTGCTGCTTTACGGAGCTGTCCTCGTCTCTCGGCGTTTTCTATCTGAGGTAATACTTCCGCATTATACTTCTCTGTGCAGCTAAACATTAATTCATTGATGTCTTTTGCTGTAAACATGGTATCTCCCCTTTTTTTCAAATAAAAAAGACGCCCGATAAAAGGCGTCTCGATATCTATTGAATTTCCCCGCGTCTCCATGCACGATTTACTTCGAGTTCAATAATCCCATATTTGTTATTACCGTATCCTCTATCCGTATAGATTGGATGGTGAATATGAAAGCCAGGCTCGTTCGCTTTCGCTGTGCTTCCGTTAACACCTATCTCACGCGCTAGATCGTAAAATTTCTCTTGTCCATCGACCATCAACAAGTCGTGATATGCTTTCGCAGCTTCCAGATACTCTTGCTTTGCGGCTGCAATTCGTTCTAGCGCTCCGTCTTCCTTCGCGGTTTTATTGGCAACGATCTCCTTTCGTGCAAGTTGTAGTATTTCGGTCTGCATGTCGGTAATTTGAGCCGTTTTCGAACGGAAAACTGCGTCCCGACGTTCACTGGCACCGCCTGCTTCCAGACGAAGTTCCGTAACTCTCCGTCTAGCTTCTTTCTCTTTCGAGCGATTCTCCTCCGAAGGTTCCTCTGCCAGCGCTTCAATTGCCGCCGCGAGGTCCTGTTCTGCCGCGGTAAGTTCAGCAGACACTTTTTCGTTATGGGCGCGCATCCTTTCGTATTGAGTCGTGTACTTTTCTTGAAGCGCCTTTAATTCGGTCACCTTATCCGAAAGTTTCTTTGAAAATTTCATATTAATTCCTCCTACCGTATTGTTTTATGGATATTAAAAAATCGATCGCGAATCATCCGCCATCGTCCCTTGATCGTTCTATTTTGCTCTAGAGCGTCCAACGCCTCGTCTAACACCGCGACCTCCTGCCAAGCCGCATCGTCACTGACGAATTCACTCGCAGCCAGTTCATGTGATGCAAAACGTTTCAGCAGGCGGTTTGTCGTCTGGCATAATTCCGGATACTTTTGCTCGTCGATTCCCATCGTTTCGAACATGATTGGCTGCATTAACGGGTGATCGACGATTACCTTGAGCGAAATGACGCCTTCCATTTTAGCCGCCGCCCTCAAAGCCCGTTGAAGCGCAATATGGCCGCAGTATGACGTGTCCTGCCGACGTCTTCCGGACGCAACGAATACGCCGGACGCCTGAAGCCCTTCGTAATTGTGGAGCGCGTACGAATAAACTGTTGTGCGATCGTCGCTGGCCTGCGTTAAATACAGCGTGTAGTTCACTCCGCTTCCCCGCTTTCAAGCGCCTGGATACGAGTGTCGATTCGCATTAATTCCGCAGCTTCCTGACCGGAGCCGGCGTACCCCCTATAATTCGCTTTCTTTTCCTCATATAGACTCCGCAGTTCCTGCGCGGTCATCCCTTCGTATGGATCTGAAGGTCGTCCGGCCTCGTAGTCGCCGTCTGAAATTTGCGTAGCCAGGTCTATGACCGCTCGTCTTGCGTTCCGATACTCCGATTCGGTAACAGTTCGGAAAGGCTTTAATGTACCCTCGTACTTAATCACCGTTTGTTTCGCATCAATTAGCTGCTGTTCTAATTCAGATCGTTTTGCTTTCCATTCATTCATTCTCCATCGTCCTCCTTCTCGGCTTTTAATAATTCGGCCTCGTACTCGTCGACCGGTATTTTCACTGTCCCATTCACCACGAACGCGTTCTTAGCGCCGTAATGACATGCTGCGTCGGCTGCTGCATTAAATAACTGCCGACTAAATTCCAGATCCGTTGCTTTCTTACTGCGGGTAACAGTCGAAAACGCGATTACTCCGCCTTCCTGGTCCGTTACTTTATATGTGCCTCTTTCTTCGTCCAGCTCGATAAAAGCCTGACCGTCCGGAAATAAGTCGGAAAAAGGACCGGTTAGAGATTCGCGAATGTATGATGAGTCAGATTCGCCGTAACTTCCGTAATGATTGGTCATTTTAGATACGCAGTACATGCGCCTTCCTCCTTTTGGTAAGCGATTTTGGGCACTTCGCCAGCATTCCGGCAGTAAAAAAGCGCCTGTGACACGAGTAAGTCTCGGTGACAGCCGCTAATCCTTCGCAATATTTCACCTGTTTCCGCGTCAACCGTGAGCACTTCGTCAGGTTTTACATAAACAACAACTCCATACAAGCAAATACCTCCTCAAAATAGGTGTAATGAACAGATTTCCGTTGAAAATGATATGAAAATAGCCGGCTGATTTTCTTTCGAATAGGAATAGTTGTGCCGACTAAATGAAGGCTTGTAGCCTCTTATTTTGTTAAAAATTTGATAGTCTCGTATTGAACATTCTTTCTGCTGCGCGCCTCTGTTCAATCGGAATTTTAAAATGCACACCGATTAACCGACCGTTTTTAATATAATCCGCAATAATATGCCAATCTTTTTTGTAACGTTTCACCCGACGGATAAGCTCTCTGTCTTCCGTATAGCCAGCGATCCACCCTTTCCGTAATTTCCATAGTTCATTGCGTTCCATACGTAAAAACCTCCATATAAAAAAGCCACCCTCCGCCCGGTAACGAGCATCATCGGATGACCTTCTCTAGTTTATTTAGTTAAAAAGCGCCTTGATTGCAGCTAATGTATTCCCTTTACCCGCATACACAACTCGCGGATTCAGTATCGTCTTCTTCTTTCTGCGATCGCCGCTGATTTCAAAGAAACCAAATACCGGCTTTCCATCGTATTCGATCTTGTTAAGTGCTGCCTTAAATCGGCTAGTATCTTTGTACCCGAGTAGCGCCGCTAATTTGTCGAGTGGAATAGGCTCGACTAAATCCTCGTTCGACTCATTCGGATTGTACGCGATAATATTAAAGTTAAAGTTAACAAACGGCAAAACAGCGTAAATAATTGCGAGCTGCTTTATTGTCCTCCCGTTATACATTTCGTATAAGTCTCGGACCGTATCGCGAAACAATCGCGTATATTGCATATCTCTCGTTATCTGTTTAATATCGGAGTGATTTCCGCGGTAGAATACCGCCGAATTCATAAAAATGCTGTCGCCTTCCTCGCGAAGAACGGCCTCTTTTTTAAGATTTTCATAGAAGTCTTTAAATTTATTCGGGCTCATGCCTACAAGCTTTTTAAGACCGGATCTATTAATCGGTTTCCCATTATCATACTTTAACTGGCCGTCTCCCCATCCTGTGTATGTCCCGATAAACATCAACCGTGCCAAGTCAGATTGATTAAGTGATTGAAATTGAGACTCCATAGTAACTCTTGCATTAAAAAACGCCGTCACAAAGCCGCCATTCTCGGACACATGCGCTGTTAAGTTGTCTTTTACTTGAAGCGCTCTGACTTGTTCTTCAGTTGTTTTAGTGACCACCTCTACAAGATGAGAAACGTCAGTTCCGTTTTTATTGTAGATTCTCCCGTCCTCGATTACCGCATTTTCCTTTACCGCAAAGATATCTCTCTTGGTCCCATTCGATAAGTTCATCCACTGGCGTTGTTCAGCAATTCGATTCCCCATCCTCAAACATCCCCTTTAGTCTTTGAATAGTTTCGATTTTATCTGCATCTAAATCAAAAACGCGCTCAAGCCGTCCTCTCATCCTTTTAGACAGCCTTCTTTCCCCTCTTTCAATCATTGCAATAAGTTGTTGCGAGCAGTCCAAACGGTCAGCAAATTCGTTCTGCGTCATCCCGTACGCAAGACGAATCATCCGCATTGTTTTTGGAGTCATTTTCGTCCTCCTTTCAAATTTGTTATAGTTTCACTACATTTTTATCAAATAAAAAAGCACCACTCGATCCAGTGGCACAAACTAATCCTCTTTTAAGGTATAGACAGCTAAAGAAATTATACGGTACTATCGCTAAGTCGTCGTATTAATACTTTCATAACGTATAGACAGCTGAAGAGGTAAAAGTCACCGTGCTACTCGTTACAAATTTAGCTCTCCTAATACGAAAAGACAGCTAACGAACAAAAACGTGTATATTTTCCGTTAAGTTTTACGTAGCTTTACGTCCTCTATAATACATAGATAACTAACGGTGTAAATGTTGATACATATTCGCTAAGTCTCCGAAATTAATTTCGTTAGGTTAACGTATTTCTCATTACGTATAGACAACAAAACGGGTTAAAATGTAGGGTATGTACCTAACAATTTTAGCATCCTATTACGTATAGACAGCTAACGGGGGTAAAAGTCACTATATTACCGTTAAGTTTCTGTTTTTTTCGTTCCCATAACGTAAGACAGCATATCGAGGTAAATGTTGACGCAATGTTCAATCCTTCTATTACGTATAGACAGCTGACGAGGTAAATTGGTATATAGTCGGCATATCAGAAACAACTCTAAAAATACCCTGTATTTCGGGTGAGAAATTAACTAAATACCCTGCATTTCGGGTGATTCACATAATGAGGCCTACACTTAGAGCCGCAAGGAGTACAGCCATTTTCTTTCTTTCCGGTATATCTTAGTCAGTCGTGTTCATCTTTAGATATAACGCAATCCATGCACTAGACTACCCGACATTTAAAACATAGCAACTCCTTCAAATTCAGTCGTTGCAGATATTTATAATCGCGATAAAGGTACTTAAATAAAATAACTGCGGACGCCAAAGCCACGGTTTCAAGTGGCGAAGGCGAGCCGCTATGGTTTACTTCTCAGCGTCTTACTTCGATTAATCTTTCCGGAACCACGTACGCAGCCCCGGACCGCCCTTCTATTACGTATGTGCCACCGTCTGCGTTGCGTCTTAGTATCCTGCCGGTCATGGCTTCTGCTGACATCCACGTCAGCCCTTCCGCCTTAACGCCCCAATACCGAACCGTCTCGCCTACTTCATACATTGCCAGCGCCTCCGGTGAAGAACAGACGCACGAACTGCGCGACACTCATATTCGCTAATTCCCGACCGTCGAGCTTCTTTAGGGCCGCCGTCGTCTTAGCAAACTCGAATGCGAATGATGCCGGGTGGACATCGTCGTATAGGTGATAATCGTCATCCTTCCGCGTTAGGCCGCCAGTGTCGTAAAACGCAAACCTGCCGTCGCCCCACGCATCAAAGTCGCATAATGCTACCGTATCTGCTGCGATAAGATAGGCGTCATGAATTTCTTTATATGGGAAGTCTGTCGATCCGTGTCGAACTAGCCGTACTTTTTCCATTTCATTTCCCCCTCGAATTTTGGTTCCGTCCGCAATCTTAGATATAAGGTACAAGAGCACGCTCTAATTCAGTCCGTTCTTTTCTGAGTGCTGATCTATCTTCGTGCAGTCGCTTATTATCTGCGCAAAGATCCGCTAAACGGCTGTTTAACGCTGCAGCCTCTTCGGTACCCGCGTCGATTAATTCGAAGCGCACTTTAGCTATTTCGTAACTATTTTCGTGAAAAGCGAGTTCAGCTTCGCACCATTTGCGGTGGATCTCGTCTCTTTTCGCGATCAGAGTCTTTTTAGTCGACTCCTTAAGCGATTGGCAAACCTCTTCCGATAAGTTGTGCGGTGACTGTAGCGCGTAATCAATGGGGAAAACGTCCAGTACGGTGCCGTTCTCTGCGATTACAAGGCGCACTCTTTCGTTATAGTTGTCGTAAACGGCTTGGCTACCGCTTGTTGATTCGAGTAACCAAACGAATGAAGACCCTTGTGCATATTTAATTAATGCGTTCGGTGCCTGCGCATTTGTAAGACCAAGACGAACTACCGCGTTTTTTACTGCTGATCGAGAAACGTTATATTTATTCATTATCGAACCCTCCGAAGTTGTTGTTTTGAGCGTCGGAATCCTCTTTCCAAACCGCCCATGCCATGCAGCCTAAGATAAACACTACGATTACTGCGGATATTTGAAATATCCATCCGAAATCGACTGGCATATCATTGACCTCCATTCAATTTTCCGAAGGTGTTCGTATACTGTTCGCCTTGTAAAATCCGTTGGCAACGGATAAAATACAAAATAAGTAACTAAACCTTCGGGTTATTTTTTGGTTGCTTGAAAAATGCTGTTATGTGAGAGTAACAGCAGACGGCAAATACGATTACTCCGCCAAGAGTGTAGATATCGTACTTGCATATCTTCTAACTGATTTTGATCGGGTCGTCCTGCGCCAACAGGGCGGCCTTTTTGTTTTACTACGTTCGCCAAAACGTTTTTTAAATTATGAGTACGCCCGCCAATTTTTATCAGCGGGCAGTGTTTGTTTCTACGCCCCTGGGCTTATCTCGGCCACTTTAAATTCAGACTTCGCCTCTTGCGTTGATGCCTGATCATTTTTGTTAAGATACCCGAGCGATATTAATACGGCTCCAATGGCTAAAACAGCTAACAACTTCTTCTTCAAAATTAAACTCCACCTTTTCATTTAGATTTATCGACTTAAGTGCCTCTACTTGCGCTGAGTCGACTCCAAAACACGCAAGGTCATCGGCTATTAAATTAGCAAACAAGAAATTCTTTCGACTAAAAAAGTATTTATAACCCTCATAAAGTTTTGACAGTGAGTTCTCTAACCGATATTCAAAGTACTTTATGAAATCCGAATCACTTTTAAATTGCATTCTCTCCGCAAAACCTGCCACACCTTTAATGGACGCCCCTTCTTTTACTTCATAGTACAGGCGTGCTAGTTCTAAGTGCATTCTGGATTCTTCAATCAAATCAGAACGTTCTATCTCCTTCATCAGTTCGTAACTACGTTCTAAACTCTTTAAACAAACCTCCTTATCTCTACCCAAGTACGTCATCCCAATACAATAATAACCATCCGACATAGTTTTGCTGCTGATATTACTGTAAAGTAGAATTTTCGCAAATTTGCGTGAAGCTTCAAAATTATTAAAATGCAAGTGGACCGGCATTAACACTTCCGCCAACCGGTATATATAGCATTGTCTGAAAAAAGCGCTTCTGTCTTGACCTATGTTTTGTATTTCTTTTTCGATTACATTTGCCATCTGAAGAATGCCTAGAAAGTCCTTTTGGTAATAGAGTAAATAACATTTGTAGATATCCACTATAATCGCGAGGTTTTTATCCTTCGAAATTCGAACCTGCTTAAGCAAATCGTACAAGTCTAAGAAAGCAATCTCCTTCTTCATAAATTTATAAATTAAGCTGTAAATCCCATAGTACGCACTCAATGAATCGTCGCCTTCTGCATTGTCTAACAAGTCACCCAAAAGTGCGATATCTCTTTTTATTGCTGCGTATTCAAAGGCGTGTTTTATACCTTCAGTGGTGGTAAGTAAGTGACACCATTTAGTCATTTTTTCATGATAATCCGCGCCGTTACAGACTTGGGCGATTTTGAGCATAGTTATAAAACCTATAGTTCCACGATTTTTTATTTCATAAATACTACGCGCAGAAACTCCGGCCATGTGGGCAACCTCTTTGTAACTTAAATCGCTGTCTTCAATCAAGTTCAGAATTTCATCAGATAAACTTTTCAACCTTTTCCCCTTCTTCCTCGAAATGATTGTACATCCAGAAACGAATAGAAAAACTGACGGCAATAGTTTATAATTTCCTTCGTACAGCCCGATATAAAGCTTTTGCGGAGGTGCTTAAAGGTGAAGTATAAACCCGGAAGGTGTTTACTTCGCGACCGGCTGCATGAGCGAGGGCTTACGCAGACGCAACTTGCGGACAAATCGGGATACGATAAGAGTCATGTTTCCAAGTACGTTCTAGGAAAGCAGGAAATGACACTTAGTACCGCTAAAACCTTCGCCGTAATCATCGGGTGTTCAATCGATGATCTCTACGAATGGGTTCCGCAAGATTAAACAGTCGCTGACGGGATTTTAAGCATCGCCCGTCAACCGCATAGTGGCCGATGTCAGCCACTCCGAAACAAAAGCGCACAAACGTTCTCGTCTTGTTCTATATATTACCTGACTATTACGAATAGTTCAGTCGATTTATGTCGAAAGTCACAAAAATTTTAGAGGTAATTGTTTACAAATATGTCGAAACGCTACGATACTGCCTTCTTCTGAGCTTTTCTTTCGGCAACCGCGAGCATGAATTCAAGAACCGACATACTTGCGAGCTTTTCGATCGGTACATCAGAGAGCCACCCATCGTCGTATACATCGTGTAAGACGTTATCATTGTCTCCGATCTCCCACGCGCCAGGATTGCCGGCCATTTCGTAAAGCATAATACCGCAGCCTTCTTCATACCCAATCGCCAAGTTACCGCCAACGTGAACGAGCTGTTTATCCTTCCGCAAGTCCTTACCTTCTCCTGCGTAGTCATATATAACGTACTCAGCCGGAATAAGGCTGCTTTGTTTAATAACGTTTGTCATAATGGATCATCCTTTCGTTTTGTGGCGTCCGACGACTACGCTGCCACCGAACGCCGGTTTGTTTTTCATCGGGACAGCAACTTCCACACGATCAACCCGCAATATACGACCGCGGTGCCTATTCCGATGAAGTCTAAAACAGAAAGTGCTGCGAAATTCATGTTCGCGATCCAGAAGCAAAGGGCAACAATTAGAAACAATTCGATTGTATTAATCTTTTTCATATGTGGTATAATTGATTGAACAGCCGGGGCTTTCGCCCCGTCTTGGTTACTTGCGACGTTTCTTCTTGGAGGGAGAGCGTCGCTTTTTGCTTTTCGTCTCTTTTCGCATCTTGTTTAGTTCTAGCAAGAGTTTAAAAATGGTCAGCCAAGATGCAGTAATAACGGAAAGCTTTGTTATCAGTTCAATCAATCTTCTGTCCTCCTTTCTGTTTACTGGAAAGACTTTGTGTTCCGTCCTTCTGATACCATAATACACTTTTGTGTAGTTTTAGTCAACACATTTGTGTATTTTTTCTATACTTTTTTGTATTATTTTTAAGCATATATGTTATAATAAGTGCATAAGCAAAGCAAGTATTTTCGGAGGTATTGGAATGTCAAAGAAATCTCTCAATTTGAAGCCAAATTATAAACCGTTAGAAATGACTTTATTAAAGAAAGACATAACAAAGAAACAACTCAAGGATGATCTACGTATTTCCCCGACAATAATGGCGAAGTTTTCAGCCGGAGATTTTGTTTCACTGAGTACAATCGCGTATATTTGCGAATACCTAGATTGTCCGATTGAAGAAGTTGTCCAGTTCGAACGTATAAACGACGCTGAATAATCGGCGTCTTTTTTATGCCTTCGATAGGTCAAAGTGAATTTTTGATATGCGCGTTTAAAATGTGCCTGGAACGCCGGCTCTGGCTCGGACCTCCCCCACCCTTTTCGCGCAAATAAAAAGCCGGCCATTTGACCGACTATAACGAGAAGTCTTCTAATGTCGCTTGTACCTCATCGTCTGTTATTCCGATATATTTGAGCGTTATAGATGGCGCGGAGTGATTGAATAGCATCTGAAGTGTTGCGACGTCTTTGTTGCGCTTGTAATGATGGTAGCCAAACGTCTTGCGCATCGTGTGCGTACCAACATCATCCCGACCGAGCATGTCCGCTGCCTTCGTGAGTACGCGATATGCTTGCGTTGTTGATATATGGGCGTTCCCTTTGCGGCTTGGGAATAGATACTCTGCGTCATCCATTCCGTATGTATATTCGTTTATCTCGTCCTGTAACGCTTTGTTTAAGTAGAAGCGCTTTACCTTCCCCGTCTTCTTCTCGCGTGTTATTACGTGTTGTTTGCCGCGAACATCTCCGACTTTCAACGGAACAATATCGCTAACCCTTAGTCCGGTGTTAATGCCGAATACAAAGAGGAATCTATCGCGTTCTGTTCCGAACCTTCTGAGCGCCCATTTCATATCGTTTATTTCGTCTATAGTGCGAAGTGGCTGCACGTTCTTTTCATCCATTTTAATACCTCCAATGTACGAAAACGTATCTTTATTTATACGTTATCACATCGGTTCTTTAAAATCAACGTTTTGAATGTACGAAAATATCTAAAATCATACATTGGCGAATATTTTACATCCGTAAAAGCAGATGCGCGATACGCTTGGGCTTACGTTACTTTTACGTTTCTTTACGTAAAGTTTTGTAAAGCGTTTGGAGGGTCGCGCGTGAGGAGGCGAAGGCTGGCAAAGATATGACTTGATTGTCTCATCGTGCGACGAACAAGCCGACCTTCTCGAAGACCTCCCCGTATCCTTAACGTACGAAATCGCACGGCCATCCGCCGAGTCAACTCTCGTCAAATCTCGCATCAAACAAACGATCCAGCATCCGATCCAGCACACCGTTATAGTAGCCGGCAAGATTACGTATAGCTTTCCGTTTAGTCGCGATAAATGTTTGCCGTACGGCTTCCAGTCCGATTTCTTGAAGCGTATCGGCAGCATACACGCCTTTTAAATACGACGTATGCGCAAGGTATATACCGTACAGCTTGCTCGTTAATTTCCGATCGCTGACAAACGTATTGACCGCAGACTTAAACGCAGCATACGTATTACGTAGTAACTTTAATTTGCTTTGAGAAATAATAGCTTCGTCTTTCCGTTTCGGCGCTTCCGGCTTTGTCTCCGCTGGCTTTTCGGCTTCTTGACGGGGTAACACGGACGGGGTAACATCGGCTTTAGTCGCCGGCAGGATAACGTACATATTGGCGCCGTTGCCGCCGGATACTGGCCGATACTTTATTTCTTTGCGGATAATGCCGAGATTGATTAGTCGTTTAATGGAGCGAATAACGGTTACGCGGTGCTTGCCGATTAGTTCTGCGATAGTTGCGAGCTTCAGATACGCCACGCCTGGCGTTTTTACAGCATGACGAGACAACACCTTAAGAACCTCGATTGCGGCAGGTGTTAGATCGGATTTATTGCGGTATATGTGCGTGCGGATGGCGCCGTTAAGCTCGTCCACTGAACGGAACGACGCCATTTTAGAGGCTTCTTTCGTGTACATTCGGTTTCTCTCCTCGATAAGAGACGACAACCGTTACGGAAAATTAGGCGCACTTAAATAAACGTAGACAAGTACGCTTTTTTCCGATATAATGAACACAGGGTTAGGGCGTTCAATTTATCGGTTTTCCGATGGGTTGACGTTCTTTTTTTTTTTGTTTTTATATTCTTTTTCTGCGACTATCTCTAATCGCCATTAACGGCGAACCTTCATCGTGTGACCTTCTTAAGTCCTCTGTCGAAAGTTGTACATACCTCCGAAGCGTTCTTATATCTTTCCAGCCACCCATTTTTTGAACTGTGTAAATGTCTATCTTCTTGTCTACGATCATGATTTTAGCCCAAGTATGTCTATAAACGTGCGCGGTGACTTTCTTTGTCTTTATTCCTGCTCTTTCTGCGTAAAACTTGAGGCGCTTATTAAAATGATTAGTCGTGAGTTGATCTCCTAGACTGGATACAAAAACCGAGTTAGTATCGAAGTGGGCGCGATTCTCTTCAATGAGCTGCTTCAAAAGCTTTGCGCAATATGTTGATATAGGCACAATTCTAAAATAGCGCCCCTTAGTTCTACCGCCGCCTAAGACTATTTGCGGAGCGCTGAAGTCAATCTCATCTACGGTTAGTCCCACAAGTTCGCCTATTCTTAGACCGGAATCAAGTAAGAGGCTAATTCCTACGTAGTCTCTAAACCCGACAAAATCACGTTGCTCCGGCTGCTCTAGTATCCTCGCGACCTCTTCATTTGTGAAATTGTTCGTCATATCAACGTCCTGTTTAATCAGTTTTAATCGCTCAACCGGATTCGGATCGATAAATCCCTCGGCGTATAAATAGTTAAAATATGCCGTAAGCGTGCGAATCGCAATATTTACCGTAGTTTCAGATAATCCTACCGGCTGTTTTGTCGCATCGATATTCGTATGGCCTTCATAGCGCCTTCTCTCGTAGCGTAAGTAATGGATATATGCGCGTAAATGCTCGATTGTCACGTCGTTCACATACTCCATATCTTCGTATTTTTGCGTTAGCCACTCCGTGAAATATCTAACGATCTTTTTGTAATCGATTATCGTCCTTTCACGTAAGCCCTCCGCAATCTTTCCCGAGATAACAATATCTGTCGCACGGTCAAACGTAATATTCG
Organism: Bacillus sp. N3378-2at; assembly: GCF_033412715.1. Taxonomy (NCBI): domain Bacteria; kingdom Bacillati; phylum Bacillota; class Bacilli; order Caryophanales; family Bacillaceae; genus Bacillus; species Bacillus sp. N3378-2at. The sequence goes on along the minus strand of NZ_CP117986.1, from coordinate 3,786,599 downwards.
GAAGTTCTCGTTTAGTTGCTGAAGTATAACGCGCACGTATTCGCTTCGTTCCTTTAGCCATAAAAAAACGGCCTCCTTTTCGATGAATGAAAATCACCGCAAGGAAACCGTAATAATCGAGAAATAAACGACCTCTAATGGGTTGTTATTTGTCGCGAGATACTAACGTTTTTTACCGAAATTATTTTGACAATCGTTAATCATTCGCCTGGCCGACCGTATAGTTTACCGTTAGCACTCTTCAGGCTTGCCTGCATTCGTTGCTGTTCTGAACGAAGAACCGCAGCCGCATGAAGCGATGGCGTTTGGATTGTCGATGGTGAAGCCGCCGCCGAGCATGGATTGTTTATAATCAATCACGGTGCCGTTCATGATGTCAAGGCTTTCTTTGTCAACTAGAACAGTGATGCCGTGCTGATCAAACACACTGTCTGATTCACTCTTTTCATGCTCAAAGCCCATGCCGTAAGAAAGTCCGCTGCAGCCGCCGCCTTTGACGCCTACACGCAGAAACGCGTTTTCTTCTTCATGCTCTTTCATCATATCTTTTATATGCAAAGCTGCTGCTTCTGTAATTGTTACCGGGTTGCTCATCATTGTGAACCTCCTTTTAAAAACCGGTTGCTGTCTTTTATTATAAACATGATCGTTCCAATTCTCAAACAAGGTGTTTTACAAGAAATAGACACCCTCACAAACGGTTTCAGCCGGCCCTGTCATCATTACATGGCCGTTATCTTTCCAGTTTATCACCAAATCCCCGCCTGCTAAATGCACCGTGATGTCTTGATTTCGCTTTGATACGCCGTTTAATACAGATGCGACTGCCGCTGCACATGCTCCTGTCCCGCATGCCTGAGTAATCCCTGATCCCCGTTCCCAGACGCGGAAATGCAATTCTTGTTCATTCACGGTTTCAACGAATTCCACATTGATGCCTTCCGGAAATCTCGGATCTTTCTCAATCACCGGCCCCAGTGTCGTTAAGGGTGCCTGTTCAATGTCTGCGATCGGAAAAACGATATGCGGATTTCCCATTGAAACGGCAGTGCCTGTTAGTTCTACTTCACCAAATGCCATCGTTTCATTGATTGTGTGCTCTTCCCCGCCGTCAAGCATCGGGAGCTCGGATTTTGTCAAGCGCGGTTCGCCCATATCGACAGTGACCACATTCACTTTTCCGTTTTCGACTTGAACCTCCGCTTTCACAAGCCCGGAGAGAGTTTCAATCAGAAAAGATGTTTCCTCAACCAGCTTATGCTCATATGCGTATTTTGCGACGCAGCGCAGGCCGTTGCCGCAGTTTTTCCCTTCAGATCCGTCATTATTAAAAATCCGCATTTTAACAGGCGCTTGGTCTGATGGGCATATCAGGATCATTCCGTCGGATCCGATCCCTGTATAAACAGAAGAAACCTGAATTGCAATCTCTGACAGTTTTTCTTCTGGAAGCTGTTCTTCAAATTGATTCACATAAATATAACTGTTTCCCAGGCCGTGCATTTTGGTAAATCGAAATGAGTTCATAGGTGCCTCCAACTTTTTTTCTTTTTCTTAGTATAAAAGCTATTATAAGCGGACACAATACAATTATCCCCCGTTTTTCATACATAAAAGCTCCTTGCACTGACGCAAGGAGCTTTTATCGTTTATATAAACATGCCGGCAATGGCTGCGCTGAGCAGATTGGCTAATGTTCCTGCAAGAACAGCCTTCAGGCCGAGACGCGCGATATCTGAACGGCGGCTGGGTGCTAATCCGCCCAGCGTACCAAGCATAATCGCAATTGATGAAAAATTGGCGAATCCGCATAACGCGAAACTGATAATGGTAGCAGTTTTCTTAGAAAACTCGCCGATGTGCGGACCGAAGTTAGAATAAGCGACAAACTCATTCAGCACCAATTTCTGACCGATATAGCTTCCCGCCTGCAATGCTTCATGCCAAGGCACGCCAATCAAAAAGGCGATAGGAGAAAACACATAACCGAGAATGGATTCTAATGTTACGCCTTTTAAACCGAACAAGCCGAAAGCCCCGCCGAGAATACCGTTTACTACAGCGATTAACGCAACAAACGCAAGCAGCATCGCCCCAACGTTTAACGCAATTTGCAGTCCTGTTGACGCTCCCTTTGCAGCTGCGTCAATGACATTGGCTGCGCCTTCGCCTTCATCCATTTTGAAATCGCTTTTTACGGTTTGCGTTTTTTCCGTTTCGGGTATAATCAATTTACCAAAGACTAGTCCAGCTGGAGCAGCCATAAAGCTGGCCGCCAGCAAATATTCAATCGGAATACCAAGAAGCGCGTACCCAAACAAGGTAGATCCCGCAACTGCCGATAGACCGCTCGTCATAATCGTAAACAACTCAGAGCGCGTCAGCCCGGCAATCAGGGGTTTGATCACTAACGGAGATTCTGATTGTCCTACAAAAATATTGGCAGCAGCCGCCAGAGATTCCGTTTTGCTTGTTCCAAGGAGCTTCGACAATCCGCCGCCAATGACACGGAAAACGAGCTGCATGATTTTCAAATGATATAAAACTGCAATCAGTGCTGAGAAGAAAATGATAACGGGCAGTACACTTAATGCAAATGCCGGACTGTCTCCGACCTTTAGAAGCGGTCCAAAAATAAAACTGATGCCTTCATTCGCATAGTCAATCAGAAGCTGTACACGGCTTGAAAACCATAAAAAAACAGCGCGTCCCGCTTCCCATTTCAACACGATGTATCCAAACGCCACCTGTGTGCATAAACCAACGATGACGGTTCTTATCTTAATATTGCTTTTCTTTTCTGAAAATAAAAACGCGATAGCAATGATCGCAACTGCGCCCAGCAGCCCCCACAGAACATTCATGAATACTCGTACACCTCTTAAATTTTATTTTAAAAAATATCTTTTTTACGATAACAATAATATTTTTTGATGTCTACACATTTTTTTAGTTCTTTTGTACGGCAAAATAAAAAAGGGCCTGTCCAGGCCCTTTTCTTTAAAACATTGGATTTTCTTCAATAAAGGTATATATATTCTCAACAAGCTCAGCAGGCGTTTCACCCATGACGACTTCTCCGTTTACCAGAGCGAAAAGCGATTCCATGCATGTCCCGCAGTAGCTTAAGCAGCCATATTCAAGGACATCAAGGTTGGGATCCTTCTCCAAAATCGCCCGGGCTTCCTGAGAGCCGTGAGCCAGATTGCTGACACAAAATTCAATCATTGGATTCATGCGGTTTCACCTCACATATGTCCATTATCGCGAATTTTTCACTATTCGTCAAAGACAACGGATGATTCAAAATTTATTATCGTAACATATTATTTCTCAAATAACGTTTTACTAATTTGTGTTTTCAGGCTAAATTGTAGGTTATTTTGAAACTATTATTGTGATTTTAGATCAAATTCGATATAATTCTAGATGTTATTTTACATAGTTCGTATTTTCTTCAATGTATCTATCATACTCTTCGGATTAAAGGGGAATTCAAATGAAAAAATTGGTCTTGATCGGCGGAGGTTACGGGAACATGCGTGTTCTTCATCGCTTATTGCCAAACCAGCTGCCTGATGATGTTTCAATCACGTTAATTGACAGAAATCCTTATCACTGCTTGAAAACAGAATATTATGCCCTTGCCGCAGGCACAATTTCTGACCATCATATCAGAGTGTCATTCCCAGAGCACCCTCGCCTGGATGTCCAATACGGTGATATCACATCAATTGATATTGTACAAAAACAAGTGCTGTTCCAAGATCGTGAACCGATTTCTTACGATGACGCCGTAATCGGGCTCGGCTGTGAGGATAAATATCACAACGTGCCGGGAGCGCCTGAATTCACCTACAGTATTCAAACCATCGATCAGTCCCGCGAAACCTACCAAAAGCTGAATAATCTGAGCGCTAATGCCACCGTCGCCATTGTCGGAGCGGGCTTAAGCGGCGTTGAGCTTGCAAGTGAATTGAGAGAAAGCCGTGATGACCTGAACATTATTTTGTTCGACCGCGGTAATCTCATTTTATCAAGCTTTCCCGAGCGTTTAAGCAAATATGTGCAAAAATGGTTCGAAGAGCACGGTGTCCGCATTATTAACAGGGCAAATATCACAAAAGTAGAAGAAGGCGTTGTGTATAACCACGATGATCCGATTTCTGCAGACGCCATCGTGTGGACAGCCGGCATCCAGCCAAACAAAGTCGTCAGAGACTTAGATGTGGAGAAGGACGCACAAGGGCGTATTGTATTAACGCCTCATCATAATCTTCCAGGTGATGAACATCTGTACGTTGTCGGCGATTGCGCCAGCCTTCCTCATGCACCGAGCGCCCAGCTGGCAGAGGCTCAAGCAGAGCAGATTGTCCAAATCTTGCAAAAACGCTGGAATGGGGAAGCCCTGCCTGAATCAATGCCTCAGTTTAAGCTGAAAGGCGTCCTCGGTTCACTCGGAAAAAAAGCCGGCTTCGGGCTTGTTGCTGACCGTCCGCTGATCGGCCGTGTTCCGCGTATGCTGAAATCCGGCTTGCTGTGGATGTATAAACACCATAACGGTTAATGATAGAGAAGAACCGCTGATCAAGTCAGCGGTTTTCTGTATACCCATGCTTCTCCATTTCCTCATAAACGTCTTTTAATTTTGGATTGCCTTCACCGACAATTTTGTCTTCTACGAGCACAAGCGGATAAAAATACTCGTCATTTCTGATTTTTTCCGCAAGCTCTTTCGCATGTTCATTGTCAGGCGGCTCATAAATATCGATGTACTGCATTTCAAAAGGCTGATTTGGATATTTTCTTTTCAGCGCAGCCTCAAGCCACTCGTATGTATCCTTGGCTGTCGGCATATTGACACAGCTCGCACACACGGTTTCTGCCCCGTATACGCTTAGCATGACTGGTTTCATCACTGTAAACGCCCCCTTCTCCTATGCAAGTCCTTTCTTTTAAGTATACAGAGCCAAAGGGCGTTTTTATAGAAAAAAACCGTTTTTGTGTTGAAGTCTGAATGTGCTATAATAGGGAAAGCAACTTTGCAAACCAAACAATAGATTTTTATTGTTACACTGAATATAATGGTTTTATGACGACGAAAGGAGCGAATGTCATGACTGAAGTTGAAATGAAAGAACAGGTGCAGGAAGTACTGGACAAACTTCGTCCGTTTTTACTTCGTGACGGCGGTGACTGTGAGCTTGTAGACGTAGATGAAGGTATCGTTAAGCTTCGTCTTCTAGGCGCATGCGGCAGCTGCCCAAGTTCAACGATTACGCTGAAAGCCGGAATTGAGCGCGCTCTTCTAGAAGAAGTGCCGGGTGTCGTTGAAGTAGAACAAGTCTTTTAATAAAGCAGCCAGGCTGATATTTGATCAGCCTGGCTTTTTTTATTAGAGATATTGGTCAAACCATGAGCTGATATAATTCAGGCGCTTGATCCGCTGTCTTGGGTGTCCGGTGCGTGACAAATTGTGCGATGCATTCGGAAAACGGACAAGCTTGGTTTCCTTGCCCATTTTTTTCAGAGCGATAAACAGCTGCTCCGCCTGCTCGATCGGACATCGGTCATCCCGCTCGCCATGCAGTATCAAAAGCGGTGTCTCCACGTTTGCTGCGTATTTTAAAGGAGACCGGTCCCAGAGCTTTTCTGTGTCCTCAAACATGTCATGCTCAAGCTGCCAGTCTGTAAAGAAATAGCCGATATCACTGACGCCGTGAAAGCTGATCCAATTTGATATCGAGCGCTGGGTAACGGCAGCTTTAAAGCGGTTCGTCTGCCCGACGATCCAGTTGGTCATAAAACCTCCGTAGCTTCCGCCCGTGACACCGAGCCGCTTAGGATCAATATGCGGATCTCGTTTGATAGCCTCATCCACAGCCTGCATCACATCGTCATAATCCTTTCCCCCATAATCTCCTCTGACCGCATTCACAAATTCCTGCCCGTAGCCGTGGCTTCCTCTCGGATTGATATAAACGACCGCGTATCCTTTCGCCGCCAGCACCTGAAACTCATGAAAATATGTATGTCCGTACATCATATGCGGACCGCCGTGTATGTTAAGAATAAGTGGATATGTTGTCTCACCTTCCATTTGTGCAGGCCTCATCAGCCAGCCGTTCACCATCACGCCGTCTTCTGTAGCATATTGAATCTCTTCAGGTATTGATATCGTATGCTCCCTGACAAACTTGTCATTCGCGCCAGTCAGCTGTTTCTCTTCCTGTCCAAGCGGGATACTGTAAAGCTCACTCGGTCTGTCCGGCTTTGTCACACTGGCAATAAAGTGCTGTTCATCAGGTGAAAGAGAAAAGCTATTGATGTACTCTTTTTCCAGACGAATCGGATACACAAGGCCTTCAATCGAAATATAATAGATGCCCGTACTGCCTTGATCTGTGCCGATGACATAAAACCCTTGGCTGTCCTTTGTCCAAATCGGGCGCTGTTCAGCACCACCGATCAATGAATCTCCAATCAGCGCATCCGCTAAATGAACGTCCAGCATCTCAGTAAGACATGTGAGGCGGCCTTGTTCGATATCATAGAGCCACGCCTTTGAGAGCGTAGCATTCTTATATTCCTTTTCATTTCCAAGCAAAGCAAGATACCTTCCGTCTGGTGAAAATGAGCTTGATCCGAATGAGCCGCGATGAGGTGTAACCTGCTTAAGATCTCCAGACTCCAGTGACATTATGTAAACATCATGCGGCTTGCTGGCATCATCTGTTTCAGTTAAATTAGCTGAGAAAACAAGCCATTTGCCGTCAGGAGAAAAAGCAGGATCACCATGATCAGCTTTGTGACTTGTCAGCTCTTTCATCTCACCCGACTTTACGCTGACAAGCACAAGCTGGGCATACGCACCTCTCGTCAGCCCTTTGCCGTCCCGTTTGTAGGAGAGGCCTTGCACTTCAACAGGTTCATAGCTGTCCTGCTCTGTTTTTTCTCGGTCATCAATGTTTCCTCCCTCTCCCAAACTGACAGTGACCAGAATCGATTCGCCATCCGGGGACCATATTGGCTTTGACACGCCATACGGGATATCAGTCAGTTTTCTCGCTTCTCCGCCTTCAGCGCTCATCATATACAGCTGTGCCGCATCGCCTTCTCGATCAGAAATAAAGGCAAGCGTGCACCCGTCCGGAGACCATCTTGGGTCGGTGCTTCGCTTTTCTCCATGTGTCCAAGGAACAGACCCGCCCGTTTTCGTTTCATAGATCCATATATTTGATGTATACGAATCTTTCTCTTGATTCACTTGTGATTTTACATATGCGGCACGGGTGCCGTCTGGGGCGTATTGAGGATCTGTCACAGAGACAATCGCTGTGATGTCGTCTGCGGTTATCAGCTTTTTCATATTCATCTCCTCCTTTTTACATGTATTTCGTTTTTCTAAATAAAAACTCCTTTATCTCCAGCAAAAAAAGCGCCCTCTGCTGACGCTGAGGAACGCTTGGCATGATCTATACACTTTTTACTTGATATAAAGGATTTCGCTCTATTATACTTCCCTCTTTCGGAACGGTCAAAGCGTCTACTTCACAATGAGGGAAATGAAGCGCGAGCTGTTCTTTTAGCTCTTCTCCCTTTCCTTTTTCGGTCATGACGAGAATCGTCGGGCCTGCTCCGCTGAGAGCCGTTCCATATGCGCCCTTCATCTCGGCGACGTGCTCTACTTTTGACAGCTCAGGCACAAGCATCGCCCGGTACGGCTGATGGAACATATCCTTCTTCATGATTTTCCCGACGAGCGGCCAATCCTTGGACATGATCGCAGCAATGAGAATATTGCTGACAGCACTTGCTTTTACGGCATCGGCATATGGAAACTCCTTCGGAAGCACGTCTCTCGCGTCTCTTGTCAGCACTTCGTAAAAAGGAATGACAACGACTACGTCAATGTCAGCATTCGGGACGCGGATCATTTGGGTCTCGTCATCCTCATGCAGGCCGATCACAAGTCCGCCGACGAGAGAAGCGCCAGCATTGTCCGGGTGTCCTTCTTCTAGACTGGCTAAATGCAGCTTGTCCGCTTCAGACAGCTTTAAGCCGCATAATTCATCAGCCAGTTCAATGGCCGCTACAATCGCCGCGGCGCTGCTGCCAAGGCCGCGTGCAAGCGGGATGTCGCTCCACACCTTCACATGGACAGGAGGCATTTCTTTTCCGTACAAATCTGCGGTCCGTTTAGCCACTTGATAGATCAGGTTATCTGTACCCGCCGGAATTCCGGCGACTGTTTCTGTTTCAGCCTCAAAAGACCATTTGTCGCTTTCAAAGACGGTCAGCTTCAAATATCTGCTGAGCGCCATTCCGACTGAATCAAAGCCGGGGCCTAGGTTAGCTGTGCTTCCGGGAACAGTGACAGAGAACAGCATGTCGGCTTCGTTCATACACGGGCCGCTCCTTTTACATATTCAAGGATGCTGTCTTCATCAGTCGGCAATGTGACAGGCTTGATTTCTGAAATGTCGACCGCTGTGTTCGGATCTTTCAGTCCGTTTCCTGTTAACACAGCTACGACCTTGCTGCCTTTCGGAATTTCTCCGGATTTCACCTGTTTCAGCACTCCTGCGATAGACGCGCAAGAACCCGGTTCTGCAAACACGCCTTCTACACGGGCGATCAGCTGATATGCGTGAAGGATTTCATCATCAGTGACTTCGTCAATTTTCCCATTGGATTCCTCGGCTGCCTTTACAGCTTTGTCCCAGCTTGCCGGGTTTCCGATACGAATGGCTGTCGCTATTGTTTCCGGATTTTCAATCACTTCATTGCGCACGATTGCCGCCGCACCCTCAGCTTCAAAGCCGCGCATTTTCGGAAGGCCTGTGCCGTTTTTCTCATGATATTCCTTGAAGCCCTTCCAGTACGCAGTGATGTTTCCAGCATTTCCGACCGAGATCGCTAAAACATCAGGCGCTTCCCCCAGCTGTTCGCACACTTCGAAGGCAGCAGTTTTTTGGCCTTCAATGCGGTAAGGGTTGACTGAGTTGACAAGGGCAATCGGTGATTTCTCACAGATGGAACGGACAATTTTAAGCGCATCGTCAAAGTTTCCGTCAATTGCGATAATCTCGGCTCCGTACATGACAGCTTGAGCGAGTTTTCCAAATGCAATTTTTCCGTTCGGGATGATGACAATGCATTTCATGTTAGCACGGGCTGCATATGCTGCCGCAGCAGCGGAAGTGTTACCTGTTGACGCGCACATAATCGTGTCATTGCCTTCTTCTTTTGCCTTTGCCACAGCCATAACCATTCCGCGATCTTTAAATGATCCCGTAGGATTGACGCCTTCCGTTTTGACATGAAGCTCAATTCCGAGCTGCTCAGACAGCTTCGGCAGGTGAATAAGAGGTGTGTTTCCTTCATGTAAAGTTAGCGCCGGTGTTTGATCTGTTACAGGTAAAAATTCTTTATATTGATGGATAAGTCCTTTCCACATTAGCTCCAACCGTTCCCTTCTACACGATATGTGCTTTTGACTTCTTGAACGACTTCCAAATCATTTAGGTTTTGCAGGATATCACTGAAATCAGCTTCTGATGTATGATGTGTGACAATTACGATTTCAGCTAACTCATCATGGCCTTTAATTGGCAGCTGAAGGATTTTTTCAAAGCTCACGCCCCGCTCTGAGAACACAGATGTAATTTTCGAGAATGAACCAACCTCATCTTTTACATGAATTCTTAAAAACTGCTGTGCATAAATGTCAGACGGCGATTTCATATTTTTCTCATATTGCGGCCCGACAAAGCTGTTGCCGGTTACACCGAGGCGCATATTTTTCATGACAGCGACGAGGTCAGAAACAACGGATGTCGCTGTCGGCATGCTTCCGGCTCCCGGCCCGTAGAACATCGTCTCACCGACAGCCTCGCCGTATACATAAACAGCGTTAAACTCATTATGAACAGCAGAAAGCGGATGATGGTCAGGAAGCAGTGTCGGCTGTACGCTGACCTCGATTTTGCTGCCGTCACGCTGAGCAATCCCGATCAGCTTCATTGTATAGCCGAGGCGTTTGCTGAAGCTGATGTCCTCGTCTGTAATTTGGGAGATCCCCTTTACTTTGACGTCTTCCAGATCCACGTTCATCGAGAAGCCGAGGCGCGCCAATATCGCCATTTTCCGTGCGGCGTCAAGCCCTTCCACGTCAGAAGTCGGATCAGCTTCGGCAAAACCGAGATCCTGCGCTTCCTTGAGCACTTCCTCGTATGGGCTTTTCTCTTTGATCATTTTGGTTAAGATAAAGTTTGTTGTGCCGTTCACAATTCCCATCATTTTTGTAATTCGATCTGATGAGAGGCCTTCCTCTAACGTGCGCAGAATCGGAATCCCGCCGGCAACACTGGCTTCAAAGTAGATATCGCATCCATTTTCCTTCGCTTCGGCAAGCAGCTCGGAGCCGTACACAGCCATTAAGTCCTTGTTTGCTGTGACAACATGCTTTTTCGATCTCAGCGCGTCGACCAAATATTGTTTTGTCTGTTCAACGCCGCCGATCACCTCGATGACGACATCAACATCTGGATCATCAATGACATCATACACTTCTGTCGTGAGCACTTCCTTCGGCAAATCTACTTCTCTCTTTTTCTCTAAATCTTTTACAAGCACTTTTTTTATCGTAACCGGACAGCCGACCTGATGCATAAGCTTATCCTGATGGTCTTGAATAATTTTAACGACACCGCTTCCGACGGTACCTAAACCTAAAAGCCCTACACGAATCGCTTTCAAAAAAACTCCACCTTTCTTTTGATTGTCCTCTTGAAAAAGACAATTGTTAACTCAACACAGACATATAAGTTACAAACATTATATAAGCCCGCTCCTGTTTTGACAAGACAGCATTAGGCTGAATTTTGCGAATGTAAACGCTTAACGCATTGATATGACAAGATTCTTTATTTTCTAATTATTTTTGTCAGATTTTCTCCTCACCCTGAGCTGCCTTTGCCGAGCCAGCTGACGCGTGGAACAAACAGCTTCTGCGCCCGCATATTCATGAATTCCTGCGCTGTATTGAGAAATTGTTCATAACGCCCACAGTCATTAAGAATGAAGTTAAGCTGTTCTTCAAAATAATGCTTTTCTGATTCTGATGACATGTAATAGCTTTCTACGATTTCAAAATAATGAAGCGGGAAAAGCAGACGGCTGTATAAAAGGCGTTTCGAAAATGAAGACAGCGGTGTGACTTGCTCGTATTCCTGTAAAAAGAGAAAGCCCTGCTGATTAAAATCTTGTCTGTGATGCAAAAACGTATGCCTCATATATTCAGCCAAATCACGGGAAGCGTGGTCAAACACCCAATCCGCCGGAATCCTGATCAATGATTCCGGTGACCATGTATGCCTTTCCATCCGCTGATGGCATATCGTTCCTGAATCAGCGGCTTGGGGCTTGTCATCCAGCTCAGTGTCCACTAAATATTGTATCGCGTTTTCTGACAGTCCTAAATAATATGGAAATGATTCGATCATTTTTTTATCGAATGGCTCATGCGGAGGGGTCTGAACCTTTCTCTGCCAGAATGCTTCCAGCTGATCAATTCGTTTTCCCCACAGATCCTTCCACTGGCCGATTCTTCCGGCTGCCTTCACCTCATATGGATATCCTCGGCCTTTTCGGTGAAATTCCGCAAGCTCCGCTCCAATGGAGAACGCCCTGTTTGAATAAGGGGGGGCCGCCTTCAGCAGAGCGTACGTTTTTCCCTCATGTTCAAATGTCAGTTCACCTTCTTTTGTAAAGATAAAAACCGAAACGTATGGGTCACTTTGTTCTTGTAAATACTGACTCATGTAATAAAGCTCCGCCAGCTCTGTTTCTGAGAATTGGGAAACGGGGACAATCAGAAAGTATGAATTAGGCGTCTGAAAGCATTGATATGTGTGCTGGTACATGGAAAGCTGCCTGATGTGAATGCCGTATTTTTCTTTTATTGTACCTTTCACCATGATCACCTGCCTGTTGAATTAGGGCTCATCACATCGTAGTCATACACAGCCGGAATTATGAATACATATTTTAATCCGAAGAAGGCGCAAGAAAAAGTCGTAAACTTCTCAAGCATTTTGTATAAACTAGTAAAAAAGATTGGGTGAAGCTGATGTCAGAAAACGAACAATTCAGTCAGATGGAAGCTAAAGCAAGAGCACGGATGAAGGAGCGCGGCGTTGAGGTATCAGACATTGCCGAGCTTGTCTTTTTTCTGCAGAAAAAATATCATCCGGATTTAACCATTGATGAATGCACGCTGAACGTCAATCGTGTTCTCGCAAAACGCGAGGTGCAAAACGCGATTTTAACGGGCATTGAATTGGATGTTCTTGCTGAGCAGAAAAAACTGTCTGAACCGCTGCAAACGATGCTGGAAATAGATGAAAGCCTATATGGAGTAGATGAAGTTCTGGCATTTTCCATTGTGAACATTTACGGATCGATCGGGTTTACGAACTACGGTTACATCGACAAAGAAAAACCCGGAATCCTTAAACGATTGAATGATAAATCAACCGGTGAATGCCATACCTTTTTAGATGACATCGTCGGAGCGATTTCCGCCGCGGCTTCAAGCAGACTTGCTCACCGCGCGCGGCATACAGAATAAGGGCACCCTTTTAGGGCGCCCTTTTTTCAAATGTATGGAATCCATTCAGTCAGAGAGTCAATGGCGTGAGTCGGTTTTTCCATATCGTCTGTCATATGTTCTCTTTTCGTTACGCCTGTGTGAACGAGCAGCGTATCCATACCCGCGTTAATGCCGGCCATAATATCAGTGGCGTAGTTGTCGCCGACCATGAGTGTTTCAGACACATCTGTGCCGAGAACGCGCATCGCCTGCTCCATAATAATTGATTCCGGCTTGCCGATAAATACAGGCTGTACACCTGTAGATACGGTTAACACCGATGTCAGTGAGCCGTTTCCCGGCAGAAGCCCTCTTTCAGTCGGAATCGCAATATCTCCGTTAGTGGAAATAAAGCGGGCGCCATTTCTGATTGCCAGGCAGCCGACAGCAAATTTTTCGTATGTAATGGAACGGTCGATGCCAACAACGACAAAGTCCGCGTTTTCTCCGCCAAATGTCAGGCCGTTTTCTTCAATCGCCTGGCGGATTCCTTCCTCCCCAATCACATACACAGACGCGTCTTTTTTCTGCTGTGCAATGTGCTGGGCAGTTGCCATGCTGGTCGTGAAGACCTGCTCTTCTGTTGCCGGAATATCAAAAGACACGAGCTTGTCCGCTACCTGCTTCGGTGTGCGCGAAGAGTTGTTTGTCACGAAAAGATAAGGAACGCCGCGATCTTTCAGCGTTCTGACAAATTCACACGCCTCCTCGATTTTTTCCGTGCCATTGTACATCGTTCCGTCTAAATCAATTAAATACCCTTTATATGTTTTCATATCCAACACTCCTGTGGCTTTCCAGTTGTTATTTAAACGCGGAAACAGGTCCTAGCTCTGTTTCCAAATAGCTTCTGATCCGTTTCGGGAAGTCTTGAAGAGCTGTTTGATGCGCCTTGATCAGCCTGTAAAGCTCGCCGCTGTCAGCGAGCAGATACTGTTGAACCAACGTTTTGCGGTAGGCGATCAATTTCTTGAGCTCATCACCCTCTTTTTCCGTGACAACTTTCTCATCAACAAGTATATCCATAATGTCGTCATAGCTTCCCGGGTCCCGCATAATAAAGCCGTCAATCATGTCATTGCCTGTATCCAAAATGCATTCGATTAACAGATGGCCTATACGCTGAAGTGCCAATTCCCCGATTTCAGACTGCCAGTCTGTTTGTGAGTCAAATAGCGCCAGCTGGTGCTCGAAGAACCCTAGTGTTTTCTCGATTTTGCTTCTGTCAACAAAATACATGACAGCATCCCCTTTGTGTATATTTATTTTCTGATCCGTTTCAAGACAAAATACGCACAGCCGAAATTGCAGTATTCGTAAATATATTCATCTAATGTGCTGATTTTCGTTTCGAAGGTTGCCTTTTGATTCTGGTCGTCAAAGAAGCCCTTGAGCCTTAACTGACCGTATCCCCAGTCTCCCACAATATAATCGTATTTATTTAATATATCGGAGTAGCGGGCTTTAAAAGCCTCTTCGTTGAAGCCGTCTTTGAAATTGTGCACCAATTCAAATTCAGCATTTTGAATAAGAATCATGATCTCACCTCTTTTTCACTCATTCCTATCATAATTCATTGCCCCGTCCCCATCAATTGCTAAAGAATAAATCATGCGATTTGGCTACCCTACACTGAGGAGGGATTGATAAATGAAACGAACCGCTGTCAGCCTCTGCCTGCTAACCGGACTATTATCCGGGTGCGGAGGCGCAGGATTGGATAATGCACAAAATGTCCGGAATCAGACGCAGAATCAAACCAAACCCATTCATGTGTCGGACCGCAACGAGGCTTTTAACAGGCATAATGAGAACGAACAATTTGGCTATGTCCGCTATCAAAGAGAACAATTTGACGGAGACCAGCAGAAAACGCCGGTGATGAACCGGGAAGAAACCGCTCACATGATATCAAGTTTAACGGTTCAGCTCCCCCATATTCAAGATGCTGCGACATTGGTGACTGACCGAGAAGCGCTTGTCGTATACAAAACCGATTCTAAAAACCGGGAGCTGACCGCCGATCAGGTGAAAAAAACAGCGGCTTCCGTGATACCGCGATACTATCACGTGTATATTTCCGATAATCCAAACCATATGCAGTCCGTCGAAAATTACAGCAATCTCGGCTCTGGTTCAAGGGATATCAGAGAGATCATGTCGGGGACGATTCAAGAAATGAAAACCTCCCCGCAAGGAAGCCCTGTCTCAGAGAATGAAAATGCCAATGGAGAAACGCGTCAGGACATGAAAATCGATAGGAATGACAAAAACGCCAGATGATCTGGCGTTTTGGCATTATGCTTGTGCTTGACGCTTTTTAGATGCTTCGTTTACTTGTTCATCCGCATGGTAAGAGGAACGGACAAGCGGACCGGCTTCACAATGGCTGAAGCCTTTTTGCATCGCGATTTCTTTTAATTCTGCAAATTCATCAGGATGGTAGTATTTTTGGACTTTCAAGTGTTTCTTCGTCGGCTGCAGATATTGGCCGATTGCCATAATATCCACGTTGTTCGCCAAAAGGTCGTCCATTACTTCAATAATCTCTTCTTTTGTTTCGCCGAGTCCGATCATGATACTTGATTTTGTAGGAATGTCAGGCTGCATTTCCTTCGCACGGCGCAAAAATTCCAATGAACGGTCGTACGTCGCACGCGCGCGGACTCTTGGCGTCAGGCGGCGAACCGTTTCGATATTGTGATTCAGGATGTCTGGGCGTGTATCCATTAAGGTTTTTAGGTTATCGTAGTTTCCGCCCATATCAGACGGCAGCACCTCAATTGTTGTGAACGGGCTTTTTCTGCGGATCGCACGGACAGTTTCCGCGAAAATGCCTGCCCCTCCATCTTTCTGATCGTCACGCGCAACAGCCGTAATGACCGCGTGTTTCAGATTCATAAGCGCGACTGAATCCGCTACGCGTTCCGGCTCTTGCAGGTCAAGCTCAGTTGGAAGGCCTGTTTTGACAGCACAGAAACGGCATGCTCTTGTACAAACAGAACCTAAAATCATAAATGTCGCTGTACGTCTGACCGCCCAGCATTCATGAATATTCGGGCACTTTGCTTCTTCGCATACGGTGTGCAGGTTGTTTTCCCGCATGAGTTTTTTGAGCCCTGTATAGTTTTCATTTGTATTTAATTTAATTTTAAGCCATTCGGGCTTTCTGAGGTGTTCGTCTTTCTTTGCCAATTCCCATCATCTCCAATATCCAATATACTCAATTTCTGACACGAAACATTCTGAAAACGAGAAAGGTGCAGGTTTTAGTTCTGCAACAAAAATAATGTTTTTCTAACTAAAGAAAGTCTTTTCTTTAGACACTTTAACATAGGAAAAATTTCTCGACAAGGGAAGATGATTACTGACATTTTTAAGCCGGGTTGCCGCAAACTATGTGTATTCAATATGAAAGGAGATTATTTTGTGAAAGTTTTGTTATCCGCTCTTCTTCTCCTTTTGTTTGCATTTGAGCCTTCTGTGTCTGGAAAAAAACTTTCAGATCCAGTGCTGTCGAAACGGATGGAATTATATCATAAAATCGAAGCTGTGACGCAGATCCCTTGGTATGCGCTCGCCGCTGTTGATCAATACGAAGAAAACGTGCGGAGCAACCGGAAAGATCTGCCTGAAAAGGCGGGAATCATCAGCATCTATATACCCGATGATATCTGGAGCGGGCCTGAAAACCCGAATCCGAAAGACGATGCGCCGTTAAGCATTAAAGTGTTTGACGGAATCGGAATGGATGGCGATGGAGACGGGAAAGCCGAGGTCAGCAACGATGAAGATATCTTGTATACGTTCAGCCAATACTTACTGTCGTATGGCACAGATGAAGACAACATCCGGATCGGGCTTTGGAATTATTACCGGCGTGATCAGACAGTGGGGATTATATCTGAATTCATGAAGCTGTTTAAAGCCTACGGCCATATTGATCTGGGCGAGCATGCATTCCCGCTTCCGATCAGAACCGATTACAGCTACCGAAGCACGTGGGGAGATGCCCGCGGCTTCGGTGGAAGGCGGATTCATGAAGGTACGGATATCTTTGCCCATTACGGCCTTCCTGTCAAATCCACATGTTACGGCGTAGTTGAAATGAAGGGCTGGAACCGCTTCGGAGGATGGAGAATCGGCATCAGGGACATTAACAATACGTATCATTATTTTGCCCATCTCAATGGGTTTGCCAAAGGGATTAAAACAGGACAAATCGTTGAGCCTGGCCAAGTGATCGGATCAGTCGGCAGCTCCGGATACGGCCCGCCGGGAACCGCCGGGAAGTTCCCGCCGCATCTGCACTATGGCATGTACAAAGATAACGGAAGAACCGAATGGTCATTTGATCCATACCCGCATTTGAGGGCGTGGGAGCGATATGAATACCAAAAAAAGAAGTAACAAAAAGCCGCCTCTTCGACAGGCGGCTTATTTGCTGCTTTTTTCTTTTTTTGAATCAGCACCGTCTTCTTCTTTGCTGCTCGGGAGCTGGACAGAAGGCGTGACACCCGAGCCGCCGCTTCCATTATAAAACTGCGGCACTTCGCCCTGCACTGCTTTAATCGATACAGGAACATTATTTGTGACGACAGCGGTTTTGCTGGCAAATGGAATGATGACCTTCACTTTAATTTCGACAAAGATGCTGATATCAATAAGTGCGTTATTTATGCCATACGGCTTGATTTTGGTTTTGACATCTGTAAAAGCGTCACCGATTAAATTGAACCGGACCGGGATTTTCGGCCCGAGGTTTCCAAGAAGGCTGTTGCCGGTTACCTGTCCCAGCGGAATGTTGATCATAATGTTTTCACTGGCGCCGCTGTGTCCGGTATGGGTTTCCATCTCTTTCAAATGAGCCTGAAGCTGCTTTGTCACTTTTGTTTTCACACTGTTTACAACCTGTGTATTAAAATCGATTGTCGTTAAGTTTCCGTTTTCATCAGAATTCATTTGAAACATATCTTTCATATTTTCACTGTCAGACATATAGTCCTCAATCGAATCCTGGATCACCTCTGTCGCTATACGCTTCGTTTCCATCTCGCCGATGTCCATTAAAACAGGTTTGATCGAGCCATTGATCATCCAAAGGCTGACCGTTGTTGACAGGATAAAAAAGACAACGGACAGGAGCATCACGTAACGGAAAGGCAAAGGTCCTCTCTTGCGAAAAGGGCCGCGATATCTTGGCAAGAAAATCCCCCCTTACATATCACAATGTATGCTTGTAAGAGGGGACATAGTAATAGCCGGGGCCAATTTATTTTATTTCACCATTTTTAAAAGCGCTTCTCTGCCGCTCATACCGACTTTGATGCCAAGATCTTTCGCGGCGTACGTGACGGATTCTAAAGGTGCGTCTAACAGCTGGTCAATGGTGCGGACACCAACTGCGCGACCAGCAACAATGCCGCGCTCCTTTAATTTTTCATTCAGCAGCGCCACATCAAGCGCGCCGCACATAATGTATCCGTGATCATTGGCGACGGCCATAAAATTCGTTTTGGGAAGTTTCACTGTCACAGCTGTAAAAGGCTGTCCTTCTATCATGATCGGTGTCAGGTTTACCACGTCAACCACTCCCTTCATTCATCACTTTATGATGAAGGGCACAGCTTGTTGTGGGCTGACTGCCTTATTGTGCAAGCTTCCAAGCAAGCAGATCCCGCAAAAATTCCGGCATAAAATATTCTTTTTCTGCAGCATCGCGAATCAACGGAAACAGTTTGCCGAGCGTAAACATATCAAGCACCGCAACGGAGTATTGTTTATGTTTTTTAATATCTTCCCCGTTCAGTGTGATCCGGGTGACGTGGGTGATCCCGTCATCGAGCCGTTTCGTTTCTACCTCAACGCCGGCATACACCATTTTCCCCATCACTTCTCCGCGGAAGCCAAGTCCTTTGATCCGGAGCTGCTCCATTTGTTCGGAAGCGGCATGGACAATGGTTTCCTTCAATTCTTCTCCCGTCAGGCGGACAGCCACCGGGTTGATCGGATGCGGACAGATGCGGTGCAGATCCAGCTTTGTCACAGGACCTGCTTTTAGCGGACCGAGAATGACACCTGAATTGACCATACTGATGTCCGTCTCGCACCATTCCTTTAAGGCGTATGCCAAAAGCAAAGGCAGCTCTGATTCTTCAAACCACTTCACCTCAGCATCTTGTGCAAGCTCTGCAACGGCATCGGACAGCTTCTCCTCGGCTTCTCGTTCTTTTTCATTGAGAAACGCTTTTGTTTCTGCGGATTCTCCTGTCCATTCCGCCATGTTCTGCACAGAAGCCGTTTTGCTGATGATGCTTCGCTGTACGCTGTCCACCGTGATTTCTACACAGCCGACATAATGCCCGTATTTCTCGGCGCTGGCCAGCAGTACCCCATTCACCACTTGTCCATCTTCAAGCAAATGATGGGTATGTGATTCGAGGATTACATCAATCTCAGGCACCGCTTCAGCCACTGCCTGATCATCAAGAATGCCTAAATGTGACAGCAGAACGATAATATCAGCCTGCCCTTTCACATCCAGAATGGTTTCCTTTATGCTTTCAAGAGCATCCGTTACTGTCCATCCCAGCTTGTCATATACAGGATAATACGGCACAGTTACACCTAAGAAAGCAATGGACATACCGTTTTTCAATGATTTGATATGGTAAGGCACCGCCCAGGACGGACGGTTTCCGTTTTTATCAAACAGGTTAGAGACGATGACAGGAAATTCAGCATGATCATATAAGGCAGCAAGCTCTTCATGCGGAAGCGTAATCCCTTCGTTATTGCCGATCGCCGCTCCATCAATGTGAAGGCGGTTTAAGAGATCAACATTCGCTTTTCCGAATGTCGCCTCTGTCACGAATTGAAAACGATCAAGATGATCGCCAATATCAAAAACGAGCGTCTCTTCGCCGTCTGACTGATGCTCTTTTCTTTTCTGCTCGATATAATCTACAATTTTCAGCCAGTTTTCAAAATGGCTGTGCAAATCATTTGTATGATATAAGCGGAGCTTCTCCTTCATAATATCTCTCCCTAATCGTTCAGCTGAAAATGCCTTCATAAATGAGCTGGCAGCCGATCAAAATCAATACGATCCGCATGATCATAACGATCGTTTTCGTCTGCATTTTTCTGTTGATGGCGGCGCCAAGCTTTCCGCCGAACCAAGCGCCGGGCACAAGCGCGAGGGCGTACAGCCAATTGACGTGCCCGGAAATCATATGTGAAACAGACCCTGTCATAGAAGACAGGAAAATAATAAACATGGACGTTGCCACCGCAACCTTCGGCGGAAACAGAAATAACAGCATCATCGCCGGAACCATCAGTGATCCGCCGCCTATACCGAAAAGTCCGCCTAAAAAACCGACAACAAAGGCAATGGCAATACCCACAGAGGCCTGATATGAGTACGTATAAGGCTCACCGGCATCATCCTGAAATGTCCGGATAATTCCTTTGTGCGCTTTGTTGATTGGCCGGGCTTTCGCTTTCAGCATTAAGGATAATGAAATCAGAATCATAAAAATGCCAAACCAAACGGAAAACGAGTTTGAATTGAACAGCTTTGACACGTAAGCCCCGATCATGCTGCCGGGACCTGAACCGATAAAGAAAATGAGCCCGCTCTTATAATCAACGGTTTTATATTTAATATAAGCCAAAGTTGAAGAAAGGCCCGTAAAAATAATGACCAAAAGCGAAGTTCCAATCGCAACCTGCGGCGTCACATCCTGAAACAGCTGCGTCACTGTGCTTAAAAACATCAGAGACGGCACAATGACAATTCCGCCGCCAAGCCCGATCAGACTTCCTACCGTACCTGCGATTAATCCCAGTACGACCAAAATCACAAACGACATCAATAAAAACCTCTTTTCTAAAATAAATCGAGCTGTCTCGGAGCAAGTCCGCTGTACTCGATATCAAGCAGTTCAAGCATCTGCTTGCCATTATCCGCAGCGTCACCGCCGGAATTATTGTTGAACAGGACAAAAACATCCTTACATTGCTGCTGCAATTCATTCAGGTGCTTTTTCCAATCCTCCAGCTCCTGTTGGTTGTAGCGGTATAAGTACCTGACCTCCCGCCAGTTTTTCCCGCCATCAGGCTTCATCCAGCCCTGCTTGTTGCGTCCGTGAAATCTGACGAGCGTTTTGTTTTCATCGGTCGCGCGCAACACAGTCGGAACGCTGCCTTCTCCGATTTGCGGTTCATCACAGACACTGTGAATCCAGCCTTCCGCTTTCATAAATGAAAGCGTCTGCTCATAAAATGGCGGCGAGAACCAGGAACGGTTTCTGAATTCAAGCGCACAAGGGATATCTCCCATTTGGTGCTTGCACCATCTCAAATAGGCGACATTCTCCTTCTTGCAGTCAAACCAAGGCGGAAATTGAAACAGCACCATGGCGAGCTTATTGCTATGTAAATATGGCGTTAAAGACACCTTAAACGCATCAAACATCTCCTCTTTTGAGTCAAAGGGAATTTCGCCGCGCTGATGCCCTGTCATGCCCTGATATGCTTTCACGATAAATTGGAAGGTTTCGGGCGTTTCCTTCACCCACTTTTCATTATTGCGCGCCGGCTGAATCGCGTAAAAGCTCGCATCTAATTCCACGATCGGAAAATGGGAGGAATAGGCCTGCAATTTTTTCTGGCTGGCCGTTTTCGGCGGATAGATGCTGTCATGATCCCCCCACCCCGTCAGTCCGATATAAATCACACTCATTCACCTCTCTTCCAGTTTATCACACGTGTTTTCAGGTTTCCTTGGAAATGCTGTTCATATGGCGGGAAAATGCAGAACGAAGATGCTGATATTGTTCCTCATTCGTATCTAAAAACGCCTCTTCTCTTGAGGAAGGAATATGCTGATATTCAATAGGCGCCTGAAACTGCTCACTCGTAAAATCGTACATCACACCATTGATGCTGTTGTAAAAATGCCAGCTCTCACCGACTTTTGTTTTGAAAATCGTGCCGCCGAAATGGTCTTGAATCACCAATGCCGTCACGCCGCATTGGCCGCATGACGGGCATTCTTCCGTCCATTTAGAGCTCGAATGGCGCGACCAGGATTGCTTAAGTATGTATTTGACATGCTCCATTGCCTCCGCCTCCTTTAAAAAAAGATACCACGTTGATGAGATTTTAAAAACTAGAACGGAGGAAATCAAAAAACCCGGCGGTAAAATCCGCCGGGCTTACGAAGGAACGACCAGAGCTCCGTCAATTTCAGTGACCTTTTCCCCATCATTGTACACGCATCGGCCTTTGCTGTAAGTGGTCCAAATGCTGCAGGGAAATGTATGTCCTTCGTAAATGCTTTTTTTATGCTTTGCAAACATCGATTCTCTTGTAACAGTGTACGGCTCCATGCTGACGAGCACGAAATCTGCATCACACCCCGCCTCAAGCCGCCCTTTTTTCTGAAGGCCGAATCGTTTTGCAGGGGCCGCCGCTGTCCATTCTGCGATGGTTTCAAACGGAATCTGATGCTCAAGCGCCAGTTCCAGCATTCCTAATAAAGTGAACTGCCCGCCGCTGATTCCGCCCCATGATAAAAACATGTTATCCTCCCGCTTCAAGGATGGACGGCAGGGGGAATGGTCTGAGGAAACCATGTCAATGTCCCCGGCAATGAGCGTTTCGATCAGCGTCTCTTTTGATTGCAGCGACCGGAGCGGAGGCGCGCATTTTGCGACAGAGCCCCTTTGCCGTAAATCGTCATGGCTGAACAAGACATAATGCGGGCATGTCTCGACCGAAACATCAAGACCTTCCTGTTTCGCCTCTCTGATCAGCCGGACCGCTTTCGCCGTGCTGATATGGACAAAATGAACCGGACAGCCTGTCACCTTCGCATACTGAATCGTGCGATACACCGCTTCAACTTCTGCTTCCTCCGGGCGGGAGGCGGCGTACGCATCCGCGTCCACCTTTCCTTTATTGGCCAAAACCATCTGCAAGTAGCTTGTGATCGCATCGCTTTCCGCGTGGAGAGCGAGGATTTTTCCTGCAGCCGCGATTTCTGCCATGCCTTTGAGCAATGTCCGTTCATCAACAGAGCGGAACTCATCAGTGCCTGACTTTGATAAAAACGCTTTAAACCCGATCGCTCCCGCTTCAGCCATCGGACGGATGTCCTCGATATGGCCTGGCACAAGGCCGCCCCATAGCGCAAAATCCACGGCAGATTTTTGTCTGCCTAGCTCAGCTTTTGCGAGAAGATGCTCTGCCGTCACGGTTGATGGAATACAGTTGAGCGGCATATCAAAATAGGTGGTGCAACCGCCTGCGGCCATCATTTGAGAACCTGTTTCAAACCCCTCCCAATCCTCCCTGCCCGGTTCATTAAAATGAACATGGCAGTCTATCACACCAGGAAACACGTATTTCCCGTCTGCCTGGATGATTTCCGTCCCGCTTGCTTCAATGTCAGAACCTATCTCGGCAATGACACCGTTTTGAACTGCAATCTCAGCTTCTATAACGCCATCTGGCGTAACTGCCTTCGCACCTTTTATCACCATATCGTAAGCCATATTGATCCCCCCATGTCAGGATGACGATTTTTCATGTCAGTTTATGTAACACAACCAGTTCTATTTTCAACAGTTTACTGCTACTATGATCGTATTACATCAGCAAAACCGCTAGAATTCCTATTGAAAATTATTCACCTTAACCAATGTTTTTATAGAAAAGGAGAATGCGCTATGAATATTTTTGATGTGATGAAAATACCGGCTTTTGAAAACGCCAATTTAATCGCTGGAAAAGCAGGAGGGGAAAGAGAGGTTCAGCATGTCAATATGATGGACGCTCCGGATATCGCAGACTTTTTGCATAAGAATGAATTGCTCGTCACCACCGCCTATCACCTGAAGGATCACCCGCATCAATTATCTGAACTGATTCGGCAAATGGCAAAACGCGGCTGCGCGGGCCTCGGCATTAAAACAAAGCGCTATCTGGAAGATATCCCGAAGGAAATCATCGAACTGGCCGATTCATATGCGTTTCCGATCATTGAACTTCCAGAACACATCCGCCTCGGCGATATTGTAAATGCCACACTCAGCCACATTCTCGATATGCGTTCTAACGAGCTGCAGCAAGCCATTTACGCGCACAAAAAATTCACAAACCACATTATGAGCGGCAAGGGGCTGCAATCCCTCCTCAAAAAGGTGTCAGACCTCCTTCAGCTTCCCGTGCTGCTGCTTGACCAGCATGCCAAAATGCTGTCCGCGTCTCATCAGATTTCAGTTGAGACCGAAAAGCTGAAAGGCACCCTGAATACCGTATCCGGGCCATTTTTCACTTGTTTCTCTACAATCTCAGATCAGAAAACATATTCTGTCCTGCCTATTTATAATCACGAAAAAAACTGCGGATACCTGCTGATACCGGACATGGTCCAGGCCGGCGATAAAGGATTGATCCTCACGATTGAACAAGCGGCCAACGTCATTTCCTTTGAACTGCTGAAGGAAAATGCGCTGAAGCAGTTCAGCCGGCGGGCCCGCAATGAGTTTTTCAGCAATTTTATTGAGCGGTCCTTTTCTTCAGATGACGAAATCAAAAACCGGGCGAAAGAATTCAAGCTGCGCTGGGATCAAAAATACATGTGCATTGCCGGCAAACTCGATCGCAATGACGAATCAATCAGCTTTACAGAAAATCAGCTCGCTTCCGACAGCGTATTCGAATTTCTTGAAGGTGAATTATCAGCCTTCCCGTTTCCGCCTCACTTCTTTATGAAAGGAAATGTCGGCATTATTCTAATCGAGGCGACAGACAGCTGGAGTGAAATGCACGCCTCGGTGATCAGCTTTTTAGAACAGTTTCAAACACAGGTCAGCGCTCAATTTAAACGAACCGTGTCCTTTGGCATCAGCAATATCTGCCAAAAGCTCATTGATGTTCCCGACGCTTTCACAGAAGCTTCTGATGCTCTGCAATCGGGGCATTTGTCGAGAAGCACCGCATTTATCCAGGTGTATCACGCCAAAGATGTGCCTGAGCTTCTGCGCTTGCTCCCGGTTGAGGATTTGAAGAAATTTTACAACTCCACGCTTCAGAGCCTCGCTGAAAAACAGCAGGAGGATCAAAGCCTGCTTCATACGCTTTCCGTCTATTTAGAGACACACTGCCAAATTTCAGAGACGGCAAAGCGTCTGTACGTTCATCGCAATACGGTCATATACCGCCTTGAAAAATGCGAAGAGCTTCTGGGTAAAAGCTTAAAAGATCCTGAAACAACGATGCGTTTGCGGCTTGCCTTACGTATGCAGCGGCTGATCAGCTAAAGTTTGTCACATTTTCTTACAAAATGAATCATTTTTCGTCACTTTCAGCAATCACACCTGCCTTTTTCAGCTACTGTATCCAATGACACCCCTCGGCCGGCACGATATCATGTTACTAAAGTTCACATACAGGGAGGGACTATGGTGAAAAAAAGATCGTTTAAGGTGTTTACGCTTGGCCTGCAGCATGTGCTCGCCATGTATGCAGGCGCGATTTTGGTGCCCCTGCTTGTCGGCAGGGCGCTGAATGTAACAACTGAACAGCTGTCCTACCTATTGGCGATTGACCTGTTAACATGCGGCGTGGCGACGCTTTTGCAAACCTTGCGCGGAGCATACATCGGCATCGGGCTTCCCGTCATGCTTGGCAGTTCATTTGTGGCCGTCACCCCGATGATTGCAATCGGCAGCAATTACGGCATTCACGCGATTTACGGTTCCATCATCGCGGCCGGTGTGTTCATCTTTTTGTTTGCGCGTTTTTTCGGCAAGCTGACTGTGTTATTTCCTCCTGTCGTAACAGGTACCGTTGTGACCTTGATCGGCCTTTCACTTGTTCCGACAGGTGTGAAAAATATGGCTGGCGGCGAAAAAATAAACGGCAGTGCCAACCCCGAATACGGTTCGCTCGAAAACCTTCTTCTCTCTGTCGGTGTCCTTGTTCTGATCTTAGTCCTCAACCGCTTTCTCAAAGGATTTGCCCGAACACTATCCGTTCTGATCGGCATCGCCGCCGGAACAGCGGCAGCAGCGATCATGGGCAAAGTCAGCTTTTCTTCTGTTACAGAAGCACCGTTCTTCCAAATCCCGAAGCCTTTTTACTTCGGAGCCCCCACGTTTGAAATCGGTCCGATCTTAACGATGCTGATCGTCGGAATCGTCATTATTGTGGAATCAACCGGCGTTTTTTACGCAATCGGAAAGATATGCGGCAGACCTTTAACTGAAAAAGATCTCGTCAAAGGCTATCGAGCGGAAGGAATCGCCATTCTCATCGGCGGGCTGTTCAATGCCTTTCCTTATAATACCTTTGCGCAAAACGCCGGCTTATTGCAGCTGACCAAAGTGAAAACAAGAAACATCGTCGTTACCGCAGGCTGTATCCTTGTCTGTCTCGGACTGATTCCGAAGATTGCCGCCCTTGCATCTGCCGTTCCTGCTGCTGTACTTGGCGGCGCGACCGTCGTCATGTTCGGCATGGTGATTGCCTCCGGCGTCAAAATGCTCAGCACAGCGGATCTCAAAAATCAATACCACCTCCTAACCATCGCATGCTCAATCGCACTCGGCATCGGCGCCAGCACGGCCCCCGGGATTTTTGCTGAATTCCCCGCTCCGATTAGAATTCTGGTCAGTGACGGCACCATCACTGGCAGCCTGACCGCCATCTTTTTGAATCTATTTTTCAGCTTGCGCGACAAAAAAGAATTAACAGCACAGCAAACAGAACTTCCGGTATTAGAACATACACTCGCATTAGAAAAAGAGGTGTAAAAAAGATGAAGGAACAGCACAATGCCTTACAGCTAATGATGCTGGGGCTTCAGCACATGCTCGCCATGTATGCGGGAGCCATTCTCGTTCCGTTGATCGTCGGAGCAGCGATCGGGCTGAATGCGGGGCAGCTGACGTATTTAATCGCGATTGATTTGTTTATGTGCGGGGCGGCAACTCTTTTGCAGCTCTGGAGAAACCGATATTTCGGCATCGGCCTTCCCGTTGTGCTCGGATGCACGTTTACCGCAGTCGGCCCGATGATTTCCATCGGAAGCACTTACGGTGTCCCAGCGATATATGGTGCCATTATCGCCGCAGGACTGATTGTCGTCTTAGCCGCGGGCTTCTTCGGGAAGCTTGTCCGTTTTTTTCCGCCTGTCGTAACCGGATCAGTCGTCATGATCATCGGCATCAGCCTGATTCCAACGGCAATGAATAACCTGGCCGGAGGTGAAGGAAGCAAAGAATTCGGCTCACTGGACAACGTGCTCCTCGGGTTTGGCGTCACAGCATTTATCTTATTGCTGTTTTATTTCTTTAAAGGCTTTATCCGCTCCATAGCGATTTTGCTCGGTCTTATCGCAGGAACAGCGGCTGCATATTTCATGGGAAAGGTCGATTTTTCTGAGGTCTTGGAGGCGTCTTGGCTTCATGTTCCATCTCTGTTTTATTTCGGACCGCCAACCTTTGAGCTGCCGGCTGTTGTCACGATGCTTCTCGTTGTGATTGTCAGCCTCGTTGAATCGACAGGTGTTTACTTTGCGCTTGCCGATATCACAAACCGCAGGCTATCGGAGAAGGATCTGGAAAAAGGCTACCGGGCAGAAGGCCTTGCGATTTTGCTGGGCGGATTATTTAACGCGTTTCCCTATACAGCTTTCTCGCAGAATGTCGGCATCGTTCAGCTTTCAAAGTTGAAAAGTGTCAACGTCATCGCCATTACAGGAATCATGCTGATGGCGATCGGGCTGGTTCCAAAAGCAGCGGCCCTGACAACAGTGATCCCCACCCCAGTTCTCGGCGGCGCAATGATCGTCATGTTCGGCATGGTCATTTCTTACGGGATCAAAATGCTATCCAGCGTTGACCTTGATTCGCAAGGCAACTTGCTGATTATCGCCTCTTCCGTCAGCTTGGGGCTTGGCGCTACAACAGTTCCCGCGTTGTTTTCATCTCTTCCGGGCGCGGCCTCTGTCTTGGCAGGAAGCGGAATTGTGATCGGCAGTTTGACGGCCATTGCACTGCACGCTTTTTTTCAAACCAAACAGCCGAATGGCACAGACATAAAAACGTAAAGGAAGATGCCAATGTTCACAATGGATGACCTGAACCAAATGGATACACAAACACTGACAGACACACTTGGCTCTATTTTTGAACACTCTTCATGGATTGCGGAGAGATCCGCAGCACTACGGCCGTTTTCGTCCCTTTCTGATCTTCACCGCAAAATGACTGGCATTGTAAAAGCCGCGGATCGCGAGACACAGCTTGATTTAATCAAAAAGCATCCCCGGCTCGGAACAAAGAAAACAATGAGCGGTGACTCGGTACGAGAGCAGCAGAACGCGGGGCTCAGCAAATTAGAACAGCAGGAATACGAGGAGTTTCTCATGCTGAATGAACACTATTATGATCGCTTCGGCTTTCCTTTTATTTTAGCGGTGAAGGGAAAGACGAAACAGGACATTCACCAAGCCCTGCTGGCAAGGCTTGAGAGCGAACGAGAAACGGAGTTCCAGCAGGCCCTTATAGAAATTTACCGAATCGCCCGCTTTCGTCTGGCTGACATCATCACTGAAAAAGGAGAGACGCAAATGAAAAGAACTATGTCTTATGGCAAAGGAAATGTATTTGCATACCGAACGTTTTTAAAACCGCTCACTGGAGTGAAGCAAATCCCAGAATCATCTTTTGCCGGGAGAAGCAATACCGTTGTCGGCGTTGATGTGACATGCGAAATTGGCGGAGAAGCCTTCCTGCCATCATTTACAGACGGAGACAATACTCTCGTCGTGGCAACGGATTCAATGAAAAACTTTATCCAGCGCCATCTCGCATCCTATGAAGGAACGACAACCGAGGGGTTCCTACACTATGTAGCTCACCGATTTTTAGATACCTATTCTCATATGGACAAGATCACTCTGACTGGCGAAGACATTCCGTTTGAAGCAATGCCTGCATACGAGGAGAAAGAGCTTAGCACAAGCCGCCTCGTCTTCAGAAGATCGCGTAATGAACGAAGCCGCTCTGTGCTGAAAGCAGAACGAAGCGGGAATACCATAACGATTACAGAGCAATACAGCGAAATCATGGATCTTCAGCTCGTCAAGGTGAGCGGCAACTCCTTCGTCGGCTTCATCCGGGACGAATATACGACTCTCCCGGAAGACGGCAACCGCCCGCTGTTTGTCTATTTAAACATCAGCTGGCAATATGAAAATACCAATGACGCATACGCTTTTGATCCATCCCGCTACGTCGCGGCTGAACAAGTCCGCGACTTAGCGAGCACCGTTTTTCACGAGCTCGAAACCCCTTCAATCCAAAACCTAATCTATCATATCGGCTGCAGAATATTAGCGAGGTTCCCGCAGCTCACTGATGTCAGCTTCCAATCTCAAAATCACACGTGGGATACGGTTGTCGAAGAAATCCCGGGCTCAAAAGGAAAAGTCTACACCGAACCGCGCCCGCCATACGGTTTCCAACATTTTACCGTGACAAGAGAAGACGCCGAGAAAGAAAAACAGAAAACTGCTGAAAAATGTCGGAGCCTGAAAGCCTGATGGGAAAACTGACAACCCATATTTTAGATTTAACCTGCGGCAAACCAGCGGCGAACGTAAAAATTGAATTGAAGCGGCTGGGCGAAAGTATTATGAAAGAGGTTTACACTAACAATGACGGCAGAGCCAATGTCCCTCTGCTGGCTGGTGAAGAGCTGGTTTCCGGAGAGTATGTGATGGAATTTCATGCAGGAGACTATTTTGCGAATAAAAACGTGAATACGGTCGACGAGCCGTTTTTAACCATAGTCACCGTCCGTTTTCAGCTAGCAGATCCAGATGCACATTATCATATCCCGCTCTTGCTGTCGCCGTTTGGTTATCAGGTGTATAGGGGGAGTTAAGAAGGAAGCCCGCCGGTGAGGCGGGCTTCTATTTGCACTTCAATAAACTTTTGATCCTAGGACAGTACTTGCAGTGATCCCACGCTTAGTGAAACAACAGCTTGAATAAACATGCACCAATATTTTTCAGGATAATTGCCTACGAGAAAAATATCCTGTAGCCCTTTCATTTATAAATCGGGGTTTCAAACTAATAAGTCAGCTCTTAGAAGCCGAGCTCCCTTTTCCAATCCAATAAACAGACCGCGTTTTTTCTCGAAAAATTACTCTGAAAACAATTGCTGCGGTTTTAATAGTTTTGATAATGCGTTCTCTCTTACACCTTTAGACAAAATATTCATTTTTTCTTTTTTAGACTTAAATCTATGTCGAAAATGATCGTTTGGCATATCTTATACTATCTCCACTAAAGGAGGTGACATTATGGGATTCTACAATTCTGGTGGATACAGTGGAAACTCTGGTTACTCAAACGGTTTCGGGAGCTCCTTCGCTTTGATCGTGGTGCTATTCATTTTGTTGATCATTGTTGGAGCAGCTATCTTTAATTATTAAGTTTAACTTTCCTTGCCTCCGCCGTATCCAACACCTCCCTGTCCGACAGACGCCATAAGAAGTTTTTATGGCGTCTTTGCTATGGATTCACTAATCATTTTCTAATCCAGAAGCTGTCAAGTTCTACGAGATTTATCGTGATGTTTTCCCACAACGCTTCTGCGTCTTGATCGCGCTGTCTGACTCAGTCTAAAAAAGTCCGGCTTTTAAAAGCCGGACTCCCGTCTCCCTCCGTTCAACTCTCTTCTAATCCTGCAAGCTGACCGCATAATCCCGCCATACCCGGTACACCGGCACAAATTCCCCGCCAGCCCTTCTTCTATATCTTCGTCAGAAGGTTGAGGGGTTTCCCGAAACAGCGCTTTAAGCGCAATTATCATTCCTGGGGTACAGTAGCCGCATTGGAAGCCTCCTTCTTCCAAAAAAGCGGTTTGGCAGATATCCAGTTCCTCTTGTTGTACGCCCTCGATTGTTGTAATGGAGTGGCCGTCCACTTGATAAGCCATGGTCATACACGCATTGGCCAGTTTTCCGTCGATTAAAATAGAGCAGGCTCCGCAGCGGCCGATTCCGCAGGACACCTTTGTCCCGGTCAGCTGAAATTCCTTTCTAAGCAGGTCACTCAGATGTGTCGTAGGAACGGCAGCAACCTCCCACTCCTGCCCATTCACGGTCATCCGGAACTGTTCCTTTTTTACAGGAAATGGCCCGGCCTCTTTTACGTCCATTGCTTCAGCCCCTTTCTGTCGATCGCTTCAAGCAGCTCTTCTCTTGAAATTGGCAGCTTGTTTATCCAGCATCCGACCGCATCATGTACTGCCTTTACAATCGCCGGAGTGATGGCGATTGTTCCGATTTCGCCAACACCGCGCGGTCCATATACGTCTCCCTTCATTAAGTCTTCTATTGCAATCAGCTTCATGTCAGGAACATCTTTGATTCCGGGAATCAAATAGTGATCGAGATTTTCCGCAGCATAACGGCCATCCGTCATTTTCGCTTCCTCCATCAGTGTGTAGCCGAGTGCCATGGCAGCGCCGCCTTCAATTTGACCTCGATATCCCTGCGGACTGACAACCGGACCTGCCGCAATAGCGTGCTCACAATCTATCAATTTGACATCGCCTGTTAACAGATCTACCTCCACCTCAACGGCAGCCGCTCCAAATGAGTAGAGGAAATGGCCGCCCACCACAGGATCAGGCGTTGTTGGAAAGTCAAATGCCGTTTCCTCTGCCAAAGGGCCTTTTTCAGCCAGCTCCTTATACGTCACCACGAGCGCCTTTGTGTTTTTGTCACGCAAGCCTGCAGCGCCGGGAATAAGGTTTTCCGCTGAACAGCCGCTCCATTCTGCCGCCCGTTTTTTCAACTGAGCTAGAAACGGCTTCTTCAAAAGCTGGATCGCGTGCCACACCATGCTTGTGCCACGGGATGCTGTGGAGGAGCCTGACTTCGGCACTTTTGCGGTATCCCCAATAACAATGGAAATATCCTCTGCGGCACAACCTAACTCCTCCATGACAATCTGTTCAATCGCTGCTAGAATCCCCTGTCCGCATTCTTCAAATCCAAACGATGCTGTGATTTTGCCTTCACTCGAAAGGGACAAACGGCCTCCTGCCGCATCCATTCGGCCATACCCCAGTCCGCCGCCGTGCATTGTAATTGCCGCTCCCGTGCCTCTTTGCAGATACCCGCAGTTCCGGCTGGTTCTTGTAAGAATGGGAGATTTAGATATGGCATTCAACACCTGTGCCGCTCCGTCAGTTGGTGCAATTCGATGCTCAAGCGGCCCCAAGTCATGCGGTTTTCTGATATTTTTTCTTCTCAGCTCGAGCGGGTCGATGCCGAGCATGCCGCTGAGACGATCGAGATGGGTTTCGAGTGCAAATGTGATTTGGTTGCCGCCAAAACCCCGAAATTCCCCCGCCACCCCGTTGTTCGTAAATACTGATATTCCTTCAGTCCGGATATTCGGAATACGGTACGGCCCCGCGGCATGCTCGACAGAAAAATCAAGAACAGCCGGTCCGAGCGTAGCATATGCGCCTGTGTCCGCCACAATTTTCACGTCATGCGCCAATAGATTTCCCGAATGATCCGCACCCGTTTTTATCGTAATCTTCATCGGATGGCGCTTAATGCCAGAACGTACAGATTCCTTTCGTGTCTGATGGATTTTGACAGGACGTCCGCTTTTCAGTGACAAAAGCGCGGCATACGGCTGAATATTCAGCTCATCCTTTCCTCCGAACGAGCCGCCCATCGGACTTGACACAATCCTGATCTTCTCTTCAGGAATGTCAAAAATACGGGCAAGCTGGAAACGGTCTTTATAGCCGTGCTGGGTTCCTGCATACATCGTAAAACCCCCGTCGTCTTCCGGAACGGCTACGCCTCCCTCCGTTTCCATATACGTATGCATCTGCCGCGGCAGCTCATAGGTTTCTTCAAGGACTGTGTCAGATGCTTGAAACCCTTCTTCCACATCGCCGTTTGAAAAAAATGCGCGGTGCAGGATATTCCCGTCCTCATGCAGTCTTTGCGCATTCGGCCGAATCGCTTTTTCTGGGGAATCCATGACTTCCAGCTCTTTATACTCAACTCGAATCAGCTCCAGCGCCGCTTCCGCGATTTCTTCCGTTTCCGCAGCAACTGCGGCGATCGCATCCCCGACATACCGCACCCTGTCCTCACATAAAACCGGCTGATCAGGGATGACAATGCCAAATCGGTTTAAGCCGGGAACGTCTTTATGTGTGACGACGGCCTGCACGCCTTCCATTTTCTCAGCTTTTATGGTGCAAACCGACACAATCTCTGCATGAGGATAAGCACTTCTCAGCACCTTGCCATACAGCATTCCCGGAAAGCTGAGATCGGTCATATATTTCAATTCCCCTGTGACCTTATCCCTTCCATCCGGCCTGACTCTTGACGGTTTATTGATGATCATTTATTCCCCTCCCTCAGCCATCAGCTCTGCCATGATGACGTTGGCAGCGGCTTTTTTTCTGTATGCCGCTGACATAAAAGCATCTGAGGAAAACGGCAGCTCATGGATAAGTGTTTTGTACAGCTCATGCGAGTCCCACCCTGGTGCCATCCATTTCGCTTCGCTGTCCAATAATCTCCTAGGAGTGATATCGGCATGGCCAGCGGCGAGGCGAATGCCGCCGTCTTTCAAAAAACGTCCAGCTGCAACAGCAGCCGCTCCTGTAAAAGCCTGGCGCCTACCAAGCTTGTGATAAAATACACGCTCTCCCTCCGCCCGCGGGATGATGACACGCGTGACGATAGCCGTTCTAAAGTCTTCCTCACTGAGCCAAGCGCCAAGCGGCAGCCTGATGAGCTCCTTTTGATATACGATAAGCTCAGCACCAAGCACAAGCAGAAGCGGAATGAAATCACCGATTTTACTCGCTATGTTGCCGCCAATCGTGGCACGGCTGCGAATCCCCGGTGCAGCGACAGCGGAAGCAGCGTCACTGAAACAGCCAAGCGCTCTCTTGATCAAAGGCTTCTTTCTGCATTCATTCAGTGATGTGAGCGCCCCGATCGACACGTGGGTGTCACTGGCGCTGATCCCTCGCATCTCGTCAATCCCTTCAAGGCTGACAAGGTGCTGTTTCGGCAGAGTTCCTTTGTCCCACTGAAGCTGAAGCAGCGTGCTTCCCGATGCGGCACACACATCCGGAGCAAGCTTCTCTAAAAGCGAATAGGCCTCATCAAGCGCTGTCGGCCTCCATAATTGAATATTCATCCTTGCTTTTGTCACTTGGCCGTTCAAGCCATCGCCCTCCTTACCATGTCATATTCCTCGGGTGTATCAATATCGTCCAACTCACCGCTATCCTTTGCCTCCAAAACCACTCCTGCTCCAAGCTGTCCGCTTTTCAGGAGCCTGCGAGCCCCTTCATCTCCCGTTAACCCCTTTACATAAGGAAAACAAGCCGACGAGAAGTAGATTGGCGGGGTCAACGCCCCTAAAAACGATGACACGGCAAATGACTCAGGAGCCAGAGCCACAAGGGCATTGAGATGATCGACGGAAAGCTGAGGCTGGTCGGCTAACAAAATGACAACGCCGTCCGCCCCCATGCTTTCTGCTTTTCTCACCCCGCTGCTGACTGAATGCCCCTGACCCTTTTCTGCATCTTGGCAAACGTGCAGGCTCCAGCGTTTTTGAAAAGGCGGAGCGTGATACGGCGCTCCTATCCACTCAAGGGAGGCATGTTCTGTCCGCTCGACGACCAGCACGTGATCAAGGCGGGACGACAGAGCAGTTTTCAAAGAAAGTGAGCCTATGTTTTCTCCTTTTAGCGGCAAAGCCAGCTTGTTTTGGCCCATTCTTCTGCTTTTGCCGGCAGCGAGAAACACGCCGATCAGATAGGGGCTTCTCATACAACCGCTATCCGTTTTCTTGTTTGAATGATTTCTGCAACTACACTTACCGCAATTTCCTCTGGACCTTCCGCACCGATTTTCAGCCCGACCGGACTGTAAAAGTGAGACGGAGGATGTTTTCCGTTCAGCAGCCGTTTCGTGCGGTTTGCCGAACCCAACAGTCCAATATAATGGAGGTTTTGAGAAAATAAGAAGTTGATGATCGTTTGATCGTGCTGATAATGATGGGTTGCTACAACAGCTACATCATTCGGAAAAAATTGAAATTCGCTAAGCATTTGTTCCGGAAAAGCGGTGATCAGCTGATCCGCTTTTGGAAAAAGAGAGGATGTACAATAAGCGGGCCGCCAATCCGTCACGATAACAGAAAACCCTGTGTCAGCCGCCAAATTGGCCAGCGGTACAGTATCCGGTCCCGCCCCAAACAGAATGAGACGCGGCTTCGGTTCAATTCGCTGAATAAACATGTTAGTGGTTTGATCGAAATGCGGTAAATGAAGCGTTGAAACAGTACGTTGAATATCTTGCAGAGGCGCGTCCGGCCAGTTGCCAAAATGCCCGTTCTCCGTCAGAAATAAATAATGGGAGGATCCAATCTTTGTAACGGAAGTGACAGCTTTGCCTGAATGAAGGCAATCCCTCACTTTCTCATAGTGTCGCCTTTTTTCCTGAGTGATTCGCTCCGCATGAACATGAATCATGCCATTGCACCCGGCTCCCATGCCCCAAGAAAGATCGTCCTCCGACCGCATGTCGTAGGGAATCAGCGTTGGTGTGAGCTGATCGCCCAGCGCACTGATTCTTTGGAATACATCTTCTTCCACACACCCGCCGCTCAGCAAGCCAATCCGTCTGCCATTTTTCTTAAAGAGCATAGAGGCGCCTGCTTTTCGATACGCGGAGCCTTCAACTTGAACAATTGTCGCCATTACAGCCTCCTCCTGGTCTTCCAGGAGCGCATCTAACATCGTGTGAAAATTCCCCAATGCCGCATCCTCCTCTCGAAAATTGCCGTGAGAAACAACTAGTTCAGCGTGATTTTATAGGTAACTTGTATAAAGAATAGACGATGGAAGAAAAAATGACTCATGATTTGTCAGAAAATGAAACACATAGAAAGAGGATTTGTAAAAAGAGTCAAACGAAGAAAATTAGATTGGAGAAAACACGAAATCATATCTAAAAAGCTTGCGGAGTTCCGCAAGCTTTTCTTTACACCGCTGCCTGGCGGCCAGCGTTTTCATACACATTCAGCGCTGCTTGGAGCGCTTTTCCTGCTTCGATTCCTGCGTTATGTCTGAGAAGCACAGCCTCTAACCCGGCAAGCACGAATAGCACGTTTTCTTTTCTGCAGCTGTACCCCATCGTGCCGATTCTCCAGATCTTCCCTGCGAGCGGGCCGAATGAGCTGGCGATTTCAATACCGAATTGTGCCAGCAGCATGTCACGGACAGAATCGCCGTCAATGCCGCCGGGAATTTCGACACAGGTGACAACAGGCATTTTGCAGCTGTCATCTCCAAACAATCTTAGCCCCATTGCCTTTATCCCTGCTGCTAATGCGGCTTCATGGTGCCGATGCCGCTCGAAACGCGCCTCAAGACCTTCTTCAAGCACCAGTCTGACTCCCTCACGTAAGGCGTACAGCATCGTCGTCGCTTCTGTATGATGATTGAGCCGTCTTTCGCTCCAATAATCCTCAAGCTGGCTCAAATCAAAGTAGTTGCTTGTGATCGGCCGATTTCCCGAAAGCGCTTCACTGTCAGCTTGTGTCGCAATCCCGCGTTCTACCTTTTTGCGAGCTGCAATCACGTCCGCCACCCGCTCATTATATGTAATCGGCGCCATTCCTGAGGGCACAGACAAACACTTTTGCGTTCCGCCGATGGCAGCGTCAATCTTCCATTCATCGACTTTAACCTCGCAGCCCCCAATCGTTGCGACTGCATCGACGATAAACAATGCATCCTCGGTGCGGCAGGCTTCGCCGATGGCTTTCAGCGGGTGAATCCGTCCTGTCGATGTTTCTCCATGCACCATTGCCACAATTTTCGGCTTCACTTTTTTTATCTCCCGTATGATGTCCTCCGGGTCAAAAACCGTTCCCCATTCGCACTCAAGCATATGAACATTTGCCCCATATCGCTCGGCGATTTCAGTCAGCAAATAACCGAAACGGCCGTAAATGGGAATGAGCACATCATCTTCCGGCTCTATCACACTAGCCAGCACTGCTTCAATTCCCGCCCGTGAAGTGCCGTCAATCGGGTATGCCCAGCGGTTTTTTGTTTGGAACAGCTCCCGAAGCATCTCCATCGTTTCATTCATAATACCTGTAAACGCCGGATCAAATTGGCCGACAACCGGGGTGCTCATTACTCTTAATACACGCGGATCAACCTCAACAGGCCCTGGCGTCATAATCGTTCTTAACGGGGTGCATAATTCTCTTCTGCCTGACACAGCCATTCCTCCTTTATCAGTAAGCCAGTTTGTATAATAAATCAGTCAGTGCGCGGACGCCGATCTCAAGCTGTCTGGCTGACGTATATTCCTTCGGTGAGTGGCTGACGCCGCCTCGGCTCGGCACAAACAGCATACAAGCAGGATAGCGCCTTCCGATCATTTGCGCGTCATGCCCTGCTCCGCTCACCATTTCCTCACAGCTGAAGCCGTTTTCTAATGCTGTTTCAAAAGCCGCAGCCTTCAGCCTTTCGTCCATCGGCACAGGCTCTATCCGCATATATTCATCAATCACGGCGCGAATTCCTTTTTGTAGGCAAATGCCGTTGATCAAAGCAACCATGTCTTGATGAAACTGCTCCAGCACATGCTGATGCTGATGGCGAATATCGAT
This sequence comes from Bacillus sp. N3378-2at, assembly GCF_033412715.1. Classification (NCBI taxonomy): domain Bacteria; kingdom Bacillati; phylum Bacillota; class Bacilli; order Caryophanales; family Bacillaceae; genus Bacillus; species Bacillus sp. N3378-2at. The sequence goes on along the minus strand of NZ_CP117986.1, from coordinate 3,749,157 downwards.
TGAAAACTGGACGCGGCCCGGTATGACATTGGCTACATTGGGCTCTGCCGTTATTTTTCCGCATGTCAGACGGAGCTCATCCGGCAGCTCCTCCGACCGCAGCAACAGCTCATGAATGATACGGCTGCTGGCTGCGAGCGGGTCCTTGCGCCATTTCATGGAGGTGGTTCCCGCATGATTGCATTCCCCCTCCAGCGTGACGAGATAGCGCCTCTGCCCCGCAATGCTTGTCACAATCCCGAGGTCCCGTCCTGACATTTCCAATGTCTGTCCCTGTTCAATATGGAGCTCAACAAAAGCGCTGATATCTGTCCGATATGCTGCCTGAAACACACCTTTGCCAAAACCGTTCTCTTGCATCGCATGTTGCAGCGAGACTCCTGATTCGTCTCTTGGCTCTGCTCCATCCTGTAATGAAAAAACACCCGTTAAATTCCCTGATCCCCAATAGGTCATTGGAAAACGGCTGCCCTCCTCCTCACATAAAGATACCGCTTCGAGTGTTTTTTTCGGCGCTCCATATGTCTCTTTGAGCCGCTTTATCGCAAGCATCGCCGCCAGAACACCATAGGCGCCGTCGTATTTTCCCCCATTGATGACAGTATCGATATGTGAACCGGTTACAATGACTTCATCCGGAGACTGGGTGCCCGAAAGCCTTCCAAACACATTGCCGACATCGTCGAATCTTGTTTCAAGCCCGAAAGCAGACATTTCCGTTTTCACAGCAAGCTGTGCGTCCATCCACTCTTTTGTGTATAAAAGCCTCGTTACGCCGCCATCCGCAGACGCACCGTATTGGGCGAGCCATTCAATATAATCTGTGATGCTGTTTTTTACTGAAAGCTTCTGCTTTTCCATGTACTCCCCCCTCTGGCCGCTATGGTGACTTCATTATAGAAGGAGGAACATGATAGTTCATTGACAGATTAACCAAAAAAACGTTTATTTTTTAGCCGCAGTATCCATCCAGCAACCAGATACACCCTACATGTCACAACTATTTTGATGTAAAGGTCAAAAGAAAACACGGTAAGGAAGAGAGCCAGCAAGAGCGAAAGAGAGGGTCAAAATGCCTTTCATATGAACAAGCTAAGCTGGAGAGGCGATGTTCGCGGAACGGATGAAAACAGAAATGCCGGCAGCTCGCAAAAACAGGACCTAAAGATATGGGAACAGGAGATTTCCGCCTCCTCCAAAGGGACTAATTTACAATTTTAATGAAAAATATACAAAATGACACTTCTATCCTTTATTTCAATTTTAGAATAATAGACATGATCTGATAAAAGGAGGGCAAGTGATGACAAAAAAAGCATGGTTTCTGCCGCTCGTCTGTGTATTACTGATTTCCGGATGGCTTGCGCCTGCAGCTTCAGCAAGCGCGCAAACCGCATTAAGCCTTAATGACCGATTGGCGTCTTCCCCTTCTGGAACAGGAAGCCTTCTCTCATTAGCCGCCCCCGCTGCACCCTATGCTGACACAGATACCTATTATGAAGGGGCTGAAGGTAAAACAGGAGACTCGCTAAAAAGCACCCTGCACCGCATTATCAGCGGACACACGATGCTGTCCTACAGCGAAGTGTGGAACGCGCTGAAAGAAACGGATGAAGATCCGAGAAATCCGAATAACGTCATCCTGCTCTATACGAATGAATCGCGGTCCAAAAACCTGAACGGCGGCAATGTCGGCGATTGGAACCGCGAGCATGTCTGGGCGAAATCCCATGGCGATTTTGGCACGAGCAAGGGACCTGGTACTGATATTCATCATTTGCGCCCGGCTGATGTTCAAGTTAACAGCGCCAGAGGAAATATGGATTTTGACAATGGCGGCACTGAATATGCGAAGGCACCCGGAAATTATTATGACGGCGATTCATGGGAGCCCCGCGATGATGTGAAAGGCGATGTTGCCCGCATGCTGTTTTACATGGCTGTCCGTTACGAGGGTGATGACGGCTATCCTGATCTTGAGCTTAATGATAAGACAGGCAACGGCTCAGCTCCTTATCATGGCAAACAATCTGTCCTGCTCGAATGGAATAAGCAGGATCCGGTTGACGACCGCGAGCGGAAAAGAAATGAAATCATTTATGAAAAATATCAGCACAACCGCAATCCATTTATCGACCACCCTGAATGGGCGGATGAGATTTGGCCGTAAGAAAAAGGTGCTCCTTTTTAGGAGCACCTCAGATTCTTGCCAAAACCCTTGAAGACTAGGAAGGACGAGCATAGGAGCGGAGCGAATGTTCTAATTCGTGAGCACCGAAGCGCAGTCCTGACAACGAATGCGAGGGTTTGTCGACACGCTGAGGTGCCCTTTTTAGGAGCACCTTTTTCTAATACACAGCCTCTTCCGTTTCCACATCGAAAAAGACGACGTGGTCCATTTTCACTGAGAGCTGGATTGAATCGCCTGCATCGATTCGCGTGTTTCCGTCCAGGCGGACCTTGAGTCGCTCGTCCCCAGCCATGACATGCACTATGAGCTCCGAGCCCAGATTTTCATTCACTTCCACGTTCGCTTGAAACACTGAATCAAACAACTGGTCATTTCCTGTCATTTGTGTGATGTGCTCCGGCCGTACACCGGCAATCATCTGTTCTCCGGCATATCCCTTTTCCTTCAGCCGCTTTGCTTTTTCTTCAGGAATATGAAGCCGGATCGAAGAATTTGTAAAAAAAAGCTCGCCATGCTGCTGTTCTATGATGCCTTTCAAAAAGTTCATTCCGGGAGAGCCAATGAAGCCTGCGACAAACAAATTGGCCGGGTAACGATAAATGTCATGAGGTTTCGCCACTTGCTGAATTTCCCCTTCATTCATGACGACAATCCGATCTCCCATTGTCATTGCTTCGGTCTGGTCATGCGTGACATAAATGATCGTTGCCTCTAATCGCTGGTGCAGCTTGCTGATTTCTGTCCGCATCGTCACTCTTAGTTTTGCATCCAGATTAGAAAGCGGCTCGTCCATTAAAAAGACCTTCGGCTCCCTCACAATCGACCTGCCAAGCGCCACCCTTTGCCGCTGCCCGCCGGAGAGCGCCTTCGGTTTTCTCTTCAGCAAATGTTCAATTTCTAAAATTCTGGCTGCCGCATGAACCCGCTCGGCAATTTCCTGTTTCGCCATCTTTCTGAGCTTTAATCCAAACGCCATATTATCAAAAACCGTCATATGCGGATAAAGCGCATAGTTCTGGAATACCATCGCAATATCACGTTCTTTCGGCGGAAGATCATTGACCCGCTCCCCATCAATAAGAAGATTTCCTTCAGAAATGCTTTCTAATCCAGCCACCATCCGCAGCGTTGTTGATTTTCCGCATCCTGACGGCCCCACCAGCACCAAAAGCTCCTTATCCTTTACATCTAAATCAAAGTCCTTCACGGTTAATTGTGAGTGATATGATTTTTTGACGTGTTCAAATGTTAATGAAGCCATCAGAAAAGTCCCCCTATCTTTTGACCCGTTATTTCGTCACTGGAAACAACTTGGTCTTTCTGTTATTTTTAGAGTAATCGATTCCCATTTTTGCTATATTTCTAAAATAAAAAATGTAAATTTGTATTATAACGTCATAATACATTATAATATAAATAATAGGTTAAAAGGAGGCTACCCTTTGTTAAACAACGGAAGTTCTACACCTTTATACATTCAGCTAAAACAAATCATCACTGATGACATCAAAAAGGGCGTGTATTCCCCAACCGCCAAGCTGCCTACCGAAAACGAGCTTTGCACCAAGTATAACGTCAGCCGCATCACCGTCAGGAAAGCCATTCTCGATTTAGTCGAAGAAGGCTATCTGATCAGGCAGCAGGGAAAGGGAACGTTCGTTAAAAGCCCTAAATTAAAACGAGAGCTGATCGCTGTAAACGGCTACTCGGAATTTATGGAATCAACCGGCAAAAAACCGAAGCATCATGTGCTGTCCCATGACATCATTCCAGCGTCAAAACCCATCGCAGAAAAGCTTCAAATCCATCCCGAGAGCCCTGTCGTTGAATTAAAACGGATTTTATATAATGATGATCAGCCTCTCACCTTTGAAGTGACGCATTATCCGCTTGATTTGTTTCCCGGCATTGATACCTTTATTGCTGACGGCGTCTCCATGCATGATATTTTGAAACAGCAATACAAAGTTGTACCCACGCACAATACTAAGCTATTAAACGTTGTATATGCCCAACAGGAGGAAAGCAAATACCTGGATTGTGATATCGGGGATGCGCTGTTTGAAATTGATAAAACGGCTTTTACATCAAACGACCAGCCAATCTATTGCTCATTGTTTTTGATGCACACAAACCGTGTCACTTTTACCATCAACAGCCCCTACACATAACAGGCATAAAAAACGAGACACTGCTTATAGTATTCTCGTTTTTTCACTGCTTCCCCCGTCCTCCAAGCGATAAGGATAGCCATAGCCGAAAGCTCCGTACACACCGCATGTTTTCGCAGCCGTTTCGGCGGCCTGGCGCAAAGCGTACGTTATATCCTGCTTCACGCAAAAGGCAGTCAAAAAGCCTGCTATAAAAGAATCTCCCGCTCCAAGTGTATCTATTATATCAGCTTCCACAATCGGCTGATGATAGACTCGATCACCCGCAGACAGGATTGCTCCTTGGCCCCCTCGGGTCATACAAACCATTTTGGCTCCGTACCCATGAGCTGTTTTGGCAAGCTCACCGCATTCCGACTCACTCAAATCGCTTCCTGAAAAAAACGCATACGTCACATAAGGACAGACCCTCCTCAAATAATCATCCTCCCGATTGGTTGAAAAATCAAATGAGACCGGGACAAGCCCGCACAGCTGCGGAAGATCGTTCTCAAGCCTGCTGTACACGCTCGTATGCAGCAGATCATGCCCGCTGATAAAAGATACATCTTTCTCCTGGAACGCGAGCCGAAGCCGGGACTGAATGCCGCCTTTATTTGACCTGACAAAAATGCGGTCCCCCTGTTCATCAAGGGTGACAATCGCCATCCCGTTTTCTCCATGCGCCTGGCGGATATAATCTGCATTGACCTGCTCCAGCTTGAGAACGTTCAACAGATGCGCCGCGGCTTCGTCATTGCCGACGATTCCGATATAGGAAGACTCATGCCCGAGCCGCTTGGCAAGCACAGCAACGTTTAAGGCATTTCCTCCCGGGTAAAATGTTTCTTGATCCTGGTAGTAATCTACAACATTATCTCCAACCGCAATCAACTTCATAGCGCATCCTCCTTTATCCTTTTACACTGCCGCTTGCAATCCCGCGGACAAAATATTTCTGCATCAATAAAAATAGAATAATAATCGGCGCGGCTGAAATCGTTAACCCCGCCAGCAGGACGCCCCAGTCTGTCTGCAGCGCGTCTCTGAACTGCATCAGCCCGGCTGGAATGGTCCGCAAATTCTCATCATCTATGAAAATAATCGCAAACATAAACTCATTCCATGTATGGTAAGCCGTCAAAATGCCGGATGTCACCAAAATCGGCACGCTCATCGGTAAGAAAATTCTGAAAAATACTCCAAAACTTGTACACCCATCCAAATAGGCCGCCTCCTCCAATTCTTTGGAAATAGAAAGAAAATAAGAGCGGATCAAAATGATGGTGAATGGGATCCGATAAGCCGCATACGGCAGGATTAACGCCCAATACGTATTGTACAGGCCAAGCGACTGAATAATAGAATAAAGCGGCATAAGACTGACCTGCGGCGTCAGCATCAATCCGCCAAGACATAGAAGAATCCTTTTCCTTTAAACTCAAACCGGGAAAGGCCATACGCTGCCCATGCACTGATAAAGACAGTGATCACACACGTCAGCGCCGTAACGATGACACTGTTCATAAAATAAGAAGAAATCCCCTGGTTCCAGGCGGAAACAAAATTTTCCGGATGCCACGAAGACGGCAGCGACCAGCTGTGCTCAAAAATATCGTCAGAGTTTTTAAAGGCGCTCATCACCATCCAGAGAAGCGGATAGGCAATCGCAATCAGATAAAGAAACAGAAAAACCCACACAGACGTTTCTCCGATATACCATTTTCGTCTAGGCTTTCTTTTCACCTCAATGTGCTGGTCAGGCACAGGCTCCAATCTGAACGAATCTGTCTTCTTCTGAGGCAGCATCAGTTACTCCTCCTTTCCGGTTTTAAAGAACTTCATTTGCATGAGCGATAATGCAAGCGTAATGATTAACACGACAGTGGCAATCGCTGAGGCGTAGCCCATCATATCCTCTGTAAAGGCGCTTTTATATAAAAACGTGCTCAAGACTTCTGACGCGTTTCCCGGCCCGCCGCCTGTCAAAATGTACGGCTCATTAAAGACCGTAAAGGCCCCGGTCAGCGTCATGACCACCGCAACAAAAGACATCTCTTTCGTCTGGGGAACAGTAATATGAAAAAACTGCTGAATTTTACCCGCGCCGTCAAGCCGGGCCGCTTCATACAGTTCATCCGGTATTTTTTGAATCGACACGATGTACAACATCGCAATATAACCGACAGATTGCCACTGGGACACAAAAATGACAGAAAGCATAGCTGTGCTGTCATCCCCGAGCCAGGCCCTCGTCAGCTGATCAAGACCGATGGCCTGAAGCAGCTGATTCAACAGCCCTGTCTCCGGATTGTAAATAAAATCAAACAAAAGCGCGATCACAGTCATTGAGATGACAACCGGCAAAAAGAAAACGGTACGAAAAAACGGCGACCATTTTCTGACCAGCTTATCCTCAAGCACCGCCGCCAAAATCAAACCGCCAAATACCTGGCATACAATTGAGATCACTGCATAAAGCACATTATTGGTAAGTGCCTGATAGAAGACAGGATCATGAAATAATTCAACATAGTTTTTTAAGCCGATAAACGTTTTTTCCGGAGAAAATGAGCTCCACTGAAACAGGCTGAGGAATACATTCTCAAAAATCGGGATATAAACGAAAAGTAAAAAAACGAGAGCGGGCACCAAAAACAAATAGGGGATTATTTTATTCTGATTGACCAAGGGTATCTCATCTCCTTTATAAAAAGAAAAGGTGCGAAGCTTCACCTTTTCTTTGATTTATTCAGCTGACGCCCTCACCTGCTTTGCTGCCTTTTGAACGGCTTTCATCACCTGCTGCGGTGTCATGTCGCCGCCAAGCATTTGCTGGACGCCTGTTAGGTACGCATCTGCGACTTCAACATCGACATCCATATCAAACCATGGAACCATTGATTTGGCATCAACAATATGCTGAACGGCTTCACGCTGAATGGCTGTTGCATTTTCTTCAGTAGCCGTACCTTGCACTGCACTGTATTTCCCGACATCTTTCACGAGCTTTTCGCCCATTCTTTTCGACGTCAAGAACTGCAAAAATTCCATCGCTTCCTTCGGATGTTTTGTTCTTGAGGAGATCATGAATCCTTCCGGCGCTCCCGTTAACGCTTCTGAAGATCCTTTCTGCCCGCTGATTTCAGGAAATGGGAACATCCCGAGATTAACCGGTTCAACCAGCTTGATTTCCGCTGTTTCCGCATATATCATCGCCGACTTTCCGCTCTTAAATTGCTGTCTCACATATTCGTGGTCGACGGAGTTTACATGTTTATTAAAGTAAGGCATCAGCTCTTGAAGCTTTTCAAGTGCTTTTACGTAGCCTTCATCAGTAAATTCACCCGTTTTGGCGTTATAGTCCTTTTCCCGTGTTTTTTCATCGACCATCCGCTGATTAAGCGTGCCGATATAGTGCGAGATTGTCCAAGTCGCCTTTGTTCCAAAGCTGATCGGTGTGTAGCCATGTTCTTTCAGCTTTTTTGACACATCGATTAATTCATCCCACGTCTTCGGGGGATCAAGATTCAGCTTTTGGAAAATGTCTTTATTATAGAAGAATGATTTAGCGTCCATTTGCCACGGTACGCCATATTGCTTGTTTTCATAAGTAAATGGTGTAATTTGCGATTGAACGAGCTGTGATGACCAATCGGTGTCATTTTTGTAGTAGGACGAGAGATCAAGTGCTTTATTGCCTCTGATAAATTTAAAAGCAAACTCATCGCTCCAAGAGAAGTAAATGTCAGGAGGGCTGGTGGTTCCCAGCATGACCTTAATTTTATCTTTATAGGAGTCATTTAAAACGGCTTCAATTTGAATATCGATATCTGGGTGTTCTTTTTCAAATTCCTTAACAACCTCTTCAAAATAACTTTTTTCCGGCTCCTTCGGCCATCTGTGGAAAAATTTCAATGTCACCTTTCCGTCCGCTGAACTGCTTTGGCTCGAACAGCCTGCAATGGTGAACATACTGACAGCTGCAATGATCAAGAACAACAACATTTTCTTCAAAGGGTTGGCCTCCTCTGGACATTAGACTATAATGTTATATAACATTATAGTCTAATGCATAATGGTTCCTCATTTTCAGATCAATACTCAACTTTCCACATGTATCTTCTATGGGATAAAGGATGATTTCTCGCCTCTGCCAGCTCGTCTGCATAGCTTCTCAGCACACGATTGAGAACGAGCGGAGAAAGATAGCCTTTAACTGAATCGTCAATTGCAGTGAAGTCGTAAGATGCAGCATCAAGCACAGTGAGCTTTTTGCCATACTTTTTCGAGAAGGTAAGCGCCCGCTCTTCAAGAGGTCTTGTTTCATCTAAACCGAGCAGGATGATAAACGGCACGGATTCATCAATAATTTCAAACGGTCCGTGAAAATATTCTCCGGCATGAATGGCGTGGGAATGAATCCATTGCATTTCCATGAGAATGCAGATGCTGTAGGAGTAAGCGACACCGTAGTTTGCACCGCTTGCCATGGTATAAATAATACTTTCTTTTTCATGGGCTTTTGCAAATTGCTTGGCGTTGTCAGCTTCCTGCTTAAGGGCTTTTTCATATACAGCCTGCAATTGGTCTAAGCCTTCAATTGCCTGCTCAAATTTCGTATTGTTTTCTAATACTTGCAGGGTGCCAAAAACGATTTGATACAAAACGCCATAGTTTGTATTGATCGCAAGCGCCTCATCACCCCAATCGTACTGGGCAACATATTGCGCTTCCTGCGCTAAAGGAGACTCCGGTTTAAACGTCATCGCAATCGTAAGTGCACCCTTTCCCCTTGCAAACGCAGCAGCTTTGACTGTCTCCGGGGTATTTCCCGAATGCGAGCACAAAATAACAAGAGACTTTTCACCAAGCTGAACAGGGTTGCGCTGAATAAATTCGTTGGCGCTGTAGAGGTCGGAGTTTATTGATTTTGACTCTCTGTCAAACACATACTTACTCGGATACATAATGGCAGAAGACCCTCCGCATGCGACAAAGAATACATGATCAATGGTTTTCCCTTTCAAATCCTGCAAGAAAGCTTGAACCTCACGATTTACTTTTGCTGTGGCCTGACTCAAATCCTTCACTCCCCGTTTTTATTATATAACGTTATATAACATTATATATTGTTATATTAAAGTCCGCGGGTAGGATTGTCAATATTATTTTCTGAAATTTCTCAATAATTTATTCGAATGACAGACAAAGGGTCTATATGCGAAAAAATGCCCAAATCAAAAGCCAGAACTTGACTTAAGCTCTGGCTTCGCTGTTCAATCCGCAGACTGACGTCTTATTTAAAAAATACCTTGTCTATATTGTACTTCGAGTGCTGTGTATTGATGATATATGTTTCATAAATCTCTCTTTCCATTGGATCATCAACTACACATACCTCAATTTTATAAACTTCATCTCTGTGATGTTTGATCGGTGAAACAGTGTCTTCGAAATGCTTCTTAATTCTCTGTCTTAACTTTCTGGCTTTACCGACAAACAGCAGCTCGTCATGAATGTTGTAAAACATAAAAATGCCGCCTTTGTCCCTTGGGATCTGGTGAAAGTCAATGAATCCGTGAATCGGTTTTATCTTCGGCTCGTTATCATTAGCTGACTGCTGTCGTTCAGTGATGGTGACATTCGGTGCGGGTATATCAATTTTTATCAAAATCAGTTCACGTCCTCTTTTTCATTAAAGATAAATGCTAACACATACAGAAAAGAAAAGCCAGAACAGCTTTATACTATTTGTTTGTTAAGCCTTTATTTATTATGCAAGTGCTCCGGCTGGATGATAAGGACTAAGGTCTAATTCTGTCTGCTTTCCGAGAACTAGCTTTGCGAGCTCTGCACCCAAGAACGGCCCCATCGTCAGTCCAGAAGCACCCAAACCGTTTGCAGCATATAGGCCTTGAACATTCGGCACGGCCCCAACGACCGGCAGAAAACCCGGTGTAAACGGCCTGAAGCCCACTCTTGTTTCAACTGCAGCCGCATCAGCAAGACCCGGTGCAACGGCTAACGCTTTGCTTAATACTTCGTGCTGGCCTCCGGCTGTCACACGAAGATCATCAAGGCCTGCATCGTTTTCGTGTGTGGCGCCGGCTACAATTCTGCCGTTATCAAACGAAAGAATGTACTGATCACTCGGCGGCATGACAACCGGCCACGATCCTGTATCTGCATCTGTCATTTCAAAATGCATAATCTGCGCTTTTTGAAATGACACTTGAAAATGAATGCCAAGAGGCTTCAATATCTCATTGGCCCATGCTCCCGCCGTCACAATGACCGCGTCAGCCGCAAACTGCTTTGCATCTGTTTGCACGCCGGTGACTGTTCCGTTTTCAAAAAGCAAGGACGCATTTCCTTTGATGACCGTTGCGCCGCGTTTCTCTGCAGCGCTTAAAAGCGACCGGCACAGCGCTCTTCCGTTCACACGGGCGGCACCGCTGATATGAACCGATTCATAGCCGTCAGCTAAAATCGGAAACAGCTTTTTCGTTTCACTTGCAGACAAGCGGGTAATGTCGCCGATTTCCGGCGCATCCTCCCGTCTCTTATACGCCCTTTCCTCCATTTTATCGAGTTTAGACGCGTCAGTATGAATGCTGATGGCACCGACACGTTTGTATCCTGTATCCGATTCACCGTCTTTTTCCAATTGATGGATTAAATCCTTATAGTACTGCGCTCCCCCCTTAGCAAGCTGGTACCAATCCTGATTACGGCGTTGCGAGAGCCATGGACAGACGATCCCCGCCGCCGCATCAGTCGCTTGTCCCGGCTCTTTCCGATCAATGACAGTAACGCGAGCGCCTGATTTTGCGAGATGATAAGCCGTCGACGCGCCCAGAATCCCTGCGCCGACGATGATGTACGATTTCATATGCAAACACCTTTTCTATTATAATGTCTATTCATTTTACCAAATAGTATGCTTTCCTTCGACCTTTTTCCCTAATGTGGAAAAACCGCGAAGTTCGTCCAATCTCTTTACTCTTCTATCGAATATCCTGTCACTATCAATAGAGAAAGGATGATACCATGAGCGAAAATCGTCATGAAAATGAAGAAAACAGACGCGATGCGGCAGTCGCAAAAGTCCAAAACAGCGGTAATGCAAAAGTCGTGGTCAGCGTGAATACAGATCAGGATCAGGCACAGGCGCAGTCACAAGACGGAGAAGACTAATGAACGAAAACATCATTCCTCTCAACAGACATACTCAAGAGATACCCACTACTGAATCTGTTATCAAAAACAGCGGCAACTCAGAGGTCCATATCGACATTCACATTGATACAATGCCAATTGCTTTTGCTATATTATGCTCTGCATTAGCCGCAAAGCAGATGACAAAAGAGGAATTCGATATGGCTTATACTCAATTGCGAGAGATGAACAGAGAAAATAACAGCAGATCATCTGTAAAGCAAATTATCAATCAGGAGACAGAAGAAGAGTAAAAAACCGCGGCCCCTCGGCCAGCGGTTTTTCTTCTGCATACAAAAAGGACGCGACTGAATCGGTTACTTCTGTACAATTTGAATAAGGTTACCGCATGTATCGTCGAAGACAGCTATTGTGACTTCGCCCATTTTTGTCGGTTCCATCGAAAACGTCACGCCTTTTTCCTTTAATCGGTTGTACTCTTTTTGAATATCTGCAACGCCAAACATTGTGGCCGGGAAGCCTTCGGAGAATATCTTCTTTTGATACTCCTTGGCGGCAGGATGTTCATTCGGTTCGAGTAAAAGCTCGGTTCCGTCTTGATCATCTGGAGAAACAAGCGTTATCCACCTGAATTTCCCCATGGGGACATCCTCCTTTTTTACAAACCCCAGTTTTTCTGTATAGAACTTCAGTGCCTTGTCTTGATCTTGCACGAATATACTAGTCACAATGATTTTCATATTGTTGTTGCCTCCTTTGATATTTATGGTGCATGGTACTGTGCAAACAATCCGGCTTCAAGCAAAACAAACCAACATTTGTCAGAAACTCAGTGCTGGTTTTATAAAATTACTCTATCCATCCTTTCAGCAAATTTTTAAGCGGTTCGTTGTTGAATATAAGTACTCGATATTTTCCCTTTCGTTTTGATGTTACGAGTCCTGCATCCTCCAGTACAGAAAGGTGTTTAGCTATCGCCTGTCGCGTAATAGAAAGGTCGTACTTTGTAATAAGACGTATCGTAAGTTCATACAACGTCAGCTCGTTGCGTTCAGATAATTCGTCTAATATAAGCCGCCGAGTCGAATCGCCGAGTGCTTTGAATATAGCGTCTTTGTTCTCATTCATATATTGAGTATAAGCAACTCATTAGTTGCATGTCAAGTATAAGCAACTGTATGGTTGCGTGATATAGGAACTGAACCTATCCGGCGCAGGTCTGAAATGTTCTAATCGATAAGGAATTAAAACCATCAAAATAACAGTGGATATGTCTCTGAAAAATAAAAGAAGACGAACTTCAAAAGTTCGTCTTCTACAATCAAATTCGGCACGCCGGCCATTTTAAAATTGATAACTATCTCTAAACCCCTTGATAAACAAAGGAGTTTTCATCATTAACCTATAGAACCTTCCATTTCGAACTTAATCAAACGGTTCATTTCAACTGCGTATTCCATTGGAAGCTCTTTTGTGAATGGCTCGATGAAGCCCATTACGATCATTTCAGTTGCTTCTTCTTCAGAAATACCGCGGCTCATCAAGTAGAAGAGCTGCTCTTCAGATACTTTAGACACTTTCGCTTCGTGCTCCAATGAAATGTTATCATTTAAGATTTCATTGTAAGGAATTGTGTCTGAAGTTGATTTGTTATCCATAATGAGCGTATCGCACTCGATGTTAGAGCGGGCGCCTTCCGCTTTGCGTCCGAAGTGGACGATTCCGCGGTACGTTACTTTTCCGCCCTGTTTTGAAATCGATTTTGATACGATTGTAGATGATGTGTTTGGTGCAAGGTGAATCATTTTCGCACCTGCATCCTGATGCTGGCCTTTACCCGCAAGAGCGATAGAAAGCGTCATACCGCGCGCGCCTTCGCCTTTTAGGATACAAGCCGGATATTTCATTGTCAGCTTAGAACCGATGTTGCCGTCGATCCATTCCATTGTTGCGTTTTCTTCACAGACTGTACGCTTTGTTACAAGGTTGTAAACGTTGTTCGCCCAGTTTTGGATCGTTGTATAACGGCAGTAGCCGCCTTTTTTCACGATGATCTCAACGACCGCACTGTGAAGTGAGTTTGTTGTGTAAACAGGCGCAGTACAGCCTTCAACATAATGAACGCTTGCTTCTTCGTCAACAATGATCAGTGTACGTTCGAACTGACCCATGTTCTCAGAGTTGATACGGAAGTAAGCTTGAAGCGGTGTTTCAACCTTCACGCCTTTAGGCACGTAGATGAAAGATCCGCCGGACCAAACAGCTGAGTTAAGCGCCGCAAACTTGTTATCAGTCGGCGGGATTACTTTTGCCCAGTGCTCACGGAAAATATCTTCATTCTCTTTCAGCGCGCTGTCAGTGTCTTTAAAGACGATGCCTTGCGCTTCAAGATCTTCTTTCATGTTGTGGTATACAACCTCAGATTCGTACTGAGCAGAAACACCCGCAAGGTATTTTTGTTCAGCTTCAGGAATACCGAGCTTGTCGAATGTTTGCTTAATTTCTTCAGGAACTTCATCCCAAGAACGCTCTGAACGCTCAGACGGTTTTACGTAGTACGTAATTTCGTCAAAGTTCAGTGAGTTTAAATCTCCGCCCCATTGAGGCATCGGCATATTGTAGAAATGCTCAAGTGATTTCAAGCGGAAGTCAAGCATCCATTGAGGCTCTTCTTTCATGCGAGAAATTTCTTCTACGATTTCTTTTGTCAATCCGCGCTCTGAACGGAAAATGGAAACGTCCTTGTCGTGAAAACCATACTTGTATTCACCAATATCAGGCATTTTTTTAGCCATCCATTTTCACTCCAATCCTTTTAATTGCCGCCTTCTTGTTTCGCGACTCCTTTTTCAAGTGCTTTCCAAGACAGGGTTGCACATTTGATACGGGCCGGGAATTTTGAAACGCCTTGAAGGGCTTCAATATCCCCGAGATCTATAGAATCATCATACTCTTTCCCTTGCATCATATCCGAGAAAATCTTAGACATGGAAAGGGCAGTTTCAATATCTTTCCCTTTAATGGCCTGAGTCATCATCGAAGCGGATGCCATTGAAATGGAACAGCCTTCCCCTTCAAACTTCGCATCTTCCACGATGTCTCCGTCAAGCTTCATTGTCAGTCTGATGCGGTCGCCGCATGTCGGATTGTTCATATCCACGACAATGCTGTCATTCAAAACCCCTTTATTTCGCGGGTTTTTGTAATGATCCATAATCACCTGTCTGTACAATGTATCTAAGTTTGCATTAAAAGACATTTGTAAAATACTCCTTTGTCTTTTGAAGAGCTTCCACAAGCTTATCAATCTCTTCCTCTGTATTATACAGATAAAAGCTTGCTCTTGCAGTAGCAGTTACATCCAGCCATTTCATCAGCGGCTGCGCACAATGGTGGCCGGCTCTGACTGCGATTCCCTCCGCATCAAGCACAGTCGCCACATCGTGCGGATGAACATCATCAAGGTTAAATGTGACAAGCCCGGCACGCTCTTCCGGCCCGTAAACCGTTACGCCGTCAAGCTGGCGGAAGCGTTCAAGCGCATAAGCTGCAAGCTTGTGCTCATGGCGGGAAATCTCATCAAGACCGATTGCTTCGAGAAAATCAATGGCGGCACCGAGACCGATTGCTCCTGCAATAATCGGCGTACCCGCTTCGAATTTCCACGGAAGCTCTTTCCAAGTTGATTCATAAAGCCCGACAAAGTCGATCATTTCACCGCCGAATTCGGCAGGCTCCATATTTTCCAGCAGGGCTTTCTTTCCGTACAGCACACCAACGCCAGTAGGTCCGCACATTTTATGGGAAGAAAGCGCAAAGAAGTCGCAATCGAGATCCTGCACGTCAATTTTCATGTGAGGCGTGCTTTGTGCACCGTCCACCACAATGACAGCCCCATTGTCATGAGCGATTTTCGCCATTTCTTTAATCGGGTTGACCGTGCCGAGAACATTAGATACATGAGACACCGCAACAATTTTTGTGTTGCTTGTGACCGTTTCTCTGACGTCTTCTAAAGAAATCGTTCCGTCTTCCTGCAGCGGAATATATTTTAATGTGGCGCCAGTTGCTTTTACAGCCTGCTGCCACGGAATGATATTCGCATGATGCTCCATGTAGGTGATGACCACTTCATCACCAGGTTTCAGGTTGGCGCGCGCATAGCTTAACGCCACCATATTCAGTGATGTGGTCGTGCCTTTTGTGAAAATAATCTCAGCCATTGACTTCGCGTTAATAAACTTGCGGACTTTTTCACGCGCTCCTTCATAACCATCTGTCGCTCTGGTTCCAAGTGTATGGACGCCCCGGTGAACATTGGAATTGTATTGGTTATAATACTTATCCAGTGTTTCAATGACAGCACGCGGCTTCTGGGAAGTCGCCGCGCTGTCGAGATAAACGAGATCATGTCCGTTCACTTGCTGATGAAGGATCGGGAACTGCTCACGAATATCTGTGATATTCATTACTTCACTTTCCTTTCGATAACAGAAACTAATTGTTTCTTAACGCCTTCAATCGGAAGTTCATTTACTACCGGTGCAAGGAATCCGTAAATGACTAAGCGTTCTGCTTCTTCTTTCGGAATCCCGCGGCTCATCAGGTAGTAAAGCTGAATAGGGTCCACACGGCCGACAGATGCCGCATGTCCTGCAGTTACATCGTCTTCGTCAATTAAAAGAATAGGGTTTGCGTCTCCGCGTGCTTTTTCGCTAAGCATCAGCACGCGTGATTCTTGCTCCGCATTCGCTTTAGAAGCGCCATGTTCGATTTTGCCGATTCCGTTAAAGATAGAAGAAGCGGAATCCTTCATCACACCGTGCTTCAAGATATAGCCTTCAGAAGCTTTACCGAAATGGATGATTTGTGTTGTGAAGTTTTCTGTTTGCTCTCCTCTTCCGACAACAACCGTTTTCGTATCACCGTATGTGCCGTCACCGTAAAGGTTTGTTGTATTTTCGGAAATCGTGTCGCCGTCGTTCATCAGGCCAAGAGCCCACTCGATTTTGCTGTCGCGTCCGCGCGCAGCACCGCGGCGGTTCACATAAGTTGTCACACCGCTTGACAGATTATCCACCGCACCGTATGTCACGCTGGCATTATCACCTGTGATGACCTCACTGATAATATTGAAGACAGCGTCTTTCGGGTTTACAGTGCTGATGTAGTTTTCTACATATGTGACAGAGCTGTGGTCTTCAGCCACAATCAGCACGTGGTTGAATAGAGCTGTATCATTGCTTTCGTGGACATAAACAGCCTGAACCGGCGTCTCCACCTGAACATTTTTCGGAACATAAAGGAATGCTCCTCCGTTAACAAGAGCCGCGTGAAGTGCAGTTAACTTATGTTCGTCAACCTTCACGCCGTCCTTCATAAAGTATTTCTCCACCAAGTCGCTGTGCTCGCGTGCAGCAGTCAGAATATCAGTGAAGATGACGCCTTTGTCTTTCAATTCTTGAGAAAGAGAAAGATATGCCGGCGTCTGGTCACGCTGTACGTATAATGTTTTATCTTCGTTTTCAACGTCGATCAGCGCTTTTACTTCATCAGTCAAATCTTCTAATGAAGAAAGCGGTTCGTTATCCACTGTATGCTTCGCGAAATTCGTGAAGTTCCAGTTTGTGATTTTTGTTTTGTCAGGTTTTGGCATCGGCAGATCCTCAGCTTGTTCAAGAGCCTGTAAGCGCAGGTTCTTCAGCCAGGCAGGTTCTTGGTGCTTTTCGGAAAAGCTTTTGAGATACTCCTGATCTACGGATAGTTTTGTACCTAGTGTCATATTAATCCCCCTAACGCTTACGCTTCTTGGCCAACAGTTTCGTCTTCAATGCCAAGTTCTTGTTTGATCCAGTCATAACCTTCTGCTTCAAGACGCTGTGCAAGCTCTGCACCGCCGGATTTTACAACGCGGCCTTGCATCATAACGTGAACAACATCCGGAGTGATGTAGTTTAACAGGCGCTGATAGTGAGTGATCATCAGGCAGCCGAAGTTTTCGCTGCGCATTTTGTTGATCCCTTTTGATACAACTTTCAAAGCGTCAATATCAAGACCTGAGTCGATTTCATCGAGGATGGCGATTTTCGGTTCAATCATCATTAATTGAAGGATTTCGTTGCGTTTTTTCTCCCCGCCTGAGAATCCTTCGTTAAGGTAGCGCTGAGCCATTTCAGGGTCCATTTCAAGGAACTCCATGTTTTCGTCCATTTTGCGGATGAATTTCATAAGAGAAATTTCATCGCCTTCTTCTCTGCGCGCATTGATTGCTGAGCGAAGGAAGTCGGCATTTGTCACACCGCTGATTTCACTTGGGTACTGCATCGCAAGGAATAAGCCTGCCTGCGCACGCTCGTCCACTTCCATCTCCAGTACATCTTTGCCGTCAAGCGTGATGCTGCCTTTTGTTACTTCATATTTAGGATGCCCCATAATAGCAGCTGATAAAGTGGATTTACCAGTTCCGTTCGGGCCCATTACTGCGTGGAATTCTCCACCTTTTATTTCAAGGTTTACACCCTTTAAGATCTCTTTCCCTTCGATTTCAACGTGAAGATCTTTGATCGTTAATGTTGAAGCAGCCATATCTATACCTCCAAAAATATATAATCATTATTCTCATTTTATTCTCATTCTAATTTTATAACAAATGAAAAGTAAATACAACTTTTTATCGTGCCTTGCACATTCCTCAAGTTTAACAAAGATCAGCACTTTATTAAAGCGATTGAAAAAGAAAAAGAGTGGATTCCCACCCTTTTTTAAAAGATTGATTTTCTCAATAAGCTCCCGCAGAAATCCGCTTGCTTTTTTCATAATCAAGCTCTCTCTGCCGCTCTACTTTCATTCTTGTTTCCAGCCGGCGTCCATATTCCTCGTATCCAATTCCATGTGACAGCTGCATCGCTTTTTCCATTTCTGACGTATAATCGAGGTTCAGTCTGTCCTGGCTGCTGCAAATAATGAATCAATCCCTTCATATATTTGCTTTTTATTGTACCAGTGCTGCGTTGGATGCCGCAAAAACGATTTGGCGTGAAATAGCGGCAGATGAGACGAAAGCATCCTTTCAGAACAAATGAGAATGGTTTTTCGGAATATTCCTTCTCTTAATGCGTGGTGTTTCCGAATTCCTCAATGCACTGTTGAACGACTGTCACGCCTTGGCTGAAAGCCGCGCCGCCTTAAAATGCCGCTGCCACACTGACGGCTTCGAGAATGTTTTCTTCTGTCGCTCCCTGATCGAGACAGCCTTTTGTATGATAGATCATGCAATATTCGTCCTGAGCATTGATGGCAATTCCGAGGGCGATCAGCTGTTTTTCTCTTTCAGTCAGAGAATTCCCGGCAAAGCACTGTTCAGTAAATTCGTTAAATTTTCTTCCCATCAGCGGCATCTTTTGTTCAAATGTGCCTAAACCATGTTTATATTGTTTTAACGCGTCCTGCATGCTTCCTCTGTCTTGATTCAAAGAAAATCCCTCCATCTGTTTAACATTCCTTTTTATTATGAACAGCTTTTAGGAAAATACGCAAAAAAAACCCCGGAATTCTCATCCGGGGTTTCAGTCTTATTCAGATACAGGAAGCACAGCTCCGTCGTATTTTTTCTCGATGAAGTCTTTGATCTTTTTAGAGTGAAGAACTTCCATCAGCGCTTTGATTTTTGCAGAATCTTCTTCGCCTTTTCTTACTGCGATGATGTTAGCGTATGGGTTGTTTTTCGTTGATTCTACTTCAATTGCATCTTTTTTAGGATTTAATTTATTTTGGATCGCATAGTTTACATTGATGAAGACCGCGTCTCCTTCTTTGTTTTCATATGCTTTTGCCGTTAATTCAGGCGCTACTTTTTTGAATTCAAGGTTTTTCGGGTTTTTCTTAATGTCTTTCAATGTTGCGTCAACTGTTTCAACTTTAGAGTCAAGAGTAATTAATCCAGCGTTTTCAAGCATTGCAAGCATACGGCCTTGTTCAGCAACGTTGTTTGTCAGAATGATTGTCGCACCGTCTGGAAGGTCTTTCAGTGATTTGTATGTTTTAGAGTAAATACCGAATGGCTCTAAGTGAACAGCGCCGGCATTCACAAGTTTGTAATCTGTGTTTTCTTTCATTTCTTGCTCAAGGTAAGGAATGTGCTGGAAGTAGTTCGCGTCCACTTCTTTATCAGCTAAAGCTTTATTGTACATTTTGTAATCACTAAGCACTTTCACTTTCAGCGTATAGCCTTTTTCTTTCAGCAATGGTTCAGCTTCTTTTAAAATTTCCGCATGCGGTGTTTTTGTTGCCGCAACGACAATTTCTTTCTTGCCGGATTCAGCGCCGTTATTCGAACCGCAGGCAGCCATGACTCCTGCAAATACAAGCAGTAATGCACCCAAAAATAGCTTTTTCAATGTAAATCCTCCCTTATCGTTTGTCTATAATATTTGTTATTAGATCACCGATGATTTGAATAATAAACACGATGATTAAAATAAACACAGTAGCAACGAAGGTAACATCAGCGTTATTAGACTGATATCCTTCTACGTACGCAAGGTTTCCAAGGCCTCCTGAACCAATGGCTCCGGCAATTGCCGTTGAGCCGATCAAAGCGATGGCAGTAACCGTAATGCCAGAAATAAGAGCAGGCATTGATTCCGGAATCAACACTTTGAAAATAATCGTAGACGTTTTCGCGCCCATTGATTTAGCGGCTTCAATCACACCTTTATCCACCTCACGCAGCGCGATTTCAACAAGGCGCGCGTAAAATGGTGCCGAGCCGATTACCAGCGCCGGCAAAGCGGCGTTTGGCCCTAAGATCGTGCCGACTAAAAATTTCGTAAAACCTAATAGTAAAATAATTAAAATAAGGAACGGAATCGATCTGAATATGTTAACAACGGCCGCAATCACAGAGTTGACCGCTTTATTCTGCCAGAGGCTTCCTTTGCTCGTCAGAAAGAGCAGCAAGCCGAGGATGACCCCGATGACAAAAGCAAACAGTAAAGAAATCAGCGTCATATAAAGTGTTTCATATGTCGCGTTCCATAATTCAGTTAAATCAACGTTCGGGAAGTATTTTTCAAACATTCGTGATCACCTCTGCTTTCACCTGTTTGTCATTAATGAAACGGATCACGTTTTGCACTTCTTCCTCGTCCCCGTCAATGTGGATGAACAGTGAACCGTAAGCCCCATCCTTCGTCTGCGAAATTTTCCCTTGCAGAATATTGACGCTGACATTCAAGTTTCTGATCATCTCTGTAATCAGAGGCTGTTCAGCTGACTCACCGACAAATGTGAGCTGAACCATTTTTCCTGATGCTGTATCATCAAGAAGGTGCTGAAGCGTCTCTTTCGTTTCTTCCGGCTCTGTCACCTGCTGAACAAATCGTTTTGTCATTTGTTCCTTTGGATTTTTGAAGACATCGAGAACCTCGCCTTCTTCGACCACCTTGCCGTTTTCCATGACGGCGACTCTGTTGCAGATTTTGCGGATGACATGCATTTCGTGCGTAATCAGCACAATCGTCAAACCGAGTCTTTCATTAATATCGGACAATAGATCCAGAATTGAATCTGTCGTTTGCGGATCTAATGCTGATGTCGCTTCGTCACAAAGGAGAACCTTCGGATTGTTTGCAAGCGCTCTGGCAATTCCGACACGCTGCTTCTGACCGCCGCTCAGTTGAGATGGATAAGATTTTTCTTTTCCTTCTAAACCTACCAGTTTAATCAGTTCATTGGCGCGCTTGATCCGCTCGCTCTTTTTCACCCCGGCAATTTCCAAAGGAAACATGATATTATCTCTGACAGTCCGCGACCAAAGCAAATTGAAATGCTGGAAAATCATACTGATCTCATGGCGTGCTTTTCTTAAACCGCGTCCATTTACTTCATTAATCTTGGTTCCCGCCACTTCCACGGTTCCTGAGGTTGGTTTCTCAAGGCCGTTCAGCAGACGGATTAAGGAACTCTTACCAGCTCCGCTATATCCTATAATTCCAAAAATCTCACCTTTTTTAATGGAAAGCGAGACATTTTGGACAGCATTGACATCTCCATGTTTCGATTTGTAAACTTTTGAAACATCCTGAAGATTGATCAAAGCAATCACCTGCCTTAACACTATTCTAAGATATCTTCCGGTTTTTTCTGCAAAAGAAAAGCCTTTCTGCACACTTGAGCAGAAAGGCTTATATAAAATGCCTTTCTCTCATCTTTCAAAGCTGAACGCTTCGTGTGAATTGGCACCATTTCAACAGTGTTGATGGTTGCCGGGCTTCATAGGGCACTTCCCTCCACCTCTCTTGATAAGAGAAATATATAGTCTTTTTCGTCCGGAAATTCTTAATGTAGAATAGCACGGCGAATGATTAAATGTCAATAAAATAAATGATGTCAACTTTTACTATTATAATAATTTATTATTTTTTAATTTTTTAAAACCCTCTGAAAAAATCCATTTGTCAGCCAGAGAATGGCTTCCAGCTTTAACAGGGCCCTGAATGACCCCTTTACTTTGAGGCTTCCGCTCTGAATCAGGTGCTGAAGGGAAATGTCTCCGTGCAATAAATCAATAATTTCCGTTTGGTTTCCGTAAAAGGTCAGGTTGGACGTTTGGGGCGGAGAAACTTTTTTCATTTCTCCCTGTTCGTTTATTGAGACGGTTAAGGCTTCTGCTTCTCCTTGGAAGGTAATGAGCAATGTTGAGGCATTCAAAAGGGGTTTTAAAAACAGATGCTGATACTCATCTTCTAAAACTTCCGCTTTCTCCATATGTACAACCTCCTATTTGTTGGTCATACATACACATTTCTCTCTTTGTCGCAAGAACCCCTTTATAAAACGAACGACAATTTCATTGGATATGCTGAGAAATATGTCATAAATGGGATGCGGAAGATGATTTTTGTTTGATCAGCTCATATAAATAAGAAACGGAATGAAATGCATATCCTCTTTCGACCACCTTTCCGCCTTTAAACAGCAGAAAACAAGGGACGCTTTCAATTTGATACGCTTTTGCGAATGTCGGAGAGTAATTGACATTGTTTTGATAGAAGGCGACATCCGGCAGCATTTCTTTCACCACTGTCAGCATTTTGCTTGCAAGCTGGCAGGTGCCGCAAAACGGAGTATATAAATATAGAAGGTACACATCATCTTCAATGTGATCGAGTTCGTGTTCTTGGAGTTCTTTCATGCTATACACCTCGGGACTTTCTTTCAAGAAAAATAGTATGGACATTCAGATTCGCACGCAGCAATACAGAGGCGACATGGTGCCTGGGCGCAGCCGCTACTTCCTTATAGGCTCTGTCGATATGGAGATGGCAGGCTTCATTAAATTCACGCTTCAGCTGTTTTCTCAATTTCTCACCTGATTCATCAGCATCAACTAATATATAGACGTCTTTATCATAAAGCTCGTCAGCCAATTCCTCGAGCCTCAGCTGGCTGATTGTTCCGTTTGTGCAGATAATGCGCACCGGTTCATTCAGGACGCTTTCGATTTTCTCTTTATCTGATTTCCCCTCGACAATCATTACCTTTTCCAGCTCATCGATCTTCATCTTGTTCACCTGCCGCGGCAAATTTGAAACGTTCAGATTGTAAAAGAAGGCAGTGAAATTCACCGCCAACATTAACACCAGCCGTTTTCGTAGTCACAATCTACATATTTTGCGTCGTCTCCAGAAACCACATCGGCTGTCTTATAAAATTTCTCATTTTCAAAGGAATAACCGGGCTTAAGCTCATATTCATTCATGCTTGTCATTTGGCCGATCATCTCATTATCATGATATAACGAGAGCCGGCCATTTTGAAAGCGGCCTGTCACGTCATTGGTGACATCGAGCTTTTGTTTGTCGAAAGCCATATTGGACACCTCCCATAACGTTAGCGTGTCCAATTGCTTTTACGGCTATCCTGTTTTAGTCTTCTTGTGTCATCTCTTCGTATTGCTCTGCTGTCATCAGTTTTTCAATTTCAGAAGCGTCAGATGGCTCAACGACGATCATCCATGCTTTTTCGTACGGAGATTCGTTGACGAATTCCGGACTGTCATCAAGATCTTCGTTTACTTCCACAACCGTTCCGTTAATCGGTGCATAAAGCTCAGATACCGTTTTAACGGATTCAACACTGCCGAATGGCTCGTCCGCTTTGATTTCAGCGCCCACTTCAGGAAGTTCGACAAACACGATGTCGCCTAGTTCGGACTGGGCAAAATGCGTAATTCCGATTCTGGCTTTTTCTCCTTCAACTTTTACCCACTCGTGTTCTCCTGAGTAACGCAAATCTTTTGGTATGCTCAATTGAATCCCTCCATTTTTTACAGCACTACAATAAGAAGATACCACACTTTTCAAAAAAAATTTACATTAAGCCCAGTTTTCTTCAAATTGGTCTTCTTTAAATCCGACAGTCACTTTTTCACCGTCTGTTGTAAGCGGGCGTTTGATCAGCATACCATCTGAAGCCAGCAGCTCGAGCTGTTCGTCCTCTGACATGTGATACAGCTTTTCCTTGAGATTGAGCTCGCGGTATTTCATGCCGCTCGTGTTGAAAAATTTCTTGAGATCCAGCCCGCTTTTTTCATAAAGCGCTTTTAATTCTTCTTTGCTTGGCGGCTGCTCAGCAATATGTATTTCGTTTATTTCTTTCCCATGCTCTTCAAGCCACTTCTTTGCTTTGCGGCACGTTCCGCATTTAGGGTACCAGTAAAAAGTTAACGACATCTTCTTCCCCCTCAATAAAATAATCGAGGTTATTTTAACACAGTTTGTTTTAAAAACCTAAAACAGTGCTTCTTAAAAAAGAGCTCCGCGCATGCGGAGCTCATGGCCAATCAGACAGTATATTTCTCAGCCTCAAAAATGCCTGCCGCCGCCTCGCGTTTTTTCTGAATCACATTTTTAGGCGTTACGCGTGTCAGCTTGCGCAGAGCGGAAAGCATCATGCGGAGTGAATCTCCTTCTTCCATTGCGATAAGGGATTCCTTCGCATGCGCTTCAATTTCGTTAAAGGCCTCTTGAACGAAAATTTCTGTGTACAGCACCTTTTGCGCTGCTTTTTCAGCGCCTTGTGCGGCAATGGCCTTTTCCGTTCTGAGCACGGCTGATTCCATTGCGTATACATTGCTGACGATATCCGCTACGTTCACGAGAATTTCTTGCTCACGATCGATCGCTTTTCCGTATTTTTGCGCGGCTAGGCCGGCAGCAAACAACGCAATTTTTTTGGCTTGCTTGACGATATATTTCTCCTGCTCTAAGACGCCGCTTCCAGGCTCTTCAGGCATAAGCATCATGAGTTCTTCCTGCAGCGACTGCGCTTTTTCGAATAAAGACAGCTCGCCTTTAAGCGCTTTTTTCAGGAAGGTGCTTGGCACGATTAACCGGTTGATTTCGTTTGTGCCTTCAAAAATCCGATTGATCCTTGAATCCCTATAGGCCCTTTCTACTTCGTACTCCTGCATAAAGCCGTAGCCTCCATGAATCTGCACGCCTTCATCAACGATATAATCAAGCGTTTCAGAGCCGAATACTTTATTCAGAGAGCATTCGATAGCGTATTCCGCAATCGATTTGGCAATTTGCCGGCCGTCCTTGAGATCTTCCGCCGTGAACTGGCTCATATTGTCTTCAAACAGCCCGACGGTTCTGTATACAGAGCTTTCCATCGCATACAGCCTTGAGGCCATTGTCCCGATTTTTTCCTGTGTCAATGAAAAACCAGCAATCGGCGTTTTAAATTGGCGGCGCTGATTTGCGTATGACGCAGACAGCTCGATGACGCGTTTAGATGCGCCGATTGTGCCAACCGCCAGTTTGTAACGGCCGATGTTTAAAATATTAAAGGCAATGACATGCCCTTTGCCGATTTCTCCGAGCAGGTTTTCCGTTGGCACTTCAGCTTGATCCAGAATGAGGGTTCTTGTCGATGATCCCTTGATTCCCATTTTCTTTTCTTCCGGTCCGGTGGAGACACCCGGGAACTCTTTTTCTACAATAAAGGCTGAAAACTTGTCGCCGTCTACCTTGGCGTAAACCACAAATACATCGGCAAAAGCAGAGTTGGTAATCCACTGTTTTTCCCCTGTTAATACATAATGGGTTCCTGCTTCATTCAGCACAGCTGTTGTTTTTGCTCCAAGTGCATCAGACCCAGAGCCAGGCTCAGTCAGAGCATAAGCGGCGATCTTTTCGCCTGAAGCGAGTCCAGGTAAATATTTTTTCTTTTGTTCTTCTGATCCGAAAAAGACGATCGGCAAGGAACCGATACCGACATGCGCGCCATAAGAAAGAGAAAAGCTTCCCGCACGCGAAAATTTCTCAGTGATGAGTGCCGAGCTGATTTTATCTAGGCCGAGCCCGCCGTATTCTTCTGGCACATCGGCGCCAAGCAGCCCTAGTTCGCCCGCTTTCTTCAACAATCTGACAGAATGCTCGAATTGGTGGTTTTCGATATCATCTATATGAGGGAGAACATCTTGCTCGATGTAATCCTCCGTTGTTTTCGCAATCATTTTATGCTCGTCAGTGAAATCCTCCGGTGTATACATTTGATCGTATGTGACATCCTCGATTAAAAATCCGCCGCCTTTTTGTACTCCAGCCGTTTTTTTTGCCATAATTTGTTTTTCCCCCTTTAGCATAATTCAAATACACCGGCCGCTCCCATCCCGCCGCCGATACACATGGTCACGACTCCAAATTGCTCATTTCTCCGTTTCATTTCATGGATGAGTGAGAGTGTAAGCTTCGTGCCCGTACAGCCAAGCGGGTGTCCAAGCGCGATTGCGCCCCCGTTGACATTCACTTTTTCTTCATCAATTCCCAATTCCCTGATTACTTGAATGGCCTGTGAGGCAAAAGCTTCATTCAGTTCAAACAAGCCGATGTCCTGCAGCTGAAGTCCGGCAAGCTTCAAAGCGCGCGGAATCGCTTCCACCGGTCCGATTCCCATCACTTCCGGCGGCACGCCGCCTACCGCAAAGGAGCGGAATTTCACAAGCGGCGCCAGGCCAAGAGCATCGGCTTTTTCCCGGTCCATCAGCATGACAGCCGCCGCTCCGTCACTTGTCTGCGAGGAATTGCCCGCAGTCACCGTCCCGTCAACGGAAAACGCCGGGCGCAATGTCGATAAGATGTCTGCAGTCGTTTGCGGGCGAACACCTTCATCCTGAGAAAACACAAACTGTTTTTCCATATGCTTATGGTCTTCTCCGATTTCTGTCACCGTCACTTCTACGGGTACAATTTCATCTTTAAATTTTCCTTCTGCAAGGGCTTTAGCGGCGTTTTGGTGGCTGCGAACGGCAAACGCGTCTTGATCCTCACGGGAGACGCCGTATTTTTTCGCGACTTGCTCGGCTGTGTGTCCCATGCTCATATAATATTCCGGTGCCTTTTCTGCCAAAGCAAGGTTCGGACGGGTAACATGCCCCATCATCGGAACTTGCGACATGGATTCTGCTCCGCCGGCGATCGCTGTATCGTAGGCGCCCAGCATAATTTTTTCTGCTGCATATGCAATAGACTGAAGGCCTGAAGAGCAATACCGGTTGACTGTAATCGCCGGAACCGTGTATGGCAATCCCGCGAGCGCCCCGATATTTCTCGCCATGTTAAGCCCCTGCTCCGCTTCAGGCGTTGCACAGCCAATAATCAAATCGTCAATATTACCTTCGTAACCGCCTGCCCGTTTCAGTGTCTCTTTTACACAAATCGCTCCCAAATCATCCGGACGAACGGTGGCCAACGATCCTTTTTTTGCTTTTCCAACCGGTGTTCTTGCACCTGACACAATGACTGCCTCTTTCATAAGCTCCCTCCTAATTCCGTAAAGGTTTACCTTTCACAAGCATATGCTGCATTCTCGCTTGAGATTTTGCTTCTCCTGCCAAACTCAAAAACGCTTCTCTTTCGATCTCCAATAAATACTCTTCATCAACCTCTGTACCAAACGGCACTTTTCCGCCCGCAATGACATAAGCGAGTTTTTTCGCGATCTTGAAATCATGCTCAGATATATAGCCGGACAGCTTCATCTGCTCAGCGCCAAGCAAGAGTGCCGCATAACCGGTTTCTCCCGGCACCTTGACCTTTTCTTTTACAGGCGGCCGCCAGCCGGTATCGTATAGAGATGCGGCCAGCTGCTTCGCATCGTATAACAGGTGGTCTTGATTCACGCTGATCTGATCCGTTTCTTTTAAGATGTTCATCTCACGAGCCTCTTGAGCGGAAACGGACACTTTCGCCATCGCAATCGTTTCAAATGTTTTCATTGCCGCATTCATCGGATCAAGGCCGCGGCGAAGATGATTGATGTACAGCTCTTTGTTTCCCCCTCCGCCAGGGATGAGGCCGACACCTGATTCAACAAGGCCCATATAGGCTTCGCTTGCCGCTTGAATGCGCGCCGCCGGCAGGCATACTTCCGTTCCTCCGCCGAGCGTCATGCCAAATGGCGCGGCGACAACCGGTTTCGCACTGTATTTGATCTTCATCATCGTCTCCTGAAAACGGCGTATCACAAAATCAACTTCCAAAAAGTTGTCATCTTGGACTTCCATTAAGATCATGGCGAGATTCGCGCCGACGCAGAAATTTTTCCCTTGATTGCCGATGACAAGGCCCTTGTAATTCCGTTCTGTTTCCTCTAATCCTTTGTGGATCATTTGAATGATATCGAGGCCGATCGCATTGCTTTTCGAATGAAATTCAAGAAGGGCCACATCATCTCCAAGGTCAATTAAGCTTGCTCCGCTGTTTTTCGCAATCACGCCTTTTGTTTCTTTAAGTGCTTGTAAATGAATTCGTTTTTTGTTTTCTTTCACGGCTCTGTATTCGCCGCGGTCATAATAAAATACCGTTCCGTTCTCTTTGATGTAGAAGGTTTCATTTCCTTTATCCAGCATCTCTTTTATCCAGCCAGGCATATCTGCTCCAAGCTGCTCAAGCTTTTCCGCTGACTGCTTGAGGCCGATGGCGTCCCACATCTCAAAAGGTCCCAGTTCCCAGCCGAATCCCCACTTCATGGCTTGGTCAATCGCATGAATATCATCGGCAATCTCGCCAAGCAGCTCGGCTGAGTAAAGCAGGGTTTGAGAAGTGATATTCCACAGCAAACGGCCGGCCCTGTCATCCGAATAAATAAGCGCTTTCATTTTGGCTTTTGTCCCTTTTGCCTGTTTTGCCGCTTCAAGTGCCGGTGATTTCATTTTTGTCCGCTCGCCGTAAGTAAGCGTCACTGGGTCAAGCTCATAAATCGTTTTTCCTTCTTTTTTATAAAAGCCTTGGCCGGCCTTGCTTCCGATCCACCCTTTTTCCAGCATATCGTTCATGAAGCTTGGAAGGCGAAACACTTCTTTTTCATCGCCATCAGCTTTGTCATACACATTTCGGGCAACGTGGGCGAATGTATCGAGGCCGACCACATCAAGCGTTCTAAAGGTGGCGCTTTTCGGCCTGCCGATCAGCGGTCCTGTGATCGAATCAACCTCCCCGACCTGATAACCGCCTTTCAGCATTTCTTGGACTGTCACGAGAAGCCCGTAAGTCCCGATTCGGTTTGCGATAAAGTTCGGTGTGTCCTTTGCTGTAACAACGCCTTTCCCGAGGACATTTTCTCCGAAAGCTTTCATAAACTTTAAAATATCAGGATCCGTTTCCTTAATCGGAATGATCTCCAGCAGCTTTAAATAGCGTGCGGGATTAAAAAAATGCGTTCCGAGAAAATGGGCTTTAAAATCATCCGACCGGCCTTCAGCCATTTCCTGCACTGATATGCCGGATGTGTTGCTTGAGACGATGCTTCCAGTCTTTCGATGTTCATCCACAAGAGCGAAAATTTTCTTTTTGACTTCAAGGTTTTCGACAACGACCTCAATAATCCAATCTGCTTCTTTCAGTTTTTCTGCATCATCCTCCAGATTGCCCGGTGTAATATAGGAGGTATTTTTCGCTGATGTGAGGGGAGCGGGCTTTTGTTTCAGCAGTTTTTTCACCGCCTGCCGGCTCAGCCTGCTGCGCATCTCCGGACTGTCCTTCGTCAGCCCCTTTTTTTCCTCTTCCTTTGTCAAATCGTTCGGCACAATATCTAGCAGCAGGACAGGAATTCCGATGTTAGCCAAATGCGCCGCAATCCCGGAACCCATTACCCCCGATCCTAAAACGGCTGCCTTCCGAATGTGTTTGTGCATGAGATATCCCCCTTGAACATTGAATGAATAATCATTCATTTTTTGACCAAAAAAAATGAAACTCGTTTCTTCTTTCATCTTAAAAGATTTCCGGTTCGACTTCAATAGCTAATTTGTTATTTTTTTGTATGAAGCCTATAAAAGTCGGGCAACTTAAGCCCGGAGGTGAAGGGAATGGTACGAGAGAAAAAAAATCCGTCTTCAGCGGCAGTCAGCGCGGCGAGCGTAAAGGGAGATGCCGGTCCGACTCAGCATTACGGCGGCGGAAAACGGACAAGTCAAAATCAGCAGTATAAAAAACATAACATGGAACAATCATAATGCAGCTGCTTCCCGCGGCTGCTTTCACTTTTTCAAAATTCCTTTTAACACAAACGCTGCATTGGCAGGCCGTTCGGCAATTCTTCTCATAAAGTAGCTGAACCAGTCCGTTCCATATGGGACATACACACGCATTCTGTAGCCTTCCTTGGCGAGTTCCTTCTGACGCTCCGGCCTGATGCCGTATAGCATTTGAAACTCAAATTGCGACGCGGGGATTCGATGTTCGGCGACGAGCTGTTTCGTAAATTTAATGATGTCATCGTCATGTGTGGCGACAGCCGTGTAGTTCCCGCTTAACAACTGCAGCTTTATTAAGCTCTGAAAATGAAGGTCCGTTCCTCTTTTGTCGGGAAACGCTACGGCCGCAGATTCTTTATAAGCGCCTTTTACAAGTCTGAGATTCGGCTTTAAGTCCCGCATCTTTCTGATATCTTCTGCCGCCCGGTACAGATACGCCTGAATGACCGTGCCGAGCTTCTCAAATTCCTGTTTGCATTGCCTGTAAATAGAAAGTGTCTGTTCATAATGGGAATAGTCTTCCATATCAATGGTCACAGCAACATCATATTGCTTCGCAACGGAAAGAATGGCGCGCAAATGAGTAAGAGCAAGTTCTTCTGAAAGATCGAGCCCGATTGAGGTCAGCTTAAGTGAAAGCTCTGAGTCCAATTGATGTTCGGCAATGGCTTGAATGGCTTTCTTGCATTCCTCTGCGACTTGGTTTGCTTCTTTTTCCGAAGCTGCATACTCGCCTAAATAATCAATTGTTGCACACAAACCGGATCTGTTTAGCCTTTTGACGGTCTTAACCGCCGATTCAATCGTATCCCCTGCGACAAACCTTCGTGCTCCAAGCCGCGTTCCGTATGCTTTTGCGAACTTGGTAAGTGTTTTATTTTGAGATAAGAATAAAAACACATGTCTCAACATCCGACTCCCTCCCGCCGTCATCTTCAAAACCCTGTATATAACTCCCAGTCTGAAGGAAACTATAAAATGAACAGAAACCAAAGGAGGATCACAATGGATAATCAGCAGCAATCTCAAATGCCGCCTTCCGTTATTTCGACAAAGGATCATTTGTATCTCAATGACATGCTGAACTGGAATTTGCTCGCGATGAAAAAAGCGCATTTCATGGCGCAGCAGTGCCAGGATCAAACGTTAAAGCAAGAACTCGACCGCATCGGACACATGCATCATGATCACTATCAAAGAATATTAAAGCACCTGCAGCCAGGCCAGCAGCAGTCCGGCTACATCCAATAAGGAGGCGCCAGAATGAATCAGCAAAATCAAAAAATTAGCAATCCGCAGACACCTGTACCGACAACATCGGAAATGAATGACAGAGATTTCGTCAACGAATTGCTGACAACCGAAAAATACATGACAACAGCTTATTGCACTGCCTTGCACGAATTCAGCCACGAGTCTCTTTATCAGGATATTCAATCCATTTTTGATGAGTCACAAAAAGCGCAAAGAAAACTATATGATCTCATGTTCCAATATGGATGGTATTCTGTTGAAGCGGAGGATGCACAAAAGCTGCAGCAGTCCTATCAAAAATTCCAGCAGACCATTCAGCAGCAGTCTCCTTATCAGCAATAACAACATCAGTAAAAAGGATACGATGTTCTTTCGGGCATCTATCCTTTTTTTGTGTAAAATCAGTTGACTTTTCATTTACGCTTATTTATATTTAATAAGCATTAACTATTTTGTCATTAAAATATATATACAGTGTATGTAACAGAGGGGAAATGAATATGAAGAGTGCGGATCAGTTAATGTCCGATATTCAATTATCGCTTCAGGCGCTCTTTCAAAAGATACAGCCTGAAATGCTGGAAAGCATGGAGAAACAAGGTGTCACCCCAGCGCAGCTGTTTGTGCTGGCCAGCCTAAAGAAACACGGCAGCCTCAAAATTTCTGAAATTGCCGAGCGTATGGAGGTGAAGCCAAGCGCGGTGACGCTGATGGCAGATCGCCTTGAACAAAAAAATCTTATCGCCAGAACACACAACACAAAAGACAGGCGAGTGATTGATCTCAGTCTTACTGACGAAGGAGACAGAAAGTTCGAGGAGGTTCTGGCGGGCAGAAAAGCCATTATGGCGCGCTATCTTTCCTTTTTGACGGAGGAGGAAATGCTGCAGGCGGCGCATATTACAGCAAAGCTCGCACAAGCAGCAGAAACGGATGAAAAGCAAAACATGAAAAGAGGAAACGGATGAAAATGAGTAAAGAAGGCAAACAATCAAAACGAACGTTATTAATAACAGGCTTAATTATTGCCATGTTTTTTTCAGCCCTTGACGGTACCATTGTCGGAACGGCCATGCCGAAAATTGTCGGTGATCTGGGCGGTTTGAGCATGATGACCTGGCTGACAACTGCATATTTGTTAACATCAACAACCATTGTTCCAATTGCCGGTAAACTGGCTGATTTATTGGGACGCCGCATTGTCTATGTATCAGGTTTGATTATTTTCATGGCCGCTTCTGCTTTGTGCGGAATGGCCAACAACATGACGGAATTGATTATCTTCCGTGGACTGCAGGGAATCGGCGGAGGCATCATGATGCCGATGGCGATGATTGTCATCGGTGACTTGTTCACAGGAAAACAGCGTGCTAAATTCCAAGGTGTCTTTGGCGCAATTTACGGGCTGGCTTCAGTGATTGGGCCGCAAATCGGCGGCTGGATTGTAGACTCGTTAAACTGGAAATGGGTTTTCTATATTAATCTGCCAGTCGGAATTATTGCGGTTATTTTTATTGCCAGGGGATTACAGGGACGCCAGCAGACTGGGCCGATCAACTTCGATATCGCTGGTATTTTCACAATGATTGTGGGTGTGGTCAGCCTCCTGCTCGCCTTAAGCTTTGGCGGAAAAGATTATGCATGGGATTCATGGCAGATTCTTGGGTTGTTCGCTCTCGCACTGATCGGCATTGTCAGCTTTATCATCGTAGAATCAAAAGCAAAAGAGCCAATCCTGCCAATGTATTTATTTAAAAACAGAACATTTACATTTCTAAACTTGATCGGCTTCTTTATGAGTATCGGTATGTTTGGCGCCATTACATTTGTTCCTTTCTTTATGCAGGGAATTGTCGGTGTAAGTGCGTCTGAATCGGGTACAATTATGACACCGATGATGATTTCTATGATTATCACAAGTATCATCGGCGGACAGCTTGTTTATAAAATCGGGATTAAACCGCAAATCATTGCAGGCATGCTGGTTATGGCCGGCGGATTCCTGCTGTTAACGACATTGGATCTCGACACGAGCAAGCTTGTCGCTACATCTTTTATGGCGATTATTGGTCTGGGAATGGGTCTTGTTATGCCGATTCTGACATTGGCTTTACAGGAAAGCTTTTCGAAGGAGGAGCTTGGAGTTGTCACTTCATCCAGCCAATTCTTCCGTTCTATCGGCGGAACATTCGGCATTACCATGCTGGGAGCCGTAATGAATGCGAGATCAGGAAATCTATTAACAGATAAATTGGTTCCATATTTAGACTCTCTTCCGGCACAGGCAAGCTCGTTTGCCGCCCAGCTAAAGGGTATGATTGATACAAATCCGCAAGGGCTGCTGCAATCACTGTTCAGTCCGGACGCGGTCAAACAAATCCCTGCGGCTTTCTCATCCCATATTGTGCCGATTTTAAAAACATCGTTGATGGATTCGCTCCACAGCGTGTTTTATACGGGCCTGATCTTTATCGCAGTCGGAGCCGTATTCACCTTGTTCTTAAAACCTATCAAGCTATCAAATAAGAAAACGGAAGACCAACAAGAAAAAGAGAAAGCGGCAAAAGCCGTTGAATCACCTTCCCATTAATAGAGCACCCCGCGGGTATCAATCCGCGGGGTTTTTTATTCAATCATCTGGGCTCTTCCATTTCCGAAAGACCAATCCTCAGCCTGATTTCCGGCCAGCATGATAAACACATCTTCTTTTCTGACACCAAGCTCGGAATGAATCCGGCTCGCGATTGAGCGGTAAAGTGCTTTTTTCTGTTCAGTTGTTCTTGACTGTTTCAGTGTAAAATGAATGTATATTAGTTCATCAGTACGCTCGACTTGGAGATAAAATGGATCATAAAAAAATTCGCTTTTTTCATATTGTCTAATGACTTGAAAATAGTCATCTTCCGGCACATTGATTTCTTCAATCATCGATTTGTGGATAGTCCTGCTCAGTTTTTGAAGCCACGCTTCGCTTCTTCCCGACCGTAAATGAATCTGTACAAATGGCATCTCCCTGCATCCCTTTCTTTACAGCGTCTGTCCGCTGTCAATTGTGATAATTTGGCCTGTGAGTGATTCCTGTTCAACTAATGAACAAATCAATTTGGCAACCTCCTCTGGTTCAGCAATACACTGCAGCGGCAAAGAGCCAATCATGCTTTTCATTTTTTCTTCCCGGCCAGCCCACCATCTCGTTGCCACAGCTCCTGGTGCTACACCGCTCACTCTGATTTCAGGCGCTAAGGCGTGAGCCAATGATTTCGTTAAACCGTGCACCGCCGATTTTGATACTGCGTAAGGCATAGATGAGCCGGCACCAGTTACCCCTGCAATGCTGCCGACGTTTACAATCGCCCCGGCCTTGCTTTTCTTCATGAACGGAACCACTGCCCGCGCGCAGAAAAACATCCCTTTCACATTGACGGCGTACAGCTCATCCCAGACGTCTTCTGTCGCAGCCTCAAGATCATCCATTGGAATATGCCGTGTAATGCTGGCATTGTTGACTAAAACATCAATCGGGCCGTATGTTTTCACGATTGTTTGAACCATATCCTGCACGTCGCTGTTTTTAGATACATCTGCTTGGATGGCGAAGGCTTGCCCGCCAGCTTTTCGAATCTTTTCCACTGTTTCCTCCGCTTCTGATTGCGAGCGTGAATAATTCACCGCCACAATCGCCCCGCGCTTTGCCAATTCCATACTGGCTGCTTTTCCGATTCCTGTGCCGCCCCCCGTTACGAGAGCTATTTTGTTCAAGACATTCATTGCCGCCACTCCTTGCTGTTGACTAAAGTATATTTCTGATTCCATTGTAATCCAGCTTTGATGTTACGTATAATGATTGTTAAAGATACTAGATATCACTTAGATTGATAGCAAACGAACGGAGGAGTTCAAAATGGAAAGCGGAGATTTACGTGTGTTTCAAATGGTAGCTCGTGAAGGAACCATTACGAAAGCAGCCCTGCAGCTTGGCTATGTACAATCGAATGTCACGGCCAGAATTCAGCAATTGGAAGCTGAGCTGGGTACCACACTGTTTTTGCGCCATAATCGGGGCATGACACTTTCTGCAAGCGGAAAATTGCTGCTGGACTACGCAAATAAAATTATCGGCCTGCTTGATGAAGCGTCTAAAGCGCTCTCATCCTCCGCAGAACCAAGCGGGTCGCTTATGATCGGCTCCACTCAGACTACCGCCGCGGTAAGGCTTCCAAAGCTCCTGGCATCTTATTATGAAGAACATCCAAACGTCCAGCTATCTTTAACAACAGGACATACGCAATTTCTCCTTGATAAAGTTCTTCGTTATGAATTGGATGGCGCGTTTATCGGATGCGAATGCCATCATCCTGAGCTCGAATCCTATCCTGCGTTTGAGGAAGAACCAGTAGTTGTTTCGGCTGCCTCCGTGCCCGATGTTGAGGAAGCCATCACAAAGCCGATTCTCGTTTACAGCACAGGCTGTTCGTATCGAGAAACACTTGAAAAATGGCTGCGTTCCGTCGGTGTCACACAGCCGGTCATTATGGAATTTGGGACGCTTGAAGCAATTATCGGCGGGGTTACAGCAGGTCTTGGCATCTCGTTGCTGCCAAGAACGGTTGTGCAGAAACATGAAGCAGAAGGATCAATTCGATTGTACCCGCTGCCTGAAGCGCTCAGCCAGATGAAAACAGAGTTTATTGTTCGAAAAGATTCGTTTATCAGCAGCGCGCTGAGAACCTTTATGGATTCCTTTACGCCAGATAAAACGGCTGAATCACAAAAAAGCAGTCTGCTATAATGTACAGACTGCTTTTTGGCTATTGTTTGTTTCGATGCGCTTCATTTAATTCCTTAATATGCTGAATGATCTCTTTAATGCCCTGCTTTGCGTCGGGGTATGTCGCATTCCAATGCTTAGCGAGCGGAGGCATGCTCTTGGCTATATGCGTGTACAAAATCCATTGCTTCACTTCTTCTTTTAGCTCATCGTTTGTTTCA
Organism: Bacillus sp. N3378-2at; assembly: GCF_033412715.1. Classification (NCBI taxonomy): domain Bacteria; kingdom Bacillati; phylum Bacillota; class Bacilli; order Caryophanales; family Bacillaceae; genus Bacillus; species Bacillus sp. N3378-2at. The sequence continues at coordinate 3,712,847 of NZ_CP117986.1, read as the reverse complement.
CCAAGCAGAAGCTCAGTATACTTCTCTAGCAATCCATCAAGCTGCTCCTGAAGTTTTTGTTCCATTTTCCATCTTCCTTTCAAAAAAAACAGCAAGGAGCTTTCTCAATTGAAAGCTCCTTCGCTGCGTTATTTATCCATGTGATGTGAAAGCCGCTTCCTGGACAATGCATCTGCCCCTGCCATGAGGAATGCAAAGAGGCGTTCCGAAGAGCGGGTCCTGTGTAACCTGACAGTTCATAGAAAACACATTTTGCACAAGATCACAAGTGATGACCTCTTCCGGACGGCCTTCTGCATAAATCCGTTTGTCTTTTATGGCCACGAGATGGTGTGCATAGCGGCACGCCAAGTTTAAGTCATGGAGTACCATAACAATCGTCCGGCCTTCCTTTTCATTCAGCTCAAACAGCAAATCAAGAATTTCAATTTGATGCGTCATGTCTAAATACGTCGTCGGCTCGTCAAGAAGGATGATATCCGTTTCCTGGGCAAGCGTCATCGCAATCCAAGCCCGCTGGCGCTGTCCGCCTGACAAAGAATCAACGGCGCGGTCAGCCATGTCCTCAAGCTTTGTTGCTTTAAGCGCTCTTTCAACTGCTTCCTCATCCTCTTTTGACCACTGCTTCAGCCAGTTTTGGTAAGGATATCTTCCTTGCTTCACCAGCTGATGCACCGTCAGCCCCTCAGGAGCCGAAGGACCTTGGGGCAGGATTGCGAGCTCTTTTGCGACTTCCTTCGTCGGAAGCTTGGCAATCGCTCTTCCTTCCAGCAGCACTGAACCGCCTCTCGGCTTCATCAGGCGCGCTAATGAACGTAAAAGTGTCGATTTTCCGCAGCCATTGCTGCCAATAAATACGGTAATTTCACCTTTGGGAATTGTTAAATTCAACTCATCAATAATAACGGCATCCCCGTATCCTAAGCTCAGCGTTTCTGTAGAAATTGCACTCATACCCATAACCGCTCCTTTTTGCTGGCTTTTTAGCAGCACTATGTATTGCACGTTTTCTATATACATGCTTTTAAGTCAATTATCATCAATGCAAGTGATTCCGATATTCAGCCATTTGATATGGTCATATATCCCTCATTGTAGCAGAAAACACTGACTTTGAAAATCATTTTCAATTAGTTTTATGGACATAATTGACGTTTATGGGTTTTTTATCACAAGATTACTTCTTGATTTCTCTGATGGAGCCGTCCTTCAGCTTCAATTTTAAATCGATATGATCATAATGACTGTCCAGATTAAATGCTGCCAGCACACTGTGTATCACTTCTGTTTCAGCCATTTGGTCTGTTACGGAAAGCTCGCTCAAAATCATTTTCATCTCATCCAATGCTTCTTCTCCCTCCTGATTGACACCGGAGAGCTTATCCTGTATTTCCGCTTTTTCCTGAGTTCCGTTCTTTGTATAGATTCCTTCATAACGGTTATGCTCACCATCCCCGTAGCTCACACGAAGCGAAAAATTGCTGTAGGGAACGGACTTCAGCTGGGTGACGGCTGTATTTTCTCCTTCTGCCTGCTGCTGGTCTTCATTGAAACGGCAGCCCGCAATCAGAACCACTGCGAGACATACAGCCCCGGCTGCTCTGATCAAATGCATATGTTTCCCCCCTGTAGGATTCCATTTATTTTAGGTATATCCAGAGAATGAAATCCTCATTCAGAGAAGAATTGAAAAAGCCGGGGCATTTAACGCCACGGCTTTTTCTTTAAGATTCGGTCATTTGCAAAAAGGTTTCGGCGTCACGCACAGCCAGCTTGATGGCATTCTCCCAAAAATCACGCTTCGTGATGTCAGCGCCCAAATGCTTCATCGCCAAATCCTCCACTGTCATAGAAGCAGTATCGCGCAATAGCGCCATATACTTCTCTTCAAATGCATTTTTTTCTTCAAGCGCCAGCGCGTAAATGCCAAGAGAAAATAGGTAGCCGAATGTATAAGGGAAATTGTAAAACGGCACCCTCGTGATGTGAAAGTGAAGTTTTGATGCCCAAAAAAGCGGATGATATTCTTCTAACGCATTGCAGTATGCCTCTCTTTGTGCCTCTTCCATCAGCTCATTCAAGCGGCTGGCCGGTACCACTCCCCGCTTTCGTTCCTCGTAGAATCTCGTTTCGAATAGAAATCTTGCGTGAATGTTCATGAAGAACGCAACACTTCTTTGCACTTTATCCTCCAGAAGAACAAGCTTCTCTTCCCTCGTCTCGGCCTGCTGGACAGTCGCGTCCGCGACTATCATCTCTGCAAACGTTGAAGCTGTTTCTGCAACATTCATGGCGTAGGAGCGGTTTAACGGCCTGACGTCGAGCATTGCTTCCTGATGGAACGCGTGCCCGAGTTCATGCGCAAGAGTAGAGACATTTGAGGCGCTGCCCGAAAATGTCATGAAAATCCGGGATTCCCCGCTGTCAGGAAAACTGGTGCAAAAGCCGCCGACTCTTTTTCCGCTCCTGTCTTCCGCCTCAATCCAGCCGTCCCGAAACGCTTTTTCAGTGAATGAGGACAGCTTTTTGCCAAACGTTGAAAACTGGCTGGTAATGATATTTGCGGCTTCATCATACGAATAGACCTTTCCGTCAGAACCGATCGGTGCCTCGACATCGTACCAGCTGAGTTTTTCAAGGCCGAGCATGGATGCTTTCCGGTTCAAAAACTGAACGAACGGCTTCTTGTTTTCAGTGATGACCTGCCACATCGTATCAAGTGTTTCTTTTTTCATCCTGTTAATTTGCAGCGGTTCCTTCAGGACATTCTCCCAGCCACGCGCCTTATAGGTTTCGAGCCGGAATCCCGCCAAATGATTCAGCGTGTTGCTGAAAATATCTTGCTTGCTCTCCCAAGCTTGGCGGAAACGTTCATATACTGTTTTTCTGACAGTACGGTCTTGATGGTCCATCATATTCTCCGCCTGACCGACAGACAATTGCTTGTTTTCACCATTTTCCCCATACGGGATCGTCATTTTCCCGACAACCATATTGTATAAGTCACTCCAAGCGTGATATCCGTCCACGGCAAGGTTCCCGATCAGTTTTTCTTTACCGGGGCTAAGCTTTTCGGCAACCCTCTGTCTTCTTTCATTTAATATGTAAGATATATCTCTTAATCCCGGTTTTGTTAGCAATTCATTCCACACGTCTTGATCTACGTCCACAAGTTTATGATCTAATGTAACGAGCGACGATTGAAAATCTGCGGAAAGCCGGTTCATGAGTGCCTGATGCTCTATAGCCTTTTGATCATTGATATTCTGGGCCTGGAGGCAGGCAACAAACGCGCCGGCCTGCTGAAGCTTGACGGATGTCTGTTCGAATAAATCAAGCAACGCGGTCAGCCCTTCAGCCTCTTCAGGCGATTCAGGCACCTGAAACGCATCAGTCCTGTCTTGAAATGCACGCAGACTTTGTGACAGCTTCTCAATATAACCTTTGAATTCTTCCGATTGGCTTCCGCCCTTAAAAAATGAATCAAGATCCCATCTTTGGCCTACCCCTTGCAGCGCCATATCACAAAACCCCTTTCGTTCTTTCGTTCTATTATAGAACAATTCTGAATTGTTCTATAAAAATTTCTTTTTACAGGCGTCATTTCCTGTTCAGGATTGTACAATAGCTGTAGCAGTTTAATAGGAGGGTTAGGATGAATAAAAAAATAGCAATCGTAACGGGAGCAATTGAAAGTCCGAAAAACTTGACATACAGAACAACTTAGTACTTGTTAACGGGTTGCTAAACCCACTCATTTTTGACTTTTTGGAATAGACGGTGATTTAGTACTATTTACAGGAAAAAGTATTCAATGATTCCTAAAATTACAGCAGAGTCTGAAAAGGGGTTGATTTGTACATAAGAGATTCATTTAAGGTTTATGTAACCTGTCAATAACGTCAATGGAGAAAGATTTATCAAGAAAGAGAGTTATTTGGACTAATTGTCACTGTCCATACTCTCAATTAAAGCGTCACCAATCTTCTATTTGTGTTGTTTCATAATAAAAGTTAACAATTAGCATATAGAATATTATAATGAAAGGAGAAAATATTTGTTAGCAACCATGACCTTTACAACAATGTTAATTTCTAGGGTATGGTTTGGAAGCAGTGGAAAGGCAGAGGGGGTCCCGAGTCTTGCCGATCAAAGAGTTAAAACTGAACCCAAGAGTTAAAAGAAGAAGGATTGACCGATGATGAGATTAAAAAATTTATGAAATGAGCAAGGAAGAATATCAATTTGTATAAAAACATGCAGATGACTTATACAAGGAGTCACAAGAAGGAAATAAAAAAATTGAAAGAATCCGGTGAAATTGATGAAGTTTTACACAAGTGGAACGAACCTAAATATCAAACAGAAAACAAAGTTTTAGGATTATTGGGCACCAAAGGAGATGTATAGTTAGTTATGAGGTTAACTCTGGTAGCTGGTTCATTGGTGGTGTAGGACATGCTGCTATTGTATCTAGAAATAAAACAAAAACAGTTGAATCCTACATAAAGATCGATAAATAAACTGACGGCGGCCTAGGCCTAGGGTGGAGAAGATTTTGGAAATCTGGAAGTGTCAGTAACTAATATAAAATGCTCACTATGTTTCATCAAAAAATTGACTCCTTAAATACGCACAACCTGCAATTTTGTGTTCATGTTTGGGTTGAAAAGAACTTAGTATTGTTTGAATATGACGAACTGTTTTCTCGGGATCAATATTCTTTTTTATGAGATTTCATTGTTGCTTTCTTGTTATAAAATATATTTTATGCAATATACCAAGGGTGAGAGCCTTCTCTAAAATCCTTGGGTATATCTTTAATGGCAGGCAGAAGCTCCATAGCCCTTCCTCCAAACACAATATCAACATCTGATACTCCAATAGAACTTATCAAAAGGCCACTCTCCCTTAATTAAATCTAAATAGAGTTCAATAATAAAGTTATCGATTCCGCTTGTGATCTGTGCCGGTTTGGAGTAGGATACCACCGGATCAGTAAAGACGGGGCGGACAGCTAAATTGTCACCAACAGGATATATACTGATAAGTAATAGAGTACTTTCTTTTCAAGAGCTCGAGTCCAAAAAATTTGACACTGCTTCCAAACACAACCGAAATCTTGAGACGATGTTATAGGGAATCAGAGTTTTAATCGTTAAATATATCTTTTACCTTTTTGGGAACATACCAGAAACTTAAAATATAGGCTACAGCAAGGGATAATGCTTGTAATAACAATATATTTTGAATTTCAATACTACCTGAAATCAACAACAATAACAGAGAAAAGATTTGAAGTAAAAGTAATGAAAACACAATATATTCAAGTCCAAGTTTCACATCTCTATTTGTTATTGGATATGTACGTAGTATTAACGGATATAAGTTAGGCTTGAAATTATGAAGTACTTGTAATGTTGTTAGAAATAATCCCAACAGCGTAATACAAACGGTTAAAACAGGGTTTGTTGTGAATACCAAAGCAATCAACATGACAAATGAGAAGCGAATATAGATGCCAAAAAACTCCCCATATCTTAACGAAGAGCGAATCAATAAATATAAAAAAGGGTTTAGGAAAATAAACGAAGATCTTTTAATCAAAAAGAACAAATACTTTCTTTCTCTAACACGATGTTGCACACTCGGTATATCAATAAACAAGTTCAAAAAAGTATAATAAAATGACTTTCGCTTTTGTTCCTTGTTGATTTGGATAATCCACATATCGCTTGGCAATATGTATGTCTGCCTGGTTATCAAAATATAGCTTATAGTCCCAACCATAAGCAAAAACAACAGAAGGTGATAAAAGAAAAGATTTAGCAATACAACATTTATAATAAACTGAACAAGAAAGATTTCTTTATTTACATAAAAAACAACTTTCATGTTTAAGTATTTTAAATAAAGCAAGATTATACATGTTGTTAAAAACAGTATATGATCACCTGTCTTGCTTTGAAATAATGGATACAGAATAAACATTAACACAATAATTTTTAGTACTTGGATAAACAAGCTAAGATAAAAAGCATATTTAAAATATGGGGTCAACTCTGATTCAGCCGGTAGCATAAAGTAAATATCTGTTTCACGTAAAAAGGTTGTGAGTGGATTCTTTGTTAGAAAAATCGCCATTATAATAGAAAAAAATAAAATAAATTCAAACCTGCCCGTTACAATCTGATCAAACCATTTAAACAATTTTACATATAAATACATCAACACTCCGAAAACTATGAATACGCCGCTATTGCTGAATACTCGAAAAAGATAAATTCTTTCTTTTTCCCATTGAGTTTTCAATCGTCTTTTAAACAATTTCCCCCATAGTGAACTCAATTTTTCACAACCCCAATAAACATTTCTTCTAATGAAACATCATTCATTTTCATCTGATCTTGAATTTCCTGAATGGTTCCTTGCACCTTAACCTTTCCCTCATGTAAGAAAACAACACGGTCACAATATTTTTCAGCCATAGTTAAAATATGAGTAGAAACAAGGATTCCCATTCCCCTCTGTTTCATTTCAACCATTAAATCAATTAATGTATCAATTGCTAAAGGATCTAGCCCAACAAAGGGTTCATCAATAATAAAGAAAACTGCTTCAACCAAGAAGGCACAAAGAATCATAACCTTTTGTTGCATCCCCTTCGAAAAAGTCTGCGGGTAATCATTTATTTTTTTTTCCATTCTAAATTTTTTTAACAGTTCGGCCGCTTTTAATTCGAATTTTTCTCTTTTCATTTTATAAGCTGATGCAGTGAATTCCAAATGTTCCCAAAGAGTTAATTCTTGATATAATTGAGGAACTTCAGGGATATAGGAAATACGCGGCCTAAAATAGGAGGGATCATCTCTTAATGACACACCATCAAGTGTAACACGGCCTTCAGTGGGTTTTAAGATACCTAAGATGTGCTTAATGATCGTGCTTTTCCCCGCACCATTTAGCCCAACTAAACCAACTATTTCCCCTTTATCAATCTGAAAAGAAATATTGTGGTTTGCCATCTTATTACGCTTATAACCTCCTGTAACCTGTTCTACGCGCAACATATGAAAACACCTCTGCTAAAAAATATTGAGAAAACACTCATTTTATTTGAATGCTTTTCACTTTAATTTTATTGCTTTAATAATACCATAACCTTCAAATGATCCGTCTGTAATTTTTGAAATATTTGAAAAACCCTCTGTTCCCAACAATTTTTCCCATTCATCAAAAGACCTGGCAAAAACGTGAGCTTCAATCCCCATAGCCATAAATGTTAACCAAGAACGACTGATCCCATCAGGTTTGTTTATACGTTCAAGTATGTAAATTTCTCCTTTTGGTTTCAAAGCATTAAAAGCTTTTTTTAACAACATACATACAACTGCATCTTCCCAATCAACTAGAACCCTTGAAAATAAAATTTTATCATATCCTTGAGGGAACTTATCCTGCAAAAAATTTGCTGGAAAGACAGTTATTTTAGACATTGTATTCCATCTGCTTAAAGTTTCTTCAATAATGGAACAGGCACTAGGAAGGTTTAAAATATCGATGTATAAATCAAGATGTTTCTTAACTAATATAGAAGCCATAGTTCCATCTCCGCCACCAACATCTAGCATGGTTACATCTTTCTGTGAATTAGAAAGCAAGTGCTGCGATAAAAAGGAAGCTAAGTAAGGTACTTCCGCCGTCATAATAGGTTCAAAATTTCTTGATTCTATCTCATTTTTTGGTGGCCAATGAATCTCATCAAATTGGACATTTGTCTTTACCATCTCTGAGAAAATAGGACCGTACTTTTTTAAAAAAAGTCGTGTGAATCCGATTCTTGGCCACAAATAAGGTTCAAAACTATTTGAGGCAGGAATAAAAAACTTCTTCGCAAAGTCCGTTACTTCTATTTTTTCTTTAATAGTAACTAGCTGCATTTTTTCTAACATATATACTAAACGATATGCATTTGTTTCTGGAACATTGAGTCTTTTACTTAATTCCGGCAAATCTAAAGGAGTTTCATGTAGTACATCAAACAAGTTTATTTCAACAGCTGACAGAAGCAGATAAGTGCTTATAAAACCGTTTAAAATAACATCTGCTTTTGCACGTTCATCTTTAGAACTTTGAATATCCTTTTGAGATAATAAAGGTGAGTGGTCTATCCAGTATTCACAATACTCATTCCAAAGATCAAACTTCTCTACAATATCAAAATTTTGTTTCATAAAATCATCTCCTTAAAGGACTGAGAAAACTACAACGTCTCTTGTATTCTTTTTTGGGACTCGATGTTTAAAGTACGTAATGAACCGCTTAATTTAAAAAAGATTGCTGTAAGTAATAAAAGCAGACCACCGCTTATAAACACAATGGAAGCATTTGTTATATCAGCTATAGCCCCCCCTAATAAAAATCCAATAGGTATTCCCATTTGAGCAAAAGTTGTTCTTATGCTAAATACTCTACCTTGTAAATGGTTAGGAACAACCTCCAGCCATATAGATGTACTTGTTGCATTTATAAATGGAAGAACAAATCCAAAGAATCCGATCAATAAAGTGGACCAAGAAACGTCTACAAAAAGACCAAGTCCCATTTCTATAAGAGCACAAACAATCAAACTAAATAAAATTACTTTTTCTTTTTCTTTTCGGATAATTAATAAAGCATTCAGGATGCTACCAATTATAAGTCCAATTCCAAGTGACAGTTCCAAATGGGCTAAGGTAACAGGTCCCTTTAAAAGATCATTTGTTACATACAAAGGGAGAATTGGTTGTACAGCACAACAAATATTGACTATAAAAAACAACAATAGTAATGCTTTTAATAATTTACGCTTTTTAATGAATTGAAAACCTTCATATAGCATTACAATATGTTCACTAAGAAAATGATTATGATCCTCTTTACCAAATTCTTTTTTAGGCACATTTGTAAAAACCAATAACACAACAGCTAACATAAAAAAGCTCAGGTTTAAAAACAATATTTGCTGAATTTTTAGGACCACTATAAGGTAACCCGCGATTATTGGTGAAAAGACCATCCCTAAAGCATTTAGCAATTCTTGCAAACCCGCTAATTTTCCTTTCTTTTGCTCCAATATCATACTAGAACAGCTTGAAATTAGTGCGGGTTGCTGCATTGATAGTAAAGAACTGGCTATAAAACCATATAAAGTTAATGTAATCAAATTCACTGAAGAAAAATTAAAAAGAACCCAAAGACAGAATAAAATAATTAAATTTGACACATTACAAAAAAGCAGAATATTTTTGCGGGAAAGCTTATCAATTAGGGGACCTAAAAGAGGCCCCAATATTATTCCAGGTAAAGTGGCAGCAATCATTTGAAACGATGTTATGATTCCTGAATGATAAGCTGTTGTTATCCACCACACTATAGAAAAACGACTGATTCCATTACCCAAGATAGCAAATAACTGACTGCTCAATAGCAAATAAAATGATCGCCTGTAATCATTATGAATCAATTTCATTCTCCTTTTTATCAGCTAAAGAAAGTGTATAAATTAAGCTATTCGGCTCAAATTTAAAGCGTGGAGCTAATGTTTCTTTAATTTTGTTATTATAATTCACCTGTGCTGCTACCAATTTAAAGCCTCTTTGCTCTAATAACTGGATGTTTTTTTCTAATAACCTTACTCCGACAAACTTTGCTCTCCAGTCAGGATGCACCCACAATGCGTAAATAAATGGGTACCGAAGACCGGTTATTTCATTTACCCTCTTACCTGAAAAAGAGTATCCGATAATATTCTGGTCCGCTTTTGCAAGTAACAACGTTCCTTCAGGGACTTCTAAACTTTTCTCAATAAGATTATCTACTCTTTTTCTGTTTTCGTTATTGTTATCAAAATTAAAATTACGATAGATATCCTCTAGCCCTTCCATTATGACATCTAGAGAGCACTCTAAATTCTCCTTATCTTTAACAGATACATTCACAATTGAATATGCTTTAGACATATGAATAATTGTAGACATTAAATCTCCCTTTCACTAATGATATACGCTGGTTGAACAGCTCCCCTTTTACCGACATTTGTAATAGGATCAATAGATGAACGGCATAAAAGTCCAGACGCTTTCCCTTTTATTAAATATAACGCTAAGCTTTGATATACACTTATCTGGGTAGGATCTACATTGGGATTAATGATAATTTTCTTTGATTGATCTATATATTTTTGTATAATGAAAGGTTTATCTATAGCTTGGTTAACATGTTTACTCCATAAATCAGCAGGACAAAATTTCCCCAGGATGACTCCTCTACCCCTTGTATCAATAACTCGCTTTAAAACGTATTGATCTTTATTATTTATAACCTCTTTTACTTGGTCGAGTTTTTGCGATGTTAGAGAAAATGTCTCTGGAATCAACATATCAATAGCCTCTTTTTGTTTCTCAGAGAAAAAAGATTGAATGTGTTTGTCTTTTAATAGATATAATATTCTTTTATTTTCGGCGACCATTGCAGATGGAAATGAATTAACATAAATAAATTGATTGTTTTTTAATCCATTCCAATACTCTTCTACCTCTGACACTGATTCTTCGTAAAGACAGTATTTAAATTGGTCATTTTCATCTATAAATGCGTCAAATTTATGGAACGCCATCTGAAGAGGTTTATTATCCCAACCAGGAAGATTCTCAACAGACTGCAATTTTTGAATAGGTATATGTTTTGCTGAAAGTCCCATAGAAGCAGCAAGTTTTTCAAGCAAATCCAAATCAGTAAGCACAGGATGATACTCACTACTTAAAAAACCAATATTGGGATCTTGGTTCTTTCCAGTTACTTCTTTATACACATCTATAAGGCTCTTTATAAAGAGTCGCGGATCATCTGTAGCCTGTGCATTTATTTCATATTTACTCGAGATTTCTTTAAAAATGTCAAGATCTTCGTATATTTGTTTAATATAAGAAACCCAAAGAATCGCACCTGGACAATCACAATTTGTTTCCATAAGTTTAAAACTGCCGTCAATTGTTTCAGTTACATCAAATCGTGCCAAGTGTATCCAATATTTATATTCAGGTTTTACCTTACTCAGTTCTCTAAACACTGATAACTCAGGAAAATGCTTCTGAATATCTTCATATTCAATATAGATTCGCAAAAATGTTTCCATCGCTTCTAAAACGAGTTCTGATTTAGATACTAGGTGATCATATTTACATTTATCAATTAAAAAAGGAGTTAAAGAAACGGGTATAGGTGTTTTACCATCAAAATAAATTTGTTTCTTTTCAATACCCTGCTTCATCTTTCTTTGATCAATTGAGTACATCTCATTTTGTACAATCATAAGATAGCCACTCCCGTTGAGCTCATACAACTATTTGAAGGTAATGCTAATACTCGTTTATTAGAGTCATCCTCTATTCTGACTAAAACCCCTCCCAAATGTGACCCGAATATATAAGGACTTAGCGTAAACCTTTTAGATTCAGTAATAATTCCTTTTGTAGAATGATAATATTGAAAATCATAAAAAGGTGATTCTAGGTTTTCCTGTACAATCCACTGAGTAGAATCCATACCTATTTTATGAACTAAGTCTTCCCATCTATCATCCTTTGTTTCAGCTCCTATAAAAACGTATTCACCAACATGCGAATGCGATCTTTTTATGACAAATTGGTTTTTATTCGAGAGGATTAGATCAAGAAGATTGTATTGTTTGCCCTTGTAAATAACGTCCCTCTTCTTAATTGTCCGTGTCCAAGGGATATATTTATTGATTAAATCAATTTCGCACGATGTTAAACGGCCATTATTTTCTATTTGCTCACTCAGTTCAGCAACAATCCCTTTATGATCCATAAAAAGATCCGCAGGATTTGAGTAAACTCTTGTGTCGGTGTTCCATGCTTCTTTTATAACTCGAATCATTTCCTTTACTTTTTCCTGAGGATGTACCAACGTTCCGATTCGGTATAATATATGATAATTTCGTATACCATCAGTAATGTAATCTGCTGCTGCCCTTAAATTCTCCGGTGTAACAAAAAAAGCTCTAATTCCAACAGCCTCTTCAATCCATTCAACCATTTCTTCCGTTAAATCTTTATAAAATTGATCGAAATCATTAAACCCCATAAGTGCAATATTGATTTCTTCTTCCTTAATATTTGTTTGACTCTCTCTTTTTATTTCGATTAAAAATCTCTTTATTCCATCTTTTACACTGGGGTATTCAGCATGACTTGGTGCCTGACTTAATGGATTCTGTTGTATCCAATACTGAATGAAATCAACTTCCCATGTCCCTCCTACTGCAGATTCAATATTCATTTCAATTATCTTAAGCTGATCATCAACTAATATTCCATCTGGACGCATGATTCCAGGAATAGACTCATTCTTATATAACTCCGCAATTTCTTTATGATCCGGTCGCACCTGAGATTTATTATTAAATGTAACCTTGCGTCCCAACTCTAATAATTTGGGAAGTTCTTTTTCCCACTCATATATTTTTTCTTTCTTTAAAATTATTGGTGATATAGGCATTCTTCCATCCTCAAAAAATATCCCTAAATCTGTTAATTCATTCTTGAATCTTTCGCTCCAATTTTTAAACTCCAAATTCATATAGTTGTTAACCTCCATGTCTTACTTGAATATCCTGTTGAATTTTCAAAGTTTGACTAAGATCTTTATTTTTTCTCCTGCTCCAAATAAAAGCGTCCAAAATATAATGATGAAAAGCCACTCCCCAAAATAAAGCACCTAATGTGTAATTCAGCAATTCATAAGTCATTATCTGATTGTTTATTGCTCTCGGAAGAGTTATGAACATATCAAACAAAAAAGCCAAGACTACAAATAAAATTAATTTTTCAGTAACTGAAAAAGCTAAACCAAACTTTACTTTTCCTTCATTAACTAAATATTTATTTACATTATGAAACCTTATAAACCGATGGTATTGAATATTATGAAATATTGTTAGGGCTATAAATGGGATAGTGATAGGAACATTAATCAGCAATATAACATTATGAGTTATTAAAACAGCACCAATTAGTAACCATTTAGGTAAGTTGAAAGAGTTATGTTTTAGATTTGATACTGCATGGTATATTGCAAAAACTGCAGATAGGAAAAAACCAACCAATGATATAGTAGCCAATGTTTTTAATACGGAAGATAAACCATACATTAGAGCAAGATGAATAAAAACAGAAATCCCTAAGAATACAAAAGAACTTTTAAATAAAATTTTCATAACCTTATTTTTTTCGATGTTTTTAAAATATTTTAAAAACATACATCCTATCACTAAACAGAGACCGATTAAAAGTGAGGAATTTGCGGTCTGTTGCCAATACAAATAGGAAACTGAAAAGCGTTCTGCTAATGAAAAAGGATGATAGTATAGTAGGTGATTTTGAAAAAGTGGGTATAAGCTCCCAAATCCTATCAATAACGCATCATATCTCTTTGTTTTTAGATCTTTCTCTCCGTTTTTTCCTCTGTAATAGGAAATAAAACCCCAATGCTGTCTAATTAAGTGATAATAGGCATAGAGCAAACCAAAGCGATTAAATGTGATTGCAGCTGCTCTTGTGGCCCCTATCCCCTGTGTTAAATAGAAAAATAAAATGAGTAAGGGACCAACAACTAAGATCAATAGACTATAAAGTAAAGCTTTATTATTTTGGCTTCGGAACTCTCTATCAAAGTATGTTCTTGTATATGTAGCAAAAACATGGGTGCCGTCAAATAATAATGTCCAACTTAAATAAAGAATGCCCAGGGTTAAAGTTACTCCTAATCCCAAAGCCGTCATACCATAATATAAAATAACCACAATAAAACTGATTACTGCCGGGCCGATAATCCATTTTAAATCTTTTCGCCTGTCCATTATCCAATTCATATTTACACTCCTTATTTCAGAATAGACAACGCAACTTTTTCAATTGCATTTAATGTGTAATTTAGATCGGATTTTTCTAAGGCTGCACTCGTATTTAAGCGGAGTCTAGGCAGTTTTCTTGAAACGGCTGGAAAGAAAACGGGGTTAACGTAAACACCTTCTTGATGAAGTAAGTCTGCAAAACGTAAAGTTGTGTTGCGATCTGGAAGAATAATTGGAATAATAGGTGATTCACTATGCAAAACATTAAGTCCTATTTGTTGAATGCCATCTCTTAAATACTTTTCGTTCTCGTGTAACTTTTCCTGGATGTCCGGATTTTTCTCTAGAATATCAATAGCTGCAATTAAACCTCCGATAACTGACGGTGGTAATGATGCAGAGAACATATAGCCATTGGATCCCCAGCGAAGAATATCTATTGTTTCTTTTGATCCAGCAGCAAATCCACCAACACCCGGTAATCCTTTACTTAGGCTTCCAGTTAGTATATCAATCTCTTTTTCAACTTTAAAATGAGATGGCGTCCCTCTGCCATAAGGTCCAAAAGCTGCGGTTGCGTGCGCATCATCTACGATAATAAATGCATTGTATTTTTCGGCTAATAAAACAAGTTCGTCTAACTTAGCTACATCACCATCCATACTAAAAATGCCATCTGTGATAATAAACTTTCTCTGAACGTATGGCAATCCCTCTAGAGCACCTTTTAGGCTGTCCGAGTCTCTATGTTTATATTTAATATATTTAGCTCCAGATAATTTAATGCCATCAATAATAGATTGATGATTCAATTCATCAGATAATATGACATCTTTTTCTGAACAAAGAGCTGAAATCACAGATACATTTGCTGAAAATCCGCTACTATACGTTAACACGTCTTCTACACCAAGGAAGTTCGCAAGTTTTTTTTCAAATTCAACATGTAAGTCAGTTGTCCCGTTTAGTAGTCTAACTCCACTTGTTGTTACTCCGTACTTTTCTAATGCTTCTTTAGATGCTTTTAATACTAGGTGATGACCATTGAGTCCAGAATAGTTATAAGAACCAAGGTGTAACAGTTTTTTATATTGTTCCTCTTTTGGAAGGGGGGAAGTGGACTCTACTGAATATGCCGCAGAAACATAACGATGTGGAATACTTTTAAACGTCCGTCCCATAACTTTCATATGATCGGTTTCTGTCAGCCAATCATATAAAAGCTTATTTCGTCTTGTTTTTGTTGATTGAAAAGTTAAGTCTCTATTCCTAGTGTTTACTAGACTCTCCATTTGCAACTCTCCCCAAAAATCCTATTTTTATACATTATAGAATTAAATGTAATATATTTCAATTATTTTGTAATAAAATAAAAAACCATTGATTACATTTAAATACGCCTATACGATCAATGGTATTAACGTGGATATTTACTTAAAGAACCGGATTTTTGTACGATACTGAAACTGATTATTATTTTTTTGGCAAACTGATTTATGCTGTTCAAATTAACTCCTTCAAAAACCCTTAATAGTATTGTGGGAAGAACTCATACATCTCGCGCGATAACCAGTGGCACTTTCTATCGAAAATACTCCACCTTTTGACCTCTAATGAGAGCATAACAATAGTAGAGGAAAATTAAAAAGCAACTAAGGAAGGTAGCGGATTTTTGTTGCAAAGGGACAGCCACCCGAGGAAAACCGTAGGAGGTCATACGGTGGCGACCCGGACATCGATGCCCAAATACTTTGCGTTCATGGCCGCAACAGCAGGTGAAACTCAAGCTGCTGCAGAATCTGAAGGAGACATACTTTATTTCTGTCCAAGATTTTCGTCCGGGTACAACTGTAAACATCTGATCTGCGGCGATCCGACCGGATTAGTCCGAAAATGCTCCGCGTTTACTCATCTCTATTAGATTGCATCAGAAAAGATTAAAATGAAACCGGCTACCAATTGGAAAGCTACAGTTTTTCCCATGAATCAGTTGTCAACCTTTCTGAAAAAGTTTCTAGCCTATTAAGATTAGAAGCAAGTGACATCAATCTTTAGCCGATGAGCCTTTGGACTATGGTAGGGAATTGAAATTCAAAAAGGCACTCGTAAAACAGCTACTCTTCGCTTAAGGAGCAGCTTTCCCTTCTTCTTTTTTATAAACGGCAGTAAAGCTTGCCCGATCATTTTTCGTGATAGCCACATCAAGACAGCCTGAAAAAGCCGAACAGCTTCGGGAATTGGCTGCAGCACACAATGTGTCTGATTCTATTCACATTACAGCTCTCGATGTCACCGATGAACAATCTATAGTCTCATTCGGAAAAGCCATTAGTGCTTACGCCCCGATCGACTTACTCGTTAACAACGCCGGAACGGCTTATGGAGGATTTATCGAGGATGTGCCGATGGAACATTTCAGAGAACAATTTGAAACGAATGTCTTCGGTGTGATCCATGTGACAAAAACCGTTCTCCCTTACATAAGAAAGCATGGCGGCGCAAAGATTATAAACGTGAGCAGCATCAGCGGACTGACCGGATTCCCAGCGCTGTCGCCATATGTTTCTTCTAAGCATGCATTGGAAGGTTTTTCTGAAAGCCTGCGTATCGAGCTGCTTCCGTTCGGTATCGAAACCGCTTTGATCGAGCCGGGCTCATACAAGACATCGATCTGGTCAACGTCATTATCAAATTTTATGTCGGTGCCTGCTGACGATTCAGCCTATCATCAATACTATAAAAAGATCCTTTCCTATGTTCAAAAAACCGGAGAAGAAAGCGGAGATCCCCAAGAGGTTGCCGACCTCATTTATCAATTGGCAACAAAACAGCACATAAAGAAATTGCGATACCCGATCGGAAAGGGCATCAAGCTCACCCTGCTATTCCGATCGCTTTTTCCTTGGTCTGCGTGGGAGTCTATCCTGAAGAAA
This sequence comes from Bacillus sp. N3378-2at, assembly GCF_033412715.1. Lineage (NCBI taxonomy): Bacteria > Bacillati > Bacillota > Bacilli > Caryophanales > Bacillaceae > Bacillus > Bacillus sp. N3378-2at. Next base: position 3,695,999 of record NZ_CP117986.1, on the reverse strand, counting down.
AAGCTATTCAAATAACCTAAATTATAATTATTATAATTTAGTATTGATTTTTATTTAGTATATGATATAATTAAAACAACAGATCACAAGGAGGACGTTATCTTATGAAAACTGAAAACGCAAAAACAAATCAAACATTAGTTGAGAATTCACTGAACACACAATTATCAAACTGGTTTCTTTTATACTCTAAGCTCCACCGTTTCCATTGGTATGTGAAAGGGCCTCATTTCTTTACATTGCACGAGAAATTTGAAGAACTTTATGACTATGCGGCTGAAACAGTGGATACCATCGCTGAGCGCCTGCTGGCGATTGGCGGACAGCCTGTTGCCACAGTGAAAGAATACACTGAGCATGCATCTATCACAGACGGCGGAAACGAAACATCAGCATCAGAAATGGTACAAGCATTGGTAAACGACTACAAACAAATCAGCAGCGAATCTAAATTCGTGATCGGCCTGGCTGAAGAAAATCAAGACAATGCGACAGCGGACTTGTTTGTCGGATTAATTGAAGAAGTTGAAAAACAAGTGTGGATGCTTTCCTCTTACTTAGGATAAAAAAAGCTGAACCCTATTTTGGGTTCAGCTTTTTGTTTTTTTCTTAGCTTGAACTGCTTTCTGTCTGCTTGGTCAGTGTCGCGTTCAACGTTTTCGTTTTTCCCTTTCGCAGCACTTGGATTGTTGTTTTATCTCCGACTTTTAAGTCTTTGTAAAGGATCTGACGGATATCCGCACTGCTTTCCACGTCTTTACCGTTTAGTTTGACAATGACATCCTCAGATTTAATACCTGCTTTTTCTGCCGGCGAATTTGCTTGAACTTCTTTTACATAAACACCTTTGCCCAATTGATCTCCAAACAGGCCGAGCGTATTTTCCTGATAGGTTTCAGGAACTTGTGACATGTCAATCATCTGCACGCCTAAAAACGGACGGTCCACCTTCCCGTTTTGCAGCAGCTGGTCAACAATCGGCTCGACATCATTGCTTGGGATCGCAAATCCAAGTGATTCCACGCCGTTTTCGCTCACCTTCAAGCTGTTGATGCCGATGACCTGGCCGCTTGCATTGATTAATGGGCCTCCGCTGTTCCCCGGATTGATCGCTGCATCAGTTTGCAGCACGTTCATTTCCACCGTCCCTTGTGTTGTATCCACATCAATTGTCCGGTTCAGTCCGCTAATGATGCCTTGTGTCACCGTACCGGAAAACTGCTGTCCGAGCGGGTTACCGATAGCGATTACCTTTTCGCCAGTGCGCAGCTGTGAAGAATCACCAAAGCTCGCCACTTTTTTGACGTTCTTGCTGCTGATTTCCAAAACTGCCAAATCAGTAATGGTATCGCTGCCGACAAGCTTGGCAGTTTCCGTTTCTCCGTTGTATAGCGTAACAGTCAGCTTGTTCGCGCCTTCAACGACATGGTTGTTTGTAATGATATACGCTTTATTGCTGTCTTTTTTGAAAATAACACCTGACCCGGTTCCGCTTTCACTTTCTGAGCTGGAGCCTCCTCCTGTGCCGAATGTGTTATTTTGAGAGGTTTGGATATTTGAGATTCCGACAATCGTAGGCTCTAAATCCTCTACCATATCAGCGATGTTTGATGCGTTCGTTATCGGCGCCGTTGTAAAATTATCAGACTGCACCTGTTTATTTGCGGAAGCGGTCTCGGTCGCCTGATTTTGGTCTGACGGCAGATAAGGCGCGATGCCAAGCATGAGGCCCCCGCCGATAATACCGCCTAAAATCGGGCTCAGCCATGCGGCTCTCCGTTTCTTTTCTTTTTTCACAGCCGTTTCTTGCTTTTCCATTTCTAGTGCAGAAGCCGTTTCCTGCCGTCCCGCTTCATAAGACACAGGCACGTCAAGCAATTCTTGTTCAGAATGTCCAATCAGCTTCTGGTTTTCTGTATTCTGCTGTTCTGTATGTGAAGGTTCAGTTTGATGTTGATCGTTTTGGCCATCACGTCGATAATCCATGTTCTTACACTCCTTTAACGGTTATTCATTTATCGTTACATATTCATCGCATGTACAAGTTCAATTGTCCCAATAATGAGGAGAAAAGCAAAGCACCAAAATAGAATATGTTTGATCATCCTACATCTTCCTCGCTCTTTTTCTCTTCCTTTCTTCCCTTATACATATCATAAACAAACATTGTGGGATAAAAATGAAAAGAATATGTGAAATTATGAAAATTGCCTGCCGTATGTTAAAACTAGTTTATAATGACGTTGAAAGGATGTGAAGAGCCTTGTCATACACCATTTATCTAGTTGAAGATGAGGATAACCTGAATGAACTGCTGACGAAGTATTTAGAGAATGAGGGCTGGAACATTACATCTTTTACGAAAGGTGAAGACGCCAGAAAGAAAATGACACCGTCTCCCCACCTATGGATTCTTGATATCATGCTGCCGGATACCGACGGCTATACATTAATAAAAGAAATCAAGGCGAAAGATCCTGACGTGCCGGTCATTTTTATTTCCGCCCGAGATGCGGATATTGACAGAGTGCTTGGCTTAGAGCTTGGCAGCAATGACTACATTTCAAAGCCGTTTCTGCCGCGGGAGCTGATTATCCGTGTGCAAAAGCTGCTGCAGCTCGTATATAAGGAAGCTCCTCCTGTCCAAAAAAATGAAATTGCCGTCTCCTCGTATCGGGTCGCTGAAGACGCCCGCGAGGTCTATGACGAAAACGGGAATATTATCAATTTGACGTCAAAGGAATTTGATCTGCTGCTATTATTTATCCATCATAAAGGGCATCCGTACTCTCGTGAGGATATCCTCCTAAAAGTGTGGGGGCATGACTACTTCGGAACAGACCGGGTCGTTGATGATCTCGTCCGGAGACTGCGCAGAAAGATGCCTGAATTGAAGGTGGAGACGATTTACGGTTTCGGCTACAGGTTGATGTCATCATGAAAAACAAGCCGCTCGCGTTTCAGATATGGGTTGTCATATCCGGCATCCTGTTAGCGATATCGATTTTACTGCTTGTGTTATTTTCAAACACGCTGCGAGATTTTTTCACTAATGAAACGTATACGACGATTGAAAATGAGCAGCATGTTCTGACAGAGTACCGCCTGCCAGGTTCGATTGAAAGGCGCTATTACAGCGAGGAAGCGACGGCGCCGACAACTGTCCGCTCCGTACAGCACGTGCTCCTTCCTGAAAATGAAGAGGCTTCTTCAGACAAGGATTTAAGCATTCTGTCATCTTCATTTATCCACAAGGTGTACAAGCTGGCTGATCAGCAGGAAGCTAAAAAGAAACGTTACAGCGCCGACGTCAATGGAGAGAAAGTGTTTTTTGTCATTAAAAAGGGACTTTCCGTCAATGGACAATCAGCGATGATGCTCTCTTACGCGCTTGATTCTTATCGGGACGATTTGGCCTATACCTTATTCAAACAGCTTCTGTTTATTATAGCTGTCGTCATTTTATTAAGCTGGATTCCGGCTATTTGGCTTGCAAAGTATTTATCAAGGCCTCTTGTATCATTTGAAAAACACGTCAAACGGATTTCTGAACAGGATTGGGATGACCCAGTAAAAGTGGACCGGAAAGATGAAATCGGAAAATTGGGCCATACCATCGAAGAGATGCGCCAAAAGCTTGTGCAAAAGGATGAAACAGAAAGAACTCTATTGCAAAATATCTCTCATGATTTAAAAACGCCGGTCATGGTCATCAGAGGCTATACACAATCAATTAAAGACGGGATTTTTCCTAAAGGAGACCTTGAAAACACTGTAGATGTTATTGAATGCGAAGCTCTTAAGCTGGAGAAAAAAATAAAGGATTTATTATATTTAACGAAGCTGGATTATTTAGCGAAGCAAAAAGTGCAGCACGACATGTTCAGTATTGTAGAAGTGACAGAAGAAGTCATCGAACGATTGAAGTGGGCGCGGAAAGAACTATCGTGGGAAATTGATGTAGAAGAGGATATTTTGATGCCGGGCGATCCGGAGCAATGGAACAAACTCCTCGAAAACATTCTGGAAAATCAAATCCGCTATGCTGAGACAAAAATAGAAATCAGCATGAAACAAGATGATCGAAATATCGTGATCACCATTAAAAATGACGGTCCGCATATTGAAGATGAGATGCTCTCCAGCCTCTATGAGCCTTTTAATAAAGGGAAGAAAGGCGAATTCGGCATTGGTCTAAGCATCGTAAAACGAATTTTAACTCTTCATAAGGCATCTATCTCAATTGAAAATGACAAAACGGGTGTAACATACCGCATAGCAGTGCCAAAATAGACTGTAGATGTTTTGCAGTCTATTTTTTTATGTGAAAGAATAGCCGTTAAAATCTCTGTAATTTGTTTTGAGCGGCTGTTTGCATTGATGAACCCATTTTTTCTCTGACAAGGTCTGCTTCGGATATTTGACTTTCTCCACTTTGATTCCTCTGTTTCGCAAGCGGCTAATCATTTCGTCCAATTCTCTCATTCTAGATTCACCCTTTCGCTTGAACTTTGACCATTCGGTCATCTCAATTTATAATATAAATAATACATGATAAAAAAACAAGTTACAATAAGGTTAATTTTATAACAGACGGTGTGACTATATGGTCATATCCTAGCAGGCCTCCGGGCTCCGAAAGGGTGGAACCATTGAAGGAAAAAGAAAAACTGATTATTGAAACAGCCTTAAAACTATTTGCCCAAAAAGGATACAACTCAACATCAGTTCAGGAAATCGCAAAAGAATGCAAAATATCTAAAGGCGCTTTTTATATTTATTTTCCTTCGAAAGAAGCGCTTCTTCTCTCTATGCTGAACTACTATTATGATAAAACGTTTACCCGAATTTTAAATATTAAAACGAAGGGCGACAGCCCCAGAACGGCTTACCGTAAACAGCTGACCGTCCTCTATGAAAACATTCTTGAACACAAAGATTTTATCAGCATGCAGTTGAAGGAGGGTTCTCTGCCTTACACAGAAGAAGTGGAGCAATGCGCAAAAAAGATCCGCCAGTCCTCACTTCAATTTCATATCGACAGCCTGCTGAACATCTATGGAAAAAAAGCGGAACCGTACACTGCTGAGCTTTGTTTTTTAATAGAGGGCATCAGCCAGATTTACCTGGAGTGCATGATTTTGCTCGGGTACACTGTGAAGCCGTCTCAATTAGCTGATATCATTATGAATCGAATTGATGATATGGTAAAAGGCATGTCTGAACGAAACGATAAGCCTTTCATCACATTGGAAGAGGCGAGCTCTTTATTCGGGCCTCTTACGCACGGACGGCCTGACCCGCTGACTGAATCGATTGTGAAAAGCCTACGTGACAAAATTAACAGCTTAAACACAAACTCCTCTCTTGAATTATCGGAGAGCTTGGACATACTTGAAGCAGAAATGAAGAAAAAAACACCGAAGCTGGCGATCATAAAAGGAATGATTCATAATCTGACGGAGTCTGAAGCTCTCGCCAAAGATGCGGAGCAGCTTAAATATTTATTAAAACAGCAACATATTTAGAAGAACGGCTGCTTAAAAAGCAGCCGTTCTTTCTTACTATTACGCCTTTGGTTTTACCATGTCTTCCGGCTTAACCATTTCGTTAAATTGCTCCTCTGTCAGCAATTCAAGCTTCAAAGCTGCTTCTTTGAGCGTCAATCCCTCTTTATGGGCAAGCTTGGCGATTTTCGCCGCGTTTTCATAACCGATATGCGGGTTCAGCGCCGTAACAAGCATTAATGAATTTGACAGGTTTTCCTGAATGGTTTCTTTATTAGGCTCAATACCGACAGCACATTTATCATGGAATGAATTCATGCCGTCACTGAGCAGCTGCACAGATTGCAGGAAGTTGTAAATGATAACAGGCTTAAACACGTTCAGTTCAAAGTTTCCCTGACTCGCAGCAAAGCCGATTGTAGCATCGTTCCCCATGATTTGCGCTGCGATCATTGTTAACGCTTCGCTTTGTGTCGGGTTGACTTTACCAGGCATAATAGAGCTTCCCGGCTCATTTTCAGGAATGACGATCTCCCCGATGCCGCAGCGAGGTCCGCTTGCGAGCCATCTGACATCGTTCGCGATTTTCATTAAGTCAGCCGCAAGCGCTTTTAATGCGCCATGCACATAAGTGATTTCGTCATGGCTTGTCAGCGCGTGGAATTTATTCGGGGAGCTGCTGAACGTTTGGCCGGTCAGCTTAGTGATCTCTTCTGAGACAAGCTCTCCAAACTCTGGGTGGGCGTTGATACCTGTTCCGACAGCCGTTCCACCAATTGCAAGCGCACGCATTTTATCTGTCGCTTCCAAAATCATTTCCTTCGAACGGTCCAGCATGTGAACCCATCCGCTGATTTCCTGTCCGAGGGTCAGTGGCGTAGCATCCTGAAGATGTGTGCGTCCGATTTTGACAATATCATTGTATGCTTTTGCTTTTTCATCCAGTGTATTGCGAAGCTGATCAAGCGCTGGCACAAGCTGCTCGTAAACAGCCAAAACAGCGGCAACATGCATCGCAGTCGGGAATGTGTCGTTTGAGCTTTGGCTTCGGTTCACGTCATCATTTGGATGAATCGTTTGATCAGAGTTCTTCTCTTTTAATAAAGCAGTCGCACGGTTGGCTACCACTTCGTTCATGTTCATATTGCTTTGTGTGCCGCTTCCGGTCTGCCATACGACAAGCGGGAAGTTGTCATCGTACTTGCCTTTGAGCACATCATCACAAACCGCTGCAATCGCTTCTGCTTTTTCAGCATCCAGATTGCCGAGGCGTTTATTAGCTAGAGCAGTGCTTCGTTTTAAGATTGCAAACGCCTTCACAACACGCATCGGCATTTTTTCAGAACCGATCTTAAAGTTCTCCTTGCTTCGCTGTGTTTGGGCGCCCCAAAATTTATCAGCAGGAACTTTTACTTCTCCCATGGTGTCTCGTTCAATTCTGTATTCCATTTATGTATCCCTCCATAACGGTTGCTTCAATAGATCATAATTCGCCAATGACACAAAAAATCCTTTTTATTTTTCGATCTTGGCAGATTTTAATTTTAATTCAAGATATACGCGGGAATCCTTTGAATATTTGTATTTTGGATTCGTCCTTCCGTACTCCTTTGATGTATAAGAGACATCATAATGCTTTTCAAATGATCTAATGAGCTGTTCAATTTCTTCTTGATTTCCAGCTAGCCTTACCTGTGCCACTTCGTATCCTCCGCTTTCATAAAAAAAACTTACTCCATGAAATACTCTAACACAGTATATCATTTTTTTAATAGGAAAAGATAACCTCTACTAAGGTTTTGGATAAGAGGTGACCTCATTGGAACAAACAGAGTTTAAGGAATATATACACGATAATTTAGCATTGGTGCTGCCAAAATTAAAAGAAAACGATGATCTGGTGAAAAACAAAAAAATGCTTGCGAACGGACTGGTTTTTTACTATCTCTATTTCAGTGAACTGACTGATGAGAATAAGGTGTCAGAAGCCATTAAAACTTTAATTAAAGATGAGGAGACCTTAACGCTTGACCAGGTCAAAAAACGCCTTGACCAGCTTGACGCAAGACCTGTTGAAACCGCAAAAAAAACGATTGAATCGATTCTCAACGGCAATTGTGCTGTGTTTATCAACGGATTGGATAAAGCCTATATTCTGACCACAGGAAAGAAAAAAACAAGAAGCCTGACAGAGCCGACAACTGAAATAGTGGTTCGCGGCCCAAAAGTAGCGTTTGTAGAGGATATCGATACAAATCTCGCTCTGATTAGACAAAGAACCTCTCATCCGAAATTGATCACCAAAAAAATCATGATCGGCGAAAACAAGCTGAAGCCCGCAGCCATTATGTACATTGAAGGCAAAGCAAAAAAGTCCGTCATAAAAGAAGTGAAGGCGCGGCTTAAAAATATCCAGCTGGAAGATATCCAGGACAGCGGAACGCTCGAGGAACTCATTGAAGATAATAAATATTCACCATTTCCGCAGATTCAAAATACGGAAAGACCTGACAAAGTATCTTCAGCCCTGTTTAACGGCCGTGTGGCAATTTTGGTCGATGGTTCACCATTTGTGCTGCTGGTGCCGGTTTCTCTCGGCATCCTGATGCAATCCCCGGATGACTACTATGAACGCTGGATTTCAGCATCTCTTATCCGGTCGCTGCGCTATGCTTCTATCTTTATCACCTTGTTTTTGTCATCGATTTATATAGCACTTGTTTCCTTCCATCAGGGGCTGCTGCCGACCGCGCTCGCCGTTACAATTTCGGCGAACAGGGAAAACGTGCCGTTCCCTCCGATATTTGAAGCCCTGCTGATGGAAGTCACCATCGAGCTGCTAAGGGAAGCCGGACTGCGACTCCCCAATCCGCTCGGACAGACGATCGGCCTCGTTGGGGGCGTAGTCATCGGACAGGCTGCTGTAGAAGCGAATCTCGTCAGTTCGATTATGGTCATTGTCGTCAGTGTCATTGCCCTGGCATCCTTTACCGTTCCTCAATACGGAATGGGTCTGTCTTTCCGGGTGCTGCGTTTTATTTCGATGTTTTCCGCCGCTATTTTAGGGCTGTACGGCATTATTTTATTTATGCTTGTCGTTTATACGCACTTAACGAGACAAACGAGCTTTGGGTCTCCGTATTTTTCGCCAAACGGATTCTTTAGCCTGAAAAATACGGATGACTCCATTATCCGTCTCCCAATTAAAAACAAACCAAAAGAGGCGAATAATCCAAATGAGCCAAAAACAGACTCCACTGAAACTTAATACCTTTCAAGGTATTTCTATTGTTGCAAATACAATGCTTGGGGCCGGACTTTTAACATTGCCGCGAGCGCTGACCACTAAGGCTAATACGCCTGACGGCTGGATCACGCTGATATTAGAAGGTTTCATTTTTATTTTCTTCATTTATTTAAACACGCTCATTCAGAAAAAACATCAATACCCTTCACTCTTTGAATATTTGAAGGAAGGGCTTGGGAAATGGATCGGCAGCATCATCGGCCTTTTGATCTGCGGCTATTTCCTCGGCGTAGCCAGCTTCGAGACACGGGCAATGGCTGAAATGGTGAAGTTTTTCCTGCTGGAGAGAACCCCAATTCAAGTCATCATTTTAACGTTTATTTGCTGCGGTATTTATTTAATCGTTGGGGGCTTAAGTGATGTGTCGCGGCTGTTTCCCTTTTATTTAACGGTAACCATTATTATTTTGCTGATTGTGTTCGGGATCAGTTTTAAAATTTTTGATATCAATAATTTGCGTCCTGTTTTAGGCGAAGGCCTTGGACCCATTGCAAACTCCCTTACCGTCGTTTCCATCTCTTTTTTAGGAATGGAAGTGATGCTGTTTCTTCCTGAACATATGAAGAAAAAGAAATACACGTTCAGATATGCGTCTCTAGGATTTTTAATTCCGATTATTTTATATATCCTTACGTATATTATCGTTGTCGGAGCTTTGACCGCTCCCGAGGTAAAAACGCTGATTTGGCCGACTATTTCTCTCTTTCAGTCCTTTGAGCTTAAAGGCATATTTATTGAACGGTTTGAATCGTTTTTACTGGTGGTCTGGATCATCCAGTTTTTCACCACATTTGTCATTTACGGATACTTTGCCGCTAACGGGCTAAAGAAGACATTTGGATTATCGACTAAAACAAGCATGGTGATTATCGGTATAGCGGTCTTTTATTTTTCTCTCTGGCCGGATGACGCCAATCAAGTCATGATGTATAGCGATTATCTTGGCTATATTTTTGTCTCCCTGTTTCTGCTTCCGTTCATTCTCTTTTTCATTGTAGCTCTCAAGAGGAGGATTACAGCAAAATGAAAATCCGGATTTTATGTATGTTTATATGCACCCTATTGCTGTCCGGATGCTGGGACAGTGAGAATATCGAGGAATTAAGCTTAGTGATCGGAGTAGGGCTAGACAAGCCTGACGATGAAAATTTAGAGCTGACACAGCAAATTCTCGTGCCGAAAAAAATCAGCGAGGGCTCTTCATCTGATCCGACACAGCTTTCTATCACAAAGGGTGAAACTGTCCATCAAATGATGAGAACCTCTGCATTAAAGCATAATCCTACGTTTTTACAGCATTTGCGTCTCATTCTGCTTTCCAAAAACGTGATTGCGGATCAAATCGGAACGGATGCCATTATTAACCAGTTTGTCAGAGACAACGGAACAAGGAGGAGTTCCTACGTCTTTATCACCAACGGCCGAACTAAGGATATATTTAACATGAATGATGAAGACGAACCCGCATCCAACGTGATATATGATCTGACAGAGAATAATAAGGTGACGATCAGAATGATGGAGCCAGTTACATTGGGGGAGATCTCAGAACACTTAACCTCTGACGATTCATTCCTCATCCCTCATGTCGGTAAGGAAAACGGAAAGCTCGCGATAAACGGAGCCTCTATCATCAAAAATAAATTATGGCACGGAGATCTCACCCCGATTGAGGTTCAAAATATCAACTTATTTTCAGGCAATGTCGAGGGAGGCGTCATTGACTTGAAGCGCGATGGCCATCTCTTTTCTTATAAAGTATATTCAAGCAATCGGAAGATCAAGACGGCCTATAAGGACGGAAAGTTCAAATTCACCGTCACCCGCACTATTGAAGGTCGTCTATCTGAGGACTGGAATCCTAGTGAAGATTCGTTTAAGGATTCATATATTAAAAGCATTGAAAAGACAGTCGAAAAACAAGTACACAAAACAGTAACGACATTTATTACAGAGAAACTGCAGAAAGAGATCAAAGCGGATGTGACCGGATTGGGAAACCAAGTCAGAATTCATTATCCTCAAAAGTGGAAAAAGATCTCAAGAAAATGGGATGATGATTATTTCAGCAATGCGGAAATAGACTACCGGGTCAATGTGATTGTCAGAGACTTCGGAACGAAAGGCGCAAACAAATAACAGCCGCCTAATTCACGAGATGATTTCGGTGTGCGTACACCGCCGCCTGCGTCCGGTCACTGACATCCAGCTTTGATAAAATATTGGTAATATGTGTTTTGACTGTTTTAATCGTAATAAACAGTTCCTCGCCTATTTCTTTGTTTGTCTTTCCTTCTGCGATCAGGAAGAGTATTTCGAGCTCCCGTTTCGTAAGCGATTCATGAGGGAGCTCGTTTTCACCTGAGTGGCGCAGCCTGGATAATACTTTTCCCGCCACTTTTGACTCCAGCTTCGGCTCTCCCTTGCTTGCGGCGCGGATGGCATCGGCGATTTCTGCCGCTTTTGAGGTTTTCAACAGATAGCTGAGCGCGCCAGCTTCAATAACCGGGTACACTTTGTCATCATCAATGAAGCTAGTGAGCACAATAATTTTCGGGTCAGAAAGCTCCCGGCAAATTTGCTTTGTAGCTTGAATGCCATCCATGCCCTCCATGACAAGGTCCATTAAAATGACATCAGGCGACAGTTCCGCAGCAAGCCGAACACCTTCGCTGCCGTCCGATGCTTCGCCGATGACTTCAATATCGGGCTGCGCCTCCAAAAAAGCCGCGAGCCCCATTCTGACCATTTCATGATCATCAATCAATAATACTCGAATCACGTTCGTTCTCTCCTTTTTCTTCCGGGAAAATCGGGACCTTCACTTCGATTTGGGTGCCTTTTCCTTCTACTGAAATCACTTCGGCGACCCCGCCGATTTCACTTGCACGTTCTTTCATAGAATTCAATCCGTATGAGGATGCTTTCACCTGGTCCATTTTAAAGCCTTTTCCATTATCAATCACCTTCAGACGGAGCTGGCTGTTCTTTATGCCTAGAATCACGGTTACTTTTGACGCTTTTGAATGTCTAAATACGTTTGAAAGGGCCTCCTGCACGATTCTGAACAAGTGGTCTTCAACACCCTTGGATATCGCTGTGTCCTGTATATCCCACTCAATATCAATCGGCTGCTTTTTTCGGAACTCGTCCAAAAGCTCCGTAAGGCCCTCCTTCAGCCCTTTTCCTTCAAGGGTAACAGGCCGTAAATGGAGCAGCAGCGCCCTCATCTCATTTTGGGCTTCGCCTGCCATATGCTCGACCATCCTGATCCGCTTGACTGTTTTGTCATCAGCATCCTTGACATGTTCCAGCACGGCTGATGTCATCATCGATATGGCAAAGAGCTGCTGGCTGACCGCATCATGAAGATCTCTGGCCAATCGCTGGCGTTCTTCTGAGATAACCGACTTCTTCATTTGAGCCTGCCATTCCGCACGTTCATTGGAAAGTTTCTGGAGGGATGCGACTTGAAGTTCCACGCGCTTCGCCATTTCGTTCAGCTGATCAGCAGCCAGGCCGATTTCATCATCACCGAGCGGCGGTATCCGATAAGCGAAATTGCCGTTTTCAAAGGTTAAAATGGATTCAATTAATGTATCAATCCTTGTCTTCAACCGGTTGCCGTACATATACCCTGAGGCGAAACCGACGGTCACGCTGATCAGAAGCAAAATCAGGATAAACGGAATTCCGAACCAGCTAGATGACAGCAAAACAAGCGGATCGAGCCGATAGTAAAACATCATAAAGGAAATCAGGCAGGCAAAAAGGAGCAGGCTGATTCCCGTTGTCATGCGGATGGCGCGCCATTGGAGGCTGGCAAGCATTTTTTTTCTCATACGTACTTCACATCCACATCACCGATAAATAAGGAAACGGACACTTTGACCCGGCGCTTTGACTCGCTAAAATCGGTTGACGCGGCATATACCTTCGTGCTTAATCCGCTTTTCTTCGAGCCGATCAGATTGATGTCTCCTATAAAAACAGCCGAGCTGACAGCTACTTCAAGGTCCGATGGTACATAAATATCAACGTTTCCAATGACTCCGCTAATGACGATTGTGCTTTCTCCCTCGGGAATCATCGCTTTAGACAAATCGATTTTGATATCACCGATAAAACCAGAAACATTTAAATCATTCAGATCAAACGGCTGCTTCATCATTTGCAGCTCACCGATAAAAAAGCTGCGCATGTCGGGATGTTTTACATCTTTTGGCGGATCATGATGTTCTTTTTTATTGAGATTGACCTGTTTCTCATTCGGTTCAAATATCGGCTTCCCTTTGATAAGCCTGTAGCCGGCGTAAATTAGAAATGCGGCAAACGCATAGCCGAATAAATTAAAGGTGATGCTGAAGAGGTTTTTCAAAAATAGAAACGCGGCAAAGATATACATGACGGAGCCAAGCCAATCACGGGAATATTTTTTAAGGAAATAGCCGGCAATCAGAAAAAAGAGCGGCCAAAACAGCAGATCGCCTATTCCGATAATTTGCAAAAACATACTGATGCCGAATAAAGCAATGATCAATCCGAGAAGCTGTTTTTTTGTCATTCCTGGTGTCCGCCTCCTTTCTTCTGCCTAGTGCTACCGTATCGCTAGATCCCCGCTGTCCGTTTTGATGTCGATTGGATGCCGGCCGCTTCCTTGCGTGCCTGTGATGTGATGCTGTTCTTTATGTGCTTTGTCAGCAAATGAATACGGCGAACTGACGTATCCGCTTGCTGATAAAGCATTGACTGCAAAGCAGCCGTTTTGGGGAAGGCTTACATTAGCATCACCGCTTGTCAGCGTGACAGATACGGGACCGGTTACCTTTTTCAATACAGCATTAAAATCTCCTGAAGTCATTTTCACATCAAGAGAGCCTGATACATGAACCAGATTTGCGTCCCCTGAAGCTAAATCAATGCCGGCTGTTTTAGAGACGGTATTTGAAATGGAAACATCCCCCGATGATGCCTTCACTTTCAGGTCTTGAAGGCGTACGTCCGTCACGCTCGTATTTCCGCTCGCAGATACTGCGTTCAGCCCGGAAAGCGCAAGATGGTCATTCCCGGCCACAGACAAGTCGCCGCTTGAGGTTCGTACTGCCAGATCACCTTTATAATCATACGGAAGCCTGACGATAAGAGTTGAACGGTTAAACCCATTCAAAAATTGAAATTCTTTTTCCTTTACGGTCAGCTCCAGTTTTCTTTTGTTTTCAGTAACAAATAACTTTCCTGAGTCTCCTGAAATGCCTGCCGATATGTCACTTCGTTCTTCCGCTATAATCCGGACATCCTTGCTATCCGACTCAATGACCATGCTGTCAATGTCCCGCGGCGATGCGCTGGCTGAATCGGCTTCTATGCCATTTATGAAACCCAGGCCTGCAGCAAACACATCTTTTACGACAACAGCGAAACAAACCAGAATACCGGCAGTGATCAACAGTTTGCCAAGCATTTTTTTCATTCGGTTTCATCCTTCTCATTCATTCTATTATAAAGGAAAAGCTTGCGAATTGATACGTGCGGAAGGGAAGGACTTGACCGCAAATCCTTCCCCGTTCCGCTTATTCATTTGCCGCTTGTGTCTGGTCTGATTTTTGCAGTGAAAGTGTCCGCATTTTTTCAATCTCTGCTTCCACATCGTCTGCGAATTCTTTACGTGTAAGTTCTGCGCCGGCTTCCGCTGACTTTGAATAATTCGCGCGGATTTCCATTTCTTCAATACGATTTTCAACACGTAAAAATTCACGATACGCGCTTTCACTGTCAATTTTGTCAAATGTCGTATTCATATGCTCTTTAGCTTTCGCCGCATTTGCCCGCGCAATCAGCGCCTGTTTTTTATCCTTTACGTCCTGAAGCTTTGTTTCAAGTGCAGCCAGCTGCTCTTTCAGATCAGCCAGCTGACTGTTTGCCTGTTCATAGGAAGCTTTATGCTCAGCCGCCTTCCCTTCTAAATACTTCATTTCAGTCAGCGCCTTTTTCGCCAGTTCTTCTTCACCCGCGTCAAATGCGAGCTGTGCCTGATTTTTCCGTTTGCCAGCCACTTCAGCGGCTTCTTCATATTTTTTCTTAAATTGATAGGCAATCGTGTGCTGTTTCACAATTGTTTGCTTTGCTTTTGCGATGTCGCTTTCCATATCGCGTACATATTGATTCAGCATCACCTTTGGATTCTCCATTTTATCAAGTCCTTCATGAACTGACGCAACAAACATATCTCTGATTCTTTTTAATACCATACCTAATTCCTCCTAATATATTGATATTATTTTTTCTTCAAAAATTCTTCCCATTCGTCATCAAAGTGAGATTGGTAGGCAGCAGAAGCCGGTTCAGGATCAAAAGATGATACACCGTTATCAGCTGATCCGTTTTTCATCAGCTTCCAGCCGTAATACACCATAGCGGCCGCCAATGCGATTCCGACGACAAACGGAAGTGAGCAGATGAGCATAATGGCTCCGATACCGCCCACGATGATTCCCGTAATGGTTTTTCCCGCGGCAAACCTTTTGACTCCTGCGTATGTCATCAAGCTCCCGATGGCGAGCGGGATGATAAAGCCGAAGCTTCCTCCTCCAAAAAAGACGGAGATCCCAAATACAATTAATAAGAATCCGCCTATTGTTTTCTTGTTGATCTTCATGCAGATCCTCCTTTCGTTTTCCTTGTCTTCATCTTATACAAGTTGGAAGATATGCAAAACGAATCAGAGATTGATTTTTATATAAGACCGGAGTCGTATCTCGCACAGGACCCATCGGCACAAAAAAACGCCATGCACGAGGCATGGCGTTTCAAAACCCTTTACAGATGAACACTTGCTTCCCTTTCTTTAATCAGGTCGGACCTTTCTGCTTTGGCCAGTTTTGTAAACAGCAAGATTCCGATACCCGCAATAATTTCGACAATCCCGCCGGCAGCAATCACTGTTCCTGAGCCGAAAGCATTAGCGGCATACCCGCAAATGACAGCTCCGGCAGGAATCGAAATATTTGAGATCATATGTATAACGGCGTAAACCTGCGGCTGATCCTCACTATCCACAGACGTCTGGATAATCGTGTACTCAGGAACATTAACAGCACTGACTGCGGCACCAAAGGTAAAAGCAGCGAAAAAGACGAGCGGCAAAAAGGTGTTCATCCCGGTAATAAAGAAAGCAAATCCTTCAATAATGCCAGCAGTGACGAATAACAAGCCGTACCTGTTTACTTTGACTTTCGCCAGCACAAACCCTAATAAAAACGCACCCCCGGCAGTGGTGGCTTTTAACAGCGAGTAAACGATCGGCTCTCCGTTTAAATCTTCCGCAACGTATACGGCAGAGAGCGCTTCCCATGGGGCAGCCGCGAAATTCATAAAGATACAGTAAATGGCGAGCGGATATAAAATCTGGTGTTTTCTGACGAGCCTAAAGCCGCGTTTCAGTCTTCCGATATATGTGCCTCTCTGTGTAACAACCGCAGACTCTGATTGAGATTCAACCGCAGTGTACTTAATAAAAAGAACGAGAAAACCCGACACCAAATAGAGCACAAGTGCGATAAGCATGGTATAAGAAGGACTGATAAACGTAAGAAAAGCGCCGCATAATGTGACAGCCCCAAGCCGGACAATTTGAGCGGAGGATTGCAGCACAGCGTTTGCTTTTTGAATGCCCTGTTCATTGACGATTTGAGGAATCAAAGCGATAGAGGCGGGATTGTAGGCAGCTCCAGTAGCTGAATGCACAATCATAAGTGTCATGACAAACCACAGCGGAGAGAAGCCCGCAAAATGACATAGAGGGATAATCAAAACAATCGCCGCCCTTGTCAGATCTGAAAAGTACATCCAGAATTTCAGCGTGGTCTGTTTCATAAAAGGCCCCGTCACAGGCGCCAGAACGGCTTCCGGCAAAAACGTGACAGCAATCAATAAAGCAGTGCCGATCGCACCTTTGCCGTCATAAATTAAAAACCATAATATTGAATTAAATGCGAACATATCGCCGGATATCTTGACTATTCTTGAGAAAAACAGATAATTGAAATTTCTCTTCCAGATGCTATCACTTTCAATTAAATTCACCATCCATCAGAGCCCCCCACTGCCTATTTTTTACATCTATTTATTACAATATCTCATTTTTCCATTTTTCAGTCAATAATTCATAAGGTTCACTTTTTGTCGTAAAATGGGAAATTGACAGAGTGAAAAACAAAAAAAGCCGGCATGTATTTGAACACGCCGGCTTTCGTTTTCACTTTTTATGATTCACTGCTGTTTCGGTCCCGAAACACAATGGCACTTCTTTCATATTCTACATCGCCAATACCGCTTCTTGCATTTACAACCCGGGCGGCGGCAAAGAAATAATCGGACAGACGATTGAGATAACGCAGCACTGTTTCATGAATCTCCTCCGATTTCATCAGCGCCACCACTCTTCGTTCTGCCCGCCTTGTAATGGTGCGTGCGATATGGAGAAGCGAAGCACCCTTTGATCCGCCTGGAAGAATAAATTTCTTCAGTTCCGGCGCTTCTGCTGTATAGGCATCAATGCGTGTTTCTAAAAAAGAAACAGATTCTTCCGTTAGTTTATAGTCTTTTCTTTCTGTGACGATTGCCAGATCGCCTCCGCAGTCAAACAGCTCATGCTGGATAGTCAGCAGCTCGGCTGTCAGATCTTCAAAGCCGAGCTGCCCGGAAAGCTCTGCCAAAGCAAGCCCGATAAAGCTGTTAAGCTCGTCAATCGTGCCGTAGCTTTCGACGCGCAGGCTGTCCTTGTCCGTCCTGCCCCCGACTAAGCCCGTTTGTCCCTTATCGCCTGTTTTTGTATATAGTTTCATACCCTGAATCTCCTTTACAGACTTATTCAAACAACTCAGCAGCCTCTTTTATACATTCAGCTGTCCCTTTCTTTATCAATTGGTTCAGCCGCTGTTCTATGTTTTCGGATTGCTGAGTTTGAGTCGCGGCGATGAGAATATCACCTGTGCCTCTTCCGTCTCCCAGCACTTTCGTCCGTTCTGCTTCGGCAGCCATAAGAGCCTTGATGAAGAATTGATCTGCCGCATAGCCGTTAATCAAAATCCAAATCGAAAAGCCGGTCTGAACGCATATGAAAACGGATAACTCTCCGTCTTCATATGTTCGATACACGAAATGGTCAAGTCTTTCTGAAGAAGCCATCGCACACGTCTCCTGCAGTTGAAAACCGCTTTCTGAAAGACAGGCCGTAAGTCCTTCTATCGGATCTGGCTGATCTGGCAGCCGTTTATGGATCAGCGTCCTGCTCCACGAAAACCCTGCACCGATAGGCGTGGAGGACAATGTTCGAAGCGGGATTTCCGTTTGCAGAAGAATGTCATCACGCCCCGCTTGGAGCAATGCTTCAAATGGGATAGACTGCTGCTTCACGCTATCTTTTTCAGGCTGAATCACAATCATCGGTTTAGGTGAGCTTTGATGTACCAAGGCGGTGACATCTGTATCGTACACCGCCTTTATGCTTTGTTCTGTGACAGCATATTCCGGTTTTTGCTTAGGCCCGGCGGTACCGTTTTTCATAAACATGAGCTCATCACAGTACAGGCTTGCGGTGTTCAGATCATGAAAAACGCTGACAGCCGCCAATCCGCTTTCTCTCGTCAGGCGTTTGATCAGATCAAGCAGGTCTTTTTGATAAGCCAGATCGAGAAAATTAGTCGGCTCGTCCAAAAATAAAATGCGCGGCTGCTGTGCCAAAGCTTGTGCCAAATACACCCGCTGCTGTTCCCCTCCGCTTAGTTCGCGAATCGGCTTTTGCGCAAAATCGGCCACTCCTGTTTGCTCCATTGCTTCCTGTACAATGGCTTCATCCTTTTCAGTCTGCTGTCTGAACAGTCCCGTTTGGAATGGATATCTGCCAAAGGCTACAGTTTCTTCGACGGTAAAGGTGAAGGCTTGATCCGTTTTTTGCGGCAGGACAGCCATGATTTGCGCCAGTTCCTTCGGTTTATAGTCCGCCAGCAGTTTTCCAGCCAGATAAACCCTGCCTTCCTTGGCCGGCAGCGTACCTGTCAGCAAGTGCAAAAGCGTGGTTTTTCCGCTTCCATTAGGGCCGAGAATTCCGAGAAATTCTCCCTTCTCCACGGTTAAGCTGACATTGTTAATTAGGCGGCTGTCGCCGTATCCTCCCGACAGCCCTTCTGCCTTCATCATAAGCTTCTCCCCCCGCGGTGCTGCCGAATTAAAATAAGAGCGAACACAGGCGCTCCCGCCAAGGACGTAATGATCCCGATCGGCAGTTCAATCGGCTCAATGATGGTTCTGGAAAGCAGATCGGCTAAAACGAGAAACCCTGCCCCGAGCAAGGCGGACAGCGGCAGTAAATGCCGATGGTCCGTTCCCCACAAAAGCCTTGTGATATGCGGAATCACAAGGCCGACAAAGCCAATCGTACCCGATACTGCCACAGCGCTTCCCGTCAAAAGAGATCCGGCTATTAAAATCAGCATCTTCCTCTGCTGAACACTGACTCCAAGAAGCTTTGCTTTATCTTCTCCATATGTCATCACGTTCAGTTCCCTTCCGTTTATAATCAATAAAATGGTTCCCAAAAGAAAAAACGGGAGAAACAAAATAACATAGCTCCAGCCCCTCATTGAGACGCTGCCAAGCAGCCAATGCACAATCGGAAGCAGGTTGTCTCCTGTCAAGGCGATGATAAGAGAAATAAATGCGCCCAAAAAAGAGTTGGTGATGACACCGGTCAAAATGAGGGTGGAAACAGACATCGAAGCATGAACGAGGCGGCTGAAGAAAAGGACCGCCGCCATCGTGGCAAGTGCCGCGGCTACACTCACAACCGGGAGTGTAAACCCTCCGATGACAGGAAGGTGCAGACCTAAGAACAGAGTCACAACAGCTCCGACTGAAGCACCGGATGACACACCTAGCGTATAGGGATCAGCAAGCGGATTTTTCAACAATCCTTGAAAAGCGGCCCCTGCAATAGAAAGAGCCGCCCCCACAAGGGCGGCCAGCACAACTCTCGGCAGTCTGATATTCATCATAATATTAGTGTACATCGGATCATCAGAACCGATAGAGCCGCCGAAACCTTGATGCCAAAAGACACGAAAAACAGCGGGAATAGGAATATGCAGGCTGCCGCAAGAAATTCCTAAGATGACGCTCACGGCTAAAAATGAGAAACCAATGATATATGCGGCATAACGATTATTCTTTAAACGTATCCGGGTAAATGCTTTCCGCAAGTTCTTCGACCCCTTCGATCAGACGGGGACCGGAACGTGTCACAAGATCAGGGTCCACATCATATACACGATGATGTTTCACAGCATTGATTTCGCTCCAGCCATCGCGTTTTTCCACAGCTTTCGCTTTCACACCGTCCGTTGTAACAATTGCATCAGGATTGAGTTTTACGATCGCCTCGTCTGTCATTTGCACCCATCCTGTCTGATCCGCAGCTGCGTTTTTAGCATGGATGACATTCAGCATTTCATTCATAAACGTATCTTTTCCGGTTGTATAAATGTCAGGATCAGGAGAAACCTCGATAAATACGCTTTTCTCCTCGTCTTTTGAAATGGTTTTCGCTTTTTCTTGAATATCCTTTAGATCTGATTTCATACTTTTCACGAGCTGATCGGCTTTTTTCTCCGCCCCGCCAGCTTCTCCGATCATTTCGATTGATTTGTACACCTCGGAGAATGATTGTGCATCATTGACAGTCAGCACTGTAATGCCCGCGTCTTTCAGCTGTTTGATGGCATCCGCTGATGCTGACATGGAAGACTCATGGGCCAGAACGAGATCTGGTTTTAGAGAAATGACTTTTTCAACGTTTACATTCATATCTCCGACTTTCTCAACCTTTTTGACTTCCTTTGGATAGGTATCGTTTGTGGTGACACCGACCACTTTGTCACCAAGGCCGAGTGCGTATGTAATTTCTGTGTTGCTCGGCATTAATGAAACAATCTTTTTTGGCTCTTTTTTGATGGTTACATCTTGGTTCGACGCATCATCAATGGTGACAGGGAACACTTCTGTTTTTTGTTTTGCCTTTGAATCCTTCTGATCCGCAGGATTGCCGCAGCCTGCCAGCATAACAACAGCCAACAGGAGCGCAGTCCATATCCCGGCTCGTTTTTTCATAATCTCTTCCTCCTAAACGAACTAAAAAAGCATCTCTACGACGGTAAAGATGCTGTAAACAACACAAAAAAGCCTATTGTTTACACATCATCTGTCCTCGCAGAATTCGTGCTGATCAAACAGGCAGGTATCCTGGCTCTTGGCGCTTGGCCAATTACAGTGGCGGGACCGCACCGGCTTTTACCGGTTTCCCTTTTAAGCCGGCTGTTGTTCACGGACCGGCACCTATTTGACATTCGTATCCTTTTTTCGGAGTAATTATACTATATGACTGACAGGCTTGTATATGTGTCCCGAATGACTTTTCCCCGTATTGTGTATGGGAGCAAAATCCTCGTAAACACTAAATTTGATCTTGTATACTTAATACCATCATCAATCAAAAGGAATGATTCTTATGGATTTACAGCTAAAAGACAAACTCGTCTTAATCACCGGCTCGACGTCCGGTATCGGGAAAGCCGCCGCAAAAAGCTTTCTGCAAGAGGGTGCGGCAGTCATTGTCAACGGACGCAAACAGGAGACTGTTAATCGCACGATTGAAGAGCTTTCTGGATATGGAACGGTGCACGGTGCTGCTGCCGATTTGTCAAAAACAGATGAAGCAGCGGCTTTTATTGAAAAAGTAAATGAAATCGGTGATATTGATATCCTTGTCAACAACCTTGGTTTCTTCGAGGTAAAAGACTTTGCCGATGTGACAGATGAAGAGTGGAATCAATATTTCGAAGTGAACGTGATGAGCGCCGTTCGGACAAGCCGTCACTTCCTTCCAAAAATGCTTGCCAAAAACAGCGGCCGCATTTTAAATATTGCAAGTGAAGCAGGCGTCAAACCGCTGCCAACGATGATTCCATACTCAATGACAAAAACGGCGCTGATCAGCCTTTCAAGAGGAATGGCTGAAATGACAAAAGGCACAAATGTGACGGTTAACTCAGTGCTCCCGGGACCTACTTGGACAGAGGGCGTGGCATCCTATATGGAAGGCGCCGCAAAAGCAGCCGGCCAGGATACAGATACATTTATCAAAGACTATTTCAAGGTCAATGAGCCAACCTCACTTATTCAGCGATACGCGACAGCAGAAGAAGTCGCCAACACAATCGTATTCCTCGCGTCTGACGCCGCATCCGCCATTAACGGCACGGCACAGCGTGTGGAAGGCGGCATTATCCGTTCTCTGTAGTATAAAAAAACGCATCCGTGTTTCGGATGCGTTTTTTTATACGTCTCCAGCAAATGGTACCGGCTGATATCCGCCTGTTTCCAGTTGTGCTGAAAACAACCCTCCAGCGTGAGGCTGCTCGTATCTCTCTTTTTCTGTCATTTGTTCTGTTGCCGTTGTAATGTAAAGGGTTTTTAAGTCTCTGCCGCCGAACGCGCAGCACGTGACATATTTAGCCGGCACGCTGATTGAATTGATTTCTTTTTTCTGAAACGGGTCAATGTGAACAACGCGGCTGCCGCCAAACAGCGCCACCCACAGCATGCCATTTTGGTCAATTGTCATGCCGTCCGGCAATCCGTCTGACTGATCAAAACGATAGACAGGTTCTGGATTCGAAACATCCCCGCTTTGAGGATCATAGCTGTAACGTACAATCTCCTGGGTCGGCGTGTCGATGTAATACATCAAATTCCGCTCGCGGTCCCAATCCAAACCGTTTGAGGTGGAGACTTGATCCTTGATTTTGACAAGACTGCCGTCTAGATTCAAACGGTACAGCGACGCCTGTTTTTGCTCGCCTTCCATGCTCGTCGTCCCCGCCCAAAGCCTTCCGTACGGGTCACATTTAGCATCATTAAATCTCAGGCTCTCATGCATGTCCTTCGGCTGTTTAATTTTTTCCAAGCTGTCATCCCGAAGATGATACAGGTAAAACCCGTCCTTCATCGTCATAATCAGTTCATCCTTTGAATATTTCGCAAGCGCCGTCACAAAGGATTTGAATTTGATTGATCGGTTGATTTTTTCTTCAGGGTCAAAGATATGGAGCTCGCTCCCCAGGATATCAACCCAATATAAGCGGCCGTTTTCTTCATCCCATAACGGGCCTTCTCCAATCACTGCCCGAGTGTCTGCTTCCAATACTGCATCCATGTGTTACACCTCTTTAGCTTCAGTCTATATATTGTTATTCCCGGCAAAGAGGTGTCCAAACCACTTGATGTTTATTGTTTTTTAAAAAGGATGGTAATGACCGTTCCAATGTTCATTCTGCTGTTCACATGTATCGTTCCGTTATGCAGATGGACAAGCTCCTTGGCAATCGCGAGCCCGAGACCCGTTCCGGCAGTTGAATCTTTTGTGTTCGTCCCTCTGTAGTAACGGTTAAACAAATGGGTGATCGTTTCTTCATCCATTCCTTTCCCATTGTCCTTCACCTTTAAAGATATATGATTTTTTGTTTGCTCCAGAATGACTTGAATCTCTGTTCCTTTGCCGTTGTGCTTCACGGCATTCCCAAGGAGGTTTTCTAATATGCGCCTGAACCACGCTTCATCAAGGGCAAATTCAATATGCTCTTCTTTGGATACAAACGAGATATCATAGCCTTCAGAAAACGGATTTTTCTTAAAATCCTCAATGACATTTTTAAAAAACGGGATAAGGCTAGTGAGATTTCTCTCAATAGGAAGAGCATCATTTTTCAGCCGATACGTTAAATTTAAGTCTTCAATCAGCTTAGACATGTATTCAGATTTTTCTCTGACAACCTGCCCCATTTCTTTCACTTCTTCCGGCGACCAGTCATACTGCTTCGACTCGAGCATCATGCTGTAGCCGTAAATGCTGCTGAGCGGTGTTTTTAAGTCATGTGACAAACCGGCAATCCATTCTTCCCTTGTCGCCTGGATTTTTTCTCTGTTTCTTTTATCCCTTCTCAGCGTTTCAGTCAGCTGATCCATTGATTCAAATATCTCACCGAAGAAGCGGTACGGCTGTTTGATTTTTCCCTTTTTATTTTTGCTGACAGGACGGCCGTCCCGGTTTCTGGGTTCCTCAAGCTTCCCTTTTGACAGATTGACCAGCCATCTAATCGTGTGAAAAATCGGCAGCCCGAATCGGAACATATACCAAACGGTCATCCAAATGATATACATGAACAAAACGGCCATCACGAGAAACATCGCTTTTAATACAACCTTCAGGAATGATTTGTTAAACTCCTGATCGGTTACATAGACTGGGTTTGGCACCGTAGCGACCATCCATCTGTCTTTATTGAGGATCTTAACGGAAATTTCCCGCTTATAGTTCCAAGGCTTAGAGCTGTATTTAAGCAGCTCCAGCTGGTTCATCGTTTTTCTTTCGCTTTTTGTGCTATTGATGCTGTCGAGAATCTTTCCATTGCTGTCTAACAGGTAAATGGCGCCTTTTTTCCGTTTAATATAGTCGATGGTACTAGACTTATAGTGCGCTAGTGAGTCTATCTTTTGTTCACGCTTTTCAACGGAAGTCAGGAGCTGTTCACTTTTTGATTTCCAGCCGGACAATAGAAGATACGACTTATCTTCAATATTGATGGCCCAATAATTCAGTTTATAGTTATGAAGCTTTTTGGTTTTATAAATAGACAAAAGCTCTTTCTTGGTATAGGTGCCCGGCACGTCTTTTGGCACGCCGTAGGAATAATCAGTGTTTCCTTCCGAATCAATGATTTGCATCCAGCCGTGCTGTTTATCAACAGATTTCTTCAGGAAATTATCCACTTCCCATGTCCCGTCTTCGTTTACATCGAGATATGCCTCAAGTGTGTCGGTCGTTGCTTTCGTCAGCCCTGAATTGGATTCCGCATCGCTAAAACGGGCGTCTAAATAGAAAAACGACGCAACAAGCATAACCGTAAGCAGCAGGATCACAATCAGCATCTGGCCGAAAAAGTGAAACAAAAACTTCCATCTTAACCTCATGACCGCTTGCCTTCAGGATTTGGGATAAAACGATAGCCGAGACCTCGAACGGTTACAATATACTCCGGATTGCTCGGATCGCGCTCAATCTTCTCCCTAAGCTTGCGAATATGAACCATGACGGTGTTGTTGTCACCGTAGGAAGGATAGCCCCATACTTTTTCATATATTTGATCTTTGGAAAGCACCACGTTAGGGTGTTCACAAAAATACTGCAAAAGCTGCAGAAGCTGGGCTGAACAGGCAACGGCTTCCCCGCCTACGATCAACTCGGCATTTTGCGGAGAAAAAGTAAAGTAATCATATGTGTAGGTTTGATTTGAACTCGTTTCTTTCGATTGATATGTACGCTTGAGATGCGCTCTGATCCGCGCCGCTAATTCCAGCGGATTAAATGGTTTTGTGATATAGTCATCAGCTCCAACCGCAAAGCCCGATAATTTGTCCGCGTCGGATGATCTTGCCGTCAGGAAAAAAATCGGAGCGTCTGAATACTCTCTGATAAGTGTGCAGGCTTCAAAACCGGACATTCCGCCCATCATGACATCCAGCACAATCAAGTCAACCTTATTGGCCTTCACAACGGGAATCGCTTCTTCTGCGCTTGCTGCATCCAGTATATTTCGATAACCTTCTTTTTCGAGAACGCGTTTGATCATGTCCACAATCGCTTTCTCATCGTCTACGATTAAAATTGACGCATTTTCCACTTTTATGTTCCTTTCTGTCACTGTTTTTTTCATCTTATCATTATATCGTTTATTTATGGTACATTTTTGAATACATTGGAGCTTGGCAAATCAAAACAGCAAAAAAGGAGCAAACAAGCGCTCCCTTTTGATGTTTTTTCATATGAAAATATTATGAGTTCTCATCTACCATGTACAAAATAAACTCCCAAAATCCCGGGACATCCTGACACAAAAGCATATCAGCCTTTTCAAACATTTTGATCTTCAGCTCTTGCTCTAAATCTTCTCTTTCTTGATAGGACGTATTGCTGAGTTTTTTTCTGATCATCGGTGAAAAGCATGCAATCAGATGCTCAATGTCATAAGTCTCGTCTTTTTGTTTCTTTTTTTGTTCAAACTGGCCGTCCACAGCTTACTTTTCCCCCTTTTTTGCGCCGCTAGCTGCTTTCTGATATTCTCCAGCCCCTTTTTATGAATGTTGGAAATGTTTTGTCGGGACTCCCCTAATGAATCTGCAATCTCCTGCATCGTGGCACCGTGAAGATAGACTTTCGTCAGCACACTTTTTTGTTTGTCAGTCAGCTTCTGGATCGCTTGGTAGAGCTGGTAATCCTGTACATGCTGGCTCAAATCATCCTGCCTGTCTAAAAATTCTTCAAATGCATCGCTACCTGTTTCGGAAGGAAGCCGATCTCCCGCCTCCGGATGATCAACCGTCAGCGGATACCGTTTTTGGTTTTTGCGAACCCGCTTATCAAAATCAATAGAAAAGATGCGAATCATTGAATTCATATACTTGACGATGCGGATTTCTTTATAAAACTGCTTAAATAGCTCGTCCAATGATTTTGCATCTTTTTCGTTAGGGCTTTCCATTACGTTTTTGAACAAACGGTAATGCTGAGGATTGCTCAAAAAATGCTTCACGATGGGATGCTTCATTATCTCCTTACATTTTGACCGTAAAAGACTTTGATAGTCCATCAAACCGCCTCCCTACTAAATTAAATGAAGGAAAGCAAAAAAAAGTAAACTACTACTTTCCGACTAGTGTTTTGCAAAATACTTTGCAGCAGTTTACGTTTTATCGGTTTTCCTTCACTTACATACATGACTGCAGAAAAAGAAGGGAGGTATTTTCCTATGGATCAGGTTTTTATAGAGGAAGTCGTAAAACAGATCGGCAATTTGGGGTTTCCCGCGCTGATTGCAATGTATCTGCTGACCCGATTCGAAAAGAAGTTTGATCAACTAATAGAACTAATGACAGAACTGAAAGATCATGCAAAAAAATAATTTTTCAATCGAAGTTGACTTTTCACTGGTTTTTTTCACTTAACAAAACAGAAGGGAAAACGAAAGGCCTTTCACCTTCTCTTTCTGCTATCACATTTAAATGTAAGGAGGAAACATTTCATGAAAAAACAAAATGACATTCCGCAGCCAATTAGAGGAGACAAAGGAGCAACGGTAAAAATCCCGCGCAATATTGAAAGAGACCGGCAAAACCCTGATATGCTCGTTCCGCCTGAAACCGATCATGGCACCGTCAGCAATATGAAGTTTTCGTTCTCTGATACTCATAACCGATTAGAAAAAGGCGGATATGCCCGTGAAGTGACAGTACGTGAATTGCCGATTTCAGAAAACCTTGCATCCGTAAATATGCGGCTGAAGCCAGGTGCGATTCGCGAGCTTCACTGGCATAAAGAAGCTGAATGGGCTTATATGATTTACGGAAGTGCAAGAGTCACAATTGTAGATGAAAAAGGGCGCAGCTTTATTGACGATGTAGGTGAAGGAGACCTTTGGTACTTCCCGTCAGGCCTGCCGCACTCCATCCAAGCGCTGGAGGAGGGAGCTGAGTTCCTGCTCGTATTTGACGATGGATCATTCTCTGAAAACAGCACGTTCCAGCTGACAGATTGGCTGGCCCACACTCCAAAAGAAGTCATTGCTGCGAACTTTGGCGTGACAAAAGAAGAGATTGCCAATTTACCTGGCAAAGAAAAATATATATTTGAAAACCAACTTCCTGGCAGTTTAAAAGATGATATTGTGGAAGGGCCAAATGGCGAAGTGCCTTATCCATTTACTTACCGACTTCTTGAACAAGAGCCGATCGAATCTGAGGGAGGAAATGTATACATTGCAGATTCGACAAACTTCAAAGTGTCTAAAACCATCGCATCAGCGCTCGTAACAGTAGAACCCGGCGCCATGAGAGAACTGCACTGGCATCCGAATACCCACGAATGGCAATACTACATCTCCGGTAAAGCTAGAATGACCGTTTTTGCATCTGACGGCCATGCCAGAACGTTTAATTACCAAGCCGGTGATGTCGGATATGTACCATTTGCAATGGGTCATTACGTTGAAAACATCGGGGATGAACCGCTTGTCTTTTTAGAAATCTTCAAAGACGACCATTATGCTGATGTATCTTTAAACCAATGGCTTGCCATGCTTCCTGAAACATTTGTTCAAGCACACCTTGACTTGGGCAAAGACTTTACTGATGTGCTTTCAAAAGAAAAGCACCCAGTAGTGAAAAAGAAATGCAGTAAATAAAAGACTTGCGGCTTGCAGAGAGCACTCGTTCTCTGCAAGCCTTCATAAGGAGCTGAACCAGTGAAACATCAAAACCCTTCAAAACGCTTATTGCGGCTCTCCATAAAGTACTTGCTAGCCGCAGCAGCAGTGGTGTTGACCTATTTTGCTGTCATCTATATATTGTTTTCTTTAGCGGGAACGAGCTACCGCTCAGCAGCTCATGTCCTGCTTTTTGCCGTGGTATTTCTTGTTCTCGGATTATGCTTTGAACCATTTGAAAGGCTGATGATACATAGTTTTACATTTTTCAAGACAGGAAAACGTCTATTCATTCTCCTTGCCGGCATCGTACAGCTGCTGTTTTTGTGGATGACTGCTCATACAACAGACCAATTGATCAGCGACATCTGGCTGTCCACCACAGAAGAAATGATTGTCGCAGCCGTTTTTTTGATTTTAGACAAATGCAACTCGGCTCTTCCCAGCTAAAAAAGAACGCATTCCAATTGGATGCGTTCTTTTTATTCATAGCGAAGCGCGTCTACAGGCTGAAGCTTCGAAGCCTTGATAGACGGAAGCAAGCCGAAGATAATGCCGACTGCCATTGAAAAGATGAGTGCTCCGACAACAGCTGGAATGGAGACGATAAAAGGCATCGGAAAAATGACCGTCAGCAGCTTGGCGATGCCGAAGCCCGCCAGCACACCGAGTATTCCGCCAATGCTTGTCAGCACGACAGCCTCGGTTAAAAATTGAAATAAAATCACACGCCGCTTAGCACCGAGCGCTTTCTTAATTCCGATTTCCCTCGTGCGCTCCGTTACGGAAACGAGCATAATGTTCATGACGCCGATACCGCCCACCAAAAGTGAAATACTGGCGATACCGCCAAGCAGCAATGCAAATGACTGATTAAAGGACTCCACTTCCTGCGCGATCTCCTGAAGATCCATTACACTGTACTCTGCTTTTTCCAGCTCAGCTTCTGACAGTCCCTGATTTAAAAGATCTGCAGCCATTACACCCGCTTCTTGGATATGCTCAGAAGAATCAGCCTGCACGGCAATCTGCGTTGGCGCGTCAAATCCTTCAATAAGCGGCCACACTTTTTTCGGCACGTACAAAACCGGGTTCGCGTAGTCGCCTTCAAACATGCTTTCCTGTTGATTTTTTTCTTTAAAAACACCGACGACCTTAAACGGCACACCATTCATCTCAATGTTTTTATGCAGAGCTTCTCCGTCTGGAAACAGTTCATCTCTGACAGCTTCATTGATCATCACTACTTGGTGTGTGCTGTTTAAATCGTTTTCCGTCAGCTTTCTCCCTTCGGTTATTCGGATTGGAAACATGTCGAAGTAATCATCGTCCACTCCATACACTTGGGGATACGAAACGTTTGTTAAATGAAAAACGCTCGCGCCTTCTGACAAGTAATATAAGGATAATCCTTTGACCATCGGATCTGATTTGATCGCCTTTACTGTTTCTTCCGCTACAGGCGGCGCGGACGCATACGACACCTGAGGGCCGCCGCTCTCCTCTTCTCCGCCAGACGGCTGGTAGACAACGTTGATCGCGTTGTTTCCCATGCCGATCATACTTTGCTTTAATTGCTCACTTTGGCCCTTCAGCATTGAAACAATCGCGATGATTGCCGCTATGCCGATAATCACGCCGAGCATTGTCAGAATCGATCTTAATTTATGAGAAAAAATGGATTGAAAGGAGATTCGAATATGTTCAAGCATGGCTGATATCCCCTCTCTCATCTAATACCAGCTCTCCGTCTCTGATAAAAACGGTTCTGTCAGCTTTTTTGGCGACGTCCGGGTCGTGGGTTATCATAATAATGGTCTTGCCTTCCCGATGCAGTTCGGAAAACAGTGACAAAATTTGTTCACTTGATTTGGTATCAAGCGCCCCGGTCGGTTCATCAGCTAAAATAAACCTCGGCTGATTGACAAGGGCCCTCGCTATCGCCACCCGCTGCTTTTGGCCGCCGGACAGCTTAGGCGGTTTGTAGGAGACCCTGTCTTTTAATCCGACCTTTTCCAGCGCTTCATATGCCCGTTGCCTTCTCTCTTTTTTCTTCACTTTATTGTAGATCATCGGCAGCTCGACATTTTGCAGCGCGGTGAGACGCGGCAGCAAATGGAAAGTTTGAAACACAAACCCGATTGATTCATTGCGAATTTCGGCTAAAGCCCCGTCTTTCCCTTTCAATATATCGATCTGGTCAAGCGTATAGGTTCCTGAGGTTGGCCTGTCCAAACAGCCGATAATATTCATTAGCGTTGACTTTCCAGAACCGGAAGGCCCCATAATAGCTAAAAACTCCCCCGCCTGAACAGTCAGATTGATATGTTTCAAGATTGGAACTTCTTCTTTTCCCAGCTTGTACGACTTCGAAATATTATTCAGTGTCAGCATTGACTGTAACCTGCTTTCCTTCCTTGACCGCGGGATCAGGATAGATCACATAATCTTCCGGCGTCAGGCCGCTCTTAATTTCCACCATGTCATTTTCATCAGTCTCTCCGATTTCAACAGGCTGCTTAACCGCTTTCTGATTCTCATCAGCTTTCCACACATACGGTTCGCCGTCATCCTGAATGACCATGTCGGACGGCAGCTTGATCGTATCCGCATCAGCATTATCACTCATCACTTCGATATTGACATGATAGCCGACTTCAAGACCTTTATGGCTGTCTAATAAAATGGTGAAAGGATAGTTAGAGGACTGGGGGTTCATTTCTTCATCAGCAAAGCTTTCTGATTCTTCACCCTCGCCTGCTCCCGCTGGAAGCTTGCCGATCGAGGTGACCTTTCCTTTCCACTCGCCCTCACCGCCTGTTTTCAGCGTGACCCTGACTTTGCTGCCTTTTTTGATCGTGTCCATTAACAGCTCATTGATTTGGCTTTTGACCAGATATTTGCCTGTCGAAACAATCTGGATATACGGGCCTGTTGCCTGGTCGCCTGTTGCACCGTCAGCGATATCCTGATTGACGCTTTGAACGATTCCGTCATGCTTGCTTGTAATGACATTGGAACCTTTGTTTTTCGTCAGGCCAGCCAGTTCTTTTTGATGCTGCTTCAGTTCGAGCTGGCTTGTTTTCAAATCGAAATTGGCCTGATCAAGTTCATCTTGAAGCTGGGTTTTCTCTTCTTTCCCTGCAACTTTCAGCTTCTTTTCCGTTTCCGTTATTGATTTTTGCAAACGGTTGATTTGCAGATTTGTCATTTCAATTTGCAAATTGGCTTGCTCCACTTCATCAGAATGATCCTCGCCCTCATACTCAAAAAGCTTATCGCCCTTTTTAACCTGATCGCCTTCTTTGACGTATGTTTTTTTAATGCTGCCTTTTTCTGAATCTATGTATACTTTCTGCTGTTTCTCAGGTTCAACCTTTCCAGAAAACGTTTGGCCTGATTCTGAATCTCCTCCCATGTATACCGCGACCGATTCAGCATAGGGCTCCGATGATACGGCAACTTGGTTCATGTGGGTAAAAAAGTAAAAACCGCCAGCGCCGATCCCAGCCAATACAAGCACACCGGCACATATCGCACCGCCAATAAGCCATTTTTTCTTCTTGGACACAACGATCTCCTCTTTCTGTAAACTATGTAATATTTTCGAAACATTCTAACCAATATTATCTATTAATTCAAAAAGACTTGCAATCCTTTTATTGAAATGACGGAATCAAATAGAAAAATTGTATTTTCAAAGCCGAATAAAAAAAATCCCGGCTTCAAACCGGGATTTTTTCATACAGTAACTAGCTCTTTTTCATTTTTAATCAAGTCATATGTCAAGCATACAGGTTTATTTGTACGGGGATCAGTCACGATTTCGGCATCAATCTGAAATACCTGCTTTAAAATGTCCGGTGTCATGACCTCCAGAGCAGTTCCTTCCTTGATGACCGTGCCTTTTTTGAGCGCGATCATATAATGAGAAAAACGAGCTGCATGGTTAAGATCATGAATGACCATTAAAATCGTCCGCCCTTGCTCTTTGTTGAGTCTGTCAAGCAGCTGCAGAATTTCAAGCTGATGTGCAAGATCAAGATACGTTGTAGGTTCATCCAGCAGAAGCAGTTCCGTCCCTTGCGCAAGCGCCATGGCAATCCACACACGTTGACGCTGTCCGCCTGACAATGCCTCAATCGGCCGTTCAGCATATTCAGCCATGCCTGTTTCTTCAAGCGCCCATTTGATAATCCGGCGGTCTTCGTCATTTAATCTGCCGAATCCTGATTGATGCGGAAACCTGCCGTACGACACCAATTCGTGCACTGTTAGGCCGCTCGGCGCTTCAGGTGTCTGTGGAAGAATCGCCATATCTTTTGCAATGTCCTTTGTAGACATTTTATGAATCGCTTTGCCGTTTAAATAGACGGCACCTGCATGTGAACGCATAATTCTGGACATTGTTTTTAAAATCGTTGATTTCCCGCAGCCGTTCGGGCCAATTAAGGTGGTAATTTTCCCTTTAGGAATCGATATATTTAAATCCTCTACAATCACCCTGTCGCCATAACCGATTCCAAGCTGTTCCGTTGATAATGAATTCATATTCGGCCCCCTCCTCTAATTCGCTTTCATCAATAAATAAATAAAGTAAGGCGCACCTAGCACGGAAATGACAAGTCCGACCGGAATTTCTGATGGTGCCAATACATTTCTCGCCAGCGTATCAGCAAGCAAAAACAGGAATGAGCCGATGAAGGCGGAGACCGGTATCAGCGTCTGGTGACGTGGACCGGTCAGCCTTCTAGCCACATGCGGCGCGATCAATCCGAGAAACGCAATGCCCCCCGCAGCTGCCACGCATGAAGCGGCAAGAGTGACCGCTGCCAGAAGAAGAATCCGTCTTTCCTTTTCAACAGCGGTGCCCAGCCCGGTCGCCAATTGGTCTCCGAGCTGCATAATGTTCAAATAGCGTGCCTTATATAAAGTAAACAGAAGCAAGATCACAATCCAAGGGAGAATCGCCCAGATCATATTCCAGTTCGCCCCCCATATTGAGCCGGATATCCAAACCGCGGCTTGCATAAAATCATGAGGGTCCATCTTAAGCTGAAAAATCAGCAACAGGGCATTGAATCCGGCATTCACCCCTATGCCGACTAAAATCAGCCGAATCGGTGTCACGCCTTTTTTCCATGCCAGAATATAAATGAGAAACGCAGCGAGGATTGCTCCTGCCAAAGCACTGAATGGCAGCATAAATGTTCCGAAAAAGCTGAGATCTGAAGCTGACCCTTGAAAAAAGTATATAAAAAGCACTACAGCAAGTGAACCGCCGGCGTTAATTCCGAGAATACCAGGCTCGGCAAGTTCATTTTGAGACACGCTTTGCAAAATGGCTCCAGCTACGGAGATCCCTGCTCCAACAAGCAAAGAAAGGATGATCCGAGGCAGCCTGAACTCAAATAAGACAAGTTCATCACGCGCCGTTCCTTGGCCGAAAAAGACCTGAAGCGTTTTAAGCGGTGCAATTTTGATAACGCCCAAATTGAGACTGATAAAA
Source organism: Bacillus sp. N3378-2at (assembly GCF_033412715.1). Classification (NCBI taxonomy): domain Bacteria; kingdom Bacillati; phylum Bacillota; class Bacilli; order Caryophanales; family Bacillaceae; genus Bacillus; species Bacillus sp. N3378-2at. The sequence goes on along the minus strand of NZ_CP117986.1, from coordinate 3,662,309 downwards.
AAGACCACCACGATAAGCAAAAAGGTCACAGCCATTACAATAAGCGGTTTGTTTGTTTTTGTTTTCATTACAGCCCTCTCCTTTCACGACGTGCCAAATAAAAGAAAAAGGGAACGCCGATCAGAGAAGTCAGCGCGCCGACAGGCGTCTCAAAGGGCGCATTTACGAGTCTGGCCGCTATGTCAGCAAAAACAAGCAAAACAGCACCGAGCACCGCCGAGCAAGGAATGATCCACCGATAATCCACACCGACCAAAAAACGGGTAATATGCGGAATAATCAGCCCGATAAATGCAATGGTGCCGGCAATGGAAACCGCAGCTCCGGTCAGAATTACTACAATAAGCATGCCCACCAGTTTCACTGCTGATGTATATTGTCCAAGCCCTTTTGCCAGATCGTCACCGAGACTCAACACTGTCACAGACCGGGCGATGAAAAACGCAAGCGTTAAACCGACAGCCCCTGCAATAAACAAAAGCTGGACCCCCGGCCATTTCACACCCGCTACCCCGCCTGCGTACCAAAAGCTGATATCCTGAGCGACATCAAAGCGAATTGCAATGGCAGTTGAAATGCCGGTAAAGAAATAAGTAACTGCCGTACCCGCCAGAGCAAGCTTTACAGGCGTAAGTCCGCCCCTTGAAAACAAGCCGATGCCCATTACCGTCGATGCCCCCAGCCCCGCTCCCGCAAAGGACCATAGCACAAGCCCCATTGCAGAAAGTCCGGGAAAAAAGGCAAACGCAATCGAAACCGCAAACGCAGAGCCTGATGTCACACCCATAATCGAAGGCTCTGCCAAAGGGTTTCTCGTCATCCCCTGCATGATTGCTCCCGACACTGCCAACAATGCGCCTACAAGCGCGGCAGCCGCCGTTCTCGGCAGCCGAAGATCATGTATAATTTGGTGAGATGTCTTTGTCGGCTTGAAATAAAAAATGGCGTCCCATACAGTGCGCAAATGAATATCCGCTGCACCGAGGGATATGGATAAAAATGCGCCAAGGCAAAGCAGGCATAGACCTGCAATAAGGACGATGACCGCGCCATATGTCCTTGACGTCCATTGGATTTCTTCTGATGCAGTCTGTATATTTTTATGTTGACTCAACTGCCGTACTTCCTTTCTGTTACTGATAATGATTATCAATTGCTGTTTCAGTATATCACTTTTTTCAGCTGATTTAATAGAGTGTTTTGAACAAAAATGAAAATGCATTTGCAAAAATATCGTGTCAACCGGCACTTGCAGTGGTATAATCACAGATGATAATGATTCTCTTTTTCATCTATCTTTTAGAAAGAAGGTATGAGATATGACCCATATATACAAGAAACTCGGAGCCGCGTTTTTTGCCCTGTTATTGATTGCAGCGCTGGCAGCCTGCGGGAATAACTCAGAAAGCAAAGGTTCTGCCTCTGATTCAAAAGGCGCAGAAACCTTTACATACAAGGCTGAAAACGGAAATGTAAAAATCCCGAAGCATCCTAAACGGGTGGTTGTCATGGCAGACGGCTATTACGGCTACTTCAAAACACTCGGCATCAACGTTGTCGGTGCGCCTGAGAATGTATTTAAAAACCCTTACTACAAAGGAAAAACCGACGGCGTCGAAAACATCGGAGACGGCACTTCGGTTGAAAAGGTCATTGATTTGAACCCTGACCTGATTATCGTCTGGACAACACAGGGCGCTGATATTAAAAAGCTTGAAAAAATTGCGCCGACTGTCGCAGTAAAATACGATAAGCTCGACAACATCGAACAGCTGAAAGAATTTGCAAAAATGACGGGAACTGAAGATAAAGCTGAAAAATGGCTGGCCGAGTGGGATAAAAAAGTTGCGGCCGCTAAAACAAAAATCAAAAAAGCGGTCGGTGACAAAACCATTTCCATTATGCAAACGAACGGAAAAGACATTTACGTATTTGGTAAAGACTTTGGAAGAGGCGGAAGCATCATTTACAAAGACCTCGGCCTGCAGGCTACAAAGCTGACAAAAGAAAAAGCCATTGACCAGGGGCCAGGTTATACAAGTATTTCATTAGAGAAGCTCCCTGATTTCGCCGGGGATTACATTTTCGCGGGCCCATGGCAATCAGGCGGTGATGATGGCGGCGTATTTGACAGCTCCATTTGGAAGAACCTGAATGCCGTTAAAAATGGCCATGTATACAAGATTGATCCGATTGGCTTCTATTTCACAGACCCGATTTCATTAGAAGGACAACTGGAGTATATTACGGAAAGCTTGACTAAATAAACAAAAGAGCCGCCTACCCGCGGCTCTTTTGCTGATTTATAAGGAACGGCTCAATTTGAATCATATCGGATATTTTCTTTGAGCCTTCATATTAAGCTGCATCCTCAACACGATCAGTTTTTTTATGCTGGAGAGACTGAAAAACGTTTTTTGCATATTTAACGAACGGATTCCTAACAGGAGAAATTGTGATTTTATAAAAAAGACACCTGAGCAAATCAGGTGACTTTTCATTATGCTTGTTTTTCTTTCTGGAACTTTTTACTCACAAATGGATAAACGATTAAGCCGACAAAGAATAAACCGATGCCGAGGATAAATGTCGTTAAATCTGCTGTGCCTGTTACGATAACAAACACGGAGTATGCACACGCCAGTATCGCGATCAATCCGTCTCTTACACGGGAGCCTTTCAGCTGGTCATACGTTTCACCTTTGATGACTACCTTCAAGCTGTAGATTGCAGATACCAGATACGGAATTAAATATGCAAGTGTAGCCGCTGTCGTTAAAAATGTAAATGCGTCACTTATTGTCCGGGAAATAACCGAGAAAATGAAGACCTGTGACATGACGTTTGTAATAATAAGTGCAATGACCGGACTTCCCTTTTTATTCGTTTTTGCAAAAAATGCCGGGAAATCTCCTGCTTTAGCGGCTTGGTATGGCACCTCAGAGCCAAGCAAAATCCAGCCGAGCATCGTTCCGAATAAACAAAGGATAGCCAAAAGCGCCATAATCACGCTTCCCGCGTTTCCAACAATCGCATAGAGTACATCAACAAATGGTTTTTCAGAGCCGACAAGCTTATCATGCGGCAGAACACCCATCGTAATTAAAGTCACAATAATATATATGCTCAAGGCAATCAGCAAGCCGGTAATTGTCGCACGTTTCACATCACGCTGAGAGCGCGCACGGCCGGACAGGATCACCGCGGATTCAATTCCGACAAACGCCCACAGTGTAGAAATCGCGGCGTTATGAACCTGGCCGCCAATTCCAATGCTTGTGCCGTTTTCTCCTTGAACCGGGAAATAAAAATGACCGAATAATGCCGTTTGAAACACAAATAAACCGGCAACGATAAAGAAGACAAAACCTAACACTTTAGAAAGCGTTGTGACAAAGTTTAGTTTACTTGCGCCGTTAATGCTGGCAACAAGAATCGCGTGCGTTCCCCATAACAAGATCGTACATACGGCAAACGTCAGTAATTGGCCGAGTGTCACCTCTTGCCCGCCGATCGAAAACATCTCACGTTTATCAACCAAGATCGGGAAGAACGAAGTCAAGTAACCGGCGAGACTTGTGATGATCGCCACGTTACTGATCCAGCTCGCCACCCAGTAGCCCCACACCATTGTGAAACCGGCAGCGTTGCCTTTTTTCGGGTCAGAAAACAGCGCTCTTGCATAACTTTGCGGTCCCGCTGTCAGTTCAGGCTTGCGAATGGACAAATGTCCGAACACAAGTGCAATCATCAGCACGCCGGCACCTGTCAAAAGCCAGGCGGACGTAGCTCCAAACGGACTCGCAATTGAAGCAAGCGAGCTCGGCAAGGAGAAAATTCCTGATCCAACCATATTTCCAACGACAAACGCCGTTAATAACCAAAAACCCCATTTTTTTGTCTGTTCCATTCCAGTACCTCCATGATTCTTTGTACGGACCAGACCCCGAGATCATATAAACGCAAAAAAAGCCTGAACAAAAGTCCATGCTTAAAGAAACACACACCCTTGATCTCCGGATAGCCCTCCGCGAAAAAGCACGCGGCAGTCCTGCACTTATTCAGATACAGTCCCAGCATAGAGAAGGATCGGCTTTCTCCACACTTCGGCGCTGATGCCTTTTACACATGTTTAACAGCCCCTGTCAGCCTGGCATGTGTGACTCATCATCCGCGCAACCTCTACCTCACTGAGAAAGAGTGAGGATTTAATTATTCAGTTACTCCCAGAAGGTTATCAAAGAAAGGATGATCTGTCAAAGGGAACAGATGGAAAATACGGATAGAGCCAAGCCCTATCCGCATGTGGTTATCGATTATTTTTCTTTTTTTGCACAGCTTCTTGAAGCGGATCATCTTTTAGAGCTGAACCAGCATCTTCAAGAGCTCCTTGGATTACGTTTTTTTCTTTTTCGGAACGTTTTCCTTTATCTTTATTAAAGAAACCCATTCGTATCACCTCTTTTAAAAAATAGGTACATGTTTAAGATACCTCTTTCCTGAAAAATTATGCGGGATATTTTTTATCGTCCAAAGTCCTGTTGATCAAACATACATTCTCTTGATATATTTGTAATTCAGAGATTTTTTGCAAAAGATAAAAGGAGAAGCGGCAAATGACAGGAAAAACACACATCATGGGAGGCATCGCTTCTTGTACGGCAGCGGCTTATTATTATGGATTTGATCCAGTGCTTATGGCTGCGTCAGGCGCGGTTGGAGCATTAATACCCGATATCTGCCACACACAAAGCAAAATCGGGAGAAAATTTCCTATTTTATCGAAAGTGGTCAGCTCCGTTTTTGGCCATCGCACATTTACACACAGCTTGCTGTTTATGCTCATCATGTTTTTTATCACTTCTACATACATTCCAGATAAAAACATATCAGCCGGCCTGATGATCGGAATGGCGAGCCACTTGATTCTTGACGCTTGGACGGTGAACGGAATCAAATTATTATTCCCTTCAACGATCCGCGTTCGGCTTCCATTATATATGAAGACAGGCAGTTTTTCTGAGCAGCTCGTGCTAGCCGGCCTGACCCTTGCTTCATGTTACTACTTTTATATGCTGTTTCATGGGCGCATGTTTTAAACATGAGTGCTGAGACTTGTCTGAACCGGCTGTTTTTAGTAGGTTTTACTTAAGAAGCATTTCATGCAGATGATCAAGAAAACGTGAGGAGTCATATTGATGAAAGGAACCTTTTTTCACAATCAGCGGTTTTTATGTTTTTCGATCTTATTTATGTGGATCAAAACGTATGTGATATATAAACTCGGCTTTGATTTGCAAATCGATACTCTGTTGGAGGAGCTAATGCTGCTGGTCAACCCGCTCAGCTTTATTCTTCCTTTATTCGGGATCGGCCTGCTTCTGAAAGGAAACAAGCAGCGGGCTTTTTTGCTGATTGCCAATTTGGTTCTGACTGTTATCTTGATCTCTAATACGATTTTTTACGGCTTTTATATCGATTTTATTACCATTCCGGTTTTATTTCAGGCGAGCAACATGAGCGATATGGGAAGCAGTGTAAAAGAATTGTTCCATCCTCTGTTTATCGCCCTGTTTGTGGATTTGGTTTTTCTGCTGCTGTTCGCCAGAAAAACCAAACACCCACAGACAAAAGCCGCTCCCCGCACGATCAAACGGTACTATGCAGCTTCCTGCGGCATGCTTTTATGCACACTGGCACTTGCAGAAGTACAGCAGCCGAAGCTTTTGGCACATTCTTTTGACCGGGAAATGCTAGTCAAAAGCATCGGCCTGTTTCAGTTCCATATTTACGATACAATTTCTCAGACTGTTAATATCAGCGCGAAAGCTTTTGCCGATGAAGACAGTATAACTGCCATTAAAAACTACACAGAGGCTGATTACAGCAAGCCTGATCAAAGCAAATTCGGTCTTGCAAAGGGGCGCAATGTCATCTTTGTAACACTTGAATCGACCCAAAGCTTTGTTCTGAATGAAAAAGTAAATGGAAAAGAAATTACCCCATTTATGAATGATCTCATTAAAAAAAGCTATTCCTTTGATCATTTCTATCAGCAAACAGAACAAGGCAAAACATCAGATTCAGAATTTATCGTCGCTAACTCACTGTATCCTTCCCTTAGCGGCGCCGTCTTTTTCACGAAAAGCGACCATCAATTTTATACGATGTATAAATCGCTGAAGCAGCACGATTATTATTCAGCCGTCTTTCATGCTAACCATAAAACATTTTGGAACAGAGATGTCATGTACGATACATTTGGCATTGACCGCTTTTTTGATGTTGATGATTTTCATGTCACTCCCGGGACATCGACAAGCTGGGGTTTAAAAGACAAAGAATTTTTAGAGCAGTCCGCCGAAAAGCTGAAAAGCCTGCCGCAGCCGTTCTACAGCAGTTTTATCACGTTAACGAATCATTTTCCGTTTGAGATTGATGAAAAGGATCAGCTGATAGATGAATTCGATTCAAGCAGTGATCTGTTAAACCGCTATGTGACCACGGTTCGCTATGAGGATGAGGCATTGAAGCATTTTATCAAAAAACTGAAGGACGAAGGCTTATACGAAAATTCGATGATCGTATTTATGGGAGATCATTACGGCATTTCTGAAGCCCATAACGAGGCCATGGCTGAGTTTTTAAGGAAAGACGAAATCACACCGTATGACAACGTTCAGCTCCAGCGGGTGCCGTTTATCATACATATCCCGGGAATCACCGATCAACAGCCGGAAACCATCCCTGATGCCGGGGGACAGGTCGACGTCAGGCCGACGCTGATGCATTTGCTCGGCGTTGAGACAAAAGGCGATATCCAATTCGGCAATGATTTGCTGTCGGGCGACCGCACCCCATTCGCCGTTCTGCGAAACGGCAGCTTTATTACGAACGATTATATATACACAAAGAACACGTGCTATAGCCAAAAAACAGGTGAAGTGCTGGAAGATCAGGATGCGTGCCTCCCTTACAAGGAGAAAGCAAACGAAGAACTTTCTCTCTCTGATAAAATTTTAAATGGTGACCTGCTCAGGTTTTCCGAATGAAAAAATCCCTCTATCAAGAGGGATTTTTTACGTTTCCAACATCACCTTGCCAGTCAGCTTCGTTTCATAGCCGTTTAAATGAGACAAATTCGCCTTGTATTCCTCAGAATTCAAAATCTCCTTCACGGCTTTCAGCAGCTGCTCATGTTTTTTCAAAACAACGATATCATATTGTTCGTCGATGAGCGGGATAAAATCAACACTGCCCATATGTGCCGCGTGCTGCGCCCCGATTCCCGCGTCAGCCTGTCCGCTTGAAACTTGTGAAGCGGCAGCGTAATGATCGGTCACGATATCGCCGTATCCCTTTACATCAGCCGGATTCACACCAAGCAAGCCAAGCTGTTCATCAAGGAGCACCCTTGCGCCAGAACCCTTTTCCCTGTTGATGATCCGGATATCGGCTCTTTTCAAGTCTTTCCAGCCTTGAATGTTTTTCGGATTCCCTTTTTTCACATACAGTCCTGCTTTGCGGAGAACGACATTGATGAGACAAAACGGTTCACCTGTCAAAATCCGTTTTACATAAGGAGCGTTATACTGGCCCGTTTCAGCATCGTACAAATGGAGGCTGACAATGTCACACTTGCCTTGATACATATCAATCAGGCTGTTTAAGCTTCCTTTGTATTTACGGAGCGGCGTCTCCTGAATGGCATTCTCCAAATGCTTGCTGAGAAGATCCATCGAAATGTCCTGTCCGCTGATCATGACATTCCGTCTGCCGTCCGGCTCAGCCTCCTGCACCTGTTTCGGCGCTTCTGTTGCAGCGATGGGCTGAGACATTCTCATATTCGTTTTATATTGCTTTAAATCTTCTTCATCCACACGCATCTGCCTTCCGACACGATAAGCAGGCAGCACGCCTTTTTTAATCAAATCATAAACGGTCAGCTTTGATACCTTCAGCAGACCTGCAACTTCTTCTATCGTATAGGAAGAGGTTTCATTCATCATCATCACTCTCCTATTTTATTATACCTTTTCGCCGAATGTAAAAAAACCCACATAAACCAAACATAATCAGTTATAATTAGTTATATCTAATGATAAGGGGTGCAATCATGTTTAAGAAGTATTCTATTTTCATCGCAGCCTTAACTGCCTTTCTCCTTGCAGCAGGCTGTTCTTCAAACCAGTCTTCAACGGACAGCGAGAAAAAAGTAACGTTAACCATCTCAGCTGCCGCCAGCGCGGAGGATGCACTTGAGGAAATCCAAAAAAATTATGAAAAAGAGCATCAAAATATTACCATCCAAGATAACTATGGCTCTTCCGGCGCCTTGCAAAAACAGATTTCTCAAGGAGCAGGAGCAGATCTGTTCTTCTCAGCTGCTGAGGATAAATTTAAAAAGCTGGTGGATGATGGAGATATCGCAAAAAAAGACAGCACTGATTTGGTCGGTAATGAAATTGTGCTGGTCGTACCGAAAAACGGAGATTCACCTGTGACAAGCTTCAGCAATCTGGCTGAATCAGAAAAAATCGCCCTTGGCACTCCGGAATCCGTACCGGCAGGAGCTTATGGGAAAGAATCACTGACAAAGCTGTCTTTATGGGACAAAGTGAAGGATAAAATTGTGTATGGAAAAGACGTTCGCCAAGTTCTTTCTTATGTTGAAACCGGCAATGTAGACGCAGGTATTGTTTATAAAACAGATGCCCTGGTCTCGAAAAAGGTCAACATTATTGACGAGGCAAAAGCAGATACACACAGCCCAATTGTCTATCCGTTAGGAATCGTAAAAGATACAAAACACCGTAAGGAAGCGAAGGAATTTTACGAATACCTGCAATCTGATGAAGCAATGAAAGTATTTGAGAAATATGGCTTTACTGCCGAGTAGCATAAGCGCTTCAGAATTTTTCACACCCGTTGCGCTTTCCTTTCAGGTGGCGGCAGTTGCCGGAATTGTTGTCATTATTCTCGGAACACTTGCTGGAGCATGGATGTCACGGGCATCATTTTTCGGAAAAACGGCACTCGAAACATGTTTTATGCTTCCGCTCGTTCTTCCGCCTACTGTTGTCGGTTTTATTTTGATCGTCATTTTCGGAAAGCACAGCTTCATCGGACAAGCCATCGAGTGGATTTTCCAGCAGCCTGTCATTTTCACCTGGTGGGCCGCTGTGATCGCCTCGGCTGTTGTAGCCTTTCCGCTTATGTATCAATCAGCCAAAACCGGATTTGCTGACATTGATCCCGATATACAAGGTGCGGCAATGGTAGACGGCGCTAGCAGATGGAAAGTGTTTATCCATATCTCCGTCCCGCTTGCCTATCCTTCGTTACTGACCGGAAGCATCCTCAGCCTTGCGCGGGCGCTCGGAGAATTTGGCGCAACACTCATGTTTGCAGGAAACATCCCCGGTGTTACGCAAACACTGCCGACGGCGATATATGTCGCATTGGATTCCGGCAACAATACCCTTGCTTGGGCGTGGGTCGTCTGTATTGTAGTCATTTCCTTTTTGATGCTGTTTTTCATTCAACAGAAAAAAACGCACTAAAAAAACTCCCCATAACGGGGAGTTTTTTGATTAAAACAGAAGCTCATCAGGATTTGGGCCGACACGCTCATCTTTATTTAATGCGTCAATTTTGTCCATGTCTTCTTGAGACAATTCGAAATCAAAAATATCAGCGTTTTCGATGATACGGTGTTCTTTAATGGATTTTGGAATGGTTACAACTTCATGCTGCAGATCCCAGCGCAAAATCACTTGAGCCACAGATTTATTGTGTTTTTCAGCAATCTGTGTCAGTACTTCGTTATCCAAAAGCTGTCCCTGCATGAGCGGAGACCACGCTTCCAGCTGAATGCCTTGCGCTTTGCAGTAATCTCTTAATTCTTTTTGCGTCAAGCGAGGGTGAAACTCAACTTGGTTCACCATCGGTTTGATTTCAGCATCTTTCAACAGCTCTTCTAAATGATGAACTTGGAAGTTGCTGACGCCGATCGCGCGGATTTTGCCGTCTTTGTACAGCTTTTCAAGCGCGCGCCATGTATCTTTATATTTATCTTTGCCAGGCCAGTGGATCAAATATAAATCTAAGTAATCAAGCTGCAATCTTTCCAGACTCTTTTCAAAGGCAGCAAGCGTTGTTTCGTAGCCTTGCTCTTCATTCCACACTTTTGATGTGATGAAGAGCTCTTCTCTTGCCACACCGGATTCTTTAATCCCGATGCCAACGCCTTCTTCATTTTTGTAGATCGCTGCTGTATCAATGCTGCGATAGCCATTTTTAATTGCCGCTTTCACTGATTCAGTCGCTTCATTACCATTTTCTACTTTAAAAACACCCAGACCGAACCAAGGCATTTCAACTCCGTTATGTAACTTTACAGTATCTTTTAAACTTGTTGGCACTTGAACATCCACCCTTTCACTGAAATGTAAGCGTCTATATTATCTCACATTCCTCTCAGCCGATACCAATAATACGCTTAAGACCCTCTTTTTGCTTCTTTTTTCACAGCACAGGCAAATCCAAACACTATTTTTTTCCTATTTTAACAATATTGAGATTACAAATACATTGAGCAGGGTATGCGTTTAGTGTAACCAAATGAAAACAAAGGAGGAAACAACTTGAAACGTATTCGTATCCCAATGACACTTGCTCTTGGTGCCGCTTTGACAATTGCCCCTTTGTCCTTTGCTTCCGCTGAAGAAAATCCTGCTCCGAAGATGTCGCAGACAACTGCTGCTGGAACAACTGCCGCTGATGTAGGTTTAAACGTCAATCTGGATGTACTTGGAATTGCCAACCAGATCGCTGATGCCATCAAATCCGCACAGAACAGGGATGGGTTTGTGAAAAACCTCATGGAGTCTTCCTTCTACGCATCCGGCCAAAAATATAATGTCATGGTCTTTAATTTAAGCCAGGAATATGAAGATCATTTGAACGGTGTGCAATTTTACGGCTCAGCCGTTTACGACGGCATTACGTATGGCATTTGGGTATTTGAAGATGGAACCTTTACAAACAAAGGCGATGGCGGCTGGATCAACTGGGCCTTCAGAGGCTGGTTCGACCGGGATGGCAGCACTGTCGCATTTCATCGCCCTTAATATAGAAAAAAGCTGGCGCTCTAACGCCAGCTTTTTTGCTGCATTTATTCGCCGCCTTCAAGCATGGCGGCTTCGACATCATTAATGTATTGGCGAAGCTCATGGGAAATGTCCCGGGAAATTTCCCTCTCTTCGAAGAGCGTTTGAATTTCATTTCTGATCGCCTGCACAGCCTTCAGCTTTACTTCCAGCTTCTGATTTTCAAAATGGGCGCTTGATTTCAGCTCATGATGGCTGTGCTCCAGCCTGAAAATTAACTGTTTATAGAACGAAATGACAGATAAAAACACTTCTTTATGTTCTTCCGTCTTATGTTTTTCCAGATATTCTATCGCTGCTTTTGCCGTTTTCACTCTTGTTGCCCGTATCAATCCCGCTTCATTTAAAATCGACATCTCCGGCTTTTTATGTTCACCGAAGAAAATCCAATACATCAGCCTCTTGAGCCTTGTTTTTGATAATCCGACTTTAAACGGGTTCGCATACAAAATTTCCAACTCGTTAAATCGTTCTTGCAGCACATTTGCTGTTTCTTCCGGGATGTCTCCCCGCTCCAGCATTTTCATCAGCGCCTCTTGCTCAGCCTTAACCCCCTGCGCACGGACTTTTCGCTCGTGCTTCTTAATGCGATTAGATGATGTATACTGCTGAAAACGAAGATTTTTCATTTTCTCATTGTATTCAGCTATCACCGCAAGAGAGGCCGTTTTGTTTGTCTCATTCATGTCCTCTTTAATCGTTTGAAGGGCTGTTTTGATCAATTTACGTCTCGCCGTCAGCAGCTTCTTGTTTCGTTCCTCGTCCTCTTCTTCTTTTTCAGTCAGAATCGGCAGCACAACGGTAGCAATGACAAGCGTGCATAAAATGACGCCGGCTGCTAAAAAGAGAATCAGATTTCTTTCCGGAAACGGCGTACCGTCCTCCAGGAAATACGGAATGGAAAAAGAACCTGCAAGCGTTACTGCTCCACGCACACCGGAAATCGAAATTAACAGCGTCGAACGAAGACCCGGTTTATAGATGTTCTGATCTTTATTAAAGAACCATTTGCCGTTCCAGAAGAACAGCACCCACAGGAATCTCAGGAGCATTAACGTAAATGTGATGACTAGGATATAGCCGATCACCTTCATGTTGCTGATGGCAGTGTCGTTAAAGATAACAGAAATAACATCAGGAATTTGCGTGCCGAGAATAACGAAGACCAGGCCGTTCAAAATAAATAAAATAATGTTCCACGTACTTGAGGAGACGATTTGCAGCTTGATCATCGTTGATTCCAGACGATCCTGTTCAACCGCATGGGTAATACCGCCAGCCACAACAGCTAAAATGCCGGAAACGCCGATTTCTTCAGCTCCCAAATAAATCACAAACGGCGTCAGAATTTGAATCAGCATATGCATCGTGACATCCTGCATGCCAAGGCGGCGCAGAAATAGGCGAAAACGAATAATCAAAAATGAAATGACAACCCCGCACAGCAAGCCTCCGAGAGAAATAAAGACAAAGCTGACAGCCGCTTGTGCTAATGAAAATGCACCAGTCACTGCCGCTGCAATCGCAAACTTAAAGGCCACCAGACCTGATGCGTCATTCATCAGCCCCTCACCTTCCAGCAGGCGAAGAATCCCTTTTGGCATTTTCACTCTTCCTGATAATGCGCTGACAGCGACGACATCTGTCGGTGAAAGAATGGCCGCAAGTCCAAAGGCCGCTGCCAGCGGAATAGCAGGAATCATCCAGTGAATCGTGTAGCCGCCTACAATCACAGTCGCAAATACAAGGCCGAGTGCAAGCAATAAAATCGGAGCCCTTAAATTCCAAAGCTCTGCCCGCGGTGTCCTCTTTCCATCATTAAATAGCAGAGGCGCGATAAAAAGAACAAAAAACAATTCGGTGTTTAATTCAAAATGAAGTCCCTGTGGAAATGAGGCGGCAAGAATCCCAAGAGCCACTTGAATCAGCGGCACCGGAATAAACGGAATAAACCGGTTCACGATATTAGAAATCGCAATAATCGTTAATAATACGAGCACAACTAAAAATATGTCCAAATGCATGACCTCCTTCGTCTGTTGTGTGTCGGCATGATGAGCCAAAAAATCTGTTTGTCTAAAAGCCCTTGAGCTAGGGTGGCCTTGCATACGCTATGTGGTTTCGCAGGAGTTCTCTCCACACTTGTCTTCTTTTATAGTACCCTTTTTAGGGTATTTTTTCTCATGATATGCTCACAGTGAACTTTTTTGCAGCAGAGCAAATTACAGAAAAAAGAGACAGGAAGCTACTCCCTGTCTCTCGTCTTTCTTTCTCAATCATGAAAATTCGTACCGTCAGTTGTTGCTTTGATAATGCCCGCGCGGATGACAAAGTCACCGAAATGCTCGCCTTCCTCACGTTCTTTCGCATAGCGGGAAAGAAGGATGCGCAGCTCGCTTAAAATGTCTGCTTCACCGATGTTTTCACGGTACATTTTGCTTAAACGGCTTCCGTCAAACGCAGCGCCAAGATACATATTATATTTGCCCGGCGCCTTTCCGATAAATCCGATCTCACCGAGTGCATGACGTGCACAGCCGTTCGGGCATCCTGTCATGCGAATGGTGATTTCCTGATCACGAAGGCCGTTTTCGTCAATAATCTCTTCAATCTTATCTAACAGGGTCGGCAAATAACGTTCTGCTTCAGCCATTGCCAATCCGCAGGTCGGAAGAGCGACGCACGCCATCGAGCTGCGGCGAAGCGCTGAATAGTGCTTGCCGTCAGTTAGTCCGTATTGTTCAATTAAAGCACTGATTTCTTCTTTTTTATCGCTTGAAACGTTCGCAATCATTAAGTTCTGATTGGCTGTCAGCCGGAACTCACCTGTATGAACTTTGGCGATTTCCCGCAAGCCAGTCATCAGCTTATAATCATCGTAATCCGTTATACGGCCGCCTTCGACAAACAGCGTGAAATGCCATTTATCCTCGATGCCTTCCACCCAGCCATAGCGGTCGCCGTTATGATCGAAATGATACGGCTTCGCTTCTTCCAGGCTCCAGCCGAGACGGTTTTCCAATTCTTCTTTTACGTTTTCTAAACCGAGGCGGTCAACTGTGTATTTGAACCGCGCATTTTTACGGACAGAACGGTTGCCGTAATCACGCTGAATCGTAATCGTTTTTTCAGCAACGTCATACATTTGCTCAGGCCGGCAGAAACCGATCACCTTGGCTAATTGCGGATATGTCGCAGTATCGCCATGCGTCATTCCCATACCGCCGCCGATTGCCACGTTAAAACCGATCAGCTTGCCATCCTCGACAATCGCAATGAATCCCAGATCTTGTGAAAAGACGTCAATATCATTAGACGGCGGAACGGCAATACCGATTTTAAACTTCCGCGGCAGATAGAGCGGTCCGTACATTGGCTCGACTTCTTCCTCCGGCGTGCCGGCAACTCTTTCCTCATCAAGCCAAATTTCATGATATGCTCTCGTCCGCGGCAGCAGATCATCACTTAATTTTTTAGACCACTCGTATACCTCTGAGTGGATTTCAGATTGATAAGGGTTTGATGCACACATGACGTTACGGTTTACGTCTCCGCAGGCTGCGATCGTATCCAAAAGTGCTGAGTGGATCGTCTGAATGGTTTTCTTCATGTTCCATTTCAGAATTCCGTGCATTTGGAATGTTTCACGTGTCGTCAATTTTAATGTGCCGTTCCCGTATTTCTGGGACAGGTCATCCATGACAAGCCATTGTTCAGGCGTCGAGACGCCCCCTGGCATACGCACGCGCAGCATGAACTGATATGCGGGCTCAAGCTTCTGCTTTTGGCGTTCATTTCGGAGGTCGCGGTCATCCTGCAAATAACTGCCGTGGTGTTTCATCAGGCGGTTATCATCATCCGGAATTCCCGCACTGATTCGATCGAGCATCACTTCTTTCAGCGTGCCGCGCAAATAATCACTTTCTTTTTTAATGCGTTCAACATCACTTGGAGAGCCGTCCGGTGCTTTTAGAATTTTGGTCACCATGTTGAAAAACTCCTTTCAAGTCAAATCAATATACATCACGCTGATAGCGTTTTTGCTGCTGCATATCGGCAAGATAAGCCTCCGCCTCTTCGCGGCTCATATTGCCTTCTTTTTCGATAATTTCAAGCAATGTGTTATGGACGTCATGCGCCATGTGCTTTTCATCTCCGCAAATGTAAACAGCCGCTCCTTCTTGAAGCCATTCAAACAATTCTGCGCTATGTTCAAGCATGCGGTGCTGCACATATACTTTTTCTTCTGTATCACGTGAGAACGCCACATCCATTTTTGTCAGCACACCGTCTTTGAGCCAATTCTGCCACTCTGTCTGGTAAAGGAAATCCGTGACAAAGCGCTGATCGCCAAAGAACATCCATGCCTTTCCTTCCGCTCCCGTCTCCTCACGCTCCTGCATAAAGGAACGGAAAGGTGCGACGCCTGTCCCAGGGCCCACCATGATAATCGGTGTTTCAGGGTCTTTCGGAAGCTTAAAGTTTTGATTGTGCTGTACATAAACCGGCAGTGTGTCTCCCGGCTGCAGACGTTCCGCGCACAAAATCGAGCAGACGCCTTTTCGTTCACGGCCATGCGCATCGTAGCGGACTGCGCCGATTGTTAAATGCACTTCATCCGGATTTGCGGATAAACTGCTTGCAATCGAATAAAGGCGGGCAGGCATTTTTCGCAAAATCGAGACAAACTCCTGCGCAGATACACTAAATGGGCCATAGTCACGGACGAGATCAAGCAAATCGCGCCCTTCAATATAGGCTTTTACATTCTCCTCATTTCCCGGGGCTAAAAGCTCTCTAAGCTCATCGTTCCCTGTCAGCTGGGCTGCCTGTTCAAGAAGCGGTTTTGTGAGAACGGTAATCTCATAGTGAGAAATCAGCGCTTCTTTCAGCGGACGGACATCACCTTGCTTATTAAGCGTCACAATTTCTTCCGGGTCCCAATTCATTTCCTTAAGGAGCAGCTCGACAAGTTCCGGATCGTTTTCTGGATAGACGCCGAGGCTGTCACCAGGCTCGTAAGTCAGGCCTGATCCTTCAAGAGACAGCTCCACATGGCGTGTTTCTTTATTTGATCCTCTGCCGTTTAAATTTAAATTTTCTAACACTTCAGCCCGAAACGGGTTTGTTCTGGAATACGAAGACTCACCGGTTTGAGACGCAGCCGGCGGCGCAGGCGCGGCGCTTCCGCCCCCAGCTTCATTTAATCCCTTCAATACACCCTCAAGCCATTCGGCTGCCGGTTCATCATAGTCAAGATCGCAATCAACGCGCGGAGAAATCCGTTTTCCGCCGAGTTCTTCTAAGCGCTGATCAAATTCTTTCCCTGTCTGGCAGAAAAATTCGTACGAACTGTCACCAAGCGCCAAAACGGAAAAACGCAGATCTTCAAGCTTAGGCGCCCGTCTTCCGTGCAGAAATTCGTGAAACGACAGCGCGTTATCAGGCGGCTCGCCTTCTCCATGAGTACTGACGACGATTAAAAGATTGGTTACCTTCTTCAGCTGATTCGGCTTAAAATCGCTCATGGATGAGACGGTCACTTGAAAACCGCTCTGTTCAAGCTGCTTGCCGGCATTTTCTGCAAGCCCCTGTGCGTTTCCCGTCTGTGAACCATAAAGAACGGTCACTTCTTTTGAAACGGCCGGTGCCGGTGCTTCCGCAGACACAGCTGCCGCCGGCGCACCCGCAGCTTCTTGGGCGGAAACAGATTGAGCGGATAAATATCCGCTCAGCCAGATTTTCTGGGATTCGGTCAAGGTCGGCAGAAGGCGGTTAAGGAGCTCTGCCTGCTCCTGATTAAACGGACTGTTCATTACCTGAAGTTGCAACGTATCCACCTCACAAAGTTATAAACTGATCGAAAATTGCATCTAATTGAACTTTACCGGAATACTAGGCTTAAGTAAAATATATTTACATGATGATAACTATTAAGAATCCTAATGATAAAACGGCTATGCTTCATGTAAATAGAAAAAAGAGAAGGACTCCCTTCTCTTCATTCAGCCATCTGATATAAGTGAGGCGGCACAGCGGTTACAAACGGACTGGCTTCACCTGTATAAAATACCGCCAGCATGTGCATCGCACGGGTGCACGCAGTATATAAAAGCCTGCGGTCGTGCTCTGTATGATAGTGTTCTTCAGATGCATCATAGACAAGCACTGCGTCAAATTCAATTCCCTTCGCTAAATACACCGGAATCACGCAAACACCCTTTTGAAATGGTTGATTTTCTTTATGAATCAGGCGAACATCTGTATATTCACTCATGTGGGCGTGCGCCTGTATGCATTGCTGCGCAGTCTTGCAGATGACGGCTATTGTTTCGTGCCCTTTTTTCTTGAGCCGGCCAATTTCTTGCGCGAGCTTTTGGCAAAGGCTCTCATGTCCTTCAGTTTTAACAACGAGCGGCATTTCCCCGCTTCTATTAAACGGCTCAATATCCGCTCCATCTTGAAGCATCGCTTTGGTAAACTCGACAATCTGCCTTGTTGATCTGTATGTTCTCTTTAAACGAACATACTCAGCAGGATCATCCTCAAAGCACGCATCCATACGCTGATCCCCGTGTATGGTATGCGCGTAGATGGACTGATTGATATCACCGAGCACTGTCATGCTGGCAGCCGGAAAAATGCTTCTCATGTAAGCCATCTGAAACGGTGAATAGTCCTGGGCTTCGTCAATAAATAGATGTTTGATCTTCGTATTTTTCTTTCTGCCCTCAATCAGATCCTGCATATAAAGAAACGGTGCCGCGTCCTCATAGAGCAATTTATTATCCGTAAATGCCGAACGGGTCAGCTCACCTATCGCGGCCATCTTCTCATGCTGAAATTTTCCTCCCCAGCCAGAAAACAATTGCAAATACAGCTGTGTAACATCAAGAAATGCAAGGAGCCTGACCGCCTGCTTGAGCGGTTTGAAAGCTTTTTTCACAATGATGGCGGCAAGCAGCTGCTGCTCTCTTTGATAATCGTTAAACGTACTCTCGCTGAATCGTTTCCTTTCTTGCAGTTTTTTGCACACGTCCAAGTAGTCCTCTTTGTCAAGCAGCTCAGCTTCATGAACGACCCAATCCTTTCGCCGTTCCTTTTTCTCAAGCTTGTTAAGCTCACTCAGCAGCCACTTCGCGGTTTGCTCCATCCGATTCGGAATGGAGTGATTTTGATCCAATGAGTAAAAATAGGATTGAATTTGCTCCTTTGTGATCAGCTTTTGTCCGCGGAATATAATATTTTTAAAAATCATCCCGTCAGAGGAAAGCCGTGTGACGTATTCATTAATGAATTGCTGAAAGGATAAACCCGCCTTCCATGTGATTCCCGCAAGCCTTGTTGGAAAATCGCCTCCCTTTGTTTCGGTCAGGCAATATTCGAGCTGATCAAAGGGGCTTTCACATTTGAACCTGCGGCCAAGACGATGCTCGATATATTCCTGAAACGTCGCCTGCTCCATATTCTCTTCTCCTAACTCCGGCAAAACAGAGGAGACATAGCTGTTAAATAAGAAGTTGGGAGAAAACAAAACGATTTGTCCGGCATCAATGACGCCACGGTGCCTGTATAACAAATAAGCGACACGCTGAAGCGCAGCCGATGTTTTCCCGCTGCCAGCCGCTCCCTGCACGATCAGGATCTTGCTTTTTTCATTACGGATAATCTGATTTTGTTCTTTCTGAATCGTAGACACGATGTTTTTCATTTGGGTATCGGAGTGATGGCTTAATACCTCTTGCAGCATTTCATCACCAATCGTCATATCGGTATTAAACATCGCCTTGAGAGTGCCGTTTTTGATCATAAACTGGCGTTTCAGCACCATTTCCCCTTCTATCGTTTCACCGGGCACCTCGTACTCCGCTTTTCCTGGGGAATAATTGTAGTACAAACTTGATATCGGCGCCCTCCAGTCATAAATCAGAAAGTGTTCCTCCTTCTCATCCAAACAGGAAGCTAAACCGATATAAATTCGCTCTGCCTGCTCCTCGCCGTTTTCAATAAAATCAATCCGGCCGAAATAAGGCGATTTTTTTAATTGATGAATTCGTTTGAGCTGCTGATCCATGCGCCGATGATTGTGTTCCCGATCAGACAGCAGCTCTGCCTGCTGCTTAATGCTTGCCATCGTTTCAATCGCTTCATGGGCATCATCAAAATTAACCTTAACATCCTCCCAAAAGCTTTTTCTTAATCCGATGATATCATGCTTCAACCCGCCCGCAGACGTTTCCAGAAACCGCTCTTTTTTTTCGAGCTCCTGCAGCACCTCATCTATTCTCGACTGCTCTTCCTTCCATTCCTTATCCTGCTGATTCATGAACGGCACCTCCAGAAAATAGTTGACAAACATAGATGAAATACTGTAAAATATAATTGGATACATATATCTAATGTATGACGAAACTAGCAAATACAATTTATCTTAGCACATTCACCCAATACCAATCAAGGTTTGGGTTATTTATATGCAGAAAAAACCGATTTCAACTCGAAATCGGTTTTTTCTCTTATGATTTCACATTGATCACTGTTGGAGGTGCTTTTCTTAGGTTGCGAATCTTCTCTTTCATCAGTATCGATTCCTTATTCCATTCAATCTTCGATATAATATTTCTTTTTCATTTTAAAAACACCGCAGAGCTTTACCGTGTTTGTCTGTTCATCTAACGTGAAGAATGACTAAACTGGCTGTTATTGTCATCTTCCATAAAGCAACTACATCCTTGCTATCGTATCTATAGTCGCAGTAAAATAGTCATTTTTCATCCAATTTCGACATATTTCAACAAATTGAAGTTTTTCATTTGGGAGAATAGGACGATGTTACATTATTTCTCTCGGTTTATGATATAAACATGAAGAAAGAACCAGAATTAGTTAGGAGGAAATACTCAGTGAAGAAAAAGCTATCTATGATGTTGCTGGCATTCGTCGTAGCCGTAACAAGTTTTACGGCAATTGACCTAGTAAACAACAAAGCGGAAGCTAAAGATTGGGTTAAAAAAGGTCAAATATGGAGTACTCATTACCATTCGGGCTCATTTAAAAACTATACTTACTCGCCAACATTTCAGATTTATTATCCAGGACGAGGAACTTGGGCCAACATGACAGCAAACGGATCAGGCAGCGGGAAAATTACAGCAACTCTGCAACAAAAGACAAATAAAGGCTGGAAAAATGTTAAAACTTTTTACGCAACGAAAAAAGGCTCTACAAATTTAAGTTACAAACAAGCTTCTAAAAGCTACAAAACAAAATACAGATTCAAATTCACTAACACAGGAACTAAAAAAACCATCAGCTATACCTTTTGGGCTACCTATTAATTTTCAATAGCTTTGCTCTGCGCGTCAGCATTCGAAAAGGACTTTTTATTTGATCCCGGCAGGCTACCATAAAAGAAACCTCTCCATGACGGAGAGGTTTCTTTTATTTTACTGACTATCTAAGCGAAAAGAACGGTTTGGCAGCTTCCAATTAAACATATAGGAACAAACCCGGCAAACAACGAGCACGAAAAACAGAACGTATAAGCCGAACGAGTTCCCCAGCCAGCCCAAGCCGACGATTAAACCGCCGAGAGCCGCCCAGACTGCATAAATTTCTGCCTTCAGCACAAGCGGTTTGCGCCCGGCAAGAAGGTCGCGGATGATTCCGCCCCCGCTTCCCGTCAGCACCGCAGCCACGATCACGGCACTAAGCGGATGGCCCATTTTGACAGCATACAGTGCGCCTTGGATAGCAAAGGCAGCGAGGCCGATCGCATCTGATAAATTGCCCCACTTATTCCAATGCTTCAGCAGCAGCTTCGGAAACAGAAACACAATTGTAATAGATAAAAGCGCGATTTGAAAGTACGCTCCCTGCTCCCATAGCGCTGACACCGGAACTCCGATCAGCAAATTGCGGATCGCTCCTCCTCCAAAAGCGGTGACAATCCCTAATATATAAACTCCTAAAATATCATATTCCTCTTCCATCGCAACAATTGCGCCGCTGACTGCAAACGCAATGATGCCAATCACACTGAGCAGCTCCCAAGCCATTCTGATGACTCCCTTTTATGTTTGTTAAATTTTCTGACGACCTCTAGATTTTATAATCGCTCAAGCGTAAAATCAATAACATTTTTATGAGAAAAAAAGATAAATTTAGAGGGAATGCCGCATTGATGAATGGCATGAGTTTGCGAAATTAAAAAAGCGCCCGGCATACGCGGGCGCTTTTTTTGTTATTCAGATTTTTCGCCTTTCAGCAGGCACATAAAAATGATAATCAGGATAAAAGCAATCAGGGCCAGGAATGGAATCGTAATAAAACCAAACCAGTTAATATATTGGCCCGAGCACGGCACGCCGCTGACACATGGCTTAATGCCGCTAAAGCCGGGCACTTTTTGCTCTAAGTAATGCATGATCGAAATGAATGCCCCTATAATCGCCATTGGGAGCACATATTTTTTCACTCGTGTGTCCCCTTGAAAGGTGGCGATGCCTAAAATCAGGACGAGCGGATACATGAGGATACGCTGGTACCAGCACAGTTCACATGGAATAAACTTTCTGATTTCACTGAAATACAGGCTGCCCAGCATAGCGATAAGAGCCACAACCCAGGAAGCATATAAAAATACGATTCTATTTTTCATATCGTTACTTCCCTTTCAGCTCTTTTTCTATTGTCTCTTTGATTTCATCATAATCCGCAAAATTTTTGATCACTTTATCATTGACGTAAATCGTCGGTGTTGCCTGTATGTTCATTTTTTGATTAAGGTCAGAATCCTTTTCCACTTGAGAAGCGAATGTTTCCTTATCAAGATTTTCCTTGAGCGTCTCAGGTTTTATCTTTGTGGTGCTTTTTGCAAGATCACCAAGGAGGCCTGGGGTTACCCATTCCTGTTCCGTATCCGGCTGTTTTTCGAACAGCTTTTCATGGAAATCCCAAAAAGAGTCAGGGTCTTCCTTCCATACTTCTTCAGATGCAAGAGCCGCTAACCTTGAACCTTTTCCATGGAACATGACGTTCACGAAAGAAAATTTCACATCGCCCTTATCAATAAAGTCTTTTTGTATTTTTGGAAAGATGTCACTGTTAAACACCTTGCAAGACGGACATTTGTAATCTCCGAATTCTACTACAGTTACCGGTGCATCGTCCTTGCCAAGCACAGGCTGCCCTTTGATAGACGGCTGCCCGGACACCGCATCATTACCTTGTTCCGTTTTGTTATTAATGATGACAATGGCTGCTAGCAATACAACAACCACAACCGTAAGGATGACCGCGAATTTCGCAGAAGACTGCTGTTTCTTTTTCACTCCGACACCTCATCGTTTTAAAATTAAAAAAGAAGCGGATCGCAATTGACCCACTTCTTTATTTTAACAAGACAAGCGCTGATAAGAAAACCCCGAAAAAATGAATTCTCTCCGACAATTTATTTGTTTTTGAGACGCATGACGCGCATGGCGTTCGCCACAGCAAGCAGTGTAACGCCGACATCTGAGAAAACCGCTTCCCACATGGTCGCAATTCCAAATGCACCAAGAATGAGAAAGATCGCTTTCACACCTAAAGCAAAGCCGATGTTTTGCCACACGATTCGCCGTGTCCGTTTCGCAATCCGAATCGCTTCCGCTATTTTTGACGGCTGATCTGTCATCAGCACGATGTCTGCGGCTTCTACTGCGGCGTCTGAGCCAAGGCCTCCCATCGCGATCCCTATATCTGCGCGGGCAAGCACCGGCGTATCATTGATGCCGTCACCGACAAAAATGAGTTTTTCATTAGGTGAAAGCTTAGCTTCCAATGCTTCGACCTGCGCGACTTTATCTTGCGGCAGCAGCTCTGCATATACCTCACCAATCCCAAGCTGTTTTCCGACGGCTTCTCCCGTTTGTTTCGAATCACCCGTCAGCATAGCTGTCTGTTTGATCCCAAGCGACTTCAGATCAGCAACCGCTTGTGCTGCGTCTTCCTTTATCTCATCCGCTATGATGATTGCTCCGGCATAGCGTTGATCAACAGCAACGTGTACGATTGTTCCAGCATTTTCATCCGGGACATCCTCAATTTGTTCTCTTTCCATGAGCTTTTTATTCCCGGCAAGGATCTCATTTCCATTTACCTTTGCAAAAATGCCGTGACCGGAGATTTCTTCGTATGACTCAATCTCATCGGAGGAAAGCATTTTCCCGTAAGCTTTACGCACAGATTCAGCAATCGGATGCTGTGAATGAAGCTCAGCGTATGCCGCCGCTTCAAGTAATCTATCCTTTGTAAAACCTTCCGCGGGTTTGATTTCTGTCACTTCAAAGCTTCCTTTTGTTAGTGTTCCCGTTTTATCAAACACCGCGTATTTGACTTGATTCAAAGCTTCTAAATAATTGCTTCCCTTTACAAGCACTCCGGCCTTTGAGGCCGCTCCGATTCCGCCGAAGAAACCGAGCGGAATGGAGACAACAAGCGCACAAGGACAAGAAATCACTAAAAAGATAAGCGCGCGGTACACCCAATCGGAAAGCGCGGCGCCAGAAAGAACAAGCGGCGGAACAAAGGCCAGCAATACCGCGATGATCACAACAGCAGGTGTATAATACTTGGCAAACTTCGTGATAAAGTTTTCTGTCCGGGCTTTACGGCTGCTCGCATTCTGAACCAAGTCTAATATTTTTGATACTGCTGATTCTTGATAGCTCTTTGTGACTTCAATATGCAGAACGCCGTTTTGATTGATAAAGCCTGACATTACATCTTGTCCTACCGCAGCTTTTCTCGGAACGGACTCACCTGTTAAAGCAGATGTATCAACCATCGCTGACCCTTGCACGACCTTACCGTCCAGGGGTATGCTTTCTCCCGGATTAACCACAATGATGTCTCCTGTCTGAACGTCCTCCGGGGAAACCTGTTCGATGCCGTTCTTTGTTTTGAGATTGGCGTAATCAGGCCGTATGTCCATTAACGCACTAATTGATTTTCTGGAACGGCTGACCGCGGCACCTTGAAAAAGCTCACCGATTTGATAAAACAGCATAACTGCGACGCCCTCAGGGTATTGCTGAATCAGAAAGGCGCCGATTGTGGCAAGAGCCATTAAGAAATGCTCATCAAACACCTGACCGCGGATGATGTTTTTGACTGCGCGGATCATAATGTCACCGCCGATGATCAAATAAGCAGCGAGGAAAAGGAAAAGTTCAATGGTTCCCGAATGAACCAAATATGCCGTTGCGCCGAGAATGACAGCCGCCGCCATTCTGATCAGCATATTGACCATTCGATTACGATAGCCATCATCAGCTGATTTCTTTATATGCTTTTGGCGAACCGTTACATGCGGATCAATTGATTTCACTTTTTTCTCTACTTTATTCGTGACCCATTGCTCTTCTTTCCCATCGGCTGAGACAGTTAAGGTGCTTGCCGCAAAATTTACCGCGCATCCGTCAATGCCTTTTATGCCTTTGACTCCATTTTCGATTTTTTGGGCACAATTGCTGCAATCCAAACCGTCCAGAACGTATTCCTGTTTCACTAGTCTCACCTTACCTTCCGATTTAGGGTTCCCTTTTCAAAGCGTATCAATGAGTATTGCATTCATTTTAATATATATGAGCATATACTCATATATAAGTTACACCTATTATATGTTGTTTTCCAAGAAAGTGTCAATGAAAAACAAAAACCGGCATATAGCCGGTTTTTCATTTTACTTTTTGCAGGCGAAGAGCATTCAGAACAACGGAAACGGAGCTGAATGCCATTGCTGCTCCTGCTATCCACGGTGCTAAAAATCCAAGTGCTGCGATTGGGATGCCGAGGCTGTTATAGCCAAGCGCCCAGAATAAGTTTTGTTTAATGTTTTTCATTGTCAATCTACTCATGCGGATTGCGTCTGCAATGCTGTTTAGATCGCCGCGAATCAGTGTAATGTCTGCTGTTTCCATGGCAATGTCCGTGCCAGTTCCAATCGCCATGCCGATGTCAGCTGTGGCAAGCGCCGGCGCATCGTTAATTCCGTCGCCTACCATTGCTGTCTGGCGGCCTTCTTTTTGCAAGCGGGCGATTTCCGCCGCTTTTTGTTCAGGAAGGACTTCCGCAATGATATTCGCAATTCCCGCTTCCTTCGCAATGGCTTCTGCGGTTCTGCGATTGTCTCCTGTCATCATGATGACATCAAGACCCAACTCTTTCAGACGGGCAACAGCCTTCCGCGACGTATCCTTAATCGTATCTGCAACTGCTACTAGCCCCGCTGCTTCTCCATCAATGGATACAAGCATAACTGTTTTCCCTTCGGCCTCTAGCTCTTCCATTTGGGCGAGAAGAGCCCCATGCTCAACCTGTTCGCTCTCCATTAATTTTCTTGTGCCGACGAGAATGCTTTTTCCTCCGGCTTCAGCCAAAATGCCTGCGCCGACTTTTGCTTCAAAGCGGGTAAGTTTCGGTATCTCAAGCCCTTTATCTTTCACGCCAGCAATAATCGCTTCGCCAAGCGGATGCTCTGATCCCGTTTCCGCTGCCGCTGCAAATTGAAGCAAATCTTTTTCTTCAAAATGGCCGAATGGAATGGCATCTGTCAGACGCGGCTTCCCGTTTGTCACGGTTCCGGTTTTATCAAGAACAATGGTATCGAGACGATGTGTTTTTTCTAAATGCTCGCCGCCTTTAAATAAAATCCCGAATTCAGCAGCGCGTCCAGATCCAGCCATTATGCTCGTCGGAGTGGCAAGACCGAGGGCGCAAGGACAGGCAATGACAAGAACCGCAATGAACTTGCTGATCGCTTCAGCAAAATCGCCAGGAGCCGCCCAAAGGTACCAAATGAGAAAAGTGAGAACGGCAATCCCCAATACAATGGGTACAAAAATGCCTGAAATCTGGTCAGCGAGACGCTGGATCGGCGCTTTTGACCCTTGTGCTTCCTCAACAATTTTGATGATATGAGAAAGCGCAGTATCCTTTCCGACGTTGACAGCTTTAATTTTCAGAAAGCCGTTTGCGTTAACGGTTGAACCTGTCACGCTGTCACCAGGATTTTTGTCAACAGGAAGACTTTCTCCTGTAATCATCGATTCGTCAACCGCTGAACGGCCTTCAACCACTTCTCCGTCGACAGGAATTCGTTCGCCGGGTTTGACGTAAACAATGTCATTAACAAGCACTTCATCGATCGGGATGATTTGCTCCTGTCCGTCTCTTACAACAGTCGCTGTTTTCGCTTGAAGCTTCATCAGCTTTTTAATCGCATCCGAGGAACGGCCTTTTGCTTTTGTTTCAAACAACTTGCCTAATAAAATCAGCGTCAGCAAAATCGCGCTTGTTTCATAGTAAAGGCCGTCTGTATGCCCGTGAGATCCAAGACTTTGAAAAGTAAGATAAAGACTATAAGCGTAAGCAGCCGTCGTACCGAGGGCGACCAATACATCCATATTGGCGCTTTTATTTCTGAGCGCCTTATACGCACCCACATAAAACGGCCAGCCGATCAGAAATTGGACTGGTGTCGCCAGCGCAAATTGCATCCACGGATTGAGAAATATATCGGGTACCCAAATGAATGATGTAAATGTAAAATGGCTCACCATCGCCCAAAGCAATGGAAATGACAGGACAGCTGAAAAAATCAGTCTCGCTGTTTGCTTCCGTTCTTCTTTCTTTTTAGCAGCAGCAGCCTCACTGTCCTGTTCCCCCTTCAACTTTAGCTTATATCCAAGCTTATCTACCGCTTCTTTCAAATCGCCGACAGACGCTTCTTTTGGATTGTATTCGACCGTAACTGTTTCTAAAGCGAAGTTTACTGGTGCATTTGCGACGCCTTCTATTTTGTTAAGCCGTTTTTCAATCCGATTGGCGCAAGCCGCACAGGTCATGCCTTCAATATCGAATTCAGCTTTTTCTGTAACAACGTGATAGCCCAGCTTTTCTATTTTTTCTTGAATCGCTGCAGTCCCTGTTTCAGCAGGATCGTAGATTACATTTGATGTTTCCGTTGCCAGATTAACATTTGCATCCGTGACACCGGGCATCCGCTTCAGGCCTTTTTCAATTCTGGCAGCACATGCCGCACAGGTCATACCAGAGACCTGCATCGCGATTTCCTTTTGTTCACTCAACATACTCACTCCTTTATATACACCTGGGGGGTATATAAAAATGAAAGAAATATCGCGCCTCCCTAAAGGCGCGATACCTTGAATCACTCAGCTACGTCATAGCCCTGATCTTCTATCGCATCCGCAATATCTTTGACTGATACTTTGTCAGCATCAAACGAAACATCGACTTTACCCGCTTCCAGATTGACATGAACGGCACTGACGCCGTCCAGTTCTCCTACGCTTGTTTCTACTGCTTTGACGCAGTGCTGACAAGACATTCCTTCAACTTGCAATGTTTTTTGTTCCATAATCAATTCCTCCTGTTTATTCTTTCTATTTACATCCTACCATACCCCCGTAGGGTATTACAATAAAAAAACGCTTTATGATTTTGTGAACTTTTTAAATACGTCCAAAAGCTCAGAAATGGCCTGTTCCCCGTCGCCGCTTTTGATGGCATCTGCTACACAATGATGGGCATGATCCTCAAGCAAATGAAGCGCCACATTTTTCATTGCCGCCTGAACAGCTGAAATTTGCACAAGAATATCTACACAATATCTGTCGTTTTCCACCATGTTTTGAATGCCTCTGACCTGGCCCTCAATCCGCTTAAGCCGGTTTGTAATCTGATCTTTTTCTTTCGAGCTTTTATGGTTTAATGTTTTATGTTCGTTATGCTTTTCCATGCGTACACCTCTGTTTAATGATATTAATTCCCATTATACTGATTGTCCAAACGGTTGTCTAAGCATGCCGACGCAAAAAATGAATCAGTTACGTTTTACCATTTGATCAGGAGGGTATATACTTCTGTTGATAACGCTTTTAAAGGGGAGAAGAAAAGTGGATACGATCAAGGTTGGAATATTAGGATACGGATTGTCCGGTTCTGTTTTTCACGGGCCGCTGCTGGATGTTCTGGATGAATATCAAATCAGCAAAATCATGACATCTCGGACAGAAGAAGTGAAACGGGACTTTCCAGATGCTGAGGTTGTACATGAGCTTGAGGAAATCACAAATGACCCTGCCATTGAGCTTGTCATTGTCACCACCCCGAGCGGCCTTCATTACGAGCATGCTATGGCATGCATACAGGCCGGAAAACATGTTGTGATGGAAAAACCAATGACAGCAACAGCCGAAGAGGGGGAAACATTAAAAAGGGCTGCCGATGAAAAAGGCGTATTATTAAGCGTATATCATAACCGACGCTGGGATAACGACTTTTTAACGATTAAAAAGCTGATCTCTGAGGGATCTCTTGAAGATATCAATACATATCAAGTTTCCTATGACCGCTACAGACCTGAAGTTCAAGCGCGGTGGCGGGAAAAAGAAGGCATTGCCACTGGTACGCTGTATGATCTCGGCTCCCACATCATAGACCAAACCCTGCATTTGTTTGGGATGCCTAAAGCCGTGACTGCAAACGTGATGGCCCAGCGGGAAAATGCCGAAACGGTTGACTATTTTCATTTAACCCTGGACTATGGCAAGCTTCAAGCCATTCTATACGGGGGATCAATCGTTCCGGCAAACGGACCTCGTTATCAAATCCATGGAAAAGATTCCAGCTTTATCAAATACGGAATTGACGGACAGGAAGACGCACTCAGAGCGGGAAGAAAACCAGAGGATGACAGCTGGGGTGCAGATGATCCGGAGTTTTACGGACAGCTTACAACCATTCGTGGCTCCGGCAAAAAAACAGAAACGATCCCATCAGTAAATGGCTCCTACCTTACTTATTACCGCAAAATAGCGGAAAGCATACGGGAAGGTGCTGCGCTGCCAGTCACTGCTGAGGAAGGTATTAATGTCATCCGCATCATTGAAGCCGCGATGAAAAGCAGTAAAGAGAAACGAACCATTATGCTGGAGCACTAAAACAAAAGCCTCCCCAAATAAGGGGAGGCTTTTTCATTAGAATGTTTTTCCTGCTTCTTTCGCACGCGCAATCGCGTCTTCTTTGATTTGCTGTGCTTTATCAGGCTCCGCATTATGTCCCTCTACGAAAATGCCTTCGAATGATGGTACGCCGAAGAAGTTCATCATGATGCCGATGTAGCGGTGCCCCATTTCCATCTCAGCCGCAGGGCCTTCTGAATAGTAGCCGCCGCGCGCTTGGATATGAATTGCTTTTTTATCAGTCAACAAGCCAATAGGGCCTTGTTCTGTGTATTTGAATGATTTTCCTGCAACAGCAACAGAATCGAGATACGCTTTCATCACTGGCGGGAATGAGAAGTTCCATAAAGGAGTAACAAATACGTACTTATCAGCTGATGCAAATTGATCGCTAAGCTCTCCCAAACGGCCTACTTTCGCTTTTTCGCTTTCAGAAAGCTCTTCAAAGCCTGTACCTGACTGAAGCTTTCCCCACGCTAAATACATCTGCGTCAATATGCGGGATGTTTTCTTTGTACAAATCGATATGTACAACTTCATCATTTGGATTCGCTTCTTTGTAAGATTCGATAAATGCTTTACCTGTTGCCATACTGTACGAAGTTGCTTCGTCATGCGGATGAGCAGTGATATATAATACTTTTGCCATTTTTACCAGCCCTTTCGTTTTTAAAAATCACACATCAATTATTATCATACAGATGCATAATGATTATTCTGTCTCTCTTAGACTTTATTATAGAGACAAAGAAATTTACTTTCAAGTAAAACATCTCGAATTAAAGATTATTTAACTTTCCAAACAGCTTTCTTTTCAAAAGCTGTTCTCAAGCCGGAATACAGCGCGGACAGTTCTTTACTGATTCGAGGATAATGAGGGACATGCGGCACTTGAATATCCGCAGGCATCCTTTTCACTATAAAGGATTGCTCAGCCTGTTCAAAAAACGCCCGCAGCTGGTTGATCTCTTCATCAGAAAACGGAGCAGGCGGACGGCGGTGAGCTTGGGCCGAAAGCAAATAGTACCCTAAGTGCTGAGCACCGGAAATGGCAGGCCAGAGCGCCTCCGCATTCGCATGAGGAAACTCTCCAAGGGCCTTGTCATACGCATCCCGAAGCCTGACAAGACTCACCCTTAACTTGTGTTCGTCGGCATTCTGCCCGGTTAACAGTTTCTCCATAAACTGCCCTTCCAGCCGGATGACGTTCCTCATCAGTTCAGGCAGTCGCTTGGTTGAAAACCGCCGCCACAAAAGTATTGTTCCCAACAGCCCGATCACGCTGCCGACAGCTACATCAGTCAGCCTCGCTATCATAAAATAACCGGCACTCGCGCCGCCATGCATACTTTCTGTGATAACAAGCGCATTTGCGGTTAAAAAGGGAACAGCCAGCGCATAATTGCGGACGATCAGCATCTCAAGAAGACATTGAAGCGCTGCAATACAAAACGCAATATAAACACCGCCCGGCTTAAAAAACAGGATTGCGCCTGCCAGCATAACACCGATCACCGTTCCGGCCGAACGCTGAATAGCCCTGTGAAGCGTAAACACAACAGTAGTGCCAAGCATGACCGCTGCTGCCGAAAGCGGAATCCAATAGGAGCGTGCAAAGCCGAATGCGAGGGCAAACATATCGGCGGCAAACAGAACAATTCCATACTTTAACGCTCTAATCAAAACCGGAGACTTCCAGTCAAAGGCATTTCTCAAAAAGTAAAAAGAGGATGGCAGGCGGCTCGGCTCCCCGTCAAGCTGCTTATCAAAACGTCCTGAAGCGATATGCAAAACCTCATTGATTTCTTCAAACAGCTTCCGCCTAGGCTCAGATTCGTTCTCATGCGCAAGCATATCTCCGGTTTGGCGAAGTGCCTTTTCAATCTGCGCGGTCTCTCTGTCCGGCGTTTCAGCTGAAAAATGAATAATGGCAAGGAATATGTCGTCAGCTTTTTCAAGGAGGCGGAAAAATCGTTCATCATGCCGCGATTTTTTCCGTCTGTTCCCTTTCCCAAGAACCGTTTGGCGGGCTGTTCTAAGCATGAGCACGGTCTGATGCTGTGCGTTATGAAAACCTGGCGTTCCGACGGCTGAAAGACATGCAGCCAGCTGATGATATGTTTTTTGCAGCACCGCTCCCTCCGGTCCATGTTTGTTCCATAACCAGCCGATTAAAGCGATACCCATGGCGAAAATGGCGCCGAGAAACGTCAGTCCCGCTCTGAACAGCGCTTGTGAAGGATCGGCCGGCAGCCCGGAACTGACTAAAAAGGCAAGGACAAAAAACATCGGCGCAGGGCCTTGAATGCCGAGCGCGCTAAAAATAAACATCGCCGCTGCACCGATCAGCCCCAAAACAGCCGCCATCATCCAAAGCATCCCGGACAAAAGTGTCCCTAAACCAAATGAGAGGGCGATCCCAATAGAAACCAAGAGCAGCTTCAAGGCGCGCTTTTTGTACGATTCACCGCCCGCATATAAATAAACAAAGCCTCCGATACTTGCAATTAATCCGTAATCCGTGTGACCTGCCAATGCACTGACCAGCACAGGAAACCCTGAAGCGAAACCTGATCCGATAGCCTTTTTCCAAGGAAATGGATTTGCATGAATGCGAAAGGCATCCTTCACGATAGGCATGATTCTTTGATTGTTCGCAGCAGTTTTGTTCATTTGACAAAATCCTTTTCAATGAATGTGTAGAACTTTTCCCGTTTCTTCGCTTTAGTATGCCCAAAAACGCGGTTAGCTTCTCAATTGGTGCGCCCGATAAAAAAACAGAGACTTATACCGTCTCTGCTTCATTACATCAGTTTATTATCATAAAAGCGGCACCTGTCAGGACTGTTTTGTCCTTCTGCCTTCCTTTAAGAGCAGGTGAATAAAAAATAAAGGATAAATCAATAGATACCCATTAAACAGCCACCACACAAGATCAAAGTCCCTGCTGAATGTTCAGAATGATAGCGCCTGCAGACCTGAACAACAGGTCAGCACAAGAGAAATCAGCGCCATCAGCTTCCAGTCAGCACGATTCACCCGCTGTAGGTACAAGCTGTACAACCCTGTGACAGAAATCAGGATATCCAGCGGAAAAAAAGACCAGTTCCAGGCAATCATAAACGGATGGTCATGATGTTTAAAAGCCCAGTTTTCCGGTATGAGCGAAAACCCGGCTGACAGCCAGTACAAGATAAAACCGATATCAGTCACGAGAAAAAACAGCTTCATATATCTCATTTGTACTGCCCGCTTTTATGTACCGGCTCAGACACCCTAGCATGATCGATCAGGTTTAAAGACACAACACCGGCAATAATCAATCCAATTGAAATGACTTTCATGACACTCACATGTTCTTGAAAAAACCAAAAACCAATGACTGTAATCAGGACAATTCCCATCCCTGACCATACAGCATAAGCAACTGATACATCTATTGATTTTAGCGTAAGCGTCAGAAAGAAAAGACTCCCTCCATAAAAGAAAATCAACAGCAAACTGGGAATAAGCTTTGTAAAACCGGATGATAGCTTCATGCTGACCGTTCCCGCAACCTCAAACAAAATCGCCAAGCATAGAAACACCCAATTCACGTGGCATCAGCCTCCTCATCAGCTGTTATACCGTTAAACAAAACATCTACAATTGATTCAAGAACCTCTCCTGTCGTGAACTGATGTTTCAGTGGATATTCAGGGTCATACACTTGATTGATGCTCCCTATATACATGTGAACAAACAGGTCCGGATTGATGTTTCTGATTCTCTTTTGCTGTTTGCACTCGTTTAATAATGCTAGGACAATCGCCCATTCTTCCTTAATAAACGCATCTAATGTAAGCCACGCATCGTAATGGTATTTCTTTAGTTCATTTAATAATCCCATGTTCAGCAGTTCCATCCCCTGCGGAAGGCTGATCAGCATTTGTTTCACCTTTTCGAGCACATTTAAACTTTCATTTTCATAGATGTCTCTTTCTATTTGCTTCATTTCAGCTATAAATTGTTCGACAACCGCCTCAACAAGCTGATCTTTAGATGAATAATATGCATAGAGCGTCCGCTTGCTCGTTCCCAGCGCTGCCGCCAAATCATTCATCGTAAATGAAAATCCTTTCTGCTTGATCAGTCGGATGGTTTCCGCCATCATTCTTTTTTCCACATTAATCCCCCGCTTTCGGTACCAAGAAAACTATTTCGGTACCAATATTATACGGCAGAAATTTATGGAAATCAACAATACATAAAAAAACCTCTCCTGTTGGGAGAGGTTTAAAAGACACTGCGGACCAAACCGCCGTCTGCCCGAAGTGCCGCGCCATTGATCGCAGAGGAAAGCGGGCTGCTTAAAAATGTAACGAAGTGGGCGATTTCTTCCGGACGGATCAGTCTTTGAATAATAGATGTCGGCCGGTTTTCTTTCATAAAACGTGCCTCAGCTTCTTGAACAGTCAGGTTTTCACCAGGATACAGCGAGTTCAGCATGGTTTCCACACCCTCTGTTAAGGTAGAGCCCGGCATGACGGTGTTGACTGTGACATTCGTGCCGGTTGCCAGCTCCGCCAAACTGCGGGAAATGGACAGCTGCATCGTTTTTGTCGCACTGTAATGGGCCATTTCCTGTGACGGCATAATCGCCGCTTCACTGGCAATGAAAATCACACGCCCTTCTTTTTTCTCTATCATGTTATGCAAATACCTGCGTGTCAGCCTTACACCGCTCATAATATTCACTTCAAAAAAACGAAACCATTCATCGTCGGGAATATCAAAGTACTCCGCCGGTTCAAAAATCCCTAAATTGTTGACCAAAATATCAACCTCTGGATATGCCTGAAACAGCTCATTGCAGCCTTCTTCAGTTCCCAAATCAAATGCGGCCGGATAAAGAACCGCTTCAGCATGTTGTGTTTTCAGTTCATCTATCGTCTGATTCACTTTCTCTTCCCGGCGTCCGTTAATGATCACTGCCGCACCTTCTTCAGCTAACGAAGAGGCAATAGCTTTTCCGATCCCTGATGTCGAACCGGTCACCAGTGCGGTTTTTCCTTGTAAATTCAGCTTCATTATTCATCCCTCCGTTTTTGATTCCTCTTATTTATTGACAGAAATCTGATTGGTGAAACATCTGCTCTGCAATCAGTATGAAACAGCTGGGATCGAAATGGAAGTACGCACTTTTTGGTGCCTGTGGTTTGGAGAAAAAATAAAGCAGAACCTCTTAAGAGGTTCTGCTTTATTGTCAGTATGTATGGAGACGGTGGGAGTCTATTATACTTCATTTATATATTTTTAAAATGGTGGAAAAACGTTGATAAATAAGGATTTCCTTTTCATTCACCTTGGTCGAATAAAACTATTTTTTTATGAATTTGTTGCCAAAATGTTGCCACAGAATCCTTACTGATATAATTGAATTATAATATTATGTTGTAATTGTGATGGGAGTTGAGACAAATGAAGAATGTTAAACTTGATCCGCCGGTAATTGAATATTATGATCCAGCCATCGGGATGCGGTGTGATCCGCCTGTTGGTATGGGATGTGAATAAGAAGGCGTGAAATACAAATGAGCATGACTGATTTCGAACGAAAGTTATATCAGATTTTTGTTAATATGCGTCTTTACGGAAAGAACCCGACTTTGCCAGAACTAAAAAGAAAGACCGGGAAAAGCGAACAGGAAATACGTGAGGCTACAAAAAGTCTTATTCGAAAAGGAGCGCTTTCTTGGGATAAAGAAAAGAAATTATGGATTATATAAAGTCCCTCTCTAATGAGCCGGGACTTTTTTTGTTTTATACAACAGGAACAAAGACACAGATCAAACGAATCATTTTTTTCTAATACAAAGCCTTTTCAATTATTCCTCTTTTCCTCGTGGTAAAATTTTAGATGTAAAGTTCCAAAAGAAGGGATATGATCATGAAAGTATTTGAAGCCAAAACACTGCTTTCCGAAGCTGAAAACCGTGCAAAAGAATACAAAGATTTAAAAAGTAAAATGATCAAATTAAAGAAAGCATTCAAAGCTGTCGCTGATTTAGATGATAGTGAATTTTCAGGTAAAGGTGCAAATAACATCAAATCATTTTATGAAGATCAGGCCGGCATTGCTGACCAGTGGATTGATCTAATTGAGATGAAAATATCTTTTTTAACGAGTATTCCTGGTATCTTGGAAGACTCCAGCTTATCAGATGCCTACATAGAAGAATCCTTCCTAGAGCATGAGTTGGCCAATGCTAATTCTAAATCAAAATCCATCATGTCAGAACAGAAAAAGGCCATCAAAGACATCTTAAATGAAATACACGATGTCCTTCCCTTAGATGTTTTTTCAACGGAAGATTTTAAAACTGAGTTATCTTCTGCTGAGAAAAAACGAAAAAATACAGTCGAGAAAATAAGTGAAGTCGATGAGGACCTAACGTCAGAATACGCCTTGTCAGAAGCAAATGAACAAATGATTCAGGCTGATTACCAAGCACTCATAAATGCAACAGCAAAAGGCAAGAGTGCCTCTCCTATCCACTATAACGCAAAGGCTTATAGAGACAGTGAAATTCACAAGATGACTGAGGATGTAAAAAAACAATCGACTGATTATATCGCCTTTAAAGATCAGCAGGCCGAACAAAGAAGGCTAGCAAAAGAACAGGAAGAGCTAGCGAACAGGCCATGGTACGAAAAGACGTGGGATGTTGTTTGTAATTTTACAGGGGAAGTCTCTGGATATTATGATTATAAAAGAGCCGCTGATGGAGTTGATCCTGTTACCGGCGAAAAGTTGACAGAGGGCCAACGTGTAGCAGCTGGAGCGATGGCTGCGGCAGGTTATGTCCCGATTGTTGGATGGGCTGGAAAATTAGCAAAAGGCGGAAAAGCTGTTTATTCAACCAGTAAAGCACTCTACACAGCAGACAAAGCACTTGATGTCTACAAAACGCCACAGACATTCCATGCTCTTCAAAATTCGAGTAAAGGTCTTTATGGGCTTGCTTCTGCGAACGGTTTTAGCGAAGCTATAACAGGCCGCGACATGTTTGGCAATAAGATTTCAAAAGAACAGCAGCATAACAGTATAAATGCAGCACTTGCTGTTTTCATGCCATTTGGTGCAAAAGGTTTTTCCGGAAAAACGGGCCTTAAAGCTTCATCATCAACTGAAACCGTAACTCAAGTTACAGTTAGTAGAAAAGGGGCTTTTAAAGAAGCGAAAAGAGATGCCGGTATACCACGTGCTCAACAACCAGAATCAATCAATCGTGTAGAAATGCGTACTGCTCCTCACGAAGGCGGTCGTGTAATTAAAGATAAAAATGGTAAAATCATTAGGACGAGAGAATACACCTTCACTAACAACAAAGGCGAAAAAATTATTATACAAGATCATAGCGCTGGACATGAAAAAGGTGGTCAAGGTCCGCACTTTAACGTTAGACCAATTGATAATACTCGAACAGGAAAAGTCCCTGGCACAAAAGAACATTATCCTTTTAATAAATAATTTGAGGTGATTTTATGTGGTACAAGAATATAGAAGAAAGTCATTTTTTAAATAGTTTATATAACGAGGTACCAGGATTAGAAAGTGTACGCATTGAAGGTATTTATATAAAAGAAGAAGGTAGAAAAGTAACATTGCATTTTGATATGCCATTCTATGCCGAGAATCCACCTAAGAAATGGGCTAATCTGGGATACAACTCAATCGCCCTTCAAGTGGACTTCTTCGATATCCATTCCTTAGAAATGAAAACTTCTTCAGATACATACAGAGGAAACATTGAGATAACTAAGGATGAACAAGGCTTATTAGAAATAAATGTAACAGGTGAAATTAATGCAAAGATAAAAGCAGACACCGGTTTTATTCAATCAATTAATGGTTATATTAATGAAGCTATATGATTAGCAGATTAAAACAATAAAGGGCCTCTCTCACACTAGATGGGGCCTTTATTACTTCAATAATGCTTCAAGTTTCTCTTTCGTTTCAGCTCTGTAATCCCACTCATTATCAATGTCTTTACAAATCATAGAATTAAATCCTCATTTGCTTTAAAATGTAAATGTTCGTTTTAAAAAGAGGAGGATCTTATGATTATTCTTGGTATTCTTGCAACATTAGCAGCCTTTGTCTTTATTACAGCGTTGATTTTTATCTTCTTTGAAAAAACTAGGAAGATAGGTATTCAAATAGCTCCAATAAGCCTTGTTTTGGCTTTATGTCTTTTTTTCATTATGGGTACGTTGAATCGAGAATCTCACAAATTCAAAACTGAGGATGTCACTGCTGCCACAGAAAGCACTACAGATGAACCCTCAATAGAAGAGGAGCCGATGCATTCTGAAGACGACGAAGACTCTGACATTCAGAGTGTTGAGGATAACCAAAAAGAATTTAATTTTAGCCTTGAGGAATTTGTACAGACTTTTAATGATGCAGTCCAAGATATTGAAAATGATGAAAAAATCGAATCTCCTAGTCTCAATCATATTAATAGAGATAACATTGGAGATTTTAAACATGATGAAAATAAAGACATTTATACAAGAGAACTAAAAACTGAAAGTGATGACTCCGGCGGAGTTTTTACTTTAACAGCTTGGTTTGATAACGATCAAAATTTCAACGGTTTAAATTTAATGACTTCTGGTTCAGATAATATTGAATCTGAAATTGGTCTTTTTAATACATTTGCAGTTTTTCATGCGTTAGGAATTGATATTGGTCATTTAAATGACCTCTTAGAAAGCGATCAAGATATGTTGGATGTAGACGAGGGAGATTACTTTGTGCATCTCGCTAAAATTCCAGATACAGCTGTAGTAGTGAAAATCGAACCGAAATAAATGATGCCCCTCTCTTTGGAAAAAGAGAGGGTTTTTTTGTTACTTCAATAGTGATTCAAGTTTCGCTTTAGTCTTAGAACCATAAATGCCGTCTTGAGTAAGCCCGTACATAGACTGGAACCGCTTGACTGCGTTTGCTGTTTTCGGTCCATACACGCCGTCGATACCGTTATTCTTCGCTCCCTTGTCCGGGTAGAAATAAAGAGCCGCCAACGCTTTTTGAATCCGCC
The DNA here is from genome assembly GCF_033412715.1 of Bacillus sp. N3378-2at. Lineage (NCBI taxonomy): Bacteria > Bacillati > Bacillota > Bacilli > Caryophanales > Bacillaceae > Bacillus > Bacillus sp. N3378-2at. Next base: position 3,624,014 of record NZ_CP117986.1, on the reverse strand, counting down.
TTACGTCATCACCTTTTCGCATAGGGTTAGTTACTTTAAAGGTTCCAGAAGGCAGCGCATATGACGTTTTTTTGCTGCTTGGTTTAGTGCTTGAAGTGCTTGAGCCTGTGAGCTTTAACTTTTGGCCAACTGTGATTTTATTAGGGTCTTTAATGTTATTCCAGCTCTGAAGATTTGCCACACTCACCCCGTGCTCTTTTGCAATTTCGGAAAGAGTATCGCCTTTTTTGACTGTGTAGGTATCTCCGGCGGTTTTCTTAACCGTTTTTGTCGGCGAAGATGCAGCACCGCTGATCCCTGCTTTAAATGAATCCCAACGGTTCAGCAACTTCCGAGGGCACTCTTTACCTGACCAATGCTTATGAGGCACGACATTTGCAAAAGAAATCCCCTGTTCTTTCATCAATTTCTTGATAAGCCATTGAGCATTTGAAACAGCTTTTTCAAAATCCCCATCGCTATTTTCACAGATTTCAATACCAATTGATTTACGGTTTCCTGTCCCGTTTCCGTCTCCTGCATGCCAGCCATTTTCATTTAAAGGAAGGTGCTGATAAATCTCTTTATCATCCACAGTAAAGTGCCAGCTGGTTGCTGTTTCCGGATTTTTAACATACCGAGCATGACTGGCAGCGTCTGCCCCTTTCGCAGTATTCGAAGTATTATGAACTGTAATATAATGAGGATTCATAGGGTATGCTGGTCTGTTTTTATTTCCTTTCGGAATGAAGTCTTGGATAATGTTTACCATGTTTCATCGTCTCCTTTTTGTTTATAGAAAAGGCCGCCGGGTTATCCAGCAGCCTGTTCATCCTTTTCATTTGTTTGTTCGTTGTCATTTTCGATTACGTGAAGCCGGTCCGTGATAGCAGCCGGAATCTTAACGCCGATCTGTGCCAGGTTCTCCGTAATGGAAAGCCCCTCATTGGCGATATAAAAAAGAACGGTTCCAAATGTCAGGACACCGTTCAAATTGAGGATTGTATCTACGATATTTGCCACAATGACCACCAAAAAACTCAGCATCTTACGCACATAACCGAACCACGCGCTACGGCTGCGGAGCTCCTTAAACTTCCACGCTTTCACCACACCGGTAAGGATATCAATGATGTTTAGCACCAGCATTAAATCAAGATATTTTACACCCCCAAACAGATAAACTCTCGCTAAATCCAATGTTTCAAAATTAATAAACACAGTTGTATCCTCCATTTCTTGTTATCACCTCCTTAGAGGCAAAATAAAAACACCTCTCTGGGTGTTGGTTAACTTCCTAAATCTATGACAACCGGCTCCGTGGCTGGATAAATAAAACCTGTTATTTCTTGATATTCTCCTGGCGTTAAAATCTTTATCGGTATCATATCCCTGACCATTTCAGGAGTCCAGAGTTTGTCATCATAATAATCTTTTATTGTTTCGTACCAATCACTCATTTAATCACACCACCTGTTAACAGCTTGAATGTGAGGTCAGATACTTGCTGTTTAAGCTTGTCTAGCTCTGACGGTTCGGGAGGCGGAGGTTGTAAGCTGTCGATATACTCTTGTGTAGCTGTTTCGCGCCATTCCGATTTGCCTTTATCGAACACCGGTTTATACATGCCGGCGCCGTCGGGATTAACAGGAGGGATATCTGTGTACCCTTCCGGAATCTCCTCGCCGTCATTGATAATCATATTTTCTGACGGCACATAATTCATTTTGTTGTCGTATTTGTATATTTGTTTCATTTGATAACGCCTCCTCTACAGCGCTTTAAACGCGAAATCAAATTTAATATAGTTCGGGTTACTGGATACGCTTTCTACGATGACTTCCCCAGTAGATTTGTATGCAATCCGAGCAACCTGTGCCGATCCTGATGCTATTTGTATACAACCCATAGATCGTGGCGGCCGCATGTTTTCAGGGAGTGTAAAAACAGTCGTTCCAACAACGCCTCCTTTTGCTTCCCCTCGCACCCATACTGTTTTCGACGCGTCAATTCCAAAAACTACATCTTCGCCGCCGTTGTAGTGAGACCAGCCGTTCTGCAAAGTCGCAACAACCCACGAAAAGTTAGATACGTAAGTCTTGGCGTCAGCAAGCGCCTTATCCGCTTTTTCTTGCGCGCCATTCGTTGTTTCTTTAGCGTTCCAAGCTGTTCGCTCATCAGCCGTGATATGCCGTGTAGTATCATCGTCATGCGCCTTAAATTCTATCTTACTCGCCTGCTGCACGTCATCTACATTCGATAAGCCAATCTGCGCTTTTGTTACAGCGTGTGGGTTACTCGTGTCATTGACATGGTTATCAAACTCAGTTTTCTTCGCTTGTTTGACATTATCGACGTTAGCTAACCCCACCTGAGCTTTCGTTACCTTGTGAGGATTATCCGTCTTAGCTGCGTGTTCGGACGTATAAGCCTTTGCGTTAGCTTCCGCTGTATCTGCCTTTTCTTGCGCTCCCTCTTTCGTTTCAATTTGGTCGAGATCGGAGAACTTCGCTTTTAATTCGTCCAGAATTGCTGTTTCTTCGTCATACATCGCTATGATTAACGCCTTTAATGATTCGAAATCATCGACGTAATACTCTGCGAGAGATGCGATGTTCTGGTCCGCAAGGCTTTGCGATACTTCAAACCCGAATTTGTGAGCAGAGAGTGCTTGGCCGTTCGTATATTTCAGAATGAGTTGACAGTTGAATTTGCCGTACATTTTGATTTCATCCTCATCTAAAACATACTCTGCGATACCTTTCAACGGATCAACTATCGTGACATCTCGTATTCTCTGCTTACCGCTGGACGGAACGAGGATAACTTTTCCAGTCACGGCTGATAGTGGCAATGGGATGCCGTCCTTGCGTAAATAAAATATCAACTTTGCCGTATTGATATCTTGCGTTGAAAATATAAAAGATGATTGGTAATTCCCTTCTGTTATTGCGTTTATATCGAACGCGTAAGAGCCGTTTTTATAAATAGCCAATATCCGTTACCTCCCTTTAAATAGTCGCCGCGTACATTAATTCAAATACCATTCAAAAACAATTGGGTACCAGGAATTCACATCAGGAGTAGGGTGCCTTGTGGATAATATTTTCACTTTCCCATTTGGTTGGATTTGACAAACGGCATTGTGCCCTCCTGATGTTGGAATCGTAAAGGGCAACACTCTATCGGGCGACCACTCAGGATAGTAACTTATATACTCTGTGTCCATAGTCGTTACGCCTTTGAGTTCGGCCTCTAGTCGTATTTTATTCCCTATTCTTCGTATTCTTGGTTTGCGTTCTGGAACGTAGGCAGTCGCACCATTTAATAATTCTATGTTCATCCATCCCGTATCTTTGCGAGATTGGTTTACATTTACATCCAAGGAATACCCCAGCATTCGATTATGCCTTACAAGAACAACGTCAGCGTTATTCACGACCTGAACTGCAACTAAATCTCCTTTGTACACACAGCACGATTCATTTTCAAAGTTATAGTTGTAAATATTCGGAATGAAGTTAGAAAACTTTTTATTGATCGCACTAGCGAGTGAGTCTTTTGTGTAAATATAGTAATTCAAAAGCTCCCCAGTTAGGTTGTACACGGATATAGCCGGCCTCCCGTTGCTTTTACCGTGTGACATGAATAGGAACCCATCATTTAGGGTTAGGCCTTGTACCTTCTCCAAGTTAGGTATATAGTCTACAGTAAAATCGGTGTATAGAACGGGATTCCCCATCTTTATCGATTCCCAAGTGTACACATAAGCATGAATACTGGTTTGATTTACGGTTATCGAAGCAAAATAGTATTTGTTAGCCGCATATTTACTGCTTACATTAGCTATAATTAAATCCGAGAGTTCTCCTGTATCATAATTAAAAATATTATATCCAGCCCTTTTTGAAGCTTTAACGATAAAGCATAAATTATCTTGGTCATTATAAAAAAATGACAGCCCCTCAGTGTATGCGCCAGATTCTATAGGGATTGATTTTCTTTCTTTGAAACTACCTGTATCAAGATCGCGAATTTCAATTCTCAGTTCTGTTCCTTCATTTTCTTGTGAAGCAACATAGATTTCATTTGTCAGCTCGTTTATATTTGCAGATTGCGGCCAAAATAAAGCTTCTTCCCGCGCCTTAAATGTAGTCATCGCTTCAACATTATTCAAATAGCTTAAAGCATCCTGCGAATTGGTTATTAATTCAACCGTCTTGTACATTTCTGCTAGTTGGTTCTTATTTGCTTCCAGTTGAGTCTTAATTTCTCCCTTATCTGCATCCAATCTTTCTTTCAATACAGGATACACAAAACCATCATCGTCTACGCGTGCATCCACAACCTCTTTTATGTTGGTTCCGTCCGCGTTTAAAATTAGGTTTCGTATACGCGCTTTTGCAATTTCGATTTCTTCATAAACAGTTAGTCCGCCCCCATGAGCGATCTGTGAGGATGTATGAGCATTGTCTGTCCGTTTATGATTCGTAACATCTCGCTCAATACCATTCACAGCAGTTTCAATGCTTCCTAAATCATTTGCAAGCTGTTCCTCATATAATGCGTTTCTGATGGTACCAAAATACTTTCTTAGCGTTAACAACAGCAGCACTCCTTTCTTGAGCAAAATAAAAAACGCTTATCGGAGCGTTTGCAATAACTGATCAATATAACGTTTTTGATCTCTTATTTTCTTGGCCTGATTGACTGCAATATCTTGAATATCCTTTCTGAAATTCGCAAATGTAAGCTTAGGACTGCTATAAGGGTTCAAAGGATTATACTGAATGGTTACTAAACGAACATCATCTTCAAACGTAATGCCATCGGCCGTATCAGCTAAAACATGAATTGTGTCACCTTTCCAAAAAGGTTTTTCTATGGATAAAAGCTTAGGTTCGTAGATATATTGATAATCAACACTTACCGTTGTTTCCGGGTAAGGATTTACATGTTTTTTTAAAGCTGAAACCATGCTGCTAGCCTTTTTGATTGTTTCATCTTTTAGCGGATCAGCCCATCTTGGTTTATCTTCTCGTAAGAATTTTTTCTCTTCGGGATGAACATAAAGAATAGGTTCAAAAACATACTTAGGTTTCTTATCCGTAGAATTGCTATCCTTTTCCATGGCACCGTACCCCCATGCCCGAGTCGTGCAGTTTTGCGAGTTTGTTTTAATGTTAATTCCCGGCATGTTATAACGGGAATCAAGCGTGAAGTCTACTTCCTGCCCCATTTTCTTGTAAACATGAATCTTATAATTATCAACATCAATTTCTAAGTCATAATCCTCTATGATCTGATCCATCAATTCTGTACTGTTTTTCTCTCCGAAATTCTCCTCTTCTGCAGACGGGAAATCACTTTCAGGAGCTTCTAATACATAAGTGAAGTCCGTCCCTTTCAGCGCAATATCAAGTGCCTCTTTTAGCCTTAGCTTTTTAGAGACAGTTTCCTCAACACGGTTTTCGACAAGAAGGACAGAATAGATATGATTCGCGGTAATCGTTTTTGTGATTACGTTTTTTGATTGTTTCAAGTCAACATCCGTAATGTAGTATTTCTGGTGATTGAACTTTCTCTCGTCTATATAAAGGATATTGTCGTTTATTAAGAGATCAAATTCAGCTGCATTCTGCTGAGTTTTTGTAATAGTAAAGGTAAAGCTTTTCTTTCCCGTTGTGTCATCTGTCAAATCAACAATAACCCCTGTTATTTCAACAACATCCATTCCGTCCGTCGTCGAAACAAATAATTGAGGGAAATCCACATCTGAAGGCAAGTTTTTATTCAAAGAAATGTCTTTCCCCGCATATTCCTTACTTGGAAATACAGGGTCCTCAACTGGTGTATCTGGATTCTCTGGTACATCTGGATCGTTAGGCAGCGTCGTAATGTTGTCATATTGCGTCAAATTATATTTATCTATGATACTGATTAACTTGCTCGGATAGTTCACATCAGTAGCATATCCGCCGTCTTTTACTGCTTGGCATGCTTTTTTATAATTGCTTTCACCCACAACCGCCTTATACCGATCAAGACGGTTATACAAGCTTCCTAAATCAGCCAAGCTTTCAGCATAGGAGGGATACTTTCTAAACTTTGCTTGAATCCGGGTAACGTTTCCATATTTGTCTTGCTCACTTGTCCACATCAAGACATATTGACCGTTATAGGTCCCTTTTATGCCGAAAAGGTTATGAGCTTTTTGAGCAAGTCCACTTGTACCGTACGCACTCTCAAGACACCCCTGAGCGATGACAAGGCTGGCGAGAACATTGTATTTTTTGTATACATTTTGTGCACCGGGTACAAGGCTTTTAATAAAGTCTGCTGCAGCCATATCATCCCTCCTTACTTGTAATAAAAATGGGTATCAAATTTGATTTCAAAATCATTCGAGTTTTGTATTTCAAACTCGTTCCATCCAATATCTAAGGACGGAAGCCGGCCAGAGGTTTTAATTCGTTTATCTTTAATCACTGTATATTGTTTGATGAACGTTACCTTCTGAGATCGTTGAAGCTCTTGTTCAATCTTTAGCTTTTCACCGTTCGTGTGATTGACTATTGTGACATTCTTTCCTTTCGCCCAAAAGGTAACATTGTAGTTATGCTGCAAAGTATTTACAATGGCATCCCCCGGATTATAAATGCTGAATCGCTTTTTGTTTTTGAAGTGATATTCAAGATCATCCCTCATTAAAATTCCCATGCCAAAACTCCAATGCTCTCCGGAAAAGTTTTGAGAGGTAGATGATGTGAATTTAGATTCAGCCAGTCCAAGAATGTCTGTAAACTCTACAGTGAATGTTGCATGGTTTTTCTGCTTATCTTTCGGGATAGAGAAATTCCCGTCACAAGTAACAAGAAAACGACGGTTAGGAAACAAATCCGTTGAAATGTAATAGGGAAACGGCTGAACTAACAAGGCATAAAGTTCATGCCTGTTCTGGTAAAACGTCTCAGCAATAATTGAATCGAGAAGAAATTCAACTTTTATACTCCGCTCCTTATACACAACATCCCGGGGATGCTGCGGCAAGACTAATCCGTTTATCCTCGACATCGTTGTTGTTTCTCGCTCAATATTGGGAGAGTCGGGTGTAAAACCCCTCACACTAAAACGAGGGAGCAAGCTTGTCAGCTCTCGCTCCCCCCTTCCATCGTTAAAATCTATATATAGATCAAGCATTAGCCTCTCACCCCACCTTTATAGGCACTCTGGTTGTAACGATCTGCACTCTTTTGATCAAGAATTTTCCCATCTCCTTTTTCAAACAGGATATTTGCAACATGCTGCCCGTCGATCTGAACAGGTGCAGGATAAATGACAATTGGAGTTTGGCTCATTCCCGCACTTCCTCCTCCATCACCTGTAAGTTCCTTGGATAAAAGCGTGATCAAAGCATCAAGCTTTTGGTTTAACGATGGTGTATCTACTTCGTTTCTAACCACAAGTTCCGATTTCAAAGAAATCAGCTGATCGGCCGCGCCCTTTATGTCAAAAGCCATCTGGCTAAGTTCCCGTTTAAATGAGCTCATTGTGCTTTGAGCCATGGAAACAGCGCTTTTCTTCGCTAATTTTGATTTATTCTGAATCCCAATTGCAAAACCATCTGAGAAGTTGTGACCTTCCGATTGAGTCAGTTTTGACGGAGAATGAGAATCAATTGATTTCTTTAATGCACTTAATGCAGATTTACCGAGATTCCACGCAGCGCTGAAAAGCGAACCATTTTGCGAACCCATGCCGTTTATAAATCCCGTTACAAAGTCTTGGCCTACACTGTTTGTTTTAGCGCTTTTCAAACCTGTCTTCGCGCTGTTGGAAACATTCTTCCCTGCACTGCTCGCGCTTCCTTTTTTGCTGTTCACTCCACTCGAAAACATGGTCCCGGCTTTCTTACCTCCGCCACCATCTGTAGTTTTCCCAAGAGTATTTGTCACGGATGAACTGAGTGAACCAGCTGCAGAGGTGTTTGCTCCTTTCGTTGAGTTCAAACCGGATTTATGTTTATTCCCCTTGTTCTGACCAGCTGAACTGGCCTGTCCTCCGCCTTTGTTGAGCTCACTCAGTACAGCCTGACGCAAGACCGATCCACTTTGAACATTAGAGTTTTTTGTGGAATTCAAACCTGATTTGAATGCGTTCCCTTTAGACTTACCAGCTTGGGCAGGTGTAGAAGTATCAGACTTCAATGAATTATTTAAAGCCTGCTGTAAAACTGTTCCTTCTCCCACAACGGCCGGCTTTGCTTGTTTTAAGCCGCTGGCAAAGTCGCGAACAACCTTCTGACCGGCAGCTTGCGTGTTACCAGGCTTATTCATTTCATCTTCAACAGCTGAGACAACTTTACTTGCTTCTGCTCGCGCTTCGCCTTCTGTCATCCCAACGCCTTGATAAAACTCTTGAAGTGCCTGCTGTGTGGTAGCAATGGCCTCTTCTTTGCTTTTACCTAGACTTTGGAGAAACTCAATCTGTTTATTGGCCCAACGTTCTTGATAGGCGGATTCAGATTCCTCAGTTTTGACCATAATCCCCATTGAGTTAGAAATATATTCATCTTGTCGCTTTAATGCTTTTCCAGTCTCTAAATCTAATAGTTGTCCGTCTCTCGACATTTTTGAGAAGAGAGCACTTGAATTCTTTTCATAAGCAGCTGTGTTTTTCGCTAAAGCCTTGTCATAATCAGCTGTGCTCTTACTGAGCAAAGTATTGCGTTTTTCTGCATCAATATAGCCCTGTGCATATAGTTTTTCAATGACATCATTCCGATAATCCAAGTCCTTTTTGGCTGCTTTTTGTCCATCTTCATAAACCTTCTTAATATCATCGTTGTACTGTTTCGCCTGTTTGAATGATAGTTTCCCTTGTTGCTCGGAAACAGCTTTTTGCATGGCGATAGCTTCTTTTTGATTGGCCGCAAACTTACTTGTAGATTGCTCAAAGTATGAAAGAATCTCATTGAATTTAGCCTTTTGCGATTCATTCATTTTTGAGGATACAAGACCCGTGTCCTTCTGTAGCTGTTCTAATTCTTTTACCTTTTTGCGGGCTTCCTGCATGTCCTTATCAATAGCGCCGACCATCTTATCTGTGATCTTTTCGCCTTGTTTCTTGGTATTCTCGTCTGTATCTTCAAATAACCCTTTGAGAACAACCAACGCATCTTTCTTTAATCCCTCAAGTTCCTTGATTAGACTGTCCCGCATTTGAGAATAAGTGGTTACAAGTTTAGAAGACATTTTTTCTGCTTCTTCACCAGAAACCCGGCTCAATTCAAATAATTGAAGTTCAGCTTTTTCTCTCAAATCAACATAAGCAGCTGCTGACTTTTGAGTCGCTTTAGAAACCCCTTCACCATATAGCAATGCAGCTTCCCGTGCCTCTTCCTGCTTCTTCTTTTGATTCTTTAATTCTTCGTTGTAAGCATAAGTAGCAACAGTGATTCCTCCGAGAAGAGCTGTTCCGCCGACAATTGCCAAACCAATTGGTCCGGTGAATGCAAGGAGGGCTCCAATACCAGCTGTTAACGTTGCAACGGCTGTTGTTACGCCTAGAACTCCTGTGGCAAGAAGTGCGGTTTTGGCAATCGTTTGAACGGTGCTGGAATCCATATTGTTAAAAGTGGATATAATATCGGCACCTTTATCAGCTAAATCACCAAGTGCCGGCAACAGGCTCTCGGTAAGCTTTATTTTCGCGCCTTCAAGAGCCGATTCAAACGCTACGATACTACCATGTGCATTATCCAGCATGGTATCCGCCATCTTTTTGGCTGCCCCGTCTGACTTTTCAAGAGCTTTTGTATTATCTCCGAGGGCTTTCGACCCTTTTTGAAGAAGAATTGTCCAATGTTTATACGCCTCGGCACCCACAATTGTTTTCAGTGTAGCTGCCTGCTGCTCCTTCGTCATGCCCTTCATGCCTTTTTCCATCTCAGCGACTACTTCTGGCATGCTCTTCATATTCCCAGCAGCATCAAAGAAATTAAAGCCTAATCTTTCTATTTCCTTGGCTGCTTTTCTGGAAGGCGCTGCAAGGCGGGTTAAAGATGTTCCAAACGCTTGTCCTGCTAAAGTTCCTTGGAGACCAGAATCACCAAAGGCCATAATGGCAGCAGCTGATTCCTCCATACCCCATCCAAGTGAATGAGCATTAGGTGCCAAGAATTTCATGGCTTCACCCATCTGCTCTACATTTGTGTTTGCGTTAGCAGCTGCATAAGCAATGACATCCGAAGCGTGACCTGACTCTTTTGCTTTCAGAGCAAAAGACGACATGATGTTTGACGTAATATCTGCCGCCGCGCCCAGCTCCAATTGACCAGCAGCCGCAAGACTGAGCATCCCCGGCATAGCATCATAAATATCATTCACTTTAAATCCAGCCATAGCTAAAAAGCCCTGTGCATCCGCCGCCTGACTTGCTGTAAAGACAGTGGTTGCACCGAGCTCTTTTGCTTGCTCTTTCAATTTGGCTACCTCTGACGCTGTTCCGCCAGAGATCGCTTGTACCTTACTCATTTGTTTTTCAAATTCCATACCTGTTTGTATGGCATCTTTGAATGTCAAAACTAAGCCACCGAAGGCCACACCCGATGTCATTGCTACTGATGATCCAACATTCCGCATTGTTCCGCCTACAGAATTCATGCGCTGACCCATCTGCCTGATACGTGTTGCAGCTCTTCTTGATGCGCTTTCCATTTCTTTGATTTTCTGAGTTGTTTCATTCAAAGCGTGCTGCGTTCTGTTCATCTGAGCTGTTGCATTATTCAGTCGGCGGGCAAGAGATTGTGTCTCTCTTGCATCCTTCCCTTTTTTGATTGCTGCATCTGCATATGCTCTTTGAAGTGCTTTTACTTTTTGTTTATGCTGCTCAAGCTGTTGGCTAAGAGTCCGGGCTGTTACTTGGGCAGTCTTTAACTGATTCCCCCATACGCCAACTGCTGTACGGTTCTTCTCAAACTCTGATTTGATATTTTTCATCTGGACAGCAATACCACGCATTTCAGTATTAAACTGCGATGAATTGGAATACAGTTTGACTTTAATATCCTTGCTCAATCGGGCACCTCCTTATCCTAAAATCTGATCTATGTACACTTGATCATTCTCATTAGTTTTCGGATTTTCAGTTGTTTCTTTTCTCCTAGCCAACCGTTTGAGATGATACACAATGTCCATTTCGTCAATTTGGTTTTGGGAGAACCCGACTTCTTCCAAGGCGTTGTACATATCCATGACAGCCTCGGACAAACTTACTCCCCCGGTTCTTCACCATCTGCATTCTGGTTCGGATTTAACAGAGCGCTGGCTTCTGTTATGTTCCCAAGAACATAATTTGCAGTAGCATAAATTGTTCTTCCAGCTAGTCGGGAATCAATTCCCTCTTCAAATTGATCAAGCGTGAATTTATTTCCGAATACATTACAGACAAATTCATTTTGTTTTTCAGTAAACAACCTATCAGTATCGTTAGATTCAAAATCTTCTGCAATAGCCGCAGCACTACGAAACAACTTTCCGGAAATGAAGTCTGGTGTCACGAACTTTTTGTCTTTCCCGTCAATTCTTAAAGTGATTGTTAAAGCCTCCACTTTCATTCCTCCTTTTAATTCAAGAAAAAAGAGCGCTTAAAGCGCTCAGTTTACTTATTTACCAACGTCAACAACTTCGTCATTTCCGCCAGAAGTAAAACTGTCTTTGTTATAGACAACTTGTCTGAACCAAGTATCAGCATTAATGCCGTTTCCTTCTTCAGCTTTGGCTTCCCATCTTCTCTTTCCTTTTTTCACATTTGTCAGTGGACTAAATTTAATTTTCACTTGAGTAGATTGAGGCGACGGTTTTCCTTCCTCCGTTTTATGTTCAACTGGTACTAATTCCGGCTTCCCTTTTAAAGCCCAATAGTAACGGTAGCCACCAGTTGAAATTTTTGCACGGAAACCCAGCGCAATCTCTAGTGGCCTGTCATCTGCACTAGAGAAATGAATGCCATTTTCAACCGTTTTCCCAAAAATCCTCGCCTGCATATCAAGGGGTAAATCTGCGACTTCCATTTCTCCGTCAATGTCTCCTAAGCTGCTTAACTGTGCATACGCACCGTTATCCGCATAGAAAGTTTCCGTTTCAGACTTCGGGTCAAGTTTCATACTAACTGCACCTGGTAATTCCTCTGGAACTGAAAACTCAAGTTCATCTTTTGTATCTTTCAGAACTTCTGCGATATGGAACATATCCAGTCCGGTTAAAATTTTTCCCATCTATTCTTCCTCCCTAAAATAGCCTTTTACATATCTCATTGCTTTGTGATAGACTTTGGTGTCTTCTTCGTATAATGGTTGCGAATCATACCGGCCATAACCGATTGAACGCATTAACTTATCTATTTCATTAGCAATCGGCTTTTCAAATTTCCGCGAAGCTGCTTGAGTGAATATACTAATCTGAAACCGAACTTCAAAACAGTATGCTTTATTATCTGCATAACCGGCATCAGCATCTTTAAGCTCATAAAATACGACTCTCGGAAAAGCATTCACATCATTTGCGGTAAGGTTATGAACTCCGCCCGTTACTAATTCATCTAATTTAGAACTGGACGTAAGAGTTTTGACCAATTCACGAACCGGGTCCATCGTCATTTGATCGGCGCTGTAAGTATTCGTTCCATTAAATCCACAGCAGGCCCCTCCCCTTCTTGTCCACCTTTTTCTATGAACGGATACGGCGGCATTTTTGAAGTGCCCCACTCTAAGAATTTCCCTCGGAACGCTACTTTTTTATTCGGACCAACAGCAACAAATTTCTCGCCGTCCTTCGATTCTCTTACATTTGAGACTGTGATATTGTCCTGCATATGGGGTTGTTGTTTATCACTTCGGTTAACGTGGCCGCGCTGCCGTTCAGCAATAATTTCACCGCCGGCCTTTAATGCCACAGGTTCAACTTTCTCAACATCCCCGCCAATCTTTTCAAAGTACACAGTTAACTCTTCGAGGCCGTCAATGTCCATATTAGCCATTCAAACCAACCTCCCGACACATGATCTCAAGCTCTTCCTTGTTATCTTCGGGATCGTTAAAATCTATCACATCAAAGGTACGGAACATCGGTTCATTCTTTTCGTTTCTGCCGACATACTTTACAATCCTCATATCTCGTTGAACGTCATCTCGATAGCGAATAGTGATTTTTTTCGGTGATTTGACTCCCAATGCTCCCGCGACAACAGATTCATTGTTTCCGAGAGAACTAAATCCTTCTATGGCTCCCCATACAGTGAAAAGATCAATATATCCCTCATTCCAATTCAGCTCTTCATCCTGTATCGACTCCTTCTTTTGAAAGGTCAGTCTGTGCCGAAGTTGGCTGATCTTTTTTCTCATCTTCTTGTTCCTCCACAGATATATAACGCAGCTGCGTCAATATATTTTCAGCAGTAAAAGGGATAGACGATCCGGCACCCCCGGACTCATATATCCCTTTGTTTTCATACCAATGTTCAACAAGCATCTGAAGTACCAGCTCAAATTGCGGGTGCCCTTCTATATACCGGCCTATTCCATTGATGATATAGCTTTTGGCCGCGGCTATTTGTTTCAAGAGTTGGCGATCATCTTCTTCATGCTCGATCTTTAAATAGTTTTTAATAGCCTCTAGTTCCATTTAGGACACACCGCCTTATTCATGTGGCGCTTCATCTGTTCCTTTAAGCGTCCGCACATCATTTTTCAACTCGTCAATTTGTTTCTGCAGCTGGTCAAATACTGCCTTCACCTCTGCATTCAAATGATCCATCATGACACTTCCCGTGCCAATATTGTTGCTACGAACAGACTTGTCCCCCAACATTTCGTGAGTAATAGAACCTTCTTCAATTACAGCTGGATCGCCCTTTGGACCGGGCTCACCTTGAGGACCAGGTTCACCTTGGGGTCCGGGTTCACCTTGAGGTCCGGGTTCACCTTGGGGTCCGGGTTCACCTTGAGGTCCGGGTTCACCTTGGGGTCCGGGTTCACCTTGGGGTCCGGGTTCACCTTGAAGTCCTTTCACATAGACAGGGTTTTCCTCGCTGTTTTCTTTTAAATAAACGGGTGTGATTGCTTTTCCGTCAGCACCCTTCTCAGATGATGTTTTTACTCCGCCACTCTCATAAAGATAATCTTCTGCCATCTTCACTCATCCTTTTCTTTTATATTTTTCATTCAGTTGCAGCTGGTTCTGTTTTCGCTGTTTCTAATGCTTTTAATCTATTTTCTAAACTTGAAAGTCTTTCTGTGATAGCTGAATTCAAGTGCTCTTCCATTACACTTCCGGTGCCTATATTGTTGCTGCGGACTGATTTATCCTGCAACATTTCATGAGTAACACTGCCTGCACCCATTTCGGTTTGATTTCCGCCGCCTAATGAAATTTCCTGACCATCTTTCATAACGGTTCCGCCGTCAATGTCTAAAATACCGCCAATGACGGTACGATCTCCGCCATCAGTGGTGTAGTTTTTAGTTACTCGCATGATAACCCTCCTTTATTACTCAGTAGGCAACGTCAATTGACCGTACACTATAGCCTCAGAATCCCACAACTTCACATCTTCACGCTCAATTGCGCGCACTTTAGTAGTATTTGTCTCAAATGCACCGGCCCCGACATCAGTAGAGGCAATTGATTGTTGCTGGCGGTCAAATAAAACAATCGCTTCTTTTAGATCGCCGACAATGACAGGCGCTTTCCCTGATTTTGTTTTTAGAATCTTGTTTGAAATGACCACTACCCGACAGCCAAATAGCATTTTGTTTGTCGGTTCAGAAGGGATGTCTTTAAGTAGATATTTGCCGTCTGCATCCTTTAACTGATCAAGATAGTCAAAGCCGTCTTGGTTAGTCATGATGATTGCGCCTGATGAAATAGCAGGATCAAGCGTTACGTTTAAAGCTTTTTTAATTGCGTCCAACCCTTTAAATTCTACTTTTTTCAAGCTATCAAGAATCGCCAAAATCAAAGCATTACGCGTTGTGATTGATTTCTTTACAAACCATTTAGCAACATAGGCCATGATTGCTTGATCTGTATCTTGAAGTAGTGTATTTGAAAGTGGCAAGATGCCAGCATAATCCACAATGTTATAAGAGAGTTTGGAGAATTTCGGCTGATCTGTTTCTTGAATCTCATCCATTTCTTCAAGAACTGCAAACGGAGTCAAATCACTATTTTTCTCAAGCATGCGGCTTCCTGAGCGAGTTGCAACTGGCTCAACAGTCACGTATTGCTCCAACTGATGCACTTGCTCCCGTTTCAACTCTTTGATTAGTCTAGAAATATCCTCTGGGATCAGGATGCCACCGTCTTCTTCATTTTTTCCGGACATTGCCCGAAACTCTTCACTTTCAAATAAGTCACGTTCCTCATCAGTTAAACGCTTGCCGCGGAGTGACTTCATAAAGGCTTTGCGGAACATATTTTGTCGTTCTTCTATATCCCCATCGTTTCCTGATCGCCCCTCTGGATTCCGCTCCTGTTCCGGCACAAAATTCACACCGCCCGGCAAGTCAGGCACATCAAGTGAACGTCCTTCGGTCATCAATTCGATTTGATTCTTGAGCTGCTTCACTTCATCAAGCAAGGCACGGGCCTCATCTGTTTTACCCTCCTGCAGCGCCTTGTCTGCTTGCTGCTTCTTTTCGGTAAATTGCTGTCTTAATTGAATTTCTTTTTTGCTCATTTGCATTGGCATATAGGTTTCCTCCTTATTTAGACACAAAAAAAGACCTTACTCCGGGAGTACAAGGTCAAGTAATTCCAATTCCATTTTTAATGTTTCATCTGATGCGTTGCGGCTCTCCTTCAATTGCTCCACTTTTTCCAAACTGCGGGCGCCTACGACTGCCTCTGTATCGCTATACGCTGGCGTCGTGACAAGAGATATATCAAAAATACGATGTATTTTGTTAATTCTTCTCTCGTAGATGTCCTCATCTTCATTCAGCCGCCACTCGTCCGCTTCTGCGTCTCCATAATCGAGTGAAAAAGCAAAAGAGCATTGATTAATAACACCGCTGCGGACATTCTCCATTAAATCACGAGCATATGACGTGTCTGAGGGCTTAAATCTGAATTTGAGACCTATTCCATCTATTTCAAGGTCAAGACGCCCAGAATCGCCTGAAACAGTATTTCTCGCCAAAGGAAAGTCTTGCTGATGATTAAAAAGAGCAATAACGTTTGAAAGATCGGCTGAATCAAGTGCATTCCTGCTGATAATCTCCTTGAACCATCCAAGACGCTCTGACCATTTTTCAAATTTCAAAGCATATCCTTCGACAAATTCGCTTTGCCCTTCACCTTCTGAACGTATTTCAATGGGTGTTGTTAACTGCCGGACCTCTTTATCCTTCATTCTTGATGTCACCCCCTTTCACGGCACCGCCAGCTTTAAGACGCTGATATTCCTCCATGAAATCAAGGAACACATAATTTAAGCTGGCAAGATATTTGTCACCGTGTGGAATCGGATTGCGTTCAATGAGCTCTCTAATTTCGTTTTTATTCAGCACTCCTGTTTCATGCATTGTTTTAAAATACTCAGCCTGCGACTGGCTATCTCCCCGCAGCTCACTGTCGACATTGAATTTTACATAGTGGCCGCTTCTTTGGTTGTGATCCATAAATAATTTGACGTTGAGTTCTTGTTCAAAATTCACGATCCACGGCTGCAGAGTATTCCTGACATATTCAATAGACTGATGCTCAATATTGGAGAAGGTTGCTTTATCTAATTCGTTGAGTTTATGCAACGGCACTTTATAGATCATTGAAATTTGCGCTTTATTAAATTTCATAGACTCGACAAATTGAGCTTCTTGCAATGGCATAGAAATAGATTGATATTCTAAGCCATTGTCGATGATCGCAATATTTTCGCCCTGGTTTACTCTTTTCCATTCCTTACGAACATTCTCTTTAGGCTTCTCATCTAAAAAAGCAGGAACTTTCAAGATCCCGCGCGGTGTTGCTTCATTTTTATACAGCTTGGCATTGTATTTTGTAGCGGCCGATTGTGCCCCGATATGTTCCCGCACTACCCCTATGGGTGATTTTCCGTGTATGCCATCTGTTGAAAGTCCTTTAAAATGCAGCACTTCATGATCATACAGCTCCATAGCCTTTCCATTGACCACCGTTTGGTACCATAACATGCCTGTAATCGGACTAATATAAGCGTTTGTAGTTTCAGGGCGCAAAGGGTACAGCGCTTCTGGATAACCATGTTCGCCGAATTGTATATATGAATAGCCGTTTCCCCACGTCAAAACATGCGTCATCATCAACTTTTTCCAGATGAAAGCCGTCATATAAGGATTAGGACGTGCATAAACAGCGTAGGCAGTGGGATGATCCGGATTACGTTTTATGCCGTTTTCTGTTTTTTGAAACGTATGGATCGGCAGCTTTGCAATATCATCAGATAATACATTCACGCATGCAAAAACGTCAGGCTTCACTAATGAATTTCTTTCATTTACAGTTTCACCGCTTGCTGTTTTCCGGCCGCCGAATAAATTTACAAATAAATCATTGAAACCGTCTATATCCGTTGAACCGGACCGTTTTTCAAACATCCGATCTATTAGCAATTATTTCACCTCGCTTTCTTGGTCAGAAGATAGGCATAAAACATAAAAAAGACACCCGTCAGAATCAGACCGATGTTTGTATTCCATCTATAAGCAGCTGTCAGGATAAAGCCTGCTCCCGTGATGAACAGCAGATCATTTAATATCAACAAGAAAAAAGAAAACCCTCTTTTCATAACTCTAGGGTTAAACATTGCAAAAAAGGCGCTAACCTTTTTCATACTTCTCACATCCTAAAAACTAAAATTGCCGGACCCAAAATGTTCATTCAAATCAACTCTTCCACTATTGCCGAAGTACATCGCACGGGCATACGCATTTATAACAGCTGCAATAGGGTCAATCCTTTGCTTCGATTTTGCTTTATCCAGCATGATATTTTCCTGCGGATCAATTTTCGTAATCGCGTTATTAATGGCCCATGTTAAAACCGGATCGTCACCGTGTATGACTTTCCCCTCATAAACGTTTTCTCGAAAACTCTTTGTAGGTAATGAAAGATGATTTATTCTTTGTGGCATTTCTACTGTCGTCAGCCCTTTTGATTCAAGACGTTGGGCTAAATGAAGAGCGTTCCATTTATCGTATACGATCTCTTGCGGCCGGAAACGATGTTTATGAATAAATTCTATGATCCATTGTTCGACGCGTTGATAATCAACCGCTTCCCCTGCCGTATACGTGATGTAACCCATCTCTTTCCACAAATCATATAGCACCTTATCTGTTGCCATTTTTTCCTTGGCTCGTGCCTCGGGCATAAAGGAATGTTGACCAACGTAGTAAAATCCCTCCTGCACAGCCACATATCCAACGGATGTTAAGTCTGTAGTCATAGACAGATCAAGCCCCAGATAAACTGACATGCCCTGTAAATCAGGAATGTCGCCGCTGCATGCCCGCCATTTTGTCATGTTCATATATCCATTATCCTTTTGATCAACCCACCGATTCATATTTTTAGTCAAGAAGCTTCTCATTTTCTCCGGAACTTCCAGCGCTACTTTAAGCGCAGCACGCAAAGACTCCATGCCCTCTGGATACGTTGCAACAATGGGATTGGCTTTAATCCAGTTTGATTCGTCTTTTATATCGTCCTCTGGATCAAGCTCACAGATCATGACAAAATAATCATCATTCTCCGTGTCAATGTCTGGATCAAGGATTTTACTTGTATATTGATATTCCCTGAAACACGGCCTTTCCATATGAAAGCCGGCTGTCGTAATAACAGCCATTAACGGGCTGCGGCGGGCGACCATACCACTATCAAGAACATCATAAATTTCACTTGTTTCATGAGCATGATATTCGTCCACTATCCCAATAGATGGATTTTTCCCGTCCCCTAACTTCCGGGCTTCTCTAGATAAAGGCTGAATGATGGAGTTTGTGTTGTATTTTTTTACTCGCCCATTGGCTGAGGAGTATTTCCCTTTCAGTATGGGCGCATGGTGCAACTGTTCGAGTATGGCTTGATAAACCTCATCGGATTGTTCTCTGGACCAGCCGGCGATAAATACCCGGTGTTTTTCTTGCGTCGGAAAAATCTCGTATGACGCCACTAAAGCAAGAAACTGTGATTTCGCATTTTTCCGGGCCAGCTGGATATAAACTTTTCGAAATCGCCGAGCACCGTTTTCTTTTTTATAAAAACCGTAGATATTAGCCGCTATAAAAAGCTGAAAGTCTGTAAGCTCAATCGGCTGTCCGGCAAGAATCCCCTCGACGTGTCTGAATTGCCGCGCCCATTCATAAAAATCGACAACAGCCTCAGCGTCAAAATAATAAGGACAGTCACCATCTGCGAGGCGTTCAACATCTCGAAAAAAGCGTTCAACTGCCCATCTGTGCTTTTTGCTTGCCTTGATTTCACCGGAACGGATTTTCTCAGCGTATGACCATACCCGTTCTATGAGAACTTCGGCAGTAATCTCCTGCATTACATACGGCCCCCGAACCGTTCTTCCTCTTTTGACTTCGGTTTCCCATCATCTTTTTTCGGGATAACGAGTTTACAGCGAGAGGAAATGGTCAGTCCTAAGTCGCTTGAAGCTTGCCGGCATTGTTTAAACAACTTGTCTTGGTTTATCAATAGTTCAGAATAGTCATCATTCGGAACAACCTTTTCTTCTTCTCCTATTACATTCCCGTCATCGTCAAATTTTCTAACGATCACTGTTTTCATCGGACCCCGTTCAAGCAATTGCTCTGTTACTTGCAAATATAATTTCCGGGCAAACAAAAAACGGGCAAGCGCATCAACATCTAAATTGGTCATGATCCCGATGTTTTTCAGCTCATCCGCTATCTTTTTAAACTCTCTTTTTAAGTCTTTTGGCAAATATGATGGAGCTTTTACTTTGTCGTTTGGTGCCTTTATTTCCTGTGCTCGACGTTCCTCAATCTCTTGCTGTGTCAGGTGTTTCTTCCCTTTCACCAGTAGCAAGTCAACAGGTTGCCGTGGTCTAGCCATTCCCTCACCTCCTTCCGAATTTTCATTTAGGGAATTTTTCAAAATGGGGAGGGGAGCGCGGTCTCCGGCGTTCATCCCTCAGAGATTTTAGGGTGGGGGGTGCTCATTTTCTCTTTCAACTGCAGCATGGCGGCTTCTAATTTCTTTTGTTCTTCTGTTAATTTCTTTGTATACAGATCGAATGCTGTTTCCTTTTTCATCGTTGCACGAAGAGCAAACAGTTTCTTTACCTTCTGTTGCATACGTCTTATGTCAGCATTGGTGTAATAGGATGTATACTCAGTCCGACACCGAGGACACTTGATATTGCTCACGGATGCCGTCGTCATGCTTCCTGACCTTTGAGCACCCTCTGACCAAGAGCATTGTTCCACATTCATCACACATGCACGTTTGATGTTCTGTTCCCAAATCCTCCATCCTCCTTCGCTGTCTTTCTGCTGTGGCACGGCGCACATAAGGGTTGCCAGTTGCCTGAGTCCCAAAAGAGTTTCTTGTCTCCTTTATGCGGTTTGATATGATCGACTACTGTTGCCGGCACCCGTCTACCTTCCATCATGCACGATACACAAAATGGATGCTTTGACAGGTAGCCAAGACGTGCCTGCCTCCACTTGCTGTTGTACCCCCGTTTGGTAGCGGACTCCCGGTATTGATCATAGGCTGGTTTAGTTCGCATGTGCTGTTCGCAGTAACTTTCTCGAGTCAGGTTAGAGCAACAGGGTTCACCACAAGGTTTTAATGATTTTAGCATTCTATCACCTGCGTAAATAAAAATAGACCTCCAAAAGAGGCCTGTCATACTAGAAATCCATTTCCTTAATCATTCGATCTTGCTTTGAGGTTAATTTATTTTGAAGTTCTATATATATTTGACTTAACTCCTCAAAAAAGTTTACTTCCAATTGGTCTACGTTATCCTTTAGTTCTTGTATTTTTTTACTTAATTTATCTAAATCCCCATTAAAATCACCTTGCATATATTCATGACCATGTTCGTTATGAAATTTTTGGGTTAAAACTTCTGCAGTATTGTAATACTTTTCGATAGCAATGATTTTTTCTTTAAACTCAATCCAAATTTTATATCCTTCACCATCTACAAATATAAGTTCATCTTTAAATTTCTCTAAGTAATCAACTGTAAACTCTTTATATGAATCTCTTTTTTCTAATTTTAATTGTCCAGTCAAAGAAAAAAAGTATCGATCATTTATATAATTGTTGTGCCTAACTCCCCGAAGTTCAAATTTATTAATCATATCAACATCTGTTATTACCTTATCAAGCCTATATAGTTGTTTTGGTAATTCATTTCTGTAGTATAAATCTTCATTAGCTTTGATTGTCTTTTTAACACCTATAAATGTTATACCTCCTCCAATTATTGCACCTATAAATGCAATACAGGCAGATAATATTGTGGTATCAATTTCACCAAAGAAAGCTTTAGTTACACCAGCATAAATTATAAGATCAAATAGTATTATCGAAAAAATAATAATCCAAAAAACATAATCCCAATTAATTTTTGTCGTTTGCTTATTCATTGCTTTCACTCCCACCATATATTATCGGCGAAAGAGAAGAAATAAGGAATAATTTGCGGAATTTGTCGAATTATTTACGAACAAGCTTACATCTTGTTTCAACGAACAATTTAGTTTATTCAGGAACCGACATATCATACAAAGCTGCTCCCTTTTCTCCTTCATAGCATCCAAGAGACACAAGTGTTTCTATAAATGGCAGCTTACTTTCCTTAATCACGGCACTACCTCCATAATAGAATATTTAGTACATAGTTTTTTAGGGATAAATTCCAATGAAAAGGCGCCCTCCTAATTGGGAAAGCGCCTGTCGATTTATTATCTATTACCATGATACCTTACTTAAAAAGAAATGGTGTGCCTTTATCCTGCCAAGTTTATGCCATTTTATTATTTATCATTAATAAATCTTAAGTACTTCATTTCCTTTATTCTATCTTTAAAAATCAACAAACTTATTGTAATCATGCATAATGATATTACTAACATTATTATGTTATATAATAACATGGCAGAACGAGAAACAGATTCTATTGAATCCCGACTACCAATACCAGCTATCATTAATCCTTGTATTAGCGCAGTCCACAATATAAACGTTTGAGTGCGTTTCTCTAAAGTATTGTCTGTATAATTTTTAAAAGAGTTTACACCTTTAATAGTACCTTTTATTTCATGAGGACCGGTGTTATCTGTATGTAAAACCTCTATTGCGGCCCCATCTCCGGGATCTAAATAGTCAAATTCTATGTACAATATATTAAGCTCATTGGCATTATGTTTAACTGATATGTCATTTGTAAATTTAGTTTGATTTAGGATTGACGCAGAAATAATCTCTTCATCGCTACTAACTTCAAATCTTATAGGATCTTTCACGGAAGTATCTTGACCATTAATTGTTTGGTTCCCATTATTTCTAATTTTGATTATTGTATTAACTAATTTATTAACAGACTTACCTTTAACCGTAATCTCAATATCTTCAGTTGCAAAATTGTCTTTTCCAACAACTCTACGAGTATTTAGCAAATATGCAAAATCACGTTTGATTTTTCCCTTTGAATAGAAATAAAACGAAATGAAAATACCAATTATTATTCCGATAACTCCTATCAACGAACCGACCCATCCTTGACTAAACAAATCTATAAATTTCTCCATAAGCAAACACTCCCAAAAACATAAATATTATTAATACATATTAATTCCAATCATGGCAACAAAGATTTATCTCCATCTATTCGGATCGACTGAACTCTTTATAATTTGTCATTTTCTGCTCCTATATAATGCAAAAAAATAGACCACGGCTTATGCGCCCGTCGTCTTAATTTTTCCTTGATCATGCAATACGTAATCAGAAGGGTGGAATATCTTTATGTCTTTAACCCATTCCAATTCAATTTCGTTATCCGAATAATTTTTAAAATTATGGATACTATAATCACTGGAAATACAATACTCAGCTTTTCCATCAATCGCGCATTCTAAAAACATATTATCATTCGGATCAACGCATGAGGTAATTTGGGTACTGGTTTTTATTTTTGTAGCATTCAAACTAAATACGCTTACTGCTCTCAAATACTTTTTGGGGTTAAATGAAACTTTCTGTTTCGGAGAATTCTTTGCTTTTTCTAATAAGGCATAAACGACAATAAAAAGTTCCTTTGCCATTTCCTCCGTCATAAGCAAATCAAGTCACCTTTTTTTAGTTTTCTAATTATATACTCTGGATCCTTATAACCTCTGATCAGCCCATCTACTAATGTAGAGGTGTCTATAACTGCTTTTACGGTCATGTTATCTTGGCAAACTCCCTTGCTTGAGAGATTATATCCTCAATCTCTCCATCCTCAAACAGATCATCAGCCAACAGTTCCCCCAATTCCTGTAAGGCTTCAATTGATTCTTGAAATTCAGCATGTCTTTCAGTAATTACTTCTTGTTCACAAGATTCATTTTCTCAAAGAGCTTCTAAAACCTTCATCATCCATTCCTCCTTATGATGATGTGACAACACAATCCCTCCTTTCTGACTTGTCGGCCAAATTAAAGAACAAGTTGGATAGTAAAGGATATGGCTGTCCGTATGAAAAATATACCACCTAGGAGTGGCAAAATAAACAAATATGTGGATTCCGATGTTATTTTTTTACTATGGTTACCCACAAATCCACGAATTCCCCATATGTTTTATACTGTGCAACTCGTCGAACTGAGCCAACCCCTTGTCCTCTCTGTTTTGAACCAATATCCCTAAAATGAATTACACATCTGTTATTTTTGAGGAATTGACGAAAAATCAAAGAAAAAGGCCCATCCTCGTTGTTTTGGATGAGCCGGGTTATATTTTAAATTTCTTCATAGCGTTGTTCATGGCGTCTTGATTGATTCCGATATACCGCAGGGTTGTCCGTTGGTCCGAGTGATTAAATATCTCTGCAGCATGGCAACGTCCTTCGTTTGTTTGTAAAAGTGATAGCCGAATGTTTTCCTCAATGTATGCGTGCCAATGTCATCTAAACCCACGTACTCAGCAGCAGCCCTGAGAATTTTGTATGCCATCGACCGGGATATTGGCTTGTTAATCCCTTCACGGCTTTTAAAGAGAAACTCATGGTCCTCTTTCCCTTCAACATAGGCCTTAAATTCTCTTTGAAGAGCTGGCGTCATGTCGATTCTCTTTTTCTTTTTCGTTTTCTTTTCTATGAGATTGAAATAAGGGCGTTTCGCGTCTCTTACTCTCAGCTGCAGAATATCCGATATGCGGAGCCCTGAGTTGATACCGGTCACGAATAGCATGTAATTCCTCATGTTTTGCTCTTTTAAAAACCTCTTGATGTAGAAGATACATTCCGGATCACGTATAGGCTGAACAAAATTCATTCAGAGGTTCCCCCATCCTTATATACTTCTTCTCTCAGAGCAAATGCCAACCGATATAGAGCCTTTGCCTTCACACGATAATAGCTGCGCTGGCTCAGGTCCATTTCTGCATACACTTCATAATCATACATTTCTTCCGGCTGCATATAGAGCATGACAATGATCTGCCGTTCTCTTTGAGAAAGCCGGTTAACAGCCCTTTGAATCCTTTTTAAGAATTTGTCACGCTGAATCTCCCAATCAAGACGCTTTAATGCTGCCTCTTCTGTTGAGGAATGAAACTCATTCGTGATACTTGGCGGAACAATGCTATAAGTAGGTGTAACCTTTGGCAAAAAATCATCTGGCACCTGTAAGAGATATAACCGGTATTGATCCAGCAGCTTCTCTGCTTTTAATTTAGTTGCTTCTTCATCAATCTGGGGAATGTTTAATGTTAATTGATTCATATTTTTACCCTCCCGTTTATTTACGTCTTAAAGCCCCGCCTTTGCCTCTTTTCAATGTTTGCCTATCTTGACCCATAATTTGCCGCCAAAACCGTTCAGAACGCTCCTGCGCGTTTTTATTGGGCTTTTCCTTCCTCTTCTTCATGCTATCCCTCCGTTCAAATAAAAAACGGACACCAACCAAAGCACAGATATTCTCTGTACAGTGATTAGTGTCCGCAGGCGTCTCCATCTTGGACTTATATTTATTTTTCTAAGCTAAATTACTTGGTATTACTTTACCTCCAATAAAAAACGCAAGGGATTCGCAGCTGCCTTCGGTTAGATCATCCCATTTGTACGCTTCTTCCATTCTTTCTGTTAACATCAATCCTATGTCTCCATTTAAAGCGCTGAACCTATAGTCTTTCACATAATAATCGTGTTTGCCGACTTTTATAATGTATTCACTCACTCCGCGCCCTCCAATAAATCAGGATTTTGAAATACATCGCCGATGACTTCAACTTCATCAGTTCGTAACCATAAGTGTCTGTAAAAACCTTCTTTTCCACTAACGTGTTCAATTCTGTCAAATCCGTTTTTTCGCTCTATTACATAACGATCAATGATATTCTCCTTAGACATAGGATGTATATAGGATTCCTCAGTAATATCCTTTTGATATATATCCTTACCTTTCTTATCCTTCGACCCTGTGCCCCACATGAGAACGGACTTCCCATCTTCACTATCCGCGACATCAAGCAAATGACCTGTGGCAACTTCAAGATATAAAGTCCACTTATCTCCCTCAATTAACAACTTTATCCCTTCATCATCCCAATAATGCATATGCTCGCCGTCCCAAACTCTGTATGCTGTGTTCATTCTAGTGAACCGTCCCAAATAAGCATTTCACCCGCCGGAACATTGAACGTTTCCATAATCAGATGATGATTGGTTTCGCCATATTTCTCCATAATTCTTTTGTATTCACTAAGGGCATAATCACGGCTTACCTCATTGATTTCTTCATCTTGAAAATTATCGTAATCGTCCGTGTCGGCGACGTTCTCAATGTAAATTTTCTCGGCTTCGGCCTTGTCTTCCGCTTTGAGAAGTGCGTAATATGGTTCAGTGATTTCATAGAAATTCATTGTTCTTCCTCCTTCAATTGTTTGTAAAGCTGAAATGATCGGGTTGTCAGTGTGGTTCATCAATACCCCTCCTGCTGCCGCTGATGATTGACGGCGTTTTTGTCCATGTATGCAGCTTCGATTTGTTCCCATTTAAAGCCGAGCTTGTTGCCTAATTCAAAGAACGTTGTAAACAAGCTGATATATGTCCGCTTTTCCACATTGCTGAAATGGAATCCATAAGCAATGGATAACAAGCAAGAGAATGTTTTTGCTGTGTCAAACTCTTTGTCAGATATTAAATGCTGTACGACTACATCATCTATGGTGTCAGTGTCATTCCAGCCAAGCCGGTTCCCGATGCTCAAGATAAAATGCAGGCAGTCCACGTATTCCTCAAGCAGTGGGTTCGATTCACCTATCTTTCCAGAGCCGTTGCAGTCTTGGCATTTGGAATATGGTTCAGCTGCATGTCCTTCTTCGAGATATTGCAAATTAATATCGTGGTTTTCATCGCCAGTGCCTTCGCATGTAGGGCAAAAATGTTCTATTTTTGTACGTGGCTCCCGGTCATTGCTCCAATGCTTAAAGCCGCGCCATTCATTCGCACACTCGGCCAGCTCCACTTGTAATGCAAGAATGAG
This sequence comes from Bacillus sp. N3378-2at, assembly GCF_033412715.1. Classification (NCBI taxonomy): domain Bacteria; kingdom Bacillati; phylum Bacillota; class Bacilli; order Caryophanales; family Bacillaceae; genus Bacillus; species Bacillus sp. N3378-2at. The sequence goes on along the minus strand of NZ_CP117986.1, from coordinate 3,597,256 downwards.
GTTTGGCAGCAAGTCCTGACCTTCCAGCCCCTTCTCTTTGATGATCCGATCATCAAGCGCCTTTTGCATTTCGAACATTTTTTGTAGATTCACGCTATTTCCTCCTCAACGCCCATGCTGCAGCCGCATTTCGGGCAGCAAGCATCTGGGCGGATTTTTATATCTAATTCGTTGTGACCACATTCAGGGCAGCTGTATTCGATCATGCTGTCATCCCCCTATCCCCGGCAGAACCGCAATTGCAAAGAATAAAACCGCCACGATCCCACCGAGAAGCCAGCCATTCGTCTTATCACGCTTTGCAATGATTGTTTCATCGCCGATCATTTTCAGATCGTCTGACTTTGCCACAAGCACCGGTATGTAATCTGGATGCACTTTCAAATATTCCGCAGCCTGCTCAACTGTCATCGCTTCGTCTTTCGTGGCTTTGACTGCCCGCTGAAGCTCTACTTGTAGAGGGATCATTTTGCATCCTCCTCCATGTCAAAAACTTCAACCGGTGGCATTTCGCCAAGCCTGCTGAACATGTGCTTTTTTTGCTCCATAAGACATTTATCAAAAACAGCCGCACTGTGCTTATTGATGATTTTGATTAAATCCTTACCAACGCTCTCGAAAAATTTCAACGTGTCTTCTTTGTCGAGTGTCATCTGATAGATTTTAGAGGTCATCGGAATTTTAAGAACCTGTAGTCCGGTTGTTACCTCTGATACGTTAATATGATCAAACGATGGAATAGCACAGAAACGATATTTTCCAACTTGAATTTCATGACCAACCGCCGGCTTCCATTTGCCATCCTCTGGCTTACGTGTATTACTAAGGGCTAGATAGAACTTCTTCACTTTTTTGTCTACTGTAATTTTCATTCCGCAGCACCATCCTTTTGCCAGTCAGCAATGATCTTTTTAGAGTCCTCAGATATTGAATACAGAACAGGCATTTGTACAAAACGTTCTTTTGTTTCAAAGAAAGCACGGTCAAATCCGAATTTTGAGAAGTGAACCGGTATGTCCTGACCCTCAGAATGCTTACCGATTTTAAAGGCCTCTTCTTTTGTATAAAGTCCTGCACGCTGTAGAATAGCTGTGTATCCGCTGCTATTGATCCCCCAAAACAAATGAACACTGCCACCGAAATGTAAGTCTTTATATCTAGTGGTTAAAATTAGATACTCTTTCATTCCGCATCACCTTCCAATGCCAAATTGGCTGTAGTAATTGCAAATTGAAAGTTGCAAGCGTTGATATCATTGTTAGTAGAAGGCTTGAGAGTAGCGATTTTTTCTAATGCTTGTTTGAAACCATCACTCTCTTTAGTGATCCGCTGAATTTCTTTCTGAGCCTGCCGGAATTGATGAACCGTTACTTCCTGCTGGCGTTTGTTTTCCTCAATGATTTCCTGCTGTTTAACAGACAGTTCAGTCCGATCAATCAGAAAATCAATATGCTCCTTAGCCATCCAGTATTGATCTGTTGGCTTAGCATTTTCATAGCCTTTCAGTTTTGAAATACGCGCTTTAATTTCCTGCAATTTATCCATGTCCGTTCCTCCCATATCGCAGAGAGGACCGGCCCCTCTGCGTCACATTTTATATCCGATTTCAAAATCAATTCTTGAAAGATTGCCTTTTGACGTTTGCACGATTGTTTTCCCGTGCTCTGGCATTTCCGTTAACTTGAATGATTTATTGTTTCCGTCAATCACAATGACGTAATTTTTGTCATTTTCAATTTGATTAAGTACCTGTTCCAGATTTTCTATATGTTTTGGACAGTTCACTATAAACGCCCCCGTATGGTATAATAAAAGTGTTGAGTTTCTATTTTCCATACGGTGGCATTTACTAAATGACCATCATTACATCCAATCGTTCATCGGGAAAACTTGCAGCTTTGTCTGTGGTTCTTCCGTTGGGATGATTGGATGTTTTTTTATATACTCCAAACGCTCCTCTTCCGTCATAACCCATGTAATGACTTCTCCATGCTGACGTAAGTTTTTATTCTCTGTCATGTCCTCGCCTCCTTACTCTTCGTTCAATTGTTTGATACGCAGGTTGTAAAGTGTCTCAATTTCATCGTCTGACTGGCGTTCCAGAAATGCTTTTCCATATCCGCCCAAGATAGTGAGCCACTCAATCAAGTGCTGACGTTCTGTCCATTCCAACGGTCTCCGCTCCCTTCTTGATTAATAATTGCATCGCAGCATTTTTATAGTCAGGCGGACATTCTTCATACCGCACAATGACCATAAGTTGGTGAATGGTTGCTTTCTCAAAAGGGAAGGCGCTGCCTGATAAGATCATGTTCCGTCGCATCCTTTCCGAGAAGTCCATTCATTCGTGGCTGAATGAAGTCCCTGCTGGCTTGATCCATAACGAGGAACAGCACTTCGTCTATGTCTCTATTAAGCTCCTCTGAAATACAGATAATAGACTCATTGGCTTCCCACATTTCACGAAACCGCTTGATCTCCGAATCATTCCAGACAAAGTTTTTTTCAATGAATGGTATATACACCGGGCTATCCTGCACGAACCGCCGCAGATTATCTTTTTTACCTTTCAGGTGCGTTCTCTTGATTGAAATTCGTTTATTTGCATTTAACCCATAAGGACGTGGCGGGAGCACGCGACCTCTTGCAAAGTCAACAATCAGCAAAATGATTTCATCTGGCTTTCTATTCAGCAGCTCCGCCATGTCATAAATGGATTTGCCGTCGTACCAATAATCAACAACCTGACTCATTTGCACCAATGACCATTCAAAATTAAGATCAGTCAAAGCGATTTCTAACCGATCAGCAAGAACCGCAACGCTCATGCCAAACACTTCCTTACCGTCCCGGTATACCGATGAACAATGATCAATCTCTGTTCATGCTGCAGGTTTTTAGAAACCAGCCAGTTGTTTGGATTTAAACCGTTTTGCTTGATGATGTCCTTTTGCGCGCGTGTTGGGCGTTTACCGTGTTTCAAACTGCATTCCTCCTAAAGTTTTGATAGTCAGCAATTTTCTGATCAATGAGAGCAATAAGTTTATTAACCTCTTGTTTTCGTTCAGCGTCAGTAAGCTTCCGTTCTGGCTTGAGCTCCCAAACGCCGGGCATCACTGCTTGTACCACTTATCTCACCCCCTTAAGGCAAAGCCGGTGTCTTACGCCCTTTGTTCTTTTGCTTCTCGACAAAATCAATTTGTTCAAGATGGGCTGTAAGTCGGTTGACGGTCTTTCTGTCATAAAGCTTTGCTAAAGCAACGCCGGTAAGATTGGTTGTCACTATGGTCACCTTGCCTTGTCTGCCAGTAGAGACTCCATACCAAACTCTTGAAATGAAATCAGATGCCGCCCTGTTCTCATTATCTGTGTCGCCCACTTCGCTCCCTAAGTCATCAATAACAAGGTAGTCGACTCTTGTAAGCAGTTCGATTGCCTTGGACTCCGTAAGCTTTTCCGAATCATCTTTGAAAGAATTTTTAATACGCCGCATGAGTGCGTCACTATTAACGAAAAGAGCTGATTTTGCATACTCTTCTGGACTCTTTTTGTTCAGTTCTTTAAGAGCTGATATTGCCAAGTGACTCTTCCCGGCATTTGACTCGCCAGTTAAAAAAATGTTCATGATCACGCCCGCTTTGATTTGATCAACCAATTCAAGCATCCGGCGTTTGTTCTGTGTATCCTCTTTGTTGTAACAATGAAAGGTTTCGAATGTTGCATTTACCAGAGTTGGATCAGCGATTAGTGAATGTGTAGAAAGAACCTTTCTCTCTACCTGCCGGCGCCACGCCTCAGCTTCTTGTTCGATCTCCTTATTGCGCTGTTCCCTTTCACACATTGGGCATTTCACTGAGCCGTCACGCAGCTTCATCAGTTGAACTGGATAAGGCTTTTCTTCGCCGCCGATAATTCTTGTGTGTTTATTGCAGTAGACAGGATTTCCAGCCTCATCAGTATGGAATGTCATCCTCCGAGATATTTCGCCCTTGACTGCGGCTGCCCGCTCCCTTGTGATTTCCTCCATGTGATAAGCCTCCTTTTTGGTTTAAATAAGACTCGAATTTTGTACCGAACAATGTTTCAGGACGCAGAAACTTATTCATAGCAGGGTCATGAAGCCATTCCTCTGTTTTTACTAGGATGACGTGTTTGAAATCTTCAAAGCGAAAACCGTCTTTCCAAAGTTTTTTTATAAGTTTTCTTGTTTTGTCAGTAGTATGACGGTATCGTGTACCTGCTACTTTGTTCAGCAGATCAATGATCAGTTTGTATGGAATGTCCTCTTTTGCTTTTTTTGAAGAGGACGTGTCGTCGGGGTTACCCGACAATATATCTTTTAATTCTTTTTCTTTATCTATATCTAATTCTTTATCTATATCTGTTGCGTGACTCGACGTGACTTGTTCCGTGACGTCACGTGACATACCTTTATCAACAGATAAAAGCTTTTGCTTAGCCCTTTGTCTCTGCTTTCTTATTCTGTTTTGTTCCCTGATTTCTTCCAACCTGTCAAGATTTTGATACTTCTCCCAATTTGAAATTGAAATGTAATTGTCATCAGTAATGTCAATCATTCCAAATTGTCTAAACGTTTGCAGAGCAAGCCTTACTGTACCTAAAGGACGTCCGAAAATAGCTGCAAGCATTTCTTCTGTATAAGGGATGTTTTCGCTTAAATAAATGTATCCAGAAGCATTGGTTTTCCCAGCTTGAGAAAGCAATTTGACCCAAATAATTAAAATCGTATCTGATTCAGGCATTTGCTCTATCAACTTAATTTTTTCGTCCTCAAACATCTGGGTGCTTAACTTGATCCACTTTACCTCAGACATTTTGTTCAGCCCTCTCTGATTTAGTTAAAGGCCAAACTGATCTCTTACCATTGACGATTACTGACCCCAATGCATTATCTATCCTTTCGGTTCTAACCACTTTGCCGCCCTGTGCCTCTAACTTACATAAAGCTTTCTGATGCAATGATTCTGATTCGCTTATAACCGTATGGAATTTTGCTTTCGACCATACTTGACTAATTAAATACATGGCATTTTACCTCCTTACCGCGATTTAGCTCACTTTGAACAGATCATCTATAGACCGCTCGAAAAGTTGGGCCAAAACTCGCGCTTCCGCCAAAAGAAAATCACTTTTACCGGATTCCTTTAAGTGATAGGTCTGCGGACTAATATTCAAAACTTCAGCAATTTCACGTTGGGATTTTCTTTTTTCTTTCCTAGCAACAAAAAGATTTAAGTACATAACTCCATTAAACGCCTCCTCAGTCTAATTATATTCCTGACAGGTATGAAACTAGTCAAAAAAAAGTTTCGCTTTGATATTTAATGTTTGCGAAATTTGTTCTAGGCTTTTTAAGGTAGGCGAAACCTTTCCGTTTTCTAACCGTGAAACATAAGAACCAGTACAGCCGATCTTTTCTGCGAAAACTGTTTGAGAAAGACCGCTCTCTTTTCTTTTTTTCCTGATCATATGACCAAGTTCAGATAAGTCTATCAAAATTAACCCCTCCAAATTATTCTTATCAGGAATATATTCAAAATATACCACACAGGAATATTCGTGGCAAGTATTTTTTTCAATACAATATTCCCGTCCGGAAAGTTGCTATGATATAATATTTATATCATTATTTGTATCATTGACTTTAAATTTGAATTTAAAGTCAATTTATTTTTGACATTAAATTCAATTTGTTTATCCTTTATCCCTTAGATGAAAAGGTGGTTAAGCATGGAAAGTAAGAAAATTGGACATGCCGTTAAACGTCTGAGAACCGAAAAGAAAAAGACTGTGGATGAGGCAGCTAAGGAAATCGGAATTTCTCAGAGTTATTTATCAAGAATAGAAAACAATACTCAAGTGCCTTCGTTGAAGGTTATTGAGAAAATTGCTGATTACTTTAATGTTCATAAATCATATTTATTTTTTGATGAAGAAAGCTTGGATAGCTTTACTGACCCGGAGAAAAAGTTACTCGCACAAAAAAGCATTACAGTCGACGATCTAAAAAAACTCAATATAGTGCACGAGAACGGTAGCAAAATAACAGAAGAAGAGTTACAAATAGTGATTCAACACTTGAAAGAGTTAAGGAAATTAAAGGAAAGTTATATGAACGATAAGGACTAAACTGCCTCTTTTCGGTCATTTACCTTTTCCTTTTCTTTATTAATCTCCTTTCTCAAATTATCAATAAGATTTTCAAAAGTGATTTTCATGTTGCATCCCCCAATTTATACAGAACATATGTTCCATTATATTTTAAAATGTTATCAAAACAAATACTTTTAAAAGAATTTCCTGTTTTCGTTTTTTTTGAAAACAGGAAATTTCCCCAAAAAGCACGAAAGACGATGCCATTGCTGGCAACGTCTTTTTTGAAATTATATTTGCTTTTCGAGGGTGTTGATGAAATTATGCGCCTACAATAATCTCGGCTGTTTGGAATTCGCCTTCTGCATTAGAATGGTTTAATGCTCCATTTGTAACACCTAAGGACAGTATACCGAACGCCAAGATTAAGACTACCATCATTTTTTTCATCTTCAACACCTCCTGCTACTAAATATTAAAATTAAATCCTAATTTTATCAAGTATATTTTTGGCAGGGTTGATCGAAATTGATCTTTTTGCTGAGAGAAAAAAGATAGAGACAGCAATAACTTTTCTGCAGACTCTTCTTTAATTCCGTCAAAGAGTAGAGCATACCTTTTATAGAAATCATGCTCATAATAAGAGCTTAATGAGTCCTGTGTTGCTAATGCCTTAGCGAAAGTAGTCACCTGATATTCTGTAGAAATCTCTTTTCCCCAGTACCGTTGTAGGATTGCTATTTCTTCTTTATTTTGTGTCAGTTCTTTAATCCGGTCTGGAAATTGGTCGAGTAATTTAATGCATTTCTTATAGTATTCATAAGATACAAAATAAGACTCGTTCATATAGGACAACGCTAATATGTACAGTGCAGTCAAATTTAAATTCACACTAAGATTTTTCTCGTGAAGAGAATGAGCAGCTTCCCTCGCTTTATACACAGCGTTATCTTGCTTTAAATATATATTCACAGAAACCTCTTCTAAACGAGCAGAGAACGCTAATTTTAAAAACGGATCAGATATTCTACTGATGAGCTTTTTAATTTTTTTGATTTTGTCGAGAGTTAGTTCATACTTTCTGCTTTGAAAATTAGCGTACATTTCTAAGATAAGTAGTAAGGTTTTCGTATCATGGCAATCTGATTTAAGCTCATTAAGCCTTTGTGTATACTCCAAACTTCCAAGCGACAATCTATTTTCAAGTATAAATTTATAGATTTTAGACCAAGAATTGAGTTTTCCGTCTTTTTCAATTTGTCTATCAATCAAGGTTTCCACAACCGAAAATAGTCTCTTAGCATAACAATATTCTAATGCAGCAGGGTAATTCTTCTTTTTTACTCCGTCTAAACAATACCTTCTCATTAACTCAGTTTCATTTTCGCTATCCAAGTACAGAACAATATTTCTTACCATCCAAAAATTAATCTCTTTCCCATTAAAGAATTTGCTAAGGTATCCCTCGCTAATCCCTATATTAGCAGCGACAGTGATTTGTTTTTCTCCCGATGATTTTATCAGTTCTCTTAGATGTCCCCTTATGTCTCTTGTTGCTACCGTGTTCACTATAATCACCTTTTCAACTTAAATTTAACATAAGCGCAAATAGAAAATTGTCGAATACTGACGAAAATATTTAGAATTTTGCAATATTTTTAAAGAAAAATATTCCTATACTTAATTATACCATATTTGTAACAAAAAGTATTGAATATTCCGTCTATTTTCTCATGAATTATGTAAAAATTTCTTTTAAAGTTTTAAAACTAGTGCTATCTTAATATTGTGAATTAGTGATTAGAAAGGATGGAATCACTTTGCCGGTATACAAAGATAAGAAAACAAACACATACTTTTTTACCACCCGGGTACAGCGAGAGGACGGCAGTGTAAAGCAGGCTAGAAAACGTGGATTTAAAACAAAAAAAGCAGCGAAAGAAGCTGAAGCTAAATTTTTAATCGAGATAGATGATTCCTCTGATATAACTTTCAAAGAAGCAGCTGACAGTTATTTCGCTTGGTATAGAGCACGACGAAAAGAATCCTCTGTTAACGTTATAAAAAACATTCTTTACAACCATCTAATCCATGAGTTTGGCAATACTCAGGTAGACTCAATTACACCTAAAAAAGTCATGCTGTATCAAAGCAAAATAATAGATAAATTTGCACCAGACTTCTTAAAAAAATTCATACAACGTTGTCAGCTGTATTTAACTTCTCCATAAAGTTTCATGGCACGAAAAATAACCCCGCAAAAATTGCAGGGAATTTTGAAATGGAAGTAAATAAAAGATTGAATTATTGGGAGTTTGATGAATTCAAGAAGTTTATTTCAGTGGTTGACGATGAATTGTACAGAGCATTTTTCACGACCCTGTATTTCAGCGGGGCAAGGAAAGGAGAAATGTTGGCATTGACTTGGGCTGATGTGGATTTCGATAATAACCTAATTGACATAAATAAAACTGAATACAATCGGATTGTTACTACTCCTAAAACTAAATCGTCCATTCGAATTAATCCAATGCCTCAAAAAGTTATGGAATTATTAAAAGGCATAAAAAAAAGCGCCGAAAAAATAGCACCGGTCAAACCTGAGTATAGAGTTTTTGGTTCATTCTATGATAGCATTGCAACCAGTACAATAGATAGACGATACGAAAAATACTTAAAATTGTCTGGAGTCAAAAGGATTCTTATACATGAATTTAGACACTCTCACGCGTCATACTTAATCCATAAGAGATGTAATCCTCTCGTCATAGCCCAAAGATTAGGACACAAAAATGTGGCTGAAACATTGAACACATATAGCCACCTTTACCCCTCAGCCCAAAAAGAAATAGTTGAGCTTATGGACAAAGAAAATTTCTAAAATGTTGCCAAAATGTTGCCACGCTGTTATCAAGGGCGCTTAAACCCTTGATAACACTGTGGTTTCAACATATGTATGGAGACGGTGGGAGTCGAACCCACGTCCAGAAACATCGATTACTTAAGCGTCTACGAGCGTAGCCTGCATATTTATGGTTTCACTCATCTTCTTGCCTGCGGGCGGGCCTTCCGAGAGCTAGTCTGTTCATCTCTTCTTACGTTCTCAGACAGGAACGCAAGCGTAGCCTACTTGGATGTGCTCTTCACAGACACATAGGCAATGTCAGGAAGAGCTCGCTGCGCTTATTAGGCAGCTAATGCTACGTTTTGGTTAAAACTGTTAGTTTTGCCAGTTATATTTAAGTGCGTGTTTACGAGATCGCCTCTCGGCTCGCAGCTCAAGCTCGATCCATCCCTGTCGAATCCGTAACGTCCCCTTGGTATAAGGGAAATACGGGAGAAAATATCAAGCTTTCACTCAAACTGGCTATAGTCTTATTATAACATGATCACGGCTCTTTTCAATTGTCAAATCCTTCAAATGAATGGCGTCGTGATCTGATCATGAACACAGTATAGCACAGGCCTGATTTTCGAATCAAGCACTATGCCTTTAGAAGCCTTTTTGACTGTCTCTGAACGCTCTTTCGATTTCCCGCTTCGCGTCCTTGCGCTTCAGATCTTCCCGTTTGTCATAGTTCTTCTTCCCTTTTCCAAGGCCGAGAAGCACTTTGGCAAAGCCGTTTTTTAAATACAGCTTCAGCGGAACGAGAGAATAGCCTTTTTCCTTTGTTAACCCGATCAGCTTATTAATCTCCTTGCGGTGCATTAACAGCTTTCTTGTCCGAAGCGGATCATGGTTATAGCGGTTTCCCTGCTCATATGGGCTGACGTGCATATTGTGGAGAAACACTTCTCCCCGTTCGATTTTGGCGAAGGAATCCTTAAGGTTTACGCGGCCGGCGCGAATCGATTTGATTTCGGTTCCTTGCAGAACGATGCCTGTTTCATAGGTTTCTTCTATAAAATAATCGTGATTGGCTTTCTTATTTTGAGATAATACTTTTCCTGACCCTTTTGGCATGCCAGAACCTCCTCTCTCTAAGGAAAAACTGTCCACCTTTTGCGATACGCTCTATTTTACCAAATGTCACGTACTGCTACAATGAAAAGCTGTTTCCGAAAGAAAGCAAATAGAGCGCTGCGGCCCTATTTGCTGGTTGAGCTGCTATTTCTTCTTTTTCCGTTTCTGTTTCGGAGCATTCTGGAAGCCGCGTTTTTTCTTTTTCTTCTTCGGCTTAGTGAACCACTCCCCTTTTTCCTCAGACGGAGCTGGAGACACAGGTGTATTGGTGCTTTGAACACGTTTTCTGGCAGGCTTTCCGCGTTTTCTGCTCCGGCTGCTGTCCAATTCTCTCGGACGCCGCGGAGTGCCCTTCATGCCGACAATTTCAAAGTCGATATTGCGCTCATCTTTATTGACATCGACAACCTTGACTGTGATTTCATCCCCGATGCGGAAGACGTTGCCTGTCCGCTCGCCGATCATTGCGAAATGCTGTTCGTCAAATCGGTAGTAGTCATCTGTCATAAAGCTGACGTGGACGAGTCCTTCAATTGTATTCGGCAGCTCGACGAACATTCCGAAGTTTGTCACAGAGCTGATCATGCCGTCAAACTCTTCACCGATTTTATCAAGCATGTATTCCGCTTTTTTCAGATCATCCGTCTCACGCTCGGCGTCAACTGCACGGCGCTCCATTGATGATGTATGTTCGGCGATATCCGGCAGGCGTTCAGCCCACTTTTCCTGAGTCGCTTCATCGACTTTGCCGTTGATCAAATACGTTCGGATCAGGCGGTGAACGATTAAGTCCGGATAACGGCGGATCGGCGATGTGAAATGCGTATAGAATTCCGTTGACAGACCGAAGTGCCCCAAGCTTTGCGGGTCGTATTTCGCCTGTTTCATCGAACGGAGCATAACAGTAGATATAACCGTTTCCTCTGGTCTGTCACGCACAGCGTCCAGAATGCTTTGCAACGCGCGCGGATGAATATTCCCCGCCGTTCCTTTCACCACATAGCCAAATGTCGTCACAAATTCTAAAAACTTTTGCAGCTTTTCAGCATTCGGCTCTTCGTGAATCCGGTATATAAACGGGACGTTCATCCAATGGAAATGCTCCGCCACTGTTTCGTTTGCTACAAGCATAAATTCTTCAATCAGCTTCTCGGCGACAGAGCGTTCTCTGATCACAACGTCTTTAACCGCTCCTTCGTCATCAACAAGCACCTTTGCTTCTTTGAAATCAAAGTCAACGGCGCCGCGGTCCATCCGCTTATCGCGCAGAATTTGAGCCAGACGCTCCATGTCTTTGAACATCGGAACAAGAGGCTCGTATTTTTGTTTCAGCTCTTCATCATCGTCAACAAGAATTTTATTCACATCTGAATATGTCATTCTTTCCGTTGTTTTGATGACACTTTGGAATATCTCGTGCTCTGTCACCTGTCCCTGACTGTTAATTGTCATTTCACAAGAAAGCGTCAGGCGGTCAACCTTTGGATTTAAGGAGCAGATGCCGTTTGACAATCTGTGCGGAATCATCGGGATGACACGGTCAACCAGATACACACTTGTCCCTCTTTCAAGCGCTTCTTTGTCAATCGGCGAGTTTTCGGTTACGTAATGGCTGACATCAGCTATGTGAACGCCAAGCTTGTAGCTTCCATCATCAAGCTTCGTCACGGTAACTGCATCATCCAAATCCTTCGCATCCGCACCATCAATGGTGACAATCACCTGGTCACGGAGATCACGGCGGTCTTTCAGATCTTTTTCATCAATCGTGTCAGGCGTACTTGATGCCTGTTCCATCGCGTCAGCTGGAAATTCTCCCGGCAGGCCGTGCTTATGAATGACTGATAAAATATCAATGCCCGGGTCGTTTTTGTGGCCGAGAATGGTTTCAACCTCACCCTCTGCGTTCATGCGGCCTTCAGGATAGCTCGTCAGCTTGACAACAACCTTATGCCCTTCCGCAGCTCCATTTTTCCCATTTTTCGGAATGAAGATGTCACTCGTGATTTTTTTGTCGTCCGGAATGACAAAGCCGAAGTTTCTCGTTTCTGTATACGTGCCGACAACCCGCTGAATCGCTCTTTCTAAAATCCGTATGACGGTTCCTTCCTGCCTGGAGCCGCTTGACTGTGAGTTCAGACGCACCATGACGATATCGCCGTTCATTGCCGTATTTAGCTCATTAGGCGGAATAAACACATCACTTAACGACGTATCCTCAGGCAGCAAAAAGGCGAATCCTTTCGCATGGGCTGAAATCTTTCCTTTTATTAAATTCATCTTCTCCGGAATGCCGTAGCGGTCGCTTCTCGTCCGTACGATAAGCCCTTTTTCTTCCAAGGCGACTAACGCTTTGACGAGCTCTTTAAACTCCTCGGCTTCCGTAATATTTAACATCTCCTCAAGTTCCTGAACGGTCAGAGGCTTGTACGCCTCTTCCTTCATAAACGAGAGAAGCTTTTCCATAAATGCTTCTTTTTCCATTATCCGACCTCCTGTTGATTACCAATCGAGCTTCTCTAAAAATTCATACACATCCTGATGGACGAGGTCACGTTCTTTGTCGAGTGTAATGACATGCCCTGATTCCTCGTACCATTTCAGCTGTTTATCATCAGTTTCCACTTCGTTGTAAATAATATTGGCGCTTTCGGTATTAATCATGTGGTCATGACGGGCCTGCACCACAAATGTCGGTGAATAAATCATATCGACATTATTCCGCACATCAGCAATTAAGTCTTGCAGTGCCTTGAGGGTATTCATCGGCGTTTTTTCGAATTCTTTCATTTCCTCTTCAATTTGCTCCGGGCTTTTCCCCTCAAACTTTTTGTAATTGCGAGCGTATGAAAGAACGCCTTGATACATAACCTCTTCACTCTTAATATGCATCGGTGCGCACATTGGGACAATTCCCTTTATGGGTACAGTGTAACCCAATTTCAGCGAAAAAACCCCGCCAAGCGACAGTCCGCAGGCAGCAATGCTCTCATAGCCTTCAGATTTTAAGTATTCATAGCCATCCATTACGTTTTTCCACCAGTCTTCGGGCCCCGTATGTACAAGTTCTTCAGGCGGGACGCCATGTCCTTCATATTGAGGCGCGTGGCACGTATAGCCGCGTTCATTCAAATATCGTCCCAGCATCCTTACATCCGCTGTATTTCCTGTAAAGCCATGCAGCAAAAGCACCGCTTTGTCTCCGCCTTTAAATGTAAATGGTTTTGGTGTCACAACTTTCATGCTCATGTCTCCCTTTCTATCTGCACGATCATTTTAGTTTTCCACAGTTTAATCAGAAAAAAACGATTTGAATATCATCCAGAAACGTGAAAAAGGCCTGACTTCACATCAGACCTTATACAAACATTGCCCTATAGGATATAAGCAAGCGCAATCGTTAACACGAAAAACAAGACTGCCAGCACTACCGTAATGCGGTGCAAAATTAAATCAAGACCTCTTGCTTTTTGTTTCCCGAAGAGCTGCTCCGCTCCGCCTGAAATCGCACCAGATAATCCGGCGCTTTTACTGGATTGAAGCAAAACGACAATAATAAGTGCAATGCTGACGATAACCAATAAGGTAATCAAAACTGCGTGCATCCCATACACCTCCAGACTCACTGGCTACATTACTTCTATTTTACATGAAAAGGGTTGGCATGTCACGCTGTATCAGACGCCAAAAGGCTGGATAAGACGTTTTATCTTGGTTACCCTATTCATATGAAAAGGTCAAAGGAGAAAAGCGATGCCGCTTATCAGCATAGACAGCAGGAAACATCTTTTTTATGAAGAATATGGACAGGGAATCCCTATCATTTTTATCCACCCGCCGGGCATGGGACGCAAGGTTTTTTATTATCAGCGCCTTCTATCCAAACATTTCAGGGTGATTTTTCCCGATTTAAGCGGCCACGGTGATAGTGATCACATCGATCAGCCAGCGTCTATTTCCTATTACGCAAACGAGATCGCGCAATTCATGGACGCTTTGCACATTGATAAAGCTGTGTTATTCGGGTATTCTGCCGGAGGCTTAATCGCGCAGCATATCGGCTTCACCCGCCCGGACAAAGTGTCACACCTTATTCTGTCCGGCGCCTACCCCGCTGTTCATAACGTAATCGGCCAGAAGCTGCACAAACTGGGAATGTATCTGCTTGAAAAAAACCCCGGTTTGCTCATGAAAATCCTCGCTGGCAGCCACACAAAAGACAGACAGCTTCGCAGCATATTAACAGACCATATGAAAAAAGCAGACCAGGCCCATTGGCATCAGTATTATCTGGATTCGCTTGGCTACAACTGCATTGAACAGCTGCCCCGCCTAGACATGCCAATGCTGTTTATGTATGGAGGCCTGCGGGACTGGACCTTTACAAACGCAGGCTATTACCGAAGAGCGTGCAGACATGCCGAATTTTTCAGATTGGAATATCAGGGACATCAATTGCCGACAAAACAATGGAAAACGTGCAATGAGCTGGTGACAGGGTTTGTGCTGACACAACATTCAAGATAGAAAACGCTTGGATCTCCTTGCGTTTTCTGCATTTCATTGACTTTTGTCAATAAAATCATAGTAAAAAAGATCCTCAAATTTCAAATTAAAATAGTGAAGCATTTTACCGATCACAAGCTGCCCCGGCCGTCTTTCTCCATTCAGCACGCGGCTCAGTGTGGCGGGTGAGACTCCGATTTCCAGCGCAAGCTGATTAAGGGAATAATCGTTATTAACCATATACTGCAAGACATAATCACGTCTAATCTGTATCTTTTCTACTGGCACTTTCCTCACCTTCCATTCCTGAAAAACTTTTTTCTATACTTTTACATTACGGCTTATGTTAACTTTCGTCAATACATTTCCAGTCTACCTATTCCCTTTAGTCAATAAACATACTAAAATATGAGTAACAGTGTGGGACGGGGTGAGATATATGGAAAGCTTTGGCGAACAATTACGGGCATTGCGTGAAGAGAGAAAGTTAACAGTCAACCAGCTGGCGACTTATTCAGGCGTAAGCGCGGCCGGCATCTCCAGAATCGAAAACGGAAAACGGGGCGTTCCCAAACCTGCCACCATCAAAAAACTGGCAGAGGCCTTAAAAATTCCTTATGAGGGACTTATGTACAAGGCTGGTTACATCGAAGAAGTGCATGAAGCCAGGGCCCCTTATGAAACGAAGTGCAAGCTGCTTGAAAAAGCGGAGGCTTATGATCTGAAAAACCTTGCGCTTCTTGAGAACGAAAAGTGGCAATATCTCAATAAAGAAGATTTGCTCATGCTGGATCATTATTTTTCGTTTATTTCAGACGAAGCCAAAAAACGGTCTGCTGATGACTGACTCTTGATAGAAATGTGAGGCGATAGACCATGTCACCGTTCGGACAGCAATTACGGGAGCTGCGCCGCGCCCGCAAACTGACAGTGAATCAGCTTGCGGTGTACTCAGGCATCAGCTCGGCCACCATTTCAAAAATTGAAAACGGCAAACGCGGGACGCCAAAACCCGCCACGATTAAAAAACTGGCAGCCGTCCTGAAAGTGCCGTACGAAAACCTAATGGCCGCCGCAGGCCATATTCAGGCCTTTCCTGAAGAAATCCGCGAAGCATCTGAAAGCTATCAATCCGTTTATGAAATTTACCAGACGGCTGTCACGCGCGGAGCGGAGCACCTCCCGATTTTCAATAGTCAAAAATGGGAACATCTCTCAAAGCAGGATATTGAAAATCTCAGCAAATACTTCGATTTTTTGTCTTCAGAAGCAAAAAAACGCGCCTCTTCCTCATAATCCCCTGTTTCTCTTTCTATATTTTATCAATCACGCTTGCATACCCTCCCTCGTTATTTGCGTTATAATAGTGACAGACGAGGTGAAAAGTATGAACCAATCAGAAATGTGTCCTAGATTTGAAAAAGCAGTCGACATCTTAAGTAAACGCTGGGTCGCTTTAATCGTATTTCAGCTCTTGAACGGGTCGCAGCGATTTAGCGAAATTGAAGCAGCACTTCCAAATCTAAGCGGCAGAGTTCTGTCAGAACGGCTGAAAGAACTTGAGCTTGAAGGAGTAGTGAAGCGGGATGTCATCCCTGAAACTCCGGTTCGCATCGAATATTCATTGACTGATAAAGGAAAGGCACTAGCACCCATATTAGGTGAGATTTCTAAATGGGCGACTGAATGGATTGACCCTTCCTTTCTTGACTAATTGCTAAAACGGTTCTGATCTCAAAGACGAGAAAAGAGCCGTTTTTTATTTTTTCCCAGGTGAGAAAACGATTTCTCAGCCGATATATAGTACATCCACACATTACGTTTTTAAAGGAGACCACTATATGCGACTGACGATTTCCCGCAAATTCAGCCTGGTATTTTTGACACTGATCCTGATCAATTTACTTGTAGGCGGAATAGGCGTTCTTAATATGCAGCATATCATTCAAAAAACAGATGAAATCAACACAAAATGGATTGACGGCATCAAAGAAATCACTTCAATTAATTATGTAACCGAGCACCTGTCTTCTAAAGAAAAGGACTTTCTGATTTATACAGACAAAAGCAAAATGGATACACTTGATCAAGAAATGAATCAAATCATGGAAGTCATTAACCAAAAGCTCGATAACTACGAAAAAACGATCTCCACTGATAAAGAGCAGAAACTGTTCGAGCAGCTTCAAACTGAAGTGAATACCTATATGGATATTCATGCGCAAATTATCGAAAGCGGCCGCACGAATGACATGGACAAAGTAAGAGGTTTATTGGTTCAGACTGAGGCCAGCTTTGAGGATATGAAAAAAACAATCACTCAGCTTGTTGACTTAAATCAAGAAGGCAGCAACACAGCGGTAAAAGAAACGAAGGCCGTCTATCATAAAGGGCTCATTTACACTGCTTTGCTTGTGGCAGCATCAATCCTCATCAGCATTTTCATCTGGCTTTATATCACGCGAAACATTGTAAAGCCTATCATTCGCATGAAGGAATCTGCCAATCATATTGCCGAAGGCGATCTGTCGAACGATATGGAGCCGCTCAACTCAAAAGACGAGCTGGGTGATCTGAATGAAGCGCTGCAAAAAATGGTAGGGAATCTGAGAGATATTGTCGGATATTCTAAAGACATATCAAGCCGGGTTCTTTCTTCTTCACAGGTGCTTGCAACCGCAACGAATGAAACAAGATCCGGCAGCAAACATATTACTGAAACGATGAACGAAATGGCTGAGGGCTCTGAACAGCAGGCCCAAGACGCGGTGACGATTGCCGAATCGATGAATGAGTTCACTGAAAGCATTGATAAAGCCTATAATCACGGCATCACCATCAGCGATACGTCTCAAAACGTTCTCGAACTCGCGGTAAGCGGAAACGAAAATATGGCTACGTCATTACAGCAAATGAAAACCATCCATCATATTGTTGAAGAAGCCGTGCATAAAGTGAGATCACTGGAACAGCATTCTCAGGATATTAACAAGCTCGTTCAAGTCATCAACGGAATTGCCGAGCAAACGAATTTGCTGTCCCTTAACGCCGCGATTGAAGCTGCCCGCGCTGGAGAAAGCGGCAAAGGCTTCGCCGTTGTGGCTGATGAAGTCAGAAAGCTGGCTGACGGCGTTTCTGATTCCGTGCAGGATATTACCCGGATTGTAGGCGGGACACAGCAGGAGATCCACACTGTCATTACGTACTTGGAAAGCAGCTTTACAGAAGTCGAAAAAGGAACGGAAAACCTGACAGACACCGGACAGGCTATGCGGCATATCAAGCAATCCGTCACTCATGTTGCAGACAGCATTAAGGAAGTAACGGATGGCCTGAAGCAGTTAACAAACCAATCGATTACTATCAATCAATCGATTGAAAATATCGCTTCTGTATCCGAAGAGTCGGCCGCCGGCATTGAAGAAACATTTTCAATAACCGAGCAATCCGCCTATTCGATGGATCAAGTGCTTCAAAATGCTGAAGAGCTTGAGCAGCTGGCCAAGGAGCTTAATGAGAAGATGGGTCAGTTTACGATTTAAATAGAAAAAAGAGGCTGGACTCCAGCCTCTTTTTTCTATTCTATGCAGCTGATTGAACGTGTTTCGCCCCGGTTCTTTTTTTCTTCACCGGACTTAATGCCCGCTCCAGCCAGGCCATGAGCAAATCCGCCCCTACCGCCATCACCGCAGTTGGTATCGCTCCGGCTAGAATAATCGCAGTTCCGTTTGTTGCGTTTGAGCCGCGGACAATCATGTCCCCAAGGCCTCCGGCACCGACAAATGTGCCGATCGCTGTAATTCCAATGGCAATGACGAGAGCCGTGCGAAGGCCCGCCATAATGACAGAAAGTGCGAGCGGGAGCTCAACCATTCTGAGCACTTGGAATTTCGTCATGCCCATTGCTTTTCCCGATTCTAAGTAGGCATGTTCAATACTGATAATGCCTGTGTACGTGTTTCGAATAATCGGCAGCAGGGAATACAGAAATAATGATAGAATCACGGTATTTGCGCCGAGCCCCATAACAAGCATTAAGACGGCCAGCATAGCGAGCGCCGGGATTGTTTGAATAACGTTTGTTACGGCAAACACCCAGGCTGACAAACGGCGAAAATGCGCGATGAGGATTCCGGCCGGAACCCCGACGACAGCGGCACACAATACGCCGTAAGCCGACATGAGAAAGTGGCGGCCGAATTCATCCATGACGTAACTGCCATTCTGCGCGTAATACGTCATTAACTGTTCAAGCACGTTCATTGACCTCTTCCCCCTTTCACGATTCGAAATAGCGATGTTTTTCTAAATATTCCTTGGCAACGACAGACGGTTCTTTGAGATTGCCGTCGACTTCATAGTTAAGCTCCTGCATCGTGGCTGTGTCGATTTTTCCGAGCATTTTCTTGATGATGCCTTCAAGCTCAGGATGTTCTTTGAGCACCTTTTCCGGAACAACCGGAGAGCAGTCGTACGGCGGGAAAAATTGTTTATCATCCTTTAGCATTTTGAGACCATAGGACTTGATTCTTCCATCGGTTGAATACGCAAGCACAATGTCCATTTTTCCGCTTTTCACCGCGTCGTACACAAGGCCGATCTGCATCGGATACGTGCCGCCGAATGTCATGCCGTAGGTTTTCGT
This sequence comes from Bacillus sp. N3378-2at, assembly GCF_033412715.1. NCBI lineage: Bacteria > Bacillati > Bacillota > Bacilli > Caryophanales > Bacillaceae > Bacillus > Bacillus sp. N3378-2at. The sequence continues at coordinate 3,578,027 of NZ_CP117986.1, read as the reverse complement.
AAAATCCTGATAGCCGTTTCCTTTGAGCTTCATCCAATAGTTATCAACGCCCAGCTTTAATTGCGGCGCCCATTTTTTAACGTCTGATACGGTCTCTAAATGGTATTGGTCGGCCAGCTCCCTGCTGACTGTAAAGGCATATGTATTATCAAACCCGTAGGAGTTATACCATTTTAAATTGTATCTTTTTTTAAACTCCCGCTGAGTAAGCGCCAGCGCTTTGTCCGGATCTTTTTCAGGTTCCATTCTCAACGTGCCTGTCAGCGCGTCTCCCGTATATCTTGTGGCCGCAATGTCAATTTCCCCGTTCATTAAAGCCTGCTGCTGCACCGCGTTGGAGCCAAGATTTTTAATCGTTGTTGTTTTGAGATCAGTATGGTGTTCGATCAACTGGCCAAGCATGCTGGCGATGATTTCTGATTCGCTCATGCTTTGCGCGCCGATTTTAATGGTCTGGTCTGCAGCAGCGCTGAGACCAGGAAGCGAACAGCCGCTCAGCGTCAGCGTTGCCGCAAGTACTAAACCTATCATTAATTTGAGATATTTTCTTTTCATGAGCCGCCTCCTTATGACAATTCCTTCAATCTCTGCATGCCGGCAGGTGTCAGTTTTCGTTCAGCAACTGCCAGCACATAATCAATCACAATTGCCAATATCGTGACAGGTACCGCGCCCCCGATGATATATTCCGGCTGATATAAATTCAGTCCGATAAAAATGTAATCACCCAATCCGCCGCCTCCGATAAAGGAAGCAAGCGTGGCCCAGCCGATTAAGTAAATCGTCGATGTTCTGATTCCCGCCATGATTACTGGTGCGGCAAGCGGCAGCTCCACCAAGCGGACTTGTTCAGCCGGCGTCATTCCGATTCCTTTACCAGACTCGAGCAGATTTTTGTTGACGCCGCGAATGCCGGTATACGTGTTGCGAAGAATCGGCAATACGGAATAGAAAAACAAAGCCACAATGGCCGGAACCTTCCCTACACCAAGGAGCGGAATAAAAAAAGCGAGGATGGCCAGACTCGGCAGCGTCTGAATGATATTGACAATGCCGATAATGGTGCCGGCTCCTTTTTTCATTCTGGTAAGCACAACTCCGAGGGGGACGGCAACCAGCACACCTAAGATCACAGCAATGAGCGATATCGTAATATGCTCGTATGTTTTATAAAGAAGCTCGCCCCCATTGGTTTGCAAAAATTGAACAATATGATGCATGACTTATCGCCCCTCCCTATGACAATGCTGCGAGCTGCTTTTCTTCTCCCCAGAGGGAGTCATACACGATGTCGACCAGACTTGCCCTCGTCACAATTCCGATCAGGCGTCGGTCTTCATCCACAACGGGAACATATTTGACACCCCGTTTTAAAATTTTGCGGACCGTGTCGCGCAGCAGTGTGCCGCCCAGTACTGTGTATATATCTTCATGTAAAACCTCACCTATGAGATTGGCCTTTTTCCGGCATTGATCAATGATTTCAACATCGACATAGCCTTGCAGAACGTGCTCGTCATCGACGACCAGCAATGAATCGACCCGTTCCTGCCTCATCAGCTGAATGGCCTCAGAAAGCGTTTTATCCGCGGTGATCGTTACAGGCTGTGTGTTCATAATCTGGTCAACCCGTTCAACATCCGGGCTGGATGACTGAATCAGCCGCTCCTTGCCGATAAATTCCTCAACAAATTCGTCTGCCGGATTTCTTAAAATGTCATCGGGCGTTCCAACTTGAACGATTTCTCCCGCTTTTAAAATCACAATCCGGTCTGCCAGCTTAATCGCTTCATCCATATCGTGGGTAACAAATACGATGGTTTTATGTAAGGTTTTTTGCAGTTTTTTAAATTCTTCCTGGAGGGAATCCCTCGTAATCGGGTCGAGTGCCCCAAACGGTTCATCCATTAAGATAAGCGGCGGCTCCGCGGCAAGTGCCCGTAATACACCAATACGCTGCTGCTGCCCCCCGCTTAATTCATGAGGGTAACGGTCTACATATTCAGGCCCCATATCGACCAATTTTAAAAGCTCACGCGCCCGTTCTTTCCGCTGCTGCTCCGGCCATTTCAGCAGTTTTGGGACGAGTGAGATATTCTGCTGAATGGTCATATGGGGAAACAGGCCGATCTGCTGAATCACATAGCCAATTTTGCGCCTGAGCTCTACAGGATCCTGGTCCATGATGTTTTCGCCGTCAATGAAAATCTTTCCGGCGGAAGGCTCAATTAATCGGTTAATCATTTTCATTGTTGTCGTTTTTCCGCAGCCGCTCGGCCCGATAAAGCAGATAAATTCGCCTTTTGCAATCTTAAGATTTACGTTGTTCACAGCTTTTTTGCCGCCCTTGTATGTTTTCGAGACATTTTCTAATGTCAGCAAACATCGCACCTCCAAAATTAAGTTTATTCAATTTGTTCAGTTTTAATTTAATTTTTCAGACAATTGAATGCTTCCCATTATAGAATAAAGTTTATAAAATAAAAAGTTTACAATTTGTTCATATTATTTATGAAGTATGTGTAAACGCTGATTTACCCGCATTGACGTGTGTTGATCTCCTTATTGCTCCAATTTCCTGCCAAATTCTCTTTTGACAGCATTTTCGCCGTATCAAAAATGTGGTATATTGACATCGGAATTGTTAGCTGAAAGGATGAAACCGTTGGAGAAAGATCCGTTAACGATCATTGAACAAGCCGAGGACCATTTTATAGAAAAAATCGCGGAAAACATGCATGCATTTGGAATGCCCTCTACCGTCGGACGTGTGCTGGGCATTATTTATATGAATCGAAAACCGATGACGCTTACGGAATTATCTGAGGCCACCGGCATGAGCAAAACACGCATGAGCCAGGTAGTGCGGGAAATGCTTGATGCCAACATTGCCGAGAAGGTGTTCGAAAAAGGCGTGCGAAAAGATTTATATGAGGTTGAGCAGGACTACTATCAAACATTTATCACGCTGTTTTCTGCCACCTGGAGCAAAGTCGTCAGCAAAAACAAAATGATGCATAAAAAACTCAATCGGGAGCTGCTTAGCGTGTTGGATGAAGAGCTTACTCCTGAAGCGGAAGAAAAAGTGAATGAACTGCTGAAAGAATTAAAGGAATGGCTTGATTATTATAATTGGCTCAGCCGTTTGATTGAGTTTTTTGAGAGCGAAGAAATTTTTAAATATGTGCCGAAGCCGTAAAAAACGCCCTGTCATTACAAGGCGTTTTTTCTTATGCGGCACCTGCCAGATTTTTCTTCTTTCTCTTTTTAATCGGGCTTAATGCTCGTTCAAGCCAGCCCATGACCAAATCGGCAATCACCGCCATCAGAGCTGTGGGGATCGCTCCCGCTAATATAATCGCGGTTCCGTTTGTGGCGTTTGATCCCCTGACGATGATGTCCCCGAGACCGCCTGCACCGACAAATGTCCCGATGGCCGTAATGCCGATGGCAATGACAAGCGCGGTGCGCAGGCCGGCCATTATGACCGAAAGCGCAAGCGGAAGCTCGACCATCCGCAGCACTTGAAATTTTGTCATCCCCATTGCTTTTCCGGATTCAAGATAGGCGTGCTCAATACTGATAATCCCTGTATACGTATTTCTGATAATCGGCAGAAGAGAATACAGAAATAATGACAATATCACCGTATTAGCGCCCAGCCCCATGACAAGCATCAGCACGGCAAGCATGGCGAGAGCCGGGATCGTCTGAATGACGTTCGTGACCGCAAAAACCCATCCGCTTAATCTTCTGTATCTGGCTATCAGGATGCCGAGCGGAATTCCAACAATGGCGGCAAATAAAACGCCGTATACCGACATCAGAAAATGGCGGTAAAACTCCTGCAGCACATAACCGCCGTTTTGCGAATAGTATGTGCCAAGCTGCTGTAGTACTTCCATATGATCCACCTCTTTTCTTAGTCAAAATAATGATGTTTCTCTAAAAATTCCTTTGCTACGACAGACGGCTCCTTCAGCTTGCCATCCACTTCATAATTAAGTTCCTGCATCGTTTCCGTGTCGATTTGCCCAATCAGCTTATTGATCACACCCTCAAGCTCCGGATGCTCCTTAAGCACCTTTTCCGGAATCACCGGTGAACAGTCATACGGCGGGAAGAAACGCTTATCGTCTTTTAAGATTTTCAGATCGTATGCTTTAATCCGTCCATCCGTTGAATAAGCCAAAACGGCGTCCATTTTCCCGTTTTTGACTGCGTCATAGACAAGCCCGATCTGCATCGGATAAGTTGTGCCGAATTCAAAGCCATATGTGCTGACAAAGCCTTTATATCCGTCGCCTTTCCGTTTCAGCCAGGCATTGTCGACGCCTAATTTATATTGGGAGGCATTTTTTTTCAGGTCGGACACGGTGTTAATATGCTCATTTTCCGCAAACTTTTTTGTTACGGTGAAGGCATACGTGTTATCAAAGCCGTAGGAATCAAACCATTTATAAGAAAAGCGCTTTTGAAACTCGTTCTGCACAATGTTCAGCGCTTTTTTCGGATCTTTCTCCGCTTCCTTGCCGAGGGTGCTTGTTAAATCTGTTCCGGAATAGCGCGTGGCTGAAATATCAATGTCACCGCCCAGCATCGCTTGGTGCTGAACATAGTTTGAGCCGAGGTTTTTCACTAAAGCGGTATTCAAATCTGTATCATGTTCAATAAGCTGCGCGATCATATTCGCTAAAATTTCTGATTCTGTCATGCTTTGCGCCCCGATTTTGATCGTGTCGTCAGAAGCGCCGCCGAGACCCGGCAGAGAGCAGCCGCCTAGCAGCATGACAAAGACGAGAGCAAACGCGCCAAGCCATTTGATTTTTGTCATTTTCAACAGTGCCAACTCCTTACGAAACTTCCTTCATCCCTTGCAAGCCTTTCGGCGTCACCTTTCGTTCTGTCACAGCCAGCACATAATCAATAATAATTGCCAGAATTGTGACAGGCACGGCACCGCCAATGATATATTCAGGCTGGTATAGGTTCAGTCCGATAAAAATATAGTCCCCGAGGCCGCCTCCCCCGATAAACGACGCAAGTGTCGCCCAGCCAATTAGATAGATCGTTGATGTGCGGATCCCCGCCATGATGATGGGAATCGCCAGCGGGATTTCAACGAGCCGAATCTGCTCCCAGCCGGTCATGCCAATCCCTTTCCCCGATTCCAGGAGGTTTTTATTTACACCTTTAATGCCGGTATACGTATTGCGCAGGATCGGCAGCACCGAATAGAAAAATAAAGCGACAATCGCAGGCACTTTTCCTACGCCGAGAAGCGGAATAAAAAAGGCTAAAATCGCCAGACTCGGCAGGGTTTGCACAATGTTTACGAAACCGATTACCGCACCTGCGCCTTTTTTCATTCTGGTAAGAGCAACGCCGAGCGGCACTGCAACGATAATGCCCAATACAACGGCTATGAGTGAAATATATAAATGCTCTCCTGTTTTATACAGCAGCTCTCCGCCGTTCGTTTGCAAAAAAGTCATCATTTGATTCATCTTAAAAGAGCTCCTCCCCTGGTCAGATCGTCATGAGCTGGTTTTCCTCGTCGCCCCAAATGGAATCGTATACGATATCAACGAGGCTCGCTCTTGTCACAATCCCTGCTAAATGGTTCTGTTCATCGACCACCGGAACATACTTGATCCCCTGCTTCAAAATTTTTCGGACTGTATCGCGAAGAAGCGCCCCTTTTTGAACGGTATATATATCTGAACGGTATACGTCGCCAACGATGCTCGCTTTTTTGCGGTTTTGATCAATCATTTCCACATCAACATAGCCCTTCAGCACGTTTTGCCGGTCCACAACGAGCAGCGAGTCAACACGTTTTTCTCTCATCAGCTGAATCGCCTGAGAAAGCGTTTTGTCCGCAGATACCGTCACCGGCGTTCTGTTCATCATTTGCTCTACCCGCTCGATATCCGGTCTTGACTGAATCAGGCGCTCTTTCCCGATAAATTCTTCAACAAACTCATTTGCCGGGTTTCGAAGAATCTCATCAGGTGTGCCGACTTGAACGATTTCTCCCGCTTTTAATATCACAATCCTGTCAGCAAGCTTAATCGCTTCATCCATATCGTGGGTTACAAACACAATCGTTTTGTTTAAGGTTCTCTGCAGTTTTTTGAATTCTTCCTGAAGGGAATCACGCGTAATCGGATCAAGCGCTCCGAACGGTTCATCCATTAAAATGAGAGGGGGTTCCGCTGCCAGGGCGCGCAGCACGCCGATTCTCTGCTGCTGTCCGCCGCTGAGCTCATACGGATAACGGTCTAAATACTCCGGGCCCATATCCACAAGCTTTAACAGCTCGCGCGCCCGTTCTTTCCGCTTTTCCTCAGGCCATTTCAGCAGCTTTGGTACGAGTGAGATGTTCTGCTGGATGGTCATATGGGGGAACAAACCAATCTGCTGAATCACATAGCCGATTTTTCTCCTCAGCTCAACCGGGTCCTGTTCCATAATATTTTCTCCGTCGATAAAGATCCTTCCAGACGATGGTTCTATCAGTCTGTTGATCATCTTCATCGTCGTCGTTTTTCCGCAGCCGCTCGGGCCGATAAAACAGATAAATTCACCTTTGGCAATATCTAAATCAATGCTGTTCACAGCTTTTTTGCCGCCTTTATATACTTTTGACACTTGTTCCAATTTCAGCAATCCGTGCACCTCCGCAGGTTTCCTTTAAATTTTCTGAAAAGTATAATCCTTATTATAGTTTGAACTTTGTAAAATAAAAAGTTTATAATGTGTTGAAATTATATGTTATTTATAGATTATTTATTGTTATGACCGAGACGGAAAGGGTGTTCTTACAATTACGCCGGATACCTCCCACTTCCTCTGCATTCAGCTATTTTCAACACCAGGAAGAAATATGATATATTGACACCATCAATTGCCATTTGAAGGGATGATCAGCTGTGAAAAAAACCGCTCTCGACATCATTGAACATGCTGAAGAGCATCTCATTGAGAAGATTGCCGAAAATATGCATACGTTTGGAATGCCTTCAACTGTCGGACGTGTGCTCGGAATTATTTATATGAATCGAAAACCGATGACCTTAAGCGAGCTCTCTGAGGCAACGGGCATGAGCAAAACACGGATGAGCCAGGTTGTCCGGGAAATGATCGATGCCAATATCGCCGAAAAGGTGTTTGAAAAAGGCGTACGAAAAGACCTTTATGACGTCGAGCAGGATTATTATCAAACCTTCATTTCTTTATTTGCGGCGAATTGGACAAAGGTCGTGAGCAAAAACAAAGTGCTGTATAAAAAATTAAACCGGGAACTGAGTGATCTTTTACAAAGGGACGGGCTTACCCCGGAAGCGGAAGAGAAAGTCAATCAGCTGCTGAATGAATTAAAAGAATGGCTTCATTACTATGATTGGCTGAGCAGGTTGATTGAATTTTTTGAGAGTGAGGAAGTCTTTCGGTACGTGCCAAAAACAAAAGAAAGCAGCTCTCTAAAATAAGGAGCTGCTTTTTGCATCATGAGGTTAAGATCGGAAACATGCCTTTCAGCCCCGCACCAATCATCCCGACCGCAACCACGGCTAAGATTAATCCCATCAGTCTGGTAATCACATTCATCTCAGTTTTTCCGAGTTTGCTGCTGATAAAAGCAGAATAGTGGAAAAAGAGAAAGGTCAGGGCAATAACGGCGGCTATGCCGATCATGACAGCCGCATAATGACCAATGCCGCTATGTCCGGCGGAAAGGCTCATCACTGTTGCAATCGTTCCGGGCCCAGCAATGATCGGAATGGATAAAGGTGTGACTGATATATCCGCTTTTTCCTTGCTTTCCTTATGTTCATCATGGTGAAGAGATTGCACATGGGATTCTTTCGCATTCAATAGATTATAGGCAATGCCGAAAATGAATATGCCGCCCGCCACTCGTAGCGCGTGAATGTTGATATCAAACAGTTTAAAGATAAGATGACCGAAAAACAAAAAAGCTGCGAGAATAAAAAAGGATAAAATAGCTGCCTTCCGGGCAATCGCTTTTCTTTCCGCTGCAGTATAGCCTTCTGTCAGCGTCAGAAATATCGGTACGTTTCCGATCGGATTCGATACTGCGAATAAAGAAATGAGAACGTGAACGATGAATGAGAACATCATATACCTCCTTGTTGGTATTGTCTGCACAGAAAATAGAATTATTCTTCCCCCTTTTACGCGGAGGTGATTTCCCGGTAAACCTTTATAGCCTGTCAGAAACGCGCCATGCTACAATGAAGTGACCAATTGAATAGGAAGGACGTATACAGATGTTCAAAAAAATTGCGGCAGATGCCTTGGGCTTATCTGATATCGGAAAAATTATCGAACCTCAGGACTATGACAAAACAGACGCAGATGACTATGTCATGCATGAAGATAATGAGAAAATTTATTTCTTGATTAAAACAAAAGCAGACGAGTATTGCTTTACGAACCTGGCCCTGATCCATGTGGACGGCGAACGCGCCACTTCCTCGAAACGAACGTTGAAACGCTATCCTTATTCGCAATATAAAATCTCTGACGTTTTTCTTGAAACTGCCGGAAAAGTCGATTTGGATGTTGAAATTAAGTTCAAGCTGGGCGGTGAACAATTCGACATTGATGTCCACAAAGACCAGATTGAAAAGTTAAAAGACCTTTATAAAGCACTGCTTCGCATCGCTGAAACAACCTATGAAAATGACATTTTAATCAATCAAGCGGAGCAAAGCTTAGATAAAGCAGTGACGATTCTTCACCATACCCGCCCTGAGCACGTCAATATTGAAACGCAATACAAAGAGCTGACCAAATTCGGATTCACTTGGCTGACATCCGTTCGCTCGCAGTATCATATTAAGGATTTTGGGGATGTATTTGAGAAATATATGAATAACTAGATAAAAAAAGACACAGCTGCTATCGGCCTCGTGTCTTTTTTTGTATGAATATTGATTACTTTACAACTTTTTTCTTTTATAATAAAACTATCAGTCTATTTTCCCTATATTACAGGTAAAGGAGTTATTTTATGTATTGTCCTCAATGCGGCCATCAAACAGATGGCGGAAATTTTTGTGAGAAATGCGGATCACCGCTCCCCGGTCAATCAGGCTACCAGCATGCAGCTCAAACTGGAGCCGCTGCAAAACAAGCAGCAAAACAGTTCGGTTCATTTGTCTTATCCGTCCTGAAACGCCCTTATCAGGAATGTAAAACAACAGGCGGAGAGCAGCTGATCAGCGCAATCATTACGATGGTTCTTTTCAGTTTGCTGACCCCTTTGATGTTTTATATTCTTTTTTCAGACGGTCCCGGAAGCGCAAGTTTTACAGCAATCTTCTTAGAGCCAACCATTTATTTTATTTTATTTCTATTTGGCCTGCATGCATGCATCTTTTTCGCCCTGAAAATCGCGGGAAACCAAGTGTCTTTCAAGGATTCATTCTCAAGATTCGGAGCGTTTCTCATACCGTTTACGGCTATTTTGATTCTTGCCCTTTTCTTCTTTTTATTACATACAGACATTTGCTTTACCATATTAGCCGTTGGTTTAATCGGTGCATTCTTCGCCATTCCTCCTGCGATGCTGGGCAGTTACCAGCATTCATATAAAGGGAAAATTGATGTCATTTACTCAACGATTGTGATTTATCTGATCATCTGCGTTACATTTCAGCTTATTATCGAACACTATGTCAAAGAAATTTTCCGTTATATGCTCTTTTAAAAACAACCCCATCACCTGCTGGTGATGGGGTTGTTTTATTGAATAGACGTTAAGTAAATTCTTCCGTTCTTCACTACGCCGGTATAGGTCCAGTTATATGTTCTGAGCTTTGGACTGCCGCCTGATTTTGTGATTTCGAATTCTTCGTATGTTTTAATTGTGACAGCCGACCCATTTTGGCTCCAGCTTTTCACTTCATAGTTATTAAAGTCTTCTGTTGTCCCCTCTTTATTTAGTTTCGCCACGAGATGCTGCTGGTCGGAATAAAGGGAACTGCCTTTTTCAAGGCTGTCTTCCATTAGTGAGAAATTATTTTGATTCACGGCATCTGCCTGACTTTGCAGATAACTGCCCATAAATAATGTCACTTGTTCATCTGTAACATTGCCGCTTGCAGAGCTTTCACTGCCTTTGTTTTTCGAGCCAGCCCAGGCGGAAGTGTATGTCTCTGGTTTATCATTTTTGATTTTCTTTATATTTGTGCCTGCAGATTCGAATGTTGATTCTGCATCTTCGAAAATCCACTTTTTCTGTTTTTTATCATATGAAAGAAGATATTCATAACTCGGACTGTCGTCAGTCATTTCAGATTTTGTATAGTCGTTATACGTAGAAGACTGGTGGAGTTCTTTTCCTGTTACCGATACCTGCCACGTCCCGTCGTTTTTTTGAGAGAGGGCAAATGTGTCCAGGTCAAAATCAGTTTCCAAGTATCTATCTTTTAAGTATGAATCCGCGCTTTTCATAGAATCGACGGTGTCCTTCGTCTCTGCCTTCCAATTGGCACTTGCCTCTGTCATCTGGGCTATATTCCCATCAGATAGAGCTTTGGAGTATTGTTTTGTTGTTTTGACAATCGTGTTCATAATCTGTTCCTGTGTATCTTGATCAGGAATTAACGTTAACTTCATTTCGTTGTCATCGATCGGAACGCCGGCAGTTTTTGTTTTTCCCCACGGAAATTCTGCCTCGACTGAAGCTGTCATTGATCCATCTGTCAGCAGCGGACCATATGTTACGGATTTGAATGGATCTTTATGAATCGACTTGCCGTTAATCAGCAAATCTCCCTTCCCGCTCTTGATGTCATCCGCTAAGCTGAATGTCACATCGTCTGCTTCCAATGAGAGATCAACACGAAAGCTGCTATCGCCAACCGCCTGAATGTCTTCCTTTTTCACAAGGTCAACGACATCGTTTGTCAGTTTGGCTGAGACTGTATATTCGCCGGGAATGTACGGACCGAGAGTTTGTGCTTGATCTGCTTTCTTTACAGATCCGGCTTCCTCTTTATTGACATATAGATCGGTATTTTTATAATTGCTGCTCACTTCAAAATAAACAGGTGCTACTTTTAAGTCGTAATGGTCAAATACCAGCAGGCTTTTCCCGTCTTTTTCTGCATATACGATATCCTTCTGGGCTGTTTCATCACGCAGCGATGCAAAAAGTTCATCTTTTTTGTCTGGATGATCCTTCAAATATGTAAGAAACGGTTTTACATTATTTTTAGTGAGCTTCAGCTTGTCATTTACCGGTGTAAGCAGAGTCGCGATTTGGTCCTGATCCTCATCATTTACGGCCTGTTCAAACTTGTCGACTAACCTATCCTTTGAAGTAAAGTACGCTCCGGTTTTATATGCGGCGAATAATATAACGCACGCTGCTGCAATGCTGCTCCATAAAATGATGGTTTTCTTAGGGATCGGTTTTCGCGGAGCCTGCCTTGTTTCTGCAGTGCTAGCTGTTTCTTGATTCGCCTGTTTGCTGCCCCCTCCGACCGGGGTGCCGCATTGTTTACAAAACTTGGCTCCTTCATTATTTTTTTGACCGCATTCCTTACAAAACATGTGGCTTTCCTCCTGTTTGTTACCCGCTATATTTTGTGCTTATTTCCTATGTTACATATTTTATAATAGAATGGTAAGAAATTGGAGAAAATCATGAAAATATCTCTATAAACTATGAAAAGGTGGAATGATAATGCAACACCTCACCATTCAAAAAGCAACAAACTTTGATCAACCGCTGTATGAGCTTCTGCTGCTCGCCGATCCGTCAAAAGAAATTGTTGATGACTACTTGGTCAGAGGAGAATGCTACACAGGTTATATATCAGGCGAATTAGCTGGTGTATACGTGATCATCACAACTAGGCCACAAACGGTAGAAATCGTTAACATCGCAGTAAAACAAACAATGCAAAAACAGGGCATTGGCAAGCTTCTTATCCTCGACGCCATTGAAAAAGCGAAACACATGGGAGCAAAGGTGATTGAAATAGGTACTGGAAATTCAAGCATCCATCAATTGTCTCTATATCAAAAATGCGGATTTCGCCTTCAAGCGATCGACCATGATTTTTTTATCAGACACTACGACGAGGAGATTTTTGAAAACGGCATTCAATGCCGTGATATGGTGAGGCTTTATTTGGATCTCTGAAAGCATAAAAAAAGCCGCCGAGAAAATCCCGGCGGTCATTTTATTACTTGTTTAAGTTGTAGAAAGAGTTGATACCGTGGTATTGAGCAGTTTCAGCCAACTGATCTTCGATGCGAAGAAGCTGGTTGTATTTCGCAACACGGTCCGTACGAGACGGAGCACCTGTTTTGATTTGTCCTGCGTTTGTTGCCACAGCGATGTCAGCGATTGTGCTGTCTTCAGTTTCACCAGAACGGTGAGAGATAACAGCTGTGTAGCCTGCGCGTTTCGCCATTTCGATCGCATCGAATGTTTCAGTCAATGTACCGATTTGGTTTACTTTGATCAGGATAGAGTTGCCTACGCCGTTTTTAATACCTTCAGAAAGTTTTTTCGTGTTTGTAACGAAGAGGTCGTCACCAACAAGCTGAACTTTTTTGCCAAGACGCTCAGTAAGAAGCTTGTGGCCTTCCCAGTCGTTTTCGTCAAGTCCGTCTTCGATCGAGATGATTGGGTATTTAGAAACAAGCTCTTCATACCAGTCAACCATTTCAGCAGATGTTTTCACAACGCCTTCGCCAGACAGATGGTATTTGCCGTCTTCTTTGTTGTAGAACTCAGAAGATGCAGCATCCATAGCAAGTTTAACTTCTTCGCCAGGTTTGAAGCCGGCTTTTTCGATTGCTTCAACGATTGTTTGAAGCGCTTCTTCGTTAGAACCAAGGTTTGGAGCGAATCCGCCTTCGTCACCTACAGCAGTGTTTAAGCCTTTTGCGCTTAATACTGATTTCAGGCTGTGGAAGATTTGAGCGCCCATGCGAAGTGCTTCACGGAAGTTAGGAGCACCTACAGGCATGATCATGAATTCTTGAATATCCACGTTGTTATCAGCATGCTCTCCGCCGTTTACGATGTTCATCATCGGTACAGGAAGCGTTTTTGAGTTGAATCCTCCAAGGTATTGGTAAAGAGGAATCTGTAAGAAATCAGCAGCAGCACGCGCACAAGCCATAGATACGCCAAGGATTGCGTTCGCACCAAGTTTACCTTTGTTTTCAGTACCGTCAAGCTCGATTAAAAGCTGATCGATTGCGTTTTGTTCAGTTACATCAAAGCCAAGAAGCTCTGGAGCAATGATTTCGTTTACGTTGTTAACAGCTGTTAACACGCCTTTTCCAAGGTAACGGTCTTTGTCGCCGTCACGAAGCTCAACCGCTTCGTATTCACCTGTAGAAGCTCCGCTTGGCACTAATGCGCGGCCGAAAGCTCCTGTTTCTGTATATACTTCAACTTCAACTGTTGGGTTGCCGCGGGAGTCTAATACTTCGCGTGCATAAACATCAACAATGTATGGCATGAGTTTTGTCTCTCCTTTTGATTTTCAAATTATTTTTGAATTAAAGATGTTCCTGTCATTTCTTTCGGTTTTTCAACACCAAGAAGGTCTAATAACGTTGGTGCAAGGTCGCCTAGGATTCCGCCTTCACGCAGCGTAATGCCTTCTTTCGTTACAATCACAGGGACTGGGTTTGTTGTATGCGCAGTGTGCGGTTCGCCTGATTCTGTAATCAGAATGTCAGCATTACCGTGATCAGCGGTAATGATAGCGTGTCCGCCTTTAGCAAGGATCGCGTCAACGACTTCGCCCAAGCATTCGTCCACTGCTTCAATTGCTTTAATTGTTGGTTCAACCATTCCGGAGTGGCCGACCATATCAGGGTTTGCGAAGTTAAGAATGATCGCGTCATGCTTGTCAGCTTCAATTTCTTTGACAAGCGCGTCTTTCACTTCATACGCACTCATCTCAGGCTTCAAGTCATACGTTGCAACTTTAGGCGAGTTGATGAGAATACGCTCTTCACCCGGGAATTCAGCTTCACGGCCGCCGCTCATAAAGAACGTGACGTGCGGATACTTTTCAGTTTCTGCAATTCGAAGCTGTTTTAACCCGTGCTGAGATAATACTTCTCCGACTGTGTTATCAAGATTTATCGGTTTAAACGCTACATAGCCGTCAACTGTTTCACTGAAGTGAGTCAGGCAGACGAAATACAGGTTCTTTGGATAATTCTCGCCGCGGTCGAAGTCACGGAAGTCTTTGTTTGTGAACGTGTTGGAAATCTGGATGGCGCGGTCCGGTCTGAAATTATAGAAAATCACAGAATCGCCGTCTTGGATTTTCGCAACAGGCTCACCGTTTTCTTTTGTGATGACAGATGGAATCACGAATTCATCGTAGATACCATTTGCATATGAATCATCAACAACATCCAGGGCGCTGCGGTAAGATGGGCCTTCGCCGTACGCCATTGCGCGGTACGCTTTTTCTACACGGTCCCAGCGTTTGTCGCGGTCCATAGAGTAGTAACGTCCGGAAATGCTGGCGATTTCACCTACACCGATTTCCTTGATTTGATCGTTCAACTGGTTGATGTACGTTTTCGCTGTCTGCGGACCTACATCACGGCCGTCAAGGAAGCCATGGATATAAACCTCTGTCAGCCCTTCTTTTTTCGCAAGCTTTAACAGTGCGAATAAATGATTGATATGGCTGTGCACGCCTCCGTCAGATAAAAGACCGAACAGGTGCAAGGCTTTGTTGTTTTCTTTCGCGTTGCTGATCGCGTCAAGGAATGTTTGATTGCGTTCGAACTCTCCTTCACGAATGGCAACATTTACGCGTGTTAAGCTTTGGTACACAATACGTCCCGCACCGATATTTAAGTGACCTACTTCGGAGTTCCCCATTTGCCCTTCAGGAAGACCTACAGCCTCGCCTGAAGCAGTCAATGTTTGATGAGGATACTGGTTCCAATAGCGGTCAAAATTCGGTTTTTTCGCTAAAGCGACTGCGTTCCCTACTGTTTCGTTACGTAATCCGAACCCATCAAGAATGATGAGTGCAGCTGGTTTTTTACTCATATTGACCTTCCTCCAATAATTGAACGAATGACTGTGGCTCAAGGCTCGCGCCGCCGACCAAAGCACCGTCAATATCGGACTCTGCCATATATTCTTTAATGTTTGCAGGCTTTACGCTTCCGCCATATTGGATGCGAAGCTTGTCTGCAGCTTCTTGGCTGAAGCTTTCAGCGACGGTTTTACGGATATGCGCACACACGTCATTCGCATCTTTCGCTGTAGAAGATTTGCCTGTTCCGATTGCCCAGATTGGCTCATACGCAATAACAGAAGCAGCAACTTGTTCTTCAGAAAGACCAGCAAGGCCTTTTTTCACTTGGTCAGCAACAAGATCATTTGTTTTGCCGGCTTCACGCTCTTCAAGCGTTTCACCTACACAGATGATCGGCACAATGCCGTGTTTGAAAGCTGCATGTGCTTTTTTGTTAACTGTTTCATCAGTTTCAGCGAACATTTCACGGCGCTCAGAGTGGCCGATGACGCAGTAGTCAACGCCAAGGTCTTTCAGAGCAACCGGGCTGATTTCGCCTGTGAACGCGCCGCTTTCTTCGAAGTGCATGTTTTGAGCGCCGACTTTTAGGTCAGTGCCTTTCACAGCAGAAGCAAGCTTTTCTAAGAAAAGCGCTGGCGCGCAAACAACAGCTTCAGCTTTGTCTGCTGCTGGAATGGAAGATTTCACTTCTTCAACGAAGCTGACAGCTTCGCCGAGTGTTTTGTTCATTTTCCAGTTACCGGCGATAATTGGTTTTCTCATCTGTTCCACTTCCTTATAGCAGTTTTGAGATTATTTATCGTTCAGTGCAGCTACCCCTGGAAGCTCTTTGCCTTCCATAAACTCAAGGGATGCGCCGCCGCCTGTTGAGATGTGGCTCATTTTGTCAGCAAGGCCGAATTTTTCAACCGCTGCCGCAGAGTCTCCTCCGCCGATGACAGAGTATGTATCTTTCGCCTCTGCCAATGCTTCCGCAACCGCTTTTGTTCCTTGAGCGAACAAGTCGATTTCGAATACGCCCATTGGTCCGTTCCACACGACAAGTTTGCTGTTTTTGATGACGTCAGCATACGTTTCGCGTGTTTTCGTACCAATGTCGATTGCTTCTAAATCACTAGGGATTTCAGAGATCGGCACAATTTTCACGTTTGCATCGTTAGAGAAATCATCTGCAACGAGTACATCTTCAGGCATGTAGAAGTTAACGCCTTTTTCTTTAGCGCGGTCCATAAATGATTTCGCAAGCTCGATTTTATCCTCTTCAAGAAGAGATTTACCGACTTCATAGCCAAGCGCTTTTACGAAAGTATAAGCAAGACCTCCGCCGATGATCAGGTTGTCTACTTTATCAAGAAGACTTTCGATTACACCGATTTTGTCTTTTACTTTCGCTCCGCCGATGATCGCTGTGAACGGGCGGTCAGGATTGGAAACCGCTTTTCCAAGTACATCAAGCTCTTTTTCCATTAAGAAACCTGCAACTGCTGGCAGATGCTCGGCAATTCCAGCTGTAGATGCGTGAGCACGGTGGGCAGCACCGAATGCGTCATTTACATATACATCTGCAAGCTCAGCAAATGCTTTTGCAAGTTCAGGGTCATTTTTCTCTTCACCAGGATAGAAACGTACGTTTTCCAATACAAGAACGTCTCCGTCCTTCATCTCGGAAATTTGTGCTTTTACAGCATCGCCGTATGCTTCATCCGCTTTTTTCACTTCTTTTCCAAGCAGTTCGCCGAGACGTGCAGCGACAGGAGTTAAACGAAGCTCCTCAACCACTTCGCCTTTCGGGCGGCCTAAGTGGCTCGCAAGAAGGACTTTCGCGCCTTGGTCTGCAAGGTGTTTGATTGTTGGAAGCGCAGCACGGATACGTGTATCGTCTGTTACTTCCCCGTCTTTCATTGGAACGTTAAAGTCGACGCGGCAGAATACAACTTTGCCTTTTACGTCGATGTCTTTGAGAGTTTTTTTATTCATGCCTAGGAGATCCTCCTTCAAAATGGTTTGCATACAGCACGAAAAACGTGAAACCGTCTGTTCAAGTGATAACGCCGCTAGGGCAGATCGCAGTCTTTTTCGGCACAGGGCAGTTCGTCTAAAAGCCAGGGCAGCGGCCTTAGGCGAAAGTGCCGGCAAAGCTGCTTAAAACGCGGTCGTTTCTCTATCACAGAGCGTTTTCTGAAAGCCGGTCTTCATGGAAAAAGGGAAAGGGAGTCCGTCCCCTTCCCTTGTCCGCTTTCATTATAGCGCTTCTATTCGAAAGAACCAAGTCAGGTCCTTTTTCAGCTATAAATTAAAGACCTTTTTTTGCGATGTAAGCTGCAAGGTCAACAACGCGGTTAGAGTAGCCGCTTTCGTTATCGTACCAAGAGATTACTTTTACCATGCTGCCTTCCATAACCATTGTAGAAAGAGCATCGATTGTAGAAGAGTTTTTGTTTCCGTTGTAGTCGCCAGAAACTAATGGCTCTTCGCTGTAGCCAAGGATTCCTTTAAGGTCGCCTTCAGCCGCTTCTTTAAGAGCTGCGTTTACTTCTTCAGCTGTTACTTCTTGGTTCAGTTCAGCAACCAAGTCAACTAGAGAAACGTTTGGAGTTGGAACACGCATTGCTCCACCGTTCAGTTTGCCTTTTAGTTCAGGAAGAACTAGAGAAACTGCTTTAGCAGCACCAGTTGATGTAGGGATGATGTTTTCAGCTGCTGCACGCGCACGACGGTAGTCTTTGTGCGGAAGATCAAGGATTTGCTGATCGTTTGTGTAAGAGTGAACAGTTGTCATCATACCGCGTTTGATGCCGAATTTATCGTTAAGTACTTTTGCAAACGGCGCAAGGCAGTTTGTTGTGCAAGATGCGTTAGAGATAACATCGTGGTTAGCCGCATCGTATTTATCTTCGTTAACACCCATAACGATTGTGATATCTTCTTCGTTAGCAGGAGCAGAGATGATTACTTTTTTCGCGCCAGCTTCTAAGTGTTTCGCAGCGTCTGCGCGTTTTGTGAAGAAACCAGTAGATTCAACTACGATTTCAACGCCTTGTTTGCCCCAGCTAAGTTTAGCAGGATCGCGTTCTGCAGAAACTTCAATTGTTTTGCCGTTAACAACAAGGTTGTTACCGTCAACTGAAACTTCAGCGTCTAATTTTCCGTGTACAGAATCATATTGTAAAAGGTGAGCCAGCATGTTAGCATCTGTTAAATCGTTAACCGCTACTACCTCAACTTCAGGATTGTTTAATGCTGCGCGGAATACGTTACGTCCAATACGACCAAAACCGTTAATACCGACTTTTACTGCCATGATTGTTTCCTCCTTTAAATAAGTGAGAGATATTTATATTGAGGGATTATTCATCCCTTAATAACTTCTTTGCGGCTCCTTCGTCTGTGACGAGAACCGTGTTGCGTGGCTTTTTAAAGTAAGCCTCGATCGCCTCGGCTTTTGATGATCCGCCCGCTACCGCAATAATATCGGGGATGGCGTCTATGTCATCCAGCTGCATTCCGACAGAATGCACTTTGTGAACCACTTCGCCGTCCGCGTTAAAATAGTAGCCGAACGCTTCTGTCACCGCGTCGTTATCATCTATTTTCTTTAAGTCTTCTAAAGTCGTGTTTCTGCGCTGAGCCATAGTTTTAGCTTCGCCGATTCCGTGAACCAGCATACTCGCTGATTTAATGGTGTTCAGCACCTCTTTGACAGAAGGCTCTTCAATAATAGATGAATAGGCGCCTTGTGACAGCTGTCCCGGAACAAACAAAAGCCGGTAAGTGCCTGAAGCCTTCTCCGCCATATGCGCGCATATGGTGTTCGCCTGGTTTTTCACGTCTTCGCCTAAACCGCCTCTTGCAGGCACAAACAAAAGCTCGCGGTTTTTAGAATCCGGCGTCATCATTTCGGCGACAGCTTCAATTGTCGTACCGCCAGTTACAGCGACGATATTTTTGCCTGAAAATCTTTTTTTCATACATGCGACAGCCGCTCTTCCCATTTCTTTTTTGACCCATGGGGATTGATCGCTGTCTCCGGATACGATAATGGCATCCTTCAGATTTAAACGTTCTTTTAATGTCTTTTCCAAAAGAGTCAAACCTAAAACATCTTTCATCGTATCTTCCAAAACAGAAAGCAGTTCATAGCCCTCTTCTGTCAATGTCATGCCGTTTGTCTTAATATCGACCAGGTTCTGTTCCTTTAAAAACTGAACCTCGCCCCTCAGCACACGCTCGCTGATTCCGAGACTGGCAGACAGGCTTCTTCGCCCGATGGGTTCTGTCAGCCTGATATACTGCAAGATTTCAAACCTCTTTTGCATAACGAGCAGAAGATCAGGCAATAATTTTTTTTGAGCTTGTATTAACTGGTTCATGACTCAAACGTTCCTTCCTTTTTTGCTGGACATTATATGTCCCGCTATGACAAAAAACGTCCCGTCATAGCCAAAAAAAATCATTTCTGCTTTCTTTAATTATTTTAACAGGGTGGAATTGTTTATTCAACTGTTAAGAGCCAATTCATCGACAATATTCGCAGAGTTTTCATGCCGCGTCGTTTTATCCAGCAATATTTTATCCTATATATCTTTATCTTATACAGAAAGCGCCAAATGGTGCATCCCAATATAAACAGCCCTTCCCGCAGAAAGGGCTGTTTCATTAAAGCGTTTTCATTTTATCCAAAGCTTTTCAATTTCCTCGAGCGATTTGTTCTTCGTTTCCGGACAGATCGTAACGACAAACAGGAAACAAAGGATGTTAATCACCGCAAAGATCCAAAATGTATAGGCGAGCCCGAAAGAATCGATCATCATTGGCACAAACTGTCCGATCGCCCAGTTTGCTCCCCATAAAAAGATGGTCGCAATGCCCGCGGCCCGCGCACGCAGATGGTTCGGGAAGATTTCAGAAATCATAATCCATGTGATCGGTCCGACCGAGACACAGAAAGCAGCGACAAAACCTAATATAAGGACGATCATCATGATCCCGCTTGTTAACTCAAAATAAAACGACGTCCCGATTAAAATCATAAAAATAGCCATAAAAGCAGAACCGATGGACATCAGTTTTTTTCGTCCGACTTTATCAATCAGCAACACCGCAATAACGGTAAAGATGACTTCTACAACCCCGACGATACAAGTCGTCACAAATCCAGCGTTTTGCCCGAATCCCATCATTTTAAAGATTTCCGGACCATAGTAAGTAATCGCGTTCATGCCGATGACTTGGTTAAACAGCGCCAGCAGGATTCCAATGACAAGCGCCTTTCTGAGACCCGGCTTAAACAGCTGGGAGAGCGACCCCATTTGTTCTATTTTTAATGAGTTCTCAATGTTCTTTAATTCTTCTTTTGCAACAGTTTCTCCATTAATACGTGTCAGGATCTTTAAAGCTTCATTTGTTTTGCCCGCTTTCGCCAGCCATCTCGGACTTTCCGGAACGACGAGAAGGACAAGGAAAAAGATGACGGACGGCACCATTCCATAAGCAAGCATCCATCTCCAGCCGGTGTGCACGCCCCATTCGTATGTTCCGGACCGCTGCACAGCTAGATTAATAAAGTATGTTGCGGAAATACCCAGTATCGTAAAGAGCTGATATAAGGAAGATAAACTTCCGCGTATGGCTGGCGGTGCCGCTTCTGTAATATACGTAACAGAGAGCGATGAGCCCATCCCGATTCCCAGCCCCCCGATAATCCTTGCAATGATTAAGGTGGACACGTCTTGAGAAAGCGCTGAAACGATTGCTGATATCGCAAATAACAAAGCGGCTGTCATTAAAATTTTTCTCCGGCCGAATCTGTCACTTAAAAATCCGGATATCCCGACGCCAACAACTCCTCCAATCATAATGCTTGAAATGACAAGTCCCTCCATAAACGGACTCAGGCTGTATAAATCTTTCAGAAAACCGATGGCGCCAGAAATCACTGCCGTGTCATAGCCATACAATAAGCCGCCAAGCCCCGCCGCACATGAGATCAAAATGACAAATCCCATAGAATGGCTTCGTGTTACAGGAACATTTGGTTCTAATTGAGTTGGAGTATTCTTCATTTCCCTGCCCTCCCGAA
This sequence comes from Bacillus sp. N3378-2at, assembly GCF_033412715.1. Lineage (NCBI taxonomy): Bacteria > Bacillati > Bacillota > Bacilli > Caryophanales > Bacillaceae > Bacillus > Bacillus sp. N3378-2at. Next base: position 3,556,871 of record NZ_CP117986.1, on the reverse strand, counting down.
TGTTGAGTAAAGCGTTTACATTATGTTTTTCAATTGTACGTACTTATATTAAAATTTAACGAAAATTACATTTAATTAGTACGTACAAATATAGAATAATCTTGTTTGCATTTTCTGTCAATGTTTTCTTACAAAGAACGCTGTGATATACTGAAATTTGTCCGTATACATTTTGGAGGAATGGATATGTTACCAAAATACGCGCAAGTAAAAGAAGAAATCAGTTCATGGATTAATCAAGGCAAAATACTGCCCGATCAAAAAATCCCTACCGAAAACGAATTAATGCAGCAATTCGGCGTCAGCCGGCATACCATCCGCAAAGCGATCGGAGACCTCGTATCACAAGGTCTGCTGTACAGCGTGCAAGGCGGAGGCACCTTTGTCGCTTCACGCTCTGCTAAGTCAGCGCTGCATTCCAATAAAACGATCGGTGTTTTGACAACCTACATATCAGACTATATTTTCCCGAGCATCATCAGAGGAATCGAGTCCTATTTAAGCGAGCAGGGGTATTCTATGCTTTTGACAAGCACAAACAACAACCCGGACAACGAAAGAAGAGGCTTAGAAAACCTGCTGTCCCAGCATATTGACGGACTCATCGTAGAACCGACAAAAAGCGCCCTTCAAACCCCAAACATCGGCTATTATCTGAACTTGGAAAAAAACGGCATTCCTTTTGCGATGATTAACGCGTCATATGCCGAGCTTGCCGCGCCGAGTTTTACCTTGGATGATGTGAAAGGCGGGATGATGGCGGCGGAGCATTTGCTTTCTCTCGGCCACACGCATATGATGGGTATTTTTAAAGCTGATGACACACAAGGCGTGAAACGGATGAACGGATTTATACAGGCGCACCGGGAGCGTGAGTTGTTTCCTTCTCCGGATATGATCGTGACATTTACAACGGAAGAAAAAGAATCAAAACTTCTGGAGAAAGTAAAAGCCACACTGGAGAAAAACAGCAAGCACATGCCGACAGCCATTCTTTGTTATAACGATGAAATTGCGCTGAAGGTGATTGATATGCTGAGGGAGATGGATCTTAAAGTGCCGGAGGATATGTCTATTGTCGGGTACGATGATTCACATTTCGCCCAAATCTCAGAAGTGAAACTAACCTCTGTCAAACATCCGAAATCAGTGCTTGGAAAAGCAGCCGCCAAATATGTCATTGACTGCTTAGAGCATAAAAAGCCGAAGCAAGAGGATGTCATATTTGAGCCTGAGTTGATCATTCGCCAGTCCGCACGAAAACTGAATGAATAAAAAAAGCAATGTATGGGTCCCCCCGCTACATTGCTTTTTTTATAGCTGTTATCTGTTGTTCCAAACGTCAGCGATGATTTCAAACGAACGCATTCTGTCTGCGTGTTCAAAGGTTTCTGAGTTAACCATAATTTCGTCAGCCTGTGTCGTTTTGACGAAATCTTCAAGCTTCGCCTTCACTTCTTCCGGACCTCCGACAATCGTGGAGCTCAGCTGCTCATTGACCATCGCTTTTTCATACGGGCTCCAGATTTGGTCCATATCCTCAACAGGCGGTTTAAGCTGGTTCGGCGTACCGCGGACAAGATCAAGAAACCTTTGATAATGCGAAGTCGCAAGGTGCTGCGCTTTCTCGTTTGTATCTGCCGCGATAATGGTGACACCGACCATCGCATACGGTTCGTCGAGCACGTCTGACGGCGTGAAGGAATTGCGGTACAGCTCCAAAGCGGGAACCGTATTCGCCGGTGAGAAATGGGCCGCGAACGCAAACGGAAGACCAAGTTCGCCAGCCAGACGGGCGCTGAAGCCGCTTGAGCCCAGCAGCCAAATCGGCACATCTATGCCCTCTCCGGGAATGGCGCGAACTTGATTGCGCACATTTCCTGACGGTTTAAAATAATTGCGCAGTTCCTCTAATTGTTCTGGAAAATCCTCACCGCTGTTGATGTTTCTTCGGAGCGCTCTGGCTGTCAATTGGTCTGTTCCCGGCGCACGTCCAAGCCCCAGATCAATCCGCCCGGGATACAGTGTTTCCAGTGTGCCGAATTGTTCAGCAATGACTAATGAAGAGTGGTTCGGGAGCATAATGCCGCCGGAACCGACGCGGATTTTCTTCGTGCCTCCGGCAATATGGCCAATCAAAACTGCGGTGGCAGAGCTTGCAACACCTTCTATATTATGATGTTCAGCAAGCCAGTAACGGTGATAGCCCCATTCCTCTGCCCGGCGCGCCAAGTCCATGCTGTTTCGGAATGATTCTGCAATCGTTCCTCCCTGAACAACCGGAGATAAATTCAAGACAGAAAGCAAGGTATCTTTGCGTTGGTTGTTAGACATATTGTTCTCCTTTGCAAATGTGTTATCAGTAAACAGCCCAAAGCTGTCAGGTCATGATTGAAAGAACTTCTATCACACCATAACACAACTGCATTCAGGAATAAAAGAATTTGATTCGATGAAATTCGAACAATAAAAAACGAACGGCTTGGAACATTATTCTGCTCCAAACAGCTCCTTAGCCATCTCAATAAAGAGCTTAGCCGCCAGAGAAGCCTCCTTTAGCGACGGAACAGCAAGCTGCACATCACGGTATACCTGCGGGTCCAATTCCCGGGTCACCACATGCTCCGGCAGCGGCATCCCCGACATGGACATTTCTGATAAAATCGCGAGACCCAGGCCTTCTCTGATCATACTGATCGAGGTGTTGATGTTATAGACCGTGAAAGCTGGGTGCAGCGTAGCGCCCGCCTGCCTGAACATATCGACAAATGGTGATTCATAGCCTCCGTCACAGACGATCATCGGTTCATGGTCAAGATCTTTCAGCGTAATGGCCGAATGACCGGCAAGCGGGTGATCGTCCCTGAGCACGACAGCCATTTTGTCTTTTTTCAAATGAATGTACTCCATCTCCTCTGTTGGATACAGAAGAATCCCAACATCTATCATCCGCGTATGAAGCCACTCCTTGACTTCATTTACAGTTCCCTCGTGCAGCACAAGCTCAAGTTTCGGATATTTTTGTTTAAATTCACTGATCAGCTTCGGCATAAAATAAGCCGAGGCAGTTGAGAATGTGCCGATATGGATCGTTCCCAGTTCAAGCCCTTTTTCCGCTGCTGCTACCTGCTCAACTTTTTCAATGCCTTTTAAGACTTCTCTAATGTGTACTAAGATCTGTTTTCCCGTATCTGTCAGCATCAGGCCATTGCGGCGGTCACGAATGATCAGCTTTACATCAAGCTCAGCTTCGATCGCAGAAATCGCATGGCTGACAGCCGGCTGTGTCATGTTCAGCGCCTGACCCGCTTTTGTAAAGCTTCCCGTTTCAGCTATTTTCACAAAAACCTTTAATTGTGTAATGGTCATAACAATTTACTTATGCTCCCTATAAAAAAGATTCATTTTATTTATCTTATGTTCTACCGTATCATATGATGGAAAAGTTCTACAAGGAGTGAATGAACAATGAAGCAGCTCTCAAAAACGCGGACAGCTCTCCTGCTCGCATTTCTCGTCATCATGTGGGGCGTCAATTGGCCGCTGTCCAAAGCCGCGCTCGCCTATTCTCCGCCATTATTGTTCGCGGGCATCCGAACGCTGATCGGCGGGCTTTTATTAGTCATTGTCGCACTGCCGCGTATTCATAAATTACGCTTAAAAGAAACGTGGCCGATTTATCTTGTTTCTGCTCTTTTAAATATTACATTATTCTACGGCCTGCAAACGATCGGGCTGAATTATCTTCCGGCCGGCCTGTTTTCTGCAATCGTCTTCTTCCAGCCTGTTCTGATGGGTGTATTTTCTTGGCTGTGGCTCGGCGAATCCATGTTTGTAATGAAAGTGATCGGGCTCATCCTCGGTTTTGCGGGAGTAGCCGTCATTAGTGCTGCGGGCTTTGGCGGGCATATTTCTGTCATTGGGATTCTTCTGGCTCTCGGCTCCGCAATCAGCTGGGCGCTCGGGACGGTATATATGAAAAAAACAGGCAGCCGCGTCGATTCCATCTGGATGGTCGCTCTGCAGCTGACGATCGGAAGCGTGTTTCTGCTTATATCCGGCTTTTGGACAGAAAGCTTTTCGGCGATCCAATGGACAGCTCCGTTTATCACGAGCCTGCTGTTCATCTCCGTATTCGTTATCGCGCTCGGCTGGCTTGTCTTTTTTACGCTTGTCGGTTCAGGCGAAGCAAGCAAGGTCGCATCTTATACTTTTTTGATTCCGCTCATATCAATCGTGGCCAGCTCCATTTTCCTGCATGAACCGCTCACCCTTAGCCTCTTGGCAGGGCTGCTGCTGATTGTCACGAGCATCTGTCTCGTGAATACAAAATCAAAAGCGCAGAAAGCTGCGGCGATTGGTATAAACGAGAAAGCTGCACAATAATAAAAACCCTCTTGCCGGATGCGGCAAGAGGGTTTCTTATTTACTGATGCTTGCGTCCTTTGACCAAATATGCAACTGTAATCAAAAGGTAGATCGCCGCAGTAATGCCGGTAATGACAATTGATGTTGTCATGATGACTCCGATCAGAATGGCGAGTAATGCCACAATCGCAAACCATGTCGTGTACGGGAACCATTTTACATAATAGGCCGGTGTTTCCGTTTGCTGTTTTCTCGATTTTAAATGAGCGAATCCGATGATCAGCCAAATGAATAAAACGGTATATCCCAATGATCCCATTAAATAATTAAATGTTTGGCTTCCTGCGAACAGAGAAATCAATACGCCAATATAGAGAGAAGAAGTGCACATCAGAATCGCAAACATCGGTACGTTTTTCGATGAAAGCTTCGAGAAGACCTTTGGAAGCCTTCCGTCACTTGCCTGTGTATACAAAATGCGTGATGATCCGTATAAACCTGAATTCATAGAAGAAATGATCGCCAGCAGGATGACTGCATTCATGATATGGTCCGCGCCCGGAATGCCTACCATTTTAAAGACCATCACGAAAGGACTTTCCGGAACCGAATTGACTTGGTTCCATGGAATCAGGCTGACGATGATGAAAAACGGCAGCAGGTAAAACGCGACAATCCGTGTCAGTGTGCTGCGGACAGCTTTCGGGACAACCTTTTCCGGATTTTTTGTCTCTGCAAGCGTTACACCGATAATTTCTGTACCGCCGTAAGAGTAGATGACGACAAGCATCGCCGTGATCAGCCCTGTGCCGCCGTGCGGGAAAAATCCGCCGTGGTCTGTCAGGTTGGAAAATCCGGATGCTGTATGATCACCGAATGATACAAATAAGAGCAGCAATCCCAGAATAATAAAGATAATAATAACGGTAATCTTGATCATTGCCAGCCAATATTCAGTTTCGGCGAAGATTTTAACAGAAAGCAAGTTTACAATCGTGACGATAAGAGAAATTCCTAATGCCAACACCCAGATCGGGCAGCCCGGCAGCCAATATTGAATGAAAATCGCAGCTACAACAGCTTCAGCCGCAATGTTAAGCACCCACATTTTCCAGTAGATCCAGTCCAAAAAGTAAGCGGCGTAATTTCCCAATACCTGCTGGACAAGATCACGGAAGGTTCTGGCGTTACGGTTTCGAACAGCCATTTCCGCCAGTCCCTGCATAATAAACAGCAAAATAATCCCGCCGAGCAGGTATGCGATAATGACAGATGGCCCTGCCACATCGATCGCTGAGCTGCTCCCCTTAAATAAACCTGCGCCGATTGCTCCGCCCAGCGCCATCATCATAATATGGCGGGACGTCATCGTGCGTTTTAACGTTTGATTGTCGTTTTTCATCCTCTTTTACCTCTCCTTCTCGTTTTCAAAAACAAAAAAGCCCGCCGTCTCCTACCTAATCTAATAGATAAAGAGACGACGAGCCTTCGGCTGACCGCGGTACCACTCTTGTTGATTCTTCATGAAGAATCCTGCTTTTGACCTGTAACGAAGGTTAGCCGTTAAAACATAGGGAATATTCAATCTATTCCGTTCCGTCTTACCACTCCCGGGCGAGTTCAAAGAAGAATCAGGCTGCGTCGCACCACCCCGCAGCTCTCTGTTCTGACCACTTTCTTTTACTGCTCCCAATCTATGTGTTTTAGTTTTCTGAAAAACTCAAATTTTATGTTCTGAATATATTAACATAATATACGTGCTTCTCTTTTAACTGTCAATAACTTCAGAGAAAAAAGAAACTGTTATTTTGTCCCTTTTCGAATGGCTTTCCAAAAGGATTCTGACTCGTTTCCTAATGCATAAACTGAAACACCTGCTATTTTATATTGCTTTGCCAGATGGCTTTTCGTTTGAACGGTTTTTTCGTTTTCATACCACACGACATGTTTATGCTTCTTTTTGTCAACATAAGAAAACGTCATCGAGCCTGATTTTTTGTTGAATGCCGGCTTTGCTTTTTGTTTTTTGATGAGGGATTTGAGCTCATTCCCTTATTGTGCTGTTACTTCCGTCTTTTACATCCCAGTCATAGCCGTACGCAGGGATTCCCATGATGACTTTATTGGCTTTGATCTTTTTGACTGAAAACTGCAGAGAGCTTTTGATCCAGTTTGTGCTTGCCACTGACCCCGGCTCACCCCAAATGCCGTGTTCATCGTAGGTCATGACTTGTACGAAGTCGGCATATTTGCCGATTTTCGCATAATCATACGGCCAGCTCCAGTCATCATTTTTATCATCGGCGCTTTTGGCCGGAACGGATACCATTGTTTTAATATGTTTCTTATTCAAAGCCTGTGAGACATATTGAATGAAGTTCGAGTATGCAGCGCGGTCTTCTGGATTTACTGCTTCAAAATCGATATTAATTCCGTAATATGAGTGCTTTTTGGCCAGTGTTATTAACTGATCTGTGAATCGTTTTTTCGCTGTTTTATTACTCATGACCCGACTCGCTAAATCTCCGTCAAAATCATAAATGGCATCATTATAGTTTGAAATGACAGCCCATGTCTTGATTTTTTTCTTTTTCGCATATGTCAGCTGCTTAGTTGGGGCATCGCCAATCACATGTCCGTTTTTTTCAAACGCAAACGTATCGGTTGCGATGGCATTCATGTATGTATGATATTTTGTAAGAGAATTGTATGAAGCCGTATCCCCAGTCGTGTAGCCTAGTGTCATTCCGGCTGCCTTCGCTTCTCCTTTTGTATAGATAAACAGAACAATCGCAATCGCCAGTGAAACCGCTATGATCAGCCATTTTTTCATCGCATTTCCTCCTATTTCAATTCATACTCTTCTCATCGGCCAAAAAATTGGAAGTTGAAGTTTTTTCAACCAAAAAGCCCGGCATATGCCTGCCGGGCTTCCTGAGTTCAGCGATCAGAGACGAGAATATATGCTGCCTTTACAGGTCCGTGCACTCCCACAACTAAATCCATTTCAATGTCTGCTGAGTTGCTCGGTCCGGTAATGTAGTTGATACATGAAGGAACAGTGACACCGTCCGCAATGTTTTGGCGGATGATATCACTGGCTTGTGTCATTCTCGGTACAATGCTTGATTTCGGCACGATCGCAATATAAGTCGTCGGCAGAAGGCTGAGAGATCGGCCGATGTCTTTTGAGGAGAAGAGGACAACCGTCCCCGACTCAGCCAATGTTATTTCGCTGAATGTAATCCCTACATTGGCTTGCTCCGCTTTTTTGATATTTTCCTCGCCTTTGTCAGCATCCCACTCCCAGACCGGCGTTCCTTCACTCGGCCAGTCCTTGGTGAGCAGGCTTTTCAGTCCGTATTCTTCAAAGCGGGGGTCCTTCGGAATGATGACAGGGCCTCCGGAAAAGCGGCTGACTTGCTCGCGCAGGGCATCGTAAAGGCCGGTTGAATCCGTTTCAATCAGCTCTGTATGGATTTTGACACAATGGTTTTTGAGCACTGTGACTAAGTCATCCGCTGAATAACCTTCAAGTGTTTTATATTGCGGCTGATGCGCCCATTCAGGGACTGCCACGCCTCCTGTTCTTCGTTCACGGCCCAGGCTGGATGCGATTCGGTTTAAAAAGCTCTCTTGATTCTGAATGGTTCCCTTCGTCATCACTGCTCCTCCTTCGTGCGTTCACTTGTTTCTCTGTCCGCAAACCAGTCTCTGAATCTCGATTTATGCGGTGCCGGAAAGTCGCGGATCTGGGTCCAATTTTTAAGCGGGCCGGGCCCTTTCGAAATTTTTTCGTCCTCTGTAAAAGGCGTCATGGCGGCCGGCGCCCATTTTGAGCCCATTTTGTAAAGCGATAAGGAGGATGCGCCAAGTCCGAATGCTTTCATTGCAAGCTTTTCACTGATCGGCGCCCTGCCTTCTTTTTCGACGATATTCTGACGATGCTTGAGTAGCAGCTCATGAAGCGGGATTTTGACCGGGCAGGCTTCTGAACAAGCAGCGCACAGTGAAGACGCGTACGGCAGCTCCTTATAATCGTCATAACCGCCGAGCAACGGTGATAAAACCGCTCCGATAGGCCCCGAGTAGATTGAGCCGTATGAATGTCCGCCGACATGGCGGTACACAGGACAGACATTGATACAGGCGGCACAGCGGATACATTGCAGCACAGACTGGAATTCCGTTCCAAGGATATTGGATCGTCCATTGTCAACGATGACAAGATGGAATTCTTCCGGACCGTCCACTTCACCTTCCAGCTTCGGACCCGTCAAAGCTGTAATATAACTTGTCAGCCGCTGTCCGACAGCACTTCTTGTCAGCATGCTGACTAGCACTTCAAATTCAGAAAATGACGGGACAATCCGCTCCATTCCCATGACGGTAATTTGTGTTTTCGGCAAGGTGCTCACAAGCCGTCCATTTCCTTCATTGGTCACAAGGCTGACGGAACCCGTGTCAGCGATGGCGAAGTTACAGCCGGTAATGCCGATATCCGCTTCCAGAAACTTTTTCCGGAGAATGGCGCGCGCATGCATCACCAGCTCTTCCGGTTTTTCTGTATGTTGATAGTCCAGTCTTTCTTTAAACACATCGCGTATCTGCTCTTTATTTTTATGAAGGGCGGGCGCTACGATATGTGACGGCGGATCGTGATCATCAATCTGCAAAATATACTCGCCGAGATCGGTTTCTACGACTTCACAGCCTTCCTTCTCCAGCACCTCATTCAGATTGATTTCCTCTGTGACCATTGATTTAGATTTCACAATTTTCTTCCCGTTCTTCTTTTGAATGACATCCCGAATATAGGAAGACGCCTCTTCCGCTGTTTCCGCGAAATAGACATGTCCGCCTCTTTTCGCCACATTTTCGGCAAGCTGTCCGAGATAGAAATCAAGGTTTTCAAGGACATGCTGCCTGATTTCCTCTGATAATGAGCGCCACTCCTCCCAGTTTCCCAGTTCTTCTGCTGCCTCTAGGCGCCGCGTCCGCAGACGCTCCTGTGCACCCGAAACAGCACCTCTCATAAATTCATTATCAATCCCCTGTGATACCCGCTCTTTAAAAGCGTCAGTACCGATTTTCATCGCCATGATCCTTTCCCCCTCTGAATCCAGTTTTATCTGCTGTTGAGCACTTCGGCGATGTGCATCACTTTGACATTCTTATCTTTTCGGTCAAGCCGTCCCCCGATATTCATCAAACAGCCGCAGTCAGCACCGATCAGCACCTCTGCTCCCGTTTCCTCCACACATTCGACTTTTTCATCGACCATCTGCTCAGAAATCTGCGCCATCTTGACGGAGAACGTTCCTCCGAATCCGCAGCAGTTATGTTTGCCCGGAAGCTCTGTAAACTGCAGGCCCTTCACATGGCTCAACAGCTTCATCGGCTCCTCCCGAACACCCAGCAGCCTAGTCATATGGCACGACGTATGTAAGGTCGCTTTTGTATGAAGGGTCGCGCCGACATCCTCTACCCCAAGGACGTTCACAATAAAATCTGTCAGTTCATACGTTTTATCCGCCAGCTTTTGCGCTTTATCGGCCCATTTCGGATCATCCTGAAACAGGTGCGGATACTCCCGGAACATCGTTGTGCAGGAACCCGAAGGACTGACAACATATTCGGAATCCTGAAACGTTTCGATCATCCGTTTCATTGCTTTTTTGGCGTCATGTACATAGCCGCTGTTGTAAGCCGGCTGTCCGCAGCAAATCTGCCCTTCTGGAAAATCAACCTCGCACCCAAGCCGCTCCAGCAGCTCAACCGTTGCTTTTCCGACATTTGTTTGAAACATATCAACAAGACAAGTGACAAAAAGTGAGACTTTCATGATGAACCCCTCTCTCATCCCCAATATATGATCAGGTCATCTGATGACCTGAGTTAAAATAACTATATGAATATCGTACACTATTCTGACAATGGAAGGGAAGGGTTTTCTAGGGATATTTTCATTTGTGGCATATCAAAAACACTCCCGATCTCCCAGGAGTGCAGTATATGGTTAAATCCAGCCCTTTTCCTCAGCAATGCTGGCGGCTTCTGTCCGATTTTTCGCATGAAGCTTTTGGATGATTTCTGAGATATAGTTTCGAACTGTGCCTTGAGATAAATAGAGCTCCAGCGTAATGTCTTTTGTTGTCTTGCCTAAAGCCGCAAGCCTCAGAATTTCTTGCTCTCTAACGGTTAGCGGATTTTCGTCTCGCATCATATTAAACGTCAGCTCAGGGCTGAAGACACGTTTTCCCTTTACACATTTTCGAATGGCATCGGCCAGATCGTCAATTTCGCCGTCTTTCAGCAGATAGCCATGTGCACCGGCCTTTACGGCGCGTTCAAAATATCCGGGGCGAGCAAAGGTGGTTAAAATAATGACCTTGCTGACGCAGCCTTTTTTCATTAATTCCTCTGCCACATCCAGCCCGCTTCGAACCGGCATTTCAATGTCCATAATGCATACATCCGGCTCCAGCTTCAAAATAGCATGTAGCGCCTCTTCCCCGTTTAATGCTTGTCCGATGACTGTCATATCCTCTTCTAAATCAAGCAAAGATCCCAAAGCGCCTAAAAGCATTCGCTGGTCCTCAGCAATAAACAGACGAATCATTCTTTTCGTCCTCCAATCATTCTGCTTTTTTAATAAGCGGAATCGTCAGTGCCACAACCGTTCCGTTATGATCTGAAACCGTTAATCCCCCTTCAATGAGCATGAGCCGTTCTTCCATTCCCCGCAGGCCATTTCCAAACATTTTCTCCTTCGCCGCTCCCTTTCCGTCATCCCGTATCACGATCCTCATTTTGTCAGCAAACTGAGAAATGGTGATGGCACAGTGGGTTGCTTTGCTGTGCTTGATAATGTTAGTCACGGCTTCCCGCATACACATACTGATAATATTTTGAGTGACGGGAGATATCGCTGAAAAGTCGTCGGCTCCTTCGTATTGAAAGGTAATGTTCCCCGCTCTTAATATGTGCTGAATGTTTACGAGCTCCTCTGTTATCGTGACCGTTCTCATATCAGAAACCAGCTCTCGAACTTGCTTGAGTGCGGAGCGTGAACTGGTTTCCATTTCTTTTGCCTCAAGCTTGGTCCGTTCTGGATCAGATGCAGCCAGCCGCTGAATGAGCTGGCTTTTTAATGTAAGCAGCGACAGGGTGTGGCCAAGAGTATCGTGAAGATCACGGGCGATTCGAACACGCTCCTCTCTTTTAGAGAGTTCTTTTATCTGTTCGTTTGCTTGTGCAAGCTTATTTTCAAGCTCAATCCTCCGAAACATAGAACGAATTCCGAATGGAGAAATGAGCATAATGACGAGAAACGGGAGAACAGAAAAAAGCTCCCGAAGCGAGACCGAATTCGCGATAAATTGGTATAGGCATGGAAAAAGCAGTATAAAGATTAAAGCGCAGAACGCACGGTTAAAATTCGTTTTCTCTTTATAATAACCAACAAAGTTTGCAGGGAAAAAACCTAAGTATATATAGGTGATATTGTAAAACACACTATACATCAAAATAACCGCCATTTGCACGATAAGCCAATATGTAAACGAAGCTTTGCCCACGCTGCAGAATAACTGGCGATATGCCGCTACAAAAAGGAGCAGCATGCCATATCCGATCCCCTGTTTGACCCCTGATTCTTTTAATAAAGAGAGGAACGGCATAATCGTATACACCAGAAAGATATAAGGGAAAAACCCGAATTCCTTCGGGAAAATAGATATTGCCTTTTTCATGTATTACACCGCTTCTTGTTTTCTTCTTATATATTTAGATAGTAGCATGAAGAGCATCATATAAGCGATTAATATCAGAATATTTTTCCAAGTCGGACTCCCGCCCCGGACAAGTTCCCACGCTCCGCTCCCGAAATGATAAGACGGAAGCCACTGGCCAATGCTCTGCATCATGTCAGGCATGACCTCAAACGGCATCCACATCCCTCCGCCTAAAGCCAGCAGCATATAAAGCACATTACTGATTCCGGCCGCTGTTTCTACTTTTCTCATGAGGCCGATTAGTGTGCCTAATGCTAAAAAAGGCAATGCGCCAAACAAAATCCACAGTCCGCTCATCATCCATTCAAACGGTGACAAGGCAATATCATTGATGATTGCGCCGAACAGAAATATGACGGTAATTGATAAAACGTGAATGACACTTTGGCCGATCATCTGAGCTGATAAATAGATATGATCCGGAAGAGGCGTAAGGCGGATAAAGGCGGCCCAGCCTTGTGACCGTTCTTGTACCATTCGGATGCCAAGCGTCATGATAGAGGAACCCATCACGCTGAAGACTGTCATCGACATCAGGTAATGGGCTTCCCATGCACGTTGATCAGGGACGTTGGTATTCACTACATTTGTAAAGAAATAATAAAAGGCAATCGGCATGATCAGAGACCAAAGCACAAAGTACTTGTTCCTAAGCACCCTTTTCATTTCAGCGATGCTTTGCTTTTGCAGCACGTTCACTCACATCGCCTCCCTGTTGCCGTCAGCCAGCTGGCGAAATGCCTCATCGAGCGTTGCTTGCTCAATTCGAATATCCCGTGCATGTATGTTTTCTTGAAAGATCAGCGCCAACACTTTGTCTGTATTTGATGTCTGGATGATGGTTCTCTCATGCTCGTGGATCACTCTCTCGACTTCCGGGTGACAAGACAGTCTTTCCACTGATTCACTTGAATGAAGCGTAAAGGAAACAGACTGTTTTTGAATTCTTGAGCGGATTTGCATTGGTGAGCCGTCTGCAACAAGCTGTCCTTCAGTAAAAAATAGGATTCGCTGTGCGGCATCGTCTGCTTCCTGTAAATAATGAGTTGAAAAAATAATTGTTTTTCCTTGGTCCGACAGTCCGTGAATGGTCTGCCAGAATCGGTGTCTTGATGAAGTGTCCATGCCGACTGTCGGTTCATCAAGTATAAGCAGCTCTGGGTTCCCGGCAAGAGCCAAAGCAAAGCTCAAACGGCGTTTTTGTCCGCCGGATAATTTTTCTGCTCTTGTTTTCAAATCTTCTTTGGTGAGTGCTGTTAACGAAACGAGTTCTTTCATGGACAATGGATTCGGATAATAGCTCCGGAAGAGTTCAAGAATTTCATCCACCTTAAGGCCCGGCATGACACTTACTTCCTGAAGCATTACACCTATTTTTTCACGAACCTGTTGATCATCGGGAACCCGGTTAAATAGTTTGATTTCTCCCTCACTCGGTTTCAGCAATCCTAATATCATAGAGATGACGGTCGTCTTCCCTGCCCCATTTGGCCCGAGAATGGCTGCAATTTCTCCTTTTTCAATACTGAAGCTGATGTGGTTTACAGCGGTTTTTCGATGGAAATGTTTTGTCACGTTGCTTACTGTTACTACTTCTTTCATCACATGAGCACCTCCTGATCGTTTACATTGATTGTAAAATGACGGAGAAGACGATGTTAGTATGGGGTGTCATGATGATGAAGTGACAAATGTCATTTTCTTTCTCATCCCGGTGTCTAGGTAACCCAAAAATCATTACATATTTTTCTTCATTTTCAATTTACTGTTTTAACGGTAAGGATTCAGTTGTATAATTTATTTATAATATTAAAATGGCGTTTTTGATTATTAACTGGTATAAAAAGGTTTAAAATGTGATAAGAGAGAAAACTTAGTTAAAAAGACATCACTTGTATTGGTGTTTTCAGAAACACAACATAGACAATATAAATGCGATTAACTTTTCCCAAAAAAGTTTTTAAGTCAAACTAAACAACTCTTTAAAACTAGGAGGTTAACACATTGATTTTTATCGGGGGAATTCATGGTGTAGGTAAATCATTTATTTGTAATAAACTAAAAAGTAAGTTTGATTTAATGCACTTCTCTTCAAGTAATTTAATATCTCAAAAAAAGAAAGAACAGTTCGGGAAGAGTAAAAAAATAAAAAACATTAACCAAAATCAGACTTTCTTACAGGAGGCAATTGATGAGATAAAGTATGAAAATTACTTTTTAGATGGCCATTTTTGTTTACTGAATAAAGAAGGAAAAATAACTAAAATAGATGAAAAAACATTCATTGACTTATCCCCTAAAGCAATAATAGTCTTGACTAATTTAACCAAAACAATAGCTGAAAGACTTAAATGTCGTGATAATATTAGCTATGATATCGATTTACTCGAATCTCTTCAATCTACCGAGATCGAATATTCTGAATACATAGCAAAAAAATTAGAGATTCCTTATTTTTTTTATAATCCAATGTCTTCTACAGAAGATGAATTGTGTCACTTCATAAAGCAACTATTAGACTAAGAATTAGGAGGATATATATGACTAACTACCTTGAGAAAGTTAAAATTAGAGATATTGACATTAACGATCCTTTCTTTGATTCACTTAAAGCAGATTATGATGGATTTGAGAATTGGTTTAAAAGAAAAAAAGATGAAGAAGCCTACGTTCTTTATGAAAAAGGTCTAGTGAATGGGTTTCTCTATTTAAAATACGAAAGTGGGCCTATAACTGACGTTACACCTAATATTCAATGTATAAATGCCTTAAAAATCGGTACATTAAAAATCAATCCTCATGGAACTCGATTAGGTGAACGCTTTATCAAAAAAGCTCTCGACTATGCTATTGCTGGTAAAGTTGATCTTTGTTATGTAACAATATTTGAGAAGCATGATGCACTTGTTAAATTGTTTGAAAAGTACGGTTTTAATAGAGCAGCTGATAAAAATGGTGAATTAGTATTAGTTAAAAATTTTAGAGAAGTAAAAAACAATATATTATTAGATTATCCATTGATAAACACAAGAAATAAGCAAAAATTTTTATTAGCTATATATCCAAAATACCACTCAGTAATGTTTCCTGACTCAATATTAAATAATGAGAATATTGATATTCTAGAAGATGTGACAATTACAAATAGTATTCATAAAACTTATGTGACAACAATGAGAGTAAACCAAGCAAATCCTGGGGACATATTAGTTATGTATCGAACAAGAAGTGAGGGCATGTCTGCCGAATATACAGCGGTGGCTACTTCAGTTTGTATAGTAGAAGAGGTGAAAAGTCAAAAAGAATTTGCTAATTTTGAGGACTTCTATACGTATGCTACCACCTATAGTATTTTTGATAAAGATGACTTAAAATCATGGTATGATCGTGGTCGATGCTATGCAATAAAAATGACCTACAATGCAGCGTTAACCAAAAGATTAATTAGAAAAAAATTAGCGGACGGTATTGGCCTAGATAGAAATACACGTTGGTCATTTATTAAATTATCTGATGAACATTTTAAGCGGATACTAAAAGAAGGTGGAGTAAGTGAAGGTATTGTTATCAATTAAACCTGAATATGTTGAAGAAATCATAAATGGGACAAAAAAGTTTGAATATAGAAAAAGAATTTTCAAAAAAAAAGTTGATTCCGTGATAATATATTCAACAATGCCCGTTGGAAAAATAATTGGTGAATTTACGATTGATAAAATAATAAATGATACACCAATAGAAATATGGAGAAAAACTTCCTCATATTCTGGAATATCAAAAGACTCTTTTTTAGAATATTTTTCTGGTAGAGATGATGGATTTGCTATAAAAATAAAAAGGTTTATCAAGTATGATAAACCAATAAACCCCAGGGATTTTGATAAAGATTTTACCCCCCCCCAATCATATAAGTATTTATCGGGTTTTGATTTAGATGATTATTCAACCAAACAATTACATTTTAATATATAATAAAAGCGAATGCTCCTACTATTAAAAAAGTTGGAGTGTTTTTTTATTAAGAAATTTGTGCTTTAAAATAGATTACTATTCTAACAAAATCCGCAAAACCTTTTATTGTCTTTCAAAGGTACATATAACGTTGTACTATAAAGAGGAACAAATTTAATAGTACATTCAAGCTTAAAATAAAACAGAAAGTTAATACACATTTAATTTTTCCGGCTGAAAGGAGCCAATCATGAACGAAGCGATTTTGTCTAGAAATCATGTGAAGGTGAAAGGCAGCGGCAAAGCATCTATCATGTTCGCACCTGGTTTTGGATGCGATCAAAGCGTGTGGAATGCCGTGGCACCTGCCTTTGAAGAAGATCATCGGGTGATTTTATTTGATTACGTCGGTTCGGGACATTCAGATTTGCGCGCATATGACCTGAATCGTTACCAGACACTTGACGGCTATGCCCAGGATGTTCTTGATGTTTGTGAAGCTTTAGATCTGAAGGAAACCGTGTTTGTGGGTCACTCCGTCGGGGCCTTGATTGGGATGCTTGCATCCATCCGCCGCCCGGAGCTTTTTTCCCATCTGGTGATGGTGGGGCCTTCTCCTTGCTATTTGAATGATCCGCCTGAGTATTACGGAGGATTTGAAGAGGAGCAGCTCCTTGGCTTGCTGGAGATGATGGAGAAAAATTATATCGGCTGGGCGACTGTATTTGCGGCAACCGTTCTGAATCAGCCAGATCGGCCTGAAATTAAGGAAGAGCTTGAAAGCCGTTTTTGTTCTACTGATCCTGTCATTGCCCGCCAATTCGCGAAAGCGGCGTTTTTTTCTGATCACCGAGAGGATCTTTCGAAGGTAACGGTTCCCTCTCTTATTCTCCAATGTGCAGATGATATCATCGCACCTGCAACAGTAGGTAAGTATATGCATCAGCATCTGCCTTATAGCAGTCTGAAACAAATGGAGGCTCGCGGACATTGCCCTCATATGAGCCATCCAGATGAGACGATACAGCTGATCGGCGATTATTTAAAAGCACACGTGTGATATAGGAACGAAAGGGATAGAGGTGACCCTCTTAGATGGACAAACAATTGAATGATGCACCATGCGGTTTCCTCGCTTTGTCAGAAGAGGGGTCGATCATAGCTGCCAACCGTACCCTTATCAAGATTCTGGATTATGAACCGGAGCAGGTTATCGGCCAGCACATGAATATGATGTTGACCATTCCCGCACAGCTTTTCTGCCAGCTTTATTTTTTTCCGCTTTTGAAATTGGAGCATCACATCGAAGAAATATACATTTCCTTGAAAGCAAGAGATGGAGAAGAAATTCCCGTCCTTATCAATGCTATTGCGAGACACGATAGCGAGGCTTCTGTCTTTGATTGTGTTCTTATTCCAATGCGAAAGCGAAATGAATATGAAAATGAGCTGCTGATAGCCAGAAATGAGGCTCAGGAAGCTTTGCTTGCCAAACAGAAAGCCAATGCGGAGTTAAAAATTGCCTTGGAAACGCTTAAAGCAAAACAAGAAGAACTTCTTGAGATCAATAAACAAAATCAACAATTTAAATTAAACACCAAAAGAGAGCTTGAACTCGCCAGAAAGATCCAGAAAAACTCGTTGACTGAACCGATTGTAAACGATCAGGTTCAGATTGACTCTTATTACAACGCATCGAGTGAATTGTCAGGTGATCTTTACGGATATTATCAAATCGATGAACACCGTTACGGCATTATTATCCTTGATGTGATGGGGCACGGAATTTCATCTGCATTGATTACGATGTCTCTTCATCCTTTGTTCCAGCGCCAGATCACGCAAGGTCTCAGCCCCGTTAAAGTTATGAAGGAATTGGACCGGCACCTTCACAGCTTGTTTCAAAATGATGAGGAAGCAAGACATTATTGCACTGCCATTTATCTCGAGATTGATATAGCACGGCAAAGAATTGATTATGTCAACGCAGGGCATCCGCCGGCACTTTGGCAGGACGATAGCGGAACTCAACATCTGCTTCACGCGACCTCGCCTCCGATCGGGATGTTTGAAGACTTAGAGTTTCAGTCAAGCAGCCTTTCATACACGGAGGACGGAAGATTGCTTCTGTATACGGATGGCGTGATGGATCCTGCGGCTTCATGTTATTTATATGATTTACTAAAGGATCAACCTGATTCGCCGATCGCTGACCTGAAGGAGAACATCCTTACATCACTGCAGCATCAAAAGGAAGCTCATCATAAGAGTGATGACGAATGTTTTATATTAGTTGATGTAAAATAAAATGATCCATGAGACATAACAATGATTTGTTACATCTCATGGATTTTTTTGTTTCAGCGTTTCTTTGGAATATGTCCTGACTCCGCATATTGAAACACCTGCAAAGAAGGCAGCGGGTGTCCATTAAAATCAAATAAAGCTTGATTATCTACAGCACTTCCCCCATACCACTTCCCGGCGTCTTCAGGGTCGTATTCAGCAGCATAGCTGGACGCCCACCCTGACCCGTATGTTTCCCATAACACTTTGTTTTTCTCTATCTGTGTCTTCGGCCCGACTGGAATCCACGCCGGCTCCCAGTAGAAAACACCAAGTCCTGCTTTGCCCGTATTCGCCACTGCCTCCATTACATCTCTTACTGCAGTTGCCTGGCCTTGAACAGAAATTGGATATGGCAGCGTCTGCCCGCTTTTTGGTGCTGTATTTCCATGCCCATCGCCATCCTCAGCGGTATAGGTGTACGATGTCTCCGCCACCATGACTTTTTTGCCGTACGTATTGGCAACAGCCTTCAGCACAGAGGTCAAATTTTGTAATGTGCCATGCCAGAAAGGATAATAGGAGCTAGCAAACACATCATAATCCACTTTGTTTTTGCTGAGTGTTTCTGCAATAAATGAATACCTTCCAGCCGTTTCAGGATTGGTAAAATGCAGGGCGACCAAAATATTTGAATTTGTCTCCCTGACCGCTCGGCTTCCTTCATTAAATAATTGGCACATCTTCGTCCAATCAGTCTCACCGGCAAATCCTCCTGTTGTTTCATTTCCGACCTGAACCATGCCGATGTCAAAGCCTTCCTTGATCATCTTTTGCAGGCTTTGTTTCGTATACTCATAGAGCTTTGCTTTTTTTGCTTCAAAGCTGAGATTCGCCCAGGCTTTGGGCACCTTTTGTTTCGCTGGATCGGCCCAGAAATCAGAGTAGTGAAAGTCGGCCAGCACCTTCATTCCGTTCGCTGTCGCTCTTTTTCCGATTTCGATGGCTTTTTGAACATCATTGTTTCCCCCGCCATACCCGTTGCCATTTGAATCATACGGGTGATTCCAGATGCGGACGCGAACATAGTTGACCCCAGCCTGTTTTAAGGTTGTAAAGATGTCCTGACGTTTTCCGCTTGTATTGTAAAAGGTGACACCGCTGTTTTCCAAAGCAATAACGCTGGACACATCTGCCCCTTTGATAAAATCCTTGTTCATCCCCTCTACTTTTTTAACAAAAAGATCCTCTGCCCGAAGCTTTGACACGTGCTTCTCCTTCTCAATGGCAGCGGCATATCCTGTTGAACTACATGCACTCCACACGATGGCAGCCGCAAAGAACAATTTCACTTTGCTTTTCATGATTTCATCCCCCCAAGACTTAGTGAGCGTTTTCATTCTATAGAAAAAAGAATCCGCCCATATCGAGCGGAGCATCAGCCTAATGTGTGTTTACGACAATTCTCACTTCATACTTTTCCATCGTCAGGTCGCCTGACAATATGTCTCCTGTCATTATGTCCTTCACACTCTGATCAAACGTGACCAGCTGTTTTTCTTCCGTGAAATTCATGATAAAAATATAATCATTGTCCTGATCCTGCCTCGCTTGTACGGAGACGCCTTTTCCGTGCCGAACCGGAAAAACTGGAGAAAGAGACAGGTCTGTGATCAGACCCTCATAGAAATCACGCTGAAATTGATCCTCCAAACGCGCGCCGATAAAATACGCCTTGCCCTGCTGATACTCATGGCTTGTGACCGCTGGCGTGCGCGCATAAAAATCTTCTTGATACACCGCTTCCACTGAAGCTGTCTTTACATCAATCACGGTTGCATAATCCTTCATTTCATATATTTGGCTGCGGTAGCTGACAGCGTTTCGATCCTTCGGATACAGGGTGTCCGTTTCAAGAGGCTCAACTCCAAATATAGCTTGAAGATCCGGATGCCATCCGCCTGTGTATGTTAAGTCATGCTCATTCACAACCCCGCTGATATACGTCATGACTAAGGTGCCGCCATCAGCCGTAAACGCTTTTAAACGGGAAATGGTGTCCTCGCTGATTAAATACAGCATCGGGACGATCAGCAGTTTATATGGTGAAAAGTCTTGTTCTTTCGTGATGACGTCGACAGGGATATCGTGTTCCCAGAATGTGCGGTAATGCTGCTGAAGCGTTTGCGGATAACGTTTTGTCGCCTTCGCAAACCCCTGAGCATCCTCGAGCGCCCAATGATTTTCCCAGTCATATAAAATCGCGGTTTGAGCCGTCCTCTTCGTTCCGACAACTTCGGACAGCCGTTCCAATGTCTCGCCTACCTTGGCCACTTCTTGAAAGACGCGGTTCTTCGGGCTATTGTCATGATCCACAACCGCTCCGTGTAATTTTTCTGATGACCCTCGTGATTTGCGGTATTGGAAATAGAGAACGCTGTCCGAGCCGTGGGCAATCATTTGCATGGATGACAGCAGATTCATGCCCGGGCGCTTTGCCTTGTTGACGTTATGCCAATTGACCGCGCTTGGCGTACACTCCATTAATAAGAAAGGCTGCTGCTTCAAGCTTCGGTACAGATCATTGATAAAGCCGACCTTCATCGCCAAATCAGCTGTGCTTTCCCAGTCATTGTGCCAGACAGGATAAGCGTCCCAGCTGATGACATCGACATGCTTTGCAAATTTGCTGTAGTCGAGGCCCTGATACGGGATCAAATCCGGTGTATCAGCCATAAAATTCGTTGTGATAGGGATATCAGGCGTCAATTCTTTCAGCGGAATGATTTCATTTTTATAAAACGAAATCGTTTGATCGGTGACGAACCGGCGCCAATCTAAATTCAGGCCATGCAAGCCATTTTCACCGATCGGCGAAGGGCTTTCAATTTGTGACCAGTCATTGAACGTATGGCTCCAAAAAGGGGTCCACCACGCCTGGTTCAATGTCTTGAGGCTGTTGTCATATTTCGATTTCAGCCACTCCCGGAAAGCATGCTGGCATAGATCACAGTGGCAATCTCCCCCGTATTCGTTTGAAATGTGCCACATTAACAGCGCCGGGTGATGTCCGTATCGTTCTGCTAATAAGCGGTTGATGTGCCGTGTTTTTTCTCGGTAGACTTTAGATGTGAGGCAGTGGTTGTGCCTTCCGCCGTGCAGCTGTTTGACGCGGGAGGCATTGACGCGCAAAACTTCCGGATAGGTTTGCGACAGCCAGGCCGGACGGGC
Organism: Bacillus sp. N3378-2at; assembly: GCF_033412715.1. Lineage (NCBI taxonomy): Bacteria > Bacillati > Bacillota > Bacilli > Caryophanales > Bacillaceae > Bacillus > Bacillus sp. N3378-2at. The sequence goes on along the minus strand of NZ_CP117986.1, from coordinate 3,535,239 downwards.
TCCGCTCGGCGTTGCTAATATGACCCGGCCGCCTATACTGTGAATCCGCTCAAAAATATCATCCAGCCATTCAAATTGATATACGCCCTCCTCCGGCTCAAGTGCGCTCCATGCAAAAATGCCGACAGAAAACGTATTCGTATGAGAAAGCTTCATCAGTTTGATATCGTCAGCTAAAATATCGGGCCGATCCAGCCACTGATCGGGGTTGTAGTCTCCCCCATGGAGCATAAATTTCGCTTCTGTTACGTGCGTTTTTTCAAGCTTTGACATCACATTCTCCTCCTTGTTCTCTTAGCCCTTCGTTCCGCCTGCGGTTAATCCGGATACAAAATTCTTTTGCAGCATGATAAAGATAACGGCAACCGGTATGCTGATAAGCAGGGCTCCGGCCGCAAATGTCGTATAGCTGGCCCCCATGACATCATTCACTAAATTGAATAGACCGACGGGCAATGTATATGATTCAGGCGTTCTCAATATGGTTGAGGACAGCACAAAATCTCCGAGCGGACCGGTAAAGCCGTTCATGGCCACGACTGCCGCCATCGGTTTTGATAATGGCAGAATGATCTGGAAGAAGATTCTGGTGCTGCTGGCTCCGTCAATCTTGGCGCTTTCGTCTAAATCCATCGGAATGGAATCCATGTACCCTTTCATCAAATACGTATTCATCGGGATCAGGCCGCCGATATAAAGCAAGATTAGCAGCCAGTGGCTATTGATCATTCCCAAGATTTGCGCCAGCACAAACAAGGCAATTAAAGCTGAAAACTGAGGAATCATCTGGAGCAATAAAAAGAGCGTTAAAGCGTATTTCCTCCCTTTAAACCGAAAGCGCGAAAACGCATAGGCCGTAAACGTCACACAGAGCAAAGACCCTGCCATTGTAAACAGGCTGATCTTCATAGAGTTGACATACCACTGCACATATTGAAGGCTTTCCTTGCCCGCAAATAATTCTTTGTAATGGTCGAATGTCGGATGCTTCGGAATGATGGATGTACTGATTAAGCTGTTGCCGGGATTAAAGCTTGCGCCTGCCGTCCAAAGGAGAGGATAAACAATGATGACCGCCATAAAGGCTAGCAACAAGTAAGAGAAAAGGAGACGGATATATTTTCTGACCTTCATATCTGCCAGCATGCCTTATGCCCCCTCTTTAAAAGACTTTGTCTGTCTGAATTGCCACAATGCGATGGAGATAACAAATACAGATAATAAAATGGTTAAAGCCGCAGCAAGAGAATATTGACTGGACTGCATTGTCAATTTATAAATCCATGAAACGAGGATATCTGTCCCGCCGGCTGTTGATCCGGTTACAGCCGGACCTCCACCATTGAATAGATAGATAATATTAAAGTTATTAAAATTAAACGTAAACTGGGTAATGATAATCGGAGCCATTGCAATGAACACCATTGGAAGCGTGATGTATCTCAACTTTGAAAAGACAGAAGCGCCATCAATCGTAGCTGCTTCATACAGATCGTCCGGGATGGATTGCAATACGCCTGTTGAGACGAGAAAGATGTACGGAAATCCAAGCCAGCCCTGCATGAGAATCAATGCAAGCCTCGACCAATTGGCATCTGTCATCCACGGAAGCGGATCTATCCCGAAGAAAGCCAAGATGTCGTGATTCATCGCACCGAAGCTATCATTAAACAGTCCCGCAAAAATTAAAATCGTCACAAAACCGGGAACGGCCCATGGCAAAATCAGAATCGTCCGAAAAAAACGTTTAAACCGAAGGTCTTTCTGGTTAACAATGATCGCGAGAAAAATCCCCAATGTGACTTGCAGTGTGGATGCAGCAAGTGTCCAAACCACCGTCCAAGCCAGTACATCAAAAAAAGTCGACCTCCAAATATCAACTGTGAAAATATTTGCGAACGTTTGAAAACCGACCCAATCAATTAATTTTGCAGGAGGAGAATGATACAAATCATAGTTTGTAAACGCTAATGCAAAGCTGAATAAGATAGGAAAGATCACGGCGAAAATTAAAATAAACAAAGATGGGCCGCTGACGACATAAGGATAGCCCTCAGAAATGATATGCTGGTATTGTTCCTTTAAGGAACTTAATGGCTTATTTTCATCACGTTGTTTTCCGCTTTGGAACGCATCGCGAAGATTTACATAATACACCGCAAGGCCAAAGCAGGTCACGATGACAGCAATAATCCCTTCCGCCAGCAGAAAAACGGAATTATCCCGCGGCACTTCTGTTCCCAGTGTAAAGATTCCCCAAAACCCCATATTGAGCAGATCTCCAAAGACCGCAAAAAACGATGCGCCTAAGAAAAGAAAGACAATACCTTTTATCCATTGCTTGTTATAAAATTGCCCGAGTCCCGGAATGATAGAAAGCAACAAAGCGACTTGACGATGCTGCACCGTTTTCACCTCTCTTACAATACAAATCTAGCTTTCTCTTTATTTTCCGCTGTGCTTTGCCTTAATTTGTCCTTTGGCCGTTTCAGCTGCTTGATCCAATGCTTGTTTCGGATCTGCCTTCCCTGTTGCAACCGTCTGTAATGCTGAATCAGCCGGCGTCCATATTTCATTCATTTCCGGAATATTTGGGGTTGGCTCTGAGAAACGGGATTGTTCAGTAACAGCCCGTGCCGCCTCGCTTTTCATAATAGCCGGGTCATTGGCTAGGGATTTCACAGCAGGAACTTCTTTCGTTTCTTCATATCGTGTTTTAGAATTTTTTTCATTTGCCAGAAAAACGGCTAATTCTTGCGCCAGCTCTTCATTCTTTGAAAATGCACTAACGTTGTAGCTTTTGACGCCGATAAAGGAGCTCATGTTTTTCCCATTTTCCAGCTTCGGCAGTTTCGTAATGCCATAATTGATTCCTGCTTTTGAAAAAGCTTCTACATTCCATGGCCCAGAGATAATTGCGGCGGCTTTTCCTTCTGTGAACAGCGATTCCAATACGTTAATCCCTTGTTCTCCAATAATGCCAGCCGGGAACAGGCCATCTTTGTAAAACTTCTGAATCAGCGCCGCACCTTTGACAGCTCCTTCATTATTAATTCCAATGTCTGACGGGTTATAGCTCCCATCTTTGGCCTTTCCAAAAATGTATCCGCCATATCCGCTCATCACACTTTCTGCATAATAAATTTGATCAAATAGGGCTAAAAAGCCAAATTGGCTGCCATTAGCAGTCTTTTTGGAATAGTCGTACCACTCTTCCAGCGTTTTGGGCAATTCCTTTTCGGAGATGAGATCTTTGTTGTAAAAAAGGACAGTCGTTTCGACCGCTTTTGGCAGTCCATAAAGCTTTTGATCTACCATTTGAGACTGAATGGAAGCGTCAGTATAAAGTGATTGAACGTCTTTTTTGACATGTAATTCCTTGAGTAATCCTTCCGTGACAGCGGTTCCGATTTGGTCCCCTGGCATTGTTAACACGTCAGGGCCTGTGCCGGCCGGTCCGTCCATTCGCAAATCTTCAATCTGCTTGGCATACGGTTTTTCAACGACTTTGACCTTCACATCATGCTCTTTTTCAAACGCAGCAACGGCGTCTTTAATGCCGATGCTCTTTTCTTTATCCTCCCATACAACAAGCTCTGACCCTTTTGAACTCGATTTGGCGCTGCTGCTTTCCTTTGGGCCGCAAGCCGCCAAGGATAAACTGACAGCTGCGCAGAGCATGAATACGGAACACTTTTTTGCCATTTTCATTGATTGTCACCCTTTCGGTAGGAATGAAAGCGCTTTAAAGATAATATAGCATGCCTGAGAAAATGTGTAAACAAACTATTTACTTCATAGAGTAAATTTTTTTACCTAAATAAAAAATGACTTAGTGTCCTAAGTCATCCTTCATTCATACTCTTCCTGACGATTAATTCTGCGCCCACATATAATGTTTTTACCGTTCTTCTCTTGTCCTGCACTTGTTCAAGCAGTAATTGAACAGCATTTTTACATAATTCATGTATATCAATATGAAACGTCGTCAGAGGAGGCGAGACATACTTCGCGAAGCTGATGTTGTTGATACTCACAATGCTTACCCTGTTTGGTATGGCAATTCCTTTTTCGTTCAGGGCTTGCAGACAGCCCACTGCAATCGGGTCCGCTGCAATCATAAAAGCAGTCGGAAGCTGATCGCCTAATGTGTCGATCGCTGCTGACATCAGGCGGTAGCCGTTTTCTACAGAGAATCCGCGATGACAGAAAATATAGCGCTCGTCCAGCATGGCTTTTTCCCTCATATAGGATCTGAAGGTTTGTTCACGGATGTCCATTTCATCCTGATTGGTATTCGGATTTTTGTATGTGCCGCCGATAAAACCGATGCTCTTATGCCCCTTCTCAGTCAGGATGTTTACCGTCTTCCTTGTCATTTGTGCCAAATCGGGCCTTACCGAGTCAAAATGATCGGGATCAGGAGTTGAATCGATGAACACGCCGTTTTCAGTGAGATTTCTGAGGAAAGCCAGCTCTTCATCTGAAAATGTGCCGACGGCAATAAACCCTTCCGTATGTTCAGGAATGCTCTCGATTCCATCCGCTATTTTATAAGTGGTCATATCGACATTGAATGCTTTCGCCAGTTTCTCTACTTCTAATCTCATCGTTTTAAAATAGACATCTTCTAATTCTTCTTTATCTGTCAGCCAATATAAAAACGCAATATGTTTCACCAGCGGCCTTACTGTTTTTTTGCGGTAATTGAGCTTTTCCGCCGCTTCATAGATTTTCTCCCGTGTCTCATCAGGAACAGAAAGGCTTTCATCGTTATTTAAAACGCGGGAAACGGTTGAGATTGAAAATCCCGCTTCCTGCGCGATATCTTTAATTGTCGCCATTGTATCTGCCTCCATTATTCAGCTCGCATTGTTTTAGTAAAATATTTTACTTTCTTTTTCACAAATGTCAAGTGCACAAAGCCCTCTGGCTGCCATGTAAAAAGACTGAACCATTTGCGGCTCAGTCTCAGTTGTTCGTATCATTCGGAACCGGCGGAATTGCCCGGGAAATGAGTTGGTTATTGCACATTTTCCTCGAAATATCCCGAAAGCACATCTTCCACATTCGTCAAATGCGCCAGCATGGCGGCTTCCGCCTGTGCACCGTTCCCGGCAGCCACAGCATTGTAAATCCGTTCGTGCTCCTCATACAGCCGCTGAACGGAGGTCTTCTTGGAAAACAGCCAGATTTTCCTCGTTTCCCTCATTGTTTCCAGCAGCAATGATGACACGTGATTCATCAAGTGTTTAAGAAGTTCATTTTGAGAAGCGTCCGCAAGCGCAAGATGAAATGCAAAGTCTGCTTTCTCTCCCAGCTCCCCGTCCGCTTCAATGCTGCCCATTTCCTTTAGTGCATCATGAATTCTTTTGAGATCTGCTTCTGTCCTTTTTTCAGCCGCTAGTGAAGCCACGCCGATTTCAAGCAGTTTTCTGACCTCGAGCAGCTGCTTGACGTCCTCTTTTTTCATCAGAAGGGCGGCTGAGAGCGGCTGAGAAATTTGATTGAGCTCAAATTCCTTCAGATACGTGCCTTCTCCCTGTTTCATTTCGACAAGCCCCATCGCCTTTAGCGCAGAAAGTGCTTCGCGAACCGCTGAACGGCTGACTTGAAAGCTCTCAGCAAGCGCCTGAACAGAGTCCAGTTTATCCCCAGGCTTCAATTCGCCGTTTTTGATCATATCTAATAGTGCATCCGCTACTTCTTCATATATTTTTTTTGTTTTAATCTGTTTGTATTTCAATGCAATTCACCCCGTAACTTGTAGGTCTGGCTGTTTACGATCTATTATACTCTGTTTTGTGGGCAGCCAAAAGATTTTGACTATTTTGTCAAAAAGTCTTGTACTTTGATTTTTTTCAAAATATAATGCTAGGTAACTGGTCTTATTACCCAGTCATCAGATGATCATATCATCTATGGAAACCGCTTACATATGGCGCCAGTTTATGTTTTAAGGAGGGGTTTGGGATGCAATGGACACAGGCATATACGCCTATAGGGGGAAATTTGCTATTATCAGCGCTTGCCGCACTTGTACCGATTATTTTCTTTTTTTGGGCACTCGCGATTAAACGGATGAAGGGGTATACAGCTGGCTTGGCCACATTGGGGATCGCCCTTATCATTGCTGTATTGGTTTATCGGATGCCGGCGGAAAAAGCGCTGATGTCCGCGACACAAGGAGCCGTATACGGATTGTTGCCGATCGGCTGGATCATTGTGACGTCTGTTTTTTTGTATAAAATCACTGTGAAAACGGGACAGTTTGATATCATTCGCAGCTCTGTTCTCTCGATTACTGATGACCGACGGCTTCAAGCTCTCTTGATCGCTTTTTCATTCGGGGCTTTTTTAGAAGGGGCAGCAGGCTTCGGAGCGCCGGTCGCCATTTCTGCCGCGCTGCTGGTCGGTCTCGGCTTTAATCCTCTTTATGCTGCGGGGATCTGTTTGATCGCCAATACGGCGCCGGTTGCCTTTGGGGCGATTGGGATTCCAATTACAGCCGTAGAAGGGCCGACAGGGATTCCGGCGATGGAGATTTCGCAAATGGTCGGGCGGCAGCTGCCGTTTTTATCCGTATTTATTCCTCTTTATTTAATCATCATCATGAGCGGGTTCAGGAAAGCCTTGGAAATCTGGCCGGCGATTCTCGTATCCGGTGTTTCCTTTGCTGTTGTTCAATATCTCAGTTCCAATTTTTTAGGGCCTGAGCTGCCCGATGTTTTGTCAGCTCTTGTTTCAATGGCTGCGCTTGCTGTGTTTTTGAAATGGTGGAAGCCGAAAACAGCATTCCGGTTTGCCGGTGAACAAGAGTCGGCCGCCTCAATTGAAACGGCGCGCACAAGTCCGGCGGCGCCTGCATACAGCGGCGGACAGATTTTTAAGGCTTGGTCGCCATTTCTGCTGCTGACGGCGATGATTTCCGTATGGGGCATTCCATCTGTCAAATCTGCACTGACCGGGCATTATGAAGGCTCTGCGGCGTTCTTGAAGTGGCTGAATGCTGTTGGAGAAAAACTGACTTTTGCCCCCGGTGTGCCTTTTTTGAACAATCAGATTGTCAATGCTGACGGTACGCCGATTGAGGCGGTTTACAAGCTTGAGGTGCTTGGTTCGGCCGGCACCGCGATATTGATTGCCGCAGTGCTGTCAAAGTTCATCACGGCGATTTCGTGGAAAGACTGGGGAACCGTTTTTAAAGAAACAGTCCAGGAATTGAAGCTTCCGATTTTGACCATCGCTTCTGTCGTTGGTTTTGCCTATGTCACCAACTCCTCGGGAATGAGCACGACACTCGGGATGACACTCGCGCTGACAGGTTCGATGTTTACCTTCTTTTCGCCCGTCCTCGGCTGGCTCGGCGTCTTCATTACCGGCTCGGATACTTCCGCCAACCTGCTGTTCGGCAACCTGCAGAAAGTCACCGCATTATCAGTCGGCATGGACCCCGTTCTGTCTGTGGCCGCCAATTCTTCAGGCGGTGTCACAGGAAAAATGATTTCGCCGCAGTCGATAGCGGTGGCGTGCGCTGCCGTAGGACTCGCCGGAAAGGAGTCAGATCTTTTCCGCTTTACCATTAAACACAGTCTGTTTTTGCTGCTGCTCGTTTGTATCATCACCTTTTTGCAGCATCACATATTCAGCTGGATGATTCCTTAAAAAAATCCTCCCGTCTAGGGAGGATTTTATTTATATCGCTTTCTCGCTGCCGATGACGGAATATTCATTTGGTCGCGATATTTTGCCACGGTGCGTCTCGAGATTTGGATGCCATGTTGTTCATACAGCAAATCGACAAGCTTTTGGTCTGAAAGCGGTTTTGTTTTGTCCTCTTGATTGATCAGGTTTTCCAGATGCGTTTTGACTGCATAATTCGACGCATCTCCATCACCTGAAGCCTCGGCTTTTGCTGAGAAAAAGAGTTTCATCTCAAACAGCCCGTAAGGCGTTTGTATTGTTTTCCCTTTAATGGCCCGGCTCACAGTTGATTCATGAAGGCTTAGACAGTCCGCCACCTCTCTGAGAGTCAGCGGCTTCATTGCGCTTCGCCCTTTCAGAAAGAAATCCTTTTGGCGTGTGATCAGTTCATTGATAATTCTCGTGATTGTCTGTTTTCGCTGCCGCAGCGCGCGGCTCAGCCAGCGCCACTCCTGATATTTCGCAGATAAATAGGAGACAGTATCCTGACAGGAGCCGGATGATAAAAGCGTTCTGTACTGCGGATGCAGATCGATCTCGGGAAACGAGCGGGTATTCAGTTCCGCTGCAATGTGCCCGTTTTTTACGGTGATAAAAATATCAGGCTCAATATACACATCTTGCTCTGGCCGGGCAAACAGAAGGCCAGGTCTAGGATGAAGAGCCGCGATATCATCTGAGATATCTTGAATAGTATGAAGCGGAATTCCTGTCTCCACTGAAAGCGCTTTCCATTTTTTTTGTGCAAAAGCATCAAAATGAGCTGAAACCAGCATTTCCGCTTGTTCATTTCTGTTCGGCAGCCGCTGTAATTGAAGAAGGATGCATTCCTGCAAAGATCTCGCGCCGATTCCAGCCGGTTCTAACGACTGGAGTTTTGCCAAAACAGCCTCCGTTTCCTTAGCCGATACAGATAGGCGCCGTGCTGCCTCCTCCACATCTTCTTCCAAGTACCCGTTTGAATCAAGCGAATGAATCAGATAATTAAAAATCTTTTTTTCAGTGTTGGTCAGATTCATATCGAGTGACTGCTGTTTTAACGCATCCTGCAATGTTTTTTGCGGATTACTTAATTGAAGGCCCGCTTCCTGTGCATTCATCCTGTTTTTGTTTGTTTTATGGTAAGATAGTGGCGGTGTGTCTGTTTCCTTTCGTTCAATAAGAGGGTTTTCCAGTGAGAGCTCATCAATGTACTCGGCGAGTTCTGCCGAATGATAGCCAAGCAGCGTGATGGCCTGCCTGAGCTCCTGTGTCAGTTGAGGCTTTAATACTTGTACTTGCTGAAGTTTCATATCCATCATGCTCACTCCCCTTTCTTCATTGTACATGATTGAGATCACACCGTATACATTTATGAAAAAGGAGCTGCCAAAGAAATGTCTGAACTTTTTTCCGTCCCTTATTTTATTGAGAATTTAAAACAGCATATTGAAATGAATCAGTCTGAGGATAAAATCCACGCGATGAACAGCTACTACCGTTCCGTTGTCTCAACACTCGTGCAGGACCAGCTGACGAAAAACGCAGTTGTCCTGAAACGGATTCAGCATTTAGATGAAGCATACAACAAAGTCAAACGTGGAGAATCAAAATAAACCTTCCGCTCACATGTGAGCAGGAAGGTTTTCCTTCTTTGAGGCGTGTTGGATGAGATGGGTGCTTGGCACGCCTTCCATCCAGGTATGAAAGTAATTGGCGTTTTTCCCGTAGGAATTATCAATGACCGTGTTTTCTTTTTGAAGAAGAGAAGACAAGATGTGTCCGTGCAGCCTTGACGTTTCCACCGATTCGTAACGGCTGAAAAACCGAATCGCTTTTTGGACGATATAATCCGAGTATTTTTCCCATATATACGCAATGGGCAAAGGGTTGCCTGCTTTTTTATTCAAGACGTTCAGCGTTTGGAGAAAAGCAATCGTCCGGCGGTCTGAAGCTGACAGCACCGTGCGCCAGTCGTAGCTTTCCGCTTCTGCGTGTTCCTGAAGCGCCTGGTTTGCTTCATGATCTGTTCGGATAAATCTCAGCTTTTGATTGGACGGCTGCTGCGTGGGAATGACGGGAAACAGCTGATGAGCCATATCAGGCAGAAGCTGAATGTGATTTGTTGTAAAATAGGCCTGTGCCGTAGCATAGGAGGCTTTTTCCCTTGTCATGATGTGAAGGTTCGCATGCTTAGAAAATATCTCTGCCGTCCGTTTGAGGTTGTCTTTGTTTTGAAAATAAATCGATTGCGGCAGGATCACAATTTTGTGGTTCGGATAGGTTTGGACGATTTTCTCTCTAAAGCCTTGATAATACGGATACAGATCCCCGAAGTTTCCGCCTCCCTGGCAGACGATGATGAGATGAGGATCCAGCTTTCGCCCGACTGGAAAATTGTCAGGATTCCAGCGTTTTCTGACCCGAATCCCGTGTTCTTTAAAGAAAGCTTCTGTTCCTTTCATAATAAATAAATCCCCTACATTTCCGTATAGAGGATAGTCAGCATATATAATCTCTGATTGTTTCGGTATGACGTCGAGCAGCCCGGACAGTTTCTGTTTCAGGCTGATCATCGAATGCTTGCTGTCCATTTCTTCACCTCGGCAGTTTGGAATAAGCGCAGTAGCACTTCAATGACCCGGTCTTGCTCATCTTCTGTCATATTGGACCCCGATGGGAGACAGATTCCTCGCTTGAACAAATCTTCGCATACGCTTCCTGTATCTTCATGAGAATAAAATAAAGCCGGATCGAATAGCGGCTGGGTATGGAGCGGCTTCCACAGCGGACGGGCTTCAATGTTTTCTTCAGCAAGACGTTGAACTACGTCATATGGGCTGAGCCCGTTATCAAGTGTGAGCGTGGTGAGCCAGCGATTGGATACGCCTGCTGCGTACTCCGGCATAAAGCGGACGCCGTCTATGTGACCGAGCGCATTTTTGTATCTCGTGAAAATGGTCCTTCTTGTCTCCACTCGCTCATCCAGCACCTCAAGCTGGGCAATGCCGACGCCGGCTAAGATATTGCTCAGCCTGTAATTATGTCCAATTTGACTGTGCTGATAATGAACAGCCGGTTCTCGTGCCTGCGAAGCGAGAAATCTTGCTTTTTCAATTGCGGCTTCATCATTTGAAACGAGCATCCCTCCCCCTGATGTGGTAATGATTTTGTTCCCGTTAAATGAAAAAATGCCGAAGCGCCCGAATGTTCCGCTTTGCTTCCCTTTATAGACTGTTCCGAGAGATTCGGCTGCGTCCTCAATGACAGGAACTCCGTATGCATCGCACAGGCTTACGATTTCATCCATTTTCGCGCTCTGCCCATATAGATTGACGGCAATAACCGCTTTTGGCAGTGTTCCGTTTCTTTTCGCTTCCTCCAATGCTCTTTCAAGGGCTGTCGGCGACATATTCCACGTATCAGGCTCAGAATCAATAAAGACGGGCACCGCTTTTTCATATAAAATCGGATTGGCGGTTGCTACAAATGTGAAGGACTGGCAAAACACGCTGTCACCTTCTTTTACCTCAAGCAAACGCAGGGCGAGATGAATCGCCGCCGTTCCTGAGCCGACCGCAGCGGCTGCTTTTACACCGACTCGTTCTGCCAGCTGTTCTTCAAATGAATTCACGAGCGGCCCAAGCGGCGCGATCCAGTTTGAGCGAAAGGCTTCTGAAATATAGTGCTGCTCCCTGCCGCTCATATGAGGGGGAGATAAGTAGATTTTTTTATGCATAGAATCATCCTTTGTTTGATGTTTGAATGGAAGAAATGATGCGTGCCGGAGCACCGGCCGCCGTTACCCTGTCCGGTATGGGACGGATCACCGCGGAGCCGGCGCCGACAATGCTCCAAGCCCCGATTGTGATCTGCGGTATGACGGATGCACCAGTTCCGACGTGAGCGCCTTCCTGAACGGAAACCGCTCCTGACAGCGTGACACGCGGGGACAGATGAACGTAATCGCTGATTTGATTATCGTGCTCTGCCACTGCACCCGTATTGATGATGCAATGAGCGCCGATGCGCGCATCCGCCTGAATGATCGCGCCCGCCATAATCACTGTCCCTTCCCCAATGACAGCCGACCTGCTGACGATGGCTGACGGGTGAATCAATGTAATAAAATCATCTTTCCTCAGTCCCAGTCGCTCCGCCAGCTGTTTTCTGACACTGTTATTCCCAACAGCAATCAGAAACAGCACATCAGGAATGAGCCTGCGCAGTTCAGTAACGGCTTCCGGCGGTCCTGTGTACCATTCTTTTCCGCCTTCGAACGTTTTGAATTTATCATCCAGCACCGCGGCTAAGCGCGTATCTGAGCGGGCGTTTATCAGCTCTCTGATCACCTTTCCGTGTCCGCCGTCACCCACAATGGCCACGTTTTTCATGAGGACACATCTCCGCTTCCGGTAAACCGTTCCGCGGTCACATGATTGGTTTGCTGAATCCCTTCTGAAACAAGGACCTTTCGCACCGTCAAACATAAAATTTTCAAATCGAGAAAAAATGACCGGTTGTCAACGTACCAAACATCTAATTCAAATTTCTTTTCCCAGGAAATCGCGTTTCTGCCATTGATTTGCGCCCAGCCTGTGATACCCGGCTTCACCTCATGGCGCCGTGCCTGTTTTTCTGTATAAAGAGGCAGATAGTCCATCAAAAGCGGCCGCGGCCCGACAAGGCTCAGATCGCCCTTCAGGACATTCAGGAGCTGCGGAAGCTCATCAATGCTCAGCTTTCTGATCAGCCTGCCCGTTTTCGTCAGCCGGACTTCATCGGGCAGCAGATTTCCCTCACTGTCCCGTTCATCCGTCATTGTCCGGAACTTATATAGGGTGAACGGTTTGCCGTGCAGGCCCGGCCTTACTTGCTTAAAGAAGACAGGTGATCCTATTTTCAGCCTGACAACGGCGATGGTGAACAGAATGATCACACTTGTACAGCACAACAAAAAAATGGCGGCCGTCAGATCAAAAAGTCGTTTCAGGATCAAAGATTCACAGCTCCTTTCGTTTTTCGAAACCGTTTTAATACCAGCTGTCTTTCCTCTTTTGTACAAACGAGCATAAAAGCGAAAACAGCGTAGCAAAAGCTGACTGTCACTCCCGTCGCTATCAATGACGGCCAGCTGTCAATCTTCACAACGAACTGAATTGCCTTACAGACCGCCCAGGCAAATACAGCGGCTGAAAGAAGCCCGATGATGCCTTTAAAGAACACGTGCTTTTTGTAGCCTGTAATGCGGGATACGTAAAGCGGCGTAAAGATGGCATTTTTTAAAATAAGAGAAATGGCCCCTGCCAATGTTATGCCGTACAGACCGAGATGAGCCGGCCCGCTCAGCGTGACCGCCAGCACCACATTCACCGCACCTAACAGCAGGGTAACAATCGCCGGTGTTTTTTGTTGATTAAAAGCGGTCCATATATAAAACAGCGGCATAAAGGCGAGGCTGACAACCAAGTATCCGGCATGAATAAATAAAAGCGGTGCTATCGTTGAAAAGGACGGTCCGAGCCAGATTGTCAGAAAAGGTCCCGCCAATCCGCCCAATAAGGCAGCAGGAAGTGCAAGCAAAAGACCATTGAGCCTTACTGCCTTATTGGCGTAATTCATCAATCCTTCCATATCGCCTTTTGAATAATATGAAGTCATGATGGGCGCAAACAGGGATGCGACCGTTCCGGCCAAGCTGCGCAAAAGCAGCGGAAACTGGATAATCGCCGCGTATTTCCCGGATGCGGACGCCCCAAGCATCAAATTGGCGGTTAACAGATCAATCTGCAAAAAAAGCAGGACGCCGATTTGATTGACGGAGCTCCATGCGCCCGCTTGAAACAGCTCCTTGCTAGTGCGGAATGAAAGATCCTTCATACGAAACGAAAACCACGGAATCAGCTTTTTGAAGAAATAGAAAGACAGCACAGACGCAATAACAGCACCAGCTAAAGCTGCAAGCTGGATCTGCCAGATTTTCGGCGCAAAGCATGCAAACAGGAGCAGCACAGACAGCACCCGTATAAGCATTTGCACCGCCTGAATGGAACTGGTGATATAAAGGCGGTTGGCATAAAATGGTGCAGCACCGAAACCCGCCATCAGAAACGTTAAAATAAACAGCAAACTGCCGATTAAAATCGACAAACGCACATCTGCCAAAAGCGCTTGCGGCACATTCATGACGCGGTCAATAAAAAAAGCCGAACCCGCAAGCGGCAGCAAGAGCAGCAATGAAATCAAAACAGAGGCCGCTAAATAATTGCTGATATACGCATTTGCTTTCTCCCGCTCTCCCCTGTGGGCAGCAACAGAAAAGAACCGAACGACAACCGAGCTGAGCGCCACGGTAATAACCGAAAAGTAATTAATCACATTTTGTGTCAAGTGAACAAAGCCAAACGCTTCCACACCGAGCGTTTTGACAATAAAAGGCGTCATCCAAACCGATAGGAAAACGGACAACAGAAAAGCCGTGAGATTAGCGGTGAAGTTTATTGTGAATTTCATGCTTGCTTCGCACTGCCTTTCATTATCCCCCGATGCTCGAAAAACAGCTTGATGAGAAAAGTGAGCCGCCATTTACACAGTGCTAATACCAAGCGCTCTCCTCTTAATAATTTCTCAAACGGTGTATGTCTGACAGCCTGCCGCACCATGTCATAGGATAAAATCTGTCTGATCTTCTTTTTGATGTCTTTCGGCGAATTCGGAGAAGCACAGGCATTTGCCAAAAGCATCGGAAGCTGGTGCCTGCAAATGTACACATTCAAATCTTCTTGGCATGCGCCTGCTAAGCCATAGTGATTGTAGAATGCGATTTTAGCTTGATATTGTTTTTGAAGATGTTCATCCATCGCCGGTTTATAAGGGATTTCTGTCAGGCTGTTCGGGTTTTCACGATAAATGTACAATCCCTCATCAAGCATTTTCACCCGCTCCGCTTCGCAAAAAGCGGACAAATTGAAGGGAGAGTCTTCGGCAAAACGGATGTCTTCATCAAACATCAGATTCGCCCTATCAAAAAGCTCACGGCGGTAAAGATAACGCCATACATACCAGATAAATCTCGTTTCGTGAGCATGTTTAAGCCGTTCAGTCATTTCTGGTTTCGTCAGCACGCGGTTTGCCTCAAGCTGCGGCGGCACATATGTCCGCCTGTCCGATGACTGTTTGTAAAAACCGCATCCGACGATGTCGAGCCGATTTTCCTCCGCTTCTTCAGCCAGTCTCTGGAACATGGCGGATGATACATAATCGTCTCCGTCTACAAAGCCGATGTAAGTGCCCCGCGCGGCCTTTATTCCCGTATTTCGCGCTGAACTAAGCCCGCCGTTTGCCTGATGAATGACCCGGATTCTCGCATCCCGTTTTGCATAATCCTCTGCAATTTCGCCTGAACGATCCGGTGTTCCGTCATTCACGAGGATGATTTCAATATCAGAAAGCGTTTGACGAAGCAAAGAATCAATGCACTCCCCTATAAATGGTTCAACATGATACATCGGGACAATAATGCTGACGAGCGGGGTCATTGCGCTTCACCGCTGATTTTGTCACGCAGACCTTTAAAATACACATCTCTCGGAAAGCCTGCACGGGGTGTTTCTTTTGTTAAAAGCTCATTGACTGCGGCTGTTACGCGCTCTGGCTCCGGATGTTCTATCAGCTTCATGAACGGGATGTCTTTAAGCCATTGATAGCCCTCCATCACCTTATGGTCAAAGGAGCGAATGACAACACACGGCGTTCCTGTCAGCGCGCAAAAAATCATGCCATGAAGCCTGTCAGTGACGACGGCTTCTGCGCTTTGCAGCTTAGACCACAGCGCTTCAAGTTCTTGTTCGCGTGTATCGCGGCTGACCCGGCGCCCGATCGTTGTCGTAAAGGGTTTGATCTCGCTGAATTCCTCAAATAACGCAGCTTTGACTCGGTTCCTCTGCTCCTCCTGAAGCACGCTTTCCTGATCCTCGCGCAAACACATATAAACCCCTTCGCGTTCTGCGGGGGTCTTGCTTCTATCTAAATACAGCACCATGTCCGGCTGCTTCAAAATTGTTTTTTCTTGAAAATGCTGTTTCATAAATTGATACGTTGTTTCATCCCGCGCCATCAGCAACAGGCCGGGGTGCGCATTATAAATTTTCTGTGCCCGTTTCAGCTCTTTGCGCCCTTTTTTCGTGTCAGAAAAATGAGCCGTTGCCGGAAGCTGGACAACCCGATAGTCATGGAATGTTTTAATGATGAAGCGGCGCGTCCACTCCTCATAACGGTATATATCCCCCATGTTTCCGCCGCCGATGATAAAGACCATATCCTCCGGATGGCGCGAGCGGATCAGGCTTTTTGCTGATTTGTAAATGTCCTTCATATCAACCTCGACGATGTCAAAGTCCGGGTATTCTTGCTCAAGAAATGCCTTGCTGGCATAAGCAATTGCGTGATCTCCCAAATTGTCATGGGACGGCAGCAGGGTCAGTATGATTTTTTTCTGATGTGCTGCGGCCTTTACCGGCTGATCTGCCGCTCCCAGCCAATATTGGGACGGGTATTTGACCTTTAGCAGCAGCCATTCTGCAAAATTGATTTTCAACGATTGTAACGACATGTCCTCACCCTCTGTTTCTCATTTTGTACTCGATCACCCGCTGATACACAGCCGATGCCATCGCGACGAACGGAATCATTCTGTATTTCGCCATCAGAAGCAGGCATGACCGTTTTGTGTCAAAAGGAGCGGTACCCGTTTTTGAAAGACTTTCTTGAAACACCGGGTCCGCGCATATCACGCCAACATTTCTAAGCTTTTCAAACAGCCGGCGGCTGCCGCTCGTTTTCCATTCATTCAGCATGCAGATGCTGCTGTGAAGAACGATAAAGGTATCAAGCTCCTTGCGATACTCCTCCAGTTTGTTGTTCTCCTGTAAAAACGCCGCATTCGCCTCATACAGCGCAAGTCCTGATTCAAACAATTTTTTCTGATAGCGCTGCACAATGGAGGAAAGGTGAATTCGATAATGATAGAGCGGCGTTTTTACGTAGGATACTGAGCGGGCGAAAAAGTGAGCCCTGAAGCTGAAAAACTGATCCTCGACATGCTCCAGCTCGCCTCGGAGCGGAAACGACAGCCGATGGGCTTCAATCATGCTTCTTCTGTACAGTTTGTTCCATGAAAACCCTCTGACCTTCCCTTCGAATAACGCCTTGATATAGTGCTCCTTCGGCTGATCCTGATAGGTTTGGGCAATGTCAGAGTCCATGGTTTTGCCAGTGTCCTCAAACTCTGCGGCATAATTGCAAATGACCAGATCAGTTTCATCGCCTGCTGCCCGGAGCATCTGCTCGCAATAATCAGGTTCGATCCAATCGTCTGAATCGATAAACGCGATAAATTCGCCGCGTGCTGCCTCAATGCCTTTATTCCGAACCGCACCGAGACCCTGGTTCTCCTGATGAATCACCTTGAACCTGTTGTCCATTTTGGCGTATTCTTCTGCGATATCCGGGCTGGCGTCTTGAGAACCGTCATTGACGATGATGATTTCAATATTGTCCACTGTCTGGTTCCGCAGGGATTCGAGACACGTTCTGATATATGTTTCTGTGTTATAAACAGCGACTAACAGACTAACCGCAGATGTTTCCATAATGACCGGCTCCTCTTGCATAAATTACCGGGAAAAAATCGTTCTGTAAGGCAGAACCGATGAATCGACCGGCATAAGCAAATAACTGTAAAGAAAATAACAAACAACGATAGCGATATAGATAAGAGCGTTCGATTTTTCATCAAATATCCTGACGAAATAAGGGACTAGGATCATTTGATACAGACCGAAATAAATATTGAATCTGGCAAAAATCACGTCCTTTGTGGCCAAAAGGCCGAACAAAAAACCTAGCAGGCACAAATTGACGACAATATCAATTTGCGGCCACAGACTCCGCAGTCGTTCTTTATAGCAAAATGCAAGGAACAGCGGCAGAACCAACACAGCGATTTTGATCACATTCATTCCATTTGTGTTCGTCATGAGCCATTTTTCATAATGGCTGTATGAGCTGTTTTCAAGTACAACGACAAACACAGAAATAAATTTTTGATATAAAAATGTCATGCCGAGAAACAAAGCGGATAGGCCGAATATCGCCGGAGACCAGGCTTTTCTTCTGACAATAAAGTACACCGGAATCATAATCAGCGCCGACGAATGAAAGAGCGAGCTGACCAGCACAATCAGGAAATATCGCTTCCAGTTCCCGCTGATGATATAACGGACCGCCCAAAACAAAACAGCTGCCACCATGTATTGCCTGATGCCGTTAAAAGACGCGTAGTAATGAAAGGTTCCCAAAAACAAAAAGACACTCAGCTCAAACGGCCTGCCATAGTCGGCGAGTGTCTTCATAATAAAGCTGTAGGTCACGACCGCCACCGTAAAATACATGATTTGAGGATCTTCCGTGATGAAATTCATCAGCCAAAGGAATGCGGTAAACCCCGGATCTGTCGCTGTTTTCGCTGTGCCGAAACCGAATATCTGCCACACATTTTGATAATCGCCCGCCAATTCGTACAGCAGCGTGTACGTCTGAAAATCCGTGCCGACTCGATAGCGGAGACCTGACACGAGCACAAGTGAAGCGAGCGGAATCCAGATCAAAAGCTTATTCGGCCGATACCCCGTGGCAAGCGAATCGTCACGGCCGCCGCACATTTTAGCGAACCAAGACCAAATAAATACAATCCCCATATTAACGGCATATACAATCATCGGTCATGGTCCTTTTCCGTGCTGATGTTGTATACATTCAGCAGCGCTCCTACATTTTGCTGTGCATCGTAGCCAAGTTGAGCGAGTGTTTCGTTGATGAACTCACGCTTCGGCCTGCCTGCGGCGGCCGCCCTTGCAATGGTTTCAGCCCAGACGCTGATCGGCTCAGAAAGACTTAATCTTGTGACAAGCCCGAGACCGGCGTCGACTTTTTCTGTAATGCTGTCTGAAATGATGCATGGAAGCCCCGACGCCTGCGCTTCCACAAGCACAACCGGCAAGCCTTCGTACAGAGACGGCATGACAAATACATCGAATGTTCGCATCAGTTCATGGATCCGTTCTTCCGTGCCTAAAAAGAGGACGTCTGATAGCAAATTCTGCTGCCGCGCCTCCTCCTCTATCTCCCCGCGCAACGGCCCGTCTCCCGCCAGAACGAGCTGAAAGCGAACGCCTCTTTCTTTGAGATGTGCGGCAAGTTTCAACAGGAACGCGTGGTTTTTCACTTCATGAAACCGGGCCACATGGCCGATGATGAGCCGGTCGGCTGCAATGCCGCGTGCTGCTTTTTCTTCATCAGCCGCCTGCCCATTTGGGGCGAACAACTCAAGGTCAATCCCGTTAGGAAGAAGGTGAACACGCTCCCGCTCCATATTGGACTGTCCAAATAAAAACCTGCCCGCATCCTCTCCGCAGGCACACAGCGCTGTCGCATTTGCCAAAATGAGCCGCCTGAACACGAGCAGCTGCAAGCGATCCTTCCAGTTGAAGCCGGTCTTCCAAGACGTATTGTGGGAGTGGCATACCCTGACCGGCACTCCGGCGAGCCTTGCCGCAAGGGCGATAAAACCCGTTTGGAAATCCGTGTGCGCATGAACGGCGCTGAACGGCCCGTTTTCTTTTATCGCGTTTCTCACATTCCTCACAAATGTAAGGGGATTGCTTTGCCCAATGCTCGGGACATAAAAAAGCCGCCCGCCTAAAGATAAAATCTCTTCATCATAAGCGCACGGATCATTTCGATACGTTAAAAAATCAAATTGCACTTTGCTTTTGTCCATCTTCCGATATAAATTCATTACCATGGTTTCCGCGCCGCCCCTGTTCATGCCGCTGAGAACATGGAGCACGCGCTTTTGGCTGCTATTCATGCTTGACAAGCCCTTCCTGTTGGTTCATCACTCTTTTTTTATGGTAGCGATCCATCACGGCTGCAGGCATAAAGGCGCGGATTAACGGTTTCGCGATATATATGTAATCAGATAAAGGAAGCTTCAAGCGTCTGCACGCCTGATAGACAAGAATGGCATTGTCGATTGAATACGTAAATGACCGCCGTTTGAATGCATCGCTGTCTTCCCTCACTTTATACAAGGCTTCCTGAAGATTATAGCCCCTGAAGCCCTCTTCAAAAAAGCGAAGCCACAAATCAATATCTTCCATTCGTCTCGTCCGCCGCACCGACAGGTAGCCTTTCAGCGTGCGGTAGGCACTCGCTCTCATCATAATCGTGCCGTGGCAAAATGGAGTCCCTTTTGCCATGATGCCCGGCTCCGGAACAGAAGGCAGAATGCGGGTGCCTCTTACGCCAAATTCATCAAACACAAGCATGCCGGTGCCAACCACCTGATAGTGTCGGTGCTTTTCTAAAAACGCGACCTGCTTTTCCAGACGGCGCGGAAACGAAAGGTCATCTCCGTCCTGACGTGCGATATAATCGCCTGTCGCATGCGAAAGACAATGATTTAATGATGCGGCAAGCCGCTTATTTGTTTTGTTTTGAATCAGTTTGATGCAGTCGCTGTAATGAGCGGCATACTGCTTCGCGATACGGAGCGTGCCGTCTGTTGACGCATCATCGCACAAAATCAGCTCCCAATTTTTATAGGATTGGCTGAGAATGGATTCTATGCTTTCTGCCAAAGTGCGTTCGCAATTATAAATGCCCATAATGACAGAAACTTTCGGTCCTGAGTTCATACGCTTTTCTCCTTTATATCCATATCCATGTACGCGGAATAAATATCTGCCATTTCTTCCACCGTTCGCGCCTCCGAGAAGCGCAAGGCTGTTTTTCGGCCTTCCTGTCCCAGCTTTCGGCAGAGCTCCGGCTTATGGTAAAGCTGTTCAATCCGGCGGGCAAAAGCAGCACTGTCACCGATTTTGATCAGAAAACCGTTTTCTCCGTCGCGAATGATTTCCCGATGCCCGCGATTATCTGTGGCGATCGCCGGTTTTTCTGCCGCCATTCCCTCAAGCACATTCATGCCGAGGCCCTCTCTAATGCTGGATGCGACAGATACATCCGCAAGCTGAATCAGCTTATGTATGTCGCTGCAAAAGCCGTAAAAACAGACATTGGCGGAGGCACCAAGCTTTTCAGCTAACGTTTGATACGTTTGTTCCATTGCCCCTTCCCCGGCAAACACAAGGCGGAGCGAAGGAATTTTTTCTTTTAGCAAGGCTGCGGCTTCTATTAACTGCTTCTGGTTTTTGTTCAGATTGAGCTCAGCCGGATAAACCAATATAAAATCATCTTTACGGAACCCGTGTTTTTCTCTGAGTTTTTGCTGCTCTATCGGACTGACAGGCCGGAAACGCTCGGTGTTGACGCCAATGCCGTGAATTTTCTGCGTCCTTCCGCCCGGCCTTTGAAGTCCTTTCGCCCGTTTATAATCCTCTTCATTAATCGTAATCAGGCAGTCCGTATATGCTGAAAGCCATTTCTCGACCGGATAGTAAAGAAGCCAATTTTTCATTGGTGCTCCTTTGCAGAAGTGAAATCCGTGCGCTGTATACAGCACCTTTGTTCCGTGCCGCCGTGCCTGCCTCGCCGCCAGTCTGGCGAGAACGCCGCCGACCGGTGTATGGCAATGGACAATGTCGTATTCATAGGTGTCGATCACTTTCTTCAGCTGCCTATAAACGGCCAGGTTCTGAGGGGCAAAAGGTGACCTGCGAATCGGGATGGAGAATTTCTCATCCACATACGGCAGCTTGGTTTGTCCGTTCGCGGCGACATGAACCTCCCAGCCCATTTGTTTGAACCATTTAAAATAAGGGAGGTGAAAGGCCTTAAAATGATAATCAACAGTCGCGCAAAACAATATCTTTTTCGTCATTTTCACTCCCCCTAATGAACGCTGGCAGCCGTCATTTCTTCTGATGTATTGATTGCCGCAAACAGCCTCGCTCTCAGGTCAGCTTCCGGCAGCTTATGAAAATCCTCGATAAAGCGCATCAGCACCGGCCAATCGCCATCTACCGCTTTACCGATGTGAATTTTTGGAAAGATTTGTTCAGCATGGACTTCATTTTTGTTCAGTAATTCTTCATACATTTTTTCGCCCGGACGAATGCCTGTGAATTCGATTGGAACCTGCTCAGTCGTGTAGCCGGACAAATGAATGAGGTTTTTGGCAAGATCCACAATCTTTACGGGCTCTCCCATATCGAGAACGAAAATTTGACGCCCTTTCGCCAGTGCCCCAGCCTGAATCACAAGCCTTGATGCCTCGGGAATCGTCATGAAATAGCGGGTCATTGCCGGATGTGTTACTGTCACCGGGCCGCCTTTTTCAATCTGTTTTTTGAAAATCGGAATGACGCTGCCGCGGCTCCCGAGTACATTGCCGAAGCGAACAGCAACAAATTTGGTTCTGCTGACTTTCCCAAGATTCATAATAATCATCTCTGCGAATCGTTTTGTCGCCCCCATTACGTTGGCTGGGTTCACCGCTTTGTCCGATGAAATCAGCACGAATGTCTCTGTTCCCGACATATCGGCTGCTTCCGCGACATTTTTTGTTCCGATAATATTGTTTTTGACCGCCTCTTCAGGATTGTGTTCCATTAAAGGCACATGCTTATGGGCAGCTGCATGATAGACAACATGCGGCTCGTATTTTTTCATCAAGGTAAACATTTTATCGCGGTCCTGCACATCAGCGATTTCCGTATGGAACACAATGTGTTTGCCGAATCGTCCGTTCAGCTCTGTATAAATCGAATGAATGCTGTTTTCCCCATGGCCGAGCAGAATGATTTCCTTAGGCTGAAACGCACTGATCTGACGGCAGATTTCCGAGCCGATTGATCCGCCCGCTCCCGTGACAAGAACTGTTTTTCCTTTGATGCGGTTCGAAATTTCGCTAGTGTCGAGGGTTACCGGCTTTCTGCCGAGCAAGTCCTCAGCCTTTACATCTCTGATTTGTCCGGCAGTTCGTGTGCCAAGCAGCATTTCATCAAAATGAGGCATAATTTTAATGCTTACTCCGGTTCGCACACATTCTTTATATAACACCTGAAGCTCATGGGTGCGGAGTGAAGGAATGGCAATAATAATATAATTAATTTTGAGCTTTTGCACCGCAGGCATGATACTTTCTTTACCGCCGATTACGGGCAGCCCCATAATTTCTAATTTATGCTTCGTTTGGTCGTCATCAATAAAAGCGACAGGTATGATATCAGGTTCATCTTTCGAAAGCAGCTGCCTGACCATCAGAGTCCCACCTGAGCCCGCCCCGATAATCAGCGCGCGGGACGAGGCGCAGCGTTTTTTCCTGATGCTTTCGTTTAATACTCTGGATAAAATACGGGTCCCTCCAATAGACAAAAGCTGAAGCACCCAGCACGCGGTTAACAGACGGAAGAACATCGTATGATACACAGCATACTGAATGATACCGGTCACAGCGGCGGAAAGCGTAATCCCCTTAAGCAGGACAATCAGCTCGCCAAGTCCGGTGTATGTCCACACCTGTTTATACTGATTGAACAGGAAAGCACACACATGATAGCTGAGGAGCAAGCTGACAGCGGTAAGCAGTAATGCTCCGGAGTCATAAAATTGATAGGAATCCTTTAAAAATTGATATCCTGCAATAACTGAATTTAAAACGAGGTAAGTATCCAGCGCAATAATCATTGACAGTCTTCTCCGGTAACTCAACCTTTTCCCCCCTAATTCTTTTATCGGTTTAGCTGCGGCGGTTTTCGTCTCTCCAAAAAATCGGCAGCAGCTAAACCGACAATACGTCCTATGTATATATCAGATAAGTGGGCATTTAACCCATCCTCACGCCCCGCCAGCGACGACCAGCATCTAAGGCAGCAACTTCAGCTGCCCACAGCAGAGCCGAGTGCCTCCATTGATACAGGTCAGGAGACATCACCTTTACAAAAACTAGTAGGAATAGTGTTCCGATTTTTTCATTTTCTTTTTGTTTAAAAGAGCGCCTAACAGCTTCGCATTGGATTGTTCCAGTGCATCTTTTGCTTTCAGAACGGTATCGGTTTTTGTTTTTCCGCTTAAAACGACGAGCACGCTGCCGTCTGTTTGATTTGCTAGAATCTGAGCATCTGCAACAGCCAAAAGCGGAGGGGAATCAAAGATGACGAGGCTGAATTGTTCATAGATCTCAGATATTAAGTCTCCCATTGCTTTTGAAGACAGCAGTTCTGCCGGGTTTGGCGGGGTCGGCCCGCTTGTCAGTACATATAAGTTATCAATCGGCGTCTTTTGCACCGTCTCACTGAGTGAAGCATTGCCGACCAGCACATTTGTCAGCCCGGTTACATTATCAACCTGAAACGTCTGATTGATGGTCGGCTTTCTTAAATCGGCATCCACCAGCAGTACTTTCTTTTCCTGCTGCTGCGCAAAGACAGCCGCAAGATTCGCTGCACTGAACGATTTACCTTCACCAGGCACAGAGGAGGTGACGAGGATAGATCGCAAGTTGGTCTGGACAGATGAGAACTCAATGTTTGTCCGAATGGTGCGATATTGTTCCGCAACAACTGATTTATTGTGTAAAACAGATATTTGAGCCAAACCTCGCCTTGCTTTCTTTTTTCCAAAGATCACTCGCTTCACTCCCCGAAATGTTTTATCCCGCGATTCCGCCCTTTGTGGACATCAGGAACGGAGCCTAAGCATGGCAATCCGGTTCTCTCGCTGAGCTGCCGTGCACTTTTGCAAGTATCATCGAGAAAATGCAGAAAAAATGCCAGTGTAATGCCGCCCATGACAGCAGCGCCAAAAGCCATGACCATATTTCGCAGCCTGGCCGGCTTGATCATCGGGCTTTCAGAAGCCTTCGCCTCTGATAATATATGTACGCCTTGTACATTCATTCTTTCATCTACTTCTTTTTCAAACTTGTTCACTAACGTGTTCGCAATCTCAGCCGCTTTCGCCGGATCGTGATCCTGGACGGCAACGTTAATGATTTCTGATTCATTTTCACTGCTGGTAACCACTTTTCCTTTCAGCGAGGAAGCCGATTCAGATAGGTGCAATTCCGCCTTAACTTCTTCCATCAAGGCAGTGCTTTTCATAATCGATTGGAACGTGCTGCTATACTGAAGATTTCGCTGGATGTCACTGAGATTCGAGTTTTCTTCACCGTCTGATTCATGAACCAGCACCTGTGTCGACGCCTGGTAGGTCGGTGAAATGACCTTAAATTGCACAAAACCCATAATAAGGGTGACGCCGATTGTGATGAGCAGAATCAGCACGAATCTGTGTCTGACAATCGCATATAATTCTTTGAAACTCATATTCTCATTCATGTATTCATAGCCTTCAGCCTTCCCGCGGCTGGCTTCCCGCGCCCCTTTCTGTTAATGATTGGATTATAAAAGAAAACGTTATTATTTAAAAATTGCAAAATAAGCCAATAAGTTCTCTTTAGAGAACAAAATCATGATTTTCCTCTAATTTACTGCACTTCCCTTATTATTTTAAATTTTATAAAGAACGAAAAATTCCTTATAATGAACAAAATAACGACAGGAATAGAGGAGAATTTCATATTATGATTGGAAGAATTATCCGTTTGTACCGTAAAAGAAAAGGCTATTCTATTAATCAGCTGGCTGTTGAGTCAGGCGTATCCAAATCCTATTTAAGCAAAATTGAAAGAGGCGTTCACACGAATCCGTCCGTTCAATTTTTAAAAAAAGTTTCTGCCACACTGGAAGTTGAATTAACAGAATTATTTGACGCAGAAACAATGATGTATGAAAAAATCAGCGGCGGTGAAGAAGAATGGCGCGTACATTTAGTGCAAGCCGTACAAGCCGGGATGGAAAAGGAAGAATTGTTCACTTTTACGAACAGGCTAAAGAAAGAACAGCCTGAAACTGCCTCTTACCGCAACCGTAAATTGACGGAATCCAATATAGAAGAATGGAAAGCGCTGATGGCGGAAGCAAGAGAAATCGGCTTGACTGTCTATGAAGTCAAATCCTTTTTAAAAACAATGGGAAGATGATGATCGGTTAAGGGCTAACGTTCGCATCTGCAGGGTAAATCTGTTTATAATGGGGGAAAAAGGGAGAGAACACGATGACTCATCAAATAGTAACGACTCAATACGGCAAAGTAAAGGGCACAACGGAAAACAGCGTACATAAGTGGAAAGGCATCCCCTATGCCAAGCCGCCTGTCGGACAATGGCGTTTTAAAGCACCTGAGCCGCCTGAAGTGTGGGAAGATGTCCTTGATGCCACAGCATACGGCCCTATTTGCCCGCAGCCGTCTGATTTGCTGTCACTTTCGTATACTGAGCTGCCCCGCCAGTCCGAGGATTGCTTGTTTGTCAATGTATTTGCGCCTGACACTCCAAGCCAAAACCTGCCTGTCATGGTTTGGATTCACGGAGGCGCTTTTTATCTCGGCGCAGGCAGTGAGCCATTGTATGACGGATCAAAACTTGCGGCGCAGGGAGAGGTCATTGTCGTTACACTGAACTATCGGCTGGGGCCGTTTGGCTTTTTGCACTTGTCTTCATTTGATGAGGCGTATTCCGATAACCTTGGGCTTTTAGACCAAGCCGCCGCACTGAAATGGGTGCGGGAGAATATCTCAGCGTTTGGCGGTGATCCCGATAACGTAACAGTATTTGGAGAATCCGCCGGCGGCATGAGCATTGCCGCGCTGCTTGCTATGCCTGCGGCAAAAGGCCTGTTCCAGAAAGCGATCATGGAAAGCGGCGCTTCCCGAACAATGACAAAAGAACAAGCGGCAAGCACTGCGGCTGCCTTTTTACAAGTCCTTGGAATTAATGAGAGCCAGCTGGATCAATTGCATACGGTTTCTGCGGAAGATTTGCTAAAAGCGGCTGATCAGCTTCGGATTGCAGAAAAAGAAAATATCTTTCAGCTGTTCTTCCAGCCCGCCCTTGATCCGAAAACGCTGCCTGAAGAACCAGAAAAAGCGATCGCAGAAGGGGCTGCTTCCGGCATTCCTCTATTGATTGGAACAACCCGTGATGAAGGATATTTATTTTTCACCCCGGATTCAGACGTTCATTCTCAGGAAACGCTTGATGCAGCGCTCGAGTCTTTACTAGGGAAGCCGCTGGCAGAGAAAGTTGCCGATTTGTATCCGCGTTCTCTGGAAAGCCAAATTCATATGATGACTGATTTATTATTTTGGCGCCCTGCCGTCGCCTATGCATCCGCACAGTCTCATTACGCCCCTGTCTGGATGTACAGGTTCGATTGGCACCCGAAGAAGCCGCCGTACAATAAAGCGTTTCACGCATTAGAGCTTCCTTTTGTCTTTGGAAATCTGGACGGATTGGAACGAATGGCAAAAGCGGAGATTACGGATGAGGTGAAACAGCTTTCTCACACGATACAATCAGCGTGGATCACGTTCGCCAAAACAGGAAACCCAAGCACCGAAGCTGTGAATTGGCCGACGTATCATGAAGAAACGAGAGAGACGCTGATTTTAGATTCAGAGATTACGATCGAAAAAGATCCCGAATCTGAAAAAAGGCAGAAACTATTCCCTCCAAAAGGTGAATAAACATGGGGAAAACAGGATACATTGGTGCTGCCATTGTTGTGGCAGCTTGTATCATTATTTTATCGGCCGTGGTATGTTTACGGGACACAGTCTATTACCAGCCTATGCGCTGGACTGGCATCATACTGTTTTTCACGGGAATTGTGATGGTTCCCGCATACTCAGCAAAAAGAAAACCCGGAAAAGAGAAGTAATTCTCTTTTCCGGGTTTTTTTGTTTATTATAATCTTCCCGCGCGAATATCGTCTGTCATTCCCTCATAAGGAGCCTTCGAAATCACTTCTTCGTTGTCGACTCCTTCATTTTTCAGAAATGTAATTTCCGCAAATTCAGGTACAACGTATTTTGGATACGTTTCATATTTTTCGCGGGATTCTTTCATCAAATCAATGTGGTCATTTTGGTAGCAAACCGTAATTTCAGGATGTTCATGCACCCATTTCGGGAAGAAAATAATGCCGTGCATGCGTTTTTCATTTGGCATAAAGTTTAATGAAACATCCGTGCCAGTCGGCTCTGTCCAAGACACTTTATATACGCCTTCTGTCAGTTTGACAATATTCACTTCCTGATCCCGAACCCAGCGTCCGGCAACCATTCCGCTATGAATTCTATAATCAATTGTATGGTCGTTTTTAATATAAATCTCGTATTCCCAGCCGTTTTCATACGTATAAATCATGTGGCTTCCGATAAAGTTTTCCATTTTTCACACTCTCCTTAGTCTTTTACTGCACTTCATAAATGTCTAGTCGAACGTAATCAGGGGTTCTTTCTGCGGAACCGATAAACAAGCGGTCATGGAGCCATTGATAGTCTTCACTGCCTGTTTCAAACGTCGGTACCGTACGAAAATAAACATGCTCCGGATCAATAATTTCCCCGGCTGCCGCTTGTTTTCGAAACGGCTCGCTGACTTGCCGTATTCCATTGTTTTCAATGTAAATCAGTTCATGATCTGCTGTTTCAATCACATACCTGGCAGATAAATCTGTTCTGCCGTCAGCGCGAATCATTTGTGAATCGGCACGCCCGGCAAAATACGTCCCTTTACTTCCCCGGTTATTGTTCCCGAACGAATCGGAATGAATCGTCTCAGTCCCAGGCTTGTCTCACCAATCACGATAGGCGGATCAACCTTGATTTCTAAAGAGGCGAATGGTTTTAAAACCGGCTTCTTCACGAGAACCACCTCACCTTCAGAAAAAAACATGTAACTATTTACATGTTTACTTTAACACCATTGCAAGTTAACTGTCAAACAATAGGAACATAAAAAAACAAGGACTGTTTGAAGACAGTCCTTGTCTGAAGCTAGCTTTGATAAGCAAGATATGTGCTGACAGTGCTTTTTGCAAGACAGGCAGAGGAATCTATCATCGGAATCTCACTTTGAATATGATCTAACACCGCATTTAAATCCGTGCAGGCTGAAATGATGATGTCTGCATGCTGACTGATTTCTTCATATAGCGTCTGCCACAATGATTGTGAATACTCCATATGATTTGGCTGTTTGATTGCGGCGATAAGCTGGTTCACAGCCTGCTGCCAATGGTCCTTGTGAACAACTTCTTGTCCATTTTCCTCCAGAACTTTTTGGTAGATGGCGGATTGGATGGTTGGCTCTGTTCCTAAAACCACCGCTTTTTTTGCAGGATGCGGAATCTCTTTTATCGTTTCCTCAACAATATGCAACATAGGAACCGACAGTGCCTGCTGAATCTCTTCATAGTAGACATGCGCCGTATTACAAGGCAGCGCAATGAAATCCACGTCTGTTTTCTCGAGCTTTACCGCTCCGTCGATAATCGCTTTTTTCATCTCGTCATGGTCAATTGGACGATCTGCATAGAAGGGCGTCGGGCATGAATAGATCATCATGTGCGGGTAGTCAATATCGTTTGAAGCCCCATACAGCTTCTGACAGTAATCAATCACCTTATCAATAAACGGTGAGGTCGATTTCGGCCCCATTCCGGCTAATATTCCGATCATCAAATTCATTCCTTTCTACTTCGTACGGACCGCTTCTTCCTCTGAGCCATCCTCATAGAGGATAAAGCTTTTCGCAGCATCCACACCTAACGTAAACTCGACTTCAACAGACAATGCTCGCAGAAAGAAACGGGTTTCCGAAGAAGGAAACAACTCCAGTCTCAGCCGTCCGGCGATCTCCAAATAAAGCCGTTCATTCTCGGCAGTCACCTGTGCAGCCGTCCCATCCTGCAACAGGTAGCTGCCAACATAGCGGCTGTATATCGCCGTATCAATTGCTTTTTTCTTTTTATCAGCAGGACGTTCCGGGACCTCATATGGCTGGCCAAATAGAATATGTTCCGCCGCCTTCAGAATCGCTTGTTCATATTCAGTATCCTCTTCCTTATTACTCAAATAGATCAGCGTTTTACGATGATCGATATATCGGATCATCATCGTCGAATAGCCGGGCCATCCTCCGCTGTGGCTGACAACCCGCCCTTTTTCAGGACTGTTTTGCAGTACCCAGCCAAAGCCATAATCAATTGTTTCTCCATTGTTGAGACGCACTGGAGAAAACGCAGATTCCTTAGAAGCCTTGCTGATGAAATCGTCCTGATATAAAGCCTGATCAAATCGAAACAAATCGCTTGTGACAGAGTTCACCGTCCCATCTCCCTGTATGCCATCGAGATACACAACATAGTTCGTTTCCTCCAGCTCATCAGGAAGGACGTATGTTTCGGAATGTACATCATACACATATCCATATGCATAATGATCAATTCGCTCAGGCGAAAGCCTCCTGTTATACACTCTTGTTTCATTCATGCCTGCCGGTGAAAAAATACTTGTTTTCATAAAATCCGCATAGCTCATGCCAGATGCTTTTTCAATGATAACCGCCAGCAGCACATACCCCGTATTGCTGTACATCCAGCCTTCATTCGGTTCAAAATAACCAGATAGCCCCTCATTCATCAGCATATCGACAATATCCTGATTCACCGCAATCTTGTGTGAATCCCAATTGGCAAAAAAACCATCCCATATAATCAGGAAGCCCTGACGTATGGTTCAATAAATGCCGAATCGTTACGCCCTGATACGGAAAACCGGGCAGCCAGCGATCCACTTTATCCTCATAGCCAAGAATCCCCTTCTCCTCCAGCAAGATGATTCCCAATGCTGTAAAAGGCTTTGACAAAGACGCTAACTCAAACAAAGAGTTGGTTTTCAACGGGCGTTTTTCCGTCATTTCCGCATAGCCAAAAGAGTGGTGATATAAAATGTCGCCACCCTCCGCAGCCAGAACCGTCCCGTTAAACTGATGTTTTTCGCCTAATGTCTCAAATAACGTCTGAAGATGCTTTCTTTTACTCTGCTTCATTCCTCCACCTCCCATATCTCTGTACGTTACTAACCTACTAACGTTTCAAATTTTGAAAAACCCTTCAGTTAGAGATCCTTTTTAACCCATCACATATACCTGCCGTTCACTACTATTTAGTGAAATGAGATATTATGATATTTTCTGAATTATGATTAAAAAGGCAACTTTATGCCCATGCAGCAGAAGCTATAAAAAATACAGAGAATGAAAAGAAACAGATAGATTTTTTAGTTCTTTAGGCCCGTATCCCGCAAATCCTTTTATGATTTTCTATCAAACAAAAGAGGAAAATAGACCAGTTGCAATCCAAACGAGAGTCTAATAGAATGAGGTCGAAAAGTAAATCGCGCGGGTTTGTTACTGACTAAAGCAGGCAAGACCTAAAATGTGTAAAGGGCAAAGTGTATACTTTGGCGTCAGCCCTTACATATTTTAGGTCTTTTTTTATTGTGCGTAACTAACTTGCCATCTTCAAACAGGAGGGCTGGAAAAAGCAGACCGCTAACACAGTACATACAAAAAGGAGACATGAACGATGAACATCAAAAAGTTTGCAAAACAAGCAACAGTATTGACCTTTACTACTGCACTGCTGGCAGGAGGCGCAACTCAAGCGTTTGCGAAAGAAACAAACCAAAAGCCATATAAGGAAACGTACGGCATTTCCCATATTACACGCCATGACATGCTGCAAATCCCTGAACAGCAAAAAAATGAAAAATATCAAGTGCCTGAATTCGATCCGTCCACAATTAAAAATATCTCTTCTGCAAAAGGCCTGGACGTTTGGGACAGCTGGCCATTACAAAACGCTGATGGCACAGTCGCAAACTATCACGGCTACCACATCGTCTTTGCATTAGCCGGAGATCCTAAAAATGCGGATGACACATCGATTTACATGTTCTATCAAAAAGTCGGCGAAACTTCTATTGACAGCTGGAAAAACGCTGGCCGCGTCTTTAAAGACAGCGACAAATTCGATGCAAATGATTCTATCCTAAAAGACCAAACGCAAGAATGGTCAGGTTCAGCCACATTTACATCTGACGGAAAAATCCGTTTATTCTATACTGATTTCTCCGGTAAACATTACGGCAAACAAACACTGACAACTGCACAGGTTAACGTATCAGCATCAGACAGCTCTTTGAACATCAACGGTGTAGAGGATTATAAATCAATCTTTGACGGTGACGGCAAAACGTATCAAAATGTACAGCAGTTCATCGATGAAGGCAACTACAGCTCAGGCGACAACCATACGCTGAGAGATCCTCACTACGTAGAAGATAAAGGCCACAAATACTTAGTATTTGAAGCAAACACTGGAACTGAAGATGGCTACCAAGGCGAAGAATCTTTATTTAACAAAGCATACTATGGCAAAAGCACATCGTTCTTCCGTCAAGAAAGTCAAAAACTTCTGCAAAGCGATAAAAAACGCACGGCTGAGTTAGCAAACGGCGCCCTCGGCATGATTGAGCTAAACGATGACTACACACTGAAAAAAGTGATGAAACCGCTGATTGCATCTAACACAGTAACAGATGAAATTGAACGCGCGAACGTCTTTAAAATGAACGGCAAATGGTACCTGTTCACTGACTCCCGCGGATCAAAAATGACGATTGACGGCATTACGTCTAACGATATTTACATGCTTGGTTATGTTTCTAATTCTTTAACTGGCCCATACAAGCCGCTGAACAAAACTGGCCTTGTGTTAAAAATGGATCTTGATCCTAACGATGTAACCTTTACTTACTCACACTTCGCTGTACCTCAAGCGAAAGGAAACAATGTCGTGATTACAAGCTATATGACAAACAGAGGGTTCTACGCAGACAAACAATCAACGTTTGCGCCAAGCTTCCTGCTGAACATCAAAGGCAAGAAAACATCTGTTGTCAAAGACAGCATCCTTGAACAAGGACAATTAACAGTTAACAAATAAAAACGCAAAAGAAAATGCCGATATCCTATTGGCATTTTCTTTTATTTCTTATCAACATAAAGGTGAATCCCATATGAACTATATAAAAGCAGGCAAATGGCTAACCGTATTCCTAACCTTTTTAGAAATATTGCTGTTTATCGACTTATTTCCAAAAGAAGAACATGACCAAAAAATAAAATCAAAACAGAAGCCGGACTACCGGGCGGCATATCATTTTACGACGCCGGATAAATGGAAAAATGACCCTCAAAAACCGATCTATTTTGATGGCAAGTATCATTATTTCTATCTATATAACCGGGATTACCCAAAAGGCAACGGCACAGAATGGCGCCATGCCGTCTCAGAGGATTTGGTGCACTGGACCGATGAAGGCGTGGCGATTCCGAAATATACAAATCCGGACGGTGACATTTGGACCGGTTCCGTCGTAGTTGATAAAGAGAACACAGCCGGCTTCGGGAAAAATGCGCTTGTCGCGATTGTGACACAGCCCTCAGCCAAAGACAAAAAACAGGAGCAATATTTGTGGTACAGCACAGATAAAGGAAAATCATTCAAATTCTACAGTGGCAACCCCGTTATGCCTAATCCGGGCACAGACGATTTCAGAGATCCGAAAGTCATATGGGATGACCAGGATAACAAA
Source organism: Bacillus sp. N3378-2at (assembly GCF_033412715.1). Lineage (NCBI taxonomy): Bacteria > Bacillati > Bacillota > Bacilli > Caryophanales > Bacillaceae > Bacillus > Bacillus sp. N3378-2at. The sequence goes on along the minus strand of NZ_CP117986.1, from coordinate 3,501,966 downwards.
TGGGTCATGGTCATGGCTGAAGGATCAAAAATCGGCTTTTATGAATCCGATAATCTTAAGGACTGGCATTACACAAGCGGATTCTTCCCAGAACAGGCGGGAATGGTGGAATGTCCCGACCTCTACATGATGCGGGCAAGCGACGGAACGAATAAGTGGGTTCTCGGTGCCAGCGCGAATGGCAAACCGTGGGGCAAACCAAATACGTACGCCTACTGGACCGGAAGCTTCGACGGAAAAGAATTCAAAGCGGATCAGACTGAAGCCCAATGGCTTGACTATGGCTTCGACTGGTATGGCGGTGTGACGTTCGAAGACAGCAAAAGCACAGATCCATTAGAAAAGCGGTATGCGCTTGCCTGGATGAACAATTGGGATTATGCCAACAACACCCCGACAATGAAGAACGGCTTTAACGGCACAGATTCTGTCATACGCAAACTCCGGCTGAAGGAGCAGGATGGAACATACAGCCTCGTCTCACAGCCGATTGAAGCTTTGGAGCAGCTGACTGTTTCAACTGACGAAATAGAGGATCAGGATGTGAACGGATCAAAAACATTGTCGATAACAGGTGATACGTACCAGCTTGATACGGATCTTTCTTGGTCAGAGCTAAAGAATGCAGGCGTCAGGCTCAGAGAATCAGAAGACCAAAAACGCCATATTGATGTCGGCATTTTCGCCGAAGGCGGCTATGCATATGTCAATAGAGCAGCCACAAATCAGCCTGACAAAAGCAATACCTTTGTCGAAAGCAAAGCTCCTTATGATGTAAGCAAACGTAAGGTGCATTTGAAAATACTTGTCGATAAAACAACGATAGAAGTATTTGTTGGCGACGGGAAAACCGTTTTTTCAAATGAAGTCTTCCCAAAGCCTGAAGATAAAGGAATTACCCTTTATTCTGACGGCGGCACAGCCTCCTTCAAAAATATAACAGTGAAACACTTTGATTCGGTTCACGAATAAAAACAGGGGCAGCGCAGGCTGCCCTGTTTTTTATTAGGAGCGGTATTCTCTGTTACATATTGGACATTGTAAGGAATATAAGGCTGGTTTCAAAGGAGGAAGCGAATGTCTAAACAAGGAAATTTTCAAAAATCAATGTCGCTGTTTGATCTGATTTTGATTGGGATGGGAGCCATCTTTGGATCAGCGTGGCTGTTCGCTGTCAGTAATGTCGCTTCAAAAGCAGGGCCCTCCGGCGCTTTTTCCTGGATCCTCGGAGGAGCCATTATTTTGTTAATCGGGCTCGTATATGCAGAGCTCGGAGCCGCTCTGCCCCGTACCGGAGGCATCATTCGATACCCCGTTTATTCACATGGCCACCTTGTCGGCTACTTAATTTCGTTTGTCACGATTGTCGCTTATACAAGCTTGATTTCAATTGAAGTGACAGCTGTGCGCCAGTATGTGGCCTATTGGTTTCCCGGCCTGACCATTAAAGGGTCTGATTCGCCGACCATTTCCGGCTGGATCTTGCAATTTGCCCTATTATGCTTGTTTTTCCTGCTGAATTATTGGAGCGTCAAAACCTTCGCTAAGGCGAATTTCATCATATCGATTTTTAAATATATTGTGCCGATTACCATCATTATTGTGCTGATCTTTCATTTTCAGCCGGAGAATTTATCCGTTCAAGGATTTGCACCGTTTGGATTTACAGGTATTCAGGCTGCCATCTCGACAGGCGGCGTCATGTTTGCGTATCTCGGCCTGCACCCGATTGTATCTGTAGCAGGTGAAGTCCAAAATCCAAAACGCAATATCCCGATCGCTTTAATCATTTGCATCATCGTTTCAACCATCATTTATACTGTTTTGCAGGTCACCTTTATTGGTGCAATCCCGACAGAAACACTGAAACATGGCTGGCCGGCAATTGGCCGGGAGTTCTCATTGCCGTTTAAGGATATTGCGGTCATGCTCGGGTTAGGCTGGCTTGCAACGCTTGTCATTTTAGACGCCATTCTGTCTCCCGGAGGAAACGGGAATATCTTTATGAATACGACATCCCGCCTTGTTTACGCCTGGGCGCGTAACGGCACATTATTTGGCATATTCTCAAAGGTCAATAAAGATACGGGGACACCCCGCGCTTCGCTTTGGCTTTCGTTTGCCCTGTCCATTTTCTGGACACTTCCCTTTCCTTCGTGGAATGCGCTCGTCAATGTCTGTTCAGTCGCGCTCATTCTTTCATATGCGATTGCACCCATTTCTTCAGCTGCGCTGAGGGTCAACGCGAAGGACTTAAACAGGCCGTTTTATTTAAAAGGAATGAGTATTATCGGGCCGCTTTCCTTTATATTTACAGCGTTTATCGTGTACTGGTCAGGATGGAAAACAGTCTCCTGGCTGCTCGGTTCACAGCTCGTGATGTTTTTGATCTATCTCTGTTTCAGCAAATATACGCCTAAAGAAGATGTCAGCCTCGCTCAGCAGCTGAAATCAGCCTGGTGGCTTATCGGGTTTTATATTATGATGCTGATCTTTTCCTACATCGGTTCTTTCGGACATGGTTTAGGGATTATCAGCAATCCCGTCGACCTCATTTTAGTCGCGATCGGCTCACTTGCGATTTATTACTGGGCAAAGTATACCGGGCTCCCAAAAGCCGCCATTGATTACGATAAATAAAGAAGCAACAGGTTTTCTTGCTTCTTTATTCTTTACAAACATACATTCACGCGATAAAATGAATGATAGTCAGTCATTATTGGAGGTGTTCCTCATGCCAAAACAAACATCGGGCAAATATGAAAAAATTCTGCAGGCTGCCATAGAAGTGATTTCTGAAAAAGGCCTCGACAAAGCTTCTATTTCTGATATTGTCAAAAAGGCCGGCACTGCCCAAGGAACATTCTATTTGTATTTTTCATCTAAAAATGCCCTCATACCGGCCATTGCAGAAAATCTTCTCACCCATACACTTGATCAAATCAAAGGTAGGCTGCATGGGGACGAAGATTTTTGGACCGTTTTAGATATATTAATTGATGAGACATTTCTCATTACAGAACGCCATAAGGATATTATTGTCCTCTGTTATTCCGGGCTTGCGATCGACCACTCCATGGAAAAATGGGAGACGATCTATCAGCCTTATTATTCCTGGCTTGAACAAATCATCAACAAGGCCATTGCAAACCATGAGGTAACGGAAGGCATCAATTCAAAATGGACGGCCAGAACGATTATCAACTTGGTCGAGAATACTGCGGAACGATTCTATATCGGATTTGAACAAGATGAAAATGTTGAAGTGTATAAAAAGGAAATTTTCACTTTCTTAAAACGGAGCTTAGGCACTGCTTAAAAAATGACTGGGTAACACCGCTCATTTTTTAATGCCCTAAAAATGACTGATGTTCATTCATAAAATAGAGAGGTGTTTCATTTGAATTGGGTTCTTGTTTTTATTGCAGGGCTTTTAGAGGTTGTTTGGGCCTCTTCCCTCAAACATGCCGATTCGCTTTTGGATTGGATCATCATTTTTATCTTAATCGCGGTCAGCTTTATCCTGTTGATCCGCTCTTATCAAAAAATCCCGATGGCCGCGGCGTACACTGTGTTTGTGGGAATCGGAACCGTCGGAACATATCTGACTGGAATTGTTCTGGGCGAATCCTTCTCAGCAGCCCAAATGTTCTTTTTAGCTTTATTGCTGGCTGGCATTTTAGGAATGAAATTATTTACGAAAGAAAGCAAATCTCAACCGGGAGGTGAACAATAATGGCATGGTTTTTATTAGTGATTGCCGGCATTGAAGAAATTATAGCTGCCATTGCCATGAAATATATTGATGGGACAAGAAAAAAATGGCCGATCATTGTGATGACGCTTGGATTCGGCTTATCCTTTTACTGCCTGTCCCAAGCGATGATCGTCCTGCCTGCCGGAGTCGCTTATGCCGTCTGGACCGGCATTGGCAGCATTGGCGTTTCGGCGGTCGGGCTCATCTGGTTTAAGGAGCGGTTTCAGCTTTCACAGGTGATTTCACTTTGCCTTATCCTAGCCGGCGTCATCGGCCTGCGTCTTACGTCATCTTCATAAAATCAAGGCATATACAGCTGTATATGCCTTTGCCATTAAACTTCGTGATGTTTTTGAAGATGAAGCGGCGGCGGGATGAGCCAGCCTTTGTTTTTTAGCAGCCTTAAGTATTTTTCGCCGGTTGCCGCTTTCGACATATGAAATTGCCCAAACATCATGGCAATATCCTCACGAATCGATTGCCCCATCATTTTGCTGCATGTCACAAGACCTGCAGCATTTTGTGCTGCCGCGGAGGCCGCCACATCCGGATCGAGAAACCGTGCGCCAGGCGGAATATCGTTAAGATCTGCTGTCGGCGGTTCAGGAGAAGCCGGCGGCAGCGCCACCCCGTTTTCTTTCAGGATCGTGCTGACCTGTTTGATTTCATCTTGGCATTTCTCAATAGACTCACGAAGCAGCTTCTTCAGGTCGTCATCACCGACATGATTCAATAGCATCTGGTAATTGCCGACCATTTTAGTGCCCGCCATCACATCTACAAGCCGAATACCTCACCGTAATGCATCGGTTCATCCTGCGGATTCCCGCTTAAAATACCCATGTTCATCCTCCTCCCATATTCAATATTGCACATTTCATAACGTGCCCAAGCGGAGGAACATTTATGTTTCAGCGAAAAAGATTTATGAAATGAAACAAAACAAAAAAGACAAGAGTGGCAAGTTGCCAAACCCTTGTCTTTCCTGTTGTTCTATTGGACGCGCTCGGAGGGATTCGAACCCCCGACAGACGTGGTACCGGAAACCTATAACGATATTACATCCGATCGAGCACCCGTAACCTTTACGGACACTTAATGCGATTAACGGTCCCGAAATTAAGGACGCGGTCACCGCATGTACTTGTCCGTATTATATACCGTTAAATCTCCGCGCGTCAACACGTCAGCTACTAAAATAATCCTCGCGATCCACTTCGTACCCCATCGATTTGAGAGCCCGTTCTATCTTCGACCACGTCGAATGCTTCGGGACGTACTCGGTATCGTTACATAATTTCGAGACTGTCCCGCGACTAAGCTTCGCCTTTTCCTCGATTTCAATTTGCGTAATTCCTTCTCGATCAATCCACTTTCCGAACCTTGTCCGAGGCTTGCCGATATTGAAAAACGAAAACATGTCCGCACCCTCTCCCGTTTTTAAAAACAGCCTTGTCCATAACGTCATTTTTTATACCTCGCGAAAGAAAATGACATACTGGACAAACGACGCAGCGTAACGTTTACTACACAGCACCTACACGGTAGCTACACAGACGATTCCCTTACGCTTATAGTTAATCGACCGCACTTAAAACAAAACTCCGTAACGGTTACAACCGTGTTAACCTACCGCACTTTAGGCCGGATAAACGCCGGTATAAAAGGAATCGCAAAACTTGTTAAGGAGTGAGAGAGTTGAGTAAAACGAAACGAAAGAACGACCGAGGAACGCGAGCTTTTTCGTTTGTGCCGGGTTTAACATTAGAGGGATTTTTCGATATGACGCCGGAGGTCGTCGGCCTGTACGTTTTGGTTGGCGGAGCCGGGCTTGTTTGTATAGGTGCAGCTTGGCTAGAGGGGCGCTTGTTTGGCGGTAAATTCTCATACATTGCGGACGCGCTTAACGGCTTGCTTAAGATCGGCCTACCCGTTGGATATTTCGCTTTATTGATTCGGTTCTTCACCACGTTATAGGAGGCGATCACCTTGCCGAAAGTATTAGATATGCTCCGTTCTATGCACGCTAAAAATACGCTGAAATATGCTTTTAACGCTGCGAATCTGTATATCGGAAATCGGCTGTCTAACGGTAAGGAGGCGCGACGATATCCTAAGATTCATGACGTCACTATAAACGAACATTTCACGCGTTATGTCTTCACGCTACTCAACGGTATGGACCCGAAAGACGTCGCGAAAAAGGTGTACGTTTTTAAGCAAGTGTTCGGGGAAAGTATCGAGTTAAAAGGCGAGCTTAAGAAGTACGTATTAACGATATACAAACGTCCACAAGCCGGAGCCCTGCCGTATAGCTTCTCGAATATAGGGCCGGCTTTGGTCGGTAAAGGGCTGCCGATTGTTTGTGGAAGGGATATAAACGGAAATTGGATGGTTTACGACGCAATAACGGAACCTAACTGCCTTATATCCGGAGAGCCCGGCGCAGGGAAAAGTACGCAGCTCCGTAGTATTTTGACAACGCTCATCCAACACAAGACGTCCGACGAGCTTCACCTTTATTTAGGCGATCTGAAGATGAGTGAATTTCACTTATTCAAACGTGTCGGCCACGTAAAAAGCGTATGTGTATATCCGGAAGACCTCGCCGTTATGCTCTCCTTTCTTGCGATTGAATTAAAAAAGCGCAGCGAGACGTTAAACAAACATAGCGTTACGCATGTCGATAAATTACCGGCCGCGACTAAGCCGCCTTATATCCTGCTTTGTATCGATGAGATCGTTATGATAATGGACGATAAAGAAATGCGAAAGATCATCGTTCAGTTAGTATCGCTTGGGAGAGCGCTTGGTATTTACGTAATCTTAAGCTTGCAGCGACCTTCTCACGATATTCTCGATACAAAAATCCGCAGCTTATTAACAGTTCGGATGGGCTTTCGTACTACGGACGCATCTAACGCAAAAATTATCGGTACGCCCGGAAGTGAACAGATTAGCAAAACGACGCCCGGCCGATTCGTAATTAAACGCGATGAACTAACCGAACTGCAGGCGCCTTATTTATCGGAAGAGAATGCCGATAAGGTTCTCGACGCGTATCGGATCGATAACTGGAATAACCGTTTTGTTGACGGCCCGCCACCGCAACCACCGGCAGCCGAGCCGGAAACCTTAACGGAAAAGGACGTGTTTATCGATGGCCCTTACTAACCGAGATAAAGCGATCATTGCGGATCTTAATAAATTTCGCGTAATGGATCGCGATACGATTGCCGAATTACATTTCGGAAATTTACGCAGACCAAAATACGCAGCCAATAACGTTCTGCTGCGTTTACTTAGAGACGGACATATTCAGCGATCTACGGCGCGCCAGCCTTACGTTTACTTTGGCGGCGAAACGACGATGAAAAAGAACAGCGCCAAGATCGATCATTTTCTTGCGATAGGTAACGTTTATAAAGAGATGCGAGGGCAGGCGTTGGAGTCGTTCTTGGTGGAGCCGAAGTACGGCGAAAAGGGAACGGTCGAGCCGGATATATTTGCGTTATATCGGCGGACGCCTTTCTTTATCGAGGTGCAGCGGTCAGTTTATTCGGAAAAACAGATGCGCGAAAAGTTAGACCGGTACGAAGCGTTTTTCCAGTCGGGCATTATTGCGCTGGAACCGTGGCAGAATCCCGAGCGGATAATGTTTCCGCACGTATTGATTCTGTCGAATACGCGATACGGATTGCCTTCGTTTCCATTTAAGGTATTCCAGGCGCCGACCTTTACTGCGTTCATCCAGTCGATAACAAAGCCGAAAGAGAAACAATCATCTGCATAACAAAAAAATCGCCCCATCCGCGAAGGACAGGGCGCTACTATCTATTTTACAATTCCGCCGCGAGCTTTCATTAGGCGGATATCTTCTTGGATTTCTCGGATATGTTCGGATTCTGATTCCTTGTGTAATAGGATGCGGGACAACCCGAGCAGCATACTTCCGAAGAATGACGCCCCGAGTAATGACGCAGCAGCAAAGAACCAACGCAACGGGTGAGGATCGGCATACGTATAACCTTCCGACAATCCCGGCGTATACGCCTTTAATCCGAAGCCTAGTACAAAAAAAGAAATAACTCCTAACGCCAAAATAGCCAGTCCTACGTATTTAATGAAATTAACCATCTGCCTAACCTCCGTTATATGAGTTAGTAAAATTATACTACGGCGCCAAACTTATCCGCAATGAGTTTTTATGTACGCGAGCACCTACGTTATTATACGTAAGCACTCGCTAAAAGTTTCGTTATTTCGTTGTACCTTCGCGTTTGGCTCCGAGTTCAAAAAGACCTGTCGCAGCTAATCCCGCAAAGCCGCCGGCCCATAGCCGCAGCACCAAGTCGAGGTCAGTAAACGGATATGCTACCGCGCCCAATCCGATACCAATTACGAAGCTTATGGCCGGGATTACATTAGTTGGAAGCTTAACCGTTTTCTTAACGAGTTGAACAAGCGCCGTTAAAATAGGCGCCAGTACAGTCGCGAAAATTAAAACGTCTTGCATGTTATCGTCTCCCTTTTGGTTATTTTATTGTTGCGCCGGTTGATTTCGCAGCATAGATATTTACTTTTCCGAACTGATCCGTTTTGATCGTATAGACGTCCGTTTGTGGGTTCGCAAGGACTTCGTACTTCAGACCGCCAAATTTCTGAGGGCGCAAGTAGCCGCATTCATTTCCTTTAACCGGCGCTTTGTTAGTCGGATAGATACGCCAAGAATCGGCCGAAGCCGGAAGGTAGACGTATTTCTTACCGCCGGACGACGGCTTAGACGATCCGCCTTTAAGTTTGAGCACCTGGCCGACCGTAATTTTATTCGCGTTCTTGATGCCGTTGTACGATTGAAGCTTCGTTACACTTACGCCTGTTTTCTCCGCTATTTCGGAAAGTGTGTCGCCTTTCTTGACGGTATAAGTAGACCCGGAAGCTTTTGGCGCTGATTTCTTCGCGGATGAAGATGACGTTGATTTTCCGCCGAGCGCTTTAAGTTCCGCCGCGATTGCCGCCTTTACAGATTCCCAACGTCCTTCAGCGAGCACGCGATGCGGACAATATTTGCCGGACCAATCCTGGTGCTTTCGGACACGATCAACGCCCCAGCCGCGCTCTTTTAACAGTTGCGCAATAAACTTAATCGCCAGCTTTTCGGCCGCTTTGTACTTAGCGCCTCCTGATTTCGAATAACAAACCTCTACGCCGATAGACGTACGGTTTCCGGAATTTGATCCGCTACCGTCTCCGGTATGCCACGCGTTACGATCCGTCGGAATTCCTTGAACGACTTCCTTATCGTCCACCGCGAAATGGTAAGATACTTCGTTGTTGTTTCCGATCATATACCGAATCTCTGCGTCCGCTGATGCGTCGTTCGCCGTATTGTGGAACGTAATGTATTTCGCATCCATAGAATACGGACACTTAACGGAATACTTACTTGATGCGACGAGATTCTTACGTACTGAAATCGCCATTTTATCGTCTCCTTTCGAAATTAAAAAAGCCCGCCGGGACTCTCACCTGACGGGCGTATTGCGTTTATTTGGTTACTCTCTTCCGCGAAATTTTTCTTCTAGTCTATCGATCTTATCGATGATGACATCATACTTATCGCTAAACTTATCGAGTAGATCCTGCAGCCTTGATTCGCGTTCCCGGTTCGACTTCATGACGTAAATAAGAAGCCACGTAAAAAGGACCGCGAAGGGCCCTTGCGTTAAAAAATATTTAATTACGTCTAGTTCGCCCAATTATGGCGCCCTCCTTTCCGTTAATTAAGCAACATCTTCACTAGGCGGATTATCCGGATCGTAAGGATCTCCGGTAATCTCTTCATATTGTTCCGGTGTGATCCGTCCTACTGCGACGACGTCGTGGACCTGCTTTTTCGTCCAAAGGCCGTTCCCATAAAACCCTTTAATATACGTAAACCAATCGATTGCCATTTACGCTCCTCCTAACGCGATTAAGTAGTATAGATCCGCCACTTGTTTCTGAAGGACTTCGATTTCTGACGGTCCGGGGTCAGGCGGCTGTAAGCTGTCGATGTATTCTTGTGTAGCTGTTTCGCGCCATTCCGATTTGCCTTTATCGAACACCGGTTTATACATGCCGGCGCCGTCGGGATTAACAGGAGGGATATCTGTGTACCCTTCCGGAATCTCCTCGCCGTCATTGATAATCATATTTTCTGACGGCACATAATTCATTTTGTTGTCGTATTTGTATATTTGTTTCATTTGATAACGCCTCCTCTACAGCGCTTTAAACGCGAAATCAAATTTAATATAGTTCGGGTTACTGGATACGCTTTCTACGATGACTTCCCCAGTAGATTTGTATGCAATCCGAGCAACCTGTGCCGACCCTGACGCTATTTGTATACAACCCATAGATCGTGGCGGCCGCATGTTTTCAGGGAGTGTAAAAACAGTCGTTCCAACAACGCCTCCTTTTGCTTCCCCTCGCACCCATACTGTTTTCGACGCGTCAATTCCAAAAACTACATCTTCGCCGCCGTTGTAGTGAGACCAGCCGTTCTGCAAAGTCGCAACAACCCACGAAAAGTTAGATACGTAAGTCTTGGCGTCAGCAAGCGCCTTATCCGCTTTTTCTTGCGCGCCATTCGTTGTTTCTTTAGCGTTCCAAGCTGTTCGCTCATCAGCCGTGATATGCCGTGTAGTATCGTCGTCATGTGCCTTAAATTCTATCTTACTCGCCTGCTGCACGTCATCTACATTCGATAAGCCAATCTGCGCTTTTGTCACAGCGTGTGGGTTACTCGTGTCATTGACATGGTTATCAAACTCAGTTTTCTTCGCTTGTTTGACATTATCGACGTTAGCTAACCCCACCTGAGCTTTCGTTACCTTGTGAGGATTGTCCGTCTTAGCTGCGTGTTCGTCCGTATAAGCCTTCGCATTAGCTTCCGCTGCATCTGCCTTTTCTTGCGCTCCCTCTTTCGTTTCAATTCGGTCGAGATCAGAGAACTTCGCTTTTAATTCGTCGAGCATTGCTGTTTCTTCGTCATACATCGCTATGATTAACGCCTTTAATGATTCGAAATCATCGACGTAATATTCTGCGAGAGGTGCGATGTTTTGATCCGCAAGACTTTGCGATATTTCAAACCCGAATTTGTGAGCAGAGAGTGATTGCCCGTTCGTATATTTCAGAATGAGTTGACAGTTGAATTTGCCGTACATTTTGATTTCATCCTCATCTAAAACATACTCTGCGATACCTTTCAACGGATCAACTATCGTGACATCTCGTATTCTCTGCTTACCGCTGGACGGAACGAGGATTACTTTTCCGGTCACGGCTGATAGTGGCAATGGGATGCCGTCCTTGCGTAAATAAAATATCAACTTTGCCGTATTAATATCTTGCGTTGAAAATATAAAAGATGATTGGTAATTCCCTTCTGTTATTGCGTTTATATCGAACGCGTAAGAGCCGTTTTTATAAATAGCCAATATCCGTTACCTCCCTTTAAATAGTCGCCGCGTACATTAATTCAAATACCATTCAAAAACAATTGGGTACCAAGAATTCACATCAGGAGTAGGGTGTCTTGTGGATAATATTTTCACTTTCCCATTTGGTTGGATTTGACAAACAGCATTGTACCCTCCTGATGTTGGAATCGTAAAGGGCAACACTCTATCGGGCGACCACTCAGGATAGTAGCTTATATACTCTGTGTCCATAGTCGTTACGCCTTTTAGTTCGGCTTCTAGTCGTATTTTATTTCCTATTCTCCGTATTCTTGGTATGCGTTCTGGAACGTAGGCAGTCGCACCATTTAATAATTCTGTATCCATCCATCCCGTGTCTTTGCGAGATTGGTTTACGTTTACATCCAAGGAATATCCCAACATTCGATTATGCCGTACAAGAACAACGTCGGCGTTATTCACGACCTGAACTGCAACTAAATCTCCTTTGTACACACAGCACGATTCATTTTCAAAGTTATAGTTGTAAATATTCGGAATGAAGTCAGAAAACTTTTTATTGATCGCACTAGCGAGTGAGTCTTTTGTGTAAATATAGTAATTTAAAAGTTCTCCAGCTAGGTTGTACACAGATATAGCCGGCCTCCCATTACTTTTACCGTGTGACATGAATAGGAATCCATCATTTAGGGTTATACCTTGTACCTTCTCTAAGTTAGGAATATAGTCTACAGTAAAATCGGTGTATAGAACGGGATTCCCCATCTTTATCGATTCCCAAGTGTACACATAAGCATGAATGCTGGCTTGATTTACGGTTATCGAAGCAAAATAGTATTTGTTAGCCGCATATTTACTACTTACATTAGCTCTAATTAAATCCGAGAGTTCTCCTGTATCATAATTAAAAATATTATATCCAGACATTTTTGAAGCTTTAACGATAAAGCATAAGTTACCTTGGTCATTATAAAAAAATGACAGCCCCTCAGTATATGCGCCAGATTCTATAGGGATTGATTTTCTTTCTTTGAAACTACCTGTATCAAGATCGCGAATTTCAATTCTCAGTTCTGTTCCTTCATTTTCTTGGGAAGCAACATAGATTTCATTTGTCAGCTCGTTTATATTTGCAGATTGTGGCCAGAATAAAGCTTCTTCCCGCGCCTTAAATGTAGTCATCGCTTCAACATTATTCAAATAGCTTAAAGCATCCTGCGAATTGGTTATTAATTCAACCGTCTTGTACATTTCTGCTAGTTGGTTCTTATTTGCTTCCAGTTGAGTCTTAATTTCTCCCTTATCTGCATCTAATCTTTCTTTCAACACAGGATACACAAAACCATCATCGTCTACGCGCGCATCCACGACCTCTTTTACATTAGTACCGTCCGCTTCTAAGACCAGGTTGCGAATCCGCGCCTTTGCAATCTCGATCTCTTGCGAAACACTTAATCCGTCGCCATGTGCGATCTGTGAAGATTTATGCGCCGTTGAAGCTTTAGCATGAGCATTTAGCGCATTATATGAGCCGCGAATATCGTCTGCAATGTCCGATAGGTTTTGGTTATGGTTATTTCGAAAAGTCCGATCCCAAGTGATGCCGGCTTTTCTGTACGGGTATTTCGGCATTTTATTCCTCCTTTATTGAGTCTCTAACGCTGTTATTCTCTTATCTAACGAGGCCAACTGTTGCGGTAATGTAGACAGATCGATTACCGTCGAGCCGACCTTGATATTCTGTAGCTTCGAAAAATCGGCAGCACTTAACAACCCGTTCGAAGTGGCCGTCGCTAATGCGATTGATACTTGACCATCGGGCCCCATAACGATACTCGCTAACTTAACGTAGTCCGCGGCACTCATGAGTCCGTCCGTTGTGGCGTTCGCAACCGTGTATGTCGGAATTGATATTTTCGTTGGGTCGTAACCGTCTTCGAAAACCGCTTGCGATCCGATCGTTATATTTTCGCCGACTGCACTGCCCTTTAGCTTTCCGCTGGACGAGTCGATCATTTTCGAGATAGACTTTTGCGTTCGCAAGAGACTAGCAACCGTTTTCTTATAACTTGGTCGTAGTTTACCGAAAGTAAAGTTATCCGGCTTATGTGGATCGGAATAGCTCTCGACACTTACAACTCGGAGTTTGGTTTTTAAATCGAACGGCTCTAATATGCACCAAACATAATCGCCTTTCCGGATGTCCTGCATTCCTCGCGCTACGACTTCGGTGTACGTAAGATTAATCGTGATTTCGAGCTTATCGGTTAGCTCTTTTTCGAGCCGTTTTTCCAACTTCCCTTTATCACCCGAACCGTACGAGTCATCTATGATCGGGTTTGCGTGCTTAATACCGTAGACGGACGCAAGAGGGCTCGTGTATTCGGCTTCGACTGCGTATTTTCCGGTCTTGGAGTCTTTCTTTCCGAACCCGCGAATATAGGTTTTGATTGAAGACGTATCAAGTTCTTGCGATGGGTCTTTTACGTTTAACCGGTCGCGAATCACGTAGTCCGTATCTCTGGATATTTCCTTCGCGATATACACCTTTTTACCGACGATCTCGTATTCGCATGAATACTTATCTTTGATGTCGTTTAATAGACCGAGTGAATACCCGTTGCCAAATTCCTCGACTTCGAAAGAGTCGCTAAGGCCGGCGGGAGTGACATCGTAAGAGTACCCGGAGCCTTTTAGCGCAATATCAAGCATGTCTTCGATATATAGATTTTTCTTTTTTCCTGACGTCGTGTAAACATAATTATCTCCTAAATCCGCGTACGCACGATGTATTCCGTCAATATCGACCTGTAGGAATTTCCCGGCCGGCGTATACTTCGTTTTCTTAATTACGTACTCTTCATCCTCATAAAAAAGCGCCCCCTCATTTTGGATTAGAGGAAAGGCGTGGCCGTTTCGCGAGGTTTGAATAACTGTCGCGGATATAGTCTTTTCATTATCAATAGTGTCTTTCTTGGTGACGTTATAATCGGTCAGCCTTTCGAATTGCCCTGCGAGGCTTTTTACGAGTAATGTCATGCGTCCCACCTCCTTTATGCGAAATAATAAAACCGGAAATCAAACGTAATCTCGAAGTTGCCGGAGGTGCCGCCGAGTATAAATTCGTTCCAGCCAGGTGCAAGCGTTATAAGTCCGTGGTTTGTATTTCCGAATATGCTCGTACTTCCCTTTCGCGCTATAACGCCAGTTAATTTAATCGTATCGGACGCTGAAGATGTACCCGAGTACGTCCACTTATCTCCAGTTGTTTTGTTATATATCTCTAGTTTGTTAGACGCACCTTTGTACGAGATATTTAACGGCAGCTCTAGCGGGTCTATTCGAACCGTTCCCGCGTTGTAAATCTTGAACGTATTAGTGCTATGCTTGTATTTAAAGGTTTCCTCGGTAAGCCCTTCGCCAATTTGCCACATATCAGAATCGAAAGTAAATGCGCTTAAAGTTGTCGCAACCGATTCGCAATAGGTCGACGTACTTACAAACGTAAGAGTAAATTCGCCGGTGCTCCCCATTCTGTCCGGAGTAAAGGACGAATTTAATTCGACGCGCCAACGCTTTTTAGGAGTTGCTTCCGAGATTAAAAAATACTCGTCGTCTTTATATAACGCGTGAAAAAGCTCGGCTAGCAACAAGTGATAGTCCGTATTATCTGTACCAAAAAACACGCAATCAGCCGTTATAGTGCGATTCCCATACGTTTTCCCCATTCTAAGAGATCCGTTTCTTCCGGGGATTGTTTCGTATTCAATATCCGGATCAGGCGAGCTAATTCTAAAGCTTCGGACCAATACCGAAAGGTTTCGCGCCATATCTATAACGGTTCCGTTTTTGTATTGGATACGGAAGTTCCCGTCCGTGATCGGTACGTTAGCCGATGGATCGACTTTAATGTCGTTCGAATAAGCATCGACGTCTATTTCGATTTCTTCCGGAACTACAACCGACGGTAAAGGAGCCGGTGTCGGCGTAGTTGTAGGTTCGGATACCAATGTGTCATACTTCGTCAGACTATACGTTTCTATGATGTTATTAAGCTTAGTCGCGTATGAAGGATCGGTCGCATAACCGGCACTTACTAACGCTGCCGTCGCTTTTTTGTAGTTTGTTTCGCCGACGACCGCTTTATAATGATTCGGGTCCCAGCTCGTACCCTTTAAATAAAGATTTGCGAGGTCTTGGATTGACTCGGACCAAGACGGGTACTTCCGAAATTTGGCGTCGACTTGTACGTTCCGACCGTCGATAACTTCCCACGTTTTCATAATCACGTATTGGCCATTATATTCGCCCTTCATACCGAACAAGTTCTTGCCGTCAACTGCAAGGCCGCTATTTCCATACGCGCTTTCGAGACAGCCCTGCGCAATTATTAGACTCGCGAGTATCTTGTAGTTCTTATACATTTTCTGCGCATCCGGGGCGATTTTCTTAATGAAATCCGTATTACTCAATCGCTAGTACCTCCCATCTGTCAGAAGCGCCATATCGATATCGTCTTGCTGTGCGCGGCTAACATGCGGCGCAACTAATCGACCGACCGCTTCCGAATCCATTACGACAACCTGCCCGTTACTATCGCGTACTGCCTGCTCGATCGAAACTAGCGCGCGAAGTACATCGGCCGACACCGCTGGATTTCCGCTCATGGCTGCGGTGTGTCCCGCGTCGATCATTCGCATAAGGTTTGCTTGCTGTGCTTCGGTTAGCACCATTTCGTTACGAAGTGCGCGAATATCCACTTCGTGGCTCATAGGCCGATCTACGAATTTAGATGCGAGACCTCCGGTATGCAGTTTGTTAATTTGACCGACACCGACGATACCCCCGACGTGGTAAGTACCTTCGTTTCCTCTTCCGCGACTGACTGCCCGTTCTGTTTTCATCGAAACATCCGTCGTAATTGTCGTAATCCGTTTCGTAATATCTTTGCTTAGGGCGGCGTTCATTTGTTCGGCTGCTCCCGTGATCTCTTGGACGCGTCCTTTTGCGCTTTGTAGCTTAGCGATTTCACTATCGATTGCAGCTAATGATTTGCGATATTCTTGTTTTTTCTTGTCCGCTGCTGAAGTGTTATTTACGAGGTTCGCCCTGGCGTCTTTTAATCTTGCGATCTCACTATTAAGGACCTTTATGCCTTCGCCTTTCTTCGCGTTCAGTCCAACTTGACGAAGTTCGAGGTCGACCATTTTTTGCTTAACAGTGTCGAGTTTACCGATCTCTTCGTTAACCTTATTGAGTTCTGTGTTCTTTGCAGAAATCTTAGAAAGTGTTGTATCTAATTGGCCGCGAAGTGTTAATAAAGTACCTTTTTGAACGCCTAATACAGTTTCTAAAGACTCAACCTCTTTAGCGTTGCCGGCTAGTTTAGCTTCACGGAGCTTCTGCTCTGTGGCTTCGACGATCGCGACTTGGTTGGCGACCTCGCCCTCGCTCTTGCTCCGCTGTCTCGATAACTCGTTTATCTCGCTTTGTAGCTGTTTCTGTCTTTCTAAGTTCTTATCGTAGTTCTTTTCCGCGAGGTTCTTTTGCTTCTCTAACTCCAAACGCAGTTCTTCCGCTTTCTCTGCGTTCAATGCTTTAAGCGCATTTGTATTCTTAGCAACCGCGTTACCCTGACCGCTAATTGCGGCTTCGGTGTCCGGCGATTTCTTAATAACCTCGTCATTTAATTCGAGGAATCGTTTAAATTCGGCATTAGTAAGGCCGGACTTATCTTTCAGCCCTGCTTGTTCGTCTTTCAGTCGTGCAATGGCTTGCGGATCTGTTTCGCTCTTCAGACGGTCATTAATGTCGAGGTACCTCGCAAACTCGTCCGAAGTTAGTTTCGTCTTAGCTTGAAGCTTATCGAATTCGGTTATCAACCCGTTTAAGGAGTCGATTTCCTTTTGCTTGGCGTTCGCTGCTTCGAGGCTAACCGTATTCATCGAATCATAGCCCTCTTTGACGCCGACTAAAAGGCCACCAAGAATCGAAAGCCCTGTGATAACCCATCCGGTAGGGCCCATCGCAATAAATAGACCACGCATGGCTGTCGCAAGCTTAACGGCTGACGATGCGACCAACGCAATACCGGCGGCAGCGCCGACCATTTCAATACCGGTTTTCGTAACGCCTGGATTTAAGTTGCTGAATACGCGAACGACTGCGGTACCGCTGTCTACAATTTGACGGAATGCGGGTAAAAACTCATTTCCGATCTTGATGCCAAGCGTTTCCAATGCGCCTTTAAATTCCTCAAATGATCCTTTAAGGTTGTCGAGTTTCGTTTTCGCAACGTCTGCCGCAGCTACTTTAGACATCGCTTTCCACATTTCGTCTACACCCTTAGCGCCTTCTTTGTAGAGAATCGTCGCGCCACGTACTGCATCAGACCCGAAAAGCGTTTGTAACGTCCACTGGCGTTGTTCATCAGTCATGCCTTTCATCGACTGCTGTAAAATGCCTGCGATATCCGAAAGACTTTTAAGACTGCCAGCTTGGTCGAAGAATTTGTTAGTCCCATCTTCAGTCATTAATCCGAGATCAAAGAATAGTTCGGTTTGTGCTTTTGTGGTCGGCTGTAAATTCGCGAGCATCGTTTTAAGTGACGTTCCGGCATCGCTTCCTTTAATTCCGTTTTGTGCGAAAACTGCCAATGCCGTCGAAGTATCCTTAAACGACATACCGACTCCGGAAGCTACTGCAGATACTTGAGAAAGTCCGTACTTCAACTCGCCTACGTCCGTTGCTGAAGCGTTTGCCGCACCGGCCAAGATATTTGCCGCGTCTACAACTTCGATATTGTCGTCTTTAAACGCGTTTAAGGCTGTAGATGCGATTTCTGCCGCGTCAGCAAGTTCGATGTTCCCAGCCGCAGCTAAGTCCAGCGCACCGGACAGACCACCGTTAATAATGTCAGTTACGCTAACACCGGCTTTAACGAGCTCTTCTGTTGCCTTGGCCGTTTCTGTTGCGCTGAATGACGTTGTCTCTCCGAGCTTAATCGCTAGATCGGTCATCTTTTTCATTTCCGATTCTGACGCGCCCGATACGGCTTTTACTGCGCTCATCTGCTGCTCGAAATTGGCTGCCGCTGTTGCTGCCGCGCCTACTCCGGTCGCTACTGCGCCACCTACGGCAAGCGCCGCTTTTTGGACGAGGCCCATTTGACTCGAAAGACTCGCGGATGAACGACCCATCTGATCCATTTCTTGTCGTGCGCGATTGGCTCCGTTGCTAAACTCCTGTGAATCGAGTACCAACCGGGCGCGAATCTCTCCGACTGTTGCTCCTGCCATTTAGTTACCTCCCTCCCGTAAATGAACGTAATTGTTCAAATTTCTCCCGATCGAATCTATTTTCTGCGCGAATATCAGCGGTTTTCGTTAAGCCCTGAATAAGCGCCTTGTATTCTTCCTCATCGCTCGCCCTGCTGTTTGTCGCTAAGGCGATGCGTACTTCTTCAATCCGTTTTAATGCGTGTTTTTTGTTGTTAAGTCGCACGAACTTCGGTATATCTACCATGTAATACTCGTGCTCAATCTCGTGCTGAGTAACGCCAAGGTTAATCGCAGCTTCTATGAGATAATCGTCGATTGTGTACTTATCGCCTTCTTCTTTTACTTTTGAGGGCTCGGAAGAAGGCTTTTTAGGTTTTTTAATTGCGTATCTAATCGATTTTTCTTAATTGTTCGCACTAAATACTCCACAATTTCGTCTGTCCCAACTTCGTCTTTAAGATAATCCGCCTCTACGTCGCTAAGAGCTGCTACGAGATCGACTAGCTCATCTAATCCGATATCGATTGCGCTCATAAGGTAAGCATAAAAATCGCTTTTCTCCGCGGTTAACACTTGAAGAACCAAGCCTGGGATCTTATCTACTGTTCCGAATAGTTGCTTCCATTTAGCCGGCGTTAATTTCGGAATCTCGACCGTTTTTTCGCCGAGGCTCATTTTGTTATCCGTTTGGTCCATCGCTTTTTTAAGACCGAAAATACCCAATCAACTCGCTCCTTTTCGTTAAATATAAAAAGACACCGCAATTAAGCGATGCCTTATGTTCACGCCCCTGTTGAAGGAGCCGTATTTGCAGCGTCAGCCGTTTCGTCACCAAGAATGTAAAGGTCGCCGTTTCCTAGAGTGTCCGGATAAGCTACGAAAGTAAGGTTCGCAATCCTTTCGTTATCGGAATCGTAGGTATATTCGAGATCGGTCATAGCGCCCGCAAGTGGAATCGTGATCCAATCGTTCGCAGTAGCCTCCGGATCAATCGGCTTAATAACGAGCTTTTTCGCGTCTTTAAGCATGTCATGGCCGGCCTTCCCACTTACCACGAGTTTTTTCTTCGTAGGGTCTGCGCCGTCAACGACGAGGGTACTATTAGGGATTGCTGCGCTAAGTTTATCGAGATCATATAGCGCGAAAGGTACCGTAACCTCTGCTGTTCCACCTTTTGTTGTCGACTTAACAACGGAATCCCCGTACTGATCTACCGTGGTGTCTTGCTTCGACATTTGTGCCTTAAAGTTGATACCGCCCTTAGTGATATCAAATACCACCATGTCCGCGCCTTCGCCGTACTCTACGATAGCCGGGCCAATCGGAACATTAATCGTTCTAATTCCTGCCATTTGTTTTCCTCCTTATTTTTCGCAATAAAAAAGCGCCCGATTAAGGGCGCACAACGCAATCAAAATTTAACGAATATTGAGGTCGATCATTGTCGTCATAACCTATAAATAACGGTTCCGAGTTTGTCGCGCGTATGATAACTACCGAATCATTTCCGATAGTGACTTCGCGTAAATTACACAAGGCACCATATAACTCATACGCCTTATCCTCGCAGGCAGCATCACCGGCGGCTTTACCACGTACAAGAATTTGAAAAGACGGCTGCTTCTTGCCGGTCCACTGTGACGGAGGAAAGCCTCCGGTCAATTTAACCGAGATACATTCGTCAACTGCTTCACGCGGAAAACGGTTCGGGTAATAAACGCCGTCAACTCGCGCTTCTATAAACGAGATTAATTCGAGTATCTTCAACGCATTACAACGCCCCTTTCACTGCGTTTGCTATGTTATCGATGTACTTTTGTGCCTCACCTTTTAATGGGCGCTCCAGGTACTTATTGCCGACTGAATATCCGTCCGCCCCTCCGGCAGCAGCCGAGGTAGGACCGAGATTATAATCGGCTTCGTGTGTCCATACGGCATAATTGAAGCCTTTGTCCTTTGCTGAAAACGAGACTTCACCGATAATGCTTTTTCGCTTAAGTGTTACCTTCTTTTTCATCCCTCGACGCAACGTTCCCTTATCGATCGGAGCTATGTTTTGCGCAATCCTTGCGAGATCATCGACGTTGTCGTACATTGCGGTCTTTGCTGCCTGTGTTACGTTTGATTCTTCTTCGGTAAGCCGATGGAGAAAGTCGCCCGCATCAAGTGTAAAACTCATAGGATGACCTCCGTAAGAATTGGCTTTCCTCCGATATTTCTGCGAACATTAATTTCTTTCGGCTTCCGCTGGACAGTTTCGCCTAACTCGTTAGTGAATGATAGAACGTCCTGGTATTTCACGTCAGCCAGCTTATCGATAAGAATACGCGCAGTTGATACGACTTCCTCGCCTTTAACTACGCCCGACGTCCGTGAGGATACGATGTTGGAACCCTCGTCTATCCGACATTTCAATTCGAATTTTTTCGGCACTTTCGGGTTTCCCCATCTATCCAACTCTGACGAACTATCGCGACTTACGTGTACGATCTGACGCATAGGAATGATCGGCATCTACATCACCGTCCATTTTGCTCTACGGCCGCCAAGCTTTACTCCGTTTGCTTCTCCGATAAGGTCGTACGTCTTTTTGGGAATAAGCGCCTCATCATCTGCACGTAAGGTTTCTTTATAGGTAAACGAGCCGACACCCGTAATAGAAAACGATGCGATACCGTGCTTGTTTAAACGGTTTGTATCGTTATAAGCCGTTGCCAAAACGTTGGCGAACTCGTACACCGCATCATCCGGGATAACGTAATCGTTATCGAGATATTTTCGTTTGAGTACGTCTTCAGCAACGTTAAGGATTCGGGTTCTTTTTTCGTCTTCATAATCGTTCCAATCTTCGTTATCTATAGTCATACGGTTTATATATTCGTTTGCAGCTTCTAAACTTAACGCCATTTCCGGCAGCCTCCTTTTTACTTGTCGGAGGATTTACGTGCGGGTTTCTTAGGCGCCTTAGCCTCCGGACTAATATCTTTGTATCCGAAATTATTTACGAGCTCGTTCCGTACTTCTTTCGACTCGACTTCAGCAACGCCGGAAGAAAAAGAAACGCCCGCAGTAATGCCGTTATAATGCTCGTTTGGGGCTTGGATTTTATATTTCATTATCTTTCCTCCTTAAAAGAATAGGGCGGACTATGCCGCCCCGTTAGTTACTGCGATTAGATTTTACGTTGTACACCTTTAAGACGAGCCGCAGATGAAGAGTTCTGAACAACTAATCCAGCGTAAAACTCGATACGTGTACGGTAAGCCGGTTTTTGTTGCAGCTCGCCTAGATCGTATACTTGAACGCCGCCGTTAGTGATACCCGCAACGCCGTCAGCTTCGTCAACGCGGAGCGCGTAGATAGATCCAGTGTCCGCAGAAGTTCCTTGAGTTTCATTAAATCCGAGAATTTCAGCGTTGTTTGTATCTTTGCCGATAGTACGGATAGGGACGCCACCATACATTAATACAGGACGGCCAAACGCGTCGTATCCGTCTGTTTCAAAGTATCCGTTTTCGGCTTGGATGAGGGCCTTTAAATTTCTTCGCATTTCCTTAGACATCAACAAAACATTAGGGCCGCCATCGACCGCGTCTAGTAACTCGTCAAGCATTGAGAGCGTTAAAGGATTACCATTCTCGCCGGCGTCTACAACCGTTGTAGTAAGTTTTTTCAGTCCGTCAAATCCGTTCGGGTTGGCTCCTACATCTCCGTCAATGAAGTTCTTTTCGAAGAACCGCGCAAATGCTTTTACTTTAAGAGATGTTTGTACCATTCGTTGGTCATTAATATTGCTTCTTGTTTGAGCGATAAATTTATCAACGTCTACGTCTCCACCGAGAATCGCTAAACGAGCGACTTGGTTGTTTACTGTTCCTGAGCTTTCTTTGTAAGCTTCATTTACTGCACGGAAATCGATACCAGGCAGTGCGCCTTCACGGTTATAAGAGAACGCGTTACCTTCCATTTCGATAAACGGTAAGATCTCCAATGCTGCTGAGTTCTGTGCGTACTCTGTAATAACACCCTTCTTCAGTGCGTCTTGGGTTAGTTTTGCTGATTCCACTAATGAGATTGCCATTTAAATAAACACTCCTTTGGTTTTATATGGGTTACTGGTTTTTCGCGTATCCTTTTCTGATTAGATCGCGTGGTGATAATTTGGATAGGTGTTCGCTTGTATCTGGCTGCGGGTTACTTGGTTTTCCTAACGGCGTCTTAGCTTTAGGGGCAAATAGCCCTTTTTCTTCAGCTTTTACAACCCAATCTAGCCGCTGCTCGATAGGGCCGTCGCTAGGGATAAGATCATGAAACTCTTCCGGGATGCCCGTAATTTTGGAATCAAATAGCTTGGTTAGCGTTCCTTCTAGGGCGTCCTTTCGCGCTTCGACTTCGGCATACTTTTCTAAAGCCGAGCTGTCCGCCTTTGTCTTGTCTTCTAACGCAGCTAATTGAGCTTTTAAATCCTCATAGTCTGCATACTTCTTCTTCTCGCGATCAACCCGTTCAGTTACGATTCTGTTAAGCTCTTCCTGGGTGAACGTTTTTTCTGCCGGCGGTGTTTCCTCTGATCCTGCGGCCGCTGTAGGTTCAGTGGGTTCGCTTGCTGCGGGTTCTGTCGGCTCCGAGAAAAACTGAAGACTGTTCAATCGAAGAAGTTTTGATTCGCTCATACTCGTCCTCCAACCGTTTTAAGGCCGTCGCCTATTAAATAAGCACCGTTTCGTTTAACGTCTTAACGTTCGGACGATATAAAAAAGCGCCCAATATAGGCGCTCTTAAGGATTTCTTATAGGTGAAAAAACGTGCTTGCATCGGGGGTGAAATATCTCGCCAGTCGCTTTCAGACTTTCATAGGTCGGATAGTTGCCTGGCGCATCTTCCGTCAGCTTAATAATTTGACCTTCGTGATTACGGCAAAGATCCGTTGCCCCGTGCGATGATATCTGCGCGTAATAAACACCGCGCCCTACCGCCTCATTCGTATTTGCTTCGCGATAAGTTTCCATCATCTTTGTTCGAACTACCATTTCCGAATAAACTTCAGGTTTCCAGCGCCTTCCTCGCGCGTCAATGATGCCAGTTGTAACCGAGTTTTGAAGTGCTTTTCTGACATCTTCGGTTATGCTTCGCCGCCCGTTAGTACCGCGCGCCATGTTATACCGCATCGAATCAGATACGGCTTTTCTAACGGCTGCGCGTGTCTTTCGGTCAACGTTCTGCGTAACGGCCAAAAGGTCCGCTTGTGTATCTGCTACCGCCGCGGCCACCATCGCGTCATTTACTTCGTTAAAAGCTACGATCTTTTGGGCTTCTGAAACGCTCGCAGCAACTTCGAGAGATAGTAACGTATTTACTATTCCGTCTTTTGCTGCTTTCGGGACGTTTTCTTTGACCCATGTGGCAGACTCTTTGTTTAATTCGCTTAGAATTTCGCTGATCGATTTAAGGGTCGCCGTCGCGTTTGCTCTCTGAAAGTTACTGACGTCTACTCGGTCGAGCTCGGCTAAGATATCCCGTATCGCACTCTGATAAAGGGCAGCCAATTGATCCGTTTGATAATCGTAATTGGGTTCGGGAACTTGCGGCATTATTCGTCATCTACTTTCGGGACTTCTTCGGGATATTTTGCTTTGTCGTGATCTTCCGTCTGCTCGTCTGTGGAGGTGCCCGGATCTTCAGCCTCTCCATTGAATATAGACGAGTCTACAAAACCGTTTGCTGATTTCTCGTCGTCTTCAATACGGCGAATAGTTTCGTCAGCTTTTTCGTCATCGACATCGTCTTGCATCTTAATCGCAGTTCTGACGTCGATTGTCGGCTTGCCTCCGGTACGTATTTGCATGATCTCCGCAAGTTCTTTCGCACTCTTAGGTAGACCGTCGCTCCAAACCGCTTTAGGATATACTGCCTCTGCGACTTTCAGGTCACCGAGTTGTTTATCGAATAACATACACGTCCATAACGCATCTCTGATCGCTTTGTCATAGTGGGTACGGATTCGCTTAACTTTCGAAAGAATCGGCATAAATCGGGCCTCTATTGCTGCGCCGTCTGTATGTGATGTTCCGGTCCCGGCGCCGCTTTCTCCGGAAACTGTAGTTCCGAACAGCCATTGCGGCGTCTCTGCCATTTGGAAAACGTTACTGAATAAAATATCGAGTTCTTTAAAAGCCGCGTCTAATTGACCGTTCCACGTCATATAACCGGGGGTTGCATCCTCTTTCGTAACTGGAATATATCTGCCGCCGAACTGGATAGAATCGCCATCGCCTTCTAAGTCTGGACCGAATGCAACGGGATCGCTATGCTTATATAAGATATAGTCGATCTGAACAAGCCGATCATTTATCGCGGACAACACAGTTTCAAGCTTTTCTATGACGCCGATCCCAAAGAGCGAGTCATCTACGCTCTTATATGGTGCGTGAAATACAGGAATATGAGTTAGGCCGGTTTCTTCGTACTCCGTCTCTACTCCGTCAGGGATTAATTCGCCAATTCTAAATACCTGGATAGGTGTTCCGGTAGAATTATCGTAACCATTCTCGTAAAGACGGTACTTCGAGTAGAAGATATATCCCGGTATATGCCTTTCGACAAGTAAGTAAGGAATTTCAGTGGTTTCAGTCTCCACCCATTGAACTTGCGCGATATTCAGTGCTTTTAGTGTTTTCACGTTGCCGTCTGACGTTTCCGGAAAAACAAAATTTGCGTTAACGTGCTCAATAATCGGCTCCATTTCAACGCCCGGCGGCGCATCTCCATCGATCAAGCCTAACTTCTTAACTTCGGAAAAGTCTTGTCGATAACCGTAGCGAACTTTAAACCACGCATCGCCTCTATACCCGTTAGACACTGTACTTTCATGGATTAACTGATTAACGTCATTTTCTTCAACGTACTTGTTAAGCGCTTTTTGTTCTTCGCTTGTATCCGGCTTACCCGTCTCAAATCTAACGGGCTCTCCTACGAGTAGATCGGCCGGCTTTGTAACAAGGATATCCGCCAAGTTAATCGCGATATAAAGCTTTTCAAGCTGATCCGCATGAGGTGTTCCTTTAAGAACGTGCGTGGCTCTTTCGTATAGATCCCTTTGCTTCCCATCGAAGAACTTTTTTGCTCGTTTATATTTCGCCAGACGCTCAATTGAGTCTGCGGGCGGGAACTGCGCTCCTTCTCGAATAATGCCGTACGTTTTAACGTGCAGGCATTCGTCTGGATCATGGCCGCGATGTTTAAACCAATCTAAAACGCCCATTACGCTATTCCTCCTTTTCGCCCAATATCTCGCCTAATTCTGCGATTTCCTTCTCGATATCCGCGTTACTGCTCGGTTCGGTCGGACCCGCGGTTGTCTGAACTTTCTCCGTAAGTAGTCCGTAACGCTTCATAAACAAGTCGATCGCTTTAACTGATGGCTGTTTGCCGTTGATTAGTTTTAAAAGCTGCCCGTAAACACCTGCGCGATGAGATGAAAGCATATCGTCAGCTAGTAGGTTCATATATTCGATAAATGTCGCGTTTTGATGCCGCCATCTATAAGTCGTGATCCTGTCGACGCCGACTTCCTTTGCTATTTCCTCCTGGCTCTTTTTCTCACCGGAAGCTGCCGCGATTACGTCATTCTCGACAAGTAGCTGCGCCGCCTTTCTCTGCTGAACAGTAAGCTTTGATTCCAGTTCCTTTAGTCTTGACATGTAGTTATCGCCTCCTTTATAGCCAACTCGGTTTCATCCGAATTGGGCTTTTTGTGTGTTTCGAAATAGATACCGCCATTTCTAACGCATCCGGTAGATCATCGTTCCACCTCGAACCGTATCGTTCTAATTGCTCTAATAAAAGCGCATGTCCACGGTTAAAAACGATTGTTCCGTTTTCTATTTCCGGCAAAAGTGCCTCGATACGGAGCTCTTTGCGCGACCTTTGTACTATCTTCTTAACGCGTGAATGCGCCGGATATCCTTCGATCTGCAGCTCGCGCCTTAATGTATCGATAAAAAACTCCTGCGCCATCTGTGCCTCGGCCGCTATCTTAGTCGGCTGATACTTCCGAACTTTGTCGGCTATTACACGCAAGAAAACGTCCGGATGCACTCGGTCGCCCCACGCGTCGACCACGTATATCTTGCCGGTTGCTTTGTGTTTCCCGATAGTAACTATTGCCGAGTAATCTCCGCGTTCCTTACCCATAGCGAAGTCGATTCCGCTATAAAAGTCGTACTTGTCCTCGGTGAAATCAATTCCGTCGTAATAATAAAAAGACTCCGGTTTGAATACCTGAGAGTCTTCGTCGATTGGATTATTCATAAATTCGGTATTGAATGCTTTAGTCCCGTAGTTTACTTTTTCGAGCATTAAATGCGTTATAGGGAATCGGGCCGGCCAAAGAACCTCGGCGCCCTCGTCCATTGCCTCTCGGTTTGCTTCGTAAAAATCAAGCGCTGCTCGGGCGTTTGGTGTTGGCATTTCTTCCTCTGCCGTCTCCATTTCCGCGAGCTCTTCGTCCGTTGGTTCATACTCCTTGTAAATGCGCTCAAATTCCGCCCATAAATCTCCGCGCTTAGGCATCGAAACGATTGCGGGGAACTTGTTTTTTATGAAGTCACGACGCTCATTTAGAACGTAATTTAAAAGGGAATCGTGATGCACTAGCGTTCCCATAAAGATAACGGCAGTCTGTGTCGGATCGTAAGCCGGCATTAGGTCTTGGTTTAGCCAGTCTTTCGCCTTTTGGCGTAGCTCCGGCGTGTTATTCGAGTCTCGCGATTCCAAGTCATCAAGAATTATCAGATCCGGGCGCTGTGATCCGTTACGGAATCCGCGAATCTGCGTACCGAGTGACGTGGCTTCCATCTTGATTCCATTCGTAGTCAAAAACGCCTCTTCGCTATCCTTTTCGTTCCGTGTCTTTTGCTCATGTAGCAGAACGCCAAAGTCTTCGCGCAGCTTAATATTGTACTTTAACTGATTGGCGACCCACTTAATGAATTTCTTGGAACCCGCATTTGTCTCCGAAATTATTAAGATCATTTTTCTTTTGCGATAAGCTATTTCGTGGACTGGAAAGGAGTTTGATAGGTATGCGCTCTTTGCGTGCCCCCGACTCGCCGCCCAAGCGATTCGCGCTGTCCGGTTAGTATTAGAAACCGTATCGAGGATACGAGATAACTTAACGTGGAAATCCGGCGCTTGTTCCATATCGACCGTAGCAGTCGGAACTAAGTTGTCCGGATTTCCAGGATTCCTCGCCTCGGAGAAATATTCGTAAAAGAAATAGAGCATATCCACTTCCGCGCGATGTACTCGTTTTAATTTAATGAGTTCGTCTTTGTCTTTTCGAAAAGTATCGATATGATGATCGGTAGCTTTTCCAGCTTCGATGAGCGCAACCAATTTCCGCACACGATCGGTAATTAAATCTATTCGCTTTTGGCGCTCTTCTCGGCCAAGCCATTGATCGTTAATGTACGCCATTGGCTGCCTCCTTTTTTCATTTGACATAATTGAACAATTTCGATATCATGAATTTAACATATTGAAAACGGAGTGATATTCAGATGAACGAAGTCCAACCAATTAGAGAAAAACGCCAAATAAACGCAATAAAAAAAGCCCTTCGTGGGCGTGATCTTTTGCTATTTACAATCGGTATTAACTCCGGACTACGTATTTCCGATATTCTCGCGCTAAAGGTCGGTGATATTCGCGGTAAGGACTTCGTTACGATTACGGAAGGTAAAACGAAGAAGTCAAAACGATTCTTTTTCAACACCGCGATCAAAAAAGCCGCTGCCGAATTGATTCCGGCCGAAGCTGCTGACGACGACTGGCTGTTTCCTTCACGAAAGGGTTCGAAAGCCATTACCCGGGTACGTGCTTATGGCATTCTAAACGAAGCAGTTGAACGTGCCGGCCTTTCGGAAAAGCTTGGTACGATCGGCTGCCATTCTTTACGTAAGACCTTCGGATATCATGCGTATAAGAATGGCACTGACCTTTCGCTTTTACAATCGATCTTCAATCACTCGAAGCAGTCAGTCACGCTTCGTTATATCGGTATTAACCAGGACCGAATCGATGAAGTATACGCGAATGTTAACCTTTAAGCATCGGGGCTTTTCGCCTGCGGTGCTTTTTATTTGCTGTAGCCTTGGCACAAAAGTTCTCTCGTTAGATCGGCTGAATCGAAATCACTTAGGAACCGCACCTGTTCCTCCCGCAACTCAGCCAACGCCTTGGTCGCCGCCTTCGCTTCGCGCTGAAGCGCTTTGAGACCAGTTATGGCTTCGGATACCTCTACGTTTACTTTTACGTTAATTTCGTCTGATACGCGTTTGTCCGCCATTCACATCGTCTCCTTTTCGTTATTTAAAGCGCGCTTCAACGTGAAACCCGCTTTTACAGGGGCGACAGGGATCGAACCTGCCCACGCGGTTTTGGAGACCGCATCGCCGCCGAGGAACATGCGCCCCTATTTGCCACACCGACCGGGGTCCGCATTGTTAAGAGGCGTGTCGGTGGGTGCGCTAGCGTTACCGGAAGGCTCGGAAGCACATTCCGGCTGATCAGTAAAACGCAAGCACAAAAAGACCGCCGCCGTGTTGGCGGAAGCCTCGTTCTGATGGCGTTTGGTAGCCGACTGCTTTATATCTATCCGCAGTCAGGACGGGTATAGCGTCTTTATTATTTTAGCGTCCCTAAGACGAGGGAATGCGGAGCTACCTACCGCAGATATACCATACGAGAGGAGGCGCTGACCGTTCGTCTACACCTAGCGTTTCAAGTGACACGTGTAAACCGTTCTTTACTGCGCTATATTCGTGTATCTCCGCAATTCTCGCGATTCTGATACTCGCATCAATACCGGTACATCCGTGATATGCTAATCGGCCAAGCGCTTCGATTATGTCTTCGTCAGACCAGGCGCAATTAGACGCTTTTAAATGCGCTAAAGAACGTTGTATCGTTTCAAACGTTATAGGATATAGTGTTTCGATCCGGAGCATCAGTGCGATAATATCCTCGGTCATATTACGCACCTCCTTTCGAGAATTAGCGCTTCTAGCCGTCGCCCTACCGAATACCCTCCGGCTGGATTAAAACGGCTGTGACGTTTTAATTTCGTGACAGAATCGTTATGTTAAGCCGCCATAATAACAAGACTCGTAATATTCGTCCCAACATCGTTCGCACATATGACGATCGTTAATATCATCGTATTCTACTTCGCAATCTTTTTCGCAAACGTCGCATTTATGGGGCAACGCCTACGCCTCCGTTTATCATTTCGTAATCGATTCGATGATTTCGAAGCTCGTCGTTCTACTTACCATGTCGTATATGGAGGGTCTTCCGCAATTTACAGTGATCTTTATCGCGCCGTCTCCTTCGAGCATCTCCGCGAACCTTTCCGTTAATAGCGCCTTCTGGTCGTCTGTCAGCCGTTGAACCTGAATGAACAACGCGATCACCTCCGTTTAGTTGACGCCCCGAGTTCGAAAAAATGTGCGGCAGTTTTATTCGCCTGATTTCCGGGGCATTTTGGGGCGGCTTGGGGGGGCTCGGCCTTTTTCAAATTCGGATTTTTGCAAATGAATACTTTATTCGTATTATTGAATAATGAATTTAACAGAAGTAAATTGAGTTACATTCGAATTGATTGACGATCGTTGGTATACCGGCGTTCCTCCTCGTTAACACAACGCAATCAATCGTATGTCATTTATACATTCGAGAAACCGCGCTAGATCAACGGGTGCTGGCTATGCCGTATGCCGCCTATGATGTATAAGGTATTGCATATACCGGTAGGCAACCGGACCAGCCCCGTGAGTTTCGAAAGGGTTCGTCCGCGCCGGGCCCGTGCTTGATTTACGGTTACACTTCGTTACCAATCTCGCCTAGGTTGTACCGAGTTCCTACATATATAAGTAGCGTCACCTATTCGTATGCAACACGTTAGGCATATCGTGTGGTATCACGCAGTCTCATCATAAAGAAAGGCGCCAGTATTTGCGGCTGATGCCTCGGTATTATTTCCGTAAGTGGCAGCCCTTCTTTACGATAGCCTTCTTCATAACGTATAGACAGCTAAAGCCCGATAATGTGCATATCGGTTCTCATAACGTAAGACAGCATATCGACACATTGTGTGCATATACCCTTTCATAATACATAGATAACTATTCGGGTATATTGTGCATTTATAAGTATTATTTCTTAATATAAAAGAATAGCGCCCACTCCGTCGCTTTCGCTCCTTCGTGTACGCAGATATTTATATATTAAGTTCTTTATCGCGATAAGGTACTTAACTACTTACACATCCTTTATAACTAATATCTGCGATGTCAAAGGCGTAAGCATTTGGCTCGCTATTATTTGTTTCTCTTTTACTAATTGCTCTTTTACGTCTTTCTCTTTTTACAATGTGTCCTGCGCACATCATCCGTAGTGTGTCCTGTACACATCACCGTTAATGTGTCCTGCGCACATGAAGCGTCATATCAACGTTTGCGCCGTCTCATCCGGTACACATCGAAGTCCGGCACGATCTTCTCACCGTCTTCATTAACGATATATCCATCGTCAGTTATGTGCGGACAGAACGACGGAAAGTACCACTTAAAGCGCTTCGTCCCTTCGTAGTGTCCGGTCGTCCGTATAATCCCGTTCGTCTCTAAGATCGCGGCCAGCAGATTGATTCGGTGCTTTTCAATCCGCAATCGTTGCTGGATAGTTTCATAATTTAAGAAGCAAGCGCCGAACCTGTCGTTGATGGTGCCGTCACTGCGCGTATAGTTACCGTCAATATACGACTGCAGCAGAAAGTAAAACGCCACCACATCGCGTATCTCCGGCTTACGTTTGTATTCGGCATAAGCTACGTCATAGGCTTCGTTAATCAAGCGCGGAAAGACTTTCCGCATGAGCTCGCGGTTGTAAACCTCGAAGCCCTGCGGATTATCTAAGAGCGCGGCTTTGTCATTCGGCATTGGCTTGCGCTGTTCCTGTTCGCCTCCACCACCAAACGCTAGTACGTTACTCATTCGCGCACCTCCTCGATTGATACGATATTCTGTAGAGCTTGAACAATGATCGGTGTGCTGTCGTAGCCGGCGCCTAGGTGCTCTGACATGATACTGCAGGCGAGCATAGATTTCGCGATTTGTTTATTGGGTGCTGTAACCGTTTCTTCCCTTTCGCCTGTTGCCGTCCCATACCCGGTAAATTCGGGCATTGGGAACGCATAGATATCGTAAGGGTCGGCGAGCTTAAATAACGGCTTTATCGCCGGTTTATAGACAATTTTGTAAGTTTTCATAGACTTTCAATCATCTCCTTAAGTTGTTCAATGTAATTCTCCGCATCACAGTCATAGATTGAAACACCTACGTTCTCCATAAACTCTGTCCACTCAGTATCTGCTCCAGAGACTATAAACGCCATATCAGATACTACTGATTCACATGAAAAGGCGTCGAACTCAACTGATTGCGGAAGATGCCCATCCAACTCCTGTAACAAATTGATCAGCTTTCGCAGGGTCTGGAAGTTTGTTTCAAAAAGGGAGGATAAGTCCGCTGATTCGAACACTCGAACCGCAGTGTTCTGGCAGGATTTATTGTCGCCCAGACACTCCATAAGGCTTTTCTCACCTTGCTTTTCCACCCCGAGCGCCAAAATGATCTCATCATCGATGCGTTTGAGCTTTTCAACTTCGCAACCGTGCTCCAGTAGCATCCGGAGTGCATTGTAATAGCGACTTAGCTCGTCCAGGAACTTGTCTACAATAACCGACCTATGCATCGCTTCTTCGACACTCGGAACGTTCTCCCAATCGCCATTTACTGCGGCTTCAAGCGCATCAATCATAACGTCATAGCTTACATTGCCGCACTCCAC
Organism: Bacillus sp. N3378-2at; assembly: GCF_033412715.1. NCBI lineage: Bacteria > Bacillati > Bacillota > Bacilli > Caryophanales > Bacillaceae > Bacillus > Bacillus sp. N3378-2at. Next base: position 3,469,552 of record NZ_CP117986.1, on the reverse strand, counting down.
TTCGTATAAGAGGTCGTAAATGATTTCCGGAGGCCCCTCTACGCCAAACAGTGCCTCATCCAGTAAAAAGGTACGCCCCTCCGTCAGATCGATGGTTGCGTTTCTACCGAACACCTTCTCGAAATCATGCTCCTTTTTATAATCGTTGCGACGTCCGTCCAAGATAACAGTAATAAGATTGCGTTCGATTTCAGTAAACTTTTTCATTAAAAATTCCCCCTGTTTTTTGAGTTTTATAGTTTAAATCGTCGAGTGCGGCAGGTACACTCCCGGTTTGATTCAATTAACGCAGTAGCCTTCGCCTCTATCCGCCCAATATGCGTAAATTTCTGCGATTTTATCTACGGCAGCAGTTACGTGTTTTGATACAACGCTTCTCTCGATACCCATTTCGGCGGCGGCTTCCCTTTGTGTAAGATCCTCGATATAGATTAACGTTAAAGCTCGTTTTTGAAGCGCTGTGAGCGTCGCGGCGTCTATCGCATCATCTAAGTCTAGGAGGATATCTGAAGCCGCGTAATCGCCATTTATTCGGCTATAACAGAGCTTGTGGTAATCACGCAATAGAGAGCGGATACCCTCGGAATCATTCAGTTTATAGTCCGCTTCATATTTGCGGTGTTGGTCCGGTCTGTTTGTCGCTGAACCCATTGCGTCCCCTCCCGTTTTCATGTTAAGATATTATTGGATCTTTTTAGCGTTTTTCCTTAAGTCAAAATCAAAAACTCTTTCCCCACCCTTTAGCCCTCAGCTCTGACCTTAACCGGACAATAATCGTTTGTATATGGTATTGAGTAAATGCATAATCCAAACGTTTTTCTTTCGCATAAGGCAGTTTACAGTAGGTGTACGCAAACTTCTTCGCCAAACCTTCGATTTTATCGGGCCTAATACGACTCAGGCTACTAATGTCTGCGGTTCTCCTTACATACTCGCGAAGTTTACCGTATAAGTCCTCGCCGTCCCACAACGCTATGTCTGATTTAACTACCAACCTTTTGTTCGTACAATACAACGCCACCTCATTTCCTTTGTTATCTGCAATACTTCGAAGAGGGTGTTTCTTTTTGCAAAAATGACAGTATTCAGATTTCGCACTCATTGACTTACCTCCGTTTTTATAAATTCTTTCAGACTGTCATGCCTCATTTTGTAGTTTAGAAGGCTATCTGAAATGGGGACTTTTTGAATTAGTTTATGTTCTGTTCTTTTTGATACCGGACGCTTGTTACGTTCAATCGCACTTACTGTCTTTCTGCTTATCCCTAATAAGTTCGCAAATTCCTCCTGCGTCATATTTTGATGCCTTCTTATTAATTCGAATAACTCATTGGTAATGATGATCAAAACCTCCCTTATTGTTCCGTCTTGTGACAGAAGTCTACAAAAATTAATAACTCCCTCTATCTTTTTGCGACATCTGAATAAATCTTTTTCTACTAGATAATACCCGCGACTTTTCTAAACCGCACAATTAAGCGAAAAATTCTTCCGTCATTATAAGTTGCGTATCTACTTCCGGATTGGCACCGATTTTTCGTTCTTCAAAAGTAAAGCCCCATCGATATATATATATATCTGATTTTACGACACCTGAAGTAGTACAACCGATAATATGCACATCAAATAAATGTCGCGCAAATTTACCTCCTCATATATAACTGCGAGGTTAGGTATCGGATTGGCACACTTTTTCTTGTTTTTGTCCCTACACTTATATAATGGGTAGGCTACCTTAGATTTTACGACATCCTAATTTTTACCAAAAACCTCGTATACCCTACCACAAGTGGGACAGACGCTTCAAAAAAATTTTCACCTCTCATATATAACTGCGTATACACTTCCGGATTGGCACAATCTTTTCATAAATAACTGCAAGGTCACTTTCCAAAACGGACACCTTTTCGCAAAATTTCTTCCCTCACTTATAGATGCGTATGTACTTCGGAAAATGGACAAAAAATTAAGCCGGCGTTTAACCGGCTTTAACTTCGCAATCTCCGTCAATTAACCTTTCCGGAACGTCCTGGACGGTTCCCGACCGCCCCTCGATCTTATAACTCTGTTTTTCGCGCTGCCAGTCGATTACCTTACCGATCATCGCTTCAGATGAGAGCCAAGTCAGTCCGCCAGTTTTAACGCCCCAATATCGCACGGTTTCGCCTGCTTTATACACAACTTTCGCCTCCCGTGAAAAACAATCGCATGAACTGCGCGACGCTCATATCGGCTATTTCGCGACCGTCAAGCTTTGCTAAGGCCTCCGTCGTCTTGGCGAACTCGAATACGAATGCTTCCGGGTGCGCATCGTCATATAAGTGGTAGCCGTCTTTCTTTCGCGTTAGGCCGTCAGTGTCGTAAAACGCAAACCTGCCGCCGCCCAGCGCATCAAATGCGCACAATGCTACCGTATCTGCCGCGATGAGATAGGCGTCGTATGTTTCTTTATATGGGAAATCTGTCGATCCGTGTCGAACTACCCGTACTTTTTCTGCTTTGAATGGGCTCATGCTGGCTGCGCCTCCCTTCGCGCTTTTCCCGCAAGGAATAACATCAGATCAACCGCAGACATGGCCGCAACCTCTTCCAGCGTAGGAATGACGCCACTTTCCGGCACCGTGTACGCCACATCTTCGTGAACTTCCGAGAACCATCCGATTTCCGGTCCGTTTAAACCTTCATACAGTGAGTAAAGAAACGACTAAATGCTCGTTATCTTCTCCGTTTGTCATAATGAGTACGTACCCATTTCCGATATTAATTGCGTCAATTTCTTCTTCAAAACGCTTTCCGTCCTCAACCAACCAAAGATGATTCACTTTTACTTTCTCCATTTCGTTTCCCCCTCGAATTTTAGTTCCGTCCGCAATCTTAGATATAAGGTACAAGAGCACGCTCTATTTCAGTCCGTTCTTTTCTAAGTGCTGATCTATCTTCGTGCAGTCGCTTATTATCTGCGCAAAGCTCCGCTAAACGGCTGTTTAACGCCGCAGCCTCGTCGGTACTCGCGTCAATTAATCCGAAACGCACTTTAGCTATTTCGTAACTATTTTCGTGAAAAGCGAGTTCAGCTTCGCACCATTTGCGGTGGATCTCGTCTCTTTTCGCGATCAGAGTCTTTTTAGTCGACTCCTTAAGCGATTGGCAAACCTCTTCCGATAAGTTGTGCGGTGACTGTAGCGCGTAATCAATGGGGAAAACGTCCAGTACGGTGCCGTTCTCTGCGATTACAAGGCGCACTCTTTCGTTATAGTTGTCGTAAACGGCTTGGCTACCGCTTGTTGATTCGAGTAACCAAACGAATGAAGACCCTTGTGCATATTTAATTAATGCGTTCGGTGCCTGCGCATTTGTAAGACCAAGACGAACTACCGCGTTTTTTACTGCTGATCGAGAAACGTTATATTTATTCATTATCGAACCCTCCGAAGTTGTTGTTTTGAGCGTCGGAATCCTCTTTCCAAACCGCCCATGCCATGCAGCCTAAGATAAACACTACGATTACTGCGGATATTTGAAATATCCATCCGAAATCGACTGGCATATCATTGACCTCCATTCAATTTTCCGAAGGTGTTCGTATACTGTTCGCCTTGTAAAATCCGTTGGCAACGGATAAAATACAAAATAAGTAACTAAACCTTCGGGTTATTTTTTGGTTGCTTGAAAAATGCTGTTATGTGAGAGTAACAGCAGACGGCAAATACGATTACTCCGCCAAGAGTGTAGATATCGTACTTGCATATCTTCTAACTGATTTTGATCGGGTCGTCCTGCGCCAACAGGGCGGCCTTTTTGTTTTACTACGTTCGCCAAAACGTTTTTTAAATTATGAGTACGCCCGCCAATTTTTATCAGCGGGCAGTGTTTGTTTCTACGCCCCTGGGCTTATCTCGGCCACTTTAAATTCAGACTTCGCCTCTTGCGTTGATGCCTGATCATTTTTGTTAAGATACCCGAGCGATATTAATACGGCTCCAATGGCTAAAACAGCTAACAACTTCTTCTTCAAAATTAAACTCCACCTTTTCATTTAGATTTATCGACTTAAGTGCCTCTACTTGCGCTGAGTCGACTCCAAAACACGCAAGGTCATCGGCTATTAAATTAGCAAACAAGAAATTCTTTCGACTAAAAAAGTATTTATAACCCTCATAGAGTTTTGACAGTGAGTTCTCTAACCGATATTCAAAATACTTTATGAAATCCGAATCACTTTTAAATTGCATTCTCTCCGCAAAACCTGCCACACCTTTAATGGACGCCCCTTCTTTTACTTCATAGTACAGGCGTGCTAGTTCTAAGTGCATTCTGGATTCTTCAATCAAATCAGAACGTTCTATCTCCTTCATCAGTTCGTAACTACGTTCTAAACTCTTTAAACAAACCTCCTTATCTCTACCCAAGTACGTCATCCCAATACAATAATAACCATCCGACATAGTTTTGCTGCTGATATTACTGTAAAGTAGAATTTTCGCAAATTTGCGTGAAGCTTCAAAATTATTAAAATGCAAGTGGACCGGCATTAACACTTCCGCCAACCGGTATATATAGCATTGTCTGAAAAAAGCGCTTCTGTCTTGACCTATGTTTTGTATTTCTTTTTCGATTACATTTGCCATCTGAAGAATGCCTAGAAAGTCCTTTTGGTAATAGAGTAAATAACATTTGTAGATATCCACTATAATCGCGAGGTTTTTATCCTTCGAAATTCGAACCTGCTTAAGCAAATCGTACAAGTCTAAGAAAGCAATCTCCTTCTTCATAAATTTATAAATTAAGCTGTAAATCCCATAGTACGCACTCAATGAATAGTCGCCTTCTGCATTGTCTAACAAGTCACCCAAAAGTGCGATATCTCTTTTTATTGCTGCGTATTCAAAGGCGTGTTTTATACCTTCAGTGGTGGTAAGTAAGTGACACCATTTAGTCATTTTTTCATGATAATCCGCGCCGTTACAGACTTGGGCGATTTTGAGCATAGTTATAAAACCTATAGTTCCACGATTTTTTATTTCATAAATACTACGCGCAGAAACTCCGGCCATGTGGGCAACCTCTTTGTAACTTAAATCGCTGTCTTCAATCAAGTTCAGAATTTCATCAGATAAACTTTTCAACCTTTTCCCCTTCTTCCTCGAAATGATTGTACATCCAGAAACGAATAGAAAAACTGACGGCAATAGGTTATAATTTCCTCGTAAAGCCCGATATATAGCTTTGCGGAGGTGTTTAGACCGGTGAAGTATCGACGTGGGAAATGTCTACTTCGTGACCTACTCCGTAAACGCGGGCTAACCCAAACCGACATCGTTGACCGAACCGGGTACGATAAGAGCATCGTATCTAAGTATGTCAACGGTAGTCGTCGGATGGGATTCGATACCGCGAAAACCATTGCTGTCGCTATCAATTCGACGATAGACGACTTGTACGAATGGATTCCGGAGGATTAAGTAGGTCGCTGACGGGGTGAACATCGCCCGTCATCCGGTAAGTTGTACATTTGTTCAACTTTAGCTTATCATTCGTTAAAAACCGTACAGACGTTCCCGTTTTATACTACTATGATAACTGATTATTACGAATATTACAGTCGATTTATGTCGAAAGTCACAAAAATTTTAGAGGCAATTGTTTACAAATTTGTCGAATCGCTACGATACTGCCTTCTTCTGAGCTTTTCTTTCGGCAACCGCAAGCATGAATTCAAGAACCGACATACTTGCGAGCTTTTCGATCGGTACATCAGAGAGCCACCCATCGTCGTATACATCGTGTAAGACGTTATCATTGTCTCCGATCTCCCATGCGCCAGGATTGCCGGCCATTTCGTAAAGCATAATACCGCAGCCTTCTTCATACCCAATCGCCAAGTTACCGCCAACGTGAACGAGCTGTTTATCCTTCCGCAAGTCCTCACCTTCTCCTGCGTAGTCATATATAACGTACTCAGCCGGAATAAGGCTGCTTTGTTTAATAACGTTTGTCATAATGGATCATCCTTTCGTTTTGTGACGTCCGACGACTGCGCTGCCGCCGAACGCCGGTTTGTTTTTCATCGGGACAGCAACTTCCACACGATCAACCCGCAATATACGACCGCGGTGCCTATTCCGATGAAGTCTAAAACAGAAAGTGCTGCGAAATTCATGTTCGCGATCCAGAAGCAAAGGGCAACGATTAGAAAAATTTCGATTGTATTAATCTTTTTCATATGTGGTATAATTGATTGAACAGCCAGGGCTTTCGCCCCGTCTTAGTCACTTGCGACGTTGCTTCTTGGAGGGAGAGCGTCGCTTTTTGCTTTTCGTCTCTTTTCGCATCTTGTTAAGTTCTAACAAGAGTTTGAAAATGGTTAGCCATGATGCGGCGATAACGGAAAGCTTTGTTATTAGTTCAATCAATCTCCTGTCCTCCTTTCGTTAATCAAACAAATTGTTCGACTTATTAAACATAGTATATCGCACCTGCAGCCCCTCTGTCAATAACTTTATCGAACAAAATGTTTAATATATCGAATATTTTTTTCGGGTTATTTGTGATATAATAGGACAAAACATATTTGCGGAGTGATACATATGGCTAGAAAAGAAAAAATCGTAAACCTAAAACCTACATACCATCCGTTAGAAGTCACACTTGCTAAACGGAAGAAGAATAAAACAGACCTTAGAAATGACTTAGGCATATCCTCGTCAACATTAGCGAAGATGACCGCCGGTGAGTTTGTTGCCTTGAAAGTGATCGCGCAAATATGCGAATACTTAGACTGTCCGATCGAAGAGGTAGTCCAGTTCGAACGCCGTGACTGACCGAGCCTCCACACAACACCTCTCTACGCTGATATAATTGGCATAGGGAGGTGTTTTTAATGGCAAACATAAAATGTGCAGCTTGCGGATTCGAAGAAGGCGAGCGAAGCTTTGTCCCAATTGCGGCAGATAAGGACTACGTTTTTCTTGTGAAAAGTAGAGGATTGAACTCGACAACTCGCGATAGAACCCCGTCTAAACTAGTTATGTGTCCGGATTGCAAAACGGTCCGCATTCGATAAATTACTGGCGCTGAACAATCAGCGTCTTTTTTATGCTTCTAAATCGTCAAATCGCGCAGCATACAAACGGTCGAGCATCCGATCCAGCACACCGCTATAGTAACCGGCAAGATTGCGTATAGCTTTCCTTTTAGTCGCGATAAATGTCTGTCGTACAGCTTCCAGTCCGATTTCTTGAAGCGTATCGGCAGCATAAACGCCTTTTAAATACGACGTATGCGCTAAATAAATGCCGTAAAGCTTGTTCGTTAACTTGCGGTCACTAATAAACGTATTGACTGCCGATTTAAACGCGCTATACGTATTACGTAGTAACTTTAATTTGCTTTGAGAAATAACAGCTTCGTCTTTCCGTTTCGATACTTCCGCCTTTGTCTCTGTTGGCTTTTCGGCGTCTTGGCGGGGTAACACGGACGGGGTAACATCGGCTTTAACCGCTGGCAGGATAACGTACATATTGGCGCCGTTGCCGCCGGATACTGGCCGATACTTTATTTCTTTGCGGATAATGCCGAGATTAATTAGTCGTTTAATGGAGCGAATAACGGTAACGCGGTGCTTGCCGATTAGTTCTGCGATCGTTGCGAGCTTCAGATACGCCACGCCCGGCGTTTTGACGGCATGACGAGACAACACCTTTAGAACCTCGATTGCGGCAGGCGTTAGGTCGGATTTATTGCGGTATATGTGCGTACGGATGGCGCCGTTAAGCTCGTCCACTGAACGGAATGACGCCATTTTAGAGGCTTCTTTCGTGTACATTCGGTTTCTCTCCTCGATAAGAGACACCTGTCCGACGGAAATTTTGGCGCACTTAAATAAACGTAGACAAGTACGCTTTTTTCCGATATAATAGACGTAGGTCAGGACGTTCTATCTATCGGATTCATTTCCGCTGGATGGCGTTCTTTTTTTTTGTTTTAAACCTTTAATGTATCGTTTCGACTTGCTTTTCTGTACTGTTCGATTACGATATCGTCTACATAATCGAGATATATTTCCGTCGAAGCGAGGTCAGCGTGTCCCATTATTTTTTGTAAGGAACGTATATCGCTGCCGTTTCTTAAATAATTAATCGCAAAGGTATGTCGTAAGCTATGAAGGCTCGGTCGACATTCCTTTTTTAAATCCGCCATTTCCCCGTACTTCGCAGCTCTTTTCCGCAAATGATCTTTCGCGATCTTCTCGCCGTACTGATTAACGAAAACATGCGTAAATGTACCAAAATACTCCGTCATTTCCGTTAGTAATTGGCGCAATTCTTCTGCGACTTGCTCAGTCATCGGTACCATTCTATTTTTACGGTTCTTGTTAACCGCGCCTGGTAGCATGATGACGAGGTTATCAAAGTCGATATCTTCCGGCTTAAGCCCTTCAAGCTCATTCGAACGAAGCCCGCATTTTAACGCAATGAGGAACGCTACATAATCGCGAAAGCCTGGGAACGTATCCTTATCGATCATTTTAAAGAATCGCCGTACTTGACTGTCCGTGAGCATCTTAATCGTCTTTTCATCGACCCGCAGCTTTGTTACTCTTTTCGCTGGATTCTCGTTTATAAGACCGCGCTTAGTCATTCGGCTAAGAATCGATTTGATGCCGCCTAAACGGATATTTATCGTTACTGGTGAAAGATCGCGTACGTTTAGCATCGTTGATATATAGGACCGCAGATGATCTTCCGTAATGTCCGTTATGTTATCCGTCGGCTGTATGCCGGCCACTTCCATAAATTCCGACCAATACTTCCGATAATCATTGATCGTTCTTTCGCGATAGTTCTCCGTTTCGAATAACTCGCAAACGATCCCTAACGCTTCGTGAACGGTCTTCGTCGCTCTGAAGCTCTTTACTATTCCGTCAGTCTCACGCCGATTCCTGACGCCTTGCCTGCGTTTTAAAACCGCCATAACAAAAAACCTCCCGGATTTATTTATCCGCGAGGTTACGTTTGCTGAATCGAACTATATCGTTTTAAGAGATACGAGCCAGCCGATTAAAGCCGGGCCCGTTCTTTACCGGTTCGCGTCCTTTCGGACACTTTTCGTACACTTAACGCCTTAACGGACCGTCGGAAAACGTTGATATGACGGGGTTAAAACGTATTGGACGCGCTCGGAGGGATTCGAACCCCCGACAGACGTGGTACCGGAAACCACCGCTCTATCCAACTGAGCTACGAGCGCATATAGACTGCGTTATGAGAACGTCAGCACAACTAATTATACGATAATTCAATTAAAATAACAACCCTCTATTTCGAGAGGCCGTTTTTTAAATAGACACAGCATCTTAATTGGAAATCTGACATACGATGGTTTGAACCCATGTATTTTTGGGGAAAATGGGAAAAAGAGACGACTTTGCATATCAGACCAGCTTTTTGTTTGACCTTTATTGACCAAAAATGTATCATGTAACTACATACTTACCTAAAAGGTGAAGGAGGAGCATTATGAATTTAATACCTACAGTCATTGAACAAACGAACCGCGGGGAAAGAGCGTATGACATTTATTCTCGTCTATTAAAGGATCGTATCATCATGCTTGGATCTGCGATTGATGACAACGTTGCGAACTCCATCGTGTCACAGCTTTTATTCTTAGCAGCAGAAGACCCTGAAAAAGAAATTTCTCTTTACATCAACAGCCCGGGCGGCTCTATTACAGCCGGTATGGCGATCTATGATACCATGCAGTTTATTAAGCCGAAGGTATCTACAATTTGTATCGGTATGGCTGCATCAATGGGCGCTTTCCTGCTTGCAGCCGGCGAAAAAGGCAAACGCTATGCGCTTCCAAACAGTGAAGTCATGATTCACCAGCCACTTGGCGGTGCGCAAGGTCAGGCGACAGAAATTGAAATTGCCGCGAAACGCATTCTCTTGCTTCGCGACAAACTAAACAAAGTCCTTGCTGAACGTACTGGCCAGCCGCTTGAAGTGATCGAACGCGACACAGACCGTGATAACTTCAAGTCTGCTGAAGAAGCGCTTGAATACGGCCTGATTGACAAAATTTTGACTCACACAGAAGACAAAAAGTAATAACACAACCTGCAAGAGCTGCGTCTCTTGCAGGTTTTTTTCATTTCAAGGATTTGACTCCCTTAAACACTTTTTATTCTATACTGCTCCCATTCCTCATGTAACAGCTCAAGCGTCAAATCATTCGTCTGCCTCACAACCAGATCAGCACCAAGCATCGGCTGTCCTTGACCTACACCAACCGCAAACATCCCCGCAGATTTGATTGCAGAAATGCCTGCTTCTGCGTCTTCTATTGCCGCGCAATCAGCAGGGGAAACATCGAGCAGCGCTGCAGCTGTTAAAAAGATGTCAGGATCAGGTTTCCCCTGCGCAAGAGCCGTCGGATCAACAATGGCATCAAAATCATCGATAATTGCCAAACGTCTTAAAATCTTAGGAGCATTGCGACTTGAAGATGCTAACCCGATTTTTATATTTTCGTTTTTCAATTGACATAGGAGCCTGCCAATCCCCGGTAAAAGATCTTCCGGCGTCAATTTGCTGATCAGCGTTTGATAATCATGATTTTTCCGATGCATAAGTTCTTGTTTCTCCGCATTTGTATACTTTGTTTCCGCACCGCCAGAGATCAATATGCTTTCAAGTGACTCTTCTCTGCTGATTCCTTTTAGCCTTTCATTCATGTCTCTGTCAAAGGGGATATTGATTTGTTCTGCGATGTGCTTCCAAGCGAGAAAATGATATTCAGCAGTATCTGTTATCACTCCGTCTAAATCAAAAATGACCGCTTTCATATACTAATGCCCATCACAGCTTCATAAGGTTTGAGGCTAATACTCTTTAAGTCAGCCCGCTCCTGCGGATAGTTTGAAATCAGCACTTTCCAACGCTCATGAATCAGTTCTGGAGGCGCTTCGAACAGAGCCTTTTCTTCCGATAAATTCACAACGACAAGAAGCTTTTCCCCTTGATATTCTCGAAGGTAAGAAAAGACCTGCGGATCATTCTCCTGCAACAGCTGATAATCGCCATATATCATAATCTTATATTGCTTTCGTAATTGAATGAGCTTCTGATAGTAAAAGAAAATCGAATCTTGATCTTCCAAAGACTCTTTCACATTGATATCTTGATAGCGGGAATTTACCGGTATCCACGGGTCTCCGGCTGTGAATCCCGCATGTTTTCCGGCATCCCACTGCATCGGTGTTCTCGCATGATCCCTTCCTTTTATCATCACGGCTTTGACAAACTCTTTTTCTGACATCGTTTTGTTTTCGACGACTAGTTCACGATATGCATTCTTTATTTCAAGATCATCATACATCTCCAGCGGCATATCGATGTTGACCATGCCGATTTCTTCTCCCTGGTAAATAAACGGCGTTCCTTTCATGCCGTGCAGAACCGTTGCAAATGCCTTCGCACATTCCTTACGGAGCTTCCCGTCATTGCCCCAGCGGGAAATAACCCTCGGCTGGTCATGGTTCTCAAAATACAGGGTATTCCAGCCGACATTCATTAACCCGGTCTGCCACCTTGTCATCGTCTTTTTTAAAGCAATCAAATCAAACGGCTTGATCTGCCATTTCCCATTTGGCGAGTTTTGTTCTGTATCAATATCCATATGTTCAAATGTAAAGATCATATTCAGCTCTTGCCTGCTTGCATCTGTGTACTTTTTCGCCTCTTCAATGTCAGAGCCGTTTGCCTCTCCGACTGTCATGCAGTCGTAATGAGAAAGCACTTCCCTGTTCATCTCTTGAATAAACTCATGAAGACGGGGGCCGTTAGAGTGATAACGGCCGACAATATAGCTGCGGCTGTGATCCGTTTCGTAGTCCGGAAAATCGGTGTATTTAGAAATAGAACCGATCACATCCATCCGCCAGCCGTCAACGCCTCTATCCATCCAGAATCTCATTACATTATAAACTTCCCGGCGAACGGCTTCGTTTTCCCAATTTAAATCAGGCTGTTTTTTCGAAAAGTAGTGCAAATAATACTGCCCTGTTCCTTCATCGTATGTCCACGCTGAGCCTGAAAAGATCGATCCCCAATTATTCGGCTCTGAGCCGTCCGGTTTAGGATCTTTCCAAAAATAATAATCCCGGTAAGGATTGTCCTTCGACTTGCGGCTTTCAGCAAACCAAGCATGCTCATCTGATGTGTGGTTCACGACCAAATCCATGACGATTTTCATTCCGCGTTTATGGACTTCATCAATCAGCTGAAACATATCTTCATTTGTCCCAAACTTTTCATACATGTTTTTGTAATCGCTGATATCATATCCGTTGTCATCCTGCGGGGAATCAAATACCGGGGAGAGCCAGATGACATCCGCCCCGAGATTTTTGATGTAATCCAGCTTTTGAATCACACCTTGCAAATCCCCGAATCCATCTCCATTGGCATCATAAAAACTGCGCGGGTAAATTTGATAAACGACAGCTTCTTTCCACCATTCACTCATTAGGCGTTCTCCTTTCACATCGTCCCTGTAGGACAACTGGTTCCTCATAAACGTTCATGTGCAGCGGCTCGCCTTTTACAAGCTCAAAAATAACGCGCTTTTCGTCAACCGTCACATTGATTAATCGGTTTCGATAATTGATGTTGAATGAATATTCGTCCCATTCTTTCGGCAAAAACGGAGCAAATGACAGCGTCTCATTCGCGGTGCGCATGCCTGCAAAGCCATGAACGATTGTCAGCCAGCTACCCGTCATTGAAGTAATATGCAAGCCTTCTTCCGTATCATGATTGTAATTATCAAGATCAAGCCTTGCTGTGCGCTTATATAATTCGAGCGCTTTCTTTTCCAGCTTGAGTTCGGCTGCGAGAATCGCATGGACAGAGGGCGATAGGCTTGATTCATGGACAGTCATCGGCTCATAAAATTCAAAATTTCGCCGTTTTTCTTCCATTGTAAAACGGTCATTAAAAAGATAAATGCCTTGGAGAACATCTGCCTGCTTAATAAAATTGGAGCGGAGAATCTTGTCCCATGACCAATTCTGGTAAAGAGGCCGTTCCGCTGGATCTAATTCGTCAACTGCTTGCAGGTCTTTATCCAAGAACGTGTCATGCTGAACGAAAATTTGCAGTTCTTCACTATACGGATAGTACATGTGCTGGATGATTTCTCTCCAGACTTTCAATTCTTCTTCCTGTACATCCAGAAGGCGGCGTTTCTCCGCTGAGATACTTTCGAGACTTTGTAGAGTATACTCCAACGTCCAAGCCGCAATGACATTCGTATACCAATTGTTGTTAACGTTGTTTTCGTATTCATTCGGCCCTGTGACGCCATGGATCATATACTTATTTTTTCGTTTCGAGAAGTGAACACGGTCGGCCCAAAATCTGCTGACTGCCACAAGTACGTCTATCCCGTATTCTTCCATATAGTTACGGTCGCCTGTATAATTGATATAATTGTAGATCGCATAACAGATCGCGCCATTGCGGTGAATTTCTTCAAAGGTGATTTCCCATTCGTTGTGGCATTCATCACCGGTGAACGTCACCATCGGATAAAGTGCCCCCTTCATCCCCAATTTTGCCGCGTTTCGTTCGGCAGCCTCCAACTGATGATAGCGATACAAAAGCAGGTTTTTCGTCACCTCCGGCTCGGCTGTCGCCAAATACATCGGAACGGCGTACGCCTCAGTATCCCAATATGCGGCACCTCCATATTTCTCGCCAGTAAATCCTTTCGGCCCGATATTCAAACGGGCATCGCCCCCGTAATATGTCGAGAATAACTGAAAGATATTGTAGCGGATTCCTTGTTGAAGCTCCTCATCTCCTTTAATCTCAATGTCCGCTTTTGCCCATCTTTCCTTCCATCGATCAGTGTGCCTCCGTTTTGCATCTTCATAGCCGTTCTCTACCACATCCGCCAAAAGCTCCTTGGCTTTCGATAAAAGCTCTTCCTCCCGAAAATCACGGGAAGTCGTGACAATCACAAACTTTTTCAATGATGCCTTCGTTTGATAACTGTAGCGATTCTCGACATACATTTCAGTCGTTTTAAAGCTTTCATGGACAAAACCCTCCGTCTCGTTTGCCATTGCGGCTAATACCGTGAAGCGCGGTGTTCCAAATGGATTTTCGATCGTTTTTGCCGCTAAATGGCCGCTGTGAGAATCAGCACCTTTCGCTTCCTCCTGCCAAAACTGTTCTTGGTAGTTAGAATCTTCATTTGCCACGTTTCCATCCAGGTAAGGAACAAGCGTAATGACAGCATTTCCCGTCAAGCACTCCGCTTCATAATGAATCGCACAGAGTTCTTTTACAGCAAGGCTAAGAAACCGCTCTGACCTGATTCTGACGGATTTACCCTGAATGCGGACAACAGCGCTTCGCCGCAGAATCCCCTCTTTCATATTGAGTTCTACCTCAAATGATTTGATTGGGTTTTGATGGAGATCGATTTTTTCACCGTCAACATATAAGCCTATGCCCATAAAGTTCATTGCATTGATCACTTTTCCGAAATATTCCGGATACCCGTTTTTCCACCAGCCGACTCGCGTTTTGTCGGGGAACCACACGCCTGCAATATATGTGCCTTGGTGACTGTCGCCTGAATAGCCTTCTTCAAAATTCCCTCTGACCCCCATATAGCCATTGGCAAGAGACGTCAGGCTTTCCAGCAGCCGTGTACGCTCCTTATTAAATGTATTTGTTTTGATTTTCCATTCATCAATCTCAAATAACCGCTGATTTATCATCATTTCCTCCCGAATGTAAGTTTCCATTATCACGGCGGGTTTTGGTCAAATATCTAAATGCAAAAGAGATCATCAAAGTAACGCCACACGAATGGATCATCAATACAGTAATCAAATCAAAATGAACCATGCCGATAGCAGCTGCCGCAAATGCCGGCAGTGCCGAGGCGCAAATCGCCGTAGATACTGCTTCCTTGAATGATGCAATAGAGACCATGTTTGATATTTTTGTGATCCAGAGGCCACCTGCAAGAACAAACGTTAACAAAAGCTGGATCATAGAAACCACCGTATATGCCAGCATCATGATCATCGGCTTATACTGTGCCAACCACAATGTATCGATCAAGACCTCTACATCATGGACGTTTGGTTTCTCGAGCTTAACGTCCATTTTCGCATAGCCAACAGAAAACCCCGTTTCGTTTTGATCGGTGATCACCAGTTGATCAGGTTGAAATATGACGGCGTTTTCAAATCCAGTTACTTTCAATCGCCCATTTTCACCGCTTGTCTCATATTCATGCTTCATATCGACTGCCATCACATTCTGCCCATCTTCAATCCTCTCAGAGCTCTTCCCGCCTGTTAGTTTTCCGTTCCTGATTTGAAAACCCTGTAATTGATCAGCAAATTGATCATTAACCCCTTGAATCGCTGACGGCATAAAAGATGCAACGCTGAAGCGATCCATTTTCACAAACGAAACCGCTAACGGCGCCATTAAGCAGGCCGTTAAAAACATAAAGAGAAAAGAGAGCTGCAGCCAGCTGAAGGTATTCCCATAGCTGCAAACACCTGATGGAGATGCAGCCGCTTTCAGGCAGCGGATGATAAAGCTTTTATTCTCCAGATTCTTCATTGAATTACCCCTTTGTTCCGCCGGCTGTCAAACCGGACACAAAGTTCTTTTGGAGAAAAAAGAATAGAACGCATATCGGCAGTGCGGCAAGGATGGCACCAGCCGCAAATAGAGCTACTTTTTGCTGCTGCGGATTAGAAATAAAGGATTGTAATCCTACAGCGATGGTCAGCCTTTCCGGTGAGCGAAGCAGAAATTTCGCCAGCAAATAATCGCCAAACGGTGCCATAAATGCCCAAAGCGCTTGCACCGCGAGCATTGGCTTAACAAGCGGCAGAACAATTGAAGCGAAAATCCTCAGATGTCCCGCTCCGTCAATTCGCGCGGCTTCATCAATTTCTCTCGGCACAGTATCAAAATAACCTTTCATCAGCCACGTGTTCATCGGAATTCCGCCGCCGATATAGATCGCTGTTAAAAACCAGTATTGATCGAGTGCGCCTATTAGCATCGCCAAGACATAAAAAGCAGTCAGCGCCGCCATTGTTGGCACCATTTGAATGATTAAAAAGAATATCAGGCTCTTTTTTCTGCCTGCAAACCGATAGCGGCTGTACGAGTACCCGGCAAGTGTCACGATTGTAACCTGCAAAACCATGACCGATAGCGCGATGACAAGTGTATTGCTGTACCAATGAAGATAAAGCGTTTCGTCAAATAGCCGCTTAAAATGATCCAATGTCCAAGGACCCGAAAAATCGAGCTGAAAAGCCGCCGAATTCCCCACACGGAAGGCTGATGATGCCGTAATCAGCAACGGATATATAATGACAATACTTAAAAGCGTCAAAAATAAATACGTACAGATTTTATTAAGCATTCTGGCAGTGCTCGCGTTCACCTACATAACCTCCTCATTGCCAAAAGCATTCGATTTTTTGAAAGCAATCAGTGAAATTCCAATGACAATGAAAGAAATTAACAGTGTCACAGCCGCCGCAACGGAATATTGGGGTGATGTGCCTGTTGTCAGTTTATAAATCCACGAAATTAAGATATCGGTCGATCCGGCCCCGGCTCCCGCACTGCCTGGCCCTCCCTCATTAAATAAATAGATGATCGAGAAATTATTGAAATTAAACGTATACTGAGTAATCATCACGGGTGCTGTGGCAAATAAAATCATCGGGAATGTAATATGCCGAAAACGCTGAATAAAAGTGGCCCCGTCAATCTTTGCCGCTTCATACAATTCACCTGGAATCGCCTGAAGCACTCCCGTTACCATGACATATATATATGGAAAGCCGAGCCACGTCTGAATCATAATGAGGGCTGTCTTTGTCCAGAAAGGATCAGTCTTCCACGCGATCGCAGGCAGCTCGACAAACGGCAGGTGATTGAATAATGGTATCACCTGTGCATTCACCGCTCCTATGCTGTCGTTAAACATGTTGGAAAAACTCATGATTGTAATAAAAGCCGGAACAGCCCATGGAAATAAGAAAATCATTCGAAATATCCGCTTGCCTTTTATAAAATCCTGATTGACGAAAAGTGCCGTCACAATCCCTAAAATGATTTGCAGCGTTGTCGCGCAGATTGTCCAGATAACCGTCCAGCCCAGTACATTCACAAATGTTTCACGATAGGAGCCAAGGAAAAAAATATTTAAGAAATTTTTAAACCCGACCCAGTCAATCAGACGATTAGGCGGAATATGATAAAAATCATAGTTTGTTAATGCAACAAACAGAGTCACCAAAACCGGAAAGATAATCACAAAAAACACCATCATGATATATGCCGGCAGTGTAAATAGATATGGAAACCCTTTATCGCCCGCATGACAGATCATATCCTTGGCTGTTGTATTGACCTCCAAACCCGCCGCTTTCATAGCGGCTGTCTTACGCGAATCATGAATATTAAAGATATAGAACATGAGGAAAATCACCGTCACGATCAATTGCAGCGTGCCTTCAATCAGCATAAACAGCGAGTGATCTTCACCGGGAACACTTCCCAATGTCATCAATCCGCTTAGCGCCTGTATACCGAAAACGCATAATTCAAAAGCAAACAAGCCTGTGATGGCTAGAAATAAGAGCCCCTTTGACAATTGCTGATTCGCAATCTGCCCAAGTCCTGGAATGATCGATAAAAGCCCTGCCTTTCGTTTTTGCTTTGCAAGTGTGTGATGTTTATTCATTTTTTCCGCCCTCTATTCTTCCGGACGCTATCCCGCCGTTTTATTTCACATACTTTTCTTTAATATTTTCCTTTATGACGTTTACAGCATCATTCGCTGATGTTTGTGTCGATTTTTTTCCTGAAGCTGCATCAAAAATTAAACTTTCCGCTCCTGTCCATACTTCAGCCATTTCCGGAATATTTGGAGTCGGCGTTGCTGTTTCATATTGTTTAATCACAGCTGACGTCAGTTCATTCTTTTGCTCATCGGCTTTCTTCCTTGCAGCAGTGTTAGCTGGAACTTCGTTTGTATCCTCATAAAAAGCGTAAGCATTGGCATCATTTGCGGCATACTCAAGCCATTTTTCAGCCAGCTCGGGCTCTTTTGTATATTTTGAAGCTACCCAGCCCTTCCCGCCGGCAAAAGGAGCGTATTCTTCTCCATTTGGCAATGTCGGAATGGGAGCCGCTCCGTAGTTCAATTTAGCCTCTTTATAGTTGGCAGCTGACCAAGGACCGCCAATGATCGCAGCCGCTTTGCCTTCTAAAAACATCTGCTGAATAAAGTCGTCTGCGTTTGAATTGTCTTGCATCCCTTTCGGCCAATAGGTTTTAAACCATTTCTCCGCATATTTCACCGCTTCTACAGCCCCTTTGTTGTTCAGGCCGATGTCCCCGGAATCTGTGCCGTTTTTTCCAAATACATATCCGCCGTATCCAGCCAATAAGCCGTACGACATATAAAAGTCAGTCCATTTTGCTAAAAATCCGGTTGATTTTCCTTTTTCCGAAGCAAACGCGAATCGAGGATCCTCTGTTAATTTTTCAAGGTCTTTAAATGTTTTTGGCGCTGTCTTTAAGAGATCTTTGTTGTAATACAAAATAAGTGTCTCAATGACTAGCGGCATTCCGTACACTTTGCCGTCAACTGTCACCTGCTGCATTTCTTTATCACCAAAGCTTTTTGTATGAGATGGCTTAATGTCAAGCAAATGTCCTTGCTGTCCCAAACCGCCGATCCGGTCATATGCAGCAAGCATAACATCAGGCGCATTACCCGCCGGGCCATCAAGAGGAAGCGCTTCTAACTGTTCGAACATTTGCTTTTCAACAATTTTTACTGTGACATCATTCTCTTTTTCGAACTTTGTTTTTATGCTTTCAATGTATTCTTTATACGTTTCTTCGATAGACACAGTCAGCACCTTTTTGCCATCAGCGCTTGCTGGATTTTTTGAACTTTGGCAGGCGGCAAGGCCGATTGCCAGGAATGATGCCGCCAATATGGCGAATCCCTTTTTTAAAAGAACCATCTCTTTTCCCCCTTCTATTTACGAAACTATAACAATTGTATTGTCCTATAGAAAGCGGTTACAACAACTTTCGATTTGTTACCGATAACAGAATGTTATACAGGGGCGGCAGCACTCAAAATCAAAAATTCTCCCGGCTGAACAGCAATGACATCGTGATGATGAAGCGGCTGCTCTGTCCATGCATCACAGATTTTCTTATTCCTATCAATATTCAACTCTCGTAAACTGACGTGTTGAACCGCATTCCCTTGATTAAAGAAATAAATCAGTATTTTTTCATCAAGAGTCCGCGAAAAGCTAATAAAATCATTTTTGTCGTCCAGCAGATTCCACTCAAGATGTCCTTCAGTCAATAAAGTGTTTTCCTGCTTGCGTAAAGCAATTAACCGTTTCATAAATCGCAGCATGTCTTGGTTTTGCTTCTCCTTTTCCCAAACCATACATTTCCGGCATAATGGATCATTTTCGCCGTCCAGCCCGATTTCCGTCCCGTAATAGATGCATGGTGAGCCTGTCTGGGCAAACATAAAGGCCAGCAACGCGCGTGCTTTCTTCTCATCATTGCGGCATCTGGTCAAAAGGCGCTTTGTATGGCTATCCAGTAAATTAAACATCACCTCATTGGCCTGCTTCATTCCATTCATCAAATGTGCATTGACACGGTGAGCCATACGTGAGGCTGGAATCGTCCGGTCAGCAAAATATTCAATCATAGGCTCTGTAAAAGGGTAATTCATCGCCGCATGAAATTCATCCCCTCTAAGCCAGGGTTCGGCAGAATGCCAGATCTCACCTAAAATATAAACATCAGGATTTTCTGCTGATACAGCCTGCCTAAATGTCTTCCAAAACACGTGATCCACTTCATTTGCGACATCCAAACGCCAGCCGTCAATGTCAAATTCGCGAATCCAGTACAAAGCAATATCAAGCAAATATTTCTGCACTTCGGGATTAGCCGTGTTTAGCTTCGGCATATCAGCTGTAAAAGCAAATCTGTCATAATTGTCGTCTGTGACGGGAAAAGAGTGAATATGGAACCAGTCCTTATAGCGGGATAGATCTCCGTTTTTGACGACATCCTGCCATTGCGGAGACGCGCTTCCTATATGGTTAAAAACCGCATCAAGCATAATTCTCATCCCCCGCTGATGCAGCTGGCTGACAAATGTACGAAAAATCTCTGGATCCCCGAAATGCGGATCAATAGAAAAGTAATCCAGCGTGTCGTATTTATGATTAGAAGGCGCGGAAAAGATCGGCGTCAGATAAATGCCGTTCACCCCTAAATCCTCTAAATAATCAAGCTTGTCAACAATCCCTTGCAAATCTCCTCCAAAAAAATCATTGACGCCCGGGTCCTTGCTCCCCCACGGCAATGCATTCTTCGGTGACAAGTCTTCTCTTCCATTTGCAAAACGCTCCGGAAAAATTTGATACCAAACCGTTGACTTGACCCATTCAGGCGCTTGAAATGTATCAGCCTCGTGAACAAACGGAAATTTAAAGTAATAATGAATCGTTTCCAGTGTTTTTTCGTTATAAGGGCATACACCCGAACTTCCGAAAAAGATATCTTCATGATCGTCTGTTACAACAAACGCATATTGTAAACGTCTAAATGGCGGCACCACTTCAGCAAACCAATAGTCATGCATTTCTGTTGCAGCAATTTTTCTCATCGGCTGCTCGTTTGCGGACCATTTGCCGTCGTTGTACTCATAGGGATCACCCCAAATGAATCGAATGTGATCTGCATCACCTTTTTTCGTCCGAATCTTGATATGCACAGTCCGCCCATCATAAGAATAAGCATCTGTGCTGAATGGCTGGTGGTGAATCGCTGCATATTCCATCATGTTTCCCCCTTTGATTTCCGTTTTATTGAAGCCGGCTCATAGTTTGAAAGTATCATGATGAAATTGCGGGAACAATTCTTTTCACCCTGTTACCGATAACAGAATAAGGCGCTTACAGCGTTGATTCTCGAACAATTAACTCTGGTTCAAAAAATAGGCTTCCTTGTGCAGCACCGTCTTCATTCATTTTTTTCAGTAACATTTTCGCACAGGCTTCCCCCATTTCAACAACAGGCTGTCTGACCGTAGTCAAGCGCGGCGAGGAGATGCGGTCAAGAAACACACCGTCATTCCCGGTAACCGCAACGTCTTCTGGAATTCGCTTTCCAAGGGATTGCGCCGCACGAATGACGCCGAGCGCGATTCGATCAGATGCGCAGACAAATGCGGCCTGATTGTCCATGGATTTCAGCAGTTCTCTTGCAAGGCATTCACTTTTCTTAGAACTGTTGTCGATCCGAAACACATTCGATTTTTTAAAGCTTTTATTCATCGCCCGTATATACCCCTGTTCTCTTGCACGTTCGAAAGGCTCATCTAAATCAATGCCAAAAAAGACAACTTCCCGCTCCCCCAGCCCCATAACATGGCGGGTTGCCATAAAAGTGCCTTTCTCGTTATTCACATCGATAAAGTCATAGCCCATTTCATTTTGCCCAAATACGACGAGCGGCTTCTCAAACGCTTTTATTACACCTTCAAAATCGTTCTTTCTCAAGCCGGTGGCAATAATGCCGTCACATTGGCCAATATTAAGAGAATTTCTTGTCACAAGCTGGAGAGCATAGTGATTGCGATCCAGCTCCCTGCTGATTCCTGTCAGCAGGTTCATGTAATATGGTTCTGTCGTATCCATTTCCTCAAGTATCAATAGTTTCACAACCTGTGTTCTGTTTTGCACGAGCGCTCTCGCCGCATAATTAGGGATGTAATTCAGCTCTTTCATCGCAGAATGAACAAGCTTTTTCAATTCATCTGTCACCGTCTCGGGGTGATTGATCACTCGTGATACCGTCATTTTCGAAACATTTGCTTTTTTTGCCACATCTGACAATGTTGCCATTTTCATCCCCTCCTTATCTGTGCTTATTATCCAAACTAGTGATAAAGTCCTCTATTACTGTTAAATATACGATGCAGGCAAAAGAGAAATAAAAAAGAGATTTCCCTTAAGGAAACCTCATTTTGTTAAAAACACTCGATTTTTCATGGATTCATACGCTAGATGGCAGACTCATTCTCTCCACTTCCATGAGAAAGTCTCTTTTTTAAATTTCTGTCCACTTTTTTTCTAAAATCGGATAAGAATAATTTTGCATTTGCTCAATTAACTCATCCGGCCGTGACGAGCTGTGAATCAGTTTTAGGTGCGATTCGTTAGAAAACCCTTCTTGAATGCTGTATTTCACCATTTTCATCATTGGTTCAAAATATCCGTTTACATTGTACAGTCCGATTGGCTTTTGGTGGATGCCGATCTGTGCCCAGCACAGCACTTCAAATAATTCTTCATATGTACCGAAGCCGCCCGGCATCGAGATAAAGCCGTCCGCCAGCTCGCTCATTTTAGCCTTTCGTTCATGCATCCCGTTTACTTCAATCAGCTCAGTCAGGTTTTGATGGACAACCTCCCCGCTGAACAAACCGCTCGGCATGACCCCGATTGCAGTTCCGCCGTTTTCCATAATCGCGTCGGCAATCGTGCCCATCAAGCCGACGCGGGAGCCCCCATAGACAAGGCCGATTCCCTGCTCAGCCATATACACGCCAAGCTCTGCCGCTTTTCTTTTATACGCTTCATTTCCCCCAGGGTTTGATCCCGCAAATACACAAATGGTTTTCAACTTGTCATCTCCGCATCTATATATCGTGTTAAACATTCAAAAACACACTATATATTGTCCCATCTCCATGTGATAATATCAATATGAAATACATAAAGAATGCAGGAGTGATGAGGTTGGAGCTGGCTGATGCAGAAAAATGGATGAAAGAGTTTTACGAAAAAAAGAGGCTGGACAGAATACGGACCTTTTATTCGCGTCGGCTTTTTAATGGAGGAAGCCGGAGAATTGGCCCGGGCTGTCAGGGCGTATGAAATCGGCAGAGACCGGCCGGATGAGAAAGAATCGTCACGCGCTGAGCAAAAACAAGAATTGATTGAAGAAATGGGAGATGTCATCGGAAATATCGCCATTCTTGCTGATATGTATGGTGTCTCTTTAGAAGACGTCATGAAGGCCCACCAAGAAAAACTGACAAAACGATTTGAGCATGCATAAAAAAGCGGCCGCGATGGCCGCTTTTTTTAACCTGTGATTTCATCATGGTGATCAAAGAAATGCTGCTTTCCTATTTTGTGAAAAAGGCCTGTTTTATGCAGCAGCTCCTTTGGCTGCGATTGCAATCCTACAATCATCAGCTTTCCATTGTGGCGCTTAATTCGATTCATAATGTTCCCAAGCACCGCTTCAGCTGACGTATCCATATAGTGCACCTTATTCATGAGCAGAATAAGGGTTTTCGGTTTTTTCTGTACATGCTCCAGCAATGACGATTCAAGGGAATCAATTGATCCGAAAAACAGCGGCCCTTCTATGGCATACATGCTGACAGATGGATCTTCTCTCTTCGCCAGAACAGGATGCGTTTCCTGATTGTGGATGCGGGTCGCTTCGCTCATTCTTCTGATAAAGAACACGAATGCAAGCAGCAATCCGGTTGCCACACCGATGATTAAGTCAAACAGAACCGTAAGGGCGAAGGTCGCCGCCAAAATAAAGGAATCAGCATTTTTCAGTCTCAGCATGTTTGCGACTTCCTTGCGCTCACTCATATTCCATGCGACCACCATGAGAATCGGTGCCATACTGGCGAGCGGCACATGGGACGCATAAGGCGCAAATACAAGCAGGACAAGGAGAACGACTACGCCGTGAACGACGCCGGAAACTGGGGAAACCGCTCCGTTTTTTATATTGGTCGCCGTTCTCGCAATCGCTCCTGTAGCCGGGATTCCGCCAAACAGGGGCGCTGCCATATTCGCAATCCCCTGGCCGACAAGCTCCTTGTTGCTGTCATGCTTTGAGCCCTTCATGTTATCAGCGACCATTGCGGACAAAATCGACTCAAGTCCTCCAAGAAGCGCGATGACAAGCGCAGCCGGAAACAGCATAACCATTTTATCCAAAGTAAGCTCAGGAAACTGAAATTCCGGCAAATGGCGGGGGATTTCTCCATAAGTTGACCCGATCGTTGCCATGCGGTCAGGGAAAAAGACAACCGCGACCACTGTGGAAATAAGAAGCGCCAACAAAGCGCCCGGCACTTTAGGCATCACCTTGGCGGATACAAGCAAAATGACGAGCCCGATCACAGCTGTCAAAATGGCATATACGTTAAAGGTGCCGAGCTGCTGCACAATTTCAAACATGTTGTGATGAAAGTTCTCATGTTTTTCAACATTTCTCAATCCGAGAAAATTAGCGATTTGTTCCGTAAAGATCAGCACGGCAATTCCGGCTGTAAAACCGACGATAACGGGTTTGGGCACGAATTTCATTATTTTTCCGAGCTTAAACAGCCCAAACAGCACCAGCATCACTCCTGCCATAAACCCCGCAATCAGCAGATTTTCCAAGCCGTATTGCATGACAATGCCGAATAAAATCGGGACAAAGGCGCCCGTCGGACCGCCAATCTGATATTTTGATCCTCCAAACAAAGAAATACAAATCCCTGCTATAACAACAGTGTACAGCCCATATTCAGGCTCGACTCCCGAGGCAATGGCAAACGCCATTCCTAAAGGAATTGCCACGACACCTACTACGATACCTGCAATCAAGTCTTTCTGAAATTTCTGCAAATTGTATCCCTTGAATCTCCCTGAGAATCGCATATTTTATTATAACCTCCCTTATGAGTGATTGTTTATAAGCTCAGTTTCATAACCGTTAATGACCACATCAAGTTTTCCTGTTTCAGGATGAATGACAAGTCCGTGAACCGGCACTTTTTTCGGAAGCAGCGGATGATTCTTAATCATGTTCACACTGTGGGAAACGCTTTCTTCTACGCTGTGAAAACCAGTCAGCCACGTTTTCAAATCGAGTCCGGCGCTCGTCAGCAAATTCAGGCAGCTATCCTCCACCCCGCGTTCCTTTGCTTTCTCAAGAATCGAGGACGCATTCAGCCCAGACATTCCGCATTCATGATGGCCGACAATGCATACCGCTTCAGCCTGCAATTCATAAATCGCGACCAGTATGCTTCGCATCACGCTTCCAAATGGGTGAGAAACGATGGCTCCCGCGTTTTTTACAATTTTAGCATCACCGTTTTTAAGCCCCATTGCTTGCGGAAGAAGTTCTGTAAGCCTTGTATCCATACAGGTGACAATGACGAGCTTTTTCGAAGGAAACTTTGTCGTTTTGTACGGTTCATACTTCTTCTCACTGACAAACCGCTGATTGTGTTCCAAAATTGATGTTAAAGAAACCATTTGATTCATCTCCCATCCATATGATTTTGCAAGCCTTCTTACCCAGCTTACAGTAAGGAATTATAGCATAGGAATAAGCCAAGAAAAGGATTTCAAAAAAAGACACTATAATTGGACTGTATAATCAAAACATAAACATTTATATCTTTCAAAGATAATAAAATTTATATTTAATGAATCCTATAATCCGGCTGCAGTTCGTATATCGATGATTTGTCTGACAAAAAATATGGGTGAATTCTGATAATTAAAAAACTTTTTTAAGCAGATTTAGCTGTTCTATCTTCATTTTAAGTTCAAAAGAACCAGAAATTAAAAAAACGCAGCTATATTTTTAACATCTATTTATTTCCGATATAATGAAATAGACAACAGCCATAAAGGGGGAGCCTTGTTGAAACCATTTGTATTTATCACAAAACCGATTCCTGAAGAGATTGAAGCATTCATCGGAGAACATTGCCGTTATGAAGTATGGCAGGAGGATACGCTTCCGAGTGACGTGCTATTTGAAAAATTAAAAGAAGCGGAAGGGCTTTTAACATCAGGGACGTCCGGACCGTCAATCAATCGTGAGTTGCTGGAACACGCTCCTAAGCTCAAAGTGGTCAGCAACCAATCAGTAGGCTACGATAATTTCGATATAGAAGCAATGAAAGAAAGAGGAGTAATCGGCACTCATACACCTTATACACTGGATGACACAGTTGCAGATCTGGCCTTTTCTCTGATTCTATCTTCCGCCAGACGTGTTGCCGAACTTGACCGTTTTGTCAGGGCAGGAAAATGGGGGACCGTGGAAGAGGAAGCGCTTTTCGGAATTGATGTTCATCATCAAACATTAGGCATTATCGGCATGGGCAGAATAGGAGAACAAGCAGCGAGACGCGCCAAATTTGGTTTTGATATGGAAGTGCTTTATCATAACCGACATCGCAAACAAGAAACAGAAGATAGCATCGGCGTTAAGTATGCAGAGCTTGATACATTGCTGGAGCGATCTGATTTTATTCTTCTCATTACGCCGCTGACTGATGAAACCTATCACATGATAGGAGAACGCGAATTTAAGTTGATGAAGGATTCAGCAATTTTCGTCAATATTTCCCGGGGAAAGACAGTTGATGAGAAAGCACTGATTCGCGCTCTTCAGGAAGGCTGGATCAGGGGAGCCGGCCTAGATGTATACGAAAAAGAGCCTGTCTCCCAAGATAATCCGCTCCTGCAGCTGGATAATGTCACGCTGCTTCCTCATATCGGTTCAGCAACAGCTAAAGTGCGCTTCAACATGTGTAAACAGGCTGCCGAAAATATGATCGCAGCCATTCAAGGACAAACACCGAAAAATCTCACAAGAGAATTTCAATAAATCAAAAATCCGGTCTGATAACAGACCGGATTTCTATTACATACGCTGAAGAACAGCACGCTTATAAATATGGCGGGTGACGATATAATAAACAGCCTGGAATACAAAATAAATGAAGATGACAATTACGGCCTCAAGAAATAAATTGGAATTCAGCATATTACTTAACGCTGCATACGCAAAGCCCGCGTGAATCGTACCTGCGATAAATGGGATGAAGAATAAAAATCCTATTTGCTTTCCAAGGATCGAGTGAATCTCTTTGTCCGTAACCCCTATCCTTTTTAAGGCTAACACCTGCACTCTCGTATCTTCTATTTCCGTAAACATCCGCAAATACAGCATGCTTCCTTGCACGATAAAAAACAGCACGCTGACAAACAGACCAATAAACAGCATTAATGCAACTCCCTGCTTCACAATTTGATAACTAGGAGCACGTGTTTGAAAATCAGATGTATGTTCTTTCGGCACCATGTTTTCAAGCTTTTCAGAGACATCCACCGTCTCCTGCCAATGCTCAAGCTCATAACCTACCATTCTCATCTGTTCCTTCAGCGGCACATCCTGTGACAGACTGCCAAAGCTCTTTTCGCTGACAACCAATAAACGGCTGACTCCATCAACAGACATCAATATCCCTTTGTTTTGCTGCTTTTTCATGACGTAGGATAGGGTTTTTCCTGACTTCATATGAAATGCTGCTGTTTCCCCTTCTCCAAATGTGTCTTTCACCATCATTTGAAAAGAAACATTAATAAATGCTTCATTTTCTTGTAAATGAATAACTGGGAACCCTTTTTCCTTTGCGACTTGATTATAGACTTTTTCTGAAATCAGCAGAGCTTCCGCTTCCATCTTCTTATTTCCATACGGCAAGTCTGACTGAAAAGTGACAGGAATCCCTGTGGCATCCACCTTATACTTGATAACAGCATGAGCTTTTTTCAATGTATTCTCAGCCGTCTCAGGCTTCATGACCTGAAAGCGGGAAGCATCCTTTTCCACCCAGGAAACAGACTGAGGAATGCTTTGCTCCTCCTGCCTTTGTAAATCGGAATAAAACATATAGATGACACCTGTAGCTGTTAATATGACCGCTGTAATGA
This sequence comes from Bacillus sp. N3378-2at, assembly GCF_033412715.1. NCBI lineage: Bacteria > Bacillati > Bacillota > Bacilli > Caryophanales > Bacillaceae > Bacillus > Bacillus sp. N3378-2at. The sequence goes on along the minus strand of NZ_CP117986.1, from coordinate 3,441,603 downwards.
CAGAGGTTAAAAACAGCATGCGTGCATGATCCTTCAGCCTGAATATCATGTTGGAACGCACAATGATATTCGTGCCTTTGTAGAAGCTGTGTTTCTTTCGGTACAGCATGCGGAAAAACGCCACACTGCTTTGTGTAAAAAAGAAATACGTGCCAACTAACACTAAAATCAAAATTGGAAATACCCGAAACATCATGTCAATGGCATTGGCTGTTGCAGATAGATAATAACCACTGCCAAGACATAGCAAAGACAATACAGTGAGCCATTTCGAATAAACCGGCAAACTTTTCGGCTTTTTGGCCGATTTAATCAGTTCAATGATTTCCAGCTTCCGAATCCGTCCCAGTGATAAAATGAGCAGCGTCTGAAACAGGATGAGAAAGCCGGCAATTGTCATCACAAACGCTTTCGGCACAATGGCAAACGAAATCGGCACCTTCACGCTGAGCATCCATGTCATAATCATAAAAAACAGTTTTGAAAATAACAGGCCTGCTCCAATGCCGGCCGCAATCGCCGCAAGAGAAATAAGTGACTGCTCATAATAAATCATCTTGCGAAGCTGCTGCTTTGATGTGCCAAACAGTGTCAGCAGCCCAAACTCTTTCTTTCTTGCCTGCAAAAACGCTGAATTGGAATATGTGATGAAAAATATACAAAACACAATGATGACAACAAGAGCTGCGCTCAAGCATGTTTTGACAAGGCTTCCGCCATATATATTGTCTTCATTGACATCAGGATGAAAAATAAATGATGTGAAGACAAAAAACACCGAAACGGCAAACACACAGCTTAAAAAGTAGGCCACATACCGTTGCAGATTCCCAAGAATGTTTTTACGGGCGATAGTTCTCAAATTCATGAAAATCGCCTCCCAACACACTCAAGGTATCCAATATACTTTGATAAAACACCTGCCTGTTTATTCCTCTGTGAATCTCTGAAAAGAAACGTCCGTCTTTAATAAAAACAATTCGTTTACAGAAACTTGCTGCTGTGGCATCATGCGTAACCAACAGAGTCGTCGCTTCCTTTTCCTCATTCAGCTGAGCCAGTGTGTTCATCACTTGCTTTGCCGATTTTGAGTCGAGGTTTCCTGTCGGTTCATCAGCAAGAATGAGCGCCGGATTGTGAATAATCGCTCTGGCACAGGCTGCCCGCTGCTGCTGTCCGCCCGACACCTCATATGTGCGGTGATCGAGAATATGCTTGATTTGCAGCGTATCCGCCAGTTCATCCAATCGGGCTTCCATTTCTCTCAGCTTTACCTTATCCAATGCGAGCGGCAAGAGAATATTTTCACGAATCGTCAGCGTATCAAGCAGATTAAAATCCTGAAAGACGAAGCCGAGTTCTCTTCTGCGAAACAAAGCCAGCTCTTGGTCCTTTAACGTTTTCGGCTGAATGCCGTTGATCATCATCTCGCCCTGGGTCGGCTTATCAATGGTAGCCAGCAAATTCAAAAGCGTGGTTTTTCCGCTTCCCGACGGCCCCATAATCCCGACAAATTCCCCTTTTGACACACTGAGATCAAAGGCGCTGAGCGCTTGGTATGATATTGTTCCTTTATTTGAATAGTACGTTTTCGATAGGTTCGTTGTTTGCAACACGTTCATGTTCTGCTCCTCCTTTTTCTTTATTATAAAAAGGAAGTCAGCATCCTCCCATCGAACTTTCTTGCAATTCCGCTCCCCAACCTTACAATGCTGTCACATTCACGAGGGTGTCACTTGAAAACACGATGGTCATCACAGTGCCAGCCCCTTCTTTTGATTCCGCATACAGTTTATGGCCGAGACGGCTGCACACCTGTTTTGCCAAATAAAGGCCCATTCCAGTTGCCTCTTTCATGGTTCGTCCGTTTTCTCCGGTAAAAAACGCGTCAAAAATCCGCGGCAGATCCTGCGGCGGTATACCGATTCCTTCGTCGGCAACCGACAAGCGCGTCTCATGTCCCTGTGTTTCAATCCGGATTGTAATAGGGTCTCCCACACCTTGCTTTGAATATTTTAAGGCGTTGAAAAGGATTTGCTCGACAACAAAGGAAAGCCACTTTTGATCACTGGAAATCTGAACGGCATTTGGCGGCACATGTAATGTTGGAAAAAGGCGCCGTTTAATAAACTGACGTTTTTCCTGATTGATCAGTGAACGAACCATTTCTGTCAAATCAAAGGTTTGCGGCTTTACATCAAATGCAAATTCCTCCAGCCGGGCCGTTTGCAGCATCATATCAAGACCGTGGCGAAATCTCTCATTCTCATCCTCCAGCTCCTCTAAAAACGTCGGAAAAGAGGATGAAGTTCCGTTTTTTCCTTCCTGAATCATTAAGGATATGACGGATACCGGTGTTTTCATATGGTGGACCCATTGGTTGGTGAAGGTATAATGCTGTTTTTGCTGATTGATATATTGTGAGAGCCTGCTTTCGTATTGCTGCCCGAGTGCGTTGATCATCTTCGTCCAAAGCGCTTGCTCTCCTGTTCTTGGCTTTCTGGCTTTCAAAGACTGTCCGATGTCATTCGAAGAAGAGACTTGTTCTGCAAGCTTTTTAACATATGTGAGAAAGGAAAATTGCCGAACATAATCAGCAGCAAAACCTGCGGCTAAAAGAGTACCGGGCAAAATCCATATGTACATCATATTTTCTTTGGAAGGTTCTGCGCCGCTCTCTACAATGCTTAAATACGCAATCAGCATGGCGGACCCTATCCCTAATAATGAAAATAGAATAATGGCTAAGCGGTCGATGAGATAAGTCTTTAACACTCCGCTTCATCCTTCCGATTGACTTGAAATTGATAGCCTTGTCCTCTGATTGTGGAAATGCAATCTTTCAGTCCGGCATTCTCCAGTTTTCTCCGCAGCCGGTTGACATTGACCGTTAACGTATTGTCATCGACAAAATCAACGTCATCCCATAACGCCTCCAATAGTTCATCACGAGAAACAATTTTTTTATGCTCCCTCACAAAAATAGAGAGAAGCTGAAATTCTTTTTGGGAAAACAGAATACGGGAGCTGTTCCATTCGGCCTCATTTTGATCAGGATAAATCGTCAGCCCACCAAGCTCCACTATTCTAGATTCCTGCGGCAAAGAGGGCGAATATTCACCATATGTGCGGCGCAGGACGCTTTTGATTTTGGCCATCACTACCTCTAGATGGAACGGCTTTGTGATATAATCATCGCCGCCATTTTCAATCGCCATTACCTGATTCAGCTCATCGATCCGTGCCGATATAAAGATAATCGGCGCATTGGAAATGGTACGGATTTGCCTGCACCAATAAAATCCGTCAAAAAAAGGCAGGTTGATATCAAGCAGCACAAGATCAGGCTTCATTTCTGCAAATTCCAATTTTATATCATTCAGCTGTTCAGCAATTTTCACTTCATATCCGTATTTTTGAAGATGACCGCCCAGCAAAGAAGCAATCCGCTCATCATCTTCCACAAGCAAAATCCGATACACGTTGATCCCCCTTATATGTACATCACGATGGTTTTTCTAGAAGATTCCAAAATTATTATAGCATGTGCGGAAAAGCAAATCGGACTTTTTCTTTTTGTTATAATAGAATGATAAAGGTAAAATTTTCATAATAGGCAGGTGTCGTGATGAAGAAAATCATGCTGTTTCTGGCAATAACGTCAATTCTTTCAGCATGTCAGCCCAACTATACCGGGAAATACATAGAAATTGGGATACACTAACTGACTATACCAAAGAGTGTTTTATAGAGAATGAAATTCCTTATAAATACGAAAAGGGAAAACTGTATATCCCAGAAGATGCATTTGATACAGCAATCTACACTTGTTCATAAGAAAAAGCTTGCAGATAACCTGCAAGCTTTTCACGTTACAAAAAATGAGTATTTAATTTCTCTTCAAATTCTGAAGGGCCAATGTCACTTTTTTGAATGTCACTGCCGTTTTCATGAATCGTAAAATGGCGCTCTGACATGACCATCCTTCCGCTCGGCGTCAGCTTTGAGGCAAGCGGGGATTTGTTAAAAGGAGATTTTTCATGAGAGTGAATGATGTCCTTCATGTTATCTAAATCACCGAGATCACTCTCTTCAAGAGTAAAGGCGTACCCGATTTGCCAGCCTTCTCCCTTGTCCATCAGCAGAACATGGCTGCCCTTTTCTGTCTCTTCTCTTTTGATTCGGAATGACCCGACTGGTGACTGTACCGTTTCTCCGGAAAGCGGTATCGGCTGGAGCGCCAGGTTGATGCCGAAGCCGATATCAACGAGGTAATCGCCGTTTTCCGCAGACAGCCATACAGCAGCATGCGTCCCTTCTAGTGCCCATCCCTCTTGATCGCCTGCATAAACCGTTCCTCGAATGAGCTTCACATGAAACCCAGCCTCACGCAAGACAAAATAAAGAAAACCATTTAAATCGTAGCATAGGCCGCCGTGCTGATCTTTGAGCAGACGTCGCCATAGCTCTTCTTTTGTGATCTTATAATTCTCTTTTGCAAGTACGGCACGGTTTTCGAATGGAAAACGGTATGCCATTGCTTTGAGAAAAAGGGGAAGATCGCCGAAGCTGACATGATCTTTCTCCCAGCCGATTTTCTGAAAGCAGTCTTTTAGAAAGTCACTCATTTTTATCACCTAAACTTCTTCTTGAACGTAAGCTGCCAGCTTCTCCAGCGCCTCTTGTTCATCTTCTCCCTGGGCAATCAAGGTAACCTCAGTGCCTGTGCTTACCGCCAGGCTCATCAGCCCCATGATGCTTTTGGCGTTTACTTTTTTCCCATCCTTCTCAAGAAACACATCTGACGTAAACCGGTTTGCTTCTTGTACAAACAAAGCAGCAGGACGTGCTTGCAGTCCTGTCTTTAATCGAACTTCCACTTTCTGTTGAACCATAAGATCTCCCCTTTTCTTTACGGTTATTTTAAAGTGACGGTTTGCCCAGTCCGCAGCTGTTCTGCGATTTCGTCAAGTTTTCTCAGCCTGTGATTGATCCCTGATTTGCTGATTTTCCCGCTTGCTACCATTTCCCCCAGCTCTTTCAGCGTCACTTCCTGATAATCAATCCGAAGCTGCGCAATTTCCCGAAGTTTTTCAGGCAGCGCCTCCAGGCCGATTCTTTCATCGATGTATTTAATATTTTCCACCTGTCTCAGCGATGCGCCGATCGTTTTGTTTAAGTTGGCTGTTTCACAATTGACGAGGCGGTTGACCGAATTTCTCATGTCCCGGACGATTCTGACATCCTCAAATCGCAGAAGCGAATTGTGAGCGCCAATTACGTTCAGAAACTCTGTAATCTTTTCAGCCTCTTTTAAATAGGTAATATAGCCTTTTTTCCGTTCAAGCGTTTTGCTGTTTAACTGAAACTCATTTAACAGGTCACATAATGAATCGTTATGCTCCTTATAAAGAGAGAAGATTTCTAAATGATACGAGGAGGTTTCCGGGTTATTGACCGAACCTCCTGCCAAAAATGCTCCTCTCATATAAGAACGCTTGCAGCACCTCTTTTTAACCAGCTCTTTCGAAATACTTCGTTCAAACACAAAATTCTCCCCGAGTATTTTTAAATCCTCTAAGATCGTTTTTGCATTTTCTGAAAAACGCACAATATAGACGTTATTCTTTTTCAGCCGCATTTTCTTTCTGACCAGCAGCTCGACCGACACATCATATTGTTTTTTCAGCAATGTATAGATGCGGCGGGCAATCGCCGCGTTTTCGGTTTGAACATCGAGTACGAGATGGCGGTTTGTAAATGATAAAGCTCCATTCATCCGAATGAGTGCAGACAGCTCGGCATTAATGCAGCAGTCCTTCACTTCCAGATTCGTTAATTCTTTTTTTGTTTCTGATGCAAATGACATATAGCCACCTCATTTCAAGGCTTCATTCTTTCAGTAAATCAACAAGAAGAGAGGCCACTTTATGTGTATCGTGACGTATTACGTCATTTTTATACGTTACAATTTGATCTCTGATGACTTCAAGCCCCATCGCTTTCAGCTCTTCGATATCAAAATCAACAGGACGCGCCGATTCCATTTCGTACTTACGTTTTATTTCGTCGGGAATGTCTTCACTGTTCACTAATATCGTATCAATAAAACCGCAGCCCATATGCTGATTGAGCGCTTTCACATGATCAGCAGCGGTGTAATGGAGCGTTTCGCCGGGCTGAGTCATCACGTTGCAAATGTATACTTTTTTCGCCGGCGCCTTTATCACTTCTTCCCCGATTTTTGGGACGAGCAAATTGGGCAGAATGCTTGTATAGAGACTTCCCGGGCCGATAATAATCAAATCCGCTTCCCTGATTACGTCTATTGTTTCCGGCAGCGGATCAATCTGTTCAGGCGTGAGAAAAACACGCTTAATGCGCTGTCCGTATTCCGGGATCGTTGACTCGCCTGAGACCACGCGGCCATCTTCCATCTCAGCATGCAAAACGACACTGGCATTGGCAGCCGGCAAAACCTTTCCTCTGACATTCAGCACCTTGCTCATTTCTGTGACAGCGTGAAAAAAATCACCGGTTATATTTGTCATCGCTGCCAAAATCAAATTCCCGAGAGAATGGCCTGTTAAGTCATTCCCTTTATTGAAGCGGTGCTGAAAAAGATCTTCAACAAGCGGCTCCACATCGGATAAAGCGGCAAGCACATTTCTGATGTCTCCGGGAGGCGGAATTTTCAGTTCATTCCGCAGACGGCCAGAGCTTCCCCCATCATCGGCAACTGTTACAATGGCCGTGATGTCAACGGGTTTATGCTTTAGGCCCCGAAGCAATACAGAAAGACCTGTACCGCCGCCAAAGATTGCGATTTTCGGCTTTTGTCCCATCTTATTTCCGGCTTCTCTTTTCAATGTCCCGGTGAGTAACATGAGTATAGTAATCCTTTTTGAAATAATCAGCTAAATTCTCGGCTAATGTCACAGAGCGGTGCTGGCCCCCTGTGCAGCCGATCGCAATGACAACCTGGCTTTTTCCTTCTCTTTTATAAGATGGAAGCATAAAGCTCAGCAGATCAATTAATTTCTCATTGAACTTTTGTGTTTCATTCCACTTCATGACGTAAGAGGAAACCTCTTTATCCTTGCCAGTCAGCGGCCGCATGCTTTCGATATAGTACGGATTCGGCAAAAATCTGACATCAAAGACGAGATCTGCATCAATTGGAATACCGTATTTAAAACCAAATGACATCACATTTACGGTAAATGTCTCTCCTTGGTTTGTCGCAAAGTGCTTCACGATTTTTTCACGCAAATCACGCGGCTTCATGTCAGACGTATCGTAAATGATTTGAGAGCGGCCTTTTAATTCCTCAAGCAGCTCTCGTTCCAGCGCGATGCCTTCAAGCGGCAGGCCAGTCGCTGCCAGCGGATGCGAGCGTCTCGTTTCTTTATATCTTGTGACGAGAATGGAATCCTTCGCGTCCAGGAATAAAATTCGCGGTGTGATCCACGGATTTTCGGCCATTTCATCCAGCGCTTCAATCAGCCGGTCAAAAAATTCGCGGCCACGCAGATCCATCACGAGCGCAACTTTGCTCATTTTCGAATTTGATTCCTTCATCAGCTCTAAAAACTTCGGAAGCAATGAAGGCGGAAGATTATCGACGCAGAAATAGCCGAGATCTTCAAAGCTTTGAATCGCGACAGTTTTCCCCGCTCCCGACATTCCGGTTATAATGACAAGCTGAATATCATGTGATTCACTAACACTCATCTTTCTCCCCCCTGACTTATCTTTCTATTTGATGTGCTGCGGGTCTAAACGATAACTGAGCAGCTCAAAGTCCGGTGTATACGTAAATGTGCCGTGCAGCAGCCCTTGTCCCTTCATCATAAAATCAAGGATATGGCCGTCTCCAGGGGCCATAGGCAGGTTCTGAATGTCATTGACATCGTGCCACTGCAGTTTCCCTTCCTCCGATTCTGATACATTTTGTCCTGTATATGAATCAGCGACAAACGTAAACATCATCCACTCGGAGACAATGTGGTCACCGTCTTTAATAATAAAGGTAAAAACGCCTTTTAATTGAGGATTTATGATATAGATACCAGTCTCTTCTCTGTACTCTCTGATGACGGAGTCTCTGACTGATTCTCCGCTCTCCATCTTGCCGCCCGGCGCGACCCACCAGCCGCGTCTCGGCTTTTGAAGCAGAAGAACTTTGTCATCCGTCTGAAGCACACAATTTGTCACTCTTTGCAAGTACGTCACCTAACCTTCGTCCTGTCATCGTCTCTTTATTATACCGCTTCAAGATGCCTCCCACAATGAAGATACATTGACAATCTTTTCTTCTATTTTACAGCATATTCATTCCTTAATTCAGATGATTTTGCTGTAACTGGCATTCATCTTTTATTTATGGACAAAAAAAGGACACGGATAACTGGAGAATCCGTGCCAAAAAAGTGTATTCATTATAAAAAGGGGGTCAATTACTTTATTAATCATAACCGAAAAGCATTACACATGTGTTACAGCGGAATTAAAACCCAGTAACGTAATGTGAAACTCGTATGACAGCCCTTTTTATTTTAAGGTTTTCAGCGTTTATTGAAGCTCTTCGACATAATGCTGTACGCTTTGTGCCGCAATACTTCCGTCTCCTGTAGCCGTTACGATTTGGCGCAGTGATTTTTCGCGAATGTCTCCGGCAGCGAAAATTCCTTCAACCTTTGTCTCCATGCGTTCGTTTGTTTCGATGTAGCCTTCTTCATTCGTAATGCCCAGATTTTCAAACGGTTTAGACAGAGGAAGCATGCCGATGTAAATGAATACGCCGTCTGTTTTGAATTCACTTTCTTCACCGGTTACCGTATCGACAAGCGTTACGTTACCGACTTTGCCGTTTTCCTCATGAATTTCCTTCACGGTTTTGTTCCATAGGAAGTCAACTTTTTCATTATCAAATGCTCTCGCTTGAAGAATACTTTGAGCACGGAGTTTATCACGTCTGTGAACAATCGTTACTTTTGAAGCGAAACGAGTCAGATATACGCCTTCTTCAACCGCGGAATCTCCGCCGCCAACAACGACAAGTTCTTTGCCTTTAAAGAAAGCGCCGTCACATACTGCACAATAAGATACACCGCGTCCGCCCAATTCTTTTTCGCCAGGCACGCCGATTTTTTTATATTCCGCACCTGCAGCAATGATGACAGCACGGGCTTTATATTCCTTTGAACCAGCTTTGACTACTTTGTACTCTTTGCCGTCAATGACCTCTTTAATATCGCCATAAGCGTATTCAGCGCCGAATTTTTTCGCGTGTTCAAACATTTTGTTAGAAAGCTCAGGCCCAAGGATACTTTCGAATCCAGGATAGTTTTCTACATCTTCCGTATTGGCCATTTGTCCGCCAGGAATTCCTCTTTCAATCATTAATGTCGATAAATTCGCTCTTGATGTGTATACAGCGGCCGTCATCCCAGCAGGGCCCGCGCCGATTATAATCACGTCATAAATTTTTTCTTCTGACACACTATTCACTCCTTAAACCATCTTTTCAAGTTTGGGCTCTTTCTTATAAGATAAGAATCCCCATCAAACGTATTCCTTACCCATATCCTATAAAATCTCATGGTGATACGCTATTTTTTTGCTCAACACGATTAAATGTATTCGAAAAGGGTATATGTTAATAAAGAAAGAGCCTTCTGTTTATAGAAGGCCCTTGTCATATTTATTATTGAACAACACGTCTTACAACGCCTTTAAATGCTTTTTTCCAGTAAGGATTGCTCATAGAGTCAACAGATACGCCATGAGATGTATTGTCGTTTAGGAAAGTACCGTTTCCTAAGTAGATTCCTACGTGTCCATTTGTTTTGTAAGTGTCAAAGAACACAAGGTCTCCGCGTTTCATTTCAGACGCGCTGACAGCTTGTCCTCTGCCAACTAACGTATCAGTAGTTGTCCCGCCTACAGGTCCAAGGTTAACACCTGCAGAAGCGTATGCCCAGCGTACGAATGATGAGCAGTCAAAAATACGGTTGTTGATATCAGACTGACTGCGTCCGCCGCCAAACTTGTACGGAGATTGTCCTACAATGCTTGAACCAACGCTGATCGCGCCTTCAATTCCGCCAGAGTTACTGATAACAGTGCCGCCTGAATTGCTGTTTGAGCCGCTGCTCTTCTTAGAAGATGAGCCGTTAGACGAGCTGTTTGATGAACCGTTAGAAGAATTGTCTGAAGAATCATCAGATGAGCTTGCTTTTGCTGATTCAGTTGTAGCCGTTTGGCTGTCATCTGTTTGTGTTTCATCAGATGCTTTTTGTGCTTCTTCCTGCTTTTTGATCAAAGCAGCCGCTGCTTCTTGTTCTTTTTTGATGCGTGCTTGTTCAGCTTCAGTATTTGCTTTTTGATTTGCAAGTTCAGACGCCTCTGATTTTAATTCAGAAATCGCTTTAGCCGTTTTCTTTTGGCTTGCTTTTGCTTCGTCGAAAAGCTTGTCTTTTTCATTAAGCTGTTTATCAAGGTCTTTTTGCATTGTTTCTAATTTAGCCAATGCAGCTTGAACTTCTTTCAGCTTATCATTCAAATCCGCTTCAGAATCTTCGAGCTTCGCTTTATCCTGCTCTTGCTGTTTGATTAAATCTTTGTCTGCGTCCACAATAGATGAAACCGCAGTCGCACGAGAGATAAAGTCACCAAAGCTTGTTGATCCTAGAAGAACATCTATGTATCCTTGAGATCCGCCGCTTTCCTGTAAAGAACGAACGCGTTTTTTCAGGATTTCATTGCGTTTTTCGATGCGTGCTTCTGTTTCTTTAATCTCTTTTTTTAGTTTTTTGATTTCTTCTTTTGTTTTATCGTTTTCTTCTTTTTTATCTTCGATCTTGTTGCTTGTATCAAGCGCCTTAGCGTTAATGTCTTTCAGTTCTTTTTCAATCTTTGATTGATTTTCCTGAAGCTCGGTTAATTCTTTTTCCTTCGCTTCAATGCTGGAAGCAACCTCAGATTGCTTGCTTTCGATTTTTTGTTTCTTTTCATCTAATGTTTCCGCCGATGCAGTTTTACTTGTAAATGGGATCAAAAAACTGCTTGTCCCGATGACGGAAGCCAAACCAAGTGTAATTAAACTCTTTCTCACTTTTTATATCCTCCCTTTTACTGTGAACCTGTCCTCATTTGGAATCGTATTTTGAACATCAAGTTTCGTTCCTCATACTCTACGAGGAATGATGGTTGTTTATGGTTAATTATTCTGTGCATCTCTTATTCTGGTTGTATAGCGTTTACTTCACATCATATGTAAAAAACACTAATTCCTTATGTACGAGAATCATTATACCATCAAGTTTCGACAAATTAGCGATAAATTTTATTACATTTATGTTTCAAACAGATGTCAAGTCACACATCATTTGTCATTTTTCTTAAGCGTGTAAAAAAACTGTCGATATTATTTTCTTAATATAATCTATCAAACAAAAAAAGAGTCGATTAAATAAATCGACTCTTTAAAATTTACTATTCTAGAATATCATCAATATATTTCATATATTTCGTCAAAGTTGCCGGAGAGATGCCGAATCGGGCCGCTGTGTCTTTTTTCGTGTCTTGCTTGCCATGGGCTTCTTTCCAAATATAACAGATGGCTGCTGCCCAGCCTTTCTCATTTTTCAACGGAGCAACTGCACGAATTTGCTGGATGACATGGAAAACCCAGCAGCTCATGACTTCTGTTTTCATCTCTTCTTTTTCAGCTTGCTCTAATAGTTTGACCGTTTGATAGGCGAAAAGTGCATCCTCTGAAACGTCAGCAGCCCCAGAATCTCCATTTAGAAGCAGCTTTACAAAATGATTTTCAAAAGGAGCGGTTATTCTCTTTGAGCGTATCACCGCTTCAAGATGCTCTGTTTCTCCCTTTGTGCTGCTGATATAATAGGCTGCGAGACGCTGTTCCACAGATGAAGGAAGAGCTTCCCTCCGCTCAATCCAAGGCGCCGGGCGGTCTTCGCCGGGATATTGCGACTCGACTTTTCTCCAGATCGTCTCGGCAAAGTCGGTATGTCCCGTAAAATAAGCAGAGCATGAAAGCCAGTAAAAGAAGGTGTCGTCACCTTCAAAGCCGATTTTATATAATGATTTGAGCCATTTATATCCGATCTCGTAGCGGCCGACAAGTGCCAAGGTAGCACCCAATTTATAACGCTGCTCCAATAGCATCGGATAGACATTGGAGAGCTGATCACTCAATTCCGCCACTTTTTCGTCTTCTCTTTCATAATAGTAGAAAACGAGAAGATTGCATAAGGCGTGAAGATTTCCTTCATTATGAGAAAGCACTTCATAAGCGGTTTGCTTCGCTTTTACAACGTTTCCTGAATAGAAATAGGCAAGCGCGAGATTGTTGTATGCTGACCAAAGCTCCGGATATTCAGCTGTGATTTCCTCAAGCGCCGCAACCGCTTCAGCAAGCTGGCCGCTTTCCAGCAATGACTTTGCCCGATCCTGTTTCACCAGCAGTTCATCCTGATCATACAACGAATCCTCAATGCCGTCGTCTCCTAAATCGAGCAAATCAAGCAGACTATCGTTTTCTTCGGCGAATTCACCATCCGGGTCCGCATCAGAATAAGCGGCCGCTTCTTTATAAGCTTCCTGGAAGAGCCCCAGATGGGCAAAGTTATTCGCTTTAAAGTAATGGCACTCCGGCATTTCGGCCTCCAGATTTGCCATGATATAGTCAAGAAGATCGTTCGACTCTTGATACTGGCCCATTTCCGAATAAATGACCGCAAGCTGTGAAAGCATCTCTGAATCCTCCGGCTCCAAATGAACCGCGCGCTGAATCAGTTTGCTTGCCCGTTTTAGATTGCGCTCTTTATACGCTTTCAAGCCTTTATGAAAAAAATATTGTCCATCTTGAAGCAGCTGGACAATTTGTGCGTGATTTTTATGTTCAGAAGTGTGTTTTCCCACAACTACCCTCCGTTTTATACAATATTACCGTCAGTAGTATACCATAAATCGTAAGCCCCTCAATAGTTCAAAAGGAAGGATTGGGAAAATCCCTCCTCTTTTTTATTGGATGATTCGACCAAAATTTACCCGGCTTTGTTTTCTAAGTCTGCATTCATTTTCAGCTGCTGTTCAGCAAAATCCCGATAAAGGCCATGGGAAGCCATTAACTCATGGTGTGTTCCACGACCGGTAATTTCCCCTTTTTCAACAAACAAAAGCTGGTCCGCATCTACAACGGTAGATAGGCGGTGAGCGATAACAATCGTTGTGCGGCCTTCCATCAGCACCTCCAGCGCCTGCTGAACTGATTTTTCAGATTGGCTGTCGAGACTTGAGGTAGCTTCATCGAGCATAAGAATGCTTGGGTTACGGAGAAGTGCTCTCGCAATCGCGATTCTTTGCCTTTGTCCGCCTGACAGCATAATGCCGCGTTCGCCTACTTCTGTATCAAACTGATTCGGCAGCTCCTTTATAAAATTGAGCGCATATGCCATCTCCGCGGCTTTTTCGATCTCAGCATCCGTCACATCACGTTCTAACCCGTAGCAAATATTTTCTCTGATTGTCCCGGACATTAACGGGCTTTCCTGTGATACATACCCGATGTGCTCCCGCCATGATTCAAGCGAATAAGTATCAATCGGCTCGTCCCCCAGCCGAATGGACCCTGCAGTCGGAGAATAAAAACGTTCAAGCAGCTTAAACAGCGTCGTTTTCCCCCCGCCGCTCGGACCGACAATCGCTGTGACTTTACCTGCTTCAATGACAGCGCTGACCTCTTTTAAGATCAGCTGATCAGGCTTATATCCAAAAGACACGCGATCAAGCTGGATAGGCAGATGCGCATTTTCAATTTGTTTTCCTGTCACTGTATCTTCCTCTTCCTCTGCCAAAATCTCAATCATTCGTTCTGTTGCACCGATTGATTTTTGCAGCTGTGTGAAAAACGTTGTAATCTGGCCCATCGGCATAATAATTTGAAATAAATATAAAATAAAAGCCACGAGCGCTCCGGCTGTGAGCTCGCCTGATGAGACCTGCATGCCGCCATATCCGATCACTGCGACAAGCGCTGCCATTAACACGAGTGAAATAAGCGGGCCGACAAGCGATTGAACCTTGGCTTCACGAACGCCAAGCTTAAATAATGAGGAAATCCCCATCTTCCCGCGACCATATTCGACATCCTCCGCATTTGAAGCCTTGACGAGTCTGATTTCCGGGAGAATTTGATTCAGCAGGCCTGTAAAACGAGCCGTTTCATCTTGCGTTTCCCGTGAAATGGAGAACATTTTCCGTCCAATCGGCACCAAAATAAGAGCGGCCAGCGGAACAACCACTAACACAAGCAGTGTCAGCTTCCAGTTCATAATAAACAAGATTGTCAATGATCCAATGACAGAAATGATGCCTGTAATAAACCCGCTGATGTGGGTTGTAATCAGTTCTTTGACCACCATCGTATCATTCGTTACACGGCTGACTGTTTCTCCGGAAGCATTTGTATCGAAATAAGAGACAGGAAGCTTAATTAATTTCTTCCATAATAACTCCCGCAGTCCGGAAATGATTTTTTGTCCATTATAGTTAAGCGCATAGGTGGCATAAGCGCTTAAACCCGCCTGAACGAAAAACACCAGCGCGATCAAACCGATTTGCGTGCCTGACAGATTTGACATAGAAAAATCATCGACAAGCTGCTTCGTTAATAATGGAATGAGCAGGCTGACCAGTGTGGTTACAACACTGAGGGCAAGCGCAAAGGCGAGCTTTCCATAAGAAGGATTGGTACGTCTTACTAAGGCAAAAAAGGGTTTCAATTTACTTTTAGATTTTTGTTTCTGGTTTGGCATATATTTTCCTCCTGTTTCAGCGTTCAGAAAGGTGAAATGTCATAGCAAAAGGATGATTTTTACTCTTTCTCAATCATATCAATGGCGAGAGACTTTTTCAGTATATTTTTGCCGTGATGAAAACAAAAGATCTCCCACTCATTGTTTGAATAGGAGATTTTTTATGTTAGAGCACTGGCTTCTTTTTTCTGTAAGTCAATGTTACATCCTGCTGCCGCAGGTCTTCTATTATCATTTTGTACCGATCAACTTTTGCGGTATGTTCTTCTTTTATCATCTCAAGGGCAGCTTTTCGTTTTTCGCTATTAGACTCAAGCTCTTTTTTTATTTTTTTTACAATCAATCCTTTTTGCCCTTTGATTTCCTCTTTTAATGAAGACTCAAATTTCTTTGTCAGGCTGAGAAAGTCGTTGATCGGTTGATTGAGGGTGCCCGCTTTCCCCTTCATTTCATCTTGGGTAAGAAACATATAGGTCGTTGATACAATTTCTGTTTCACTTTCTGAAAATAAGGAAGTCACTCTTCATATTCCTCCTAAGGCTGAAAATCAAATAACTGAGAAATCATTTCTTCTTTTTCAAACAGCTTTTCAATACTCTCGCGGATATTTTTGATAAAATCTCTTTTTTCTGTTGTCTGTTTTTTTAATTCAGCAACAATTCCATCATTTGCAGGAAGCGCACCTGTGTGGAATGATTCATGAACAGAGATTTTCTCCAATTTATCGAATGTGTGGCTGAAACCAGCTGCAAGCCGGAATTGAAGATCGAAGGCATAATGCGAAGGGTTTTCTTCCATATGATGAATAGCCGTGATGATCGCCTGCTTTTTGTCTATGAAATCTTCATCGATTTCCTGACTGTAAACCTTCTGGTACTTAGAAATCGCATCTTCCATATCTTCAACGATTTTCATACCGTTTTGATAGATTCTGACAGCGGATGAGAGATTGACTTGAATCGTTTCTCCCGAGCCGCTCTTGCCTGTAAAATAAATATCGGAGCCTTTATAGCTGAAGCCTTTTTCCTTCGACAAGGCGTTGAGCATTTGAACGATGCTGTGGCCGTCGACGATAAGTTTTAGTGCGTCTTTTGTTTCTGTGTCGAGTGTTTTCAATGAGGACAGAATTGATTTTACGTAGTCCACTATTTCACCAACGTCTTTTAAAGCTTGCATAAATTGGCCATGCTTTAGATGGTCAATGAAATGTTCGTACCGTGATTCTATGCCTCGCATACTCGCATTAATATTCGTTAATTCTTTTTTGATGACTTTCTTTTGCGTTTCATCAATATAACCATTTTCAGCTAACTGATCTACGACCGGTCCGCTGTTTCTCAACAAGGTATGAAGAAAACCTAAAAATGAAGGCAGTTCTTCTTTTATTCGGCCATACATTTGCTTAACATCATCAAAATGCTCATATAGGACACTTACTTTCTTTAAAGCGCCGTCTGTGTTTTTCACTTTTTCAATCAGGTCTATGTCTATCCCGCTGGCTGCCTTTATAAAACCGTTCAAGCCGTCTTTTTCATAGTCATCCTTATATTTTTGAAGGAATTTTTGAATTGACCTCACATCTTCGTCAGGAACCCCATCCATAATATTTCGGATGCCTTTTACACTTGTATTTGTATCTGCCATCTTCACATCACCGAATGTAATGAAATCGGCCTTGCCGCTGACTCCATACAGCGGGTCATCTTTTGAGATGCGTTGGGTGATGTTTGCTGTCACGCCTTTGTCTTCATAATATTTTTGGATTTCTTTTTTTAACTTTTCTGGCGGGATATCATTAATATCTTTTAAGCGTCTAATATGAAATTTATGCATTAACCTATCTCTCAAATTCAAATCAGTTGCTAGTAGGTGGTCAACGCTTATTTGAGCTCCGTTAACCCCATAAACTTCATCAAATTCTCCGTCAATTAATTGAACCATCACCTGATTATTATTTGCCAGTGAGTGCCCCATAGCAAAGGTCTTTAAATCATTAGAATTCTCTGTTTCTCTTTTGGCATTTCTTACAAACTCTTTTGTCGCTTGGTACTGGCTGTCATCTATCCCTAAAAAGAGACCAAAGAAATTGTATGACCAGTCTTCGTTATCAGCACTCCCCTCTGAAATAATATGAAGTTGATTAACGTGTTGTTTATCATCCTTAATATAAATAGCTGTACCATCATATCCGGACTCTCTTATTGATGTATCTATTTTCGAATTTTTTTTAATAAGTTCATTAGATGTGTATATTTCCAGATTTTTTGGAAGATCTCGATGTGTTTCTTCTTTGTATATTCGACGCACCTCGACTTCAAAATCTGTTTTAGCTCTCTTTATTTCACTTTCAATATTAGAAGCGAATTTTTCTTTATAATCGTACTCCAAATCAATTAAACGCAGCTTTACATTTTCATTTTCAAATATATTCTTATTTTCCATTTTCTCTATTTCTCCTTTTTAACTTTTAAAAAGGTAATAGAATCAATTATTTTTCGAACTTTTTTTTCTGCTTCTTCTTTCTTTAATGAACAAACCTCTTTACCCTTATAGCAAGAAAAACGAAAAGAATACTCTATTCCTAAATATTCCTCTTTTTTAGATTTAACATAACCAAAAAATCTATAAGAAAAATTATTCTTTTCATCCACATCATCAAAACTGCTTTTCTTTTGAGCAGAATATACAATTTTATCAGATAGCTCTCTTTCTTCGTATTTTCCTTTATAGCTATTTCTGCCACTTACAATGTCAAGCATTGTATCCTTGTCATTCGCAAAACTTTTTTCTTGATGATAATCTAATTGCCCGTCATATTGAATGTTAGTTTTTTTATTGAAACTATCAAATACTATTGTTTCCTCATTTTCACCTTTACTTGAAAGATCAGGTACATACTCCCCATCCTCCGGAAACAACATCCTAAACCCTTTCAGCTTAGATTCCAGCAAATAATATCCTGGTTCCTCTTCTTTTGTTGACACCATGTACTCTCTCGTTTTCTCGTCCTGAAACGCAGGTACTTGAGGCAGATCCTTGGGATCCATGTCTTTTGGTTTTACCGCTTCTGTTTTATTGTCATTTGTGCTGTTTTTATCATTGTCTTTCATACTGCATCCTCCTGTCAGGGCAAGTAATAAGCTGAAGCAAATAAAGATGATCTTTTTCATTACAAACCTCCACGGGTTTTGTGAGAATAGTATTCTATTTTTATATCAAAAATAATTCTATTGACCTGGTTAAGAGATGAATATTTCATCCTTTTTCATGTTACATCATGGCGGAATTTGGATAAATAGGAAATCAGACTCGGTTTTGATCTCCTTTTATTAACTAATCATGTATAACACCTCATATACCTCTAAATACCTATTACTTTTTTCACAAAACAAAAAGAGCCGTATCATACGGCTCTTTACTCTTCTTTCTCAGAATGGCGTTTTTTCAATACGTCAAGCACATCATCCAGCGGCAAGGCTTGTTCTCTGAGCAGGACAAGCAGGTGATACAGCAGGTCTGCCGCTTCCCATTTGAGTTCCTCGTGGTCCCGGTTTTTCGCGGCGATGATGACTTCGGATGCTTCTTCACCGACTTTTTTCAAAATCTTATCGACGCCTTCACGGAAAAGGTAAGTGGTGTAAGCTCCTTCAGGCATCTCCGCTTGGCGTTCCGCGATTACGCGCTCCAGTTCGTTCATGATGCCGAATCGGCCCGCGGCCTGTTCTTCTGTTTGTTCCTTCGTAAAACAGCTGTAGCTGCCAGTGTGGCATGCCGGGCCTGACGGTTCTACGAGTACGAGCAACGCGTCCTCGTCGCAGTCATACCGGATACCTTTGACCGCTTGCGTGTTCCCTGAGGTTTCTCCTTTATGCCATAACGCTTGGCGTGAGCGGCTGTAAAACCATGTTTCCTTCGTTTCCAGCGTTTTTTCGTATGATTCCTTGTTCATATAGGCAAGTGTCAGCACTTCTTTGCTTGCCGCATCCTGCACGATGGCAGGAATTAATCCGTCCTCGTTAAAACGCAGTTCATCTGCCTGTTTCATCTCACATTCACCCCGTACTCTTTCAAGTATGATTTCACTTCTTTAATCGATGTTTCTTTATAATGAAAAATTGAGGCGGCCAGCGCAGCGTCGGCTTCTCCTTTTGTAAAAGCCTCAAGCATATGCTGCGCGTTTCCCGCGCCTCCCGAAGCGATAACAGGGACGGGGACAGTTTCGGAAACAAGCTTTGTCAGCGTGTGGTCGAAGCCTTTTTTCTCACCGTCAGAGTCCATGCTTGTCAGCAATATTTCTCCCGCCCCGCGTTTGACGCCTTCTTTTGCCCACGCGGTGACCTCCCAATCTGTTTTCTTTCTGCCGCCGTGCGTATAGACCTTATATGTGTCAGATTCTTTGTCATACTTGGCATCAATGGCAAGAACGATGCATTGCGAACCGAAAAACTCGGCTCCTTCTGTAATCAGCTCGGGGCGAAGAACAGCTGCCGTGTTCACCGACACTTTGTCCGCTCCGGCACGCAGTATCGTTTTCATATCGCTGAGCTGATTGATGCCGCCGCCGACTGTAAACGGAATCGCAAGCTTCGCGGCAACCTGCTCCACAACGTCAATCATCGTCTTTCGTCCTTCATGTGAGGCGGAGATATCAAGAAAAACAAGTTCATCCGCACCTTCCCGGTCGTACACTTCAGCGAGTTCAACTGGGTCACCTGCATCCTTCAATTCGAGAAATTGAATTCCTTTGACAACGCGTCCTTCTTTGACATCAAGGCATGGAATAATCCGTTTTGTGATCATTTGCGCTTCACCCTTTCAAGCGCCTCACTCAGCGTAAACTGATTGGTATACAGCGCTTTTCCGATGATCGCTCCAGAGACGCCGTCCGCCTCATAGCGAGCGAGGGCTTCGAGATCCGTGACGGAGCTGACTCCGCCTGAAGCGATCACCGATTTCCCCGTTTCCTTCGCAAGCTCGACCGTACTTTTAACATTTGGGCCTGACAGCATTCCATCTGTCGCGATGTCAGTAAAAATAAAGACTTCCGCACCTTCATTGGCTAGCTCTTTGCCCAGTTCAGTTGCCTTAAGGGTTGATGTTTCCAGCCATCCCTCTGTTGAAACAAAACCGTTTCTCGCATCCAGTCCGATTGCAATTTTCTCGCCATATTGTTTCAGCATTTTTTTGACAAACGGAGGGTTAGAAACTGCTGAGCTTCCCAGGATCACCCGATCGACTCCTGCTGATAAATATTCATAGACGTCTTTTTCGGAACGGATTCCGCCGCCGATTTCGACTTTCAGGTTCAGCTTTTGCGCAATCTCAATCACATGGCGGTCATTTACCCTTTTCCCTTCTTTGGCCCCGTCGAGATCAACGAGATGGATCCATTCGGCACCCTCTTTCGCAAATAACTCAGCCATGTCGTACGGTGAATCGCCATATATCGTTTCCTTATTATAATCCCCTTGAACAAGGCGGACACATTTGCCGTTTCTCATATCAATTGCCGGATATAATGTAAAAGCACTCATTTTTTCACCTTCTGTTTTGCTGCCATTTTCGTAAATTGGGTTAAAATAGACATTCCGACCGTGCTGCTTTTTTCCGGATGAAATTGGGCGCCGAAGACGTTTCTTTTTCCGACTACAGCAGGCACTCGCACACCATAATCGGTGCTTGCCAGGAGCGAGTCCTCCTCCATCCCGTCAATGTAATAGGAATGAACGAAGTAAGCGTAGCCTTGTTCTGTTTTAGTCAGCAGCGGAGATTCGTTATGAAAGGAAAGACGATTCCAGCCCATATGCGGAACCTTCAGCTTGTTTCCTTTTTCATCTTCTGCTTTCAGCCTGACTGCTTTTCCTTTTAACAGCCCGAGTCCTGAAGCGGTGCCGTTTTCTTCGCTTTCTTCAAATAAAAGCTGCATGCCGAGGCAGATCCCTAGAAGCAGCCTTCCCTCTGAGACCATATCGTGAATCAATTGATCAAGCTTCGTGTAGCGCAAATTGTCCATCGCGTCTCCAAATGAACCGACTCCCGGCAAAATGAAGGCATCAGCTTCTTTCAGCTCCTCCGGCTTTTCAGAAACAAAATACGGCACGCCGACACGTTCAAGCGCCTTTGAGACACTGTATAAATTCCCCATTCCGTAATCTATCACGCCGATCATTTACAGCATCCCTTTCGTTGACGGTATTCCTTTAACTCGCGGATCGATCGTTGTCGCTTCATCAAGCGCACGTCCCAGCGCTTTAAAAACGGCTTCAATCATGTGGTGGGTATTTGTGCCATAATGAACGATGACGTGCAGGTTCATCCGGGCTTCGAGCGCAAGCTTCCACAAAAATTCATGTACAAGCTCCGTATCGAAAGTTCCGACTTTAGCAGCCGGGAAATCAACGCGCATTTCTAAGTGCGGCCGGTTGCTTAAATCAATCACAACTTGAGCAAGTGCCTCATCCATCGGCACAAACGCCGATCCGTAGCGTTTGATTCCTTTTTTATCGCCCAACGCTTCGAGCAGCGCCTGCCCTAAGCAGATGCCGATATCTTCAGTCGTGTGGTGATCATCTATATCAACATCGCCTTTTGCGTTAATGGAAAGATCGAATTGGCCGTGTTTCGTGAATAAATCCAACATATGTGTCATAAACGGCACATCTGTTTTGATATCCGCTTGTCCCCCGCCGTCTATTGTAAATGCCAGCTCAATATCTGTTTCGTTTGTTTTCCTGACGCGTTCCGCTTTTCTCATTTAGAAATCCTCCGTTCTCTCGCTTCAATTGATCTGGCATGGGCTTCTAACCCTTCCAGTCTGGCAAAAGCCGCGATGCTTTCAGCATGTTCTTCAAAGGCTGATTGACTGTAAGAAATAATGCTCGATTTCTTTTGAAAATCAGTTACGTTTAATGGACTTGAAAATCTGGCTGTTCCGTTTGTCGGAAGCACATGGTTCGGTCCGGCAAAATAATCACCGACAGGCTCAGGGCTGTATCTGCCTAAGAAAATTGCACCCGCATGTTTGATACTGCCAAGCAAAGCTTCCGGAGACTGTGTTATGATTTCTAAATGCTCTGGCGCGAGTGTATTGACAGTATTAATCGCTTCCACCATTGTTTCCGCCACATATATACAACCGTAATCTCTCACTGAAGCTTCCGCTATTTCTCTTCGCGGCAAGGTTTTCAGCTGCTTACTCACCTCGGCTGAAACCGCCTCGGCCAGCGCCATGGAATCTGTGACAAACACACATGAGCTGAGCTTATCGTGTTCCGCCTGTGACAGCAGATCGGCTGCAATTTCGCTCGGAATCGCTGTTTCATCAGCCAGCACGACGATTTCACTAGGTCCGGCAATCATATCGATATCGACATCGCCGAACACTTCCCGTTTGGCAAGTGCGACATAAATGTTGCCCGGACCCGTGATTTTATCCACCGGTTCAATGGTTTCTGTTCCGTATGCTAACGCCGCAATCGCCTGAGCGCCGCCCATTTTGTAAATGTCTTTTATGCCCAGCTCGGCTGCAGCAACCAAAACTCCAGGAGACAGCAGACCGTCTTTTCCCGGAGGCGTGACGAGAACGATTCTTTCAACGCCCGCTACAAGCGCCGGAATCACATTCATCAAAACAGATGAAGGATATGCGGCCGTTCCCCCCGGCACATATACACCGGCGGAATCCAGCGCCGTCACTTTCTGCCCCAGCATTGTGCCGTCCTTTCTGTGATAAAACCAGGAGGATTGCAGCTGTCTTTCGTGATATTCCCTAATATTTTCGATTGCCTGCCTAATCACCTGAAGAAGACGTGAATCCAGTGAGGTGTATGCCTCCTCAAATTCTTCTTTTGTGACCAGCGGGCTGTCTATTTCGATGCCGTCAAATTTCGCCGTGTAGCTGCGAACCGCCTGATCACCGTTTGCTTTAACATCTTCAATAATGGACCGGACCGTCTTTCTTTGCTCTTCCGTTCCAGCATCGATGGAACGCTTGAGAGAAAGCCGTTCCGCTCCGCTGATGGTTTTGATCTTCATTTTGCCGTCTCTCCTTCCACAACGAGAGATAGGCGGGATGCCATTTCGTCAATCACATCGTCTTTCATGCGATAGCTTACCGGGTTGACAATAAAGCGAGACGTAATGTCACAAATGTGCTCCGTTTCAACAAGCCCATTTTCTTTCAGCGTCTGTCCTGTGGAAACAATGTCCACTATCCGATCTGCAAGCCCAATGAGCGGAGCCAGTTCAATTGAACCGTTGAGCTTAATGATCTCGACTTGTTCTCCCTGCTCTCTGAAATAACTGGAAGCCACATTCGGATACTTTGTCGCGATTCTTGGCGCTACGCCGCTCCAGTCTGTATTCGGAAGTCCGGCGACAGCTAAGTGGCATTTGCTGATTTTTAAATCCAGTACCTCATACACATCGCGTTCCTCCTCCAGCATGACATCCTTGCCCGCAATTCCGACGTCTGCCACGCCATGCTCCACATACGTGGTTACGTCCATCGGCTTTGCTAATATGAAACGAAGATTTTCCTCCGGCACATCGATGATCAGTTTTCTCGAATCTTCAAACTCCTCAGGGAGCCTGTAGCCTGCCTGCCTCAGCAGCCCTGCCGCTTCTTCAAATATCCGGCCCTTTGGCATCGCCATTGTGAGTAACTTACCCATTTTGCTCTTCCTTTCTGGCACCGATAAAATAAGTGACGTTTGCAAAAGATTTTGTCATCTGGTCGATATTTTCTATTCCCGATAAATCTTGAAGAACTACTTTGTTCCCTTTCATGCGTTCTTCATTCGCATAAGCGATAGCTTGCGCCCGCTGCTCTTTGCTGAAAATAACAGCGTCTATATCACATGGTTCTTCTTTCATATGAAGGGCTTCAATCAGCCGGTCGATCCGAAGCCCGAAGCCTGTTGCCGGTGCAGGTGAATCAAAATGGCCCAGCAGCTTGTTGTAACGGCCGCCGCTTCCAATGACAAAACCGACATTCTCGGCGTACACTTCAAATAAAATCCCTGTGTAATAGCTCATGTGGCTGACCATATTCAGATCCAGGCGGACATTTTCCGTACATCCGTAATCCTCAAGAATGTCCCACAGCGCCTTCAGCTCATCAACCACGCTTTTTCCTTGCGCAGAATCGACGATTTCTTCGGCACGTCCGCATACTTCTATACCGCCCCGCAGTTCAAGGAGCTCAAGCAGCCTGCTTTTATCAATGGAGGAAAGCGGGAGAGACTTGACATGCTCTCTGTAGCCGACGTAGTTCTTTTCATATAAGAACCTCCGCAGCACATCAGCTCGTTCAACGTTTCCGAGCACCTCAACAAACAAAGCATCCGCAATGCCGGCATGGCCGATGGCAATTTTAAAGGATGCCAGCCCAGCGTTTTTTAATGCCCCGACGACTAAAGCAATGACCTCCGCATCCGCGCTCGTCGTGCCGTCACCGATTAACTCCACTCCGACCTGCTCGAACTCAGCCGGACGTCCGCCTTCACGCTCCTGAGCCCTGAATACATTTGCCGCATAGCCGACTCTTAGCGGATGACCGTGTTTCAGAAGCTTCGATGCCGCTACCCTTGCAATCGGCCCCGTCATATCCGGGCGAAGCACCAATGTCTTGCCGTCCTGATCAAGTAGCTTAAACAGCTGCTGCTCTTCAATTGCTGACTGGACGCCAACGGTATCGTAAAACTCCAGTGTCGGCGTTTCCATAAATTGATATCCCCATTTATCAATCAAATCGGTTAACGATCGTCTCACCTTTTTTTTCGTTTCGTATAAACCGGGCAGTGTATCTCTCATGCCGTGCGGTTTTTCAAACATAAACATCAACCCGAGCACCTCCGCTGTTATCTTATGAAGGAAAATTCCGAATCCTTTAGTTCGCTAATATGATAATATGTTAGCAGATGAAAGAATGAAAATCAACGCTTAACTTCAGTAAGGATATTTTTAGTTCAAATATCCTTCTCCTCATTATGAAAAAATCATGAATAATGTATTAAAGGTACGTAATATCTCAAATTCTTTATGTTTGGCATGCTATAATACAAATCAAATAGAGAACAAGGAGATAAAGATGAAAACACTGCGAACTCTATGTGTCCTGATGATTCTTTCAGGCGTTATTTTTTTCGGACTTAAAATAGATGCAAAAGATATAGATATTCCTTTTTTGAACAGCCTTAAAAAAGTGGTTTCTGATAGCGATACAGACTCAGCTGCGAATAGCAAAAAGGAGCTGAAGGGAAGCGCAAAACCGCTGGATGTCATCCTTTACAATCAAATGGACGCACCCCGGCTCTATAACGGCTGTGAAGTAACAAGCCTTGCGATGGTGCTGAATTACGCGGGATACGACGTGACAAAAAACACTCTGGCAAATCAGATTGCCACAGTGCCTTTGACATACAGCAGCGGATTAAAGGGTGATCCGAATGACGGATTTGTCGGGGATATGGCGAATGGCCCTGGTCTCGGTGTCTACCATCGACCGATCTATCAGCTGGCGAAAACCTATGCGGGAGACAAAGTGTCTGATCTGACTGGAAAAAGTATTTCCGCTGTTTATCAGCAGCTTGAAAAAGGCAATCCAGTTTGGGTTATTACGACAGCCAACTTTACGCCAGTTGACAACATGCAGACATGGAAAACGCCAAACGGAACGATAGAAATTACGTACAGCGAACACAGCGTCGCCGTTACGGGATATGATGATAAATATGTGTATCTCAATGATCCGTATGGCTATAAAAACAGAAAAACCGATAGAACAAGCTTTGAAAAAGCGTGGAAACAAATGGGCAGCCAGGCCGTGGTTATTCAAAAGTAAACACCTGAAGCCTCACTATGCTCTATCCTGAGCAAATACGACAATATTCATGCTTTTTGTATCAATCGGTAAGATCGATTCGTTTTCCATTTTTCACCCAAAATTGTCTTTACTTTCAGGCTGTCTGTTTTTATGATTAAAGCAGATTCAGCCTTGCCCCGATCTATGCGAGAGAAGCCGGTGCAAGTCGCTGACGCTTCTCTTGCAAAAAATGAAAGATTTCCGGGGAGGATTTATCATTGAAAAAAATCGTGTCTATCCTATTTATGTTCGGTTTGGTTATGGGTTTCAGCCAGTTTCAGCCATCAACCGTTTTTGCAGCTGACAAAGTGGTGCACGAAACAATTATCGTACCAAAAAATACAACATATGACGGGAAAGGACAGCGGTTTGTGGCAGGGAAAGAATTAGGCGACGGAAGCCAGTCAGAAAACCAAGACCCTGTTTTTCGTGTGGAAGATGGAGCAACCCTGAAAAATGTGGTGCTTGGCGCACCTGCCGCTGATGGCGTGCACACTTATGGAAACGTTAACATTCAGAATGTGAAATGGGAAGATGTTGGTGAGGATGCGTTAACGGTGAAGAAGGAAGGAAAAGTGACGATCGACGGCGGTTCTGCTCAAAAAGCGTCAGATAAGATATTCCAAATCAATAAAGCCAGTACATTCACAGTGAAAAACTTCACGGCAGACAATGGCGGAAAGTTCATAAGACAGCTTGGCGGTTCAACCTTCCACGTTGATGTGATCATCGATAAGTGCACCATCACAAACATGAAGGAAGCGATATTCCGGACGGACAGCAAAACAAGCACGGTCAGAATGACAAATACACGCTACTCTAATGTCGGTCAAAAATGGATTGGTGTTCAGCATATTTACGAAAACAACAACACTCAATTTTAACAAAAAAAGTCCGCTGATGTTAGGGACTGACCCCATAAGATGAGACAAATAAAAACACCTTCAAGTTTGAATACGGATGATTGTTATCCGAAATTAGACTTGGAGGTGTTTTTTCTATGGGGACAAGAGTGAGTTATCCGGTTGAAGTGAAACAGAAGGCTGTAGAAATGAGATTGGCAGGCGTACCTATGAAAGAGATCATGCAGGAGTTGAATATCAAAAATAATACGCAGATTAAGACATGGGTCAGATGGTATAAGGCTGGTGATACACATCGATTTGAACAGCCTGTTGGTAAGCAATACACTTATGGAAAAGGTCCGGAGTATTCTTCCGAATTAGAGAAACTGCAGGCAGAGAATCGATATCTGAGACAACAGAATGAAGTGTTAAAAAAGTACAACGAATTGGAAAGGAAGTTGATAGCCAAACGTCAGTCGAACTTGTAGAAGAATTGCACAGCACAATGACCGTGCAGGATATCTGTATTCATTTAGGTATCTCTCGCTCGTCTTATTATCGTTGGAAGAAGAATCTGAAGAAAGATCATCCCAAGCGCCATTTAGAAAAACAAATCGGCACGTTGTGCCGAGAGCACCAGTATCGATATGGATATCGAAAAATCACAGCTATATTAAAAAAGAGAATGTGTATTAACCATAAAACGGTTCAGCGTATTATGCAGAAAAATCAGTGGCAGTGCCGGGTTAAGGTGAAAAAGCGCAAGAAGAATGGGCAGCCATATGCCGTGGTCGACAATATATTAGATAGGAACTTTCAGTCTGATCATCCTCTTGAAAAACTAGTAACAGACATCACGTATTTGCCTTATGGACAGAAACAATTGTACCTTTCCAGTATATTGGATGTATATAATGGAGAAGTGATTGCTTTTACGATTGGAGATAAGCAGGACACAGACTTTGTCTTACACACACTTGATCAACTGCCAACACTGCCTGAGAACTGCGTGTTACATAGTGACCAAGGATCTGTGTATACATCTTACGAGTATCAGAAAGCTGTTAAAACAAAAGGCATTACCATGAGCATGTCCCGCAAAGGGACACCCGCTGATAATGCCTCCATCGAATCGTTTCATTCCTCACTAAAGTCTGAAACGTTCTATCTTAACAGCATTGATCGAACCACGACCGCCATCGTAGAACGCACTGTCATAGAATACATTCATTATTATAACAATATTCGTATTCAAACGAAACTAAACAACCAATCACCGATAAATTATCGGCAATTGGCTGTTTAAAAGGTGTTTTGATCCCTGTCTCAAAAACGGGGGTCAGTCCCGTTATTCAGCGGACTTTTTCAATCTTTCTTGCATTTCTTCCTTCGTATAGATGATCCTCATCGGATTTCCGCCGACAAATGCGCCGGCAGGCACGTCTTTATGGACAAGTGTTCCGGCGGACACAACTGCGCCATCTCCTATTTTCACCCCGGGCAGAATGGTCGTGTTGGCACCAATCATCACTTCGTCTCCGATCAGAACTGTGCCGATCCGGAATACTCATGGGCCAGAATGGTCGTATTGTACCCGATGATTGTATTTGTTCCGACTGAGATCTTTTCCGGAAACATGATATCTGGCATCACCATGAGGGCAAAGGATGTCTGATTTCCAACCTTCATCCGCAGAAATGTACGGTACAGCCAGTTTTTCATCCCTATAAACGGCGTATATCTCGCAATTTGAATGACAATGAAATTTTTGACGACCTTTAAAAAAGGTACCGTTTGATAGACATGCCACAGTGAGTTGGCCCCCGAGACCGGATGACGATCTGTTTTTCTCACAGATTACTTCACTCCAACGATTTGTAATAGATCACTCATTTTCTCAAGCATAAAATCCGGCTCATGCTTCGCCAGCATTTCCGGCCCTTTAATCGTCCATGCGACTCCTGCCGTTTTTGTACCGGCGTTTTTGCCTGCCAGCACATCGTGGTAATTATCTCCGACCATAATGGCTTCCTCGGGCTTGCTTCCTAACTGTTTCAGCGCTAACAGCACAGGCTCGGGATCAGGCTTTGCATTTGTCACATCATCAAGGGTGACAACTGTTTCAAAGAATTCGCCGATTCCCGTGAGCTTGAGGCCCATATTGACAGTATCTCTTAATTTTGTTGTCACAATTCCTAATGTAAAGCCGGCTTTTTTTAATGCATCCAGGGTCTCATATACCGTTTCATATTCAGTCACGAGTGAATCATGCATGTCATGATTGTACGCTCTGTACATAGCGATCATATCCTCGCATTTATCAGGGTCCATCGAAGAGAACGTTTCAAAAAGAGACGGCCCGATAAACGCAAGGACATCTTCTCGTTTATACTTGCTCGGATAATAATGCTCCAGTGTATGCAAAAAGGACGCGATAATTAATTCATTCGTATTAATAAGCGTTCCGTCTAAATCAAACAGAATCGTCGTTACTTGTTTGTCACTCATATTGCTTCCTTTCCAACCGCTGAGGGTTTCCATTTTTTCCACGTGTGCGCAATAGCCATTGTCAGCAGAACTGCTGTGGTGACACGAATCAAAAGAAGCGGCCAGACTGGTATGCCGAGCGGAATAAAGACAAGTGTATCTTCCACGACCGCGTGGCAGGCAACGAGAAATATAAATGCCAATGTCATATCCCGCTTGCTCACGCCGTCATCCTCGACAGCTTTGATCATGACACCCGCTCCGTAGGCCAGACTAATCGTCAGTCCCGCCACCATCGTCATAGACGTATTTTTATTCATGCCAAGCAGCTGCGTAAACGGCGACAGCCACCTGGAAAACCGATGCAGCCAGCCTAAATCTCTTAAAAACTGGATGATGATCATCAGCGGTATGACAATTGCCGCCAGCTGCAAAACACCAAGTCCGGCTTTCGTTAATGCTTCTGCCAACATTCCTAGCCAGCTGTCTGGCGCGGCGCTCTTCGCAGCGATAAAACCGTACTGCGCCGTTTCCTTTCCGCCATGCCAAATGAGGTTGATGACGATGGCTGACACAGCGGCCAAACCGATGCGCACGGCCAATATGACGCCAATTCTGATACCAACCTTTGCGGCAACTGTCGATTCGATAATCAAGTTATGACAGAATGAAAGCATAACAGCTAAAATAAAGACTTCTTTCACAGATAAATCCAATGTTAAAATCCCGGCAATTCCCGCATACAGATTCAGCATATTTCCCAGTACAAGCGGAATGGCCGCTTCACCAGAAAGCCCGAAGAGACTCATTACCGGTGTGATCAGCCGTACAAGCCAATCCATGACAGGGGTATGCTGAAGCAAAGTGACCAATAGCGTTACCGGGAAAATCACTTTACCGAGTGTCCATGTTGTTTGAAGACCTGCCGCAAGACCGGCCAGAAAGATCTTCTTCATCCCTCATCCCCCTTTGTTGACGTCTACTCCGCGTACCGCTCCTTCGAGTATCCCTTGACGCGTCTGAAGATGATGGCTGCCACAGCCAAAACAATTAATACGATTGAAATCACCTGAGCGATGCGAAGTGAATCAGTCAGCATTAAGCTGTCAGTCCGCATTCCTTCAATAAAGTATCTTCCGATTGAATACCAAATGATATAGATCAAGAACATCTCGCCTCTACGCAAATTCGCTCTGCGCAGCAGCAATAAAACAATGACGCCGACAAAGCTCCATAGTGATTCATATAAAAAAGTAGGATGATAATATTGCCCATTGATATACATTTGATTGATGATAAATTCAGGCAGGTGCAGGTTTTCTAAAAAGGCTCTGCTGACAGCCTCGCCGTGCGCTTCCTGATTCATGAAGTTCCCCCAGCGCCCGATCGCCTGGCCGAGCAAAATGCTGGGCGCGGCAATGTCCGCAAGCTTCCAGAACGAAAGGTTTTTCACTCTCGAAAACACATAACCCGTTAAAATGGCGCCGATTAATCCGCCATGAATGGCAATGCCGCCCTTCCAAATCTTAATGATTTCTCCCGGATGTGCCGCATAATAGTCCCATTCAAAGGCAACGTAATAAATTCGCGCGCAAATAATCGCAATTGGAATGGCAAACAGGACAAGATCAATAAACGTATCTTTCTGCAGCCCCCGTTTTTCACTTTCCCTCATCGCAATCCACAGCCCGAGCAAAGCACCGAGACCGATAATGATTCCGTACCAATGGACGGCTAACGGCCCCAGCTGAAATGCTATCGGATTGAGTGGTTCTATCGCTTCATTCATTTAACGCCAACTCCTATTCTTCTTGTTCACCGTCTTCAATGACGTCCGCCAGCTTGTTGGTAAATTGTTCAGCGGCATTCAGCCCCATCCGCTTCAATCTGAAGTTCATTGCTGCCACTTCAATGATGACTGCAAGATTTCGGCCTGGGCGGACGGGAATCGTCAGTTTTGTAATTTCTGTATCAATGATTTTCATGGTCTCTTCCTCAAGTCCGAGCCGGTCGTATTGCTTGCCCTGCTCCCAGAGTTCAAGATTCATGACAATCGTGATTCGTTTATTGCTTCTGACCGCGCCAGCGCCAAATAGCGTCATCACATTGATAATGCCAAGGCCCCTGATCTCAAGAAGGTGCTCAATTAATTCCGGAGCGTTTCCCACAAGAGTATCCTGATCCTCCTGCCGTATTTCAACGCAATCATCGGCAACAAGGCGATGCCCTCTTTTCACAAGCTCCAGCGCTGTTTCACTTTTCCCGACGCCGCTTTTTCCTGTGATCAGCACGCCGACACCATATATATCGACAAGAACGCCATGAATCGCCGTGGTAGGCGCCAGCCTGCTCTCAAGGAAGTTGGTTAAACGGCTTGACAGTCTTGTCGTTTTCAGCGGCGATCTGAGGACAGGCACCCCATTTTTCTCGGATGCGTCAATCAGCTCCTGCGGGATGGGCATATCTCTAGAAAGAATAATAGCTGGTGTTACATCAGTGCACAGAGAATCCATTCGCTGTTTTTTCTCCTCTTCAGGAAGCTGTTCAAAGAAAGAAAGCTCTGTTTTTCCGAGAAGCTGCACGCGCTCTCTCGGGTAATATGTAAAATATCCGGCAATTTCAATGCCTGGTCTTGATAGGTCACTCATTGTAATCGGGCGGTTAATTCCTTCTTCTCCGCTGATTAATTCCAAATTGAACTGTTCCATTACGTCTTTTGTGCGAACCTTTGCCACGATATGTTCCTCCTGTTCCGGGCTGCCCCGAGCTTGCTCACAATACTTTCATTTTATCACTTTCGGGCTTGAACCTAAAACAGATTTTATAAAAGGGGGGAAAACACCTCAGCTGGTCTAGATCACTAGTCTGAAAAAGAGTAAAATAAAGGTATTCAAATTCCAGAAAGGCGGATCATCTATGGCAGAGAGTCTTCTTATTAAAGACATTGCGATCGTGACAGAAAATGAAGTAATCAAAAACGGCTATGTCGGAATCAATGACGGAAAAATCAGCACAGTCTCAACAGAACGGCCCAAGGAGTCATATTCAAAAGAGATTCAAGCACCTGCGGATTCCGTTTTGCTTCCCGGCATGATTGACATTCATATCCACGGCGGCTATGGCGCAGATACAATGGATGCTAGCTTTTCCACGCTCGACATCATGTCGTCAAGACTGCCCGAAGAAGGCACGACGAGCTTTTTAGCCACAACGATTACCCAAGAGCATGGGAACATTTCTCAAGCTTTGGTGAACGCAAGAGAGTGGAAAGCGGCTGAAGAGTCCTCTTTATTAGGTGCAGAACTGCTCGGCATTCATTTAGAGGGCCCCTTTGTTTCGCCTAAAAGAGCCGGAGCGCAGCCAAAGGAGTGGATTAGGCCTTCGGATGTTGCGCTTTTCAAAAAGTGGCAGCAGGAGGCGGGCGGACTGATCAAAATTGTTACACTTGCGCCGGAGGAGGATCAGCATTTTGAACTGATCCGCCATTTGAAAGACGAATCGATTATCGCGTCCATGGGGCACACGGATGCCGATTCCGCATTGCTGTCGGATGCCGCAAAAGCAGGGGCGAGCCATATGACTCATCTGTACAACGCGATGAGCCCGTTTCATCACCGAGAGCCCGGAGTGATCGGAACGGCGCTGGCCCATGATGGGTTTGTGACAGAGCTTATTGCCGATGGCATTCACTCCCATCCTTTAGCTGCAAAGCTTGCTTTTTTGGCGAAAGGCAGCAGCAAGCTCATTTTAATTACCGATTCCATGAGGGCAAAAGGCCTGAAAGACGGCGTATATGAGTTTGGCGGCCAAAGTGTGACGGTAAGAGGACGAACAGCACTTCTTTCAGACGGAACCCTTGCCGGTTCGATCCTCAAAATGAACGAAGGCGCACGGCATATGCGTGAGTTTACAAATTGCTCTTGGACGGATATAGCTAATATAACTTCTGCAAACGCGGCCAAACAGCTGGGCATCTTTGACCGAAAAGGCAGTGTGACTGTGGGAAAAGATGCAGATTTGGTGATTGTCAGCAGTGATTGCGAGGTGATTCTCACCATTTGCCGCGGAAACATTGCATTTATATCCAAGGAGGCTGACCAGATATGAAAGTAATGGAATGTCAAACGTATGAAGAGCTAAGCCAAAAAGCAGCCAGAATAACGGCAGATACAATCAAAGAAAAACCTGATGCCGTTCTCGGGTTAGCGACAGGCGGCACACCGGAAGGCACGTATCGCGAGCTGATCCGCCTGCACCAAACTGAGAATCTCTCATTTCAAAACATCACTACAGTTAATTTGGATGAGTACGCCGGACTTTCAAGCAACGCCCCGAACAGCTATCACTTCTATATGAATGACCGTTTATTTCAGCATATCGACAGCAAGCCTAGCCGGCATTTTATTCCGAATGGAAATGCAGACGATTTGGAAGCCGAATGCAGACGGTATGAACAGCTAGTCGAGTCCCTCGGCGGCACTGACATTCAGCTTCTCGGCATCGGCCGAAACGGGCACATCGGCTTTAACGAACCGGGAACGTCTTTCAAGTCGCGAACTCATGTTGTGACATTAAATGAGCAAACCCGCCAAGCGAATGCCAGATATTTTCCTTCCATAGACAGCGTGCCGAAAAAAGCGCTCACAATGGGAATTCAAACGATACTCTCAAGCAAGCGCATTCTGCTGCTCATTTCTGGAAAAAGCAAAGCGGAAGCTGTTCGTAAGCTGTTAGAAGGAAACATAAGCGAAGATTTTCCCGCATCTGCTTTGCACCTGCATTCCGATGTTACGGTTTTGATTGATCGTGAAGCCGCGTCATTAAGACCTTGAAAGGAACATGCTGACTTATGAATATCAATAAACAATCGCCTATTCCGATTTATTATCAGATTATGGAGCAATTAAAAACCCAAATTAAGAACGGAGAGCTGCAGCCGGATATGCCTCTTCCTTCCGAGCGCGAATATGCCGAACAATTCGGGATCAGCCGGATGACAGTTCGCCAGGCGCTTTCTAATTTAGTTAATGAAGGCTTGCTCTATCGCCTGAAAGGACGGGGCACCTTTGTCAGCAAGCCAAAAATGGAACAAGCACTTCAAGGGCTGACAAGCTTTACCGAGGATATGAAAAGCCGCGGGATGACACCGGGCAGCAGGCTCATTGATTATCAGCTTATTGATTCAACTGAGGAGCTCGCGGCTATATTAGGCTGCGGGCACCCCTCCTCTATCCATAAAATCACTCGGGTGCGGCTGGCAAATGATATTCCAATGGCGATTGAGTCCTCACATATTCCGTTTGAGCTTGCGGGTGAATTGAACGAATCGCATTTTCAGTCGTCGATCTATGATCATATTGAAAGGTACAACAGCATACCGATTTCCCGTGCAAAACAGGAGCTTGAGCCAAGCGCTGCCACCACGGAAGAAGCGAACATTCTTGGTATTCAAAAGGGAGCGCCTGTCCTATTAATCAAACGAACAACATATCTGCAGAACGGAACTGCTTTTGAGCATGCAAAATCTGTATACAGAGGCGACCGTTATACATTTGTCCACTATATGGATCGTCTTTCATAAAAAAAAAGCCTCCAACCCTTTTTAAGGATTGGAGACATGGCGAAAATCAAACTGGTCTGGTGCCGGACGATATGTCTCTTTTTTCGTCTTGAACTTCCAGATCGGTGATTTCGTTTTGCCATTAAAACTGTCTTCCACTATAATGTACCAATAATAAACAGACTGCGGTTCAAGATGATCCCAGCGGAATTCAGCTGTATCCCCGCTCTTCACTTGCTCCCGTTTTCCGAGCTCTTCATTGGTATATACGTTACATTCAAAATAATCGGTTTCCACCTTTTTGATTCTTGGCTTCAAATCAAGCGAAAGGGAAAATTCATCCTTGTTGCCATAGGTATCCGTATCATAGTAATTCTTATCCTTTACATACGGAGAATACGTCGATACGTGCACCATGTCATTGGCCTGGTCAAATTGAAGCAAACGCAAATACCCTTGACCGCCTTCTGGCCCGCCCTGATAATCGGCCAGCATTTGATGCACAAGACGATCCGGCTTCCCATCACCATCATCATCCAGCTCATCTGTTTTTCTCATCGCACTATGATAATGCCCGCTCAATACCATCACGACATTCGGGTTCGGCTTTACGATTTCTTTGAATATTTTCTCTCCGATTGGGCTTCTGTTTCCGCTGACCAGCAAATACTCATGAAAAGCTAAAATGGCCATCCGGTCAGGGTGTTTCTTCAGCACCTGATTCATCCACGCGATGTCTTCATCCGTAATGCCCCATCCCATGTACAGCATGATATAATCATTGCCGTTGCTAGAAATCAGGTCATAATGTCCGCGGTTATTTTTATAGGAACCGCCATAATGCAATTTTTTATCAAAACGATCGCTGCCAAAATATTTGCCAAACACCCTGTAGGAGCCGTCCTTATGTCCGACATCGTGATTGCCGGCCAGCACTCCGTAAGGAATTCCGCTCTTATCCAGAACGGACATTGACCGATCAGCGTTTTTCCACTGTCTGATATCGGCGGAATCATCTACAATATCACCCGTGTGGAACACATATTTGATATTGAGCTGCTTTTGATTATCTTTTATCCATTCGGTCTGTTTATCAAAAATATGCGGATAGCTTTCGGCGTAATACTGTGTATCAGACATCCAGACAAATGTGTACATATCCTTCGCAGGAGGAATTTCATCCTGTACAATCACATTCATTTTCGACTCCCGTACAAAATCGGCGGCAATCACAGACGCTTTCAGCGTAAACGGTTTGTCATCCTTCGCGACGAAGCTGTCAACAGGCTGCCATTCGTTTGTCCGATAATTCCAAGCATACATCGTCACCTTTCTCCCCGGCAAAGAACTGCCCTTCCAGACCGCTTCTGCCAGATCATTCTCATCAATTGATGGATCAACCGTCACTTCAAAGCGATGATAAGGGAAAAGCTCTTTGTTTTCTGTCGATACTGTTTTTCCATCAGCAGCTGATACCCGCTCCAATTCTTTATTCGTAAATGGGGTCTCCCTTTCCGGCACAAAGCTTTTCGGCGGTTCAGTCAGTGACGCGTGCTTAAATATTTTCACATGATTGCGCGCTGTATATTGAAATCCCCTATAAAAACCAACATCCATGGCGTCATTCGTCGGATCTTTCACCCGTACAGAAAGCTTGGCCTTATGCGTGTCGGCTTCGCTGTCTATAACCTCCGGCTGGTCCGGATGCTCTCGTTCGGTTTTAAATATCCTCTCAATCACTGTTTTATTGCCCGCGAGATCCGTTGCTGTCACTTTTAGAGAATGTTTTCCCGGCAAAAGGTCAGAAGATGATGTATGATATGGGAGTGTAATGCTTTCTCCATCTAAAGACGCTTCCGCTTCCTCAATTTTGCTCCATTTATCATACATATCCGCCTGCAGGATAAGGTTTCCTTTATACGTTTGCCCCTCGGTGATATTCGGCTCAATGTGAGGTCCTGAATTATCTACCCGTACAACCAGGCTGACATTTTCCTTGCCGTCGCTTGCTTGAATATGGTGAGCGCCTTCAGAAAGCTT
Organism: Bacillus sp. N3378-2at; assembly: GCF_033412715.1. Taxonomy (NCBI): domain Bacteria; kingdom Bacillati; phylum Bacillota; class Bacilli; order Caryophanales; family Bacillaceae; genus Bacillus; species Bacillus sp. N3378-2at. The sequence goes on along the minus strand of NZ_CP117986.1, from coordinate 3,404,958 downwards.
TGATGTATCCCACTCCAGCAGCTGTGATGTAAATAGTCCGTCAGGCAGATTGAACTGAAATTGCCAGCTTTTATTCGAGCGCTGATTATCGCCAATAAAGAGTTCCTTCTCAGGAGACACCCTCTGATCTCTGATCACCGTTCCATCCGATAACACCAATCGGGCGTTTTTGACTAAGAAGTCATCACGGTTTTCAGCCGTATCAAACGGAGACACCTTCGAACCTGAACGTATCGTAATACGCTGCAGCTGCTTCCCTTTCCGAAGCAGTGTCTCTGGCAATGGAACAGAATAGGTGCGGTATTTATTTGTTGTATCATCGAACACCTTCAGCACTTTGCCTTCCATCGTTACCGCGTTTTTAAAATAAAGGTTCGTTTTCCTCGTATCGAATGCAAAATATACTTCTTTTTCCATCGCGGGCTCTGTCACTTGTTTTTTCCCGTCAATCCACAGCTTAATGCTGTCAGCTCGCCCTTCTGTCGTGGCTTTGAGAAATTGAGTTCCCGACAGCGTGTCTCTGTTTTCAATATTCATCCGCAGACCGTGCGCCTTGCTTGTTTGTTTAATATCAATCATTTTGACCGGCGTTCTCGCTTCATTGATCCCGTCCCCGGCCGCCACATAATACTCTAGCTGATCCTTCCCGATCAATTCAGGCGAATACACAATATAATGGTAGAGATTATCGTTGCGGTCTTTTTCAGCAAGAATTCGCTTAAACGGTTTGTTCTCATCCGTCCGGTAGTAAAAGGCCGCTGTTTTCACTAGACTTCGGTCCCGTATGTCAGCCCGCAGCTCAATGCTTTCAGCAGGGCGGACAGGCTTGCGGTCAGTCAAATCCTCAATGACCGGCTTTTCTTTATCGAGCTTGATTTTCCGTTTCTGCTCGGGCACCTGTGCCTGTAATACGGTTCCGGGAGACGGATTCTTTTCCCCGATTGAAATGTTCAGAAGTTCTGCGGTTCCGTTCAACGGATACTTATAAAGCACTGATGACAGCCGGCGCAGCGCATGTTTCCGATAATGCGCAACCGAAATGTCCTTTCCTGTATTCGTTGATATCACAACGGCCCGCGGCCTCGTATTGGCCATACCCTCTGTCTCGTCTATCACCGCGAGATTTTTTCCTTCTTTTAGTTGTGTCTGATAATAACGATTGAAATCCTCTGACGTCAATTCTGGATGCCCGGCAGGCTTCAGCCAGACGACAAACGTTTCGCCGGATGGTATCAAGATCCTTTCATCAGGTCTCCAAATCAGATCGGAGTCAGGCCCTTCTTTTGGGTAGCGGTAACGGATATGGTAGTCTTTAAAATCAATCGTTCTGTCAGTCGTATTAAAAATCTCAATAAATTCATAACCGTCTGCGCGTCCTATATTCTTCGTATCAACCGCCAGCTCTGTGATCAGAAGCTCCGGAATATGGGCAAGGTCAGCCTGGTATCCTTCAAGCTTCAGTTTCTTCGTCTCCGACTCAACCCGCTGCTTCCCATTCGACATCACAATGTAATACTCAAGCTCGCTGTTCCAAATCAAACGTTTCGGAATTTGTGCCAAAAACTTGCGGACCGCTCCGGGGGTCGGGTCCATCGGCACCATTTTGTAGCCCAGCTCATTACTTTGTTTATAAAAAAGAAAGGCGGAAAATGCTTGATACGAATTATCGCGAACTTGAGCCTCAATCATTAGATTGCTTCTCATTTCAGCTTTCACATCAATTTGAGGAGGATTTTCAAGCAAGGGTATGTAATGAGGCGTTTGAAATAGTTCCTGCTGTACAACAGGAAAAGCTTTCGATTCATGATGGCCGCCAGACAAAACGGAAAGAAAAGACAGTAATATAGAAGCAATAACCGTGTATTTCCTCATCAAAGCACCTCCCTTTTCATGTATTTTGCGTCTGAACAGGGAAGCTTATGAGTTCATTTTTAAACAATATCCAATCTGACAAAGCAGATGGTATACGACATATACGCGGGACTGCTGACAAAAAGCGAACACTTCACTTCACAATTTTTTAAGGAGGCTGCAGAACATGTAAAAAAGCTGCCTTTGCGGGCAGCTTCAGCTTGTAGAGAAAACGACGTTTTTTCTACAAGCTTTTTTGTTTTATACAGTTTCTTTAGATATTCATCAGGTTTCAGATGCAGAAAAAGCGCTCCCACATGCCTAGCCCTGCTTGGCTAGGTATGTGGCAATCTTCTTCATGTTCTGGCATGCGGCTGTGAGGAGAACTTGTTCACTCACATTTCGTTTTCCCCTCAACCTGCAATAGCGAAGCCCATGCAGCTGTTTTGAATCTGCAAAGCTTCGCTCTATTTTTTCTTTTCTTTTTTTGTAGAGGTTTTTTCCTGAAACAGACAAGCGATTTTGTCTGACCTTTTCTTTATGATCTTCCCATACATGTCGAGTAATCACTTTCTGCCGATTCTTTGATTTTGTACAGTTTTCAAGCAGTGGGCATGAGGAACATATTTCAGGATTTGATTTATATGACCGGTAGCCTTTTCGGTCAGTTGTTGAGTATGTAAGTGTTTGGTGATTTGGACAAATGTATCTGTCTTGTTCACTGTCATAATGAAATTTCCATTTTGGAAACAAGCCTCGGATAGGGTGATAACGTCTATGTGCGATGACACCAAAGATTTGGCGGTCAGATAATCCTTTACAGATCGGAGTCGTTAAATATCCGGAATCAAGGGCGACGGCTTCTACTTGAAAACCAAATCGTGCGATTTGGTGGTCTAATCGGTCAAGATAAGGCACAGAATCATGGACATTTCCAGGTGTGACGTAGGCATCGGTGATAATGTTGTATTTCATATCTGTTGTGCGGTGATCTAAATAGAAAAAACCTTCTGGTTTGTTTTCACGATACAGATAGCCACTTTCCGGATCGGTTGTACTGTGGCGGATCTCTTTTTCAGCTTTCACCTCCTCTTTGGCTGTTAATGGTTTTTTTCCGTGTTCCTCCCGATCCTCTTGAATGGCTTCATTTAAATCCTTGATATAGTTTTGGGTATCCTGCGCAATTGTTTTTCTTGTGTATTTATGCTTGTTGGCATTGGCTTTAAGGTGTGTGGAGTCGGTGAATAGGACTCGTCCGCCCACCATGTCATGATTGATGGCCTGAAGAACGATCTCATCAAAAATGTCTTGGAAGATGGTTGTATCTTTAAAGCGTGTGCGTCTGTTCCAGCTGATGGTGGAGTGGTGTGGAACCGGGTCGTTTATGTTCAATCCGAGAAACCATCTGTACGCCATATTGTAGTAAATTTCTTTTTCAAGCTGTCTTTCTGAACGGATACCATAGAGGTATCCGATAAACATCATTTTAAATAAAATAAGCGGATCAAGTGAGGGGCGGCCTTTGTTTTCACTGTAGTAAGGTTTCACCTTTTCAATGATGAAAGAGAAGTCTATGTGTTTATCAATTTTCCGAAGCAGGTGATCCTCTTCAACGAGTTGGTCAAGCAGAACAAATTCGGCTGTGTTTTGAGAAGAGTTTCTTGTGTGGAACATGAGAAAGACACCGTCCTTTTAAGTCTTTCTTTTATTTTATTACAGAAGAATGGATATTTTAAAGAAAAATAAAGGCTGTCGAGATTTTCTCGACAGCCTGAAGCTGCCTTTGCGGGCAGCTTTTTTTTATTTTTTTCTAAGCGGCTCTAAAATGCCTTTTTGAATCAGCAAATGGAAGACCGACAGGATAACGGATGCCCATATCGCTGTGCCGAAGCCGTCGATTTGAAAGCTGTCACCCATAATGGACGCGGTCATCATAAGCGTGATGGCGTTAATCACAAACAAGAAGAGTCCAAGCGTCACCATGGTGACCGGCAGTGTAAAGATAATTAAAAGCGGTTTAATCAGCACGTTTAAGATCGATAAAATGAGGCTGGCGATAATCGCTGCCCCAATGCTGCTGATATGGATGGAGTCAATATATCCATCAATGACGATTAATAACAATGCATTGACTAAAATGCTGACTGCCCATTTTACCATGTCATTTCATATCCCTTTCTGACGGGACGATAAAAATCCAAATGATATAAATGAGCAAAACCGGCAAGACACTTGTCATAATGGCTAAGATGACAGTTATGACTCTGAGGAGTGATGCGTCCCAATTGAAATATTCCGCGAGACCTCCGATAACACCGGCGATTTTCTTATTTTTTTCTGAGCGATAAAGCTTATTCATTCGATCACCTCTGTGAGTACTTTAGTTTGATGGCGCCTGTTAGTGATTCTGAGAAGACGGTGATGTTTTGATCATGTGCCTGATTTGAAGTGAACATCATTTCTTTTTGAATGGTATCATTTTTTTCCTTCAGCATCTCAACATCCATTAATTCATGGGACAGCGAACCAAGATTGCTTTTCAGCTCTGCCTTCACTGCGAGATCGTCCGGAATCGCAAGCTCCACACTTCCAGTCGTTGTTTTTGCATAAATGGAGCGGCAGTCTGATTCTGTTACGTTAATCGCAATATTTCCGTTAAAGCTTTGAACGTCAATGGATTCGCTTTTCCCTCGGAGATCGATCAATCCGTTAATGGTTTCCGCTTCTATCGTTCCGCAGCTGTGGCTGGCGAGTTTAATTTGCCCGTTGGCCGTTTCAGCTATGGCTTTTTCGGCTGTTAAGTGCGAGAACGACAGCACGCCGTTTGTCGTTTTCGCTGAGAACTCTTTTACATGTAAATGTTCCCCTCTGACCGGACCGTTAAACAGCTTCACCCGAATCTTATCATACTCCTTCTGAGGAATATACAAAGTGACATTCGTTTTCATCGTCTTTTTCTCAGTACGGATAAAAAATTTATTTCCTTTGATTTCACATTCAATATGCTGAAGAAATGCGTGTCTCGCCGCATCCTGGCTGTCAGCGCGATATACCTTCGCCTGGCATTCCGCTCTGATATCGTCATCTTCCCAAGGGACGATATTCACGCTGCCATTCGCAATTTGCAGCTCAACACTGGAAAAGTCAGTATCTTTAAATTGAAAAATGTGCTGAACATCATACGCATGGCCAAAGTTTAAATCAAGGTCAACTTCCTTGACCTTTTTCACAGCAGAATCAATCCAGTCAAACAGCTTGGCTCCTAAAGACGGCTTGCCGCTTTCTTTTTTTGCCGTTGTAAATGGCTCTTCCTCGTCATGAACGTGAACTGAGAGCGCTGTGATTTTCTCTTCTTTTTCCTTGTAGTCGCTGTCAAGCTTTTCAATCAGTGTCAAAGCTTCTTGTGCTGTAAGCTTTCCTTCCTCAACAAGCTTAAGGATTCGTTCCTTTTCTTGCATCATTACGATCTCCTCCCCATTGTCTACTTATGCTGCACGCAGGACCTTAATGCCCTGAATCACATTCCAAATGATAATGCCAATGACAACCAAGAAATAAATAACCGCTCCCCCAATGATTACAAATACAGGAAGCAAGCTGTCTCCATCAATCGCAACGGCTCCGCCAAGTAAAGCAATAAAAAGGAACAGCCAGCCGACAAACGGAACTATGTGAGAAATAAGGGAGCGTATCGCATGGCGTTTTGTTTCTTTCTCATTTACAACAAAATAAGCGACAATCGGCACAATGATTGGCGCAATGAACACACTGAAATAACAAAGTGATGCAATAATAGCTTGATTACGGTTCAATTCATTCCACACTCCTATTGTGAATTGTCCATGACAAAAGATCAGGGACGTTTTACTTATTTATACGTTTAAAATCTCTTCAGGTTTCAAATTCATTCTTTAGACATGCTCCAATTTACGGAAATTGGATTTTAAAAAGTTTTAGAAGTAGAATCTTCCGGCTATACCGATTACAATATGTAAAAAGCTTACGGCAACCAAGGAGGCTGGACAAGCAATGGAGAAAGATCCCAGTGACTATACAGTAACACAAGAATCAGTGTTAAAGCTGATTCATGAACAAAAAAGAATGAATCGTGAAATGATCGCCGAGCTTGAGCAGATTCACGGACCCTTCCCGATCTCTCACGATATCCAATATATAAAAGTGCTGCTCGACAGCAGCAACACGCATATTGTTCAAGATTTAATGAGTGTAAGTAAGCAGCTGTATAAGAAGACTTTGTAATTGCGGAAAACATATCATTCATTATAACTGAAACAAAGCTAAAGGTTAGATGACAATATCTTGCCTTTTTTGTTTTGAAAAAACAGTGATTCCCTGGCTGTCACAAAATGATTGTAACAAAAAAAGCCTGCCGGCACATCCAGTTAATGGAGTCGGCAAGCTGTAACTATCAGAAAGAGATAGCCGTTCAAAATTAACGTAACAATTGAAGCACGTTTTGCGGCTGTTGGTTTGCTTGAGCAAGCATCGCTTGAGAAGCTTGAGAAAGAATGTTGTTCTTTGTGAAATCGCTCATTTCTTTCGCCATGTCAACGTCACGGATACGAGACTCAGCAGCTGTCAGGTTTTCAGAAGAAGCACCAAGGTTGTTGATTGTGTGCTCTAGACGGTTTTGTACCGCACCAAGTTTAGCACGTTGGTTTGAAACACTTGTAATTGCACTATCGATTTTAACAATCTCAGTGTCAAAACTAAAATCATCTGCTGAAACATCGATACCTTTTACTCCTAAAGTTGTTGCATCCATGTTGCCAATTGTAACATTAATATTTTGGCCAGCATTTGCACCAATTTGGAATGTAAATCCTGCTGTTTCACTACCGTCTAAAAGTTTTTTTCCGTTAAATTCAGTACGTTGAGAAATTCCATCGATCTCTTCAGTTAAAGCATCCATTTCATCTTTAATTGCAGTTAAATCTTCAGTTTGCTGTGTACCTGTGTTTCCTGCTTGAACAGTAAGTTCACGCATACGTTGAAGGATTGCATGGGTTTCAGTCAATGCACCCTCAGCTGTTTGGATAAGAGAAATTCCGTCTTGAGAGTTTTTAGAAGCCATTTCAAGACCTCTGATTTGTCCTCTCATTTTTTCAGAAATCGCAAGACCCGCTGCGTCATCTCCCGCACGGTTGATGCGAAGACCTGAAGAAAGTTTCTCCATGTTTTTTGAGCTCGCGCTGTTGTTTGAAGACAAACGGTTTAATGTGTTAAGCGCTGCAATATTGTGGTTGATTCTCATGTGAAAAATACCTCCATGTGTATATGTTTTTGAAATCAAAGACTTCCTTTTCTTTGATTTCTGGCGTATCAGATTCCAATAAAGCTTCTAACCTATGTAAATTCAGTTATTGATTAAGGATGCCTTTAAGCCCCTTAATAGGGTTTGTCTGCTTAATTTGGAAATCATCATCCGCCTTTCAATTCATATATCGACAGCAATTTGTAAATGTTTAGGCGTTTTCCCAAAGAAATTTTACCCAAAGACGATTCTAAACCTATTATGCCGTAAAGAAAAAGCTTGCCTGCTAAGCCCAAGGATGGACTTGCTGACAAGCTGTCCCCTCTTAACAGAGGGTTTTAAGATGTAGCTGTTTCTTTCGCTTTCAAGAGCGATTTCATGCGTGCTTTGTCACGTTCGATAACAGGCTTCAAATAACGGCCTGTATACGATTCTTCAACTTCAGTGATTTCCTCAGGCGTTCCAGACGCGACAATGGTTCCGCCCCCGGCTCCGCCTTCCGGGCCCAAATCCACAATGTAATCGGCCGTCTTAATGATATCAAGGTTGTGCTCAATAACCAGTACAGTGTCTCCGTTGTCTACCAACCGTTGCAGCACGACAAGAAGCCTGGCGATATCGTCGACATGCAAACCTGTCGTCGGCTCATCTAAAATGTAGAGCGTGCGTCCGGTCGAGCGTTTGTGCAGCTCTGACGCGAGCTTCACGCGCTGCGCTTCTCCGCCTGACAAGGTCGTCGCCGGCTGGCCGAGCGTAATATAACCTAAACCAACATCATAAAGGGTTTGGAGCTTGCGTTTGATTTTCGGGATATTTTCAAAGAAAGGAAGAGCATCTTCAACCGTCATATCAAGCACATCAGAGATGCTTTTTCCTTTGTACGTCACTTCAAGCGTTTCACGGTTATAGCGTTTGCCGTGACACACCTCGCATGGAACGTATACGTCAGGAAGGAAGTGCATTTCAATTTTAATAATCCCGTCTCCGCGGCAGGCTTCACATCGTCCGCCCTTCACGTTGAAGCTGAAACGGCCTTTTTTATAGCCGCGGACCTTCGCTTCATTTGTCTGCGCGAATACATCACGAATGTCATCAAATACACCGGTGTATGTCGCAGGGTTGGATCTCGGCGTTCTTCCAATTGGCGCCTGGTCAATGTCAATGACTTTGTCTAAATGATCCAAACCTTTAATCTCTTTATGGCTGCCGGGCTTCGCTTTCGCTTTATGAAGCTTTTGCGCCAGCGCCTTATGCAAAATTTCATTAACGAGTGTACTCTTCCCTGAACCGGAAACACCTGTAACTGCTGTAAACGTCCCAAGCGGGAACTTGGCATTCACTTTTTTCAAGTTGTTTTCTGAAGCACCTTTAATTTCAATGTAACGTCCGTCCGGCTTTCTTCTTTCAGGAGGCAATGGGATAAACTTTTCCCCTGATAAATAGCTGCCCGTTAATGAGTTTGGATCTTCCATCACTTCTTCCGGCGTACCCGCAGATATCACCTGTCCGCCGTGAATACCGGCTCCCGGTCCAATATCTATTAAATAATCTGCTGCCATCATCGTGTCCTCATCATGTTCGACAACAATCAGCGTGTTCCCGAGGTCTCTCATATTTTTCAGAGCGCTGATCAAGCGGTCGTTATCACGCTGATGCAGACCGATAGACGGCTCATCTAAAATATAAAGCACACCGGATAAGCGCGAGCCAATTTGAGTCGCCAGCCTGATGCGCTGCGCCTCTCCCCCGGACAATGTACCCGCTGCCCTGCTCAATGTCAGGTAATCGAGGCCGACTTTGTCCAGAAAGCTTAAGCGCTCCACAATTTCGCGCAAAATCAAATTGGCGATCTGCATATCCTTCTCAGAAAGGGTAAGGTTTTTAAAGAAGGCAAGTGCGTCGGCGACAGACAGCTCGGTAATTTTTCCGATGTGGCGGCCGTCAATCAGTACGGCAAGCGCCTCTTTCTTTAACCGATAGCCTTTGCACGTCGGACAAGACTTCTGAGACATATACTGCTCCATCTGCTCACGGATGAAATCAGAGCCTGTCTCCTTATAGCGTCTTTCAATGTTGCGCAATACGCCTTCAAATTGAATTTCACCTTCACGGATTTGTCCAAAATCATTTTCATATCTGAAATAAATCAGGTCATCTCCGCTGCCGTACAGCACTTTATCCAGTTGATGCTTCGGCAAATCTTTGACCGGCACATCCATATCAATCCCGTAGTGGGTGCAGGCTGCCTCAAGCAGCTGAGGATAATATTGTGAGCTGATCGGTGTCCAAGGGGCGACCGCATTCTCCTTCAATGACAAATCTTGATTGGGGATGACAAGATCGGCATCCACTTCAAGCTTCATTCCGAGACCGTCACACGTCGGACACGCCCCGAACGGACTGTTAAACGAAAACAGACGCGGCTCAAGTTCACCAATTGAAAATCCGCAGTGCGGACAGGCATGATGCTCGCTGAACATCAGCTCTTCCTCACCGATGACATCGATCATAACCCGTCCTTCACTTAAACGAAGCGCCGTTTCCAATGAATCTGACAGCCGGGCTGCCACGCCTTCTTTCACGACAATCCGGTCAATGACTACCTCAATGGAATGCTTCTTGTTCTTTTCTAATTCGATATCGTCGGAAAGCTCAGCCATCTCGCCGTCAATTCTGACTCTGACATAGCCTTGTTTCCTAATCTGTTCAAGCACTTTGACATGAGCGCCTTTTCGGCCCGATACAATCGGCGCCAGCACCTGAAGCTTCGTCCGTTCCGGGTATTCCAGAATTCTGTCCACCATTTGCTCGATGGTCTGGGATGTAATCTCAATTCCGTGTTCCGGACAATGAGGCTTCCCTACTCTCGCATATAAAAGACGCAGATAATCATAAATCTCAGTTACCGTACCGACAGTAGACCTCGGATTGCGGCTCGTTGTTTTCTGATCAATGCTGATGGCGGGAGAGAGCCCCTCAATTGCATCCACATCCGGCTTATCCATTTGCCCTAAAAACTGGCGGGCATAGGCAGACAGCGACTCGACATACCGTCTCTGTCCTTCAGCATATATCGTGTCAAAGGCAAGGGAGGATTTACCTGATCCGGACAAACCCGTGACAACGACAAGCTGATCTCTCGGAATCGTCACATCTATATTTTTCAGGTTATGCGCCCTGGCTCCCTTCACCTCTATCCGATCCATAGCCATTTGTTCATCATCCTTCCGCTTTTAGCTCTAAAAGTAAATCGCGAAGCTCCGCGGCTCTCTCAAAGTCAAGCGCCTTGGCGGCTTCCTTCATTTCATGCTCCATCTGTTCAACGACTTTCTGGCGTTCTTTCTTCGTCATTTTCGACAGCTTCGGCGCGGCTTTTGTTTTGTATTCCGCTTTATCCTCAGCTGCTACTGTGGCACGAATGACATCGCGAATTTCTTTATTTATCGTTTTCGGCGTAATGCCGTGCTCTTCATTAAACCGCTCCTGCTGCTCGCGGCGGCGTTTTGTTTCATTAATCGCAATTTCCATAGACTTCGTTATTTTATCGGCGTACATAATGACGCGGCCTTCCGCATTTCTCGCTGCCCGTCCGATGGTCTGGATCAGCGACCGCTCCGAACGAAGGAAACCTTCCTTATCCGCATCCAAAATCGCAACAAGGGATACTTCGGGAATGTCCAAACCTTCCCTCAGCAGGTTGATGCCGACAAGCACATCGTACTTGCCAAGGCGCAGGTCGCGGATAATTTCAATCCGTTCAAGCGTCTTGATTTCAGAATGCAGATAGTTTACTTTAATGCCGATTTCCTTTAAATAATCGGTCAGATCCTCTGACATCTTCTTCGTCAAAGTTGTCACAAGCACCCGTTCATTTCGCTCGATTCTTGCTTGAATTTCGCCGATCAAGTCGTCAATCTGACCTTCGATTGGACGGACGTCAATAAGCGGGTCAAGAAGCCCCGTCGGACGAATGATCTGTTCGACCATTTCATCTGTATGTTCAATCTCGTACGGCCCTGGTGTTGCGGATACATACACGATATTGTGCATATGCTTTTCAAATTCCTCAAAACGAAGCGGACGGTTATCAAGCGCTGATGGAAGCCGGAAGCCGTGATCCACGAGCACCTGTTTCCGCGCCTGGTCTCCGTTAAACATGCCGCGCACCTGGGGAATTGTCACATGCGACTCATCCACCACGATCATAAAATCGTCTGGGAAATAATCAAGAAGCGTATACGGCGTTGAACCTGGAGGCCGCAGAGTCAAATGTCTTGAATAGTTCTCGATGCCGGAGCAGAAACCCATTTCACGCATCATTTCAAGATCATATCTTGTCCGCTGCTCTAAACGCTGCGCTTCAAGGAGCTTTCCGTTTTCGTGCATGACCTTCAGCTGCTCCTCAAGCTCCTTCTCGATATTTTGAATCGCCTTCTCCATTTTCTCGGCCCGCGTTACGAAGTGGGATGCCGGGAAAATCGCAACATGATCTCGGTCGCCGAGAATTTCTCCTGTCAGCGCATCCACTTCCCGAATCCGTTCGATTTCGTCACCGAAAAATTCAACTCTGATACAATGCTCATCACGGGATGCCGGAAAGATTTCCACTACATCCCCGCGCACACGAAATGTACCGCGCTGAAAGTCGATATCGTTGCGGGCATATTGGATGTCTACAAGTTTTCTGAGCAGCTCATTGCGCTCAATTTCCATTTCAGTCCGCAGTGACACGACCATTTCCCGGTATTCCTCAGGCGAACCGAGGCCGTATATACAAGACACACTCGCAATAATAATGACATCTCTGCGCTCAAACAAAGCTGATGTGGCGGAGTGTCTCAGTTTATCAATTTCATCATTAATACTAGCGTCTTTCTCTATAAATGTATCCGTTTGAGGCACATACGCCTCCGGCTGATAATAATCATAGTAGCTGACAAAATACTCGACAGCATTGTTCGGAAAAAATTCCTTGAACTCACTGTAAAGCTGTCCAGCAAGGGTTTTGTTATGGGCAATCACGAGAGTCGGCTTATTGACTTCTTTAATCAAATTAGACACCGTAAATGTTTTCCCAGTTCCTGTCGCACCCAGCAGAGTCTGATGCTTCTTGCCCTCCTGAATTCCTTTTACAAGCTTTTCAATGGCTTTCGGCTGATCTCCCTGGGGCTGATATTTCGAGACTAACTCAAAGCGATCTTTCACAAAAATAAGCCTCCGTTTCTTTAACGAAATCTTCCTATAGATATAGTAACACAATGGAAAGCAAAATCACTAAAAATACGAACTAAAGTTCGGTGGTTTTTTATTTCCAGCTGTTTTTGTGTATAAAAAACCTGCTTTTAAATCGTAAAAGCAGGTATTCAGTCTTTATATTCATTATGTCCGATTTATTCTTCTTTTTTCTCTGCAGCTTTTTTGGCCATGTACAGTCCGCCAGCCACAAGAGACACAACATCCAATCCTACAATAAAATACGTTTCTGTATAGCCTTTTAAATAAGAGGCAAACAGCAATGCAGCTGTTAAAGCGATCGCCACATAATGATTAAAGGTGACTCTAGTAAATAGAACAACAAGCATAAAAGGGAAAAACAATGCAAAAACGGCTTTTGTAATCAACAAAAACCCTCCTCAGGGATTCTTCATCTGATCTGATTATAGTAAAAAATGAAGAATCGGACAATCGTGCATTCGCTCCCTCTCCTACACCATACCCCTTTTCAGCCAAAATCAATCACCATATTTGCATTTTGGTGCCGGTCAAAACTTATTCCATGGTGCCGCTGTTCTAATCAGCGGCACTTTTTTTATTACATCATCAAGTCCGCCGCCAGATTCCGAGAATAAAAGAAAATAGGCATACAGTACCAGTACGGCCGCATTTTTCAGGATAATATAACCAACTTAACTATTCATTTTATTTAGGACTTTCTGCGTTTGACAGCATTTTCCTGAAAACCTACAATTGAATGATAGTGTTTACTATCATTTTTTAAACACAGGCTCCGCAATAAAAAGACTAGAGAGAAAAACAAAATGAATGAAGAAAAGAGGGGTTTCAAATATGTATTCTGTTTTATTTCGCCAGGCAGAAGAGTCCAGCCAGCTGGCTGGAGCAAAAGGAATGAATTTGATTAAATTGACCAAACACGGTCTTCCTGTTCCGGACGGGTTTATTATTCAAACGAATGCGCTCGCACGTTTTATGGAGGACAACCAGCTTCAAGAGACTAGTGAAAACGTCGAAAGCGGGATCATTTCTGGAACATTTTCGGATGAGCTGAAAGATGAGCTGACTAGTTCCTTTTATAAGCTTAGAGAATCATATCGATCCGTAGCCGTGCGTTCTTCGTCTGCTTCGGAAGATTTAGAAGGCGCCTCATTCGCGGGTCAATATGAAACCTACTTAAATATCAAAACAGAGGAAGAGTTTCTGGCTAAAGTGAAAGAATGCTGGGCCTCATTTTTTTCTGGGCGGGTCAGCAGCTATAAGAAAAAAATGAACAATCAAATCGCAGAGCCGTTAATGGGAATAGTCGTTCAGGGGCTGATCGATTCAGAAATGTCAGGTGTTATCTTCAGCCGCAACCCTGTTACCCATGATGATAGAGAGCTTTTAATCAGCGCCAGCTACGGGTTGGGTGAAGCTGTTGTTTCAGGAAGTGTTACCCCAGACACGTTCATTGTTAATAAATCTTCGTTTGAGATTCAGAAAGAAATAGGTGCAAAGGAAATCTACATGGAGTCTGCGGCAGAAGGAATTGCTGAAAAAGAAACGAGTGAAGACATGCGCAGCCGTTTTTGCCTTACAGATGAACAAGTGATTGAATTGGCTGAAATCACAAAAAAAACCGAAGACCTGTACGGATATCCTGTCGATATAGAATTTGGAATTGCTGATCATCAAATATACCTTCTGCAAGCTCGCCCGATTACAACCATTGATCAGGACAAAAAGGCGGCAGAAGAAAAACGCAGCTTCATGATTACCGACACTGATATGAATGATTTCTGGCTTAACATGGAGTCTAATATTGAAGGTCCGGTGAGTCCGTTATTTTCATCCTTCATCGTGCCGGCATTGGAATATGGCTTGAAGAAGAGCATGCAAAAGTTTCCGATTGGTGTAGTTGTTGATGAAGTAAAACTTTATCGCGGACATATTTATTCCAAAAACCAAGGTGGACAGCAGCCTCCTTCTGAAGACTGCGGCAAAGAGCTTTTCCCGATTTTATCGGAGCATATGTATGACATCATCAATCACACATACCTCCCTTTTTACCGGACACTGGACCAGCTCGCACAAACTGAGCATACCGCAGAAAGCGCACTGGATGCTTTTCAAAAACTAAAGGCCTTTTATCTCACGGCTTATGAAGAGCACTTCAATATCGTTTTCCCGCAAATCCTTTTAACAAACAAACTGCAAGCGATGTATCAGGACATTCAAGGAGAGTCCGAAAACGCTCATTTTTATGAGATGCTGACAGGAAAAATGAACAAATCACTGGAAACGGACCGTTGCTTATGGCTATTTTCTATGGAAGTTCAGGAGAACCCGAACCTTCTGACCATTTTTGAAAACAACAAGCCTGAACAGCTCCAGGAGAAATTAGAACAAACAGATGAGGGGAGACACTTCCTGAAGAACGTCCATGAATTCTTGCAAGAATACGGATGGAGATCTGTTAAAAGTCATGATCTGATTGAACAAATCTGGGTGGAAAATCCGTATTTCGCTCTGGCTAATATTCAAAATTATGTCCGTAATGGCTATCATTTTGACAATGAATTTCAGAAAACGAAAGAAAAACGAGAGAAATTATACAATGAATTCTTGGAAAACATAGAAGATCCCGGTTTGCGCACCGAATTTGACCGCTATTATCAATGGACACTGAACTCTGCAAATATAAAAGATGATCACCACTTTTATATTGACGCCATGCTGGATGCCAAGGCGAGAATCTTTCTGCTGAAGATAGGTGAATTGCTGGCGGAAAACGGTGTCATTCAAGATCGTGAGGACCTTTGGTTTTTATATGACGACGAAGTGGAACAAGCGCTTCTTCACCCTGTATCCCTGCAAGAAAAGGCTGAAAAACGCAGACAGATTTTTCATGAGTATGAGCTGGCCCAAGCCCCTGCCTACCTCGGCACCCCGACAAAAGAACAGCTCAAAGCAGCTGAAGAAATTGTCGGCGCTGTGATAGAGGATGAAAAAAACACAGAGAATCATATTTTTGGCATTGCGGCATCAAGCGGCATTGCGACAGGTCCGGTGAAAATCATTCGGGACGCCAATGAATTTTCTCAATTCGCGCCTGGGGACGTACTCGTTTGCAAGATGACCACACCGCTATGGACCAGCCTGTTTCAAGACGCCAAAGCGATAATTACAGACACAGGCGGCATTTTGTCTCACGCTGCGATTATTGCCCGTGAATACGGCATTCCAGCCGTTCTCGGCACACGCACGGCAACCGAAAGACTGCGAGACGGTGACATCATCACTGTTGACGGTAGCAGCGGCAAAATCACAGTTGTCAGCCGGTCCTGATGCGTCCCCCTCTTTCTTATACAAGCGGGGCGGGTGTATACTTGTCCTGCCAGTATACTCGTGAGGTGAAACGTATTGAGACCGACAAACAAGAGAATCCTTGATGCTGCCATGCAGCTGCTCGTCAAAAAAGGATATCGCGCAACAACTACAAAAGAAATTGCAGAAAAAGCAAATGTAAGTGAAGCGACGATTTTCAGGAACTTTAAAAACAAACAAGGACTAGTTGAGGCTTTGCTTTCTCAGCATTCTTCAAACAGAGGCAGCATTTTGGAACAAACAGAAGGGGATTTGTACAAAGACCTGCTTCATATCGGAACCTGTCTCTTGGAGGAGCTCGAACATAGAAAAGATATCATTAAAATCAGCTTTCGTGAACCGGCCATGTTTCAGGATGTCATTAACCACGTCACTGAATATCCCCAATCTATGAAACAGCTATTGGTTGATTATCTCAAAACAATGGGTGAGAAAGGGGTTATTCAGACAGGAAATGAAGCGGAGCATGCCGACGTGTTCATGTCGATTATCTTCGGTTATTTCATTCACCGTCTCCACTTAGGAGACCGGGTCATATCAATGCCCCAGGAAAAAATGCTGGAGCACAGCACAGCTCTATTTGTCAAAGGAATTTCTGCTGATTAACTCCTTGGCATAATAAAAAGGAGGATCCCAATGAGCTCAAGAAAAGAATGGGCGCTGATCGTCTCGCTATTATTGGGGGCCATTCTGGTTCCCATTAACTCAACGATGATCGCGGTCGCGCTCTCATCTATTTCCCATACGTATAACGAGTCCATCGCAAGCATCACTTGGGTGGTTACCGTTTATTTAATCGTGATGGCAGTCACACAGCCGATTGCAGGAAAGCTCGGTGACATGTACGGCAATAAAACAATGTACTTATGGGGAGTCGGCCTTTTTCTAATCGCATCTCTAGGCTGCGCCCTTTCACCGAGTCTGCTCCTGTTAATTGTCTTTCGGGCATTGCAGGCTGTCGGCGGGGCATTGCTTACGCCAAACAGCATTGCCATTATCCGGCATGTTGTTTCTGAAAAACGCCTACCGAAAGTGTTTGGATTTTTCGGACTGGGCGCAGGACTTGGTGCAGCACTCGGGCCTTTTATCGGCTCTATACTGATTGACAGCTTCAGCTGGCATTCGATTTTTTGGGTCAACATCCCGTTCCTCGCCATTGCTTTATTTACGGCATTAACGATGTTTCCTCAATATAAAGAAAATAAATCTGACGCGCCGCTGGATATCATCGGCTCTCTCTTGCTTGCAGGCAGCATCGTTTCAATTATCCTGCTGACGAAAAATGAGGCTCCATGGGGATATGCGGTATACAGTGTATTGATACTTCTTTTTGTTCCGCTTTTTTTCAGAAGAGAAAAACGTACCAAGCACCCTATCATTGACTTTGCACTGTTTAAAAGCTCAACCTTTACAAATGCGAATCTATCAGTCTTGTTAAGCAATTTGATGATGTATGCCGTCTTATTGATTATGCCGTTATTTATGACGAACCAATTTGGGCTTAATACGTCTAACAGCGGGATGGCGCTTTCTGTATTTTCGATCTTCATGTCAGCCAGCAACTGGGTGGGCGCGCAGCTCCATCACAAATGGGGAGCCAAAAAAATCATTTTTCTTTCATTTGCCATGATGGCTGGTGCGAATCTATTATTTTTGCTGTTAAGCAGCTCGCATTCTGTCTTATTCCTCATGCTCTCTCTTATCCTTGGCGGGCTCGCTTCCGGAGTCGGTCTGACCAGCATGCAGGTGTCATCCCTTGCCACAGTAGACCCCGGAATGTCAGGAGTGGCATCCGGGATTTTCTCGACCTTCCGTTATTTCGGAAGCATCATTTCATCAGCCTTAATTGGCCTGATTTCGGGATATCACATCCTATTTATGATTCTCTTTGCTGTATCCATCATCGGCGTTTTTGTTTCATTGGGCATCAAATCTGATGAAACGGCACGGATAGAAAAAAACTCAGCGTAACGCAAAACAGCCCGGCATCGCATCTTCCTGCGGTACCGGGCTGCCTTTTATGATCCAGAAGCGGCTGCTTCGTCTTCACGGTCATCCTTTACGAAGAGGATGCCCAATTCATGATGTTCTCCTTCATAAGAAGCTCGCTGGTCAAAACGAATTTCTCCATTCAAACCGATAATTTCAAGCTTCACGTATGCACGGTTATGCTGGAGCGCTTCATAGAAATCAGAAACGTTCTTAACCGGTATACCATTGACTTTCGTTATGATTTCCCCGATTTTCAATTCCAGATCCTCAGCCGGCGTATTGGGGATAATCCCAAGCACCATTAAGCCCTGATCCCTTTTCGAGAAATAAAACGGAGCCGCGTTATCATTCACTCTTTGCTTTATGGACAGAAAAATACGCCCTAACAAAGCAGTACAGACCGCTGCACCTGCAAGCGGCGTCCACAGTAAGCTCGCTGCACCGAGAACTGCGACGGCAAGACCGAGAATACAAACGCGTTTCGCTGTGATCCTTATACTCGTTTCAGGCAGCGATCCCTGTACCCTTTGTCCAAATCCGACAAAGTAAGGAATCCATAGAAAATGGAATGAGCCGCCGGGAACCGTAAACACGGGCCACCAGCTAAGGTGCGATTCTAAACCATTACCGGGCACGAGAAGGAACAGCGGCAAAAGCCAAACCCGGTTTGCCAGCTGCTGTCCGATCGGCAAACCGCGGCTGCTTACGACAAGTGCCGGTGATGTTCTCACATGCGCAGAACGATAAGCAACCGCTCCTTCAGTGATAATCAGCAAACCTAGAAACACAGCCACAGCCGGCCAAACAACTGCAAATCCTTGCGGAAATCTCTCTAGGAAGGGCTCCGCCTGATATATTTGCAGTCCAAAACCTATCAGCATACTCACACTGACGATATATGCAGCAGACATCCAGTTTGCGCGAAGAGTGAACGCTGCCGCTGCAGTGATAACGGCAATAATCGCAAGTAAACCGAGAGGAATCGATATTCCGAGTCCACCTAAAATAACTGACAAAAGAAGACCTGGAATCAGTCCCTTTGTATATGTAAATTTCAGATCATCATAAATATCTGCTATTCTTGTATGAAAGGTTTTTCGTTCCCGTTTGATTCTTACATAGCCGAAAGCCAGGGTTATGATGATAAAAAACCAGAAAAGCGGGTGTAAGAAGAACAAGCCCGCGCTTTTTAACAGTTCAATTCCCCATTGAACAGACACTATCTCTCACCGCCTCAAGCCAAACATGTTACTCATATTCTATCAAATATTAAATGGCTTGGATATCCTCAGGAGAGTTTATCTCTCTTGCGTCATCCACAGCGTGACATTCGATAGTGAAAAATCCTTTAAATAGTGGTTTACATCCACATCCAATAACCCGCTGATTAGATGCATCGACCTTTTTATATCTGTCAGATTAATTCCTAATCGCTTATGGTTTTTCATTAAGTAGTTAAAATAATGTTTGGCGCATTCCTCATTAATGTCATTTACTGATTCGACATTGGTGTAATTGACCAAATATCTGCTGAACAGCATAAGAAGACTTAGTGCTTTTGTAGCTGAAAATGTTACGTCTTGTGTTCTGTCTTTTAATTGTTCCACTAATTCATAATATTTTTTTTCACGCACAATACTTGCCCTCTTCAATTGTGAACCCCCATTTTCTTTATACAGATAAGCACGGGCCAGTATAAGCAGCAGTACTGGAGTGCTAACAAGCATTCTCGCTAACGTTACTCTTTAAATACCTGTCGTTCAGCTGCCATTAACCTGATTACTGTTCTTTTTAGAACCTTCTTATATTGTATGAAGTAAACAAAGACTAGGCAACTTGCAAAAGTTTCATTTTAAATGCATATTAACTCGTTAGAAAGTCTCTCTCATATATTGATATCGGGTAATAACAGTCCTTTATAAATGTTTATTTGTGAAAATTTTTTTAATTTCTTGTCAAAAACTCATTTTTTATGTGACTTATGATCCATAATCTCTTTAAGCACAAAGAAACAGGAGATGGAATACCATCTCCTTTAATTGACAAATAATGATTTCAATGCTGTTTGAAGCTGCAAATCATTTTTTTCATCTGATTTTTTCTTTTCTATCTGCCGGTTTAATGTCTCTGCAGTGCGAGTGTCGATCACACCGGTTTTATTCAGCTTGTTTTGATCCTGAAAAGCCATAACCGCTTTTTTCATGTCTTTGCTGAAATAGCCATCCTCACGTCCCGGATCAAAGCTGAGACCTTTTAACAATACCTGCGCATGCTTGACGTCTTCATTGTTCATGTCCACTTTAAGCGGCTCTTTCAGCTGTAAAGGCCCGGCGGAAAAATAATCGGGCTGCTTAATCGCAATGGTCGGTTCAATTCCTTTCTTATGAATCCAGTTTCCATTTGGCGTCAGCCACTTGTAAAGCGTTAATTTGATGTTGCTGCCGTCCCCCATTGGCACAGCCTGTTGAACCGTTCCCTTTCCAAAAGACGTATCGCCTACAACATCATAATGGCCAGCTTCCTTTAATGCGCCGGCAAGAATTTCTGATGCAGAGGCACTTCCTTTATCCGTAATCACATTGACAGGGTACGCTTTTTTATGGGTCAATGTTGAAAAATAACGTTTTTTATCCCCATTGCGTTCAGCAATCTGAATATACGGCTGATCCTTTGTAACGAAATGCTTAAGAATTTCTTCCACACTTTGAAGATATCCGCCCGGGTTGCCGCGTACATCAATGACAAGTCCTTCTATTTCTTTTTTCTCAAGCTCCCTCAGCGCTTTTGCAAAATCCTCTGCGGTGTGCTCAGAAAAAGTAGAGATGGCAATATATCCGACAGAATGCCCCTGTACTTTTTTCTCTGATGCAAAAACCGTTTCGAGTGGAATCTCAGCTCTCTTGATCCGGAATGACAGCTGCTTCTTCGTTCCAGGCCGCTGAATCTTCATTGAAACGCTGGACCCTTTTTTTCCTCTTATTTTTAACACAGCGTGGTTTAAATCCTTGCCGGCCATCGATTCTCCATTGATGCTGATAATTTCATCATTAGGCTTCAACCCGGCTTTTTCCGCTGGCGATTTCTTGAATGGGGAAACAATAATAATTTTGCCGTCTTCCATGCCAACCTCAGCCCCGATGCCTTCAAATGAGGAATCAAGAGAATCAGAAAATTGCTTAGCTGTCTGCTTATCCATGTAAACAGAATAAGGATCATTTAGCGTAGACAGCATTCCCTGGATGGCTCCCTCGAGCAGCTTTTCTCTATCTACTTTTTCTACGTACTCATTCGAAATTAACTCATACGCTTTTTCGATTTTGTCCATAGCTTTATCCCGTTCAGAGTCAGCTTGTGCCGTCGCGGGAACTGCTGCAGTCTGGGGCTTATCCATCTCAAGCAGGTTGATTCCCGCATATACACCGGCGCCTCCGAACAGCATGCTCCCTGCTGCTATCACAGCCATTATTTTTTGATTCATCCTTTACTCCTCCTGTATGCCAGACTGTCTTTACCAAAACCTAGAGATAGTATATGTAAAGGATGGAGATTTCATGTAATCATAGAAGAAAAAGAAGGCAAATGAAAAGCCGTCCCGAAAGCGGAACGGCTTTTTCACTTTATACTCGCAAAAACTTGCGGATGGAAGTCAGACTTCCCCATACTCCAATTACTGCGCCGATTGCAATCAGCACTAGCGAAACTTGGAATACAAATGGATTATAAGGAAGAAGAGAGACAAATGATCCTTGAACCTTTGGAACGACCCATCCGATGACGTATTGGTAAGTGCTCAGCACCAGTGCAATCGGAATCACAGAACCGAATACGCCTAGCAGCAATCCTTCAAGGAAAAACGGCCAGCGGATAAACCAGTTTGTCGCACCGACAAGCTTCATGATTTCAATTTCTTTTCTTCTTGCGAAAATTGTAATTTTAATGGTGTTGGAAATTAAGAACATCGCCGTAAATACCAGGCCGATAATTAACGCGATTCCGATGTTGCGGGAAACGCCGACCACTTTAAACAAACGGCTGACCTCTTCTTTTCCATAAGTGACTTTATAAACATGATCCATTTTTTCGATCTTTTTCGCCACGTTCGGCGTATCATGCGGATCTGTCGTTTTGACGACAAACGCATCATTAAGCGGGTTTTCCTGATCCTTCATTGTCAGGGATTTTCCGCTGTCACCAAAACTGTCAACCAGCTGGTCAAGCTCTTTTTCTTTAGATGAAAAAGTGACACTCTGAATGCCCTTCAGTTCCTTAATATCGTTCTGAAGCTTGTCCTGTGCCTTCTGATCTGCAGTCAGATCAATCAGCACTTTGATTTCGACTTGTTTTTCAGCATTCGTGGCCATGTTATTCAAATTCAGCATAATCACTAAAAACACGCCGACTAAAATCAGCGTAACGGTTACAGCACTAATGGATGCAAATGTCATCCATGTGTTTCTCCCGAGAGATTTAAAACTCTCACGCAAGTGGCGCCCGAGAATTTTAATCATATGAACCATACTCCCCTCTTGACTCATCACGCACAATGATACCATCTTCGATTGCAATGACACGTTTCTTCATGGTGTTTACGATTTCTTTATTATGTGTCGCCATCACGACTGTTGTCCCGCGGTTATTAACTTCCTCCAGCGTCTTCATGACTTCCCAGGACGTATCCGGATCAAGGTTTCCTGTCGGTTCATCAGCAATGACAACATCAGGGTTGTTCACAATTGATCTGGCAATAGATACACGCTGCTGCTCCCCGCCTGAAAGCTGGTCAGGAAATTGTCGCGCTTTATGCTTCAGCTGCACGAGATCAAGCACTTCAAGCACCCGTTTCTTAATGACAGACGGCTGTTCTCCAATCACTTCAAGGGCAAATGCCACATTTTCAAAAACAGTTAGTTTCGGAAGAAGCTTGAAATCCTGAAAGACAACGCCTATTTTGCGGCGCACGAAAGGAATCTCTTTTTCTTTAATTGTCGCGAGATCTTTATGATTGATTAAAATTTGTCCTTTTGTCGGTTTTTCTTCTCTGTAAATCATTTTTATAAAAGTAGATTTACCCGCTCCGCTCGGACCAACAACATACACAAACTCACCGGGATGAATGGTAACAGAAATCCCATTGAGCGCTTTTACGCCGTTCGGATAGGCTTTATATACTTCCTTCATCTCTATCATGAAATCACCTAATCTTTTATATCATTTTATCTATCACACGGTCATACTCTTCGAATGCATTCGACAATTTATGACCCATTCATTTGTAAAAAGATGAAAAATCTGAAAGTTCCCTTTTTCAATACACTTCATTATACGTCAAATTTAGACATAATACTATTACAGTTTCTTTTCATTCATATTGTCAAGGCATAAAAACATCCTTGCCGGCACTCGGCAAGGATGTTTTTATCTTACTTTTTTTCTGACAGCCATTTGGCAATAACAGCGGCTTCGTTATCCTCTACAAGCCCCTTTGGCATATTGCCGCGGCCGTTTTTAATAATGCTTTCAATTTTGTGTTCATCGTATTTGCCTCCGACCTCTTGGAGATTAGGCCCTGACACACCTTCTAAATCCTTGCCGTGGCAGCCTACGCAGCTTTGCTGATATAATTCTTCCCCTTCAGATGCAGTGGCTTCCGTCTTGCTGCCAGTGTCTGTCTTCTCTTCTTTTGCATCGTTTGATCCGCAGGCAGCCAACAGAACAGAAAGCGCAAATCCAATCATTAGTATCGATAACTTTGATTTCATGTTGAGAAGCACAACTCCTTTACGATCTCTTCCATATTATAACCTCGTTTAAGCGCGTTTGAAACCCTCGCCCAGCACCTCGCTCGCGTCTGCTACAATCACAAAAGCTGACTCATCAATCTGTTTGACGATTTGTTTCAATTTGGTGAATTCAGTTTGCCCAACCACGCACATTAAAATCGGACGGTCATCATCAGTATATCCGCCGACTGCAGAGATTTTTGTCACGCCTCTGTCAATCTTCTGTAAGACAGCCTCCTTGACAGCCTGCTCCTGCTTTGTAATGATGAGCGCCATTTTTGAACGATTAAAGCCGACTTGCACAACATCAATGGTTTTGCTGGACACATAGACGCCAAGCATGGCATATAAGCCTTGCTCAATATTAAATACAATCATAGCCGTAACAACGATCATTCCGTCAATGATGGCGAGACACTTCCCCAATGACAGACCGGAGTACTTATGAATGATCTGTGCAGCCAAGGCTGTTCCTCCCGTCGAACCTTTCCCTAAGTACACAATACCAATTCCGATACCTATCCCGACACCGCCAAAAATCGCCGCCAAGAGTTCATGATGAGTGGCGGGCTGAATATCCCTTGTCAAAAACACAACTAGCGGCAAAAACACAGAACCAGCAAGCGTCTTTAGCCCAAATTTCCCGCCGAGCAAAATGACGCCAGCAATAAATAAAGGGATATTAATAATCCACTGTACATACGCTGCTTCAAAACCATATGATTGTAAAATCGTACTGATCCCGCTGACACCGCCGGCGGCAATCTTGTTCGGAAGCAAAAATACATTAAAGGACACGGCCGTAATCGCTGCTCCTACTAATATGTATACATAATCCCGCAAAATCCACAATGTTTTATTCCGTACGTCCATCATATATCCTCCGTTTCTTCCAATGCTCTCCGATAGCATTTTAATCCTTCCCTGATTAGATGTAAATAACACCCAAATACAGTGGTAATATGCTAAAGCAGCAGTGAAATCAAGGATATAAGGAATAAAAAAACACACCCGTATGCATCAGGTGTGTTTTTCAGCTTATGAAAGCTTAGAACGCAGGTAGGCATCAATAAACGTATCAATGTCACCATCCATTACAGCTTGAACGTTCCCCATTTCTGTATTGGTCCGATGGTCTTTTACCATGGAATACGGATGGAATACATAAGAACGGATTTGGCTGCCCCAGCCGATTTCTTTTTGTTCACCACGAATTTCATCCAGTTCAGCCTGCTGCTCTTCAATTCTGCGCTGATACAGCTTGGCCTTCAGCATTTTCATGGCTCTTTCACGGTTTTTAATTTGTGAGCGCTCCGTTTGGCATGTCACAACTACGTTCGTCGGCAAGTGAGTAATCCGAACGGCTGAATCCGTCGTATTGACGTGCTGTCCGCCCGCGCCGCTTGCACGGTACGTGTCAACTTTAATATCCTCCGCACGAATATCAATATCAATTTCATCGTTAAATTCAGGCATGACTTCACATGAAACGAAAGATGTGTGGCGGCGGCCTGATGAATCAAATGGTGAGATCCGCACAAGACGATGGACACCTTTTTCTGCTTTGAGATACCCGTAAGCGTTATGTCCTTTGATGAGCAATGTCACTGACTTGATTCCAGCCTCGTCACCTGGAAGGTAATCGAGTGTTTCTACTTTAAAGCCGCGGCGCTCTCCCCATCTTGTATACATTCTAAGAAGCATAGAGCCCCAGTCCTGTGACTCTGTACCGCCAGCACCAGGGTGCAGTTCTAAAATCGCGTTATTTTTATCATACGGCTCGCTGAGAAGAAGCTGAAGCTCAAACTCATTGAAGTCTTTTGTTAATGATTTTAGTTCTTTTTCAAGCTCAAGCTGGAGATCAGTGTCCGGCTCTTCTTTCAAAAGATCATGAGTCATTTGTAATTCTTCGTGGGATTCATTCAATTTTTTATACGAATTGACATAATCCTTTAAACCGTTTGCTTCATTTATAACCGTTTGAGCTTTTTGCTGATCATTCCAGAATTCCGGATCAGCCATTTGTTCATCTAGCTCAGCAATGCGGGCCTCCTTTGATTCGAGGTCAAAGAGACCCCCTAAAGTCCGCTAAACGAGAAGCCATATTTTCGAGCTCTGCTCTGATTTCTGATAATTCCATTTCATTCACCTCATTAAAAGATCCGCAGGCGCCTGCAGGCGCCGCGGTCAGTAAACTTGCCGGGGCGAACTATTCAGTACGGCCGCAGCAATTTTTATATTTTTTCCCGCTTCCGCAGTGGCATGGGGCATTTCGGCCGATATCAACCACTTTGCGAACCGGTGCTTTCTTTGCTTTTTTGTTATCGTCGCCTTCTTGCGGCTGATGAGCTGTTGTTTGGCCTTGTACAACCTCTTCACGCTCCAGATTGTTTTCAATCTCAGCTTTCATCACAAATTTTGCGACCTCGTCCTCAATTGATTCAATCATATGCTCAAACATCGCAAAACCTTCCATTTGATACTCACGAAGAGGGTTCGTCTGCGCGTAAGCACGAAGGTGAATCCCTTGGCGAAGCTGATCCATCGCATCAATATGATCCATCCATTTAGAATCAACGGCACGAAGAACGATAACTTTTTCGAATTCGCGCATTTGCTCTTTGCCGAATTGCTCTTCCTTCTCATTATATTTTGTGATGATGCGATCCATAATGAGCTCAAGCATTTCATCCGGTTCTTTCCCGAAGATATCGCTCTTCTCAAGCGCACCTTCATCAAGATAAGTTGTGTTGATAAGATCAACTAGACCGTCAAGCTTCCACTCCTCAGGAAGCTCTTCTCTTGGCGTATAGGCTGCAATTGCGCGTTCGAGAGAAGACTTGATCATATTTTCAACGATTTCACGCAGGTTTTCAGAGTCAATGACTTCAAAGCGCTGCTTATAAATGACCTCACGCTGCTGGCGGAGAACATCATCATATTGCAGAAGCTGTTTACGAGAATCGAAGTTATTGCCTTCGACTCGTTTTTGAGACGATTCAACCGCGCGAGATACCATTTTGCTTTGGATTGGAGTAGAGTCGTCCATGCCGAAGCGGTCCAGCATCGCCATTGTCCGCTCAGCTCCGAATCTGCGCATCAATTCATCTTCCATAGAAAGATAAAATTGAGTAATCCCCGGGTCTCCCTGACGTCCGGAACGACCTCGAAGCTGATTGTCAATCCGGCGTGATTCATGTCGTTCTGTTCCGACAACAGCGAGTCCGCCAAGCTCTTTTACACCTTCGCCAAGCTTAATGTCCGTTCCGCGCCCCGCCATGTTAGTCGCAATCGTAACTGCGCCTTTTTGGCCGGCCTCTTCAATGATCTGCGCTTCACGTTCATGGTTTTTGGCATTTAACACTTGATGCGGAATTCCTTTGTTTTTAAGCAGCTTAGAAATCAATTCAGATGTTTCAACGGCAACCGTACCGACTAGAACAGGCTGTCCCGTCATGTAACGCTGTGCGACATCCTCCGCAACTGCCTTAAACTTTCCTTCCATCGTGCGGTAAATTAAATCAGGACGGTCATCACGGACAACAGGCCTGTTGGTAGGGATCGTGACAACCTGCATGTTGTAGATGTTGCGGAATTCTTCTTCCTCTGTCTTAGCTGTACCCGTCATACCGGCAAGTTTTTGGTACATTCGGAAGTAGTTTTGGAACGTAATCGTCGCCAAGGTCATGCTTTCGTTTTGAATCTCAAGCCCTTCCTTCGCTTCAATCGCTTGGTGAAGCCCCTCACTGTAGCGGCGGCCTTTCATCAGACGTCCCGTGAAGGAATCAACAATAACAACCTGTCCGTCTTCCACTACATAGTCAACGTCCTTTTGCATCGCAACGTGAGCTTTTAAGGCCTGGTTGATATGGTGGTTGAGCGCGACATGCTTCACATCAAAGAGGTTATCGATGCCGAACGCTTTTTCCGCCTTCGTCATTCCTTCTTCAGTAAGCTGTACAGCTTTTGTTTTGATATCGTACGTGTAATCCTTCTCCGCTTTTAACGTACGGACAAAAGCATTTGCCTGTACGTACAGCTTAGTGGATTTGGCAGCTTGTCCAGAAATGATAAGAGGTGTTCTCGCTTCATCAATTAAAATAGAGTCAACTTCATCTATTACCGCAAAATGAAGCGGGCGCTGAACCATCTGCTCTTTATAAAGAACCATATTGTCACGCAAATAGTCGAAGCCAAGCTCATTGTTTGTAGAGTAAGTAATGTCAGCTGCATAAGCTTCCCGTTTTTCGTCTTTTGACATTGAGTTTAAATTCAAGCCGACAGTCAGACCGAGAAACTCGAAAATTTTCCCCATTTGTTCAGCGTCACGGCTTGCCAAGTATTCGTTGACAGTCACGACGTGTACGCCTTTACCTGTTAACGCATTTAAATAAACAGGCAGAGTAGACGTTAATGTTTTCCCTTCCCCTGTTTTCATTTCCGCGATATTTCCGTCATGAAGCGCTACGCCCCCCATGAGCTGGACTTTAAACGGAAACATACCTGTTACGCGGCGTGAAGCTTCTCGAACAACAGCGAAAGCTTCAACAAGAAGATCATCCGTTGTCGCCCCTTTTTCAAGACGCTCTTTAAATTCAATTGTTTTATGTTTCAACGCGTCGTCAGAGAGATTTTCATAGTCTCCGCGAATCGCATCAATATCGTTAGCAATTTTTTCGTATCTATTCAGCGTACGTTTTGTTGGATCAAACATTTTATTTAAAATTCCAAGCATTTATAACGCTCCTCTATCATCACATGCCTATTTTAAAGGCATGTATAAATAATTTACTAGTCCATGTATACCTCTCATTATCATATCATACCTTTTGTTATTTCCAAAGAATTTGCAAATAAGAAAAACAAAAACCTTCCGCGGACATCACGGAAGGCTTCTCTTCATTATTCAGTCGGTTCAATTAAGCCATATTTCCCGTCATTTCTGCGGTACACGACATTTGTAAGGTTTGTTTCCGCATTTGTGAAAACAAAGAAATTATGGCCGAGCATATTCATTTGCAGGATCGCTTCTTCACTATCCATCGGCTTTAAATTAAAGCGTTTCTGACGGACGATATCCAAGCTCTCCTCCTCTTCTATGTCATCCTGAACCGCAATATCTGTATCAGAGCCAAGACCGTTTGCCAATAAATATTTTGGAGAGCCCTGCTCACGGAATTTACGGTTTACTTTCGTTTTATGCTTACGGATTTGACGTTCCAGTTTGTTTGTTGCGAGATCAATTGCGTTGTACATATCCTCGTTATGCACCTCGGACCGAAGCGCCAGATCTGTCATCGGAATCGTAACCTCAACCTTAGACTCCTTGTCATTGTAAAACTTCAAGTTGACGTTCACATCAGCATCCACGCTATGGTCAAAATAGCGCTCCAGCTTGCCGATCTTCCTCTCGACATGATCCTTTAACGCGGGTGTCACTTCAATATTTTCTCCTCTGATGTTATAGTTCATCAAAGAACGCCTCCCTTTTATTAAGGATATGTATCTATTTCTCTTTTACCCTTTACAATTCCTGCTGAAACATAAATCTTTTGTGAAAATTCAGTGAACTTTGTCGAATTTTGTTTGTATTTGCTCTGTTATTGGCGGTTCGGAGGTATATGTATATGCTGATTGAACGAAACAAATACCTCACACACGCCTAATTGATTAAAAAGGGTTCCATACATTGATGAATAGACAGCATCCATTTTCTATAATGAATCAGAAAATGTTCCTTTAAATACTCACAGAACTCATGAGAGGGAAAAGAGAAAGAGACCAATTGATCAAACTCCGCAAAAATTTGGTCAAATGCTTTCACACAAATTTCAGCACACCGCGAATCCATAATGAAGAGAAGTGTTGAATGTGTTGAATCCAAATAAAAAAAGGCTTGGATCAGATCTTGGTAGATCCGATCCCCTTCTGTTTTTGATAAATTCTCTTCAGCCTCTATCAAATAACACAACCCTTCTTCAATGGTAAAAAGAAGATGATAATAAGCTGATAAAAGCGTATAATCTTCAATGCTCTTCAAGGCACTCACCTATTTACGCTTGTCATAATATGTGCCGTCAATCGTAATGTTGTTATAAGGGTTTAAATACGTCGTATGCATCACACGTTTTCTTTTCATCTGCTGAAGTTCTGCTGCGATTGACTGCTTCAGTCGTTCCATTTCCTTCACAATAAGCTGATCCCATGTCAGCACTAGCTTCATCTGCTTTCGCTCTTCTTCTGAAAGCGGCAGAGATATCTCCTGAATCAGTTCAGACCGTTTAGCCACAAAGTCTTCAATTTGTTTTAAAAGCTCATCGCTTTCCGGCGTATTTTGTATGTGTGACAGCATACTCTTCGTCTCAGTGTATAGTTGATCTATGTTATTCATGCGATCCCGCCTGATCCGTGCCGGTCCTTCCGTTCACTTTGAATGGCCTGTTTCCAAGCATCGCGAAAATCTGTTACATAGCCTTCAACCTCAGCCAGCATGCCCGTATCATTTTTGATATTTGCCTGTACCAATCTTCGATACATATAATCGTACATCGCACCCATGGAAGCGGAAAGCTCTATGTTACGGTTAAGTGTAAAATTTAATTCCTGAATAATATTTTGCGCTTTAATCAGATTCTCATTTTTACGTTCCATATCATCATTCTCAATGGCCTGAGAGGCAAGTCTTATAAATTTTAAACAGCCATTATACAGCATAAGCGTCAGCTCCCCGGGTGTAGCCGTATTCACTGAATTTTGCTGATAGGCTGTATATGGATTTTGGATCGCCATGTGTCATCCTCCAAATTACATTTATTGTACAAGAAGCTGTGATAAATAGGACGCTTGTTCGTTCATTTTTTGAATCGCAGAATCCATTGCACTGAATTTTGAATAATAGCGGTTTTCTATTGTGGTTAACCGGTCCTGCATTTTGGTAATATCAGTGCTGATCGTATTTAAATTTTTACCGATTGAATAATCATTGGTTCCCATTGTCGAGTTGCCGGCTTTTGCTTCAATGCTCTTCACCGTACTTTTCAGGGTGTCACCGATGCGTTTCATAATCCCTTTATCACTATAGGCGCTGCTGTTCGACCCACTTGTAAATAAAGCGGCAACGCTTTGCGGATCTTCTTGTATTTTGGCTTTCAGTTTGTCTTCATTAATCTCTAAATGCCCCCGCATTTGGTAAGCACTTGAGGTTGTTATGCCGAATTCTGTCAATTGATAGGTTTTCCCATCCGCATTAACTTGAGTATAAAAGTCAGTCCGCATTTGGTTTGTGCCGGTGCTGATGCTAGAATCATTTCTAAGCAATCCGCTTTTCGCCTTCTCCTCCCAGAGCTCTACCTCTTTATCGGACATGGCTTCTTTTTGTTCACTTGTCAACGGAGTATAGTCTCGGTATTTTTCTTCTTTCAGCTTTTCATTCAGGCTGTCAACCATTTCATTGTATTTATCTACAAACTCTTTGATTTGGTTATAAATTCCGTCAACATCAGTAGAAACAGATGTGGTAACAGGGCCTGTGGCTGCAGTTGTATTTTTAATCGAGTAAGTAACACCATTCACCGTGAAATTGTTTGTCAGCTTCTCCATTTCAAAGCCGTTGATTGTAACTTTGGCATTTGTGCCTTCTTTGTAAGCAGTGAGCTTATTATCAGCATCCAAAGAAAAACCAAGCTGACCGGACATAAAGTCAGCTGTAGCAGAGTCTGCTGCCTGTATACTGCCCCCTGCACCTGTTGCTTTAGAAGAAAACGCAATTGTTTCTACGTACTCTGTACCATTCCAAATTTTATCTTTAAAAGCTGATACTCCTAGATCTGAGCTGTTAAGTTTAGAAATCACATTATCAATCGTATCGGCGCTCGTCACACTAATGTTCACTGTTTTTGCCGTTGTTTCGCCAGGCGCAACAACGTTAAATGCCAAATTGTAATCGCCTTGAGTGTATCCCGTATAATTGTTTGCCTTATACGTTGCTGCGGTTGCCAAGCTCGCCACTTCAACAGTAGAAGAAGAGTTTGGTGCACTTGCGCTTCCTGTAGCAGTTAACACAGACTCATTAGAGCTTGTCACAGTTTTGCTCTGATACGTGCTAGGATATGTCAACGTATTTTTAGACATATAATCTTGCAATTCTTTTATTTTTGTATTGACTTCACGATAGCTGTCACGCTGCCATTCAAGAGTCTGCTTTTTTTGCTTCAGCTTATCAAGCGGGGCTCTTTCTGTCTGCATCAGCTTTGATACAATATCATCTATATCCATTCCTGACGCCAGACCTGTTATTCTTGTGACCATCTCAAACCACTCCTATTCTACTTTTTTTCATCTACAAATAACCCAAGAAATTCAGTCATAGCCGCATAAAAATCAAGCCACCGTTTTGGTGGAATTTCGCGGATCACTTCATTTGTAGAGTCCTCTATTACCTTTACATAGTATTCATTTAACTTGTCATGAAGCTCGAACTTCAGATGAACTTGCGAAGGTTCCAAAAGCTTGTTCATTTCCCCCACCATTTCAGCAAGATTGGTATCTGAAACTTGATGAACAGGAACCTCGTTATCATTATCTTTCTGATTATGTATTTGAGTATCATAACGATCCCAAACAGGTTGTAACGTAGTGAGCCTTTCAATGTTCAATTGATCATCCCCTATGCCCCAATCTATCGTTTATATCGACTAAATGGAGATAAGATTACACATATTTTTGGAAAAAAATCTTCTGTTTTAGATTTCTTGTTTGGAAATACATTTATAAAAAGTTAGTGGAGAATCCGGTTATTATATCACGAGTTAGTGACAGCAAGGGGGAAGTATTCGGAGCTAGAAATATTAAATAAAAGACCTTGGCGTTGCCAAGGTCTTTTTTAAAATTAACGTAATAATTGAAGTACGTTTTGCGGTTGTTGGTTTGCTTGAGCCAGCATCGCTTGAGAAGCCTGAGAAAGAATGTTGTTCTTTGTGAACTCGCTCATTTCTTTCGCCATGTCAACGTCACGGATACGAGACTCAGCAGCAGTCAGGTTTTCACCAGAAGCGCTTAAGTTGTTGATTGTGTGCTCAAGACGGTTTTGTACCGCACCTAATTTTGAACGTTGTTTAGAAACTGTGTTGATTGCGTCATCAACTGTTTTAAGTTGAGCATTGAATCCTACAGTAGCAGTGTCAGCCGCATTATCTTTAAATTTTGTTACGTCGATGTCAGATACTGCTTGTCCAGTAAGAAGTGTCGTACCGTCTGTATCTAAAGCACCAATTGCTGTAGCTGCCATGCTTTCAATGTTGACAGAAAGCTGTTGACTGCTGTTAGCTCCGATTTGGAATGTTAATGATTTACCGCTAGCTTGCGAGAAATCGCCATTAAGAAGTTTTTTACCGTTAAACTCAGTACGGTCAGAGATACCGTTAGCGTTTGTTCCGCCACCGATTTCTTCAACAAGTGAAGTGATCTCGTCTTGGATCGCTTGAAGGTCAGTACCATCTTGAGTACCTGTGTTTCCTGCTTGAACAACTAGTTCACGAACACGTTGAAGAATAGAGTGAGTTTCAGTCAATGCACCCTCAGCTGTTTGGATAAGAGAGATTCCGTCTTGAGAGTTTTTAGAAGCCATTTCAAGACCTCTGATTTGCCCTCTCATTTTTTCAGAGATCGCAAGACCCGCTGCGTCATCTCCCGCACGGTTGATACGAAGACCTGAAGACAGTTTCTCCATGTTCTTTTGGCTCGCACCGTTGTTTGAAGACAAACGGTTCAGTGTGTTAAGCGCTGCGATATTGTGGTTAATTCTCATTGTTTTGTTCCTCCTTGAATTTGTTGTTAAGGCACGTCCTTGTGCCCTTATTTTGTAACTGGCGGAGTCTTTTGCGCCTCCTCCCGGCTACATCATTAATATCGGATTGTCTCTGATTTTGTTAATACAAAAATAAAAAAATCCTCACTTTTTTTGTGAGGATAATGTGGAGATCACATCGCTGGATAACGCTGCCGCACGGTTATTTTCTTCCTGAATGGTCAAATAAATTTCTTTCCTATGAATATCAATATGCTTTGGGGCGTCAATTCCAAGCTTCACTTGATCCCCCTCAACCGCAATCACTTTCACTTCAATATCAGCACCTATTTGAATCGCTTCGTTTATTTTCCGCGATAAAACTAGCATGATTCTCCTCCAATCGGATGCTTTGTCGTATATGAGGAGTCGTGTAAAACGACTTGCTTAGCCATCATGTTCTTGCGATTCACAATAATGGGAGCCAATAAATTCGCAGTAGACTTTTCAAATGGCTCTGCCATAGTCAATATTGTCATGACTTCTACGTCTTGAATATTATCGATATCCAAAAGTTCAGCAGTTGATTCATCAAGATCAAATTCATAATTCTTAAAAAAGATAAACGGACTTACGACGATAAACGCAAGATTTTCTGAAGTGACGGACTGCAGTGCCACGAATGGAGAGTCTTCTGAAAGCGGAAGTATGACGAACTGTTTTTCTTCTAAAAAGCCTGGAATCCCGCTTTCAAAAAGAATGATTTGTTCTTCTTTTATGTTCATTTGGCCATGGTACTTCGTATGAATGATCATTGTTCACGATCCTTTTCTTTTTACTTTTCGGGTGATTCTTTCGGGTATTCTACATCTATATTTAAATCAGGGTATTGGAGCATGTCAACCTTAACATTTCCTGGCGTATATTCAACAATTGGCTTATGCGGCTCAGCCTGAATAACAGGCTTTCGCGGCGTAATCTGAACATCAAGCTGTGACGGAGTATATTGTATTTTCACCCTAGATAGAGAAGGAGCATAATTTTCGCCTAATTGAATTTGGTGCATTTCAGAGTTCCTCCTTGCTTGTGAAGCGATTGGGTTCCCTTTATTTTCAATTCTCATAAGCTCGTCGCCTTCTTCTGCCGTGCGCGCTATTCCCTTCATTACATCCTCATGCCCTTGTTGGGCGGCTTCTTCAATTCTCTTGAAAACATGCTTTCTGTCTAATTCTTCCCATGCTTGTGTCTGGTCAATCGTGAGTTTTCCAGGTGTCACCGATATTTCCATTTCCGCACTCGGCTGTTC
Source organism: Bacillus sp. N3378-2at (assembly GCF_033412715.1). Taxonomy (NCBI): domain Bacteria; kingdom Bacillati; phylum Bacillota; class Bacilli; order Caryophanales; family Bacillaceae; genus Bacillus; species Bacillus sp. N3378-2at. The sequence continues at coordinate 3,370,369 of NZ_CP117986.1, read as the reverse complement.
GATCTCTAGATCAGCTTGAGGCTGCTCCATTTTTAAGCTGGCAGGCGTCGTTGTTAAACCAATTTTTCCTTGAACACTATGCATAATCAATCTGGGAATCTGCATCACTCTACCTCCTGAACTATAAAAAAAGCGAACTCCTAAGAGCCGCTTACTTTAAAAAGTCAATCAATGTAGGCTGAACAATTTGCGCATTAACGGCCAGAGTAGCCCTGTGCACACTTTGCTGCGCAATAAATTCAGTTATTACCTCTTCCAGTTCTACATCTTCATTGTCTGATAACACTTTGGTAGCTGTTTCTTCTTGCGCTGACAGTCTCGTATTAACCAGTTCAAGACGATTATATCTCGCTCCAAGATCAGATCGTTCAGCACTCATGCCGTCAGAAAAATGATCAATATCATCTAAAACATTGTCCATGCCATCTAGCGAACCAGAATTTAGTGCTTTCTCAAAAGAATCAAGCATTTCAAATACATTTTGCCCGCTTTCAGAAGTGCCTCCAAAAGCTGACTTTGGATCTGAATTCACTTTCAATGACATATTATTTGATATATTGACTACGACATCAGCTGTATCAGAAATTGTATAAGTTCCGTCTCCGTTATCTGTAACCGGAGGCTTATCTGAATTTGTGCCATTAAAGATATATCTGCCGTTCACTTGTGTATTCGCAATATTTAAAAGCTGTTCCTTTAACTGCTTTACTTCTACGCCAATCGCTTGCCGCTCCGCCTCGCCGTTTGTATCATTTTGAGCTTCAACCGCTAATTCTCTGACCTTTGACAAGATGTCAATTCCTTCTGTAATGTTTGTTTCTGTGTTTTCGAGCCAGGTAAAGGCTTGAGAGGCATTGCTTTTGTACTGCTGCACTTGAGACAGTTGCGTATTATACTTTAAGCTTTTCATTGCTACTACAGGATCGTCGGAAGCTTTTGAGATTTTTTTCCCTGAAGAAATCTGCGACTGGAGTTTATCCAGCTTCGAGTAGCTCGAACCGATATATCTCAGTGAGTTTTGCTGTATCATGCCTTGTGTTACTCTCATGTGACTCTACCTACCTTCCTCCAACACCCATACCGTTGATCACTTTATCAAGTAATTCGTCTTGTAAAGTCACCATTCTTGCAGCTGCATTGTATGCGTGTTGGAATTGAATCATATTCGTCATTTCTTCGTCTAAAGAAACTGCGCTCATTTGCTGACGGTTTATGTCAGCATCATTAAGCTGTGTTTCTGTATTAGACGCCAGTCGATTAGCCTCTTGAGCTTCGATCCCTAGCTCGCCAATCAGACCCGCATAATAATCTAAAACACTAGTTTCTTTACCGTTAATGGTTATTTTACCGGTTAAAACATTTGCTAATTTTGTAGCATTTGCGTTATCGTTGGCTGCACCAGTCAGTGAGAAAGCAATGTTTGCGCCTTTTGAATCTAATATGCTGTCAGCCACTTTGATCTTGCCCGCCGCGCCCTTGGCAGGTTCAGTTTCACCGCCAGTAAAATCAAAAAAGTCTCCGCCTTGTTCACCGCTCTTGGTCACACCATTTCTGTGCACTTCATTGAAAGCTTTCGCGAATTCAAGCGCCATATTGTCAAGATCAGAAAGCATTTCCGGGTATACGCCCTTTTCTTGGCCGTCTGCTGTTATATACCCGTAAGACTCTATAAATCCTAAAAGGGATCCCTTGCTGCTAAAGGACTCCGCCTGCACAGCTGTATCCCCGATTGAAATACTTGATACTAACCCAGTTTCATTATCATAGTTGGCTGCAAGTTCTGAAACCTCGTAATTTTTACCGTCCAAAACAGTTCCTAGCGACTGTTTATTTTTATCAAGGATTTCAATTGATACAGTTCCTTCAGCAGATGCAAGTGCATTCCCGCCTGATTTGTTGTAGCTGACTTTGATATCAACCATTGAGGATAATTTATCGATCAGCAAATCTCGCTGGTCATATAAGCCATTCGGAAGAAGCCCGACCGGCTCTACTTGTGCAATTTGCTTATTTAAACTGTTTAACTGAGAAAGCAGAGAATTGACATCCAACACAGTTGTATTTAGCTCTGCTTTTAAATTCGATTGGACATTTGTAAGTGATTCAGAAATATAATTAAACGTTTCAGCTACAGCTTGTCCTTTTCGAGCAACAACAGAACGTGCACTTTCTTCATTTGTATTATTCGATAATTCCTGCAGAGAATTCCAAAACGAATTGAGCACACTGTTCAAGCCGCTGTCATCCGTTTCATTTAAAACGCCTTCCATTTGGGACAGCGCTTTTGCCTTCGTGTCATAGTATCCGGCACTGTTGTTTTGAAGACGGTATTGGTAGTCAAGAAAGATATCTCTTATTCTCTCAACTGATTTTCCTTGAACGCCCGTACCCATTTGTCCCGCTGTTTTTTCTGCGTTTTTAGATACAGCAGGGAAATAGTCCGTTGCCTCCAATGAGACCCGCTGTCTTGTATAACCATCAGTATTGGCATTTGCCACGTTATTTGCAGTAGTGCTTAAAGCTGCCTGCTGAGCGCTTAACGCCCGCCTTGCAGTTTCAAGCCCCATAAAGGTAGATGTCATTTTCTGAATTCCTTTCTGCTAAGCTTTTGAATCAAACAGTTTCATTTGGCTGCTTTTCGGCAGCTCAGCTTTAATTGATTTGCTGTAATTGAAGTTATTTTCCTTAGGAACCAGCATATCGTACGAAATAGAGATGAATTGCAGCGCGTCTCTTGTCAGCTGCCTATTCATCTCATTTACTTTTTTCAGACGTCCGAGAACTTGAGAAAGAGATTCGTATAGTTGTTCCAGCTCTTCCTTTTCACTGCCTGAGGTTTTGGCGATACATGCGGATATAGTATTATTTTCGCTATATCCGAGAAAGGCCGAAGTTGTTTTGATCCGGTCATCTTCTGTCTGCGTGATTGCTTGAATATATTTTTGCTCTTTTGTCAAAATGTTAGAAAGCTCTTTTGTTTTGCCGGCTTTGAGCGCTTCCGTCTTTTCTTCAGACAGCGTGAGCAGGTGCTCATGCAGAACGCAAAGTCGCTTCAATTGTTCAATAATTGCCTTCGCTGACATGGGCTTTCTCCTTTTTTATTGCTTTTTATAAAAATTAATTATATTTTTCGCGATATGATTTGCGTCTACTTTGTATGACCCGTTTTCAATTTGCGCTTTAAGCTGCGCAATTTTTTCCTGTCGTGAACCAGTGACTGCGTCGGATGCATGTTGCATTTCTTTAGCCTGTGATGAAATTTCAATTTTATCTTGAGGCTGTGCAGCAGTTTTTTGCACCGCTTGCTTATCATAATTTTTTTGATATGGATTAACGGATTGTGTTCCAAATTGATTGATTTTCATAGGATTCCTCTCGCTTTCCGTTGCAGTCTTTAAACAATCTTAACCCTTTTATCGACTGCGTTTTCAGTTAGTTTAGGGAATCAGCTGTTTTTGGTATTATAGGCATAGTATGTGTCTTTTTTACTATTTTCTTTCTCGATTTTCAGAGCATCCTCGTGGTTCAAATGATCCATTTGATCCTTAATATCGGACTGGCAATCCTTGCAGAACTTGCCTTCTCTAATCGATGTCCCGCACTTTTCACAAGGGTATGCCAAATTAGGAAGATGAGTGATCTGAATTCGCTTCTGCCTGATGAATTTCAATATCAGCTCTTCTTCCACACCTGTTTCCTCAGTTATCCGGCTCAAAGTTGATTGCCGGTTTTCCTGTTTTCTTAAAAATTTATAGACAGTCTCAAATGATTTTTCTTCTTCCTTAATACACGCCTGACATACAGTTTGCAGCTTTGTTTTTAAAAATAAAGCATTGCATTTCGGACAATTAGCCAGTTCTCCCATCTTTTTTCTCCTTATTAGATAATATGCCTGTGTCAATTTCTAGTGATTATATCGGCATAAAAACAGAATCATTTAGCTTCTGATCAAGGTAAAAGATGACACTGAAGCGGCTTTTCCTTTTTCTAATAAGCAGCGGGCTGCGAAGTGCAAGGTGGCGCCTGTTGTATAAAGATCGTCTATTAAAATGATATTCATACCTTCTGCTGAATTATTTTTTGTATCAAAAATGCGCTCTGACAGCAGGCGTTCTGTTTTCTTTTTCTTTGACTGTTTCTCATTATTCAGGCGAATGAGGGGATGGTGGGAAGGCCGGTCTAAACATTCTGCCAAGAGCTGTGCCTGGTTAAATCCGCGCTCTTCTTCCCGTTCCTTGCTCAGCGGAATAGGTACAAGAACAAAATGCTTATCGGGGTAAACCTTAGAAAAGGTTGAAGAAAAATCACTTTTAAATGCATTTATGATTTCTGCATCTCCTCTAAATTTAAAACGGGAGAGCGTTTCTTTCATCATATCATTATATGTGTAAACTGAACGGTTTTGACGCAATAGCAAACTGTCTCTGATCCTTGTTCTCCACACCTCGCAATCCCTGCATACGGCATGAACAGATTGAGGTCTGCCGCACAGGGGGCAGATATGTCCTGTGATTTTCTTTAATTTGCTTCTGCAAGAATAACAAACCTTTTCATCAGGCTTTAGTAAAAAAAGGGCTCTCCATGTAACATCTTGAGAAAATTGCGAATCACATAATAAACAGATCAGTTTATGAATGCCTCCTCCTGCTTCGTTTGACATAAATCGCTTGGACTCTCTGAAACTACTGCAGCAGATTCAGCCAAAATGACAAGCATTGCTGTGTTTTTTTGTTTATCTACCAGCTCAGCTTTCGTATATGCGATCTTTTTAAAATCAGTAACGTAGGATGGACTCACTTTGTTTAAAGAAAGTGCCAATACATCGTTTTGGCATACTTGGCAAGTACAGGCCATATGAAGCTGGTCCATATATCGGTCGAGCAGTTCTTTCATTACGATTTCTTTTGAATTGACAAGCATTTTTACAGCTCCTCATCATCGGTTATATGAGTATACTGTACCACGTTTTCAAATAATGGCTAGTCTGTACATTCAACTTTTGCTGCCAATTCATTCATTTCTTTTATATGCTTTCTTGCATCGAGCATACTCTTTGTTTTGCCGAAGTGAAAGAAAATGACATCGCCGTCCGCATATTCTTTATGCCGGCCGGTTCTTCCTGCAATTTGAACAAGTGCGCTTTCCGTAAAGATAGGTGATTCCGCTCCTAGTACACCCGTTTGCACCTTGGGGACTGTGACGCCTCTTTCCAGTATTGTTGTTGTGATTAATAGATCGAGCTGACCATCTCTGAATTGCTGCACTTTCTCCTTTCTATGCTTGTCTTCCGCGTGCACAGATGCGGTTCGGCAATGAACACCTCTAAAGCACGCAGCAGCCTTTTCCAGAATAGAAACGGAAGGAACGAATAAAAAAACAGGCCTCCCTTCTTTTACATGAAACTCTATCCATCTTTTCACCGCTGGCGGAATTTTATTTCGGTTTAATTTCTTCTTCCAGTTTCCACACCATACAAAGCGCGGTTCGGGTAAAGGTTTCCGGTGGTGTCTTGCGGGGATGCGAACTGAATGTAACTGTCCGTTCAGTGCTTTTCTTTTTAATTCTTTAGGAGGTGTTGCACTTAAATAAACGAGGGTGCTGTTTTTCTTTCTTGCTTTTTGAACAGCGAATTGAAGGGTTTGATCAGCGGAATATGGAAAAGCGTCAACTTCATCAATGATCATAACATCGATTGCATCTTTATATCGCAAAAGCTGATGCGTAGTGGAAATCATAAGCGGAGATAGCCGCCCTTTGTCATCGCTTCCTCCGTAAAGCGCTGAAATGTCAGCCCCCTGAAAGGCAGCCTTGAGCCTTGGAGCAAGCTCTAATACAACATCGGTGCGAGGTGTTGCAATACATACACGCAGTCCTTGATTTAACGCTGATTCTATACCAGGAAACAGCATTTCTGTTTTGCCAGCGCCGCAAACCGCCCAGATGAGGAGCTCTTCTTTTTTTGATATTGCTTCAATTAAAACATTGGCGGCTTTTTGCTGTCCGCTTGAAAGCTTGCCGTCCCATGTCAGTTTAATTGACTGCCAGTTTGGTTCATTTTCCTCTTCCCATGAATATAAAGGAACCTCCTCACTCACTCTGCCCATCATGACACAGGAACGGCAATACAGCTTATTCTTTCCAGATGAGTGATAAAAAGAATAATACCGCTGATCAGTTTGGCCGCACCTATTACATCTATATCCCCGTTTATTTATGGATATAGAATTTTCAGCAGTGATATATCCATTCTTGATATGCCATTCAATCATCTCATCGGAAAATGAGAGCTCAGTCCTGAGCAAATGACGGCTTCGAAGCGTCTGCTGCAATTCTCTAGAAAAGGAACTGTTTTTTTCAACTGGCACATTCACATAGCATGCCTCCTTTCGGAGACAGTATGCCTGAATGAATATTTTCTGTCCAACAATTAAAATAAGAATATAAAAAAATCTCCGCTCTAAAAACGGAGATTTGGCCTTATTTAAAACACCAGCAAATTCCTAACGCACCTTCACCCAAATGAGTGCCGATTACCGCGCCAAAATAGCTGTTATAAAATTCAACATGAGGATATTTTGCAGAAAGCTCTTCAATGATTTTCGCTGCTTCTTCCTCTCGATTAGCGTGGATAACAGCAGCTCGCATAGGCAACCCTTTACTCGCATCTTCGTCTAAAAGCTCATAAATTCGCGAAATTGCTTTTTTACGTGTGCGAATCTTCTCAAAAGGCACAATTACCTTATTGTCAAAATGAAGGATAGGCTTTACCTTTAGAAGACTACCAATGAAGGCTTGGGCGCTGCTTAATCGCCCGCCGCGCTGAAGATGAGCTAAGTCATCTACCATAAAATAAGCTCGAACTGTTTTTTTCATTTCTTCCAGTTCTTTTATAATATCTTCCGGCGATGATGCTCCGTTTTTGATTAATTCAGCAGCTTTAAGGGCATAAAAGCCTTGAGCCAAGCAGCTGATCTCTGAGTCAAATGGATACACATCAATATTGTCGACCATCGAATCAGCCGCTGCTGCACTGCTGAATGTTCCGCTGATCCCGCTGGAAAGATGGATACTGATAACCGCATCATAAGACTTGCCAAGCTCTTCATACAACGCAACCAGCTCGCCGATTGGCGGCTGAGAAGTCGTCGGGAGCTCATTATGTTTTTTCACTTCTTCGTAAAAGCTTTTCCAGTCCAACTCAATTTCTTCACGGTAAGTCTCCTCCCTAAAAACAACCTGGAGAGGGATCATATGTATCTGATGTTGTTCACGTATTTCTTTCGGAATATATGCCGTGCTGTCTGTTACGACTGCAATATTCATAGCTTCGATACCTGCCTTATTGCTTTATAACTCTATTGTAAGGGAAACGGCAGCCTAAAAAAAGACCTGCCTAGAAAAAGGCAAGTCTCCTATTATACTATCTCATTTCTACCCAGCCATTTTTAATGGCGACCACAACGGCTTGCGTCCGGTCGTTTACATTGATTTTTTGTAAAATATTGCTGACATGGTTTTTAACGGTTTTCTCACTGATAAACAATGATTCACCAATTCCGCGGTTGCTTTTTCCGTCTGCAAGCATCTGCAGCACTTCACATTCCCGCCTAGTTAAAATATGTAATGGTCTGCGGATTTCAGGGTAAACCTCATGTTGAGGGTGTGCAGAAACTCCGCTTGTTGCAAGGCGGCGGAATTCGTTAACGAGGTTGTGAGTAACCTTCGGATGAAGGTAAGATCCGCCCTCAGCCACTACTTTAACCGCTTCAATTAATGTATCAGCATCCATCTCTTTCAGCAGATAACCTCTTGCACCTGTTTTCAGGGCATGTGTTACATAATTTTCGTCATCGTGAATTGATAGAATAATTACTTTAGATTCAGGATACAGCTCTACAAGCTGTTTTGTAGCTTCCACACCATTTACGTTTGGCATATTGATATCCATGATCACAACATCAGGATGATAGTGCTCAACAATACGAGCCGCTTCGTCCCCGTCATCACCTTCGGCTACCACTTCAAAGGTAGGTTCAAAATCCAATATCCGTTTAACACCTTCACGAAATAACTGATGGTCGTCGATAATAACAATGTTTACTTTAGTCACAAGCCACGCCTCCTTGTATTATTGTTCTATATACTCTAGCATTCGGTCAATATGCCTTTTGGCTCTATTTTACAAATCATAGTCAAAGAGATAACGGAACCTTAATCATAATAAATGTCCCAAGACCTATTTTCGAATCTATTGTCATCGTTCCTTCCAATAAATCTACTCTTTCTTTCATGCCCAGCAAGCCGAATGATTTGTTTTTCTTCTCTTTCGCTTCCTTCAGGTCGAACCCTTTACCGTTATCTTTTATCATTAAAATCACAAAATCCTTTGTGATCTCAACTTTGACTGTAATTTCTTCAGATTCAGAATGCTTTAGCGCATTAGACACAGCTTCCTGTGCGAGCCTGAAGAGCGCAACCTCAAACTGAGGCGCTAGCCTCTGATCCTCTGTTTCTCCAATGCACTGAAAATGTATTTTGACCTTCCCGTTATATTCCTCGGTTGTATATAGATATTTTCTTAAAGTTGGAATCAGGCCTAGGTCATCAAGGGCCATCGGTCTTAAATCATATATAATCCTTCTCACTTCGTAAAGGGCATTCCGAACATTTTGGCGTAGATTTTTAATTTCTTGGAATCCGTCCTCTGCGCCCCGGTCACGGAAAATCCGCTCGATTAATTCCGATCTCATCATAACATTCGCCAGCATTTGAGCGGGTCCGTCATGGATTTCTCTTGAGACTCTTTTTCGCTCTTCTTCCTGCGCCTCAATAATCCTTAAGCCGAAATCCTGTTTTGCCTGAGCATCAGCAAGAAGCAGTCCAACTTCGCGCAAATCCTGATTCAAGTAGTTGAGCACAACTGTAATTTGGCTTACTAATGATTCTGACCGCTCAATGATTTCCTGAAGCCCTAGCAATCTGCGCTCCAAATCGTCCCGCCGTTCGCGCAATTGCTTCTCACGCTGCTGGATCATCGTCAATTCTACCTGCAGCTTATGGGCTTTTTCATAAGCATTGCGGATTTCCTCTTCACTGAATCTATGAAAATTACGGCTGACCTCGGATAAACGGTTTCTCGCATGGCGGGTTTGCACTTCAAGTTTATCGCCAAGCTCGATCACTTCATACACCTGCTGTTTAATTTGTTTCAGTTCTTCGACCAGCTGTTCATACTGCTGGCGTGACTGCTCCCCGATTTGAAAAACTTCGTCCTTGCTCCCGTCAACGGTTTTCAGCATCTTCATCAAAATAGAATCCAGCACTTTGGAATCCATCTTTGTTTTATTCATAATTTCCCTCCGTCACGGCGTTGTCATATATTTTTATTATAAATGTAATTGATCTGCAAATTATGTCGAATTATAATGAAAGAATGCGTATATTCTAGAAAAAAACATTTTTATATACTATCTACTCTTTATGATACCAAAATACGCACAAAAATTCTAAAGACTGTACGAATTTGTATAGGCAGTCTTTTATGCTTAGCAGGAGGGTCAGCTAGCATGCTGCACAGCTATTTTACTGTGAAAGAAGCAGGAGAACACGAGATTGTTATAGAAAAATCGCGTTTTATCTGTCATTTAAGCCGTGTTTCTACCGAACAAGAGGCACAGGAATTTATACAGAAAATAAAGAAACAGCACTGGAATGCGACTCATAATTGCTCGGCTTATGTTATTGGCGAGAATGATCATATCCAAAAAGCCAATGATGACGGGGAACCAAGCGGTACAGCGGGAGTGCCGATGCTCGAGGTTTTAAAGAAACGCAGACTGAAGGATACTTGCGCCGTCGTTACACGCTACTTCGGAGGCATTAAGCTTGGTGCTGGCGGATTAATTCGCGCTTATGGGAAATCAGTGTCTGAAGGATTAAATCATATAGGTGTTGTAGAACGGAAGCTTATGCGAATCATGCATACTTCTGCAGATTACACATGGCTTGGCAAGATTGAAAATGAATTAAGGGAGTCACAATTTCTGTTAAAGGAAATCCATTATGCGGAAAACGTTGAATTTGAAGTATACGTAAATGAGAAAAGAATTTCAGAATACTCTCAATGGATTTTAAATTTAACGAATGGATCATGTTATACTAAAAAGGGTATTTTGATATATCTTGAAAAACAAGTTGAAAATCAAAAGGAGAATAAATGATGCCAGAACGAGTTAAGGTTCGTGTAAAGAAAAAAAAAAATAAACGAAAAATTATTTTAAAGCGTATATTATTGCTCTTTTTCCTATTTTCTATAGTATTCGCAGGAATAATTGGATATAAAGTATATAAAACGCTTCAAGCAGCTGATAGTTCCTATAAAGAATTAGATCGTGGTGAAAAGTCGAAATTACGCAAAGAAGTAGTTGATCTTAAGAAAAAACAACCTTTTTCTGTACTTTTGTTAGGAGTCGAAGACTATGCAACAGGCGGAAAAGGAGGAAGAACCGATTCTATTATTGTCGCTACTATCAATCCTAAACAAAAGACCATGAAGTTACTGAGCATTCCTCGAGATACAAGAGTTGAAATATCTGGTGATACTTCTGGGACAAAAACGAGAATTAATTCTGCATATGGGAAAGGCGGAGCTCAAACAACTGTTGAAACGGTTGAAAAGCTCTTAAATATACCAATTGATTACTATGCTACTGTGGATTTTAAAGGCTTCAAAAAAACAATTGATGAAGTTGGTGGAGTTGATGTTGAGGTCCCCTTTGATTTTAATGAGAAAAGTGATACATCAAAATCTAAAAAATTCTATTTTCAAAAAGGGAATATGCATCTAAATGGGGAAGAGGCTCTTGCCTATGCACGGATGAGAAAACAAGATCCACGGGGTGACTTCGGGCGTAATGATAGACAAAAACAAATTTTGATGGCCATGTTAGATCAAGTCTCAAAACCTTCTAATCTTGCAAAAATTGATACCCTAGCAGATCAAGTAAGTGATAACATAACAACAAATTTAAGGATTACCCAAGTCCTAGCACTTCAACAAATTTTTAGCGGTTTTAAAGGTAACGATGTTGAAACATTAACTCTAAAAGGCTCAGATTTATATATCGGAAATAAGTACTTCTTTCAACCTGATGATGAAGAATTAACAAAAGTTCAAGAAGAACTTTATAACTTTTTGTACCCTGATAAATAATAATTCACAATATCCGTACTTTTACTGACAAGGTTTTAGACTTTGATTAAAAAGAGGCAAAGAATTTAATTTCTTTGCCTCTTTTTTGTTTTTTATATCCTTAGGCATCAGATCTTTATATGCCCAAAAAAACTCTTAAAGACCAATAGTTAAAGTTAATTGATTTGGTATGAATTCACGATACTCCACATATTCTTCAGTTTAATTTTGAGGATAACTGAAGGATTTCCTCCGGAAAAATCTATAGGTTTGCAACATTAAATGCAAACCCTGCCACTATGGTACAAATACCCACATTAAATCCACACCAATTTTAGGGGAATTAACTCTCTTAACGTAAAGACTTAATACCCATACTATTCTTTCTTTTAGATACTCTCCCCCTACATGTTAAAAGCCAACTCCACTAAATCCAAACAAGCATTCAAGACACCTTAAAATCAGTATTTAGTCAATTAGTACTTTAAGAAGCAGAGACTGTTAAAATATAAACAAATTATCCTTTAAAATTAGATTAATTTTCTATTTGAACCTTTAATTCCTTATAAACTATAGTATAATTACACAGAAAATCTAATTAAAGGGTTGGTTAAGGAGGTGAAAAAATTGAAAACTAAATTTAAAAAACTTATTGGAGCAGTAACTATTACAGGTTTAGTATTAACTGGTTTTGCTGCAACTAATGCTCAAGCAAAAGCAAATACGAGTGATTCCAGTTTCAATTTGAAGTTTAATGGTAATAGTACAGCTTATACTCCAGCTAGAACTAAATACAACTCTACAAGTGCATACATTAATGTCAAAATAATTAGTGACGGCGATCCGTACTATAAAGTATCTCTTGTAAAGTCAAACGGGAAAAATTTCTCTAAAACATGGACATATACATTCGGCACATATGATGCTGAAAATCCTAAATTAGCTAAACACTATATTAAGAATTATGCTATGGAAGATAGTAAAGGTTCCCCTATTAGTGTAAAAATTAAAGCAAAAGGTTATAGAGGAGCCGCTAGCTATAATTGGCACTCCCGTGGTGTATGGAGCCCTGATTCCATCTAAAAAAGTAAGCTCTTTAAAAATTAAAATTGTGTATAAGGAGAATCGTATATGAAAACTAAATTTAAAAAACTTATTGGAGCAGTAACTATTACGGGTTTAGTATTAACTGGTTTTGCTGCAACTAATGCTCAAGCAAAAGCAAATACGAGTGATTCCAGTTTCAATTTGAAGTTTAATGGTAATAGTACAGCTTATACTCCAGCTAGAACTAAATACAACTCTACAAGTGCATACATTAATGTCAAAACAATTAGTGACGGCGATCCGTACTATAAAGTATCTCTTGTAAAGTCAAACGGGAAAAATTTCTCTAAAACATGGACATATACATTCGGCACATATGATGCTGAAAATCCTAAATTAGCTAAACACTATATCAAGAATTATGCTATGGAAGATAGTAAAGGTTCCCCCGTTAGTGTAAAAATTAAAGCAAAAGGTTATAGAGGAGCCGCTAGCTATAATTGGCACTCCCGTGGTGTTTGGAGCCCTGATTCCATCTAAATAGTTTAACTGGTTCTTTAATTTTAAATTATGAATAAGGAGAATCATATATGAAGGCTAAATTCAAAAAACTTATTGGAGCTATAGCGATCGTAAGTTTAGTATTTACAGGTTTTGCTGTAAGTAATGTAAGTGCTAAAGGAAATACTAAAGATACCAATTTTTCTTTTCATTTCACCAACAGTACAAGTGGAAAATATGAATATACTGGTTCAAGAGAAAAGCGTGATAATACAAGCGCTTATATGAGCCTTAAAAGCATTAGTATGACAGGTGCTGTTCATTATTCTGCAGAACTTGTTACCAGCTCGGGAAAAAGTTTTTCCAAACGGTATCGCTACGTATTTGGAAACAACTTCAGACTTTATCCTAAAACACAATACTTAAAAAACTATGCTCACGAGGATTACAAAAAAACAATTAAAGTAAAAATTGAAGCAACAGGCTATGGAACAGTTAATAGTTGGGGTGCTGCTGGTGTTTGGAGTCCTGACTCCGTCTAAAAGATAATTTAATCTCAAATGATAAGATATGAAAGTTTCTTTCATATCTTATCATTTATGTAAAGGAGATTTGTAATGTTTAAAAGTATAACAACTAGAGGCTTCACTAAAAGTACAACTTTATTCATTTTGATTTTAGGTTCTTTAATAGCTATCTTAGATGTTGTGGAAAATAATGTTATTCACTTAAAACCATCTGATTATTGGGATTATCCTCTCGGTGTATATAACTGGTGGTTTTTATTTAATCCAGAAATATACCTTTCAATCATTATCACTGTTTTTCCATTGCTAGCATCAGTACCATATGCAGATTCTTATATCGAAGAAAAGAAAAGTGGATTTTTAAAAAATATTCTACTAAGGCAAAACAAAAACAAGTATTTAACAACAAAGTTTTTCATTAACTTTTTAATTGGTGGGATGGCATCGATTACTCCACTTGTATTAAACTTAATCGTTTATTTCTCATTGTTACCAGCTATTAAACCAAACATATACTTTGGTAATATTCCCGTTTTTGGTTTTTTACCTGATCTATATGTAAATCATCCTTTAATATATATAATTATAAGAATTGGAAACTGTTTTATTTTTGGAGGCATTTTTGCTTCAATTGCTTTGACCTGCAGTCTTTTTGTAGAAAATCGTTATATTGCTATTGGTATACCTTTTTTTATTTACACAATTTTAGACATTATTTTAGATACATTTAACTTTCAAAGCTACTCTCCGCTTAAATTTTTATTTTTAGATGTCCCCTTTACATATGGAATCTACGTCATTGCAACGGTAACAATAATCATACTTTTTGTTGTCTTTTGTGTTGGAGGTAAAAAGAGTGAGAACATTTAGACTCTTCATTTATGTATGCAATCACACTAAATATTCTATATTGTTAACAGTTTATCTCGCTGCTTTACTCATGTATTACCAAATAAAAAATAACATTGACTTTGATAAACTTTCGATATTTGATTTTCTGTCTGACTTAAATGGTATCATGGGACTTACTAATAAGAATGTGATGGTATTTATTCTTATCCCTTTTATCTGTTTAACAATATTATTAATTATGAAACGAGAAGAAACATATAATAGAATAATTAAATTACCATCTAGAACATCGGTTTGGAATAAAACTGTAATAATCTCTTTGGTTTACACCTTTATATTGACATTTATTTTAGTTTTGGGAGGATATTTAATAGGTGGTTTAATTTTTGGTTACGAAAATAAATGGATAGGAACCAACGGACAAATCACTGTACTCTTAAACAATAACAAGATACCGAATCCAGAACAATACTTAAATAAGCTTTCAACATTTAATGTTTTAACAATCATTTTTTTAACTAAATTTTTGTGCTTATCAATAATAGCATTAAGTACCGCCATTATTAAAACCATTATAAAAAATAGCAGTTTGACTCTTTTGTGTATATGCATATACAGTTACATTGATGCTATGTATCTAAATCCTTCTTTATTTATAAATAAATCCATCCTTGATGTAAATAACTGGTTGAATTTAAGGAATGTATTAATTAATAATGTTTATTTCATCATCTTACTATTTGCTCTATATTTCATAGGCCGTGAGTTATACTCGAAAAAGGACTTTAAAAATTAGGAGGAAAAATACTACTTGAATGATATAAATATTGTATTCAAACTGCTAATAAGAGATATACGCAACAATTTTCACAGGAATAAGTGGAAGTATTTTTTACTTATTATATTAGTATGTTACATATCAATAATGAATTCTAATCAGTTTGAAGATACATCTATGAGTATAATTGAACTTTTTTATCTGAACTTTAAGGATGTAGGCTTTATTAATAACTATGAATTAAACAGTGTCCCAACAATTTGGATGATTATAAATATATTCGTGATATTTATTTGTGGCGATGCATTGTACTATGATAGCAAATTAAATGTTTACCTTTTACTAAGAGTTCAGAAAATCCATCTATATTGGATTTCTAAAACCTTGTTTATTATTTTAAATATTATAAGTACCTATCTAGTTTTATTACTTGTTACTTATATAGTAGGTTTGATATACAATTTAAACTCTTTGAATTGGAACATGCCTGCTGTCAATATTATAAATGACTTAAGCTTTAAACAGGTTACTGAAGGAAAATTTTTAATTATCATTTTCACACTATATGCTTTAACATCTATATCACTGACTTTAATTCATGTGTTTTTCTCTTTTTATATGAATTCCAACTATAGTTTTTTAATAGTCGCTATCCTAATATGTCTTTCTATATTTATAAATAACCCATTGCTTCCGGCAATACATTCAATGATTCTTAAACATACTATTTTTGAACCCAGTCATCATCTTACGCTTCAATATTCGATATGCTATAACGTCTTGTTAAGCATTTTTTTATTTTTTGCTATTTATATTTCTTTTAAAAAAAAGGATTTAATTTAAATGAAAGCAGAGGATTAACATGTCAAAAAGTGCATATTTAAAAGTAGAACACCTTACAAAAAAAATTAGAAAGCAAGTTCTAATAGACGATATCAGTTTACAGTTAGATCGAGGGAAAATTTATGGATTTACAGGAAAAAATGGATCAGGAAAAACAATGCTATTTAAGGCAATATGTGGTCTTATTAAACCGTCAAGCGGATTTATTGAAATTAACGGAAAAAAACTTGGAGGGAAAATCTCTTTCCCAGAGAGCGTTGGAGCTATAATAGAATATCCAGGATTTTTACCTAACTATACAGGGTTTAAAAACCTTAAGATGATAGCAGATATAAAAGGAATACTCACTGAGGATCAAATAAAAAACACAATAGAATCCGTCGGTTTAAACCCTGATGATAAAAGAAAATTTAAAGATTATTCTTTAGGTATGAAACAAAGACTTGGAATTGCCCAGGCAATTATGGAAGATCCAGAACTAATTATTTTAGATGAACCTACCAATGCTCTTGATAAAGATGGAATATCACTTGTAAAAAATTTATTAATAGAACTAAAAGAGAAAAATAAGTTAATCCTTCTTGCTAGCCATGAATCAGAAAGTTTAGAGTTTCTTTCAGATGAAATTTTCATGGTAGAGAAAGGGACAATTATCAATCATACAATACTAAAATCATGAGACATTAAATTCAAGGGAGAATTTAAAATGTTTAAAAAGAAAACATATATTTTATTACTAATAAGTTTTTTAATATTATTTTTTGTTTATCGTGTCTACGTAATAAACAAAAATGTTCCTGCTGAATTTTCAATTGAGTATTTTCCTAAAAAAGAAGTGATAACATGTGATAATATAAATATAAAGGTTTTATCTTCAGAAATAGGAGACAAAAAAGACAATATAATTCCAATATCAATTGAAGCAGAAATTCAAAATAAAAGTAATCATGTAACAACTGATGGAGCATTGTTTATTGAAACAATGCTCGGTATAGACAATTATACAAGTCAAACGAATGAAGGCAAATTTGATATGAGTAAATTAAAAAAATTGAAGCCACATCAGTCAACTAAAATAAAATTGGTTTATCAAGTCGATGACTTTGCCCTTCAAGATAGAAGTGAAAAATTAAAACTGTATCTGCCAACTAAAATGTATAATAATGAAGTCCATGATAAATATGATCAAGGGGTTCGTTATGCTAAAGCAATTAAGCTATAAACAATATTAAAAAAAAGGATTTCTAAGTTGAATGTACTTTCATCATCTTAGAAATCCTTTTTTCATTGTTCTTTAATTCCTTTTCACCAGACGTTTATAAAACTTCGTAAACGGCTTAAATTTTTCATTTACGAGTCCTGTCACTTCTGCTATGATCTGCATAAAAATGATTAAAATGAAGATAATAAACAAAGAAAGCCAAATTGTGGCACTTTTAAGCACAATCGCACTGATACTGAAAATAAATCCAATCAAATAAATAACTAAGACTGACATCCGATGTGAAAGGCCAAAGGCCATCAGTCTATGGTGAATATGCGACTTATCAGGCGCTGAAATCGGCTGTTTGTTTAATATTCTCCTGATGATAGCAAATGTTGTATCAAAAATCGGTACGCCTAATATAATAATCGGGATAACGATACTGAACAATGTGACACTTTTATACAGGCCTAATAATGAAAGAATCGAAATACTATACCCTAAAAAAAGTGATCCCGTATCTCCCATAAAGATTTTTGCCGGGTGGAAGTTGTAAAACAAAAACCCCAGCGTGCTGGCAATAACGACTAATGAGAGTGACAGAATGAGCACTTTTCCGCCGGATAGCGCCATGACAGCGATCGTTGACAGGCCGATAACAGAAAGACCGGCAGCAAGGCCATCCAATCCATCAATCAGGTTAATTGCGTTCGTGATGCCGACAATCCATAATACCGTCAGCGGATAAGCCATCCATCCTAACTCAAATCGTTCTGTTAAAAAAGGTACTGAGAAAAAGTCCATTTTTAAGCCAGTGCTTACAACCATAATGGCTACACCTAATTGAATCAAAAACTTAACTTTTGCACTTAATTGATATTTATCGTCAAGAATACCTAACACAATAATGATGAATGCTCCGACTGTAATTGCCGTCATCCTTGTTTCTGTGTAAATACCGGATGCAAGCACGCCTGCAACCACCCCGATAAATATGGCCAGCCCGCCCATGCGGGGCATGATTTTGTCATGTACTTTTCGATTGCTGGGCTGGTCAACTGCACCTATTTTAATCGCAATCCTTTTTACGATTGGGGTTATGATTAAAACTGTCAGCAGCGAGACAATAAACGCAACAACAATGCGAATCATGCGTTCGTCAAGCATAAAGAAGTCTCCTTTGGAATTAAATGAAGTCTTTATTTATATAGAGAACCGTTCCTTCCATTATACCTTCTCCTTAGTTATTATAACAAGCTTCATCAAAAAGAAACACGTATAATCAAAAAACGCGCATCCCAATTTATAGGACTACGCATGTTTTTGAATCCCTGTATATTTCATAATTTGTCTAAATAAGCAATTCCAATCTTGTGTGCGAGCGATGTTTCGGCGCATTTCTTTATAGGTTTCGTCTCCGTTTTGTTCGAGAACTTTTTCACAAGCTGCTATAAAATCAATTGGATGATCACCTTCTACATATTCGTATACATACGGCTTTTGCATTTTTGAGGTTGACGGAAGATTAGAGCCGACGACAGGTTTTCCTGCCGCTAAAAATTCAAATAGTTTCAGTGGAAACACAGCTTGATTATACGGTGATTGTTTATAAGGCATGATGCCAATGTCGATAAGCTCCATAAAATGCGGAACTTCTTTCGGATCCGCCGGGCCGGTCCATATAACATTGGGAAGCCTCAGCAGCTCTTGAAACGAAACGTCACCATTGGTGGCATCCGGGCCAACCCATAAAAATGTCCAATCAGGCTTTTGCAGGGCGGCTTCTTCAATCATTTTAAAATCGAGCTTCGGTTTAATTCCGCCGATAAAACCTAACACTGTTCCTTCTCTCCCCTGCAGTATACTGCGATCGGGAGCTTGTTTATTTGCAGAAAACAGCTCATACTCCACACCGTTTTCCACTGTATGAACCTTTTCTCGTCCTGCAGTCAGTTTTTTGTCTACTTCCTTGTGAAGATAATCTGATGAACAGGTTATTGAATCTGCTCGTTGTATAATTCTCAGCTCTGCCGTTTTAATGACTTTTCGCCGGAATTCAGACAGCAGATTTGATCGGCCGCTGATCGGCGCAGCCCATAAGTCACTGCAGTCATAAATGACCTGATCCCAAGGATACAGCGAAGACAGCAGCGGGAATCCGGGAAACGTGTACCATAAACAGCAGCGTTCACCGTTTGCAGAAGCAGGTGTAAGCTCATCGAGTAATGGGGAGAGCTTATGTTTGTAAAAGACATCTGTATATCGTCCGAAACGAAACATTTTTTTCTGCAGCAGGTCTTTGACAGCGAATTGCCTGATGCCAGAATGGACTTCCTGAAACTCTTTCCCTTGGGCACGCGGAGCCGGACATACCCAAATAACTTCCTTCGTTTCCTCCTGAGCAGCTAAAAATTCTGCCAGCCGGTGCCTTCTGTATCTCAATTGGTCTTTTCCCCATTCAGCAGTGGCAACGATGACATGAATGATTGCTTCTTTTGTTTCCACCTTCATCACCTTTTCTCTCTGTTTGCGGCTATAATCTTTTTTTCACCGCGTTTTTTGCATATTGAACAAAACACCATGTTGCTTTCATAAAATGAAGCCGTTCGATCTCCCTGTAGACAAACCACGTTTTTTTCGCAGCCTTCCATTTGTTGCTGGAAATCGATGTTTCAACGATGCGGTATTCGGCGAGGGGTTCGTTCAGTCCGTATGCCTTGAATCCCCGCTTTAATACGGATAACCATGTCGCCAAATCCTGACGGGTTCTAATATTCGGCATACGGATATCACCGGTTTGCTCCCTGTCAATCATTACCGTCAAGCAACCAATAATCGTATTTTTTAATACATCATCATATGTAAGGCTCATGGGTGCATGAATGGTTTTATGAAGTGGTTTGCCGTCTTGGCTGATCAGCTCGTATGCCGTAAATGTGAAAGCATGCTGATGCTTCCTCATGAAGGCAAGCTGCTTTTCCAGCTTTTCTGCTTTCCATACATCATCGCTGTCCAAAAATGCGACATAGTGCCCTTCGGCTTTGCTGAGCGCCGCATTTCGTGCAGCTGCAGCACCTTGATTTTCTTTCAGAAAAATAGCATGGATCCGGTCATCATCTTCTTCATAGCGCTTCAAAATGTCTCTTGTCCCATCTGTTGAGCAATCATCCGCAATAATCATTTCCCAGTCGGAAAACGTCTGATTTAAGACGGACTGAATGGTTTTTTCGATATATTCCTCCGCGTTATAGGAAGGCGTAATGACAGAGATTAAAGGTTTTTGCCTCGTCATGGTCCTGATCCACATCCCCAATTATAAATTTAACGTTCTCTGAAAACTTCCGGAACAACAATAATAAAAAATGACAGCGCCAAACCAATCAATACGCCCAATACCGCTCTTTTTTTAGGCGACATGCCGACAACCTGGTTATCTAGTACGTTCAAGGGCTCAATTTCTTCAGCAGCCTTCATATCAAGCTTGCTTGTTTCAAGTTCATACAAAAACCGCTGTTTGTCAACTTTTGAATCAGAGCTGACTGTTTCGCCTTCAAGCGCCTTAATATTATTTTCAATGACTTCTTCCCTTTTTGAAAAAAGCGCCTTATCGCCTTTCATATAGGCGTCTTTGATTTTTCCTAAAGTATCCGATGTTTTCTGTTTGTCAGGCCCTGTGTAGCTTAAATTAAAAAGCGAATCCGTTCTGATTTCAATCACCAGATCGTCTTTCAACTGCGCCAAATCCTCTTCCGACATCCCCGGGAAAATATCCTTTAAAAAAGCTCCGTTTTTCAACAGCAGCGGTACTTGTTTTGCATTGTTGTACTTAGCTTCTCCATAGTTTCCGGTTGATATCGTTACAGTAGCCGTGTAATCAGACGGAGCAACACTCCCCTTCGGTATAAAATAGCCCACAAGACCAAGAATAAGAGGAAGCACAATTATCGCCACAATAAACTTTTTCACTCTACCAGCAATACGTTTGATTAAATTCATCACATGAATTTCTCCCTATTTTTAAATTAGCTTTTCAAAAATTATCTATACTGTTCGGTTTCATCTGTTCCGCTGATTCTAAAAGTGTTAATTGCCGCTATAACAAGGGCGAGAAACACCCAATGGAAGTATAAATTCGAAACGGAACTCGGGCTGATACTTGACACAAGGAAAGCGACAAGCGCGGCTGTCAAACCTTCAATGAGAAGCTTTGGCCGCCTTCCAAGCGATCTTTTATAATACCGGTAAAGCACAGTTATTAAATAAATGTACATTGTTAAATAACCGAGCATCATCACAACTCCAAAGTTCGTCATGATCTCAACGAGCCAGTTATGAACCTCGACGACCTGATCCGTATCGAACAGTGCATGATGTTCCAAATAATAAGGTACATTGCCTGCGCCAACGCCAAATCCGTAAGTATCCAGCACATAATGGCCGGCGTTTTTCAACAAGTTTGCCCTCCCTACATTGGATGGCAGCGGCTCGCTGAAATCGTGTATTGTTTGCGGAGCTAAAAAGTATGTATAAAAAGCTCCAGTAATCTTTCCTGCAAACAGGGTGACAAAAGCGATACATCCTGCAGCTGCGGCGATGAGCGCCCATTTTTTAAGCATCTTCGGCAGCAAAATGAACGTATAAACGGCAAGTCCGGCTATAACTCCTAGGATACTGGCTCTTGATCCAGTCAGAAAAATCAAGTAGGCCGAACAGAACGCAAGGATCAATCCTGCTATTTTTAAATAGCTGTTTTTAATGTTTTTGAAAAAAGATAAATAAAAGCAAAAGCTGATGGACAGAAATGTCGCAAAGTCATTTTGATTGAAAAAAACGGATGTCGGATAGTGCTGTTTATAGTGCGGCCCGTTGTAAAGGGTCGAGCTCGGCAGGTGGTTGAATGTAAAGTGATTGTAAAACCCTATCCCCATTACAAATACGGTCATGACCAGCCATATGTAATAAAATGCGAAAATGCGATCCAATTTTTGAAAAAACATGACAATCAGAAAAACGAAGAACATTCCCATTGCCAATAGGAACATATATTTTATGCCATCAGTAACAGATTTGACCCAAAGCAGTGAAATCATTCCATAACAGAACCAAAATGCGAAAAACATTAGTATGCCTTTGACACGCACCTGATTCCACTTTTCAAGGTGTCGGCTGCCTTTCAACATTTCTGCTATGAATATGAATCCTGCCAGAATCAGAAGAATTCGATATGGAAACAGGCTGAAAAAGCCCAATTTAATCGTAAAAAAAGCATTGTTGGCAAAAGTTGCAGCGATCAGCAAATATAATACGGGCATTAGCAATTGCTCAGATGACATATACTTCCTGAGCACAACGATCGAAGTCAGTGCAATCATAATTAGACATGCTAGCAAGATTTTTTTTGCATTGGATTGGGCCAATACAATGCATGCTAACCCTGCGGTCAATGCGGCGAGCCAAACCAGAACATTGACCGCGGAACGTTTGAGACTCATTTTTCCCCCTCCTTCCGCTTCTTTCTGGAAAAGGGCTGCCGATATCAGACAGCAGCCAGTAATTTTACATATTCTTTCTATATTATGATTTGATACGTTCTTTTCCAGTCCTTAAGCGATTGGCATTTTGGTTACCAGTTTTAGATATTCTATGTTCCGTACAGTGTGATGTGGATATTCTCCCGTTTGATTAGGCTTTGAGCGCCTTGACGTTGGCAGAAACCACAACATTGCAATAAAATCCACGTATCCAAAAATCACCGGAGCCTTACCGCTGGGTAGCAAATTGGAGAAAGTTGATACAAGATCTCTTCTCCTATTCCGTCCTGGCGTGGCCCATATACGTTGCTATATCGTAAAATGCTAGAATCTGTTCCATACAGATCATAGGCTGGCTTTAATTAGCTCATCTACCATAAGTTTCGCCCCGTATGGTGAGTCTGGATTTGTTTTTATTTTATGACAGATGTCGACAGGCGGATATATCCGGATATCCATAAACAGCCGCTGATTATGCAAAGACGATCTATTTCACATTGCATTCACTCACTGCTATCAGAATATGGAGCTAGTCCCTAATATTGATGTTTTCATCATCTAAAAAACGCTGACAGATTCTGCTATGCTCATTTGTGCAGCTAAATGAATAATATAATCGAGATCAATGCTTTTGATACATCGATGCCTTTCGGCTTCGTAATATCCTGCTCATGAAAGTCAATCGGGAGGCCGTCAATGTTGATTTGGTGTCCCGTAGTTAACTTAACAAGAATTGAAACTCCATTAATTCTCTTTCAGAAGGTGTTCAGCAATATGCGAGCCGATAAAGCGCACCCACTGTCATTAGTACTTTTCCCATTGTTATCTCCCATCATTTATACGTTGGTCAGAATTCCTTCTACCTGTACTTCCGGCCGTCCGATTGAATGATAGATCATACCTTCGTTTCTCATTTTTTCAACTTCAAATATATTACGTCCATCGATTAAGACGGGATTTTTCAAAGCGGCCTTGAGTTTGGTAATATCCATGTTCTGTATCTCATGCCACTCTGTCAATATGACGCAGGCATCCGTATCTTGAATCGTCTCATACAGATCTTCGCTGTAAACAGCTTGATCGCCCAGAATCTTTTCTGCTTCAGGAACCGCAATCGGATCAAACGCTTTGACTTTAGCACCAAGACTTCTCAGCGTCGGAATGACATCCAGAGATGGAGCTGAGCGCATATCGTTTGTATTAGGCTTGAATGCCAAACCAAGAATTGAAATGGTCTTGCCGTTTAAATCGCCGAACACATCAAGGAGCTTCTGCACAATGTGGGCACGCTGCTTTTGGTTCGTCTCGATGACGGCTTCAATCATTTTAAAAGGGTAGCCGGCTGACTTCGCGATATGCAATAAAGCCATTGTATCTTTAGGGAAGCAGGAGCCACCAAAGCCGATTCCGGCTTTTAAAAATTTATTGCCGATTCTGCTGTCGAGTCCGACACCTTCAGACACCTTTGATACGTCAGCTCCGACTCTTTCGCAAATATTCGCGATATCATTAATGAACGAGATCTTTGTAGCCAAAAATGCATTTGCAGCATATTTAATCATTTCTGCACTTTCAAGGTTAGACTTGACAATTTTCGTTTGAAAAGGCTTATGAAGTTCTTCAATTATCGCAGCAGCCCTTTCGCTTGTCGCGCCGATGACGGCTCTTTCCATATTCATCGTATCGTAAATAGCTGTTCCTTCACGAAGGAATTCGGGATTCGAAACGACGTCGAAAGGAACTTCTCCTTTTGAAATACGTTGTATGATACCTTGTATGAGCTTTCCAGTGCCAACAGGGACAGTGCTTTTGTTGACGATGACTTTATAGCCGTTCAGATGCTTTCCGATCATTTCGGCAACAGATTTAACAAATGTCAGATCTGCTTCCCCTGTTTCCGACATCGGTGTTCCGACTGCAATATAAATAATCTCAGCTTCTTCAATCGCTTTTGGAATATCAGTAGAGAAAAATAAGCGATTTTCGTTTACGTTTTTATCCACAAGCTCTTTTAGGCCGTTCTCATAAATCGGCATTACTCCGGCTAAGAGTCCTCTTATTTTTTCAGCGTCGATATCACAGCAGACAACTGAGTTTCCCACTTCAGCAAAACAAGTTCCAGACACCAGCCCGACATATCCCGTCCCAATGACAGCAATTCTTTTCAACATTATCATTCCCTTCTTTCAGCTGACCCTTCAAATCCAATAGCTTGATTTAGGTAATGACTTTAACTCTTTCTATTGAAAAAATCTGGGTATTTTGTTTTCCCAATCATTATTTTATTAGCTTAGACGCAAATAGATGGATTTAGACAGTATTATATTCCACATTCATATACCATATTAACCGACAGATCCTAACTTAATTGTTCTTGACAACATCCTTATACACATCCAGCAACTTGCCGGCATTTTGAAAGGCGTCATAATCATCGAGCACCGTTTGATACAGTTCTTCAGCAATGACTTCTTGCCAAGTGCCGACTTCCAAATATCCCTTGACAGCTTCTGTAATGCTTGAAGCCGAGCGGGGCTTGATCAGCAGATGTTCATGCTTTCCGAATAAAGACGGAACCCCTCCGACCGCCGTACAAAGCACCGGAACCTTGAGGGCGAGCGCTTCAATGACAACAGTCGGCATCCCTTCTGAATACGAAGGGAGCACAAACAGATCAGAGGCAGCCAGATATTCAGATATTTGAAGGTTTGAGACCTGCCCCATTAATATTGCTTTTTCACCGGCGATTTGACGGATATGCTGCTTCTCCGGTCCATCGCCGATGAATACAGCTCTGTAGCTGTCATCAAGCGACCTGACCGCTTCAGCCAGCTCGGCTACACCCTTTCCTTTCACCAAGCGACCGACGAACGTCAGCAATTTTTTGTCTGTCGGCAAGCCGAGTTTCTCCCTCAATTCAAGTGTTGAAGCGGAGTTTTTTTGAAAATTGTCCAGGTTGACGCCGATAGGAAGCACCGAGCAATCAGCACCGGTCATTTCTTTTGTTTTGGCTTTCAAAGCATCGCTGACAGCCAAAACTTTAGCTGCAGCATGCACAGCCATATCAAATGCTCGAAAAGCGCCTTTGCTGTAATGAGGATAAATATTGACATCGCTTCCGTGCAAAGTTAGAACATAAGGAACCTTCAGCCTCTGTGCAATAACGGCAGCGGCACCCCCGGATGGCATCGCGAAATGGGCATGGATAAGATTCGGCGCAAGGCTGTACTTCTCGATCGTCCTCAATACTGACTTTGCGATCCGGCGATGCGGCTGAGCCCATTTTAGCTGTCCCGGCAGAGCTGTATATGGTGGTCTGTAAACCGGGATACCTTTTCTTTCTTCATATTCCGGGACTGTTCGTGTTTGGCGGTACTTTTTTTTCAACAGCCTCAGAGGAGCAGGGTTCACAGGTAATGGACATATGACTGTCACATCAACGCCCTGCATATACAACGCCTGAACCTGTGTTTCATGAAAAACACCTTCTCCCGGTTTTTGACTACTTGGATAAACACTGGTAATCCAAAGAACCTTCAATGATGAACCGCCCTTTCTGCTGTCATCTTCCTAATTGGGCCCTCATAGCCCGCCGATATAATTTGCTGACCAAAAAAACGTAAAAAATCCCGCTTATCCCGACTGAAACTGTCAGCTGAAGCATGGCGCCGTGAAGCAGATGTCTGCTGCCAACGCTCAAGACAAGCGCCAGCAATGCCATAAGCAGCGTCAAGGTGAGCGGTTTTCCAACGGTTCGAAAATATACGCCCAGCTTCAGCTGAATGACATATTTGAGCAGCCATCTGCCAATAAAGAAATTAATCAGGCTGATCGCTGCATATGTCCAGGCGGTGGTCGTCAAATCATTCGTTAGTACCGCCGCATAAAGTGACAGCCCATAAAGGAGCATGATCCCGCTGTCCCAATAAAATGCCAGGTCTGCTCTCCCCTTCGCCAGCAAAACCGATCCGTTCGGATTCATCAGAACCCTGAGGAGTCCGACAATCGCGAGGATGTTCAGAACTGGTACAGCCTGCAGCCATTTTTCTCCGAAGGCGACTTCAATAAATAAATCTGAAACAGTCATCAGTCCGATCAGAAGCGGGAATGAAATCAGTGCGAGAAGCTTTGTCATATTTAAAAAACCTTCGCGCAGCGTTCGGTTATCTCCCTTATTTTTTGAGAAGACAGGAAACGCTACCCGTGTCACGATCGGGTTGATTTTTAACACGGGAATCGTAATAATCTGATAAGCTAGGTTATAGATTCCCAAAGCTTCCGCACCGAGAAACCGTCCGATCAAAATCATGTCGATATTGGCGCCAAGTCTGTTTACAAGCCTGGAAGCAAGCTGAAATGCGCCGAAAGAGAAAAATTCTTTCACTTCCCCTAATGCAAAGACAAAAGAAGGACGCCATTTTTTAAAATATACAGCAAAAAACAAGATGCCTTTAACCGAATTAAGAAAAACTTGTGAAAATGCATAGGCCACAATTGGATCCATCAGAAAAACCAAAACGAGCAGGAGCACAAATGACAAAATGGTGACCCCGGCTTCTATTTTGCTCAACACATTGAACTTCAGTTCTTTTTGCAGCATATATTGATACTGCTGCCCGACCGGGGCGATTAAAAACATGCCGGCCAAAATCCGCACAAGAAAAACCAGTTCGTCACGCTGATAAAAGTCTGCGATAAAGGGACTCAGGCAAAACAGGCCGATAAACAAAAGGATACCTGTTAAGATATTCAGCCAATACAAAGTAGATAATTGGCGTTCACTGATATTCTCCTTTTGAATTAAAGCGGCTCCAAATCCCATATCGAGTACAATTTGTGTGAAAATAGTAACAGTGGTCAGCATCCCGACCAAACCGAATTCAGCAATTGTCATGATATTGCCGAGCAGTGCAAACTGTATAATTTGAATAACCGTGACGATCAAGGTTGAAACACTTGTCCATTTTGCACCGCTTAATATTTGTTTCGTAATGGTAGACATAGCATATTCCTAACTTCCTCGTATTATCTGGCTCCTTCGCCAGTCAATACAACTTTAATCGTTTTTAGTATAACCTTTAAATCGAGAAGAAACGTTAAGTTCCGAATGTAATACAGATCGTGCACCAATTTTTCTCTCGGACTGATATCATAGCCTCCGTTTACCTGAGCAAGTCCCGTTAACCCCGGTTTAACAATTAAGCGATTTTTAAATCCCGGAATTTCGTTGTGAAACTGAGCGGTAAACATCGGTCTTTCAGGCCTTGGCCCCACAAGGCTCATGTCACCAGCCAGCACATTGATCAACTGCGGAAGTTCATCGATTCTTGTTCTTCTTATAAAAGACCCGACTGCAGTAATGCGCGGATCATCCTTCTGCGCCCATTTTGCACCGGATTTTTCTGCGTCAATTCTCATAGAACGCAATTTGATCACCTTAAAATGCTTCCCGTCTTTTCCGACGCGTTCCTGGCGGTATAAAGGGGAACCTGGTGTTTCGATACAGATTAATATACAAAACAGCAGAATAAACGGTAGTGTAAGAGCGAGCCCAATCAAGGAAAGGACGATGTCCATTACCCGTTTCATATATAAATATCGTACTGCTTTTTTAGATAGAGCACAGGAATATGTTTGCTGGCTTGAATATTCATTGTACATTCTTAAACTTTTGTCGATACTCACTAGCATACACCTCGATTAGTATGTTACTGTTAGATCTTTTCGTCAGTGTAGCATACGAACGTAAACATAATGTAAAGGAGTTATTAAAATTCACTAGTGTCGCATTAAAATAATTCAACGATTTATAAAAAACTAAATTTTCAGTAATTTTATCTTTGCATAAAAAAAGCCTTTATAATGGTAGGGCGGTAATAAACCATCCAAATCCAAAATAAAGGACAATAAGCATGGATAAGTTTACACGAAAAACATCATTTGAACAATGGTTTTCACCGATTTTCTCCACAAAACTCGAGGAATTGGTTGAAAGCTATCAATTAAATTACTATACAAAGAAGCTACATATTGCGTCATTCTTGAAATTGTTCGTATTCGCTCAGCTCAATGAAACCGAGAGTCTGCGTGCAGTCAGTGAGACATTATTTTCTGACGAGCTTCAAAAAGCGACGCATTTAGAAGCGATTAGCTTTTCGCAGCTCGGACGCCGATTAAATCAAGTGCCGACTGAAGTGTTCCAACAGGTATTTTTGGATTTAGTTGCCCAAATTCACGAGAAATCACATTATGAGCAGCGCCGAGAAACGACAACACCACTGAAAATTATCGACTCGAGTACGTTGCCATTGAACTTGAAAAACCATAAGTGGGCTGAATTCCGTAAAACAAAGTCGGGCATCAAGCTTCATTTACGTCTTGTTTACGCAGAAAAAGGCTGTTCCTATCCAGATAAAGCGGTGCTGACAAACGCGAAAGAACATGATCGTGGTCAGCTGGAAGTACTCGTTGACGACAAAGAATGCATGTACGTCTTTGACCGGGGTTACTTGGATTATGAACGATTTGACCGCATGACAGACGATGGGTATTTCTTTGTGTCACGCTTACGAAAAAACGCTGTCATTCGTGTAATCGAGCCATTTAAACTGCCTGAAGACTCGCTTGTGTTTTCAGATGAAATGGTTTTGATTGGTACACCACAAAACCGTGCAGAAAACGCTTTTCGCCTCATCAAAGTGCTCGATTCAAAAGGAAACGAACTGCATCTGATCACGAATCGATTTGATTTAAGCGCTGACGAAATCGCTGAGTTATATAAGTCGCGCTGGGCAATCGAGCTATTTTTTAAATGGCTGAAGCAGCACCTGAACATCAAAAAGTTCTACGCGCAGAGCGAACAAGGCGTACATAATCAAGTGTATATCGCAATGATTGTATATTGCCTAAATGTACTGGCACAGCTGAACACGAACAGTTCAAGGACGTACTTACAAATTAGTCGCTTACTCAAAGCGGCACCATGGAAATCCGCTCATTTATGGCTACGAAAAATCGTAGGGAAAACCGTGCCCTAAAGAATTTCACAGGTCTGTTGCACTCGTCAAAGATTATAGTAAAAAAATGGATGTTAACTACCTCTATTCAAATGTCTTTGTTTTTCTTCTCATGAGTAAAAACAAGAAAGCAGAAAATTCAGTCAAAATTTATGCAACACTAGTGATTAAAATTAGTAAATTCATTGATTTTTTGTTAAAAGTGCATGCCTCCGTTTTGTCTTTAAATTCACCAAAAATATCATACTATATTATAAAGACAAAACAAAGGCAGCATAGGCAGTTTTTCCGAAAAACGAACTTTCTGTTTATATTTTAATAGTAAGCAACGATTCCGTCGTAAATCGCTTTAGCGCCTTTTTCTTTGTAAATTGAGCTTTTGAGCTTAGCCGCATCGTTGATATTGGTGATAAACGCAAGTTCAACAAGGCAGCTTGGCATTTTGGATTCCCTGATGACATGGAAGTTGCCGATTTTCACACCACGGTTTGTTGTATTCAGCGCTACATAGAGACGATTTTGAATCTCGGTTGCCAACCTTTTACTATTGGCTGATTCATACGTCGTATAATAGTAAGTTTCTGTTCCGGAAGCAGCAGGCGTTGCCGAGTTTGCATGGATGCTGACAAACAAATCTGCTTTATTTGACTGTGCTTTTGACACGCGCTGTGCAAGCGTCAGGTAAGTGTCGTTCGTCCTCGCCATTATTGGCAGAGCACCGCCGTTTGATAATTTCGTATTAATTAATTTTGCAACATCAAGGTTCACACTTTTTTCATATAGACTGTTGCCGATAGCACCGCTGTCTGTACCTCCGTGCCCTGCATCAATGAAGATTTTTTTGCCGACGATCGGATTTTTCAGCTGTGACACGACATTGGATTGAAGAGAAACCGTTCCGCCAAGCACGGTAAACGTCGTCATGTTTTTGGAACCGATCACTTCTCTTGTCGGTGTCGGCAAAGACGATGCATTCGTGAACATCATCGGACGGTTTTGCTTAGCCGCCAGAACAGATCCTGTTAATCCATCGGCATACGCATAGCCGTTGCTGATAATTGCATTCTTCGCAGAAGAATAATATTTCTTGACGACATTTGCCGCGACTTCATAGCGGTTGCTGCCGCCGATCCGCGTCGGAGAAGCAAGCTGTTTGTATACGCTGCTGGAGATGCTGACTTCACCGCCTACGACGATGGTCGATGTTGTTCCTTTGCTCTTCATTGCATTTTTTGTCGCTGTCGGTATGGAATTTGACGATGTTAAAAGAATCGGAATGCCGTTTCTTGCGGCATATGCGCCGATCGCTAGGCTGTCAGCATACGCCGTTCCGTTTGCGATGACAGCTTTTGAATTTTTCGGCAACTTATTTGCAATATTCGCCGCAACCTCGTAGCGATTCGCTCCGCCGATGCGTTCGACAGATGACACACCAAGCTTTTTAATCTCGTTTACGACGCCGTTTTGAACGCTGACGGTTCCGCCGATTACGATCACTTTGCTAGGTTTTAACTGACTAATTCGGTTTTTTGTCGCCGTTGGTAATTTAGACGCTTCAGTTAATAGAACAGGCGCGTTGTTTCGATAGGCAAATGGAGTTGCTGAAAGGACGTCTGCATATGCCTTTCCATTTGCAACAATGACAGTGCTTGCACTTGACCATCCCTGCTTGGAAACGTTCACCGCAACCTCATAACGATTTACACCGTCTAATCTTGTGACAGAGTTGGCCGCAAATACATTAGGCATAAACAAAAAGAACCCTAACAACAACATAGGTACAGCTTTAAGAAAAACCCTCAAAAAAATAACCTCCAAAAATGTAAATGTTATGTTTTCCCCTGAACATGAACAGAGGAGGCACTGCTGCCTCCTGCTCTAACTCTATTAATAGCTTGATAGAGTCGTATTTGGATAATAGAAACTTAAAATCTTCTTGTAATCGTGCCCGGCAGCAGCTCTGGCATTTGCTCCATACTGACTCATGCCGATTCCGTGGCCGAATCCTTTACCGCTGAGAATAAAAGCGTTCGTATTGTTTGATAAAGAAGCATACGTGCTCTTCATATTCATGCCGCCCAACATCGATCTTAATTGAGTCGTCGTCACGGAAATCGTCGCTGTTTTTTCTGAAAGTTTTCCGTTTGACAGAACATAGCCATTTGATTTTTCTTTGACAAAGTAAGAAAACTTCACCTCTGCTGTTTTCGGCCGCTGACCGGCAGTTTTTGCACTGCTCAGGCTCAGGCTTGAGATTTTCGTGATCTTAATAGATTCCGCACTAGGATATTTATTGGTCATAAACCAGCTTTTCAGTCCCGATAAATAGGCGGAGTTCGTTTCATTAGTCGAATTCCACCAAGTGCTAGGGCTGCTCAGATTTAAGCCGCTGGTGTTGATCTGCGTTTTATTCAAAGATATCGACCAGCTGGTTTTCGGGTCATATGTATCCGCTTTGGCGATTAAATATGGAACATTGCCGCCCCATACCTCTGCGCTTGCTTCCGTATATCCCCCGTTGCTTGATGAGTAAACGGCCGAAATCAAATTGCCGTTATATTTTAAAACTTGTCCTTTTGTGGAATTTACAACGCTGGATGTCTTCGAATTCCAGTCATATCCGCCGTAAACCTGAAACGATTGCGTATCAGCCACTACTTTTCCTGCGGAACCGACCGAATATGTTCTCGCTGCCACCGCTTGGGCTTTTAAAGCTTCAGTCTGCCAACTTGCCGGCATTTCGTGCGGCACAACACCTTTTAGATAATCTTCAAACGGAATGTTTTCGTTTATCGGTCGAATATATTTGCTTGATTCAATCGTAAACTTCATATTGCCTAAATAAGGCCTTCCGTTGATGCTGATGGAATTTGAAGTCGAATATTTTTTAGGTGATGCCGTAAATGAAGTTTCAAACGTTTTGACAGCTTTATTATTTTTGTTGAGCACAAGCTTTCCGCCCGATAGATTAACAGAGTATCCGTTCCCGGTAATCATATCTGCCAGGCTGTTTTTCAACGAATCCGTGATCGAGGCGGTCCCTCCAAGCAAAGCAAAAGACTGTGTTCCTTTTTTGGCGACTACATCTGCGACAGGAGGCGGCAAACTGCCCGATTGGACAAGTAGCAAAGGATGCTTTTGTTTGGCTGCAAGGACGGAACCGGCCAGTGCATCTGCAAAAGTCATTCCGTTAGACATGAAAACCTTTGATGCGTTCATGTTAAGCGCGTTAACAATATTCGCAGACACTTCATATCTGTTCGCACCGCCGATGCGGGTAACAGCCGCTTTTTTCTTTAATGTGTTTTCAACACTTGTGCTGACACTCAACGGACCGCCGACGATTGTAACTTTGCTCGGAATATTGTAATCGCTTCGGATCGTATTATTCCCTGAGAGCAGTATCGGATAACCGTTCATTGCCGCATAAGGCGCGATCGACAGAGCGTCGGAGAAGACCAAACCGGTGGCAACAATCGCCTGGCTGTAGGACCCCATCCGGCTCGCAATATTTTTAGACACATCATATCGATTGGCGCCGCCGATACGGACAATTGCCCCATACTTTTTCAGCGTGTTTTCAACATTTTTGGAAACGCTCGTTGTTCCACCGATAATTAAGATGTTATCTGGCTTCATCTTGGCAATTTGAGTTTCGGTTTTCGCCGTCAGCGTTCCCGCATCTGTTAAAAGAATCGGCGCATCGTACTTCTTTGCAAGCGGAGTTGCAGAGAGCGCGTCCGCAAAAGCGTCTCGGTTGACAATCACGACTGTGCTCGGGTTCGTCCATCCGGCAGATGCGACATTGTTTGCCACATCAAAGCGGGTCGCCCCGCCGTACCGCTCTGTCGCGGAGATTCCTGAGCCCGGAATTTCGTATAAGCCGGTAATGTCGATATCAACACTTGATTTATTGCCCAAATAATTACTTAACTTTACCGAAATTGTTTTGTCGGCAGCCTGGGCAGATTGCGTAAACATCAGAGCTGCAGCAGTTACTGACGACAGAACCAGAAGCTTCATCTTTTTCAAAACGTTATGCCTCCCTTGATTCAGCTCTTTATTTGATTTCGATGCTTTTCAGCTCCAAGACGCCATTCTCGACTTTTGTATATTGGACTTCGACTTTTTTGCCCTCTTCAATGGAATTGACTTTTTCCTGAAGATCTTCATCAATTTGAAGCGTTGTTTCTTTGCCATCGATGTTCACCGCAATTGTATGGCTGTCAGCCAACCCCGCGAATGAACCTTCTTTAGTGATGGTTTCTTCAGATGCTGCATTTTTATTGCCTGAGCTTAACTTGTCCTCCGATTGGCCCGAAGTGCCGCAAGCTGACAACAAAAGCAGCATTGATAATGTCAGAACTATGAGTTTTTTCATCTTCTTCACCTCTCCCTTTTTATCGACAAATTCCAACAGATTCTTTAATTTTAGCGAAAAATTTTGCAGATTGGTTGGTTTTTTTGAAACATTTTTCTAAGAATTTCGTCTATCCAAAAGGACACCTATATTTTTATATTTTTGAATTTTAAGAAACCTTTAATCTAAGTAGCTATTAAAAGTTGAGGGCTGGGCTATATGAGAGCTGAAAAGAGAAATAAATAGAAAAAAAGCCCCTTATAATTATTGCTTGATTGGAATTTTTTGTTCTCAGCACAGAAGGCTACTCCTATTACTTAAGGAATAAAACGGCATCTACTGTGGCAAACATTCATGAAAAAATATTAACAAATCTAAACACGATTCAGCTGTTGATATTGATAAACATGATCCGTTTTCCGTGCTTCTCAAGGGTGTCGATGAACGGGATGGTGATAAGGAGCGCGCAGACTACCTGATCTATATGACGGTGAATCCGAAAACGAAAACGATTGAAATGGTCAGCATTCCGAGGGATACGTATACTTAAATTATCAGCAAAGGCAAGATGGATAAAATCAACTATTTATACGCATTCGGTGTGTTCAGATGACGGCAGACACGGTTGATAATTTTCTCGACGTTTCGGTCGATTATTTTGTTAAAGTGAACATGGAAAGTTTCAGAGAAGTCGTAGATATGCTTGGCGGGGCATTACCGAGAACAGTACGTTCGCTTTCGCTATGACGGCTATTCATTCGGCAAAGTCGAGATTACGCTGAATGGAAAAGAAGCGCTCGCTTATACGAGAATGAGGAAAGAGGATCGGAACTGCGATTTCGGGCGCCAGAACAGACAGCGTCAAGTTATCGAAGGAATCATTAATAAAGGCATAATATATCGTCCATCACGAAATTCGGAGATATGTTCAAAGTGTTCGAAAACAACGTTAAAACGAATCTCACGTTTAACTATCAGTGGGATATCCAATCCGGTTTTAAAGAAGCACGCTCAAAAGTCATTCAGCATGAGCTGAAATACGACGGCACAAAAATAAACGAATCTATTACTGTAAGCCGCCGACAAAGCTCTCTGTACGACATTACAGATCAACTGAAAGAGAGCCTTAATAAATAAAAAAGCTTCCTGTAAAGGAAGCTTCAGGCTGTCGAGAAAATCTCGACAGCCTTTATTTTTCTTTAAAATATCCATTCTTCTGTAATAAAATAAAAGAAAGACTTAAAAGGACGGTGTCTTTCTCATGTTCCACACAAGAAACTCTTCTCAAAACACAGCCGAATTTGTTCTGCTTGACCAACTCGTTGAAGAGGATCACCTGCTTCGGAAAATTGATAAACACATAGACTTCTCTTTCATCATTGAAAAGGTGAAACCTTACTACAGTGAAAACAAAGGCCGCCCCTCACTTGATCCGCTTATTTTATTTAAAATGATGTTTATCGGATACCTCTATGGTATCCGTTCAGAAAGACAGCTTGAAAAAGAAATTTACTACAATATGGCGTACAGATGGTTTCTCGGATTGAACATAAACGACCCGGTTCCACACCACTCCACCATCAGCTGGAACAGACGCACACGCTTTAAAGATACAACCATCTTCCAAGACATTTTTGATGAGATCGTTCTTCAGGCCATCAATCATGACATGGTGGGCGGACGAGTCCTATTCACCGACTCCACACACCTTAAAGCCAATGCCAACAAGCATAAATACACAAGAAAAACAATTGCGCAGGATACCCAAAACTATATCAAGGATTTAAATGAAGCCATTCAAGAGGATCGGGAGGAACACGGAAAAAAACCATTAACAGCCAAAGAGGAGGTGAAAGCTGAAAAAGAGATCCGCCACAGTACAACCGATCCGGAAAGTGGCTATCTGTATCGTGAAAACAAACCAGAAGGTTTTTTCTATTTAGATCACCGCACAACA
Organism: Bacillus sp. N3378-2at; assembly: GCF_033412715.1. NCBI lineage: Bacteria > Bacillati > Bacillota > Bacilli > Caryophanales > Bacillaceae > Bacillus > Bacillus sp. N3378-2at. Next base: position 3,334,562 of record NZ_CP117986.1, on the reverse strand, counting down.
GATATGAAATACAACATTATCACCGATGCCTACGTCACACCTGGAAATGTCCATGATTCTGTGCCTTATCTTGACCGATTAGACCACCAAATCGCACGATTTGGTTTTCAAGTAGAAGCCGTCGCCCTTGATTCCGGATATTTAACGACTCCGATCTGTAAAGGATTATCTGACCGCCAAATCTTTGGTGTCATCGCACATAGACGTTATCACCCTATCCGAGGCTTGTTTCCAAAATGGAAATTTCATTATGACAGTGAACAAGACAGATACATTTGTCCAAATCACCAAACACTTACATACTCAACAACTGACCGAAAAGGCTACCGGTCATATAAATCAAATCCTGAAATATGTTCCTCATGCCCACTGCTTGAAAACTGTACAAAATCAAAGAATCGGCAGAAAGTGATTACTCGACATGTATGGGAAGATCATAAAGAAAAGGTCAGACAAAATCGCTTGTCTGTTTCAGGAAAAAACCTCTACAAAAAAAGAAAAGAAAAAATAGAGCGAAGCTTTGCAGATTCAAAACAGCTGCATGGGCTTCGCTATTGCAGGTTGAGGGGAAAACGAAATGTGAGTGAACAAGTTCTCCTCACAGCCGCATGCCAGAACATGAAGAAGATTGCCACATACCTAGCCAAGCAGGGCTAGGCATGTGGGAGCGCTTTTTCTGCATCTGAAACCTGATGAATATCTAAAGAAACTGTATAAAACAAAAAAGCTTGTAGAAAAAACGTCGTTTTCTCTACAAGCTGAAGCTTCCTGTAAAGGAAGCTTCAGGCTGTCGAGAAAATCTCGACAGCCTTTATTTTTCTTTAAAATATCCATTCTTCTGTAATAAAATAAAAGAAAGACTTAAAAGGACGGTGTCTTTCTCATGTTCCACACAAGAAACTCTTCTCAAAACACAGCCGAATTTGTTCTGCTTGACCAACTCGTTGAAGAGGATCACCTGCTTCGGAAAATTGATAAACACATAGACTTCTCTTTCATCATTGAAAAGGTGAAACCTTACTACAGTGAAAACAAAGGCCGCCCCTCACTTGATCCGCTTATTTTATTTAAAATGATGTTTATCGGATACCTCTATGGTATCCGTTCAGAAAGACAGCTTGAAAAAGAAATTTACTACAATATGGCGTACAGATGGTTTCTCGGATTGAACATAAACGACCCGGTTCCACACCACTCCACCATCAGCTGGAACAGACGCACACGCTTTAAAGATACAACCATCTTCCAAGACATTTTTGATGAGATCGTTCTTCAGGCCATCAATCATGACATGGTGGGCGGACGAGTCCTATTCACCGACTCCACACACCTTAAAGCCAATGCCAACAAGCATAAATACACAAGAAAAACAATTGCGCAGGATACCCAAAACTATATCAAGGATTTAAATGAAGCCATTCAAGAGGATCGGGAGGAACACGGAAAAAAACCATTAACAGCCAAAGAGGAGGTGAAAGCTGAAAAAGAGATCCGCCACAGTACAACCGATCCGGAAAGTGGCTATCTGTATCGTGAAAACAAACCAGAAGGTTTTTTCTATTTAGATCACCGCACAACAGATATGAAATACAACATTATCACCGATGCCTACGTCACACCTGGAAATGTCCATGATTCTGTGCCTTATCTTGACCGATTAGACCACCAAATCGCACGATTTGGTTTTCAAGTAGAAGCCGTCGCCCTTGATTCCGGATATTTAACGACTCCGATCTGTAAAGGATTATCTGACCGCCAAATCTTTGGTGTCATCGCACATAGACGTTATCACCCTATCCGAGGCTTGTTTCCAAAATGGAAATTTCATTATGACAGTGAACAAGACAGATACATTTGTCCAAATCACCAAACACTTACATACTCAACAACTGACCGAAAAGGCTACCGGTCATATAAATCAAATCCTGAAATATGTTCCTCATGCCCACTGCTTGAAAACTGTACAAAATCAAAGAATCGGCAGAAAGTGATTACTCGACATGTATGGGAAGATCATAAAGAAAAGGTCAGACAAAATCGCTTGTCTGTTTCAGGAAAAAACCTCTACAAAAAAAGAAAAGAAAAAATAGAGCGAAGCTTTGCAGATTCAAAACAGCTGCATGGGCTTCGCTATTGCAGGTTGAGGGGAAAACGAAATGTGAGTGAACAAGTTCTCCTCACAGCCGCATGCCAGAACATGAAGAAGATTGCCACATACCTAGCCAAGCAGGGCTAGGCATGTGGGAGCGCTTTTTCTGCATCTGAAACCTGATGAATATCTAAAGAAACTGTATAAAACAAAAAAGCTTGTAGAAAAAACGTCGTTTTCTCTACAAGCTGAAGCTTCCTGTAAAGGAAGCTTTTTTATTTATCTTTAAACACATCAGGCCGTGCTCTTCGGTATCCGTAACTATAAAGCAGCGCCTCCGCAATTCGCCGCGAAGCCCATCCGTCCCCGTATGGGTTTGAAGCCTGGGACATTTTGCGATATTCATCTTGATCGGTCAACAGCTGTTTAGTCAGTTGATAGATCTTATCTTCATCCGTTCCTGCCAGTTTAAGCGTACCGGCCCGAACGCCTTCTGGCCGTTCCGTAGTATCGCGAAGCACGAGGACCGGCTTTCCAAGCGACGGCGCTTCTTCCTGCACCCCACCCGAGTCGGTGAGGATGAAGTGAGCTTCAGCAGCGAAGTTGTGAAAATCGATGACTTCGAGCGGCTCTAACAGATGGACTTTATCCAAATCACCGAAGTGCTTTGCAGCCGCTTCACGAACAGCGGGATTGAGATGAACGGGATAAACGACCTGTACGCCGTCAAATTCTTCGACGATTCGCCTGATCGCTTTAAACATGTTTTCCATCGGCTTCCCTAAATTTTCACGCCGATGTGCGGTAAGTAAAATCATCTTGTCACTTCCGATTTTTTCAAGGACGGGATGTGCATAGCCGTCCCTTACTGTTGTGCGAAGTGCATCAATTGCGGTATTTCCGGTGACGAAAATCGTCTCCGGATCTTTATTTTCGTGGAGTAAATTCTTTTCGGCCTGCTCTGTCGGCGCAAAATGAAAATCGGCAATCGATCCCGTCAGCAGCCTGTTCAGCTCTTCAGGAAACGGCGAGTATTTGTTCCCGGTTCTAAGTCCCGCCTCTACATGGCCGACGGAAATCTGGTGATAATAAGCAGCAAGACTACCCGCAAATGTCGTTGTCGTATCGCCGTGAACAAGCACAATGTCCGGTTTGATGGACTGAAACAGCTCGTCTAGCTTCATAAGCGCATTAGACGTAATTTCAGCCAGCGTTTGCCTTTCTTTCATGATATTCAAATCAAAATCAGGCTTTAAGTCAAAAGCTTCAAGTACCTGGTCAAGCATTTGCCTATGTTGGGCTGTAACCGTCACATAAGACTCAATTTGAGGATATTTTCTTAATTCAAGTACGAGCGGCGCCATTTTTATGGCTTCAGGGCGCGTGCCGAATACTGTCATGACTTTTAGTTTCTTCATTTTTCTATCACCTGTTTTCTATATGAATAGCTTTATTGCCAAGTTTTCTGGTTGGAAATATATCGAATCCTTGGATTTCTTAAGACGATATACTCATCATAAAACATCCAGTGATCAAACCGCAAACCTTCCTGTTGAAGAATGAAATTTCCTTTCATTATATAACGCCTTTACGCTTTATACTTGTTTAGACTTGTTTAAGAATTGTTTTTCTTATATGATGTGTTTGTAATTGTAATTTTTCGGGGTATAGCATACATATATTCTCCGCTTGCCAAGCATATTTTTCTTGCTCACTAGAAAACATAGTTTAAGGAAGGTGTATTGAATTGAAGAAAGTTCGTAAAGCGATAATTCCCGCAGCGGGCCTTGGGACACGTTTCCTCCCTGCAACGAAAGCGATGCCTAAAGAAATGCTTCCAATCGTAGATAAGCCAACTATTCAATATATTATTGAAGAAGCCGTTGAAGCCGGCATTGAAGATATTATCATCGTAACAGGTAAAAGCAAACGAGCGATTGAAGACCATTTCGATTTCTCGCCGGAACTCGAAAGAAACCTTGAGGAAAAGGGTAAAACCGAACTGCTTGAAAAAGTAAAAAAAGCGTCAAACCTCGCTGATATTCACTATATTCGCCAAAAAGAACCAAAAGGACTTGGGCATGCCGTTTGGTGCGCACGCAACTTTATTGGAGACGAGCCATTCGCAGTTCTCCTTGGAGACGACATTGTCCAAGGAGAAAAACCTGGTCTTCGCCAGCTGATGGACGAGTACGAAAAGACTCTCTCTTCCGTTATTGGCGTTCAGCAAGTACCTGAAGACCAAACGCATCGCTACGGAATCATTGATCCTCTGACAAACGAAGGGCGCCTATATCAGGTCAAAAACTTTGTAGAAAAACCAAAACCGGGCACGGCACCGTCTAACCTTGCGATTTTGGGACGGTATGTCTTTACTCCTGAAATTTTCATGTACTTAGATAAACAGCAAATCGGTGCAGGGGGAGAGATCCAGCTGACCGATGCTATTCAGCAGTTAAACGAAATCCAGCGCGTATTTGCTTATGACTTTGAAGGCAAACGCTATGATGTTGGAGAAAAACTCGGTTTTATCCAGACAACTCTCGAATTTGCCATGCAGGACAGCGAACTGAAGGATTCACTGATTCCATTTATGCAGGACCTTCTGTCAAAAGAAGAATTTTAATAAAAAGTATTGGATAGATATGGGGACTACCCCCCATTTTTGAGACAGGGATCGATCAAAACACAGTTTATACAGCCAATTGCCGATCGTTTATCGGTAATTGGTTGTTTTATTTCGTTTGAATACGAATGTTGTTATAAATAAATGTATTCTTTGACAGTGCGTTCTAAAATGGCGATCGTGGTTTGATCAATGCTGTTAAGATAAATAAAACGTTTGATAATTTAGTGAGGAATGAAACGATTCGATGGAAGCATTATCAGCGGACGTCCCTTTGCGGGATATGCTCTGGTGTTTTAACAGCTTTCTGATACTAGTAAGATGTATATGATCACTATGTAACACGCAGTTCTCAGACATGTTGGCAGCTGATCAAATGTGTATAAAACAAAGTTTCTGTCCTGCTTATCTCCAAATCAATAACTTCTCCATTGTATACATCCAATATACTGGAAAGGTGCAATTTGTTCTGTCCATAAGGCAAAAATACATGATACACGCTACTAGTTTTTCAAGAATGTGATCAGACTGAGAGTTCCGACTAATATATTATCGACCACGCATATGGCTGTCTATTATTCTTACGCTTTTACATCTTAGCCCGGCACTGCCACTGATTTTTCTGCATAATTACTTGAACCGTTTTATGGTTGATACGCATTCCCTTTTAATATGGCTGTGATTTTTTCGATATCCAAATCGATACTTGTGCTGTCCATAACGTGCCGATTTGTTTTCCCAAATGCCGTTTGAGGTGATTTCTCTTCCAACGAAAATAAGACGCTCGTGAGATACCTAAATGAACACAGATATCCTGCACGATCATTGCGCTGTGCAATACCTCTGCAAGTTTGACAGTTTTAACACTTATTCTGTTTTCTCAGGTAACTATTCTCTGTCTGCAGCTTCTCTAAATTCGGAAGTATACTCCGGCCCTTTTCCGAAAATGTGTATTGCTTCCAACAGGTTGTTCGAATCGATGTTATCCCCAGCCTTGAGCCATCTAACACACGTCTAAACCTGCGTCTTATTCTTGATATTCAATTTCTTAATGTTTTCTTTCATAGGCACGCCTGCCAGTCTCATTTCTACAGCCTTCTGTTTAACTTCAACCGGATCACTCACTCTTGTTCCCATAGAAAAAACACCTCCTAGTCTTATATCGGATAACAACTATCCGTTTCCAAACTAGAAGGTGTTTCATTTATGGTCAGCCCCTATCCAATAGCTTTAACTTTTAAACAAACATCGCTCCGGCGGCCAATACGAGCAGGATGGATAAACCTGCAATCGGAATGATATTTGCCAAAGATTTTTGTTTTTTCTTTTCTTTTTCAGGATGAGCTAGATCTTCTTCGGACAAAACCTTTTTGCGACTTGCTAATTGCTCTTTTTTATATTTGTCTTTCTCTTTTATGGAAAGCTTTTTAAACCAGCTGATAAATTCTTTATATTCCTTTACGACCGTCTTTGTATCATCAAACATTCGAAGCTCGCCATTATCGATCCAGGCGACCCGATCGCAAATTTTCTCGATTTGACCAATTGAATGGCTGACAAAGAAAATGGTTTTCCCTTGATTTTTAAACTCGGTAATTCTGTCGACACATTTATCATAGAAGGTTTGATCACCTACTGATAACGCTTCGTCAATAATTAAAATATCGGGATCAATATGCACTGAGATCGCAAAGCCAAGCCGGGACTTCATTCCGCTGGAATAGCTTTTGACCGGCTGATTGATAAACTCGCCGATTTCAGCAAATTCAACGATGCTGTCATACATCTCATCAATTTCTTTATTTGTGAGACCCATCATTAAACACTTGAGACGAATGTTATCTCTGCCCGTCAGCGCATTGTTTAATCCTGCGGAAATCGCAATCAGGGAAGGTTGCCCGTTCATTTCAATTTCACCGCTTGTCGGCGGAATGATTTTTGCCAGCAGGTTGGACATCGTCGATTTTCCCGATCCATTAATCCCCACAAATCCGATCGTCTCCCCTTCGTACACGTCAAAGGAGACATTCCGAACAGCAAAAAAACTTTTATCCTTATTCGGAAAAAACAGCCCTTTAATTTTATCCGATTGTTTTTCATAAAGCTGATACTGTTTTGAAACATTTCGAAACGAAACTTTTAGTTTCATCTTTAAAATCTCCTTACGTATTAAAGAAAGTCAACAAACCTATCCCTGAATTTCATATGCAGGACAGATCCTACAGTCAAGAGCAATAATGTGAAAGCCCAGAAATACAACGTGTATGTTATATCTTCGAAGAACCAGCTTCCGTCGAAAAAGCTGCTTCTAAATCCATCTAAAATATAAAAAAGTGGATTCAGTTTAATAGCTGTTAGTAAAACGGGATGCTCTTTCCCTAACTGATGTCCTATATCCCAAAAGATAGGCAACAAAAAAAACAGCAGCCTTGTCACAGATTGGAGCAAAAACTGATAGTCCCTAACAAGCACACTAATGGTTGAATTAAACAAACTAAAGGCAAACATAAATATAACCATACAGATAAAATAGTAAATGTATTCAATCCAATGAAGACTTGGATAAATACCAGACGCTGTTAATGCAACGATATAAATCACCATCATCACAAAATAGCTGAACAGGTTTGCCACAATCGCTACTGAAGGAAGCGAGCTAATTGGAAAATTCATTTTGGCCACCATGTTGATTCGCTTATATACACTGTTTGAACCATCTAGAATCGTCGGGCTGATAAAAAACCACGGAATCAAACCGGCTAGCATCCAAATGATAAAAGACACTTCACCAATACCCGTAACCACATCAGTGCTTTTTCTAATCCCGATCCCAAAAACAAACCAGTAGGCCAACATTTGAATGAGTGGATTTAACAACTGCCACAGCACACCCAAATAGTTCATTTGGTATTTTGATTTTGTTTCGTAAGCTGCCAAGCGTAATATTAAAGAAAATGACGTTGCTTGCTCTTTCAGTATTCTCACTAATGCATTCATTCTAATCTTCCTTAAAATATTAGTTTTGGTTCACAAAAAGTCTAAATTAACACTGCTCTCTATTGTAACAGATAATGATTAATTTTTCACTTTTGGACTTAACCAAAGCATGATACCAAAATTCCCAATGTTACCCTGTTAATTATTAAAGGTTACTCTGAGCTGATCTGTAGAATATTTGACACTCAAGTACAATATGGAACCTTTTCATATTACAATTCAATATATCTAAAACTTGTTATTATCTTTTTTTGTATAGAATAAAAAGAAGGCGATGGTAGAAAGAAAATAAATTTTAATTAAAAGAACTATTGTTCCCTTTACAAGGGTAAAGAATGAAGCTATATTATAGAAGTTTTCGTTAGATACAATTTAAAATTTCTTGATCATATGTTTATTTCGATTAACCGTCCAAATAATGAAACTAGAACAATATTAAAAAATTTATTGAAAGAAGGATTACCTTTAACTCTATGGGAGGACGAGGGATCCTTCATTTGAACAAAATAAAAAAACCACTGAAGCTTATCATAGAATTTCCAAGGAACTTAATTTTGACGCAATTGTTTTTTTGGATGCTGACGAGTTTATTTATGGAGATATAACTGAAATCAAAGAAAACATTAAGCCAGGAAATGTCTATCAAATGGATAGGCTTGAGTACGTTTACTTAGAAAACGTTTCGTTTAACGAAAACGTTTTAGAAAAGATAAGGTATAGAAGAAAAAAGTATCAATCGGCAAAATCTTTAATTTGTCAAGACAAAAAGGATTATACAAATTATAAAATAGGGAATGGGAACCATTACGTTTATTATAAAGGAAAACAAAAAATAGACGGTAAGTTGAATCTGAAATTAGCTCATTTCCCTTATAGATCAACCAATCAATTCACCAACAAAAATATATTGAATTGGCTCTCTCTAATGTTTAACAATCCTGCCTTATTACATGCTGAATACACTATTGGTGTACATTGGAGAAATTCTTATAAATATCTATTAGACAGAAATTTAAAATTGTCACCCAATGATCTATTCTCATATCTTTATAAATGCACTGATAAAGAAAGCTTTAAAGAAGAACTAATATTTGAGCCCTTGAATACAAAAGATATTGATTTAAGATACACTAACCTAGAGAATGAAAAGTCATTACAATATATGCTAGTAATAGATTTTGAGTCAGCTTTAAATAAAATAGAGGAATTGAAAAATACTCAGCCCAATACCTTAACTAACTCGATTTACCCTTCCAAGTATGATAGTGGTTTTATTTATAATGAGGTCAAGTTATTAAATAATGCAAAAGTTTATGCACAAGATACCCTTCCTCGAATTAGAAAAATAGGAAATGAAGTGGAATTACCTGAAGCTATTATAGGGATTTCTAAAGGGAAGTCAGAAGAATATATTGAATTTCCAAAAGAAATGGCACCGGACGTGTTTAACGGGGGGGAATTTAAGCTTAAAAGATGGAAGTAATGTTACCCTCTAGTTTTCAAATAGACATACATAAAGCAACACGAACTTTTAAGTCAACACGCTACACGCTGTTCTTTAATTTATTACTTTCCATAATTTAATTTAACATGAAGTCATAAATAAACGACCTTAACTCGAAATAGAAAAAAGAGTTAAGGCCGTAATAAGAAAAGCTTTAACTGGACTGGCTTAAAGTCCAAAAATTAAACAAGCATTACTTAAACTTCTTCGGAACAAACTTCCCTATAAAACATTTTCATTGCTTGATGATTGTAATTTTCGTAGTCAAATCTCTTGAATCTTTTATTATAATTTAAATCCTTATTTAATGCCCTACCCCTGTCTTCCGAGTTATCTAACACGAATTTTTCCATTTCAGAAAAAAGTCCATCTACATCATTCGGAGCAAGCGTACCATACCCATCTTCTAAAATGCTTCTAGACCCTGCAATGTCAGTAGCAATTATTGGTTTATTTAGTACAAGCGTTTCTAACAACACCATTGGCTGGCCTTCATGATTAGAAGATAAAACGAAACAATCAGCTTTATTAATCAAGAAAAATGGATTTTTCATTTGTCCAGTGAATATAACACTTTCTTCTAGTCCCAATGTTTCAACCAAATCATTTAAAGTTCCCTTTAAGATACCGTCACCAATAATATAAAGCTTCATTTTTAAATTTTGATATTTGTTAATCAGTTGAGAGAATGCTCTAATTAATTTTTCTTGATCTTTTTCTGGTGATAACCTTCCCATGTTTACAAAGTTGATTTCGTTATGTTTAGGCAGTCTAATGCCTTTAATACTAAATGCTCCTGGCTTTTCTTCCTTTTGAATAATATAGTCTTGTCCCTCATAGCTCTCAATTAAAAAACCATGATTTTCCACAGAATCTTTAATTTTGTCTACATTTAATGAGTTATGAACATAAACCATCTTATTTGTATCAACATGCTGTGCTAAATTTTCAGCGTTTAGATCCCTAGTATGTTTTGCAACAGACACGATTTTATTAAAGCATTTATATAGAGAAAAGACTATGCCTAATTTACGTTTATGCTTATACTTACCATTTATGATTTTATTGGTCTCAGCAAGCATATCATTATGTTGATATATGCTTTTTTGGGGAAATTCTCCCAAAGACATGACCATCGTCCAGAAAGGTACGTATCCACTAAAATCGACTGCTATATCAATTCTCGCGTTTCCCAACATACGATTTATTTCTCTTTTAAAAATCTCTTCAGGCTTCCTTTTCGCTAATTCCTCGGTGTAACCCCTTTTATTCATCAATCCATGTAGATACCAGTCTTTTATGGTTAAGTTCATGCTTCCTACTCGATAGACCCGCTTTGCTTTTTCATTTATCCTGCTTATATTATAAGAAGATTCTTTATCGTAGTTTCCTTTATCAATCACAATAACATTATACTTTTCGTAATCGATATTGTTTAATAAATTTATAGCTGAAGATGTAATACCATTATTCAAGAAACCGCCACAATAAATCAAAATGTTTTTTTTGTGAGGTTCTTTAACATCAAAGACACAGTCAGACTGTTCCTGTTTGCCTTTAAATATAATATCAACTATTTTTTGAGTAGAATCTCCAACTCTTTTGATATAGACCTCATTCATTTCTTGATATACAGACTGATATCGGTCTTGTACAGACTCAATTTCTTTGATACATTTTGCAAGCTCATCTGTTGTTTTACATATTGGACCCGCTAGTGTGTTAACATCCAAGTACATGCCTCTTTTTTTCAGATACTGCTCTTTATCATACATAAAATACAGAATTGGTTTGTTGGTTGCCATATAATCAAAGAAAATACTTGAATAATCCGTTATCAGGATATCTACAAGCGATAGTAACTCATTTGTATCTATACAATCCGGAATACACTTATTCATTAATTGTTCATCGTGTTTAATGTATTTAAATAAAAGAGTATGGACCTTTAATATAAGCTGATAATCATCCGGAATCTTTTCATTCAATGCCGAAATATGATTAAATAGCTCTTCATTAATGTTGGAGACACTTCCTACTTCTCCTCTCCATGTAGGTGCATACAGAATAATTTTTTTATGAGGATCAAGTTCTATAATGTTTTCTAACGTTTTTCTAAGTTCTTCTTTATCTGTATTAAAGGTTAAATCCATCCTTGGATAACCCTCTTCGATGATTTCCCCATTGTAAAGGCCTTCCAAATCATGAGAATCAATTAATTTCTCTGAAGTGAATTTATTTGGAGATAAGATATAGTCACTATGCAAAAAGTTTCTTTGGATATTTTTATGCTGACCAATAGGCCCCTCCATATCTTTTCCAAGAGTTTTAAGAGGAGTTCCATGCCAAGTATTAATATAAATTTGTTCATCCTTCTTTTGAAAGTAGGTAGGAAAAGTAACATTATTAATTAAATATTTTGCCTTTGTCAAATATTTAATATATTCCTCACTATGAACTTTAACAAATCTTACATTTTTCAAGCCTTTATACTTATTGGCATAAGGATTGTCCTGATCATTTAACGCCCATACGTGTGTAAAATTTTTGTATTCTTCATTGTTAACTAGATGCTTAAATATTGCATATGGATTGTCATTCATCGCTTTTCCATGATAAGATTCATAGAAAATAATATGAGGATCGATTTTATTTTTCTTGAAATTTCTCGTGTATTCAACAGTGCGTTTAAAATTTTTGTTGTTAGTGTATGTTTTAAATGGTTCTAATAAAAACTTCGCTCTTCTTTTTACTATTTTTAATTTCTTATTCATTCCAATCTCCTCTATTTTCCTACTTATTTTAAAGGTAAATTTATTAGTTCATTATTCATATACAAGAAAAAAAACTCTTCAGTTACTTCTATGTTTTGGTTGATTAAACTTAAACTTAATCACCTAAAGAATAAGGAGTAAGTATCTTACTATTTGCTCTCTAGTTCTATACATGAGAACCATAATAGCATAAGTTTCTCTAAAAGTTAAGAACACATTTAGCCAATAGGATCATTGCAATACACTAACCAATTTTAAGAAAGCCATTGCAATAATACAATGGCTTTGAAATAGTCATTAATGGAGATTTTTTACTCAAAAATTCTATTCACTACTTTTTCCGAAGAGTTACCTGTCTCCAGGTAACAAAACCTTTCATAAAAAGGTTCAAAAATGTCTGGCAGGCGATAGTCAGATGTCTCTGTTTCCTTGATTTTCTCAATTACTCCCTCAGTCGTTTTGACTAACGGACCTGGTGCTTCTCGTTCAAAGTCAAAATAAAAGCCGCGCAGCTTGTCACGATAGGTTTCAATGTCTGGAACGAAGAAAATCATTGGACGTTTCAAATTTGCGAAATCAAAGAATACTGAAGAGTAATCTGTAATTAACAAATCAGATACCATATAAAGTTCGCGAATATCTTCATATGCTGAGAAATCATATGCGAATCCTTTGTAGGGTGAAAGGTCAAAGTTTTCCGCGACTAAATAGTGCATTCTTAAAATGATGACGTAATTATCGCCGATCTCCTCTCGCAGCTTTTCCATATTCAAATCAAGGTCAAATTTGTATTTTCCTTTTTTATAGAACTGATCGTCCCGCCATGTCGGTGCATATAAAATGACCTTTTTATCTTCGGGGATATTCATTTTTTTCTTTATGGCCTTCATCGTTTCCGGGCGGTTGTCTGTATACAGAAAATCATTCCTCGGGTATCCGGACTCAATCATTGTTTTGTTAAATTGAAAAGCGCGGGCAAAAATCTCGGTTGAATACCGATTCGGGGATATTAAATAGTCCCACTTAGATGCTTCTTTAGTGAAATTTTGCTTGTACTTCTCAGTGTTGGTGCCCGGCATGTGCACTTCTTCCATATCGACGGCAAGCCTTTTCAGCGGAGTCCCGTGCCACGTCTGCACATATGTCGTGTGCTTTGGTTTGGGTATCCATAAAGGGAGCCGGCTGTTTACAACCCAAAATTCCGCCCTTGCCATGGCGAACAGCCACTTCAGCGTGAATCGGTTAATATAAGGGACATTTTTTTCTTCGAAAATTTCTGTATAACTCGGATTTACACTCCATATTAAGTTGTATTCCGGGTGATGTTCCTTCATATATTCATAAATTGCTCTTGGATTGCAGCTGTACTGCTTACCGGCAAAGCTTTCAAAAATGACGGTTTTCTTTTTAACAGGCAGTTTGCCGGCCAGTTCAAAAGTAAAATAGTATGCCCTCTTCACCATGCCCGAAATCTTTTTCTTTACTTTATTCTTGCCTTTACGGATGACTGACATCAGCCTTTTACCTTTTCCTTTGGCAAAATAAACCGCACGGGTTCTGATCGTGTAATCATTCATTCTTAGACACATGCTCCGTTTTCGCTTCTGCGGATAAATGTGAAAACGAGCCGGTCCTTTTTTTGTGTCAACAATTGAAAAACTGTCTATATCATCAATCAGCCTGAATGTCCTGCTTTTTATAATGATTTCCTCCCCTGTTGCAGCATCTTCACCTACGTATTCTATATAAAACTGAAAGAAAGCAGGCATCCTGTTTTCTTCATATAGCTTTTTCAGATCAATTTCCACCTCAAACCCTACGGTATGATCTGAAGAATCAGCTGATAGATCGCCGCGCTGAACGTCTTTTAAAGGGAAATCAAAAAACCTCTCCTTATCGTTTTGGCTAATTTCCTTTAAAACCAGCTTTCTGCTTTTTACTAATGAACGTTCTTCAGCATCTAGCAGAAAAGTATAGCCTCCGATCATTAATTTTCCGTCGGAGCATAACTTCATGCTGTCCGGTTCAGCCACTGCTTTACTTCGTAAAACATCAAGAGCGAAGTGGCCTTTTAGGGTCTTATACGGTAAATAAATGAACTGATTGGCTTGATCCTTATGCCAAGACAGCTCAATCGGTTTTGATGCTGTGTAAATCCTCTTTTTACATTGATATTTTTTATTATTTTTATATAGTACATAAAAATCAATGACCGCTTCGTCTATCATCAGGTTAGATAGGTCATCTAAAGATACTTTCGCTGCTTTTAACTGCTTTGAATCGCTTATTTTGTTACATGGTACACGCATGTCTTTTTTCGTATTGCGGTTAACTGCCAAAACATCGACATGATCAAGAGAGACAGAACTTTCGAACACAAAATAGAGGCCAGTATCATTAATTTTTATTTCCAGCAGCTGAAATTTTATCGGAATTGCACTATCCATAAAGTCTGTCTACTCCTCTTTTTTTTAATCAAAAACAAAGCTGTCCATACTTATTATATTAAAATGACTCGTATACGAAACAAAAAGCACTTCTTATCTTTTTTAAGAAGTACTTTTTGAATTTTTATTATGCTGAGCCGACATTAAAGGTTCGCGATTTCCTCTTTGATCTTTGTCGTGGAAATTCCTTCGGTTCTCGGGAGGTAAACAACCTTGCAGTAGTCCTTTAGGAAGTCGAATTTCCCTTCCCAGTCATCCCCCATGACAAATACATCGATATCATGATTGATCACATCTTGTACCTTTTGATCCCAGTTTTTTTCCGGGATGACTTCGTCTACGTAGCGGATCGTTTCAAGAATCAGCTTGCGGTGCTCATAGCTGTGATATGCTTTTTTCTGCTTTTGAAGATTGAATTCGTCAGTCGAAATCGCTACAACTAAATAGTCCCCCAATTGTTTTGCCCGTTCCAATAACTTGATATGTCCCCAATGTAATAAATCAAACGTTCCGTATGTGATGACTTTCTTCATTGTCATGCGCTCTCCTTTCTAATCTCAAGGCGAAAAGCTATATTAATATATCAAAAACACTCGATAAGTTACATTTATTTCACAGGTCTTTACTGATCATTCATTATAGCACATCGCCTATCAAACGTTAAGTATTGTTTAGTGTAAATGAAATTCCAAATTTTATCTAAAAAAATTTGAACCTTTTCTGAATAAGACGTAAAAAATCTAAAACTAATGTAAAGATATTGTTAAACTTTTATGAATGATCTATGCTAAAATATACGTTAGACTTCCTGAATTTATGGGCTGGTCTCTTAATCTTCGACTTTCATACATTCGTATATACTTACACTTCTTAAACCGGAAGGAGGAAAAAAACTATGCTGCAAACGGAAACGGTTCATCATCTTGCATATGTTAACGGGGATTTGCCCGGATTTTTGAGTCATCTTGAAGAATCCTTTATCGACCGCAATGAGGGGGCATTTATCGCAACGGTAAACCCTGAGATCGGGTATGCGGCTGCAAAAGACAAGGGTTATTTTAAAACAGTTTCATCTGCTGACTTTATCCTGCCTGACGGAATCGGCATCGTCCTGACGTCAAGGCTGATCAACAGCAGATTAAAATCGAGGATCGCGGGGTACGATGTATTTATCAACCTTCTCGGCCTGGCTGACCGCAAAAAGAAAAGGGTATTTTTATACGGGGCCAAACAAGAGATTATTCAAGCTGTTGCAGATCGGCTTTCAACCGAATATCCCGGAATTGAGCTAGCCGGATACTCGCACGGCTATGTCAAAGACAAAGACGAAGTTGCGAAGCAAATCGCGGCTGCCAAGCCTGACATGGTTTTTGTGGCTCTCGGATATCCTCATCAGGAGAAGTTTATTTATGAACATAAGCATCTATTTCCTCAGGCGATTGCGATCGGCATCGGCGGGAGCTTCGACGTTTTCAGCGGAAAAGTGAAAAGAGCGCCGAAAATATTCATTAAGCTTAATCTTGAATGGATGTACCGCCTGCTAACCAATCCGACAAGGTGGAAGCGGATGCTGAACATCCCGAAATATGTCTTTTCCGTTCTGAAAGAGGAAAGAGTTCAAAAACAGCGGCACTACTATCCGGAGCAGATCAAAGAACAATCTAAAATCGATGTGTAGAAAAGAGTTTGAGTAACGAATGAATATACGTTCTTTATTGGTTATGATTTACTCGGCCGGTCTCGCTTTGACCGGTTTTATTTTCAGAAGGGTAAAAGCTCGCGATAGAGCTGTATTGCTTGCTTCCTTTCCGGATAATGCGCGCGAGCTGCTTGATGAGTATGTCAGCAGCAACTGGCCGTTTGAAATGGAAGTCCTTTTAACAAGGCACGCCGTTTCCCTTGCAGATGAATATCCTTCTGTTCGATCGCAAATAATCAACGAGAAAAATCCGATTCATCTCATTAAAGCCGTATACCTGATGTTTAGGTGTAAATTTGTGTTAACGGATAATTATTTTCTGCTGACAAGTGTTTTGAATAAACGTCCTCAGACGACATGCATTCAAATTTGGCATGCGTCCGGCGCTTTGAAGAAGTTTGGACTCGAGGATATCGGAAACCGCTATCGATCCACCGGGGATATCAAACGGTTTAAAAAGGTGTATCGTTCGTTTGATCATATCGTTGTCGGCTCTGAAAAAATGGTGGACATTTTCAAGCGGTCATTCGGAGTGAAAGATGACCGTTTTTTGCGGACGGGTGTTCCGTTAACTGATGAATACTTTCATGTCAAAAGAAAAACAGCTGACCGTCCGAACCAAAAGCTTATTCTGTATGCGCCGACATACAGGGACTATTGTTTGACGTCCATTCGTCTCCCTTTCTCTAAGGAGCAGCTCTCCAGAGAACTGAAGGGAGAATTTTTGCTACTGGTCAAACTACATCCAGCCGTGCGGAAACAGATTACTTTTGAAGAACACGAAGGGTTGATCAAAGACGTATCAGACGTTCCGTTAAAGAATTTGCTGATGGAAAGTGACATCCTGATTTCCGACTACTCGTCAGTCGCCTTTGAGTACGCTTTGTTAAATAAACCGATTTTGTTTTTCACGTATGATATGGCAGAGTATAATGAAAAACGCGGACTGATCGATGATTTTGAAGCAGTCATCCCCGGCAGAGCCTGCATGGACACCGAAATGCTGTTGAAAGAAATCAAAGAAATGTCCGATACAAAGGAAAACTTCAAGAGGTTTGCGAAAGAGTGGCATCAATATTCAACAGGTGATGCCAGCATGCGCCTGTTGAACTTTATGAGCGAGCATATGACAGAAAATGAAAAAAGACCGGCCGGTTCCTAATGGAACATGGCCGGTCTTTTTATGATGATTATCGATATTCCGGAACATCAAAGTAAAGTGTATAGCCGTCCAGCAATGAATACAGGCTGTACATGCGGTTTACTTGTTTGTACGCCCAGCCGATGTCTGTTGCGTATTGATGTGTCGCTGTAGCTGACCATCTCATTTTGTACAGTGTGTCCTGATTGTAAGCTGTGTTGTGGATATACGATGAGCCTATGAATTTAGCTCCGCCGATAATGGCCGCTTCTGGTGTGAACCAGCCCTGCTCGTACGCATATTTGGCTCCGTAGTAATTCGGATTGCTGTCGTATGCTCCAATTCCATACATGTTGTATACTTTTTTTCCGTTATAGGTTAATCCATTGGCTAAGGCGGATGTCCCGTTTCCTGTTTCCAGAAGAGCGTGTGAGATTAAATACAGTTCGTTGATGCTATATTGATTGGCGGCATCGATAAATGCCTTTGCTCTCCCTGTCAGGATGCCTTTACCCGCAAGCACTTTCTGATTGACCTCAGTAACGCTGAGGCCCGCTGTCTGTGACAGCTTGAGAAATTGGAAGTAGTATTTGCTGTCTCTGGTAAAGTTATTTGGATCCACGTATTGAACTACTTCATCACTGCTTGCGTTTCGCCAGCCCAAATTGATCTTAGCCCAGCCGTTTATCTGTCCGATGATTTTCACTTTATCGCCTTTTTTAAATTGGCCGATCACGTTTGTCGGGCTGACTTCCGGCGTTGACCGGATATTTAGTACGTCAGCCGTAACGGTTGATGTTGCTGTATTAATGTACGTGAGCGATACGTAAGCCGCTCCGTCTGTTTGCGGACTTACTGTCATTTGTTTTTGGACCATATCACGAAGCGAGAGATTGTAATTTGTTTTCATGATTTGCGGACCGTTTTTGATCTTCACGATAGATGATGTCCATCCGTATAATTGTTTTAGCTTCGTTGATGCCGCAGCAGCTGTATCATTGCCTGTGAACTGCTCATTTACGCTGATTTTATAAAGCGTATTGCTTTTCGTTGTATAGCTAGGGGTTACACTTTTCGATTTAAGATAGGTTAACCCATTATTCAATGCTGTTTTGCTGCTGAGCTGTGTTGTCACGATTTTGTATTGTGTATATGCTGTCTGGCCTGTTTTTGATGTTGTGACTGCGATATGATTTTGTTTGAAAAATGTTAAAACGCGGTCAATCTCTTCTTGGCTGATGATAGCTTCAGTTGTGATTTGATAGCTGCTCGCAGCTGTCTGACCGGTTTTCTGGCTTGCTGCTGATATATGATTCGATTTGAAAAACGTGAGTGCCTGATTGACTTTCGTTTGGTCAAACAGAGATTCGGTTGTGATTTTAAACGTGTCAGCTATTTGTTTTTTGACGGATTTCGCAGAAGCACTCAGCTGATTTTTCTTTAATATGTTCAAACCCTTTGTGACTTTTGCTTGATCTGATGTTTCTTCTGAGATGAGCTGATATTGATTTTCTGCTGTTGATCCAGCTGCTGTTTTTGTGGCTTTTACTTTTTTCTGAGCAAAGAAGGCTGCTGCTTTGTTTGCTTGCTGCTCGCCTAACATCTTGGCTGTCGTGATTTGGTAAGCCGCAGACGTTGTTGTTTTTTTGACGCTGGATGACGTATAATGCCATTTTTTCTTTTTAAAGAAAGTATCTACTTTTTGGAGCTGCTGTTTTGTTATCCCCTTCATATTCACGGTATATGATGTGCTTTTTCCAACCTGTTGATAACTGCCGGATACACCGGTGTTTTTCTTGATCTGGCTGATGGCGTCCTTTACTGTATTCAGGCCTTTGAAATAAGCTGATTGGACATTGTATGACTCAACGGTTGTTTTTTGATTGATGGACTTGTAGCTGCCTGTGATGCCAGTGCTCTGTTTCAGCTGCTGCAATAGAGTCTTGGCATTCGCTTCACCTGAAATGGCAGCAGTTGTGAACGTATAATAGGCTTGTCCTTTCACTGTTTCCTTTAATGATGCCTTCAGCCCCGATTCCTTTTGGAAGGCTTTTTTGATCTGCGCTGCTCTGCTGTCTCCCACGATTGTGCCAGAACGAATGGTTGTGACAGACACCGTGTGTGTGATGGGCTGATACGAGCTTTTAATCCCCGTTTGCTTGGCCAGGTTCTGGATAAGCGCCTTGACTTTTGTCTCATCAGCAATGTCTGATGTCATGACGTTCATATAGGGCTGAGCTGCTCCGTAAGCTTTTACAGCGCCAGCCACTCCCGTCTCCTGTTTCAGCTTTGCTAGGACAGTGTTGGCCTGTTTTTCTCCGGAGATGGCACCTGACGAGATGGTGACATATGGCTGTTTGCTTCCAACAGGACTTGACGTTCCTGTAATCGATGTCTGTTTGGCGAGTCCGCTCAGTATTGCTTTCGCTTCTGATTCGCTATGAATGCCTGAGGCGGAAATTTGGTAGGTCGTTGTTGTGCCTGAAGCCTGATAGGATGCATCCCAGCCAGTATCTTTTTCCAGTTTGGCGACAGCTTGTGAGGCTTGGCTTTCTGTACTGAACGTATTCGACGGCTCTACTTGATATAGTGAGTAGTCGGTATACGCGGCTGCCTGGGCAGAACCAGATATGGCAAAAAAGGCAAGGGACGCGGCGGATAGAAGCATAGGTGCGATTAGTCTCTTTTTCATTCCTTCTCCTCTTTCTTATTCTATGAGTATATAAAACTAGTTTATTTATCGGCACGCGCATGCTTCATTTATAGGTGAATCACTTCCATTTTCTAATAAAAAAAACTTAACCTCGAAGTGAGATTAAGTTTAAATATGAGACACGATAAGGGTACAAGTTCCTTTTATCGTAAAATCGGGCATTTGAGCCGGCATAATAAAGTGATCGCCTTTTTTGAGCGGACATGTTTCTCTCTCATACATCAGCAAACCGCTTCCTTCTATCACGCTGCAAATCAGAAAGGATTCATCCTGAGCCATTTCAGCTTCGCCATTGATGTCCCATTTATACACCGAAAAATATTCCCCTTGGACAAACGTTTTAATGGTTATTCCTTTTCTTGATTCGGTCGATTCATCAATATACCCGTCCACATGGGGAACCGTGGCGGCATTGACCGCTTTGGCAAAATGAAGCTCTCTTGGCTTCCCGTTGTCATCAACCCGGTCATAATCGTACACCCGGTATGTGGCATCTGAATTTTGCTGAGTCTCTAAAACAAGGGCCCCCTTGCACAATGCATGCAGCGTTCCGCTCGGCACATAATAGAAATCACCCGGTTTAATTTTGATTCTTCGCAGCAGGCCCTCCCAGTCACCGCTGTTGATCATTGTGACAAGTTCGGTTTTTGAGCGGGCCGTATGCCCGTAAATGATTTCTGCGTTTTCCTTACAGTCGATAATGTACCAGCATTCCGTCTTGCCGAGTTCTCCCTCTTCGTTTTCTCCGGCATAGTAATCATCAGGGTGAACTTTAATTGACGTACCTTCCTTCACATCCAGCAGCTTTTTCAGAAGCGGGAACCGATCCCCCTCTACACCGCCGAATACTTCACGGTGCTCTTCCCAAAGCTCGATCAATGTCTTTCCTTTATACGGGCCATTTGCAACAGTGCTCGGTCCTTTTGGATGAGCGGAAATGGCCCAGCATTCCCCCGTTGATTCTGAAGGAATACTGTATCCAAATCTATCTCGTAAAGCGGTTCCGCCCCAGATTTTTTCTTTAAACACAGGCGTTAGAAAAATCGGTGATTGCGTCATGATCCGTACCCCTCCCCTGTAAATAACTGATCATCATTTTCCCGGTGCGCCCCTCTTACAAACGCCCGGTATAAGCTGTCTTTTTTCCGATGACAACATATGTACAAAGCATCATCTTTTCACTACCCCTTCAAAGAAAACGCTTCCTATCTATTATATCACGTCGAAAAGAAGCTTTGTTTCAGCCTTTTCCTCGATAAGAATAATTCTCCTTTTTTGATACAAATTAATAAAAACCGTCAATATGTTTTATAAAGGGGAGAGAAACTATGCAAATCGACTCTGATCTCCAACGCAATATAGAGACATTGAAAAAAAAGTTGGGACAAAACGACGATATCATGTTTTATACGTTTTCATTTGGAGGCAGCAGACAGAAAGCGTGCCTACTGTATATTGACGGTTTGACAGAAAATAAACTTCTGGCGCAATACGTCATTTCTCCATTACAAAAAGAAGCGTTAGACAAAAAAGAGGGCTTGATTGAAGATTTATCCGCTTTCTTTTTCGGCTATCATCACAATGTAATCTCTACTATAAAGGAAATACAGCAGCTTATTTTTTCCGGACATGCCATCTTGCTGGCCGATGGATACAGCGGAGGGCTGGCTTTTGATACGAAAACATTCATGACGCGCGCCTTTGAAGAACCTTCCTCTGAAATCGTAGAACGCGGTCCGAAGATTGGCTTTATTGAAAATCTCCGGACAAACACGGCGCTTTTACGAGAGCGGACGAGTGACCCTAATCTCATCATAAAAGAAATGACGATAGGCAAAAGGACAAAAAAAAAGATAGCTGTCGCATATATTCAGGATATTGCCCCTGATTATGTCGTAAAAGAAGTGTTTAAACGCCTAAAATCCATCATAACAGATGATTTGCCGGAATCAGGCACACTTGAGCAGCTCATTGAAGATGAACCTTTTTCGATCTTTCCGACGATCTTAAGTACAGAGCGTCCAGATCGTGTAGAAAGCTCATTGTTGGAAGGCCGGGTTTCCATTTTGGTGGATGGCACGCCGTTTGCACTCGTTGTCCCCGCAACGCTTGATGAATTTATTCATTCACCGGATGATTACAGCCAGCGCTGGATTACAATGTCACTTATTCGTTTGCTTCGTTATTCCAGCATCCTGATTACCATTTATTTGCCGGGCTTATATATTTCTCTCGTTTCCTTCCATACGGGGCTTTTGCCGACGAGAATGGCTATTTCAATTGCAGGCAGCAGGCTGAATGTGCCCTTTCCGCCTTTTGTTGAAGCCTTTATTATGATATTTACGATAGAACTGATCCGGGAAGCCGGTTTACGGCTGCCAAAGCCGATCGGACAGACGATTGGGCTTATTGGAGGCGTTGTCATCGGACAGGCAGCTGTGCAGGCGCAAATTGTCAGCGCACTGATGGTCATTGTCGTTTCCGTTACGGCATTGGCGTCCTTTACCGTTCCTTCATACGCCTTTAACTTTCCGCTGCGGATTATTCGTATCGCAGCAATGATAAGTGCAGCTGTATTGGGCATGTATGGCGTCATCATGGTCTTTCTGTTAGTAATTGGCCATTTAATGCGTTTGAAAAGCTTTGGCCAGGATTACATTATTCCGATAATGGCACAGCCCGGACAAGATTTGAAAGACACGATTATTCGCGTTCCCACCCTATTTTTAAAAAGAAGACCTACCCGCAAAGGCACAAAAGATAAAATCAGACAAAGGTGATGGCTATGAGGCAATCAGAGGACAAGCTTACATTTATGCAGACGCTTATTATGGTAAGCAGTACAATGATCGGTGCTGGCGTCTTAACCCTTTCCCGCTCAGCCGCTGAAACCGACAGTCCGATTGGATGGATCATGATCCTGCTGCAGGGCGTTATTTTTATTATTTTTTCTCTGCTTTTTTTGCCTTTTCTTCAACGAAACAGCGGGAAAACGATTTTTGAGCTCAACAGCATTGCAGCGGGAAAAGTGGTTGGTTTCTTTTTGAATGTATTTATTTCCCTGTATTTTATCGGTATCGTATGTTTTCAGACACGGATTTTAGGCGAGGTTGTCGGATTCTTTCTTTTAAAAAACACACCGATGGCGGTTGTTGTGATCATTTTTCTGGCAGTTGCCATTTATCATGTGGCTGGGGGCGTATACCCCATTGCAAAGGTATATGCATATATCTTCCCTATTACAATTATTATTTTTCTCATGCTTTTGATGTTTAGCTTTCGTTTGTTTCAGTTAGATTTTATACGGCCCGTTTTTGAAGGCGGCTTTCAAAGTTTTTTTTCTTTATTTCCTAAAACCCTTTTATATTTTTCTGGATTTGAAATTATTTTTTATCTCGTTCCCTTTATGAAAGATCCAAAGCAGGTAAAAAAAGCTGTCGCCTTTGGTATTGTAACCTCAACTGTTTTCTACAGCATTACTTTGTTTATTGTCATTGGCTGTATGAGTGTGGCTGAGGCAAAAACAGTGACGTGGCCGACGATTTCACTCATTCATGCATTAGAAATCCCGGGCATTTTTATTGAACGGTTTGACCTGTTTTTACAGTTAACTTGGACAGCACAGCAATTTGCATGTATGCTCGGCTCCTTTAAAGGGGCGCATATCGGATTAACAGATATCTTCCACCTGAAAAATAAAAACAATCCTTGGCTGCTTACTGCATTGCTGGCTGTTACATTTTTTCTATCAATGTTTCCTGAAGATCTTAATGCCGTGTTTTATTACGGTACACTTCTCGGATATATATTTCTAGGCATCATTGTAATACCATTTTTCATCTGGTTTTTAAGCTGGATACAGAAAAAACTGGGGAGGGGGCAGCTGCAATGAAGACAATGCTGAAACTTTTTGTAATGGTTCTGATGCTGCAGATGCTCTGCGGATGCTGGGATGTAAAAAATATTGAAAAATTGTCTTTCGCGAGAGGACTTGCGCTCGATGAAACGGATGACCACCAGTATAAATTAACATACCAAAACCTTCTTCCCCAAAGTGAAGACAGCCAAGCATCCGGAAAACCCGAATTTGTTAATGTGACATCCCATGGGAAAACCATTCTAGAAGCAGTCAGTGATGTATCCATCAAGGACCCTCCTATTTATAGCGATCATTTAAAAGTCATTCTTCTTGGAGAAAAGCTAATGAGGAATCAAAACATAGATCAGGTCTTCAATCATTTTATCCGGGATGATGAGCTGCGGCGCAGCAGCTATTTGATGGCAGCAAGAGGGAAAGCCGGAGATATTTTCACAAAAGGAAGTCCGAAGCAGCAGCTGCCGATGCCTTCCGAAAAGCTAATTGATCTGACCAATAACAGCGGGTATAACGGGAAGATTATGATGCCGCTTCGTATCGGCAGAGCTTCTATCTATTGCCAAAATGGCTACAGTTTTCTTATTCAAGCCGTGAAAAACCAAAAGGGAAAAGCCAAGTATGACGGAGCAGGCATTATCAAAAGGGGCAGCAATAAACTCGTTGGGTTTCTTTCAGCTGATGAAACCCAGACACTGACATGGGTCATGGGGACAATCCAAGGCGGTGTCATGCCAACGACAGATAAAGGTCATCCGATTACGTTTGAAATCAAAAAATCGAAAACGAAAATTAAGCCCGTCATTGACAACGGAAAGCCTGTCTTTCAGATTTCTGTTAAAACGAAGGGCATCCTGACAGAAGACCAAAACCCGAATGAAAACTCCTTTAGCAAAAGATATTTGCACAGGCTGGAGAACATTTTTGAGAAAAAGCTTGAACGAGACGTAAAGCAGGTGATGGATAAACTGCAGCACGAGTATAAAACCGATCCGGTCTTTTTATCAGACCACATAAGGATTCAACACCCTGACTATTGGAATAAAGTAAAAGGGCATTGGGATGAAATATTTTCTGAGGCTGATTTTAAGTACGATATTTCTTTTAAAATCATTAACTTTGGCACGGTGGGAAAGTAAGCAATCAAAAGGGTGCGCATGATCGCGCACCCTTTTTTATGTTCCGACAGTCTGCTGTTTTCCGGCCGATCCTCCCTGTCCGTTTTTGTCCCGTAAATCCTGCTCAATTTCTTCAAGGCTTTTTCCCTTTGTCTCTGTCACTTTAAATCGGACAAATAAGAACGCCATGATACCGATCGCGGCATAAATCAGGAATAAATAACTGATTCCCATCGCTGGTCGAAACACCGGTCCCGATTCCTCTGACATGAAGCAGGAACAATTCAGGAAGCATCACCCACACAACCGGTCCCCAGCTGACCGCAAAGACAACGATAAACACGCCTAAACAAATGACGGTCGTCCATGAGGCAGCCGGAGTGTTATCGAAAAAGAGATTTACTAAAGCGAGAACGATCAAGCTGATCACCATTCCCGCATTCCCGAATAGCAGTAACGGCTTTCTTCCAATCTTGTCGATGATTTTAATCGCTACTAATGTCATGACAACATTGACTGTGCCGATTCCGACCGTTCCTAAAATTGAAGCGGAGTTTCCGAATCCGACGTTTGTAAAGGTTTTTGGCGCATAGTAGATGATCGTATTCGTTCCGATAAATTGCTGCAAAAATGCCAATCCCAAACCGGCAATCAGGGCTGGGCGCACCCATGGATCGAACAGCTCCTTCAGGCCGCCTTCATCCTGCTTTTCCGCTTCTTTTATATCATGTATTTCCTGATCAATATCTGTTGTGCCACGCAACTTTTCAAGAATGTTCTTCGCTTTGCTTTCTTCGCCATTCGTGAACAGCCAGCGCGGGCTCTCCGGCATAAACAAAATGCCAATGAGCAAGAGCAATGACGGCACAGCAGCCAATCCAAGCATCCAGCGCCACGCTTCGGCATCGGCAAATATGTAATTGACAATGTAAGAAAGAAGGATGCCGACCGTGATCATCAGCTGATTCAGTGATGACAGCGCCCCGCGCTTATGCTTTGGCGCCAGTTCAGATAAATAAAGCGGCACGATCGTCGTCGATGTTCCGACTGCAAGTCCCAAAATGATGCGAAACAGCACCATGACTCCCGTATTTGGGGCCAGTGCCACACCAAGACCGCCTATACAAAACAACAGCGCGGCCGTCATAATTGCTTTTTTTCTTCCGAAACGGTCAGTCAGCTTGCCGGCCGCTCCCGAGCCTAGTATCGCCCCAACCAGTAAGGAGCTGACAACAAGACCTTCTGTAAACGCATTCAATCCTAACTCCTTTTTCATAAATAAAATAGCTCCGGAAATCACTCCGGTATCATAGCCATATAACGCGCCTCCAAGAGCTCCGAAAAAATAAAGCCATATATTTGACTGCTTTTTCATAAAAATGACTCCCTTTCTCCATCAGCTGCAATGACATTGTCTGTGGGATTTTTTTAGAAATCTTTTAGCCTCTTTTTCCGGTCATTAAACCTTTTTATTTTGTTGATCATGAGTTTTCCAATCATTTACTTGTATTTTTTTCAATGTCACTGAAACATTTTACCTGTTGCAGCGTCCAATATAGGTAGTTCTGTTCTACACAACCGTAATCTTATTTGTCTAATACTAATATATAATATAGTTAATTTTTCTAATATTGTAATTTTCTGAGTTGTCCTATGGCAAAAAAAATGGTACGCTTCAAATATTAAGGAAATGTGAGGTATTGATATGGAGGAACGATTACAACACAAGAAGAAAAAGAGACGTCTGAAAAAATGGGTGAAATTCACAATCGGTTTGTTTGCTATTCTAATTATCGTAACTGGTTCAATTGGTACCTATGCTTATATAAAGTTGAACAATGCGTCAAAACAAGCACATATTGATCTAAATGAAAATGGTCAATCCGTTAAACGTATCAAAGAATTTGATCCGAAAAAAGACTCATTTACTGTATTACTTTTAGGAATTGATTCAAGAAATTCCAAAGGTGAGACGGTTGACGATGCTCGAAGTGACGCTAATGTCTTAGTTACCTTTAATCGAAAAAACAAATCAGCAACAATGTTAAGTATACCGAGAGATTCTTATGTTAACATCCCTGGTTATGGATATGATAAATTTACACATGCCCATGCATATGGAGGAGTAAAACTCTCGGCGAAAACAATTGAAAACCTTCTAGATATTCCAGTAGATTATGTAATAGAAAGTAATTTTGACGCTTTTAAAGATGTTGTGGATGAATTAAATGGAGTTAGTATAAATGTAAAAAATGAAAAAATAGTTAATCAAATTAAAAAAGATACAAAAGGAAAAGTCACATTAAAAACTGGCGTTCAAACACTAAACGGTGAAGAAGCACTAGCTTATGTAAGGACACGTAAAGCTGATACCGATTTTCAACGCGGTCAAAGACAGATGGAAGTCCTAAATGCCATCATAAAAAAATCTAAATCATTAAGCTCAATACCAGCATATGATGATATCGTTGATAGTTTAGGGGAAAATTTAAAGATGAATTTATCTTTAAATGATGCAATCGGTTTATTTCCTTTTATAACTTCTTTAAAATCAGTTGATACTGAACAACTTACCGGTTCTGACATGTATCTCTACAGCTCTCGTGAGCGAAAAAAACTATATTATTTGAAACTTGATAGTGAAAAGCTAGAAGAAGTCAAAACCGAACTAAAAAATGACATAGATAACTGATTTTACCGGAATGGTCTATTACCATTCCGTTTTTTTCTTGAAAATTATCAAAGTAACGATTAGCCTTAATTTATATGGATTATGTTTCACAGGCAAGCTGAACATACTACACGAAGCAGCTTCATTTTTAAGGAGGTTCCCCTACATATGAAATGTATTGCGATTGATCTAGACGGAACATTACTGAATAAAGAAAGCGTCATTTCTGCGGAAAACAGAGAGGCGATCAAGCGGGCCGTTGATGCCGGCATCCTCGTCACCATTTGCACGGGAAGAGCGACATTTGATGTAAAGGCGCTGCTGGATGACTTGGACATCCCTATCATTGCAGCTAATGGCGGTACGATCCATGACACGGGTTACCGTTTGATAAGCCGGACATTAATGGATCAGGAAGCCGGCAAAGCGATTGCTGATTACTTACTGTCAAAAAACATTTACTTTGAGGTATATACAGATGACCATCTGCTTTCTCCTTTTGACGGCAAAGCTAAGCTGCACGCGGAGCTAGACATTCTAAAGAGCGCAAATCCAAACGAGCAGACAGATGAACTGTGGCAAGGAGCCATGACTCAATTCAAGCAATTTGGAATTAAACCAATCCCTCATATCGAATCTGTTTTTGAGGGCGGTGAAAATATTTATAAGCTTCTATGCTTCTCCTTTGATATGGACAAGCTGAAACAAGCGAAGGAAGAGCTGAAGCATCATAAAAAACTGGCGCAAACCTCTTCCGGAAAACATATTATTGAAATCCTGCCGGCCTCTTCAGGAAAAGGACGCGCGTTAACAAAGCTGGCTGACATATACGGAATTGAAACACAGGATATCTATGCGATCGGCGACAGTCCGAACGATTTGTCCATGTTTGAAGTCTCAGGACACCGTATCGCCATGGAAAATGCGATTGATGAATTAAAAGAAAAAAGCACCTTTGTCACAAAAAGCAATGACGAAAATGGTGTGGCCTACTTTATAGACCAGCTTCTTTCAGGACAATATGCATAAAGAAAAGACTCCAGAGATTGGAGTCTTTGTCTTTTATTGCACTCGTATACTTCCTGCGTATTTATCCTTCCAATATGTGCTCGTGTTCATATTGGTGATGGTCACGCCGTTTGATAATGTGACATGAACAACTTGTCCGTTTCCGATATAGATGGAGGGATTTAAGCTTGTTGATTGAAAGAACACAATGTCTCCCGGCTTCAGGTCCGCCTTCTTAATCTTAGTTCCGGCATTGTACTGGCTTGTTGCGTATCGAGGCAGGGAAATACCGGCTGCTTTCTGGTATACATATTGGACAAATCCAGCTGTATCAAATCCTGTCTCAGGTGTTACTCCGCCCTGTTTGTAAGGCACTTCTCCGACATAAAGCGTCGCTTCGGAAACAATCGGATTTTCTTTCGGGATTGTCAGGTTGTCAAATCGGCGAATACCCGTCATCTTCGATTTCCAGTAATCCTCTGACAAATAGGAAATGGTTACTTTTTCTGACCTGCTCGCCTGGATGAACCTGCCTGCGCCCGCATAAATGCCTGCATGTGAAATTCCCGTTTTATACGTATTGCTGAAATAGACGACATCACCAGGCTTTATGTTCTGAGGGGCTATCTTCTCGCCCACTGCCCACTGCTGTTCGGCTGATCGCGGCAGATAAATGCCGAGTGCCTGTTGAAACACATATTGCACAAGCCCCGAGCAATCAAAGCCCTCTGACGGCGTGCTTCCGCCAAACACATATGGGACACCGATATATTTTTCGGCCTCCTGAACGACAGGAACATCAGCCGTTGCCGGATCGGCAGCGATTCGTCTCGCTCCGATATAAGTTCCGCTCCAATAGCTGCTTTTTTTGTAATTGGTGATGATAACCCCTTTTGACTGTGTACTGTGTACCATTTGGCCGTCTCCGATATAAAGGGCGTCATGTGTCGGAACAGAGCCGTTGCTTCCCTCTTTCTTGAAAAACAAAATATCACCCGGCTTCAGGTTTTCCGGCTTTACAGCTGTTCCGATTTTATACTGGTCGTTTACAGATCTCGGCAGATGAATATCAGCCTTACTGAACACATATTGTATCAATCCTGATGGATCGAAACCCTCTTTCGGCGTTTCCCCGCCATATTTATACTGATATCCAAGCAGGTTTTTTGCTTCGCTGACAATCAATTCTGATGATGTATCAGCTTCCGCAATCTCCGCTTTTGTCATAATTGGAACCAAAAAACAAATGATAACCGCCACAAGCAAAAACTTCTTCCAGTTTGCCAGTGTGTTCACTTTTATTATCTCCTCCTCTTTTTGCAGTTTTAACATCGGTATTTTTTTGAATATGTTAAGAGACTTTTTGATATTTTTACAGAATGAATATGCTGGGCAAATAAAAAGAGAGTGTCTCATCAGACACTCTCTTTTTTGAATTATTTATTGGCATTTACCGGTTCTTCCTGCTGTTGGATTTTATTCATTTCCATATCAATCTTCTGTTTTTCCTGATCTGTCAGCTGATCATTGAATTTAAAAGCTGACATAAACATGAACACGATGGCTACGGCAACAAACGGCCAGATAGCTTTGACAAATTTCATCTTTATCACTCCGTTTATTTAGATTTTAGTTTGTCACTATGATCAATATCAAACGTCAGTTTTCCGTCTTCTACTTTCCAAGCGAAATTAGAGTCTTTCGTCAGTTCGCGAATAATGGTTTTCTGTTTAAGGCTGTCTTTTTTCACAGGTGCAGGTGTCGCTTCATGGATATCGATCGGTGTCACTTCAAAGCGGCCTGTTCCATTTTTCTTCAGGTGATACTGAACCAGTGCACTGTCTCTTGTTCTCGTCCAGCCTTGGTCAAAGACAAAGTTGCCGAGGCTGTAGAAAATGACGGTTCCGTTATATACTTCAATCGGTTCTAAGACGTGCGGATGATGGCCGACGATGATGTCAGCTCCCGCATCAGACATGGCTCTTGCAAGCTGGCGCTGGCGGTCGTTTGGATCATTGTCATACTCTTGGCCCCAGTGTGACTGCACAACAACAATGTCAGCATGTTTTTTCGCTTCTGAAATCATAGGGATGAAGATTTCAGGATCTGCGGGCAGCACGCCCGGCGTATTCTTTTTAGCCGCGAAACCTTTCCCGGACACATCGGTAAAGCCAAGCGTCGCAATCGTTACCCCGTTGACTTTCTGGTACGAAATTTTCTTTTTCGCATCACTTAAGCTGTATCCCGCTCCAACGATATCAAGGTTTTGCTTCGCAAATTCTCCAAGCGTATCTTTCATGCCCTGAACGCCGTAATCCATTGCGTGGTTGTTTGCGCTGTTGAGAACCGTGAAATTCATATCCTTCAAGACTTTCACTGATTCCTTATTCGTCTGCAGATGAATCTCTTTATCTGCTTGTTTATAATTCTTTTGATAGGTTACCGGGTTTTCAAAGTTTCCTGCTACATAATCCGAGGCTCTAAAGATCGGTTCAACATATTGAAAAATACTGTCTGCCCCTTTTTGCTCCGTTACTTTTTCAACATAGCGTCCCATCATAATATCGCCTACAAATGAGGCTGAGAGTACGTCGTCAGAATACGTTTTGACCTTCGGCGTTTCCGCTTTTCCCGCCCACATGAAAGCGAACATAAGGACAAAAACGATCGGAATGGCAATAAATACGTGCTTATTGGTTTTCTTTTTTTGCTGTTTTGTCAGCTTTAGCAGCTTTTCATGAAAGCTCAGTTCTTTTTTCATCGTTTGACACACCTTACATTAAATTAAGTAGTAAACAAACATGATAGCAAAGGTCGCTCCGCTCAATAGCAGCGTGCTTCCGAACGTAATGGTTAAACCTTGTTTCTGAATGGTATTGGCAATTAAACCTGGCACGATGATGCCGATTCCTCGAAATTCTGCGATTTCAAATGGTACAATCGGGTATAGAAAATCAAACGCGATTTTTAGGACGATCCCTGTTATCAGCATGGCAGCAAATTTTCTGCGTCCGTACAAAATCATAAATTTGGATAAACCGTATTTCACGATAACATAAGTGAGCAAGCTCACTAGCAAAACAAGTAAAATAAAGACCGGCTGATTAAACACAAGTCCTAAATATCCCGGTACAACCAGTCCTGCCGGCACGATCCCTGTTTTTTCCGCAAAAATTAAACTGAGTAGTACACCTAAAATTAGTGCGATGTATAAATCTGATCCGAACATGTTTGCATTTCCCCCTAGCTTACGAGCTGCTTAACCTTGTATTCGTGGATTTTTTCAATTAAAGGCTCTGCGGCACCATGAATATTGCCGACGCCATATATGACACGGTTGTGCATTCTTTTCTTTAACAATTCCATAATTTCATCTGTTGACTTATACTCTAGATCATGCAGTTTGTCTGCAGGAATTTTGCCTTCTTCATAGGCTTTTACGATCGGTTCTGTTGTTTCACCGATTAAGATCAGTTCACTTGCTTCAATATAAGGCAATACGTCATTTGCGAATTGCTGTGTCCGATCGACACGGTCTGCGCGGCAGTTCATGATGATGATCGGATCATCGGTCGGGTAACCGATTTCTTTTACACGTTTCCATATATTCAAAGTAGAAGAAGCGTCGTTTGCGGCAAACCCATTAACAAAGTGCCCAGGCTCGCTCGGACTGATCAGCGGAAGAATTCTCATTGCTCCCGGATCTGGCGGCGCATTCAGCATTCCCTTAAATGCTGTTTCTTCGTCAATGCCGAGTGCTTGAGCCACACCCAGCGCCAGAGAAGCGTTATCAGGGAATACCATGTATTCAAATTTACGTAAATACTCATCTGTAATTTTTGAGTTATCAGCAATGATGACTTTTGTGTTTCGTTCTTTTGCTTTTTGTTTAAAGAACTCGGTATATTCACTATCTGTAATGACAAGATGGCCATTATAAGGAATTGTAGCGGTAAACGCTTCTGCAATTTCATCAAGCGTCGGCCCCATGACATCCATATGGTCTTCTAAAACATTCACAATGACGCCGATATTGGCCTGCAGAAGTTCTTCCTGAAAGATGATTTGATAATCTGGGTTAACAGCCATGCATTCACTGACAATCGCGTTAGCCCCTCTTTCTACTGTTTCTCTCATGACTTCTTTTTGCTCTCCGATATTCGGCCCCTGAGGTTTCCGTTTAATCGGCTTTTCCTCCGGTGTGTCCCAGTAAATCATTCTTGCATCTGTTCCTGTTGTTTTTCCAACAGTCTTGTAACCGGCTTCTATTAATATTCCGGTTGTCAGCCTTGTCACAGTCGATTTTCCGCGGATGCCGTTAATATTCACCCGAACAGGGAGGGCATCAATGTTTTTCTGATGTCGTCGTTTTTCTAATATTCCGATGACCAGTATGACAGCACAGGCTATAATGAGTAACCACATTACTTTTCGACATCTCCTTCTATATTGTTGTAAATTCATTCATCAGTATATAGAATCACTATGAATTCTCAATCGGCATTATGTAACATAATCTTCCCTAATCGACTAAGCCAAACTTCTCTTTTGAAAGAGATTTTATACCTACAAACTGTTTTCTATTTTTGGAAAACAGCAGGACTTATACCTTATCACTTTTTTAAAAAATCGAAGAGAATGCGCTTTTATTTTTCTCCTGATATCCTTCTGGACGTATAGTCACATCTTGCTGTTTGTATTTAATATGCATTTCAAATCAATCTTTTTTTCAGCCTGTGTTATCAAGCATTTCCTGCTATCATGCGTGTTTCCGGTTCTTATGAACACAAAATAATTTTATCCTGTCTTAAGGACAAGGTCATAATGTCATCCTTTCTGCATGGAATAAGCAATATTAGGCCCATTCCAAAATGACTAAGGAGGTTCGAGATGAAAACGCTAAACATACGAGTCCGAATTCTCTAACATAATTAAACATTTTCTGGGATGATAGTCTTTTCTGTTTCTCACCATTTACAGGTCTAAACGCATGACTTTGAAACAATTTTAATAAAACTTAATATTTGTTCAAGAAATCTTCATCCATATTTGTGAAGACTTTGTCAAAAAAAGAGTGAAAACCTTAAATTTCTCAATTATATATACAATTTACAATTAGATTTCTTTTGATATTTTTATTGCTAACTTCGGATTGTTCATGATAATCTATCTATGTAAACGGTTACATAAACAAGGAGGAGCTGTTTTGGCTACAATTAAAGATGTCGCCGGAGCGGCGGGCGTTTCAGTTGCGACGGTTTCCCGCGTCCTGAATGATAACGGCTATGTACACGAAGTAACGCGAACGCGTGTCATAGCGGCGATGGCGAAGCTGAACTATTACCCGAATGAAGTTGCCAGATCTCTATATAAAAGAGAATCCCGACTGATCGGACTTTTGCTCCCGGATATCACAAACCCTTTCTTCCCCCAGCTTGCCCGCGGTGCGGAGGATGAATTGAACCGGGAAGGCTATCGCCTTATTTTCGGCAACAGTGACGAGGAATTGAAAAAAGAACTTGAATACCTTCAAACCTTTAAGCAAAATCATGTCGCAGGCATTATTGCCGCAACGAATTACCCGGATCTCGAGGAATACAGCGGCATGAATTATCCCGTTGTTTTTCTGGACAGAACACTGGAAGGGGCTCCTTCTGTGTCCAGTGACGGCTATACAGGAGGAAAGTTAGCCGCTCAGGCTATCATTCACGGAAAAAGCCAGCGCATTACGCTCTTGAGAGGACCCGCTCACCTGCCGACCGCTCAAGACCGCTTTAATGGCGCTTTGGAAATCTTAAAGCAGGCTGAAGTTGAGTTTCAGGTCATTGAGACCGCTTCATTTTCTATTAAAGATGCACAATCGATGGCGAAGGAGCTGTTTGCCGCTTATCCAGCGACAGATGGTGTAATCGCGAGTAATGATATTCAAGCCGCTGCCGTTTTACATGAAGCATTGCGGCGCGGAAAAAACGTGCCGGAGGACATTCAAATTATCGGCTATGATGACATTCCGCAAAGCGGACTTCTGTTCCCGCCACTTTCTACAATTAAACAGCCCGCATATGATATGGGAAGAGAAGCTGCCAAACTGCTTTTGGGCATCATCAAAAAACAGCCGCTGGCAGAAACGGCAATTCAAATGCCTGTCACCTATATAGGAAGAAAGACGACAAGAAAGGAAGATTACGATGCGTAATATTTGTGTGATTGGTAGCTGTTCTATGGATTTAGTAGTCACCTCGGACAAACGCCCAAAAGCCGGTGAAACGGTTCTTGGCACGTCATTTCAGACTGTGCCGGGCGGCAAAGGAGCAAATCAGGCCGTTGCCGCAGCAAGACTTGGGGCGCAAGTGTTTATGGTCGGCAAGGTTGGAGACGATCATTATGGAACAGCTATATTGAATAATCTCAAAGCTAACGGCGTTTGCACTGACTATATGGAACCGGTTACACATACGGAAAGCGGAACCGCTCATATTGTGCTTGCTGAAGGTGACAACAGCATTGTCGTTGTCAAAGGCGCGAACGATGACATCACCCCAGCGTATGCGTTAAAAGCGCTTGAACAGATTGAAAAGGTCGATATGGTGCTGATTCAGCAGGAAATCCCAGAAGAAACGGTTGATGAGGTGTGCAAATACTGCCATTCTCTCGATATCCCGATCATGCTAAACCCGGCACCGGCCCGCCCGCTCAAGCAGGAAACCATTGATCACGCCACCTATCTGACGCCGAATGAACACGAGTCTTCGATTTTATTCCCTGATCTTACCACTTCTGAAGCTCTGGCGCTTTATCCGGCAAAGCTCTTTATTACGGAAGGAAAACAAGGCGTCCGCTATTCGGCTGGCAGCAAAGAAGTGCTCATCCCGTCCTTCCCTGTTGAGCCCGTTGATACAACCGGAGCCGGTGATACGTTTAACGCAGCATTTGCCGTGGCCCTGGCTGAGGGAAAAGATATTGAAGCCGCATTGCGGTTTGCCAATCGAGCGGCTTCCCTTTCTGTCTGTTCCTTCGGTGCCCAAGGCGGAATGCCGACAAGAAATGAAGTAGAGGAGCTGCTGTCATGAAAAAACACGGTATACTGAACAGCCATCTTGCCAAGATTTTAGCAGACCTTGGCCACACTGATAAAATTGTCATCGCGGATGCCGGACTGCCGGTTCCCGACGGCGTTTTGAAAATTGATCTTTCACTGAAGCCGGGCCTTCCGGCTTTCCAAGATACAGCGGCAGTACTGGCTGAGGAAATGGCGGTCGAAAAAGTCATTGCTGCAGCTGAAATAAAAGCATCCAATCAGGAGAATGCGAGATTTCTAGAAAATCTTTTCTCTGAACAAGAGATTGAATACCTTTCTCACGAGGAGTTTAAGCTGCTGACAAAAGAAGCAAAGGCAGTCATAAGAACAGGAGAATTCACACAGTATGCCAACTGCATCCTGCAGGCGGGTGTGCTTTTCTAGAAAGGAGGAGGAAACATGCAGATTGAAATGAAAGACATTCATAAAGCATTCGGAAAAAACCAGGTGCTATCAGGCGTTTCTTTTCAGCTCTTACCTGGCGAGGTTCACGCGTTAATGGGAGAAAACGGCGCCGGCAAGTCCACGCTTATGAACATTCTGACAGGCCTGCACAAATCGGATCAAGGTCAAATCAGCATAAACGGAAACGAAACGTATTTTTCCAATCCGAAAGAAGCAGAACAGCATGGAATAGCCTTTATCCATCAGGAATTGAATATCTGGCCGGAAATGACTGTTCTGGAGAATCTATTTATCGGTAAAGAGATATCCTCCAAGCTGGGCGTTTTACAAACAAGAAAAATGAAAGCGCTAGCAAAAGAGCAATTTGACAAACTCTCTGTCTCTCTTTCTCTCGATCAAGAAGCCGGCGAATGTTCTGTCGGACAGCAGCAAATGATCGAAATCGCAAAAGCGCTTATGACAAATGCCGAGGTAATCATTATGGATGAACCGACCGCAGCGTTGACTGAACGTGAAATCAGCAAGCTCTTTGAGGTCATTACAGCGTTAAAAAAGAACGGCGTCTCCATTGTCTATATTTCGCATCGCATGGAAGAAATTTTTGCGATTTGCGACAGAATTACCATCATGCGTGACGGAAAAACGGTGGATACAACAAACATCTCAGAAACTGATTTTGATGACGTCGTCAAAAAAATGGTCGGACGGGAGCTGACTGAACGATATCCAAAACGCACTCCTTCTCTCGGTGACAAAGTATTCGAGGTGAAAAATGCCTCTGTAAAAGGGAGTTTTGAAGATGTCAGCTTTTATGTTCGGTCCGGTGAAATCGTCGGTGTTTCAGGATTGATGGGAGCCGGCCGTACAGAAATGATGAGAGCGCTGTTCGGCGTTGACAGGCTGGACACGGGTGAGATATGGATCGCTGGGAAAAAAACGGCTATTAAGAACCCGCAGGAAGCCGTGAAAAAAGGTCTCGGCTTTATTACAGAGAATCGCAAGGATGAAGGGCTCCTGCTCGACACCTCGATCCGCGAAAATATTGCCCTGCCCAATCTGTCCAGCTTCTCACCAAAGGGGCTCATTGATCACAAGCGGGAGGCTGAGTTTGTCGATCTGTTAATTAAACGCCTCACTATCAAAACAGCATCACCGGAAACGCACGCACGCCATTTGTCAGGTGGAAACCAGCAAAAAGTGGTGATAGCCAAGTGGATCGGCATCGGACTGAAAGTGCTTATCTTGGATGAGCCAACCAGAGGTGTGGATGTTGGCGCCAAACGAGAGATTTATACGCTGATGAATGAGCTGACCGAACGCGGCGTCGCTATCATCATGGTGTCATCAGAGCTGCCTGAAATTCTGGGAATGAGCGATCGGATTATCGTTGTCCATGAAGGCAGAATCAGCGGAGAAATCCATGCGCGAGAAGCAACACAAGAACGAATTATGACACTTGCCACGGGAGGGCGGTAATATGAAAACGGAACAACTGCAAACAGAACAAAAACGGATTCACTTCGACGGAGTCATGCAAAAACTCGGCCCGTTTCTTGGTTTATTTATTCTCGTTATCATTGTATCTATTTTAAATCCAAGCTTTCTTGAACCGCTGAATATTTTAAACCTGCTTCGACAGGTCGCCATTAACGGATTAATCGCGTTCGGGATGACCTTTGTCATTTTGACAGGCGGCATTGATCTTTCTGTCGGCGCTATTCTTGCCCTGTCAAGTGCTTTAGTTGCGGGAATGATTGTATCCGGTGTTGATCCGGTTCTCGCGATCATCCTTGGCTGTATCATTGGTGCCGTACTAGGCATGATCAACGGATTATTGATTACTAAAGGAAAAATGGCGCCCTTTATCGCCACGCTTGCGACCATGACTGTGTTTCGCGGACTGACGCTAGTGTATACAGATGGAAATCCGATTACCGGACTTGGCACAAACTACGCTTTTCAGATGTTCGGATGCGGTTACTTTTTAGGCATTCCTGTACCGGCGATTACGATGGTTCTTGCCTTTGTCATCCTTTGGGTGCTTCTTCATAAAACACCATTCGGCCGCCGAACGTACGCTATCGGCGGCAACGAAAAAGCCGCTCTCATTTCAGGCATCAAAGTGACGCGCGTGAAAGTGATGATCTATTCTTTAGCCGGGCTTTTATCCGCTCTTGCAGGTGCCATATTGACTTCCCGCCTGCATTCGGCCCAGCCGACTGCGGGGGAATCGTACGAACTTGATGCTATCGCGGCAGTCGTCTTAGGCGGAACAAGTCTTTCCGGCGGCCGAGGACGCATTGTTGGCACGTTAATCGGGGTGCTGATCATCGGCACACTTAATAACGGGCTTAATCTGCTTGGCGTCTCATCATTTTATCAGCTGGTTGTCAAAGGGATTGTCATCTTAATTGCGGTATTGTTAGACCGCAAGAAGTCAGCATAGGAGGGTTTTCAGATGAAAAAGGCAGTATCCGTCATTTTAACGTTATCATTATTTTTGTTAACCGCCTGTTCGCTTGAGCCTCCCCAATGGGCAAAGCCTTCAAACTCGGGGAACAAAAAGGATTTCACCATCGGCTTGTCCGTCTCAACGCTTAATAATCCTTTTTTTGTCTCATTAAAAAAGGGTATCGAAAAAGAAGCTGAAAAACGGGGAATGAAAGTGATCATTGTTGATGCACAAAATGATTCATCGAAACAGACGAGTGACGTGGAAGATTTAATTCAGCAAGGTGTTGATGCATTATTAATCAACCCGACTGATTCTTCGGCGATCTCAACGGCAGTAGAATCTGCAAACGCAGTCGGTGTGCCCGTCGTAACAATCGATCGATCTGCCGAACAAGGAAAAGTTGAAACTCTCGTTGCTTCCGATAATGTAAAAGGCGGTGAAATGGCCGCGGCGTTTATTGCCGATAAACTTGGAAAAGGAGCAAAGGTGGCAGAGCTTGAAGGCGTCCCCGGCGCATCTGCCACACGGGAACGCGGCTCAGGATTTCATAACATCGCAGACCAAAAGCTCCATGTTGTCACAAAACAATCAGCTGACTTTGACCGCACGAAAGGCCTGACTGTCATGGAAAACCTGCTGCAGGGACATCCTGATATCCAAGCTGTTTTTGCTCACAACGATGAAATGGCGCTCGGTGCTCTCGAAGCAATTAACAGCTCGGGAAAAGACATATTGGTAATCGGCTTTGACGGCAATAAAGACGCGCTCGCTTCCATTAAAGACGGAAAGCTGTCAGCCACCGTAGCTCAGCAGCCTGAATTAATCGGTAAACTGGCTACAGAAGCAGCAGATGATATTTTGCACGGAAAAAAAGTGCAAAAAACAATATCCGCGCCTCTCAAACTAGAAACACAAAAATAATTGTCTGATGTTTAGGAACCTGCGATAACGTGAATAGAGTTATAGAATGAATTATTTCTCTTACGTGAGGAGAGGAACGGCATGAACAAACCAACAAAACTATTTTCAACATTAGCACTTGCGGCTGGAATGACTGCGGCTACTGCAGGCGGCGCTGGAACGATCTATGCCCAACAGCCAGAAACAACGGTAAGCATTGATGATTTATACAGTTATCCGATTGATTCTTATTTGGTATCAGCAGAGGCTCTAAATGTCAGAACGAAGCCTTCCGCATCAAGCCAGAAAGCCGATACGCTGCACTTAGGAGATAGCCTAAAGCTGATTTCCTTCTCAAATGCTGACTGGGCAAAGGTTCATTATAAAAACGGAAAAACAGGCTTTGTCTCCACTCATTATATTGTAAAAGCAGCAACAACAGTAAAAACCAAAACAAAAACGAAAGTATACACATCCGCTGACGGAAAGAGCATTAAGACTCTTCCAGCAGACACAAGCGTTTCTTTTTTAGGCTGGAGTAAAACGAATAAAGGCGGTTTTGATTTTGATTGGGTATTCGTTGATTACGGCGGTGCGACAGGTTATATGAAAACAAAGGATTTACACATGACAAAATAACTGAGAGGGATTCCGCATTTATGCGGAATCCCTTTTATTATGAATTGATTTGTCACATTCCCAAGATATTTCTCAGGAAATATTGTCGTATGCTGTGTCGAAACCTTACATGATCATCGACATTTTTGTTCACGCTAAAAAGCGGAGGTGTAAATATGGATCAATTTGAAGCAGCATATGAATCGTATAAAGCCCGGCAAACAACTGTCGATCAAGAAAATGTTCCATCTGGAAAAGAAGAAATTATTGCGGTTAGAAGAAACGAGGAAGACAATATTATCGCAGTGAAAACCAATACAGGAAGAGAGCTCGACTATCCTACTGCGCTGTCAGAAGCAAAATCAGGAAAACTCGCTCATGTTGATGTCTTCCATAAATACGGGCGTGACATTTTGCGAAGTGAACCGGACGGCATCAAGGAAAATAACCTGTCTGAGCTGCCGGATTTTTAAACAAATACAGCCCTGCCGTATGTTCGACAGGGCTTTCTTTTAAACAAAAGGCTGCTGAATGTATTCGGCTAACCGTTTTGCACTGTGTGAAATATCCTCTGCAGCTGCATAATTCACGCCATAGAACACATATGGAGGCAGATACTTCATACCGATCAGATTACTCGTGGCCTGAAATGGTTTCAATAGCTCACTGATCGAGTAATGATTTGCTCCGCCCGCTTGATATTTTTCCGCTTCGCTCCCTGTTGATACAGCCAGCATCGGCTCCTTGCCATGCAAGGCATTTCCTTCTGAACCAAAAGCCCAGCCATAAGTCAGCACAAGATCCTGCCATTTTTTCAAGAGCGGCGGAGAGCTGTACCAATATAGCGGGAATTGAAAGACAATCCGATCGTATTCCTCGCACAACTGCTGTTCCTTCGCAACATCTATCGCTTCATCCGGGTATTCCTTATAAAGATCCCGTACTGTGATATTGTCATGTTTACTCAATTCCTCAGCCCACGCCTTATTGACAACTGAGGTCTCCATATGAGGATGAACTGCCAAAACCAATATTTTCATCAGACCACACCTTTACTGTTTTGATGTTATTTTATCTAAAATCAGGAAAAGAGCCAAATAAAAAGAAAGCCCTGTAAAAGGGGCTTTCTTTTTTCTTTTATTCAGGGCTTCCTTCAGTTGTTTCGATATCTTTCGCAAAATCAGGGTTATCCAGATTCGCATTAAAGAAATCCGCTGTGTTCGGAAGTCTGAGATTCATGTTCATTTTTTGAGAAATCGTAACCGTGCAATCCTCAAGCACATAGTCAAAAACGTGTCCGCCTGAATTGCGTCCTTCGTCAATGAAGTGCAGGTGATAGCCTGAAACGGCGATTCCGTTTGCATAAGCTGGTGTCAAGAAACCTACGATTGTTCCTCTCACGTTGTCGAAGTTGAAAATCGGCTGTGTTTTGACCGCTTCAACCATTGGCACGTAAGGTTTTTCTTGAAGTTCTACCGTTCTTGTCTGCACCTTTTTAAACAATCCGTCAATACGAATTGCATAAAATAAGTTTCTGCTTGGCAGCATGCTGTTGATCTCTTTTTCAAAGTCTTCGCGTGTCATTTTCGCATCAATTTTGTGCGTCATGTCCGGTGTAAAGAACGTAAATGAACAGAACGGAGAACGATCCCCGTTTTGGACCGGTGTCGCGGTTCCGTCTGAACGGAGACGGTAAAATTCGCCGTCAAACCCAATCAGCTCTCCGTCAAGCTTGTTAAAGGTTCCGATACCGAAGTCTCCATATTTCGGAATCTCTGACAGTTCAAAATCTCCGTCATATACTCCGTCTAATAGAGAAGTCATTGTTGATACTTGATAAATCTGGCTCACAGGCTGATCTTTTTGACCGCGTCTGAGCACTTGAATGTTGCTTTCTCGTTTCATATTTCCCTTCACTCCTTTTATTTAGTGCTGTTCATAAAACAGTGTCGTGATGCGCAGAGTGCTAGAGAGCTTTCGTTTTCATGAGTTCCCCGAATTCTTTCGGAAGCTTGTCACTTGCTAAATTAATGTTATCACTGTAGTCAACCGGGACATCGATGATGACAGGACCTTCAGCGTTCATGCCTTGACGCAGAACATCTGCCAGCTGGTCTGGTGATTCTACGCGCAAGCCAGTCGCTCCGAAGCTTTCCGCATATTTCACGATATCGATATTTCCGAAATCGACCGCAGATGTACGGTTATATTTTTTCAATTGCTGGAATGCAACCATGTCATATGTGCTGTCGTTCCATACAATGTGTACAATTGGTGCTTTTAGTCGTACCGCTGTCTCTAATTCCATTGCTGAGAATAAGAAACCGCCGTCACCAGAGACAGAAACCACTTTTTCTCCCGGTTTCACCAATGAAGCGCCGATTGCCCAAGGAAGCGCAACGCCGAGTGTTTGCATACCGTTACTGATCATTAATGTTAACGGCTCGTAGCTGCGGAAATAACGTGACATCCAAATGGCGTGCGAACCGATATCGCAAGTTACTGTAACATGATCATCGACTGCATTACGCAACTCTTTAACGATTTCAAGAGGGTGCGCTCTGTCTGATTTCCAATCTGCAGGCACCTGCTCACCTTCATGCATATATTGTTTTAAATCAGAAAGGATTTTCTGCTCACGCTCTGCAAATTCCACTTTCACAGCATCGTGTTCGATATGATTAATCGTGGA
Source organism: Bacillus sp. N3378-2at (assembly GCF_033412715.1). Classification (NCBI taxonomy): domain Bacteria; kingdom Bacillati; phylum Bacillota; class Bacilli; order Caryophanales; family Bacillaceae; genus Bacillus; species Bacillus sp. N3378-2at. The sequence goes on along the minus strand of NZ_CP117986.1, from coordinate 3,291,753 downwards.
CGGAATGTCACCGATCAATTCAAGATCAGGCTGGTAAGCATGATCAATGTCAGCGATAATCTCGTCTAAATGGATAATTGTCCGGTCTCCATTGACATTCCAGAATTTTGGATCATATTCAATTGGGTCATAGCCGATCGTCAGAACAACATCTGCCTGCTCTAGCAGTAAATCGCCAGGCTGGTTGCGGAACAAACCGATACGGCCAAAATACTGATCCTCTAAATCTCTAGAAAGGGTACCGGCAGCTTGATATGTTTCAACAAATGGAAGCTGAACCTTTTTCAAAAGCTTGCGAACCGCTTTAATTGCTTCCGGTCTTCCGCCTTTCATGCCGACCAAAACGACAGGAAGTTTTGCTGTTTGGATTTTTGCTATGGCCGCACTGATTGCATCATCTGCTGCAGGACCGAGTTTTGGTGCTGCAACAGCACGCACGTTTTTCGTATTTGTGACTTCATTCACAACATCTTGCGGAAAGCTCACAAAAGCGGCCCCAGCCTGCCCTGCTGACGCTATCCTAAACGCATTTGTAACAGCTTCCGGTATATTTTTTACATCTTGAACTTCTACACTGTATTTTGTAATCGGCTGGAATAGCGCCGCATTATCCAAAGATTGATGTGTCCGTTTTAAACGATCTGCACGGATCACGTTTCCAGCAAGCGCAACGACAGGGTCTCCTTCAGTGTTCGCTGTCAACAGGCCTGTTGCCAAGTTAGAGGCACCCGGTCCTGATGTGACTAACACGACTCCCGGTTTTCCAGTTAAACGGCCGACTGCTTGGGCCATGAATGCTGCGTTTTGTTCGTGCCGAGCAACGATAATTTCAGGTCCTTTATCTTGTAAAGCGTCAAATACCGCATCAATTTTTGCACCTGGAATGCCAAATACATGTGTGACACCTTGCTCCACCAAGCAATCAACAACAAGCTCCGCCCCTCTGTTTTTCACAAGGGATTTTTGTTCTTTTGTTGCTTTTGTCAACACCCTCACTCCTTATTATGCATTTTAAACGTAAAATTTTAAATATCTTGTGATAAGTTTCACTATACACTCTTTGGAAATTGACCTCCAATATCGATTCGCCTTATGATTAATATGTAATACGAATTATTAACCTATGGAAAGGAATGCATATTGAATGGAGCTTCGCCATCTTCAATACTTTATCGCAGTAGCCGAAGAGCTTCATTTCGGAAAGGCTGCCCGGCGGCTGAACATGACGCAGCCTCCTCTCAGCCAGCAGATCAAACAGCTGGAGGAAGAAGTCGGAGTTACGCTTCTGAAAAGGACAAAACGATTTGTCGAGCTTACCGCAGCAGGAGAAATCTTTTTAAATCATTGCCGCATGGCCTTGATGCAAATCGGACAAGGAATTGAACTGGCACAGCGGACGGCCCGCGGCGAGCAAGGCCTTCTCGTAATCGGTTTTGTCGGATCAGCTACATATGAATTTCTGCCGCCGATTGTCCGGGAATATCGTAAAAAATTCCCATGTGTGAAAATAGAACTGCGTGAAATATCCTCGTCTAGGCAGCAAGAGGAGCTACTAAAGGGCAACATTGATATTGGTATACTTCATCCTCCCTTACAGCATACAGCTTTACATATCGAAACCGCCCAAAGCAGCCCTTGTGTTTTAGCTTTGCCTAAGCAACACCCATTGACTTCTAAGGAATCAATTACGATTGAGGATTTAAGAGATGAACCAATTATTACTGTTGCTAAAGAAGCATGGCCTACTCTATACATGGATTTTATTCAGTTCTGTGAACAAGCGGGCTTCAGACCCAACATTGTCCAGGAAGCCACAGAATATCAAATGGTGATTGGTTTAGTCAGCGCCGGAATTGGTATGACATTTGTTCCTTCCTCAGCCAAAAAATTATTTAATTTGGATGTTACTTATCGAAAAATGGACCAAATACAGCTTAATGCCGAATGGGTTATCGCTTACCGCAAAGACAATCATAATCCGCTTATAAAGCATTTTATTCATATTTCAAATTGTCAGCAGACAAGAACTAAAGAGAGTGATGCAGGTACATGAACGATACTTGCAATCTCTTTTTTCTTTTGGGATTCTTATGGAAATTTTATTAATTTAATATAATCGCTTAGTACAACTTCATATCAGTATACGTATACATACAGTACAAATAGTTGGCAAGGACATTAGTAAGCGCAGGACATTAGTTTGATTTTAAAAATGAAAGATAGAGAGGTGAAGTAAATTATTGAGTTCACCGGCATATTCACATTGCTCGCTTTTTTCGTAACAATGATTTTTATTTTCTGGAGACCAAAAGGACTAAATGAAGCTATCCCCGCCACATTTGGTGCTTTAATGGTTTTATTGTGCGGAAGTGTGTCATTGGCAGACTTAGGGGAAATCGGAACAAAAGTCACGGGTGCATCGGTTACAATCCTTGCCACTATGATTATGGCCATTGCACTAGAAAGCTTTGGTTTCTTTTATTGGGTGGCTGCAAAACTGCTCCAACAATCCAAGGGTTCAGGCATCAAGCTTTTTTGGCTAACCAATTTGCTCTGCTTTCTCATGACCATTTTCCTGAATAATGATGGGAGCATTTTGATCACAACTCCAATCCTTTTGCTTGTACTAAAATATTTAGGTTTAAAAAAACATCAAAAAACCCCATATTTATTAAGCGGTGTTTTAATAGCCACAGCCTCTAGCGCACCGATTGGCGTAAGTAATATTGTTAATTTAATTTCTCTCAAAATCATTGGAATGGATCTATATCTTCACACTGCCATGATGTTTGTCCCTAGTATGATGGGACTCATTTTTATGACTTGTCTACTGTTTATGTTCTTTTATAAACGTCTTCCCAAGAGCCTGCCAGATATACCGAGCCATTTTCAGTCTCTGCGGCATAGAAGGTACCATCCTCTTCATTCGCCATCAGCTCCTTTACCAGAACGAAATCAAACAAAAATCATGTTGTTTGTGCTTGCATTTGTTTTTCTCGTCAGAATGAGTCTATTTGCAGCATCATATACCGGTATTTCTGTTCCTCTAGTCGCTGTCATCGGATCTTTTATCCTGTTGAGCTGGAGATGGATTTATTTCAAAACCTCCCCAAAAGACTTGTTATATAAATCGCCTTGGCACATTTTTATATTCGCTTTTACTATGTATGTCTTAATTTATGGTCTGCATAATATTGGATTCACAGAGTTACTTGTGAATTATTTTGAACCTGTGGTTTCTGGAAGCCTCGCCCATGCAACTTTCGCATCAGGTATCTCTACTTCAGTTTTTTCTAATCTCTTTAACAACCATCCAGCGTTAATGATCAGTACTTTTACCTTAACTGAAATGACCCTGAATCCTTCAACAACAAAAATCATCTACTTGGCAAATATTATCGGCAGTGATATCGGTTCATTATTATTACCTATGGGAACCTTAGCAACGCTTATTTGGATGCATATATTAAAACAGCATGATGAAAGTATTTCATGGGGCGAATATATAAAAACGACCATTATCATCATTCCGCTGACTGTTCTTTTTACGTTAACATGTTTATATTTTTGGATCAGTTGGTTATTTCTTTAGTTCAGTATGAAACGAAAAACTGCCTTCTGCTATTCAAGAGGGCAGTTTTGTATACACTAGGGAAGATGCATTGTCTTTAGATGATTTAACTTCCAAATGACTGGCTCTCCACTTGCGTTAATAAGCTCAATGATATTATTAGAGACACCCTTTAATAGTCCGACTTTTTCTGGCACCTCTCCCATATCAAATATGACCAATTCACCAATATTTTTTTTGATCTGCTCCTCAAAATTACGCACAAGAGGAACTTTGGAAGGCACGACCGGCAATTGTGAGTTGTCAAGAGTATACGGTGTTTGTTCAGTTGAATAAGGGGTAAACCATTTTAAATGATGCATAGATATAAAAAGTATTTTAAATACGGGTGAGAAAAATACAATATAATCGTTTAAAACATTTGTAACATACCCATGGATCGATCGACCCCCAGTTACATAAACTTCAATAAACTGGCCTTTGACCTTGTTTAATGTATTTCTATATGAAAAAGCTAGAGTTTCTGCCTCTATCATTGGATCTTCCGGATTGATCAAAAATGGCTTCTCAGTACTGGTCATTATTTTCGCCTTGTTTATTTGATGAAGATGCAACAAGGGAATATAAAGATAATTGCAGCCATCAAAAATAACAAAAATATCCTGTCCGATATCTATGAGGGTGCCGACAAACCTTGTATCTCCTGAAATGACAACCTCAACATCTGTGTTAAGGAATTGATTCAAACCTTTCACGATTCTCCTCCTTTAACTGAAAAAGGGCATCACTTAATCTGATGCTCCTCCATTATCTATTAATATTTACGTTTCCAGTGATAGTCTATCGTTCTGACAATCGTTTCATAGCTATAATCTTCCTTTTGTTTTCCTGAACTTTTTATTGAACTTGAATAACCTGGTGATCTTGATGATTGATAATCTGATGATCTTGGCGATCGTTTAGATGATTTTGATGAACTCTTTGAACCTGATGAGCTGTATGATGTTGATGATCGATGATCTGAAGATTTTGATGATCGTTTAGATGATTTTGATGAACTCTTTGAACCTGATGAGCTGTATGATTTTGATGACTGATAATCTGAAGATTTTAGTGATCGTTTAGATGATTTTGATGAACTTGATGAGCTATATGGCTTTGAAGAAATTAACGAACTGCTGTACACTTCTTCTTTTTGATCTGTATCATCGCTGTCTTCCTGATTTTGATGCTCATTCTTTTCATCCTCTTTTTTGTACGACCCTTTTGGGCCTAAGCTGATGCTTTTTATGTGAAAAGGATAGATGCGAAGCACCTCTTGATTTTTCACTATAGTATAATGGCCGTCGGCATTATCTACAAGGATACCCTCAATGGCTTCCGGACCTCCACGATTAATTGAAACCCATTTATGAGTCAGACTCTTAAAAACCTCGCTTAAATAATCAGCTTCCAAGACACCTGATGGCGTCTGTCCTTCTATTTTCAAATCGGGCTCATGTTTACTTATACTCTTTATGTGATGGATATTAAAATACACTACCCCATCCTCATTTGTGTTTAACGCAGCGTAATCATCTCCCAGCCAGACCAATCTTCCTTTTTTAGATTCCGGACCCCCTTGATTAAATTGAACTGATTGGTTCATTAATTGTCCGATTAAGCTATGAAAATCGTCAGCGTCGGGCATTTCCTCAGTCTCAATTGTTGTGGTGCTATTATTGGTATCCTCAGTAATACTTTTCACATGCTCCAACTGATAATAAATTATTTTTTTTTCAGCTTGTAAAGCAATATAATCTGATTTTACAGCAGCTAATTTTCCTTTTTTAGATTCCGGACCTCCACGATATACAGTAACAATTTTATCTTTCATTGAATGCAAAAAGTTATAATAAGATATTTCATCATTTGAATGATACTTCATTCTTCTCTTGCTCATTCAAGTTCCTCCTAGTCACTTATACATAGATGATAAACATATTGCATATATACGTGTCACGTTTATTTGTTGAACTAATTCAATAGCCTAATTGTCGCTTTTTCAGCAGAATACCTATTTTCACACATTCATAAAATACTTAAATTATTTTTAAGGTATTGTGAACGGTTTTTAATATACTCACAAATCACATCCGGCTCACGGTCAAAACGCTCAACATCATTCTTTTTATATGGGTCCATTAAGATAAAAGGCCTAATCTGCTCATACATCGCCATTATTTTCGGTTCCATATATTCTATCGTAAAAAGAGATTGGAGCGTTTTTTCTAACAGGCGCTTGTAGGACTTGCGAAACTCGGATTCATCCAATATCCGGGCGGTTAGTGTATTAAATCCTTGAATTCTTACATAATCGGCAGCCATCCGCTCTCCATGGATATCCCTGCCCCAGGTCGCATCATAATCCCAAGGAATCACCTCAAATAATCCGGTTTCCCCGCTTCTGTATAATGCGTAGTTGTGGACAAATCCATCATAGTTCGAGGTGAATACAATACCGGCAAGCCAGCGCAAATACTTATCGACATCCACATGTTTTGTCACTTCTGACTTAAACTGAGCTTTAGGGACAGTATTAATTTTAAAAATCATATCCTGTAAATAAAAATCATCTTCCACAGTCCCTGTCTTCTTTTCATATCCAAGCTCCAGCGACGTCTTCGTTTCCTTTTCCAAATCGCTCATCAGAGAAAAGTTAGCATCATCATCCACCGCGTAAAAAATCGCGCCATCAGCCAGCTTCCTTTTCGCCAAATAATATTCATCTACGGATTCAAGTTCAAGATAAACCCCTTCATTCTTCCCATTCACCTTTACAAACACAAACTCTGCCTTTGGAGACAGTGTCCCTAGCTCCGAGAAAAAATCCAGAGACAATTTGTTTCTCATCAAGGAAGGGTCTTTATACTCCGCATTTAAGTGAATCTCTCGCGCGCCGCGGAATGTTTTCGGCTGATAAAAGGAAATATGGTATGACTTCTTTTTGAAGTCTCTGATATGTGATCCCCGATAAGCGATATCGATATCCAGCCTTTTTTGATTTACCTTCATCACAGCTGGCACCGGATCATCGTCCCATATATCCTTTTTTAATTCACGCAAATCTTTTGGATGAACAAACAGCTGATAAAGCGGTAAATTGGATTGATTCTTCATCCATAATCCTCCTTACAAATTTTAGGCTTTTATTTTTATAAGATCTCAGCGGAACACTTATACACTTTTTAAAACCGCGCGTACTATGAGGGTAGTAAGGATCTTCATCCTTAACATCATTTTTAAAAGGAGGATTTCAAATTGGGCCACTATTCCCATTCTGACATCAAAGAAGCGGTGAAATCCGCAAAAAAAGAAGGTTTAAAGGATTATTTATACCAAGAGCCTCATGGAAAAAAACGCAGTCATAAAAAGTCGCACCGCACTCACAAAAAATCTCGCAGCCATAAAAAATCATACTGCTCTCACAAAAAATCTCGCAGTCACAAAAAATCATTCTGTTCTCACAAAAAATCTCGCAGCCACAAAAAATCATACTGCTCTCACAAGAAATCACGCAGCCACAAAAAATCGTACCGTTCTCACAAAAAATCTCGCAGCTATAAAAAATCTTGCCGTTCTTACAAAAAATCTCGCAGCTATAAAAAATCTTGCCGTTCTTACAAAAAATCTCGCAGCTACAAAAAATCTTGCCGTTCTTACAAAAAATCTCGCAGCTACAAAAAATCTTGCCGTTCTTACAAAAAATCTCGCAGCTATAAGAAGTCATGCCGTACACACAAAAAATCTTATCGTTCCCATAAGAAATACTACAAAAAACCGCACCACCACTGCGACGACTACAAAAGACACGATGATTATGACAGCAAAAAAGAATACTGGAAAGACGGCAATTGCTGGGTAGTCAAAAAGAAATACAAATAATCTAAGTTTTCATTGTTTCAATAGGCTGCCGGCGGAGGTACGGAAGCCTATTTTTTTATTTGCCCTGTATTAGATATATGTCATGACATAACATATGCAACCCGCATCATTTGGTTTCCTTTAAACCATTTCGTTATAATCAAGGTATCCTAACGATAAAGGCGGTTGTTGCTATGTACATATTTCAAGCTGATCAGCTTAGTGCCAAAGACACATACAAGCTATTGTCAGGTACCGTTATTCCCCGCCCCATTGCATTTGTGACAACACTTTCTTCAGAAGGAGCGGTCAATGCCGCGCCTTTCAGTTTTTATAACGTCGTCAGCTCAGATCCTCCGCTTCTCAGTATTTCTGTTAACAGGACGGAAGGACGCCAAAAAGATACAGCGCGAAACGCAGTGGAGAACGGAGAATTTGTCGTTCATGTCAGTGATGAAGCCATCATTGAAGATATCAATGAAACAGCTGCAAGCTTAAGGCCGGATGAAAGCGAGCTTACACGCACCTCGCTTCATCCTGTTGAAAGCAAAGCTGTTTCAGTTCCCGGCATTAAGGAAGCCCGCGTTCGCTTTGAGTGCAAATTAGAGCGGCATATTACCTTTGACAATGATCAAGGCATCACTACAGCAGATCTGCTCATCGGAAGGGTTGTCTGCTTCCACCTAGATGAAAAGGTGTATGATGCAGAAAAGGGATATATTTTAACGGATGAATTAAAACCTGCCTCACGATTGGCGGGAAATCACTATGCCAAGCTGGGGGAAGAATTCACACTGATTCGTCCCAGCTGAAGAGAAGGACTATTTAAATAGAAGAAACTAGTCAAAAAGACCTTATGATTACAAAATATCGCCTGTAAATAACTGAAAAAATATCAAAAAAAAGAACACCCAGAGTAAGCTCGGGGTGTTCTTTTATGAAACGTTTTTCCTTTTTCTTCGTATAAAGGTAGATGAGGAGGAATTGGAATGACAAACTTTTGGATTTTAATGCTGATCGCTATTACCATCAGTCTCGCCTCTCAATTTTTTATAAAGAAAAAATACGGTATTGATAAATCCGGCTGGCGATATAAGCATGTCAGCAATACACACAAATGGATCGAAATCACTTTACTTATTTTGTTTGTATTTTCACTCTCCTTTTTTCCAGTTGAATATTTGCTTCTTTTATTTTTTATTGTGATTGACTCAATACGAATTTTTATGGAGTGGCATTATAGACCTGAAGATAAACAGTATATGTACCACATTGTAGAGGTCTCCCTTATGTTTATGCTTTTGATTTATATTTGTACCCTATAGTTATTTATATCCCCACAGCCGCTCCGTCTCCCCGAGGATCGGCTCCGCCTTGGAGAAAGCCTTCTTCATCAACTTTGATTGCAGCCGCTTGTCCCATCAGCGGATCATAGTCACCGACAACCTCCACGAGATGCCCGCTGTCTTTCAGTTTTTGGATTGTTTTGTCTGTGAATCTGCCCTCGACTCTGAGACCTTCGTATTCCTCTCCCCACGTTCTGCCCCATACCCAGCGCGGTTCGCTAATTGCCTGCTGTGGATGCATTCCGTAGTCCAGCATTCGGGTAATGATGGCCGTCTGGGTCTGCGGCTGGCCTTCGCCGCCTTGTGTGCCGTACAGAATTTTTGGCTTTCCGCCTTTACAGACCATAGCCGGCATCAACGTATGGAAGGTGCGCTTTCTCGGTTCAAGCGTGTTGACATGATTTTCATCCAGTGAGAAAAATGATCCGCGGTTTTGCAGTAATATGCCTGTATCACCGGCAGTGACTGCCGAGCCAAATTCAAAGTACAGGCTTTGAATGAATGACACTGCGTTGCCATCCGCATCGATTACGGCCGCATATGCCGTATCACTTCCCACCGGCCTGCTTTCTGCCGGTTCTGCCAGATAGCCGATTTCTCCCGCCAATCGTTTCGCATAATTTTTATCTAAAAGCCTTTCAAGCGGAATGTCAGCAAACGCAGGGTCAGTCAAAAAGGCATTCCGATCTACAAAACTCTTTTTCAACGCCTCCACAAGCACATGATAATACTCAAATGAACCGTGCTCGATTTGGGTGAAATCATAGTTTTCCAAAATGTTCAGTGTTAATAAACCGGTAAATCCCTGAGAATTCGGCGGCGCCTGATACACACTGTATCCTCGATAATCACTTGATACAGGCGCTGCCCACTCACCCCGATGCGCTTTAAAATCATCGATTGTCATGTAACTGCCGTTATTCTGTAAATGTGAGACAATCCGCTGAGCGAGATCTCCTTCATAAAATGCGCTTCTTCCTTTTTCAGCAATCACATTCAGACTGTCTGCAAGCTCTTTTTGCAAAAACCGCTCTCCCGGGACAGGTGCTTTGCCCCTTCTCGTGAAGATGTCAGCCGTGTAAGGCGTGGAAGCCAGCAATTCAATATTCTTTTCTGTGTGACGACACTGATCAGCTGATACAGGAAACCCATTTTGGGCATAATCGCGTGCGGGCTCCAATACATCTGCAAGAGACAGACGCCCGTACTCCTTCAGGACCGCATCCCAGCTATCAACCATTCCCGGCACGGTAATGGCACTGTCAATCCCCCGCAGCGGAATCGCGCTTTTTCCCTTATATACATCTCTCGTTACGTTTTTTCCTGAACGGCCGCTGCCATTGTAGACTTTTACTGCCTTTGTTTCCTGGTGAAAGGTTAGCCAAAAGGAATCCCCGCCAAGTCCGGTCATATGCGGATACACAACCGCAAGACAAGCACTCACCGCAACAGCAGCGTCAAACGCGTTGCCTCCCTTGTCTAGTATGCGGTTTCCGGCTTGAGAAGCGAGGTAATGCGGACTGACGACCATTTGCTTTGTACCGATGACAGATCTGTTCATCACAAGTCCCCTTTTTTAAGAAATTTTCTTCAGTATAGGGAGCCTGATTTTTCACATCTACTGATCCGGCAGAAAAACTGACGAACTTTCTACTTTTCGCAAATAACAAGATATTTTTTCGTTCATTTCGAAAACAAATGAAAAATTATTATTTCGATACGTAACTTTTGTGATAAAATGATTGCTAAAAGGCTACGAAAGCAGGTGGAGCAATTGAGTCATGAATATCAAATCCCCAACCTTGTACTTGATGAGACTGATAAACAAATTCTCACGATTTTGCATGAAGAAGGCAGAATTTCTTATACGGATCTTGGCAAAAGAGTCGATTTGTCACGGGTCGCCGTGCAGGCCCGTATCAACCAATTAATTGAAGCCGGTGTTATTGAAAAATTCACCGCTGTCATCAATCCCGCTAAAATCGGCATTCATGTTTCCGTGTTTTTCAATGTCGAGGTAGAACCGCAATTTTTAGAAGAGGTCGCTCTTAAGCTTGAGGAAGAGCCTGCGGTCACCAGCCTTTATCACATGACAGGCCCGAGCAAGCTGCATATGCATGGGATCTTTGCCAACGATCAAGAAATGGAAGAATTTTTAACAAAACGGCTGTATCCATTGCGAGGCGTCGTCAGTGTTGATTGCCAGATGCTGATCAAACGATACAAAAGCCGTATGGGAATGAAGCTGTAAAGGAGAGAAACGAATGAAAAACCATCCTTATCGGGATATGACGGCCGCAATGGTTCGCACCGGCATATTAGGGTTCGGCGGCGGACCTTCCGTGATTCCGCTGATCCGCCATGAAGCGGTCAATAAATATAAATGGATTGACGATGATGAATTCGGAGAAATATTAGCAATCGCTAATGCGCTTCCCGGACCGATTGCCACCAAAATGGCTGCTTATCTGGGCTTTAAGCTAAAAGGCACAATAGGTGCAGTTGTGGCGACCCTCGCCCACATTCTGCCTACATGTCTTGCGATGGTGGGCTTGTTTGCGGCTGTAAATGTGTTAAGCCATTCAGCAATTGTTGCAGGTATGATTGGTGCTGTCACGCCGGTAATTGCGGTCATGCTCGGAATCATGGCGTACGAGTTTGGCCAAAAAGCGCTTAAAGGTTTCGGCTGGGTCACCGGTATCCTGTTTTTTATCATCGCTTTTATCGGCCTGCAAACTTTACAGATTAATCCCGGCCTTGTCATTATCATTTTCTTAGCATACGGGGCGTTTCATTTTAAACTGAAAGACAAAATCACAAATAAACATTCAAAAGATAAAGGAATGTCAGCCTCATGATATCGATCTATTTATTTATGGCGTTTTTTATCGCAAACCTACTGGGATATGGCGGCGGACCTGCGTCTATCCCGCTAATGTTTGAAGAAGTCGTAAACAGATACAGCTGGCTCTCAAACGATCAATTCTCAAATATGCTCGCACTTGCGAACGCATTGCCGGGCCCGATCGCCACGAAAATCGCTGCGTATGTCGGCTACAGCGCAGGCGGGTGGCCCGGCTTCCTAATTGCCCTGATCGCAACCGTCGTACCGTCGGCGCTCGCATTGATCGTCCTGCTGCGCATCATCCAGCGCTTCCGCCAATCACCTGTCATCAAAGGCATGACGCTGTCCGTCCAGCCTGTCATCGCGGTCATGATGCTCATTCTTACCTGGCAAATCAGCGCAGACGGCATCAAAGCGATCGGCTGGATCCAATCGATCGTGATTGCGGGAATTTCGCTCCTTGCCATGACAAAATTCAAAATGCATCCGGCATTTTTGATTATCGCGGCGTTTTTATATGGGGGCCTTGTGATCCCTCATTTTTAGAAAAAAGCACCTTGACAGGTGCTTTATTTATTTTGGCCCAGAAATGCCGTTTGATATGACAGCTGTTTCTTCTCCTGCGTCACTCTTGATGATGTGCTTGACTTGCAGCGTGGTTCCTGCCATTCTCACAGATTGCTTCAACTGGGACGAATTGGTTTCAACTTGTATCCAAACAGGAGGCTGGACCTTCCAAAATAAAAAGAATGCAAGAATCAGCATGCCAGCAACGACCGACAGCAAAAACTTCATATCGCATCGCTTCTTTTCAGTAAGCGGCTCGCAGCGGACAGCGCCTGATGATCACGAAGAATATCGCCTGGACGATTGCCTTCTCCCAGCACATAACCTTTAAAGGGCATTCCCATAAAATGAAAAATATGTTCGAATTGCTGAATCAGCGGCAGCCCTTTTATTTTTGGATTGTCTCCGCCCACTGCTATTACATATGCCTGTTTCACTGACATTTGCTGTTTAAAATCAGGAAATCTCGGATCTCTCAACGTCTGTGACCAGCGATCAATAAACAGCTTTAATGTCCCTGACATGCCAAACCAATAAATTGGGGTGGCGAATACAAGAATATGGCACTGCAATATCCGTTCAATGATAGAATCGTAGTCATCTTGAACAGGACGAAAGCCGCCTTGGGCGTGACGCAGATCTTCAATTGGCTGGATTCGATATTTCCGCAAATGAATGTGCTCTGTATCGAATCCTTGAACAGCCTTCTCCGCAAGAATATCCGTATTTCCGCCAGACCGAGTTCCGCCGTTAATAACCGCAATTTTCATGATGCATCTGCTCCTTTGTTTACGAATGATTTTCTTCATCTTATAATGGATTCATCAATCAATACAGATGATTATTTCGATTAATCCAATCGCTAAAACCGATTTAGAAAGGAAGAGAACAAGTGGAATTGAAGCAGCTGATCACCTTTATTACGGCGGCAGAACATGTAAACTTCACCCTAACCGCCAAAATGCTTAATTATGCACAATCAAGCGTTACCTCTCAGATCAAATCACTTGAAGAAGAAATTGGGACGCCTTTATTTGAACGGCTCGGCAAGCGGCTTATCTTGACAGAAGCAGGAAAAACGTTCAAATCTTATGCGCAGAAGATCATTGCGTTAACAGAAGAAGCGAAAATGGCCGCAAATCAAGTAAGAGAAACAACCGGAACCTTAAAAATCGGGGCGACGGAAAGCCAGTGCACATACCGCCTGCCCCCTATCATAAAAGAATTTAAACAGGCTTTTCCCCAAGTAAAGCTCATATTCAAACCATATATCTCCAATGAACAAGCGAAAGAACAGCTCTTACAGGGCCAGCTTGATATCACCTTCATCTTGGATGTAAACCGGATGGAAGACGCACTGCACGTTGAATCTTTGATTCAGGATGAGATCAAAATGGTGGCTGCTAATGACCATCCTTTTCCTGCGGATTTACCAGTAACATTGAAGGATCTTCAAAACGAAACTCTTCTGCTGACAGAGGACGGCTGCTCGTACCGCACGCTCTTTGAGAACAATTTGCATGACTCCGGTGTCTATCCTAACAAATTGGAATTCGTCAGCATAGAAGCCATCAAACAATGCGTGATGGCCGGACTTGGGATTGGAATCTTGCCTGAAATGACAGTAAAAGATGATATTGCAGCAGGCCGGATGAAAGAACTCAATTGGCAGAGCGATTGCCCCGTTTTCACTCAATTAGCATGGCATAAGGACAAGTGGATGTCTGCGCCATTAAAGGCTTTTATCGATTTGACACGGAAAACATTCAAATAAAACCTCTCCACAAGGACGACAAGGTTTTTGAGACCATGAAAGCACACACATACAAAAAAACACTTGATGACTTAGAGCCCCAAGTGTTACACGTGATTTTTCTGTAAAACGTTCGCAAAACATGCGTCTCAACGTCAGCCAGGCGGACAGGGATCGGCAGCCTGCTTTCTTGATTGATCAAGCTCATCGTGATCTGATAGCTGCTGTCTAAATCAATATAATTACCGCAAGACAAGAAAATAGGCTTCACGTCCCGCCGCGTTCGCAGCGCCCGGCCATATACCTCGCCGTCAATGAGAATATCGGTGTATGCACCGACTTCATTTTCAGGCATCACGAAATCATAGCCTTTGATTTTGAGATAGGTTTTCGCAATCCCAATCGTCGGCTTGCCCAGAAAAAAAGCCGCATGGGTGGCAACGCCCATATGGTTGTAATGCAAATATCCGTTGCCATCAAACAAGAAGACATCCGGCTCCGTCTCCAGCTTTTTCGCCGCCTCGATGATCAAAGGCAGCTCACGAAACGCAAGAAAACCGGAAACATACGGCACGCTGATTTTCCCCATGCTGTGCACTTTTTCAATGACTTCTTTTGTATCAGCGTCAATCACGATAATACTGCACACTCCGTATGGTTCTCCGTTCTGCTCCCAATAGGCGAGATCGACGCCTGCGCAGGTGTTGATGGAGTCTAGGTTGATGGAGGTGGATAGGTTGATTTTATGGATAAGGGATTGTTGTGTTTTTACAAATTCTTCTCTGTTTAGGTTGAAAGAATGTATTTGTTTAACATGCATCTAAAATCAATCCTACCTCCTGTTAACTAGTGTCTGTTTTTCTTTGTATTCATTTTTACTTTGAAAACTTACAACTCCAGGTTCTGCAAACTTTATTAATAGTTCTAATTAAATGTTTAACTACATTTCATTATTCGTAACTTTGTTTAATATAAATTCTATATTTTTAACTATTTCAATATGGCTATTTGTCTGAAATTCATATATGGGTTGATCCCAATCCTCATTTTGCATCATAACTAGTTGATAAAATCCATTAGCATCCGCATCTGGATACCAACCTAAATCAAGTAAGTAATTTTTACGAGAGTATGTTAATTGCATTAAATCTTGTGAAAAAAACAACCATTTTTCATCGTCTGGTGCTAGGTTTTTCGGATCAATTTCTCTAAAACTGTTTTGATTTATGGTCCATCCTTTTGGAATCCTTAAGGGTTGTAAACTTATTTCTGGCATTTTTTTTATCTTTCTCATAAAAGCCTCCTATTACTTATCAATACCAAGTTGTTTTAAATACTTATCTAATCGACTTCCAGCAATCGGATGACCATGATATTCACCACCAGAAAACTCCGCTCTAATCCAGCTTGTTGGTGTACCTAGATCATAACCGACTGTTTTTCCTGCATCATAAATGAAATAATAGTTGTTATTTCCATTATCAATAATATGACCTTTTAGAAGTGCCTCTTTTTCTAAAGCTTTGTTATTCACATCTGGTAAGTACTGAGCAGCTTTTTTACCTGTCATACTAAAACGTTTTGCTTCTTCAGGTGTTTTAGCCTTAACATGTTTATGACCATGCGGAGTAAACGAAGCATTATTAAGCATCGTTCTAAATTCTTTACGACCATAATATCCATCGTGAGCTACTTTATCGTGATTTTTAGAAATGTTAGGACTATGAGAGCTTCCCTTACGACCGCCATCACTACCATCTTCACAATCCCAAGATCCTTAACAGCCGTCTTTTCCACATCTACACGTACTGTCGGGATTCCGAATGTAAAGCCCTCCGGAGTTACTGGGCGTTCTGCGTATACGCGGACGTTTGTTGGGACTTTGAATTGTTTTACTTTTTCTAGTGTTTTGTTTGCTTTTTGGAATTTTGAATGGGTTGCAAGCGGGATGCCTTTATCAATATGTTTCGCCAATGCACCGGCTCCAACCAAGCTCAATGCCGCTTCGAGCGCCCCTTGCTTCCGCTTCTCCTCAGACACTTTGTTTCCGAACATATCCCGGCCTGTGACGGCTTCTGAGAATCCGTTTGACGCTACAAGGCCGTATGCACCCATTTCTGTCATTTTGAGAATGTCTAAGGATTTGCCTGTTTTGTAGGCGTCTAATGCGTGTTCAGCAGCGATAGCTGCTTTTCCGGTTTTGTAGATGGCTTTTCCGCCTTTGAAGGCCCGGCCTGCCCAGCCGACGACTGGTATATATCCCACGGCTGCCATGGTGCCGACTGTGACGCGTTCAAAGCTTATACTTATTTACGCTATATAAAACAGTGGACAACAATCTAATAAAAAAACCTTGAAAGGCTTCAGTGCCAATCAAGGTAGAAAATCAAACCAACTCGAAGCGTTTATTTGTTTTTAATAATGCCTTAAGATTTTTTAACAATACTATTAATTCCTTCAAATATAATATCTCTCATAACTTCATTATTACTGTTATAATTTCTTTCATTTCTAATTTTATTAAAAACCTGCTTTATAACCCCATCAATCATTATTGTTAATCCTTCTATATCTTCTTCACTCCCCTCCTTTTTAAAACTTTCATTTATTATTACCAAGCTATCATCTTTTGACATTTTATTTTCTCCTTTACTCTCTTTCTTTCTCATTAAAAACTTTGTCTATATAATTTACATCATCAAAAATCCAGTATCTATCCTCTTCAGGAATATAACTAGTAAAGTCTTCCCGAACCCCTGTCCAATTATTAGGAACATAATTTTCAAAAGGTAATAACTCAGGATACAGCGAAAGAAGCATTTTTTGATTAAAGTCTATATATAATGATGGCCTTAATTCTAGAATAGTACTTTCATAATCCTGATGTTCAACTAACTTCTTTAATTCTGAAGACGGGATAATATAGTCAGTATATTCTTTTAAATAAAGACGATAATTATCTTCATTTACAACTGAAATGTTATTTCTTAGAGAAAGAGCAAAGTCCATATCAAAACTAAACCCGTTTTTTTCATAGGCTTCTTTATATTTCATGATATCTAGTATCCAAACATCTCTTTCTGTTAGATACCATGAGAATTGAGAAGAAGTCTTTACCCCGACTATTATATTTTGGGCATACTCCGGTTTTAATAACAACGAAAACACCACTTTCTCATTCTATTTTTTTGGCTGAATGCCCATATTCCTCTAACCACTCTATCCATGGTTCCGCCGGAAGTTCATAACTAACTCCCGGTGTCGTAGGATCAACAAGCTTTGGAGCAGTTCTCCCCTGGTTACGAGGGTTTTTAGTATATCCATACTGATCAATTACTGTCTCCTTGATTAAATCATCAACCTCTTTAGGTACCTTAAATTCTACAATTTCTCCGCCTGGTCTTGCTACATCTCGATAATATTTAGCGTGTTCTAAATTGTAAGCACTTATGTTTAAATCAGCATTTTTAATAGGAATAACAATGCTTCCATTACTATTTACTTTAATTCTATACTGACTTGTTTTATTTCCCGCTCCTCCGCCTTGAACTCTGTAATAACTTACTGATTGTTCGACAGGATCGACAGATTTTTTACTTGATTGTAACTTATCATTATTTACTTTCTTCGTATATAATTGTTTCTTCTCTGGCTTTAAGTCAAATGTATGGCCAGTCGAAGTAACAATCTGTTCTTTATTTATATGACCACTTTGCTTAATTTTAGAAAAAGAATAACTCTTATCAAGATTTCTTCCCATCGATAGCGTATTGTCAACCGACTTCGCCAATGCACCAGCACCAACCAAGCTCAATGCCGCTTCCAGCGCACCCGTTTTCCGCTTCTCCTCAGACACTTTGTTTCCGAACATATCCCGGCCTGTGACGGCTTCTGAGAATCCGTTTGACGCTACAAGGCCGTATGCACCCATTTCTGTCATTTTGAGAATGTCTAAGGATTTGCCTGTTTTGTAGGCGTCTAAAGCGTGTTCAGCCGCGATAGCTGCTTTTCCGGTTTTGTAGATGGCTTTTCCGCCTTTGAAGGCCCGGCCTGCCCAGCCGACGACTGGTATGAATCCGGCAGCGGCCATAGCTCCTGCTGTCACACGCTCTGCGGTGGAGAGTTTTTCTCCGGTAACCGGATCAACGCCTTCGGTTGCTCTTTTATAATCATAATAGCCAGTGACTTCTCCAGTAAAGTTGCAAACTCCATCCCATGTTTTTTCGTACCACGGTTTGTTTGCTTCTTCCTCGGCTTTTTCCTGGAGCCGTCTTGCTTCTGCTTGCTGGGTTTTTGCATCGATATAGGTTGTTCCTTGATTTTCTACTTCAATGACGCTTTTGTAGACTTCATTGCTGTGGAAGGCTTTTTTGTCATAGTACATAGGAGAAGCGCTCTTCCCATTGCTGGTGGCCTGCATGAGAACGGAATATTTGGTGAGCACTGCGTTGTCCAGAGATTCTAAATTTTGATATTCAGTTGTCAGGGATTCATCAAGCTTATCGACAGCTGTGATCGTGTCACGTCTGATTTTTTGGGCATCGCCCATCTTATCTGCATAGTCGTCAAGCGTATACATGTCGAGGTCAATAATATCGCTGATGCCTGACAAAATAGAATCGATTTCTTCTTTATGGGCGGAGACAATCTCTGAGGCTTTCAGGTCTCCATTGGGCAGCTCATGATCCAAAAAAGAAGTTTCCACATATGAATCATTCAGTTCTTGATCTTTAATATCTCCTGAAATGCCATTTAAAAACGCAATTTGAGCAGAGACAAGCGTCAGCCAGCTGTCTACGATTTCCGCCTGTCCCTGAAAAAAATCTTTAATATTGTCCGCGCCTTTTCCTTTAAAATTATCGCCTAAATCTGCAACTCCCTGAAACGCTTTTTTCAGCGTATTCAGCTGCTCCTCAAGCGTCTCATATTGCTTTTTTCTGCTCTTCGCTTCTTCGATTAAAGATTTAGATTCAAATACTTTGCTCATCGCACTGCCCTTTCTTTTCTATTTTACCGCTATCGCCTCGTCCTGCTCTTTGAGTGAATCTACATTATCCTTTGTATCCTCGATATTTTTCTGTACCGCTTTTTTATAATCTCCGAGCATGGTTTTGATGTTCTCCTCACGCTCATGGTATTTTTTCGTATAATCGAGTTTGTTTTTTCCATTGGACCCCGCGGCGCCGATTGATACGTCAGCAAGCGCATCTTTGACAGAATCCAATGTTTTGATGACTGTGTCGTACTTCAGCTTAATTTCTGACATAAAAAAAGATCACCACCATTTTAGTTTACTAATTTGTCTTCCTGCTTCTTCTACGAAATCTTCTCCTTTAGCAAGAAGGTCGCCTGCGGCATTCGCTGCACTTTTTGTCAAATTCAGCTCAAATTTCTCTGTCTCAAGCCAGAATATTTTGCTTTGAATCGAAGCCATATACTCGTTATATTTATCATTCACAATCTTGGATGCTTCCGATTTCGCCTCTTCTCTTCCCTTGTCGAAATCATCGGCTTTTGTTCCCGTCCAATGCTTGCCCAATTCCGGTTTCACAATTTCTTTGATTTCAGTGATTGCCTCTTCTTGCAGTGTGTCTATGTCCTTTTTTGCTTTTTTCAGCTTTTCGATCTTGTCTTCCACGTCGGAAATTTTTCCGTTGAGCGAACTTTTGATATCCGCTAGCATACTTTCATAACCCATCTGAATCACCTCTTAATACTCAAAAAGTCGTATGGAGGGGCTGATGAAGATAGACTTTTCCATACTTTATTTCCATATATTATATTTTAAAATAGCCAGAAGGCGGCTTAAATAGGGTAAATGGCTTAATTTAGGCATATAACGCTCTTGGAATGTAGGTATTTGATCTTGTTTTTGTTCGTTATACAGCTAATAAAAGCGTTTTATCAAATAGAAATACCTAATGTCATAGTTATAAAGGCACTTGAAAGAAGCAGATTTTGTTGGCCTGCCTCTTACCGTGCTGAGCTTATTGTTCATCAGGTCGATCACGTCTGATTTTGTCATTTGGCTTCTATTATTCCCCCCTTCTGACCCTTTGGATCAAAAGCTTGTATTAGCTGCAGTCCCAGTTATACAGAACGTTTGAAAAGTCTTTTTTCCTTAGATCGTCAGGTGTGATGAAAAAATTGGCGATGCCGACGTCTCCCCACATTGAATCGATATCATCGTCTGAATCAATTTGTAAAAGCATGATGGTGTGTTCTTTATATGCGTATTCCCGTGGATCATGCTGGGTAAAAGAAGCGTATCCGCCGATTTTATGGCCAAATCCGTTTTCAGCCAGTTCATTATAAATGTCTTCTTCATCCTCGCCGAACTGACCAAAGAACTCCATTGTTTCCATGCCCGTATACTGCTCAAATTGAAAATCTGTAGGCAGCACCCATTCCGAAGATTTCACAGGCTCGACTGCCGCTTCTGATAAAATCGGAAAATCACATTCGCCTGTGCCAATAAATGAAAAATCAGAAACAAGCTCGTCTTCGTTTTCTATGATATTTTCAAAATAGATCACTCTGAAATCCTTTTGTTCACATCGATCGTCAAAATTCAATCCATAGACGTCATCATGAACAGAAATGTAGAACTGCAGGATACCTGAAGAAGGGTAGCCGTCAAGCTGGGGAATGTGCGAGAAATAATCTGTGACAGAAGCTTCATCGGCTGTCCATTTTCATCAGTCGGGTATGTTTCATGCTTGGGGAAATAGGGATCACCGGCAATTTTGCTGTCATATCGTCCTGTTTTCTCTTTTCGGACATTCAATTTCACGTATTCTTTCGCTGATTTCTCCAGCAAGTCGCGGTACGGTCTCATTTTTTCGGGCAGATGATTCATCAGATTCTCTCCTTTTCCGGCATCTCCAATTATTTTTGAAAGGTTTTATTTTCTGGTTTTCTTCGTTTCTTCTAATGTTTTTCAAACGATTGTTTAAAGAAGCCCTACTTCTGTATAATTTTCCAAACAATAGTTAAATAGTAGCAAATGTATTCAGCACCCCGCAATAGATGAAAAAAAGACTGGTGCGCAACCAGCCTTTCTTTTTCATCTATTGAATTGCACCTGACGGAACAACCGCCTTCCGACCGACAGAATAATACTCCACTCCTACAGCCGCA
Source organism: Bacillus sp. N3378-2at (assembly GCF_033412715.1). NCBI lineage: Bacteria > Bacillati > Bacillota > Bacilli > Caryophanales > Bacillaceae > Bacillus > Bacillus sp. N3378-2at. Next base: position 3,270,628 of record NZ_CP117986.1, on the reverse strand, counting down.
GCTTCATCCAATGTGTAGCAGTTTCTGCCGTCAAATATGAGCGGCGATTCCATCAAATCCTGATAAGCCGCTAACGGAAATTGTTTAATGTCAGCCCAGTCGGTTAAAATCATGACGGCGTCAGAACCTTTGACAGCTTCCTCGATCGTCTCTTTATATTCAACAGCTTGCGGGAGAACATGCTTTGCATGACCAACTGCAATGGGATCGTAGGCTCTGATACGGGCGTCGAGCGCAGCGAGACGGTCTGCAATAACAATTGACGGCGCTTCTCTCATATCGTCCGTATTCGGTTTAAATGACAGGCCTAAAAGGGCAATCGTTTTTCCCGTCACCCCGCCGAGCCTGTTCAGCGCTTTATCAACCAGCATCGCCTGCTGATTGTTATTGACTTTGATAACCGATTTCAGCAGTTCAAAATCATGCTCGACATTGCCGGCAATTTGCACGAGGGCGTTTGTGTCCTTTGGAAAACAAGAGCCGCCGTAGCCTATACCCGCTTTTAAAAACTGGCTCCCGATCCGCTTATCCTGTCCCATCCCGTATGCGACTGCTTCAATATCGGCGCCGACCTTTTCACATATATTCGAAATTTCGTTTATAAAACTGATCTTAGTGGCCAGAAAAGCATTTGAGGCATATTTGATCATCTCGGCGCTTCTGATATCCGTTTGGTAAATCGGGATTTGAAACGGACGGAAGAGCTCCTCCAGCGTATTTGCTGTTTTCTCATCGGCCGTCCCGATCACGATCCTGTCACCATGAAAGGTATCATAGATCGCCGACCCCTCACGCAAAAATTCCGGATTGGATGCAACCGAAATACTGACAGGCTCCGCTAGATGTTCAGTGATCAGTCCATTAATCAAATCGTTTGTCCCAACGGGCACTGTGCTTTTCGTTACCACGACTGTATCTCGTTTGACATGCTTTGCGATGCGTTTGGCCGCATCTGTAATTTGCTCCAGATTGGCGTGCCCATCGCTTTTCTGCGGTGTGCCGACCGCTATAAAAATGATGTCTGCCTGTGCCAAGCCTTTCTCATAGCTTTTTTCAAAGTTCAGCCGTCCATCAGCTGTATTTTTTCTCATCAGCTCTTCAAGACCTGGTTCAAATATGGGGGAAATGCCCTTTCTCATTTCATCAATCTTGTGAGCGTCAATATCAATGCAGGTTACATGATGTCCAATCTCAGAAAGAGAAACACCTGTCACAAGACCGACATAGCCTGTTCCGATGACTGTTATATTCATTGTTTCCCTCCAACAGTTAAATTGCTGCTTTGCAGCTTCCGTAATATCGTATGAGAACATCCTATCATGAATGCGAATGATCTCCCGCATAGCCTGTCGGGTACAGCCTGTACAGATTTCTGAAATGTGATTCAACCATACAATACACTATTATATCGCTCTCAAAAAGAAAGTGGTGAAATGAGAATCGGCTGTTAAAAAAGACCAAACAATTTTCTTCTTTTGACCGGCTGCGGAGGCTGTCTGAAGATGGTCTGATTCCGCAGGAGAAGCTCTGCATTTTCCGTCAGCATATAAGGAAGTTCCGAGCCGAATTCTTTCTCTAGAACATAAAGGGCCTCTTGAGTGTGAAAATTTCTCGTTTTCACATTATGGGCATCTGAGGCTACGAAATGGATCAAATTGGCTTCAACCAGCCGGAGAGAAAATGCTTTCAGCTGCTTGCCGAAGGTCCCCGCAAGACTTCCTGAAGTAATCTGAGATGCTGCTCCTTTTTCCACAAGATGATACAGCAAGGACGGGTTTTCGCGAATTTCCCTGTTGCGTTCAGGATGGGCGATAACCGGAATATATCCTTTCAGCTGCAAATCATAAAAAAGCTGCTCCGCATATCGGGGAACGTGATCAAACGGAAACTCAATCAAGATGTGTTTTGTATCATTCAGCGAAAGCAGCTGCTGTTTGGCAAGGTCTTGTTCCACCTCGCCGTAGATTCTGATTTCCTGTCCCGGAAGCACATGTAAAGGAATGTCTTCTTTGATTAAACGTTTGTTTAACTGATCTGCTGCTTCTCTGACTGCAGCTGGCTCGTTTTTATACACACCGTTGTTATGATGAGGTGTCGCAATGATCGTCCGGATTCCCTGACGAACAGCGGCTCTTGCCATTTCTATGCTGTCGGCCGAATCACCTGCCCCGTCATCCATTGCGGGAAGAATGTGACAGTGAATATCGATCATGTCCTAGCCCCCTTTTTTCGCAAAAATAAATAACGGGCACGATGCACGTTATTTATTTTGCATGAAATTGTCCTTGTTTCCGTAATATCCGTATTCAGAGTGCTTCGAAAGCTTTTTGCCGTTCATAATCGCCCCAAGAAGCTTGCTTTTGCACGTTTCAAGCGCCTCTTTCGCTTTTGCGGCTTGTTCTTTTTCTGTTTTCCCGCTTGAAATAACCAGAACAGAACCGTCTGCCACGTTGCCTAAAATCTGTGCATCTGCTACGGCAAGAATAGGCGGCGTATCAAAAATGACCATATCATATGCCGCACACGCTTCGTATGCAAGCTCCTTCATCCACTTCGAGGAGAGAAGCTCGGCCGGGTTTGGCGGGATCGGGCCGCTCGTCAGCACGTCAAGATGTTTTTCATTCGATGCCTGTACAGCCTGCTCCATAGAGCTTTTCTTTAATAAAACAGATGTTAAGCCAACCGTATTTTCAAGAAAAAAGGCCGTATGTACTGTTGGTTTTCGCAAATCAGCATCAATCAGGAGCACTTTTTTTCCCTGCTGGGCGAATACGACAGCCAGGTTGGCGGCCGTTGTTGATTTTCCTTCTCCGGGACAAGCCGATGTGATCATCACTGATTTCATCTGGCGGTCCACTGAAGCAAATTCTATATTCGTGCGAATCGTCCGATATTGTTCAGAGTTCAAGGATTTCGGCTCTGTCATTGCAATGACATTTCTCCGCATCCGCGAGTCTCTGCTTTTTCTAAGCGCCAAAATGTCCACTCCCCGTTTTTTCAGATTGGAAACCCTGTAAGGTCTTTGCTGTTTTCTGCTCATTCGCAATGGTGGAAACTGTCCCTAAAACAGGTATGTCCAGCAAGGATTCGAGCTGCTCTTCCGATTTGATCGTATTATCCAAATGCTCGAGCAGGAAGGCCAGTCCGATGCTTCCCGCCAATCCGGCTGCAAACGCGATGGCAATGTTTAGTAGCGGCTTTGGCGATACAGGGGACGGATGTTCTGAAACCTCGGCTTTTGACAGAATGCTGACATTGTCAACATTCATAATGGATGTGATTTTGTCTTGAAAAACAGATGCTATAGTATTGGCAATATGAGCCGCTGTTTCCGCGTTTTCATCCCTGACTGATATGTTGACCACTTGGGAGTCCTGTTCGCTGGATACGGTAATTTTGTCATTCAGTTCTTGGGATGTCATCGACAGGCCCATTTCTTTAATGACTTCATCTAAGATGGCAGGGCTCTTAATGATGACATTGTACGTATTGATTAACTGAAGATTGGTTTGGACATCGTTAAATTGGACTTCTTTTCGTTCATTTTTCGATTGGTTGACCAGAATCTGAGTTGAATTTTCATAGATGGGTGTAAGTGCGAAGAAACTAATGAGTCCGCCGGCAGCAGTGGCAGCTGCGGTTACAATCATAATCAAAAGTATGCGTTTTGTTAACGTTGATAATATCTCTTTTAAGCTAGTAGATTCTCCCATGATACCTCCAAATCTCTTATAACATCCTTTTCCATTTACGATTATACAACGTTGAAACCGCATTTCTCCAGCTTTTCACGTGACATAATTCGACATTTTTTTACAAAACGAAATGTTGCTCTTTTTTATGTAAGCGCTATATTTACTGTGTTGACAGCGCTGTCTCATTTTCTCTTATTCGTGCAGTCACGTAACCTCGCATAAAAAAATCCCGCAAAAGGCGTGCGGGATTTTTATGTTGCATATCCATTTTTAATATGAGAAATCAAATTTTCAAGCATTTCCTTCGTCGTCATCTCAGATGACTGCTCACCAATTTCATGTGCATGCATCAAAATTTTCAGAAATTCTTCTTGATTCAATTTCTTTTCACTCATCTTTTTTTTCCTTTCAGCTTCCATTAAGTTGAAAACACGATTATTATATGATGCTGGTTATCAATTTGCAATCTCTAATACATCATTCGACACATCCCATTTTTTATGTCCTTTTTTAGGAAAAACTTTTTAAGGCCGATGTGTTGCGATATAATAGAGAAATTGGATCTTTTTATTACGTGACTCGGTTAGGAGCGATAATCATGCTTCAGAATATGATTTCCAAAGACGATGTGCTGGCATCTGCTGAACAGTTAAAAGAACTTCTTCCTTACAATGAGGAAAATGTTCAGCTGATCAAAAAAGCCCTTATTTTATATCGGCAGGATTCAGTCTATCGTTTACAAGCAGTGAGTCCGACGGAAGTTACGGCTTACGTGCAGGATGTTGTACCTGTGCGGGTCACATTGAACTTGTTTGTCATAGTCAAAAGCGGCTGTTCATGTCCGTCCGGAAGAATCTGCCGCCATATGCTGGCTGTGTTTTTATATGTATATGCAATGTTCGAGCGAGTGGGTACTTTTACAGAGTATTGGCTGGAGAGGGAAAAGCTGGAGGAAAGCAAAGAGCTCGTCCGCCGCCAGTTTCAGGAAAAGGTGCTGCCTAATGAAGAATCGCTTTCAAGCTGGCTTGCTTTTTTTGATTCAGAGTTTTCTCTCTGGCAGGCACGTACGCCAGAAGGCAGCCAAAACATGCAGGGCCTCTATTACGGCTACCTGTCCGCATTAAAAAAACATGCGCCGAACAAGCCGGAGCTGAAAAGCCTGTATCAGATTCATTCCGCGATTGCGGTTTGGCTTCGCATGTTCACATTGATTGAAGCGGGCAAGCTGAACCCCGAACAAGATTTTTATTCCCTCAATCCGTACGTTGAACAGCTGATGGATACAATCTACAGCTCTATTGATAAATTAAAAACGTACGCGCTGTCTTTTGCGCTTGATCCGTTTTTGGATAAAACACCGGATGTTATCCGACCTTTGCTGTTGAAAGAAGAAATTTTCCAATATGAACGCATCCGCGTCTTCGGTGAAATTTGGAGTGCGCTGCTGTCGCGGCCAAAATGGGTGGCACGTGAACAGGAGATATTGAAAAAAGAAGCAGGACGGCGTTTTTCTCCCGAATTGCAATTCGGGCGCCTGCATTTGGAATTCCTGCAAAAGAATGATGACGTTATTTTTGCGGAAGCGGATCAATTCCCGCCGGAAGCGCTCCCTTATACGTTCCAATGGCTGAGTGAAATGACTGCCAAGAAGGACTGGAAACGGCTTAAAACATGGTACCAGCAAATTGAGCCAATTGCGATGGGTTATACGAAGCTGGATAAGCCGTTTAAAGAGATTCGCGATGTGATCGGCGAGCTGTTCCTTCTGTTGAATGCCTATGTGCAGCAAACCAATGATCAAGCGCTGTTTGAGCGCTTTGCCGCGGGCTGTCTGCCGTATACGTTCACAGAATACAGCCATCATTTATATGAAAAAAAACGCTATGCCGAGTGGATTGAAATTCATAGCCTTGTCGGCTTGTCCATCAATGAAATGGATAAAATGATGCTCAAGGAAATTGCAGCGAGCGACCCTGAGGCGCTTATACCGGCTTACCATAGAGAAGTGGCTTTTTTCATTGATCAGAAGAACCGCAGCTCGTACAAGGAAGCCGCCCGGTATTTGAAAAAATTGCGCACCCTGTACAAAAAAGCGAAAAAGCAGAAGGTGTGGGAGCGGTATATTCAGCTGCTGAGCTCGCATTACAAGCGCCTGCGTGCGCTTCAAGAAGAACTGCAGAAAGGAAAGTTGATTGATGGCGAGTCTTAAAGAAATTCTCATCCACGTCGAACAAATGGAAGATGGGTCATTTACGCTCTCAGCCTTTGATGAGAATGAGCAGCCTCTTCCCTACAACCATATGAAAAAGCATTTGTTCCAATGGCATGAATCCTCATTTTACGGAACCTTTCTAGAGGATGTCAGCTTCATCGGGACGACTGCTGTCCTGCTATCTCCATGGATGACTGTAGAGCTTCTCGGCAAAAACTCGTTCAACTCATTCAGCTCCGTGCAGCTTACAGAAGAAACAGAGCCGCTGATCGAGGCGGCCTCGACCATCTATGAATTTATCGCGGACGGCGATTTTCTGCCTGACTATGACGCATGGACAAACGGTGTTTTTCGCTGGAAGGACCGCGATAATATACTGGAGGGCTTTACTGCGGAATGGTTTTCCGCTGCCGTACAGGATTACATCCAATACGACGATGAACTGCGGGAGAAATGGGAACATATCAAGGAGAAATCGCCTGCGGTTACGTCATTCCGCGGCCATTTTCTTGATGAAGAGGATTTTCTGGAAGGCATTGGCTGGATTGACGACCAATCTCCATTTACTGTCGGCTTGCGCTTAAATGAACCGGACTTTGACGGAGACGATTGGAAAATTGAGATGTTTTTACGTGATAAAAAGAGCGGTGCTGTAGAATTTTTTGACAGGCTGAAGAGCCTCAAAAAATCGTGGCAGGCATACAGCGATAAAATCGCGCGTGAGCAGGACCGCTTTCACAGAACGGTTCCGTGGCTGTCATTTGATTCCGGGACAACGCTGATCTCGGAGGAAGAAGCCTGGATCTTCCTGTCAGAAGCAAGTGAGACGCTTGTCGATATGGGGGTAGAAATCCTCCTGCCGTCCTGGTGGCAGATTGTCAGAGACAGCAACATGATGCTGAAAGCAAAGGTGTCTTCCTCCCCGCGTGGAGAGTCATTTGTCGGCATGAATGCACTGCTTGATTTCAACTGGCGGTTTGCGACAAATGGAATTGAACTGACTGAGGATGAATTTAATGAGCTTGTCGCCAGCAACAGGCGCCTTGTTAATATCCGCGGGCAATGGGTTAAAATCGATCCGCAGTTTATCAAACAGATGAAACGCCTGATGGAAAAAGCAGAATCAGAGGGACTCCACATGTCTGATATTCTGGCGCGCGAGCTAATGGATCAGCAGGATGGCGGACTTGAGGATTCGGATCTGATTGATACATCCGCTTTCGCCGGCATTCAGTTTGATCTGTCTAAACAGCTCAGGTCACTGATTCGAAAGCTCACTGCCGCGGAAAACCTGCCGGAGCACGAAGTCAGTCCTTCTTTCAAAGGAACGCTCCGCCCTTATCAGAAATACGGCATGAACTGGCTGCTGTTTCTGCGGGAAAGCGGTTTTGGCGCCTGTCTGGCTGACGATATGGGGCTTGGGAAAACGATTCAAATGATCGCCTATTTCCTTCACGTGAAGGAAAGCGGCCGGCAAAAAACGCCTCATTTGATTATTGCGCCGACATCCGTACTTGGCAACTGGCAGCGGGAGCTTCAAACCTTTGCCCCTGATCTGTCTGTCGCGCTCCATTATGGGCCGCGTCGGCCAAAGGGGGATGATTTCGCCGCGCATTATGAAAACGCAGACGTGGTGCTCACTTCATACGGTCTGTCACATGCAGATACTGAAGAGCTTTCTTCTGTGACATGGAACACGATCTGCCTTGATGAAGCGCAAAATATTAAAAACGCGCATACGAAGCAATCACGCGCAATCAGGAAGCTGAAGGGGCTTCACCATATCGCGCTGAGCGGCACGCCGATGGAAAACCGGCTGACTGAGCTGTGGTCCATTTTTGACTTCATGAATAAAGGCTATCTCGGCAGTTTGACCGGCTTCCATAAACGCTATGTGCTGCCGATCGAAAAAGACCGGGACGAAAAGAGAATCGGACAGCTTCAGCAATTAATCCGGCCATTCCTTCTCCGCCGGACGAAACGGGATGAAGAGGTCGCGCTTAATCTTCCTGAGAAGCTGGAAGAAAAAGAATTTATCCCGCTGTCAGCCGAGCAGGCATCCCTTTATGAGCAGCTCGTCAAAGACACTTTTGACCATATGACATCCCTGACCGGCATGCAGCGAAAAGCGCTGATCCTCAGCATGCTTGGACGGCTCAAGCAAATATGCGATCATCCCGCGCTTTATTTAAAGGAAGAGCAAACCGAGCTGCTGGCCGGCAGATCAGTCAAGCTCGAAAAATTGCTGGAACTGATGACAGCGATTCGCGCCCAAAACGAAAGCTGCCTGATTTTCACGCAATACATTCAGATGGGGAACATGATGAAGCGGCTGCTTGAAAAAACGTTCGGGGAACCTGTGCAATTTTTAAATGGGAGTCTCTCCAAGCAAGAGCGGGATACACTCGTTGAGAAATTTCAAAGGAAAGAATATCCGACACTGATTCTTTCACTCAAAGCTGGAGGCACCGGACTTAATTTGACCGCCGCCAATCACGTCATCCATTATGACAGATGGTGGAACCCGGCGGTTGAAAATCAAGCGACTGACCGTGCATACCGCATAGGCCAGGAGCGCTTTGTCCACGTTCATAAAATGATTACGACGGGAACAATCGAGGAAAAAATTGATGTCATGCTTGAATCCAAGCAAACCCTGAACGATCAAATTATCCAAAGTGAAAACTGGATTACCGAGCTTTCCACACAGGAGCTTGAAGAACTGTTTACATTAAGCGCAACAGCGCAATAATCATGACTAAAAAAGCTGGCTCTGAAAGAGCCAGCTTTTTTCCGTTCATAGCCGTCACGCCGAATTTCCAAAAAATCCGTTACGCCGGTTATCAACAGAATGCGCTTTTGGAGCAGCACATATACCTACATCAAATGTTTCATCATATGTGCGACACCATGTTCGTCATTGGTTAAGGTGACCGCATCGGCTATCGATTTGATATCTTCCCGGGCATTGCCCATCGCTACACCTTTTCCCGCAGCCTCCAGCATCGATTTGTCATTTAAACTGTCACCTACAGCAGCGGTTTCCTCGAGCGGAATATTCAGCTGTTTTGCAAGCCTCTTCAGCGCCTGCCCCTTGGAAGCTTTGCGGGAAGAAAGCTCAAAGTTGTGCTCAGCCGAACTGACAAGCGTCAAATCTTCGGCATGCTCATATCTTTTCCAGCCTGCCTCAAGCTTTTCTTTGAAGAAAGAAAAGCCGAGAATATTGTAAAAATCGATTGGCTGATCGGCTTCAAACAGCTCTTGAAAGGAGTTAATGTAAGCAAAGCCCGATTGGCTGTATTGCACCTCGGCCGCCTGCTTAAGGACAGAAAGATCTGTTTCCGGGTTTGCGCTTCTGAATCTGTCCAGCTCAACATCAAGAAGTTCTCTGCCGTTTTGCGGCGTATAAATCGCTGAACCTGTGAATACCTCATAATAATAGTTTTCCGACTCAAGCCATGAGAGAATGTCATACGCCCGTTTCTTATCAATCGTTTCGTGATGATAAAGCCTGCCGTCGGGATCGTGAATGACGGCGCCGTTTGCACTGATGACCCATGTTTTGATCCCCAGCGGTTCAAAGATTGACATGACGTCAAAATGAGCGCGCCCAGTTGACACCACCACTTCAATGCCGTCCAGCTGCGCCTGCCGCAGTGCGTTTTCATTTTCCAAGCTTACCTGATGCTTGCTGTTGAGTAAGGTTCCATCTAAATCAATCGCAATTAATTTCACGTTTGTCAGTCCTTTCCTTCATCCTGCTCTGTCACGAGAAGCTCAACGCCGTTTCGGTCAAGCAAGTCACAAAATGCCTGATTCGGAAGCCTGTCTGTAATCAAAAGGTCGATTTCATTCAGCTCCGCATACTGATAAAAACTGGTGCTGCCCAGCTTAGAATGGTCTGCAAGCGCGATTACCTGCTTTGCCTGCTGTATCATTTTCCGCTTCACCATGCCATCCTCTTCATGCGCAATTGTAATGCCATGTTCGGAAATGCCGACCACACCAATCAGCGCTTTATCAACATGGTAGCTTGAGAGCTTTTCAATCACAGAGGACCCGTACAGAAAGCGGTGCTCCTTTTCCAGCTTGCCTCCCAGCAGATAAATTTCAATTCCCTCTTTATCGGACAGCACATCCGCAAGATTAATCGAATTGGTGATTACGGTACAATCAACCGCATTCAAATGCTTTGCACATGCCTGAACAGTTGTAGAGGCGTCTAAAATCACCCGGTCTCCATCATGAATAAGCGATGCTGCAAGCCTGCCGATCTTATTTTTTTCCTCAGACACTGTTTTCAGGCGGCCGGAATAGCTTTGAATTTTCTGATGCACAGTCGGTAAAATGGCGCCGCCTCTTGTGCGGATGATGGCATTCTGTTCCTCAAGTTTCACAAGATCTCGTCGCGCTGTATCCCTTGACACTTGCAGGAGCGTACAGATCTGCTCCGTTGTAATTCGGTTATGCTGTTTTAAAAAATCCAAAATCGCTACTAATCTTTCTTCTTGGTACACGCCCTCATTCCTTTTCTCAGCAATCATTTATAAGTAATTATAAGTTTTTATTTGATTTTATTCAACATTAATAAGTGATTTTAAGTAAAAATGCGTCGAGAGAACCAATTTTTCCTAAGTAGGCAAAAAGAAAGAACCAGTCTGGTCGACTGGTCAATTTTGAGGGGATGATGCGAAGATCCGGATAATAGTGAATGGATAGATAACGGGAGGAGCAGGGGTGTCAATCAGCAGCTTTTTCCCGGGGTTTAGGGTCCATAAAACGAACAGTGTCAGCCAACACTTCTGTTACATACACGTTAACGCCTTCCTCGTTTTCATAGCTTCTTGTCTGAATCCGTCCGCTTACGCCGACGAGAGAACCTTTTTGGCAATACAACGCCGTGTTTTCAGCTGTTTTTCTCCAAAGTGTGCAATTGACGTAATCAGCTTCGATTTCACCTGAAGCATTCTTGAAGCTGCGGTTCACCGCGAGCGTAACATGTGCAACTGCCGCACCGGTGGAAGTGTAGCGAAGATCAGGATCTTTTGTAAGACGTCCGACAAGCATGACCTGATTGAACATGCGATTCCTCCTCTCCTTGCGGTTGTATGTATTGTAAATGATGCAACAAGAAAAGAAAAACGCTTAAAAATGGCTTTCAGCCTCTGTTTTTATCTTTCGTTTTCATTTTTCCTTCAGCTAAAAACATCTTTTGCTTTTTTCCTTTGAAGAAATATGTACTTTTTAAAAAACAGAAAAAGATTTGCTTTGTCAGCCAGTTTTGCGTATTCATGCGCACATAGGAAGAGCCATCCCACGCAAACCACTGAAAGCTCAATTTTTTTCCGGCATTGACAGCTTGATTTTATACTGCTCCATGCCATCTTGTGTTTCGTATAAAAAACTTATTCTTCCTTTTTTGTTCAGATGAACCTCAAACACTTCTTTACGGCTTAACATATATGTTACTTCCTTTTGAATCAAATGGCTTTCAGAAGGAGCGCCGTCAATATAAATTTCTTTTAAACGAAATTGATTCATACCACATCTCTCCGTAATCCATAGTCAGTTACAGTATAATGAAAAAATAGAAATTATTAAATGTTTCGCTCATACAAAATTCTTTAGCCCCAGCATTGCAGGATTTTTTCCTCGAAAACGTTTATGTTATAATGGAAGGCAAGAAAACTTTGGAAGTAATCGGGGTGAGAAGAAATGAAAACCTTTAAACTGGTTGACCTGAATGTGGAACGAGTGGACAAGGAAGAACAATCAATCGAACAGTTTCCCCTTATTGACGGACTGATTATAAATAAAGAAGACGGTGAAAATCACTGGCTGATTGAGGCGCTTGTACAGAAAGAACATCTGTCTTTTTTTGAACAGCTTCTAAACAGCCAATCTGAAGCCAAAGTATTTGTAACGATCACGAAAAAAAGCAATCGCCCCGCCCAGCTGACAGCAGCAGTGAAAAATATCGTCAAGCTGGAAGAAAGCATCCAGGTTTTACTCTATGGACAAATGGTCACAAGAAAACAGCAGGGCACTGAAACCATTCTCGAGTCCCTTGTAAAAGAGGGCTATACAGGAACAAAACTCATTGAAGCATTTAAGCAAAAGTTATAAATATGAGGGGGCATGTTCCCCAAAACAGACACAGAACCGAAGAGCATCACAATAGACATTTAGAATAGATATGTTCTGCATGAAAAAAGCTGCCGTTTTGAACGGCAGCTTTTCTCTTCGTGCTTTCACACTTGCATATTTAATTTGTATGGCCAAAAGAATCAACCAATTCCCCTTTCACAACAAGGCGCCCTTCAGTTTTGACAGCCTTGTCACATGTGATTAGCGTAATCTCTTTTTTGTTTGTCTCCTCAATTACATCTGCATCCATTTCCGATATGATGTCTTTAGATGTTACAGAATAGATATAATCCTTTTTAAAATCCGTGATGACAATTTGGGCACCTGTTTTTATGTTTTCCAGAGGTCCGAACAGAAGATTCTTTTGCTTCAAATGATGGCCCGCCAACGGATAATTTCCCTCACCCATTTTTTGATCCGGGCGCATTGTTGCCGCCCCTATCAAAAGATTTTCATTGGTTGTGCCTTTTACGATCGGAAGCTCCAGATCGACACTTTTAATTGTTATCCGCCGCCTTGATTGTGAAGTAAAAATAAGTACATTTCACGTGCTTTCGACGTTCTCCACTTGACTGGAATGCTTTAATGGCGATCCCGGCATCTGTAGCTTCAGGCTTTCCTTCAGAGGAATCAGAAATCTCAAACTCTATTTTCTCAGTGTTCAGCACATAACCGGCTGGCGCTTTCGTTTCAACAAAAGCGTATTGTCCCGGTGCAAGGCCTGAAGCTGTGACTTTATGATGCCGGATATGACTGGTTTCGAAGTCTGTATGAAAATTCGCGAACGATTCAGCATGGTTGATCTTCCGGTTCTGATCATTACAGCTGCCATTATCGGCCATGACAAATACAAGGCTTTTCATGCCGGAGCGAATGACATTTTGCAAAAACCCTATCATTACTCTGAATTTATGGCGCGTATTCAAAACCTGATCATGATGAAACATACAGCAAATCAAGCCACAAGAATGGAAATAGCGTTTCTCCAGTCGCAAATCAAGCCTCATTTTCTTTATAATGTATTAAACACGATTATTTCTCTCACTCATTTGGATATTGAAAAGGCCCGGGAGGTAACAGAGGAATTTACCAACTATTTAAGAATGAGTTTTGACTTTCAAAATACATCAGCCATCAGTTCCTTCAGACATGAGCTTTCGATTATCAATTCCTATCTTTCTATAGAAAAGACGCGATTCGGTAATCGGCTTGAGGTTCTTTTCGATATAGATGAAGACATTGACTTTATCCTTCCGCCTTTAATGATTCAGCCCTTGGTGGAAAATGCCGTTCTTCACGGTGTCAGCAAGAAAAGTGGCGGAGGATGGATCAAACTGACAGCTAAAAAACAAAGCAAAAATGAGTATCACATCAAAGTAAAGGATAACGGTGCGGGGATGCCTCCGGAAAAACAAAAAGATCTCTTATCTGCGGATTTCGATCGCAGCGTCGGGTTGAAAAATATCAATCAGCGGCTGAAACATTTTTGCGGAAGCGAGTTGATGATCATCAGCACTCCGGATGCAGGCACCTCTGTCTCAATGCTCATTCATCTCGCTGAAACAACAGAAAGCCCCGCGGGACTGAAGGACATAGAACGAACCTAAACGAAAATTGAGATAAAAAAAAGACGCCGTTTATAACGGCATCTTTTTTATTCCGAAGACTTTGCTTGCTGCTTCAGCAGGTCTCTGATTTCTTTCAGGAGCTCCTCCTGCGCATCCATCGCTTCCTCCGCAGCCTCTTCTTCTGCTGCTTCTTTTTTGCGCCTTAACCCATTCAAAGTCCGAATGACGATAAAAATGGAGAACGATATAATTAAGAAGTTCACAATCGTCTGTATAAAGCTTCCATATTTCACTACAGCATCGCCAAACGTAAACGACAGGCCTGAAAAGTCAAGCCCTCCCAGCAGCAAACCGACCAAAGGCATAATGATATCATTTACTAGAGATGTGACGATCTTTCCGAAAGCGCCGCCTATCACAACACCAATCGCAAGGTCTACGATATTCCCCCGCATGGCAAAGGCTTTAAATTCATTCCACATACAATCACCTGCTTTTCTATATTTGTAAAGAAAAAAAGACAAATGTGCCGCTGGCCATTTGCCTTTTTTCAATTATTCTCCGAGGGCAAAAGTCAGTTCTACTTCGCAAACGACTTCGCCATCAACTGTGGCAACGCCTTTTCCGCGCCCGATTGTGCCGCGGGCACGAATGATTTCAACCTCAAGGTGAAGCTGGTCACCAGGCTTGACTTGTTTTTTAAAGCGGCAGTTATCAATGCCTGCAAAAAAAGCCAGTCTGCCGCGGTTTTCTTCTTTAATCAACATCGCAACAGCTCCGACTTGAGCGAGTGCTTCTACGATTAATACGCCGGGCATAACCGGGTACTGAGGAAAATGTCCGTTAAAGAACTCTTCATTAGCGGTTACATTTTTATAGCCTTTTGCCCGTTTGCCCTCTTCAACTTCCGTAATCCGATCCACAAGCAAAAACGGATAACGGTGAGGAATAATTTCTTTAATTTGCTGAGTATCAAGCATTGTCTTGACATCTCCTTCATCTGCATTAGTATGTATAGCAATCATCAAAGATCCAATCTGTACATTTGAAAAGTATATTATGAATTAATCTCTTTTTCAACCGCGCTAAAATGTAACCAACTGTCAATGAGAGCCGTCAAAAGTTATGATATGATAATTATAGATTTTACCAATAGCAAAGAGGTAGGAAAATGATTTCGAAGTTTATTGAAAAAAGAATGCTAAACATGTTAGACGAGTGGTATTCCGCAATGAGCAAACGCAAAATGAATCACGTTTGCACACTGAAAGAGAAAATTGACCAGCACCTTCCAAAGATCAAAAAGAACACAAAACTTTGGATGCGTTATCAATTGTTTCAGGCCCGCCATCAGCTGCTTTTTGAAAACCAGAACGGACTCGATTCATTGTTCGATGACCTATATGGCCTGGAAGACAAAATGGATGATGAATTGAAATATTATCTGTATTTTTTCTCTGGGTTATATGAGATGGTAAAAACAGCTCCGAAACATGCAGTACATCATTTTAAAAAAGCTGAACAGTACCTGGCCGCCATTCAAAATACGTTTGAAGCCGCTGATTTATATTATCAAACCGCCGGCGCCTATTACTTGATGAAATCACCGCCGCTTTCCATCCAATACGTCAAAAAAGCATTACACATCTATTTGCACCAATTCGGCTATATCAAAAAGGTAATCACCTGTAAGCTTTTGCTCGCCGTGAATTATATTGATCAAGAACGCTATGAAAAAGCTGAACAGCTTTTCAAAGAAATCATTAAGAAAACCCAGCAACTACATGACGAAAACCTGCTATGCCACGCTTATTATAACCTTGGCTTTTTAAAAGCGACCGAGAAAAAAGACCAGGAAGCGCTTCTTTACTTTAGAAAAGTATTAAAGAATCAAGAATTTGAAATGAATTCACCAGTCTCATATCTTCATTGTGTGTACGAGTCTGTCAGAGCGCTTTTTAAAACAGGGAACATCACAGAAGCTAAAGCCGTCCTTCAAAAAGGAAAAGAATTATCTGAAAAGGTAGACATTCAAACCATTTATTTAAAATTAAAAACGCTTGAAGCCCTCTACACCTCAGTGGAAGATCCCTATGAGCAGCTGCTCGAATATGTGCTTGAATTAGAAAAAATCGAGGCGTGGGTGGATTTAGAAGTGCTGTTAGAAGATATTACGGAATACTACAAAAAAAAGGACGATTTCGAAAAAGCCGCTTTTTTTATCATGCGCGGCTGATTGAAAAACGCCCATTTTCTTATTATCTGACTGAATTGATTAAACCGAGCATTTGATCTCCCATTGTGATCGTTCTGCTGTTCAGCTGATATGAACGCTGGGACGTGATCAAATCTGTCATTTGTTCTGAAATATCGACATTGGACATCTCAAGTGAGCCCTGCTGCATGCCGATGTTTTGTCTATTAGCGCCGTTTAGCTCTTCAAAAGCTGCCGCATTATCAATAGAGAAAAGGTTATTCCCTTCGGATTTCAGCTCTTGAGGGTTATTCACTTGGACAACGCCAAGATTAAACCGCTGAACCGCGTTTCCGTCAGATGCGGTTAAGGTGCCGTTCTTATTGATGGTGATATTCTTCATTGAGCTGTCGATGTTCACTGTATTGCCGTTCTCATCAAGTACGGGATACCCATTTCCAGTGACGAGCTGCAGCTGGTTGGCATTCGCAGCGGACGGCGTTACATACAGCGCCCCGTCCCTCGTATACTGGCGGTTTCCATTTACATTTACCTGAAGATACTGGTATGGAGACGTAAATGCGATATCCAGATCGCGATCGGTCTTCTGAATGCTTCCTTGATCAGAGACCAGGCGTGAATTCATCATCGCTCCGACGCCAAGGCGTAAGCCGGGCGGCGTTTTTCGGGCTTTTGCCACTTCCTCGTTTTTTTCATCAACCTGATCGAATTGCTGTCTGACAAGCTCAGAAAAATTCGTATCTTTTGCCTTATAGCCGGTTGTGTTGCTGTTTGAAAGGTTGCTGCTGATAGTGTCAATCTGCTGCTGCAGCTGGTTTAAGGTTGTTGATGCCGTTAGCATTGACCTAAGCATAGTTGATGTCCTCCGTTTTTTCTTCCGTTACCTTAAATTTTTCCGATCTCATTTGCTGCTTTATCCATACTTTTATCGTAAGCCTGAATAACCTTCTGATTGGCCTCAAACGATCTGTACGCTTCAGTCATTTCTGTATAGGCGCTTGTCACATCCACGTTTGAAAGCTCTGAGACGCCTTGTTTTAATGAATAAGATACCTGATTGTTTCCGGCTGCGCTTGGCAGATCATTACCGTCCGCCGTGCTGTACAAATCATTTCCGTCCCGTTTGAGATTGCGGACATCTTCCGCCATTCTGACATCAATCTGGCCGGCTGTCCGTCCGTTCGTTGTCACAGTACCGTTTTCAGACACAGTGAAATTCTCATTATCAACAGTGATTGGCTGGCGATCCGTCGATAAAACAGGGCGTCCGTTGATCGTCAGTTGATTGTTCTCATTTAATGAAAATGTGCTGCTTTTTGAGTAACGGATTCCATCCGCTGTTTGAACCGGATAAAAAAGAGCCGCGTTTTCATTGGTTTCCGCATTCATCGGAACTTGATTTTCGATCAATGCAATGTCTATAGGCTGGTCTGTGGACTTCAGGCTTCCCTGTGTAAAGAGAGGCTTAAGCTCCTGCATATATACTCCGGTATTCACGGAACCGATTTCCGTCCTCGATGTCCCGGCCGGAGATTTTGATTCTATTCTGCTGAGCAGCATTTCAGGGAACGCGCGCATCGAGCCTTGATCAGCTTTATATCCTGATGTATTTGCGTTAGCAATATTATTTGAAAGCATTTCCGTTCTTCGCTGCTGGGCAATCATTGCGGATGTTGCTGTATATAATCCTTTTAACAAATTTCCCACCTCTAAAAATGGCATTTTTTCCAGTTGTCATATAGGAACGTTCGTTCTATAATAAAAACTCAGTATTTTATCCTATTATCGTCATTTAACATCTTTTCGTGAAGGCTTTTTCATAAAAAAACCTCATTCTTTTTCAGAATGAGGTTTGTGAAATCAGCTTAGTTTGCGTTTAGGAAGCTTGTCCATATTATCAAGCATGACACCTGTGCCGATGGCTACGCAATCCATAGGATTTTCAGCAACGAGGACCGGTACCTTCAGCTCTTCAGCAAGCAGCTGGTCAAGGCCGTTTAAGAGCGCGCCTCCGCCGGTAATAATAACGCCGCGGTCAATAATATCAGCAGAAAGTTCAGGCGGTGTTCTTTCGAGCACTTGTTTCGCAGCCTGAACAATAACAGCGACAGATTCACGAAGGGCTTCTTCAACTTCTTTACTGTTTACTGTAATTGTTCTTGGAAGACCGGAAACCATGTCCCGTCCGCGAATGGAAATTTCCTCGTGACGTGCGTCTGGGAAAACAGTTGCGACTTTAATCTTAATATCCTCCGCAGTACGTTCGCCGATCAGCAGCTTGTACTCGCGTTTGATATAATTTAAGATTTCCATGTCAAACTTGTCCCCAGCCATTTTAATAGAAGAGGAGGTGACAATATCGCCCATTGAAATAACCGCGATATCCGTCGTCCCGCCTCCGATGTCTACAACCATGTTACCGCTTGGCTGGAATATTTCCATACCCGCGCCGATAGCGGCAACTTTAGGTTCTTCTTCAAGGTACACATGTTTCCCGCCGCTTTTTTCTGCAGCTTCTTTAATTGCTTTTTGCTCAACGGATGTAATATTCGTCGGGCAGCAAATGAGCATGCGCGGCTTTGAGAACAGGCCTTTTACATTCAGCTTGTTAATAAAATGTTTCAGCATTGCTTCTGTTACTTCAAAGTCAGCAATAACTCCGTCTTTCAGCGGGCGAATCGCAACAATATTCCCAGGTGTACGTCCAACCATTCGTCTTGCCTCTTCGCCAACCGCCAGCACTTTGCCGCTGTTTTTATCAAGTGCAACAACGGAAGGTTCATTCAGAACAATTCCTTTACCTTTAACATGGATCAGTACATTTGCAGTACCGAGGTCAATACCAATATCCCTTGCAAACATCTATTTATATCCTCCTTGAAAATCTGTTTCACAGTAAATATCCACATTGTGCCCTAATTATATATATTATCATAAAATATAGAAAAAAAGTTGGAAGCACAATAAGTTCTTTACAAATTTTTGCGGATGTTTTATGAACGATTTCAAGAAGGCAATGCCAGGTGATTACGATTGCTGAACAGGCTCTCCTTCGAGAATTTCATCTTTTTTATATTTGAGCTTTGTCGCTTCTCCTCCTCTTAAATGCCTGATGGATTTATGATAATCGAGTATTTCTTTCACTTCGTTTGCCAAGTCGGGGTTAATTTCAGGCAGACGCTCTGTTAAATCCTTGTGTACTGTACTTTTGGAAACACCAAATTCCTTCGCAATGACACGAACGGTTTTCTTTGTCTCCACGATGTACTTCCCTATCTTGATTGTTCGCTCTTTGATGTAATCGTGCACACCACTCGACCTCCCTAAAATGGATGTGAGAAGTGTGAAATGAGATCCGTATTCTGTAAAGAGTCGTTCATTATGCCGCTTCTTCGTTGTATGGTTTTAAAAGTAAGTTTGTGAAATATGCCCACGATCCCTCACCTCAAACACTCTCTTTGTTAGGTTTGTAACAGTGTATTAGCATTCTTTTGGGAATATGCTAAAAACTCAATAAGGACAAGGGGTGAAACGAACTTTTTCAGATTCAGCAAACTATTTCGCGTCACTAAATTTTCACCTTTACAACTATCGATCGCTCCTGTAAAATGAAATAAGCAATTAGTTACTTAGGTAAGTTTTTTAGAAGGAGACCGACATGTCCTACGTCAACAGACACCTCATTCATCAAATCAACCAAAGCGCCCGCCTGATTGCCAAGAAAGCCAATGAACAGCTAGAGCCATTCGGCCTTTATTCATCCCAATGGTCAGTTTTATATTGTTTGCGTACGATCGGACCAATGACTCAAAAAGAGATTTGGTCCTATTTAAATGTGGAAGCGCCGACTGTGACTCGGACGATCAAACGCCTGGAGGAGAACGGCTGGGTTCAGAGACGGCAAGGTGAAGACAAACGGGAAAAACTTGTTGTCCTCACAAAAGAAGCCGAGAAAAAATACGAAGAAATCAATGTGAAAATGCTGAAATTCGAGGAAGAGCTGCTTGCTGATTTCCGGGATGAAGATAAAGAAGCTTTTTCTCATTTATTCCGCATGTTTTTACAACAATGAAAATAAGGAAGTGACATACATTTGAAAAAAGCGGATGCGATATGGACCAAGGATTTTATTATGGTCCTGCTTGTCAATTTATTTGTGTTTGTGTTCTTTTATACATTTTTAACTGTATTGCCGATCTACACGCTGCAAGAGCTTGGCGGTACAGAATCACAAGGCGGGCTTTTAATCAGCCTGTTCCTTCTGTCTGCGATCATTACACGGCCTTTCTCCGGAGCCATCGTTGAGCGTTTCGGGAAGAAAAGAATGGCGATTGTATCAATGGCGCTCTTCGCCCTATCATCTTTTCTGTATATGCCGATTCATAACTTTTCCCTGCTGCTCGGATTGCGGTTCTTCCAAGGGATTTGGTTCAGCATTTTAACGACTGTTACAGGTGCAATTGCCGCTGATATTATTCCAGCCAAACGGCGCGGTGAAGGGCTTGGATACTTTGCCATGTCTATGAACCTCGCTATGGCGATTGGGCCTTTCCTTGGCCTGAATTTGATGAGAGTGGTAAGCTTTCCTGTATTCTTTACAGCCTTTGCGCTGTTTATGGTTGCGGGCTTACTTGTTTCGTTCTTGATAAAAGTGCCGCAAAGTAAGGACAGCGGCACGACTGTATTCCGTTTTGCGTTCTCGGATATGTTTGAAAAGGGCGCACTCAAAATTGCGACGGTCGGTTTGTTTATTTCTTTCTGTTATTCAACAGTCACATCATATCTGTCTGTATTCGCCAAATCAGTTGACCTTTCGGATATCAGCGGATATTTCTTTGTTTGTTTTGCGGTGACAATGATGATTGCACGCCCGTTCACAGGGAAATTGTTCGACAAAGTCGGACCGGGCATTGTCATTTATCCATCAATCCTGATTTTCTCTGTCGGACTCTGCATGCTGTCCTTCACACATAGCGGCTTAATGCTTCTGCTTTCAGGGGCGGTTATCGGTCTTGGCTACGGATCAATCGTTCCTTGCATGCAAACATTGGCGATTCAGAAATCTCCGGCTCACCGCTCCGGTTTTGCAACGGCAACGTTCTTTACCTTCTTTGACAGCGGAATTGCTGTAGGATCGTATGTATTCGGATTGTTTGTAGCATCTGCCGGCTTCTCTGCCATTTATTTAACAGCGGGGCTGTTCGTTTTAATTGCTCTGCTTCTCTATACGTGGAGCCAGAAAAAAACTGCAGAGGCTGAAGGAAAAGTGTCTATTGCAGAATAAATTTCAGGCTGCCGGGAAATCCCGGCAGTCTTTTTTGCATATAAAAAACGGCGCTCTCTAAGAGAACGCCGCTTATAGCAATTATTCAATGACAGGCCGCGCAGGTGAATCAGGATCTAACGAAAAATCATAGGACGCTTCATCACGAAACATCGGATCGGCATATATGGATTGCTGATCGTTTTTTGTTGCTTTTAGATACGACGAAAATGAATCATATTCTTTCTTTTTCCACATCCAAATGCCGTCTTGATCCGCTTCCTTGTGGTACACGTTATGATTGACCGTATTTCCTTCATTTTCTGTAAAATCGTTTCCGATAAATAATCTGGAATCACCGGCCGTCAATATATTCTTTTCAATTGTGTTGTTTTTCGTATCGTACTGCAGCAGCAGCTGTCCGCCGTACAGTCCCTTTGTGTCATTCCGGTACATAATATTGCGGGCAATCAGAGAATTGCTGGTGCCGCCCCGCTTTTTGTCATATCCTCCGATTGAAATACCGGTGTACGCATTGTTGTACACTTTGTTGTCAGTGATCTGAATGGCATTTGCATACTTTCCTTTGTGTTCAGACGTTGCTTCAATCCCAATATCGTTATCGTAAACTGTGTTGTTCTTAATTTCGATCTTGTGTCCTCCATCGACATAAATCCCGCCCGCTGAGTATTCATCTCCATAAGCAGGATTGCCGTAAGTCGAGTTTTGATAAACTGTATTGTTTTCTACGATTCCGTTTCGCACGTAATCGTTTTTATCCGCGGTTCCCTCATAACCAATTAGATCAATCCCGATGTTGTTATTGTTGCGGACCACATTGCCTGCAACTGTGAAGCCGTCGATATTACCGTTCAGCACAACTGCTTCACTCGCTCCAAGCGTCAGTTTCTCAACTGTATTGTCCTCGATTTGGATGTCTTTCATGCTGCCAGTCCCATAAACTGCGATTCCGTGAGCATTTCCTTCATCCGCAGTTGTCTTAATACCCCGGATGTGATTATCCTTAATGGCAATATGACTGCTGGACCCTGATACATAAATCCCTATAGCAGTTGCTTCCTCAGATGAAACAGAAAGATCTTGAATTGTTAAACCGCTGATGGCAATGTCATGTTTATCGTGAATACGAATAAGCGGTGTTTCATATTCAGCGTTCGTAATGGATTCACCGCTAATCACGACGTTTTCATTTTCATAGTTTCGGAATGTGATAGGCTTTCCGTCCGTACCGCTGTGCTTTACATCAAGGGTCTCATGATACGTGCCCTCCCGAATCATGACAGTTGTGCCGGCAGCAGCCTTCTCAGATGCGTGTGCCAATGTACGAAACGGTTTTTCTTTTGTTCCTTCATTTTGATCACTGCCATTTAGCGAAACATACAGATAATCCCCAGATCCTTCCTCATTCGCTTTTGTCTTATCATAAACGAAAGCGAGGATGACAGACGTTAAAACACCCGCCAAAAGAATAAAATACCATTTTCTCATTTTCGATTCCCATTTCGTTTTAGAATAGATTTCTAAAACAATTATAAATGTTTAATTTATGGAAAACCATTTCAAAAATATGAAAATATACCGTCTAAATAGATCTTATTCAGCCTGGCTGACCTGCGCATGTTCAACCGTTTCAATTGCCAATGATGCAGGCGGGTGAACACGCATCAGAACAATGTAGAAAAGAAAGGAGATTAGCACACCTACAAACCAAGAAATATCGTATAAGCTTTTCAATGCAGGAACATACATGCCAATCAGCGAAATCAGCGCTCCTAACATTGTGGCTGCAAACGCACGGTAATTGTAGCCCTTCCAATACACATACCGTCCTGTTTCGGAATACAGGTCATCTACCGAGAGCTCACGTTTGCGAATGATAAAATAGTCGGCCATCATCACGCCTGCCACCGGTCCAAGCATGCCGCCTATTAAGCCAAGAAACGCATACACGCTTGTCGCGCTCTCCATCAGCTTCCATGGAACCGTAAATAAAGCGAGCAACGCTGTGATAAAGCTGCCACGTTTGAAATTGATATATTTCGGCAGGGCATTCGCTATATCATAAGCGGGCGATACGATGTTCGCCGCGACATTTACAGAGATCGTGGCGATGCAGAGTGTGATCACGGACAAGACGATGACATAAGGGTTATCAAACCGCGCCAAAATATCGACAACATCCCAAATCGGCTCTCCGAACGCGACCTGCGAGCCGGAGGTCACCGTAATACTTGCGAATGCGAAAAGCGCAAACGTTCCCGGCAAGCCGTAAAATTGTCCTTTGATTTGCTCTTTTTGTGTTTCAGCAAACCGTGTAAAATCAGGTATATTTAAGATCAATGTCGCCCAGATGCCGATGATGCCAGTAACTCCGGCAGCAAACGGCCAGAATGTTTCTGAAAACGTATGAAACTTTCCTGGTTGAGAGTATATCGGGCCCAATCCTCCGGCAATATCAACGGCCCACCATACCATGCCGCCAAATACCAGATACACTAAAGGCCCTGCCCACACCTCAAAACGTTTAATCGACT
Source organism: Bacillus sp. N3378-2at (assembly GCF_033412715.1). Lineage (NCBI taxonomy): Bacteria > Bacillati > Bacillota > Bacilli > Caryophanales > Bacillaceae > Bacillus > Bacillus sp. N3378-2at. Next base: position 3,246,973 of record NZ_CP117986.1, on the reverse strand, counting down.
CCATGCCGTGATGCAATACGAGTAAATGAATGGCCCAAAAGAATACAAAGGAAAGCAAACCGGACAAGTGAATGCCGAGAATGTTCCACTCGCCGCCAATTTCTCCCCAGCCTGGCCACATATTCAAAAGCAAAATGTTCAGTGCCGTGCTGCCCGCAAAGGTCTGGATGCCAAGCCACATGATAGCTGTAAACGCCCTTAGAAGCGCGGGGATATTCGCGCCGTATATCCCGTAAGAAGCCCGAATGATCACGGGAAACGGCAGCCCGTATTTTGTCCCCGCATGGCCGTTTAAAGCAAGAGCGCCAAATAGGATAAGTGATGCCGTAATAATGATCGCCAGCACCTGCCAAGGCGAAAGGCCGATCGCAATTAATCCTCCCACGGTCGCGTAGGTCGGTATGTTATGTATACATCCCATCCAAATGGAGGCAAAGTTCATTGCTTTCCACGTCCGTTTTTCCTGTCCCAAAGGCACCAGATCTTCATTGCTCAGCCTGTTGGATTGCTGCTGACTCTCTTTTAATTTCATAGCCGGCTCCCCTTTCCATATTGTCTATATGTCATCACATGTTATGTTTTTTGACATTAGATGTCACTTAATATAACTGAAAGGTCAGACAATAACACTGGCTATGATATACAATTTTCCCGTCTGTATTTGAACAGCTTAAACAAGAAAAAGAGACAGACCTCAGAGCCCATCTCTTTCTTAAGATGCAGTTTTCATTAATGCAGCAAATCTCACAGCCATTAACAGGCTTGCTCCGCCCGCTATGATCATAATGATTCCCATCATATCAAAATGGGCTGCCGTGATTTCTTTACCAAAAAGAATGCCAAGGATCACCGAAGACAAAATCGATCCTAGGTAACGGCAGGTTTGAAACAGGCCTGAAGTCGTTCCTACCATGTTGGAAGGACTCGTTTTCAGCATCGCTGCCTGAAGCGCGACATTTCCCAGTCCGTAGCCTATACCCAAGAGCGATAGAATGAGGCCTTTCCCAATGGTCTCGACATTGATAAAAAAGATGGTTAAGAGCACGGCTCCAGCCGTCATCAAAAGCGCTCCCGCAAAGATCGGTTTGACGACACCAGATCGGTCGATCCATTTTCCAGTTAAAGGTGACACAACGATGCTCATTCCAGACATAAACAGCATAAACAGGCCGCTCGTTTGAACAGAAAGATGCATTTCATCCTGAAAGTAACTTGGCAGACCAAAAAATAAACAATAGAAGAAAACATTCAATAAAATAAACTGAACATACACGGCTGACAGGTTTCGCTGTGTTTTAAACAGACGGACATCAATAAACGGCTTATCCGTTTTCAGCTCGCGCCAGACAAACGCACAGAGCAGAAGCAAGCCAAGCACACCTTCAACCGCATGCGGCGACGTGCTGAACGACAGCAAAAAGGATAGAAGGAAAATGATTCCCCCGGCAAATAAAACAATTCCAAGAATGTCGAGCTGCTGAATAATGGTTTTGATTCCTGCCCCTTTTTTCTGATCTTTCGGGAACATATACAGGCCCAATAAGAAGCTGAGGATAATAAACGGCAAATTAACGATAAAGATCGCCGGCCAGCCTCCCCATACAATCAAAAAACCGCCGACTGTCGGCCCCAGCGCCGTCATGGCGGACGCAAAAATAGAGAGTACAGCCAAGGCTGAAGCTTGGCGCTCATGAATATGATTCCGAATCAAGCCGACACCTGACGGATAAATCGCGCTGCTCCCCACCGATTGAAACAGCCGCATGACCAATAATGTCATAAACGTCGGCGCAAACGGCGCCCCGATGGCAGAAACCGCAACAAGAATAAGCCCGAATAAAAACAAGCGTTTCCGCCCAATCAAATCACCGAGCTTTCCCGTAACCGGCTGCGCTACGGCACTCGCCAAGTAAAACGAGGAAATCAGCCAGGAAACCGTTGTAAACGAGAGGTGAAACTCATGCTGGATGCTATGGAGCGCAAGAGAGATCATAGACGAGTTCAGCGGATTCAGCATTGTTCCCGAAGCCACCGCTGTTAAAAAAACAGCCCGGCTTTTTTTCGACAACATCATTTCACTTGTTCCAGAAACTCTTCCGTCGTTCGCGATTTACCGATTCTCGGGAAAATAAAGCGCAGTGTGGCTTCATGCTCTTCATCGCTAAATGTGGACATGGCATCTGTAATAAAAATCTGCTGATAGCCAAGCTGAAATGCCTCCCGTGCTGTGCTTTCCACCCCGATATTCGTTGCGATGCCGCACAATACAATCGTATCAATGCCGCGCCGTCTCAGCTGCAAGTCTAAATCTGTGCCAAAAAAAGCACCCCATTGCCGTTTTGTCACAGTATAATCGCCATCCTGCACACCCATTTCCGGAACAAATTCAGCCCAGTCCGCCGGCATTTCCCCTGAACCTCCCTGCGCAGGCTCATCCGTTTGCGGCTTCAGTGCGTCCGCTCCATCATGAAAGGCTACATTTACAAAGCTGATGAACCCGTTATGTTTCCGAAATTTATCTACGAGCTTTTTCGCGTTCGGGACAACCTGGCCGCTTTGATCAATCGGCACAATTCCCTTTTGTAAATCAATGATAACCAATGCTGTTTTTTGAAAATCAATGTTGAGTGTATTCATCATACGTCTCCTCCTGATACTGTTAGTGTTTCTCACATTGCATATTTTACTCTTCACACTGCCTAAGTTCTTTTATGATGCTTGTGAAATTCTCAGAAGGAGCGTTGTCTCATGATTTTTCTTTTATGTAGTAGTAACAGGTTGTGCATACGAACAAACCGGCAAGCACTGTAATCATAAGGGGCGTCATCGCTTCATCACCTGCCTGCTGTCTATCGGTTCCTGCCTGAAAATGCCTATGAATTTGCGGCGGTCCATCCAAAGCAGGATGAGACACATAACCATTAATATCGTGCTAAGATCCTGCACGCCAATATCAAAACAATAGTTAATCAAGACGATGTTCACAATAATGGGCATAAAAATAACCGCCCCTAATGCAGCCGTTCGCGGAATCAGTAATAAAACAGCTGCCAGGATTTCACCAAAACCTATAAACAGTTCATAGACATGAGAATAACCGAAAAATGTCCACGCGATCGTAAACCCCTTCCCGGCAGCCGCCTCGATTTCAGGCGTCACCTCGCCAAACTGGCCAATTACCACTTTCGCCAGACCGTACACGAAAAAATTAAAGGCTAAAAACAATCGGAACGTCGCAGGAATCGACTTGCGTAATGCTCTCCTCAGCCTGCCGCCTTTATTCATCATACATCCCCCTCAGTGTATTATTTGATGTAGTACACTTAATACAGTATAGAGTATTCTAATTAATGTCAATTCCCTTTTCCGCCCATATGAATAGCTTCTTTTATAGATATAAAGTCTTATATTGTAAAAAATGCCGTTCTCCTTTCTTTCCGTCCCTCGATAACATTTCTTAAAAAACATGTCAGGAAATCTTACATGAAAATGTTTTATCGTTCTTTTTTCTCTATAATGAAGAAATATAATAATTGCTTTTTATTCTGAAAGATACGGAGGAATGAGACATGCAAATGGGCGATACAGTTTTTATGTTCTTTTGCGCTTTACTCGTGTGGCTGATGACCCCGGGATTAGCGTTATTTTATGGAGGAATGGTAAAGAGCAAAAATGTGCTGAGTACTGCCATGCACAGTTTCTCTTCCATTGCCATCGTTTCCATCGTTTGGGTGCTGTTCGGATATACACTTGCCTTCGCACCAGGCAATTCAATCATCGGCGGGCTGGAGTGGGCCGGCCTCAAAGGGGTCGGATTTGATCCGGGAGATTACAGCGATACCATCCCCCACTCGTTATTTATGATGTTCCAAATGACGTTCGCCGTTCTGACTACAGCGATTATTTCCGGGGCTTTCGCAGAGCGGATGCGATTCGGCGCTTTTCTTTTATTCTCGGTTTTATGGGCCTCTTTGGTTTACACACCCGTAGCGCACTGGGTATGGGGCGGCGGCTGGATCGGCCAGCTTGGAGCGCTCGATTTCGCCGGCGGCAATGTTGTTCATATTTCCTCCGGTGTGGCAGGACTTGTTCTTGCCATTGTGCTAGGCAAACGGAAAGACGGCACAGCGTCTTCTCCGCATAACCTCATTTACACCTTCTTAGGAGGAGCTTTGATTTGGTTCGGCTGGTTCGGCTTTAACGTCGGCAGCGCTTTGACTTTAGATGGTGTAGCCATGTACGCGTTCATCAACACAAACACCGCGGCTGCAGCCGGGATCGCCGGCTGGATCGTAGTAGAATGGATCATTAACAAAAAACCGACAATGCTCGGAGCGGTATCTGGCGCAATCGCCGGGCTTGTCGCCATTACGCCGGCTGCCGGATTTGTCACACCGTTCGCTTCCATTATTATCGGCATCATCGGCGGAGCTGTTTGTTTCTGGGGAGTATTCTCGCTTAAAAAGAAATTCGGATACGACGACGCGCTTGACGCCTTTGGCCTGCACGGGATCGGCGGCACATGGGGCGGAATCGCAACAGGATTATTCGCAACAACCTCTGTTAACTCAGCGGGCGCAGATGGGTTATTTTACGGTGATGCAAGCTTAATCTGGAAACAAATCGTCGCCATCGCCGCCACTTATGTTTTTGTATTTATTGTCACTTTCGTTATTATTAAATTTGTAAGCCTCTTCCTTCCCCTTCGCGCAACCGAAGAAGAAGAGTCACTTGGGCTTGACTTAACGATGCACGGGGAAAAAGCATATCAAGATTCTATGTGAGGAGTGACGCTATGAGCGGCCAAATGTTCAAGGTAGAAATTGTAACGCGTCCGGCAAATTTTGAAAAGCTGAAGCAGGAACTCGGAAAAATCGGAGTGACCTCTCTGACTTTCTCCAATGTACACGGCTGCGGCCTTCAAAAAGCACATACGGAGCTCTATCGAGGGGTAAAAATAGAAAGCAATGTATACGAGCGTTTAAAAATAGAAATTGTGGTCAGCAAGGTTCCTGTTGATCAAGTGACTGAGACCGCTAAAAGGGTGCTGAAAACGGGATCACCGGGTGACGGTAAAATATTTGTCTATGAAATCAGCAATACGATCAACATCCGCACAGGCGAAGAAGGACCTGAAGCACTTTAATATCGGTACGAGATTCGGACACTCCGGATCTCTTTTTTTGTGCACAGAATCCCCCTCCAGAAACCGCGATTCCTCTTCGAATTCTCTTCAAGCGCCGTTATTTCAGACAATCTCTATTTTTATTTGAAACTTTTCATGAGTAAGATTAGTCTACTAAATATAAAAATGTAAAAGGTGATTATTTGAACTACGAAATTTTTAAAGCAATCCATGGACTATCTCATCACAATTCAGTTCTCGATTCCATTATGGTCTTCATAACGGAATATGCCATTATCGCCTATGCCCTTATCCTATTGGCAATCTGGCTGTTTGGGAACACACAAAGCAGAAAACATGTGCTATACGCAGGCATCACAGGAATTGCAGGCCTTGTGATCAACTATTTGATTACGCTTGTTTATTTCGAACCGCGCCCGTTCGTTGCGCATACAGTGCATACACTGATTCCGCATGCTGCGGATGCTTCATTTCCAAGTGACCACACGACAGGCGCATTAGCGATTTCTATTGCGATGCTTTTCAGAAACCGCAAAATCGGCTGGCCGCTTGTCATTTTTGGGCTTTTGACAGGCTTTTCGAGAATTTGGGTGGGACATCACTATCCGGTAGATGTATTGGGCAGCCTCGTTATCGCCATCATTATCGGGTTCCTTTTCTTTAGATTTTCAGATCTGCTTCGCCCGTTCGTCGATTTGGTCGTGAGGATCTATGAAGCCATTATCAATAAACTGACGAAAAAACCAACCGATCAAAATTTCTAAGAAAGACAAAAGCCGGCGTCTTTAACCAAGACAGCCGGCTTTAATATTTCTCATACATCTCTTGTTTTCTTCGCTTCGCCAACACATATAAAACATAAAACAATCCAATACCAACAGCATCGATGAGCACATCCCGAATACAACCGTTCCTGCTGAAGAAGAGCTGAAGAACTTCTGTAAAAAAAGCAAACGCAAACGAACCGGCTGAAGCTGATCTTATGCTGCCCCGCTGTTTCCACAGCAAATATGTCAGCACAAAGAAGGAAAACGCGTGTCCGATTTTTTGAATAAACGCTTCAGGTACAGTAAGCTCAGTAAAATCCATAACTAAAAATTGAGACAGTTCAGGGTGCGGCTGAAAATGAAAAGCCACCGTTTGCGATACGACCATGCCGCTGAAGCTTTCCGTACAGACAGAAAGCAGGATAAAAAAGATCCAGCCTGCGAGCAATAGGCGGTTCATGACATAACCTCCTTTATAACGTACGTGCCTACATGTAACTACATAGACGGTAAAACAAAGCAAAAAGTAACAGAAAAAAACGCCCATCACAAGGATAGACGTTTTCTTCATTAAGACTGTTCAGTGTCTTCTGTTGTGCTGCTTTCTTTGGAACCAGATTTGTCAGTTGAATCATCCTTTTTCTCACCGGATTTTTCTTCTGTTCCTTTTTCAGTTGATCCGTCCTTTTTCTCGGAAGATTGCTGAATTGATTCTTCTGTTTCTTGGGTGGCAGCTTTTTCTTCAGCAGCTGCTGCTTTTTCAATAGAAGAAACTGGTTTGTCCATAAAGTTTAACGGATTCATTGCGACCCCATCTTTACGGATTTCAAAGTGTACGTGGTTTCCGCTGTCTTCACTGTAAAGGTTCTTGCCAGATTTTCCGATCACTTGATTTTGTTTTACTTTGTCACCTTGCTCAACGCTTACTTCGGAAAGAGATTGATACACAGTCGATAAACCGTCGGCATGTTCTACTTCCACAACATATCCCAGCACTGGATCTTTTTCAGCTTTAACAACCGTACCGCTCAGAGAAGCAGAGACATCGAAATCTTTTCCGTCTTTCTCAGCTAAGTCAATTCCTTTGCTTAGGCTGTACGTGTTATTATAGGTAACGAGTGCTGCTTCTTTCTCTTCTTTTGCGGCATCGGTTTCATAGAACTTTTTCACAACAGAAACGTTTTCAGAATCAACAACTGGCATTGCGACATTTTCCATTGACTTTCCTACTTCAACTGCATCGTCGTTGTTGTCATATGCGGAGTTTCCGCCGTTATCAGCCAACTGATCCTTTACCTCATCATTTGATACTGATTGATACCAAAGGACAGCTGTTAAAATGACGGCCGCACTGACTAAGTAAATTGCAGGGAACACCCAGCGTTTACGAAAAAACTGCTGAAGTTTTTTGACTTGAGAAGTTTTCTTTTCTTCCTCTCTCATTGTTTCATCACCTCAGCAACATTCTGAACACTTTTCTGAAAATATATACAACCTATCCAAAAAAACTTTTTTAGATGTAGTTTGCACAGACTGAACGAAAATATGTATTTTTTTGAGAGGAGTGCCAAAAACATATGAACATGACATTGCGCCTTGCTGAACATAGAGACTTGGAGGCTGTTGTGGCGATTTATAATTCAACGATTGCTTCTCGAATGGTAACAGCCGATACCGAACCGGTAACTCCTGAAGACCGGATGGAATGGTTTTTAGGACATACAGAGGCACGTCCGCTCTATGTGGCCGAGGACGAAAACGGAAACGTCGCTGCCTGGATCAGCTTTGAAACATTTTATGGAAGGCCAGCCTATAATAAAACAGCGGAGGTCAGCATATACATTGACGAAGCATGCCGCGGCAAAGGCGTTGGATCATATTTGCTTCAGGAAGCGCTCCGCATTGCGCCGGATCTTGGCATCCGCTCACTTATGGCCTTCATTTTCGGGCATAATAAACCAAGCCTGAAGCTGTTTGAAAAGCACGGGTTTGCAGAATGGGGACTATTCCCCGGCATCGCCGAAATGGACGGGAAAAGATACGATTTAAAAATTTTAGGGAGAGAGCTTTCATGATTAGTCTGGATAAAGATGAAAACGAAATTGAAAATCATAATGAAGAAAATAGCCTCGTTGAAGAGGAGACTGCACCTGTTGAACAGGAGACCCGCCAGCTGAGCGCCTCTGCTGTCAAGTCGCTATCCGACATTGCCAAGTGGGGCAAAATTTCTGGCATCTTGTTAATCATTATGGGATCGCTTGTCACTCTGTCTGCTTTGATGACAGTGATTGGCGCCATCCCGGGCGTACTGCTCATTATATCAGGCGTATTTTTGATGCGCTCAGCAAAAGCAGCCGCGGAAGCCGACGGAAATCTAGCCGGCAGCGCTGGCGAAAGCATGCTTGAAAATTACGGGACATTTATAAAAATGCAGCTGTTTTATGCAGCATCCAGTATCGTTACTGTCCTGATCGGGATCATTGTAGCCATTTTCGTGCTGGTGGTAATCGGCATTGCTGCTTTTGAGAACACTCCTTCGTATGATGATCCGGATTCTTATTATTATGAGGATGATCCGGTGTTTGAATAATGATGAGACAGGACAGGGCATGAGTTCCATATAAACGGAACCATGCCTATTTTATTTGTCTATTTTCCATAAAATTATCAGTCAAAGCAGGCTGACGTAAACACCAAGTCTTGAAGCAAGCATACAATCTATTAAAATGACTCGGTCTTTCAACTCGAAAGCGGCATCAGCAGGTTTGTCTCAATAAACATAAAGGAGTGGGACATTTGGAAAATAACAGCCCTTCGGAAAAAGTAAAAGTGATAGCTGAAATCGCAAACGCCCATCAAGGAAAAGAGGAGAACCTCAGAGCACTCATCAAGGCTGCAGCTGAAAGCGGAGCAGATGGTGTGAAATTTCAGTGGTTCAAATATGACTGTATTGCAACACCTTGTTTTTTTGCTTATGAGTCGTATATCGAGCTGTTTTTGAATGAAGACGTATGGAAAAATTGTGTCGCATATGGAAAAAGCCTTGGACTAGAAATATGGGTGGATATTTTCGATTCATGGGGAGCAGAGCTTTTTTCGCACCTTCAGCGAGACATTGACGGCATTAAGCTTCCAACAACCATCCTTCAATCCACGGAGATCATGAAAACGATAGGTATGACTGAGAAGCCTGTGCTCATCGGAGTTGGGGGATGGTATGAAGAAGAGATTGATCAGTTGATGCCGCTTGTAAAAAAACATATGGACAATCAGCTCATACTCATGCACGGATTCCAAGGATATCCCACAACATTAGAGGATATTAACCTAAAACGGGTTCAACATCTAAAGGATAGATACAAGGTTCAAATTGGATTTGCGGATCACATTGACGCAGAGCATCCGCTTGCAGCCGACCTTCCTGTCTATGCGTTTTTCTGTGGGGCCTCTGTTATTGAAAAACATATAACCCTAAACCGGGCAGCTAAAGGGTTTGATTATTATTCTTCACTAGAGCCAAACGAATTCAAACTAATGACGGAAAAGCTTAAGCAGGCCCAAATTGCAGCGGGGTCAACTGAAGTAAATGAATCTGAAAGAAAGTATTTGCACGATTCCTCATTACGTGTGACTGCCAATCGGAATATAAAAAAAGGAGAAATTATAACGCTGGAAAAAACAAGTTACAAAAGATGCGGAAATGAAAATGCACTGATGCCTTTACAAGCCGAAGACGCTTTTCCTCAAGTCGCAACTGCTGATTTATCGTTAAACCAGCCTGTTACACCCAACGATATTAAAAAACCAAGAATTACGATTGCGGTAATATGCCGGCTAAAATCGACCCGTTTGCCAAAAAAAGCGTTGCTCCCGATTTATGGAATTCCATCTGTCGAGCGCTGTTTAATCAATTGTCTGGCTGTCCCTTCTGTTGACGAAGTTGTGTTGGCAACGTCAAATCTTCCTGATGACGATCCGCTTGAAGCTTTCACTCTAAATGGAAAGGTCAGAATCGTAAGGGGTTCCCCCGAAAATGTGGCAGAAAGAATGCTTGAAGCCGCGGGGTTAACAAAAGCCGATATCATTATCCGGGTGACCGGCGATTGCCCAGCGGTTTCACCTGAAGTGCTTCAATATTTAATTGAACAGCACTTGCAAAAAGGAGCAGATTATACTCAGGAACTTTCAAGTTCAGCAGGAATTTCCGGGAATATTATTACTGTTGAAGCTCTCCAGCGGCTTGTGCAGCAGCCAAAACCGTTAACCCATACAGAATATCTTTCTTTTTATTTTGTAAACAATCCTTCCCTATTCACCATCAATCAAGTCAGCCTGCCGAAAGAACTCCATTATCCATCTTGGCGTTTAACCCTAGATGAACCTAAAGACTTAGAATTGTTTGAACAAATATATCAAAACTTGGATGTCAAAAACGAACCGCTCTATTTCAGCGGGATAAGAGACTATTTAACAGAAAACCGGCACATTTCAAAGATCAATCAAGATGTGTCGACCAAATGGATCGATCAGGCATCACTAGTAGAGGAAATCAACAAAGCAACGCTGTTACCTTAAAATAAATAACAACTCGTGTCCATATCCCAAGTCATACAAAAAAACACCCGATTGTAAATCCCAACAATCCGGGTGCAGCTTTTATTCATACATTTTTTTGCGTCTGTCTTCCTCAGTCAAAAATTCAACAAAACTCCGCATCGCAAAAGGCTCTTCCTTTATTTGTCGTGCGTAGGAGCTTTTCCGCTCTTCTGAAAGGATTTCGCTCTTTTTGATCCTGTTCAGCATATAGATGTGAACCGTTTTTTGGATTTGTTTATGCTGATAGCCTGCCTCTTTAAAAAATGCGAGCCCGAGCGCCGCCAAAAGGGCGAATATGCCTGCGCTGATCAGGGACTCCCTGTCAGCTGAAGCATGAAATAAAAAAGCAGCTAAATTAAAGAGAGAGAATGCAGCAAGCGGAATAGCAAGAAAACGGTAAATGACGGTTTTTTTCATGAAAGGCTGTACGGCCTTTTGAATTTTTTGCATTTCTGTTTTGATGAACCCCGGCATTTGTTCGACTCTGTAAAAGTTCATGTAATCCTCCCCCTTTATTTGATGTTTCAAGCTTCACGAACGTTACATATGTGTTTATTTTAACGCAGGTGCAAGCTGGTTTTAAAGAAATCTGCCCGTATTTTTCACGAAGAATCTGGATCGCCGCTCTTTATTCTTTTAAAATGTGAGTGTTATAATTTGTAATGGGAATCAGATCACTGTTATTCATGGAATACTAATGGCAATCTTCTTGATAAATATGAATGAGCGGGGTTACAAAGTGAGTATTTCTTCCATCCTTTTATCACTTTTTTTCATTTTAAATATTCTTTTGGCCATCATTGTCATCTTCAAAGAACGGCGCGATGCCAGTGCATCTTGGGCGTGGCTGCTTGTTCTTTTCTTTATTCCCGTTTTAGGCTTTATTTTATACTTATTATTCGGCCATAATCTCAGACACAAGCATTTGTTTCAATGGGAAGACCGGAAAAAGATTGGAATTGAAAGGCTGCTGAAGCATCAGCTTGAAGATTTAGAAACCAAGCAATTTCAGTTCAATAACCGGGCAACCTTTGATAACAAAGATTTAATTTATATGCTGATTATGAATAACCATGCTGTGTTTACAGAGGATAATTCAGTTGACGTCATTACAGATGGACGGGATAAATTTCAGCGGCTGCTGAGTGACATTTCAAAGGCTAAGGATCATATCCATTTACAGTATTATATTTATAAAGGCGATGAATTAGGCAAAAAATTGCGGGACGCTCTCATCCAAAAGGCGAAAGAAGGTGTTCAGGTCAGAGTGCTTTATGATGAACTCGGGTCCAGAACGCTGAGAAAAAAGTTTTTTAAAGAGCTTCGCGAGGCTGGCGGGCATGTGGAGGTCTTTTTCCCTTCAAAGCTCAGGCCGATTAACCTGCGGCTGAATTACCGGAACCATCGAAAGCTTGTGATCATAGACGGAATGACCGGTTATGTCGGAGGCTTTAACGTCGGAGATGAGTATCTAGGGCTTAATCCGAAATTCGGTTATTGGCGGGATACGCATATCCGGCTGCAAGGAACGGCCGTGCATGCCATCCAAACACGATTCATCCTTGACTGGAACCAAGCTTCTCATCACCATACGCTGACATATATTCCAAATCACTTTCCTGATTACGGCCCAAAAGGCAACGTCGGGATGCAGATTGTCACAAGCGGCCCTGATTCGGAATGGGAACAAATTAAAAATGGCTACATCAAAATGATTTCGAACGCCAAGCGTTCCATTTTGATACAAACACCTTATTTTATCCCAGATGCAAGCCTGCTGGATGCTTTAAGGATCGCTTGCCTTTCGGGCATTGACGTTAACATTATGATTCCGAACAAGCCTGATCACGCCTTTGTATACTGGGCAACACTTTCGTATATCGGCGATCTGCTGAAAGCCGGAGCCACTGTCTATATTTACGATAACGGCTTTATTCACGCGAAAACCATCGTGGTGGATGACGAAATCGCTTCAGTCGGCACAGCGAACATTGATGTCCGAAGCTTCAGGCTGAATTTTGAGGTTAATGCATTTATTTACGATATCACTATTGCTAAAAAACTGGTTTCAACTTTTAAAGAAGATTTGCTAGTATCCAGAAAATTCACCTATGAGGAGTATTTGCAGCGCCCGTTGTGGATTCGAATAAAAGAATCCGTCTCGCGGCTGTTGTCGCCGATCTTATAAGATGCGCAAACCCCCGGCCTTTACGGCCGGGGGTTTTCCTGATGGTCACAGTAAATGATGATTGCCTCCCGCAAAAAAGCGGCAAGACCTTCTCCATATTGATTGATTGAATCGGTAAATCGCTCGTCAGTGATATACACTTCCCCGAGTCCTCTGAAAATGTCGAGGGTGCAATCGTAATGATAGTGGCAAATATGATCGCGAAATGCCCCCACTGCGGCCTGAACCTCTGCATCATCGGGCCCATGCTTCATTCGCGCCGCAATTCGTCTGTAAATCGAATCAAATTCAGCCATGATCGTGCTCCAATCATCTGCCGAGTATGCAGATGTCCTTTTCTCTGTTTCTTCTGCGATTTCCTTTCCATACATCTTTCTGACTTCATCAGCATATGTCTGCTGGTGCTCTTCAATGTCTTTCTTGCTTAATCCGGCAAATAAATCCCTCTTATTCATCGTTTCCCCTCCATCAATGGACAAAAGCGTCCTGTCAATTGTTCGAATCATCTCATCCATTCTTTGTTTTTTCTTCATCAATATCTCCTTTTGCGACTGAAGTGCCGCTTTCCGGTCAAAATTCGGATGATCCAGCATCTCTTTAATTTCATCCAAACGAAACCCGAATTCCTTGAAAAATAAAATCTGCTGCAGTCTTTCCAGGTCTGCGTCACTGTACAAACGATACCCAGCATCAGTAAGCGCTGAAGGATTCAGAAGCTCAATATTGTCATAGTGATGAAGCGTCCGAATGCTAACACCTGATATCTCCGCCACTTGTTTAACTTGATATTTCATACATAACACCTCCTCTTTTTTATCGTAAACAATCACGCAACGTTAGGGTCAATCCCCAAAATGTTATTTTCTATATACAAAACTTCTCACAAATAGTGTATAAAAGAAAAGTGAGTATTTTTTTGTAAAGGGGAGCCAGTATACATGAATCCTGAAACAATGAACAAAACCCTCATCAGCATTTCGAAATGGGGAAAAGCTACAGGCATTTTATTTATTATTATGGGCGCAATTACCGCGCTTTCAGGCGCGTTCTTTTTTCTAATCGGTGCCGTGCCAGGCGTACTGCAAATTATTTCCGGTATCTTTTTGATGAGGTCAGCTAGGGAAGCAGGCCAAATGGCTGAACACAATAGCGGACAGTCTGAAGACTTAATGCTGGAGAATTACGCGAAATTCGTAAAGATGCAAGGGATTTATTTGATCGTAAGCATTGCTGTATCCATTCTTGCGATTATCGCCTTCTTCATCTTTTTAATGCTTGGGATTGCTGATGGCCTTTTCAGCGATACGTACAGCACTTATTAATGAGAAAAACCCGGAGCTGGCTCCGGGTTTTTTATTATTCCGCTTCGCTTACCACTGTGAAGCGTTCATTTTTGTGTTCGGGATGTTCAAGCTCGTCCAACACGGCAATGGCATAATCTGCATAGCTGATATAGCTGCCGCCTTTTGCATTTACGATGACATTGTCTTTTCCTTTTTGGTAAGAGCCAGTCCGTTTTCCTGCTGGATCAAAAAATGCCGCAGGACTGAGGAACGTCCAGGAAATGGAGTCTGTCTGCTGCAAATCTTTCAGGTTCTCGCCTTGATTTGATGCAGTTGGCAAATATTCTTTCGGAAATTCCGGCGTATCCATTAAACGGGTTGTTTTGGCTTCATCAACAAACAGGCTTCCCGCTCCGCCAACAACAAGCAATCTTGTGTGCTTCGCGTCCTTTAAAATGCTGATGAGTGCTCTTCCTGCTTCAACATGAAGATGTTCTTGGCCGGGTGCTGCTCCAAAAGCGTTTACGACCGCGTCGAAAGGCTTGATGTCTTCCACAGTCAGTTCAAACACATCTTTCTCCAAAACCGCTACGTCCTGCTCCTGCACTTTTGAAGCGTTTCTGACGATGGCTGTCACTTCATGGTCTCTTGTTTTCGCTTCTTTCAAAATCTCGTTTCCCGCTTTCCCGCTTGCGCCTATAATACCAATTTTCATTTTTCATTTCCTCCTTATTTGTAACAATTTTAGTTACATGTTAGCGGTGAGAAGTCATCCCTTTTGATTAAAAGAGATGATTCATAACATCTTTTAATGACTTGCTTGCCAGTTCATTTTCCATCGCTCTTTGCACACTTTCAAACGTTTCATCCAGAGCGTTCTGAATTTTTTTCCCTACCGGACATTTCGGATTCGGGTTTTCATGAACCGCAAAGAGTTCTTCTTGCTTTTGGACAGCCCGGTACACTTCTAAAAGAGAAATATCAGCAGGATCTTTTTTGAGGCTTGCACCCGGCACCCCGGCGCGTGATGTGAGAATATCAGCTTTTTTCAGCAGGCTGATCATTCTTCGCACAACTACCGGATTCGTGTTGACACTGTCTGCAATGATTTCTGAAGATGTTTTTTCATCCATCGAGATGAGGGATAAAATATGAATGGCAACAGCAAGACGGCTGTTAATCATGTTTTTTCACCACCGTTGTAACTATAATAGTTACATTTGATTCGTTTGTCAACATCTAATATACACTAAATACACGGGTTTTGTGCACCGTTTTTAGTCAATAGAACGGCCGGATGCACTCCGGCCGCGTCTTATCAGAATAAGAAATATCTTTGTCCAAGGGGGACATAATCGACAGGCTGGCAAGACAATTCCTCCCCGTCAGCAAAGACCTGATAGGTTTTTGGATCAATCTCAATCTTCGGCAAAGCCGAATTCAGCTTCATATCCAGCTTGCTCAGCTTTCTGATATTTTTGACTGGAGAAATCCTTTTTTCCAGCCCTAAGCTTTCCGCCACACCACGCTCTATGCTTGCCTGAGACATAAATGTAATCGAGGTTGAGCGGTTGGCTTTTCCGTAAGACGCATACATTTGGCGCATGAAAACCGGTTCAGGAGTCGGGATGGACGCGTTCGGATCTCCCATTTGCGCACGTGCAATCATGCCGCCCTTTAAGACCAGTTCCGGTTTTACGCCGAAAAATACCGGGTCCCACAGAACGAGATCAGCAAGCTTCCCTTTTTCCACCGAGCCGACTTCATGGCTGAGCCCGTGCGTAATTGCCGGATTAATCGTGTATTTGGCAATGTACCGTTTTGCGCGCACATTGTCATTTCCGTTTTCGCCGGCAAGAGCGCCGCGCTGTTTTTTCATTTTATCGGCTACCTGCCATGTTCGGATGATCACTTCACCGACCCGCCCCATCGCTTGGGAATCCGATGATGTCATGCTGATCGCACCGATATCATGGAGAATATCCTCCGCGGCAATCGTCGCAGCCCTGATTCTGGAATGGCTGAACGCCACATCTTCAGGCACTTTCGCATCTAAATGGTGGCAGACCATCATCATGTCAAGATGCTCATCCATCGTATTAACGGTATAAGGAATGGTTGGCGTTGTAGATGACGGCAGAATGTTCGCGTAAGAAGCGAGCTTCATAATATCCGGGGCATGGCCGCCGCCTGCACCTTCAATGTGATAAGTATGAATGACCCGGTCCCCGATCGCGTCGAGCGTGTTTTCCAAAAAGCCCGCTTCGTTAAGCGTATCGGTATGGATGGCAACTTGAATATCAGCCTCGTCCACGACTTCCATACACGTTTTAATGGCGCTTGGCGTCGTGCCCCAGTCTTCATGAAGCTTAAGGCCGATGGCGCCTGCTTCCACCTGCTCGATCAGCGGCGCTTTATCGGATGCATTCCCTTTTCCTAAGAAGCCGACATTGATCGGAAACTCCTCGGCCGCTTCCAGCATCCTTGCCATATACCACGCGCCGGATGTACATGTTGTCGCTTTGCTGCCTGTTGCGGGTCCTGTTCCGCCTCCCAAAAGGGTTGTCACACCCGAAGAAAGCGCAACTTCCATCTGCTGAGGACAAATAAAATGAATGTGCGTGTCCACTCCCCCGGCTGTTAAAATTTTGCCTTCACCGGAAATCACCTCTGTCCCCGCTCCGATGACCATGTGCGGATCGACTCCATCCATGATATCAGGATTTCCGCTTTTTCCGACACCGACAATCCGGCCGTCTTTCACACCGACATCCGCTTTGACAATGCCTGTGTAATCCAATAGCACGACGTTGGTGATAACTAAATCCAAAGCGCCGTCCTTCCCTGTGATTCTGCCGTTTTGGCCCATGCCGTCGCGGATTGTTTTTCCGCCGCCAAAGATCATTTCTTCACCGTATACTGTGAAATCCTTTTCGACTTCGATCCATAAATCCGTGTCGCCCAATCTGATTTTATCGCCCGTTGTCGGGCCAAACAGTTCCGCATATTCCTCCCGTGACATTTTCATCGGATTACACCCTCCATCCAGCCGGCTTGTTTTAAGTTGGCCAACGTTTTTTCTTTGCCGCGTTCATCGATAAACGTGTCGGCCATTCCGTTCAGCCCTCTAATTGTCTTGCGTCCTCTGATTTCCACTAGTGAGACCGTTTTCTGCTCTCCCGGCTCAAAACGGACCGACGTGCCTGATGGAACATCAAGACGCATGCCGATCGCCAGCTCACGGTCAAATAATAAAGCCCCGTTGGCCTCCGCAAAATGAAAATGCGAGCCGACTTGAATGGAGCGTGATCCGGTGTTTTTTACCGTTACCTCCCGTATCTCACGGCCTTCATTAATCGTAATGGTTCCCTCAGCAATTTGAAATACTCCCGGCTTCATGACTTCACCTCCGCAGAAATTGGCTGATGTACCGTAACAAGCTTTACTCCATCCGGAAATGTGGCTTCCACCTGAATGCTTTCAAGCATCTCAGGCACACCTTCCATCACATCTTTTTCCGTTAATACATGGCGCCCGGCTTCCATCAGCTCTGCTACTCCCTTCCCATCACGTGCGCCTTCCATAATAAAGCAGGTGATATAAGCAGCAGCCTCAGGATAGTTCAACAGAACGCCCCGCGCCTTTCGCTGTTTGGCTAATTCCCCCGCTGCAAAAATGAGCAATTTTTCTTGTTCAACCGGTGTCAGTTTCATCTGTAATCCTCCTTCTTTTGTCATATAAAGCGGATGCGGTTACTACGAATTTGCGGAACAGTCAGGCGGGACATCACCTCCCTTTCTTCGAGAATGGGGTCATACGGTAGGGTGCCTTTCAAAGCGGCATGCCGTTTCTTCATCAGCCTTGCCATGGTCAACAACCGTTCCCCTATCGATCACGGAAAGATAGTCAGCACAGATTAACGCGTTTTCCAGACTGCGTTTGACTAAGATAACAAATGTCTTTTTTTCTGGAAATTTCTATAATAACTTGTCTGACTAGTTCGACAATTAAAATCTGGATTCCTTCCAATTGTTTATTAAGTAAAATATTTTTCAGATTTACCATCAGCGCTCTGGCGATTGCAAGCTGCTGCTGTTGACCGCCTTTTCGTTTTGAACAAACGTTTGATTAAAACAAATAGCCCCCCTGTTTAGCCGGAAGCAGGCCTATGAAGTGGATTGGCCGACTCCATTTCGGCCTAATACAGCGACAATCTGCCCCGGGTGAACCTCCATGTTGAGGCTGTGCTAAACCATCGATTGATCATAACCAGACGTTACATTTCTGATGGCAGCCCGTTGTTTTGCTCCGCAACCGGAAGCATGGCATGGAGGCCAGTCTGAGACGCCGTCCTCCACGATACCGAGAACCCGATTATTGCCATTAACTCCGCATCATAGACGGACATTTCGCTGATCGCCACCGTTCGGCTTAACGAGTGAAGAATCCCGGCCTTCACTGAATCCCGCTTGTGTCGATATTAACTGTTTTTTCGCACTCCCGCTGGCTTCCGACACTTTCTTCGGTGCAGTACATTCCGTCATCAAAACCCCTTTGTTTGATTTCTCCAAATGATGTTATAAAAGTTTACAACTTATGTCATTATTATATAGAAGAGGCCTATTAATTCAAAGAATATTTAAAAAATTTAGTTACCTTGACCAAATCAGCTTCTTTTTTTGTTATATTTATTCACATCAGAAAAAGCGAACAAAAAAAGACAAGAAACATTTCGTTTCCTGCCTCTTCCGTACGATTAATCTTTATCTGAAAATTTATCCTTGGCTTTCCCGATATCCTTTTGGATTTCGCCTTTTGCCTTATCTTTTTTGCCTTCAGCCTGCATGTCCGTTCTGTCAGCCATATCTCCGGCTTTATCCTTCACTTCTCCTTTGGCTTTATTGAAGCCGCCCTTCATTTTGTCTTTTACACTATCGTTACCCATGTTAATTCTCCCCTCTCAATTATGTGTGTACTTGTTACCTTCCCGATCTGAGAGGCATTAAACATTCTAATGTTATTTATCGATTTCGTAGCGCTCTCCGTAACGGAGCACCTTGTATATCGCCAGCCCGTCTGATGACTTTTTCTCCGAATATCGGACCGGCAGCAGGGCAAAAAACACATAATACGTAGAAAAATAGACAAACTGATAAAAAAACACATTCGGCTTTAATACACTGTGTATAATCAGCAGATTGATTGCAAAAATCGTGATGAGGTTAAACAAGCAGCCCCCTGCATACACGAGTGCATGTGAGAATCGATTGTCAATTTTCAACTCCCCATACCGGCAAAAAGAATCGATAAAATAAATCGTTCTGAACCGTATGGGTCCAATTTTAAGCAGCGTTTTTCCCATGCCTATATCCAACGATCCTTTTCCGCCAAAAATAAAAGCCATAAAGCTGTGCCCTGAAACATGTATAATCTGTACAAGCGGCAGAACAATGAGGAAAGACCACAGAAACTTCACCATATCATTAAAACCAAACATTGAATTCCCCCTCACGTGCAGATCTGCATCCCAAAACGGCTTTTGTTCAAAAAACAGTGCTGTAGCGATTTTTCCTGTTCTCCCCGGAAATAAACGTTCCGATGCTCCCCTTTTTTTGCATATAAAAAAACCATCTGCCAGCAGATGGTTTTGTCTCATACTTCATATAAACAATCGTTCCTTTGAATCATCTCTCTCATGCTGACCGCTTTTTCATAAAAATACACCGCTTCTTTATATTGTTCGTGATGACTGAAATAAGAGGCAGCATCTAAAGCAAATTCTTCAATATATACATACAGGCCCTTTTCTTCCATATAATCAAATACTTCTTGAATCATATCCAAATTGACAGATTCCACATATAATGCCTGCAGAAATTTATATTTTGCCAGACTGAAGAAGTCGTTTCGTTTTTGGGCAATGGCAATCCCTTTTTCATAGTACCGCATCGCGGCTTCGCTATCTTGTTTTTTGAAAAGAACGCGAGTCAGGCTGAAGAGCGCTTTTGGAAGCTGTTCCAGCTGATAATCCTCGAAGACAGTAAGCGCTTTTTCAAAGTATTCGGCGGCCTGATCCAGCTCCCCCTTGTCATCATAGCAATTCCCGATATTATAAAGGGCTGATCCGATCAAACGGGGCTGTCCTTCCAATAAAGCAAGGCGATACGCGTCATCTAAATGTTCAAGCGCTTTTTCATAATTTCTGTAGTCTATGTAGTTTCCTGATATGACGAAATGGCATTGAATTCTTCTGACTCTATAAAAATCGTGAGCCTTATACGTCTCCAGCGCCTGTACAGCGTGGTTCATGGAAAAGTGCGTCTGCTTCATAATATAAAAGACTTCCGCCACTTTAAAATGAAATTCCGCTCTTTCAATTTCATCTTCTACAAACGCAAGCATCTTCTCAGCTTTCCGATAAAAGGATATAGCCGAGATGTAATTGTTCTGTTCAAATTCGTACATTCCTCTAAACAAGTGAAAATAATACTCAGATAATCCGGAGATGCTGTCCTGATTGCTTTCCAGCGTTTTGATCAATTCACGATATTGAAGCTGAGATTCCTCGTGCAGGTCAGGCTTTACATAATCCAGCATAATTTGGTGCCGGTAGCTGATCAGCTGATAATACAGGAGAAGCAGCTGATCCTCTTCCATCTGTTCGATATCTAGATCAATTTCTTCCTTCAGCTTTACGGCATCAGCCACTTGAAATGCTAAAATGTGCTTATACCACTTATTGATTTTCACTCCTACTTGAGATGACGGGATCTCGTACGCGGCCATGCCCCTCCAACCCTTTCTATTTTCTAATTGGTTATATTTTATCATAATGTATGGCTTTGGAATTAAATTTTCTTACAATGATTCCTTCTTTATGCCTATTCTTATATATTTCGGTTTTTATACGTATTTTTTGCACTCGGATTCTAATAAAAAAGCTTATCGGACAGTGCCGATAAGCTTTTGACTTCAAATTAACCGCCAATATAAGACATTTCCACTTTCTTTTTGCCAGATGCTTTTGATAGCGTACGATCGACTGAATACTGATCGATCCGATTTTTCCATACTATCCCGATCATTTCTGATAGTTCGTCATCACTTAATTCCTGGCGAACCGGAGCTCTGAGGTCAAATCCGCTTGAAGCGAATAAGCAGGTAAACAGCTCTCCTCTCGCAGAAAGACGGGCTCTGTTGCAAGATCCGCAGAACGCATCAGATACAGATGATATGACGCCGATTTCTCCGGAGCCGTCCAAGTAGCGGAATCTGGAAGCCACTTCGCCTATATAATTAGGCGCTATCGGCTCAACCGGCATGTGTTCATTGATCAAATCTATGATTTCCGCCTTTGTCATGACGTCTTTCTTTTCCCATTGGTTGGTGTTGCCTACGTCCATAAATTCAATGAATCTCAGGATATGCCCTTTTTCTTTAAAATAACGGGCCATAGGCAGTATATCTTTTTCATTGACGCCCTTTTGAACGACCATATTGATTTTAACACCGAGCCCTGCTTGCTTCGCCGCTTCAATGCCTTCCAGCACCTTGCTGACAGAAACACCGCGCCCGTTTATCTTCTTAAAACGCTCGTCTTCTAAAGAATCAAGGCTTATCGTAACCCTTTTCAGCCCAGCCTCCTTGAGCCTCTTTGCATAAACAGGCAGCAGTGATCCGTTTGTCGTCATCGCGATGTCACGAATACCCGGTATGCGGGCCAGTTTTTTGATTAACTCCGGCATATCCTTTCTCATGAGGGGCTCTCCGCCGGTCAGGCGGATTTTTTCAACGCCAAATCTTGTGACAAACAATGTCGCAAGCCGTTCCAGCTCCTCAAATGAAAGCAGCTCCTCTTTCTTTAAAAAAGGATAATCCGGGCCGAATAATTCGGCGGGCATACAGTACGTGCATCGGAAGTTGCAGCGGTCTGTAACAGAAATGCGAAGGTCTCTCAGCGGTCTGTTTCTTTTATCCAACATCTGACGCGACTCTGTAATCATAGCTACAGCCCCTTCCTATCCCCTGATTCTCTCAGGGTGTGTATATACATTAAATGATCCGTTTCTGACAAATCCAATCGCTGTGATATTCAATTCTTCAGCCATTTGAATCGCAAGCTCCGTCGGGGCCGATTTGGAAATGACAATCGACACGCCGATTTTGGCCGCTTTTAACAGGACCTCTGATGAGATTCTGCCGCTGAACACAATCAGTTTGTCGCGTACGGACATCCCGTTTAGAAGGCAGTGTCCGTATAGTTTATCAAGTGCGTTGTGCCGACCGATATCGGTGCGCATCAACAGAAGCTTCTCTGTGTCGCAAAGCGCCGCATTATGGACGCCTCCCGTATCCTGAAACGTCCCGCTCCCTTGCTGCATGTCTTTCATAAGCGCCAGACATGCCTCAGGCGATATCTTGATTTGGCTGACAGCCGTCTTGGCTGTTTTGACATCCTGCTGAAAATAAAAATGACGGCCCTTTCCGCAGCATGAGCCGATCACCCGTTTCGTATAATCCTTTTGATCCAATGTCTCAGGGTGAACGAGGTCGACATATACAAAACCGAGACTTTCATCTATTGTAAACCTTTTAATTTCTTTTTGAAATCGTATAACACCCTCTGATGCGAGAAATCCGATGACAAGCTCTTCGATATGCTCAGGCGTACAAACGAGCGTCACAAATTCACTGCCATTCAGTATCACTGTCAAAGGGAATTCCGTCACCATCCGGTCTTCTACTTTGCTTATTTCCCCTTGTTCATAGCGCCATACATCCCTGACCGCAGTTACTTTATCGTTCAATGTCTCTTCCCCTCCGCAATGTTCCTTCCTTTATATTTTTTCACACTCCTCGGATTTTGTCGAATTCTGAGACACAAAAAGAGCCCTCTATATAAAGGGCTTTCACAGGATGTGATGACGGCGGTGTTTAGGCAGGGCGCCTAAGCATTTAGCCGCCGTTCCTTTTACCAATGTGCATTGACAACGAACGCGGGGTTTGTCGACACGCTGAGAGCCCTCTATATAAAGGACTCTATGTTTGATTATGCTGATTCTTTTTTAGAACCGTAAACAGCACAATAGCTGCGATCAAGGTGAGAATGCTGACAAAAAAGAAGGCTGCCAGTTTTAGAAGAACACCAAGCAATATGAATGCAACGGTGGCTATAAGAAAAATCATTCCGAATAATTTCATATGTTCAACCCCTTTTTAGGGTATCATTCCCGCCCAAATTGTTTTTAAACCAATAAAAAAAGGCGCCTTGGGGAACGCCTGATCTTTAGGTTCCTTACTCAGTAAATTTTTGTGCTTCTTTTTCCCAAGCCTGTTCGAACTCATCCGCACTGTTCGCTGAAATATATTCTCCACAGCCAGCGACAGCTGCTTGTTTCATCTCTTCATTACCCTTGACATCAAAGTTGAAGCCAATGATGTTTACAATCGTATCCACATTTGATGCACGGAGCTTTTCGATTTCTGCCGCAGGGTCTCCGCCGCACGTTTCTTCACCGTCAGTGATTAAATACACCACGTTTTTCCCGTCTGCGTCAAATGCTTCAAATTCTTTTCTTGTGTCTGCAAGTGCTTTGGCAATCGGTGTCCATCCAGTCGGCTTGAGCTCACTCAATGAATTGTCAAACAGAGACCCTTCATATGGATGAAGGCCGTAAATGGTTTCCGTTGTGCTGCATGAAAGGGCTTTACCGGACAGTTTATTATTCCCTGCATGCCCGAAAACGCGAAGCATAAGATTTGTATCCTTCGGAAGGAGTTCGGCAAAAGATTTTACTGATTTTTTGGCAATGTCTATTTTGCGCTCTCCTCCTGTTTTTTGAACCATGCTTCCGCTTCCGTCAAACAAAACAGCTACATTTGAATCAGCCTGTTTCTCAGCGGCAAAAGACGGGGAGGCAATGGAAACAGTCAACAATCCAATGATACCGGCAGCCAGCAATTTTTTCATATGATTACTTCCTTTATTTTTCGTATTTTCCAACTATATGTTGGATTCTTCTTTATGCTAGAATACGAAAATGCAAAAAGATATAGGACATGCTGCCTTTTATGCTGCTTTCACGATCTGTCCAAAATCGCTTGAAATGCCGTTCATTTTTAGCCATTTCCGCCCAGAAAGCATAAACAGATTGTGTGATCATTCATTCTTTTTTCGCCTTGATTATGACAGAAAAACGGAAATCTGCTACTATGCTACAGGCAGACAGCTAATTAGTTTTGAAGTTTTTGTTACATACAAAAAGAGGCTGACCATCACCAGCCTCTTTTTTCTTATTTAGATAACATTAGTGATTGCTGAGTGAAAATTTTCTCAACATCTTTTTGGGTATAAACCGGGAAGTATTCACCGCCGCCTACTTTCGCAATTGCGTTCAGCTGGCCTTTGTATCCCTCTTTATAATCAAAGCCGATCACATTAACAGTGATATTCTCTTTTTGCAGTTCCTTTGCTGTTTTAATCGGGTTTCCTCCGCACGTTTCCTCACCGTCTGTCAACAGATACACCACTTTTTCCCCTTTTGCATCAAGCTGGTCAAAAGAAGATTTCGCCTCGTTCAGCGCTTTGGCAATTGGCGTCCAGCCAGTCGGCCCAATTGTATTGAGAGAATTGAGGAAACTTTGCTCGTTAAAGCTTTGGAAGCCGTATACGTTGCGAATGGCTTCACATGACTGAACTTTTCCGGAATTTTTATTGTTTCCTTCAGAGCCAAACACGCTCATTTTCACCTGAGTTCCTTCTGGCAATGAGCTCGCAAACTTTGAAATTTCTTTTTTGGCTGAATTAAATTTAGATACACCATCTATTCTTTTCGCCATACTTCCGCTGGCATCAAGCAAGACCGCCACGTTCGCCGGCGCTTTAGCCTCCGTTTCTGTCTTTTCAGCTGCAAAAGCAGGTGAAGTTAATCCAAAAAGCAATCCTGTCATCATGATCAGTGAAAGTCTTTTCTTCATGTTCGTACCCCTTTACCAATTTGTTTCTGCGTGCAGATGTTCAACGCTGAACATAATCTATCGTAATCAACAAAAACCGAGAAATAAATAGGGCGGGCTTCCCCATTGCTGTTGTTTACTTTTGCATAGAAACCTATGTTTTTATTAGTGATTTCCACCTAACGCCCCTATGAAAAGAGAAGATTGTCCGCCTTTCGGCTTTCGTTATATGAGTCTGTCGAAGTCTGTCGACAAATGTGGATGACTTTACCACAATCTCAAAGCCTGAAATCAGGAAAAAAGGACTGATCCTTAAAGACGGTCAGAAGCTCCTCTAAACCGTTTCAGCTGCTCTTAGATAAATGACATTCAAGAACAGAAAAAGACGCCCAAAGAGCGCCTTTTTCTACTTTTTCGCCATATATTTATTCAAAAACGCATCTGCCTCAGAAATTTGTGTGCCTTGGTAATAGTACTTTACAATGTCATCAACCGTTTTGCCTTCTTTGGCCATAAAATTCGCTCCGTATTGGCTCATCCCCACACCGTGGCCAAATCCTCTCGTCGTGACTGTAATTGTGTCTCCATTTCGCTTCCATTCAAAATCGGCGGAGTTGAGACCCAGCTTTTCACGTATGTCTCTTCCTTTCAGCGTCTTGCCGTTAATGACGGCAGTTGCGACCTGGTGGCCCGGTGTCTCGCCGGTAATCTTCCCTACTGCGCTAGATCCATCCAGCTTGACGCCAAGCTTTTGCTGAAATTCTGCCGCTGTAAAGGTTTTCGTTGCCTTATATTTCGGAGACTTTTTATCCCATGGGCTTTTGACGCTTTTTAAATATGGGATAGCACTTGTCCAATAAGCTTCTGCATTCTCTGTGTAGCCGTTGCTTGTGGAGAAAAAGGATGCTTCAATCGGCTGGTTGTTGTACGTTAAGATTTTGCCTTGCGTACTGGTTACCGCATCTGTGATTTTCTTCAGTTTTGTCTCATAGCTTGTGCCCCACTGTTTTTTCAGCTCCGCTTTGCTTTTATACACCTGGAACATCTGTGTATCATCCACCAGTGAGCCTTTAGGAGCTTCTACCGCTGAATTTGACACCATCAGTCTGACAATAAATGTTCTGGCGGCAAGCGCCTGGGCTTTCAGTGCTTCAGGTTTAAAGGTTGCCGGCATTTCGGAGGCGACGACTCCAATCACATACTCTTCAAGCGGAATGTTTTCTACGGATTGATTTGCGGTTCGATAGACGGGAATAGAAACAGGTGATGCTTTCAATGTTTCTGCTCCTTTCGATGCTGGTTTCGTGCTGACTGCTGTCTTTTCTGATTCTACGCTGGCCCCCGCTTCCTTATTATGCTGGAATGGTATAACCAAGAGTGTGGGAACCAAGAGAATCAATGCACATAGTACGGATAGTGTGATTGCGAATTGTTTCATATTCAGCTGCCTCCTGCTCGGGATTCGACTCTAGTCTAGTCTATGGGCAGGGACAAGCTAATATGACTCTCGTTTTGGACAGAAACTTTATTTGTCATTTACGTATTCTTTTTTGCTATTTTGCGCATAATGATGATAATACACAAAAAATAAAAAACCAGTATGCCAGAGTGACATACTGATTTTCAAGTAAGTTTATGCATTTAAGTCAGAAACGACTTCTTTATTCTCTTGCTCAGAAGCAGACTCATCATTTACACGTTCGATGTCTGCGCCCAGAGCGGCAAGCTTCTGATGGAAATCAACGTAACCGCGGTCTAAGTGCTTCAATTCAGTAACACGTGTGTGACCTTCAGCCACTAACCCCGCAAGAATCAGCGCTGCACCTGCACGCAAATCAGTCGCTGCAACTTCAGCTCCCTGAAGCTGTACAGGACCGTTAATGATGACAGAACGTCCTTCAATCTTGATATCACCATTCATACGGCGGAATTCTTCCGCATGCATAAAACGGTTTTCAAAAACGGTTTCTGTAATCATGCTTGTGCCGCTTGCACGAAGCAGAAGCGCCATCATTTGTGACTGCATATCAGTCGGGAAGCCCGGGTGAGGCATTGTTTTGATGTCAATCGGTTTAAGTTCTTTCGGGCCGATGACACGCAGACCTTCACCTTCATCCTTAATTGTTACACCCATCTCTTCCATTTTTGCAATTAAAGAGGTGAGGTGTTCAGGAACGGCTCCTTTTACTAATACGTTTCCTTCAGTGATTGCAGCAGCAACCATAAATGTGCCCGCTTCAATGCGGTCAGGAATAATATGGTGTTTTACGCCGTGAAGCTTTTCGACTCCTTCAATTTTGATGGTGCCGGTGCCAGCTCCGCGGATTTTTCCGCCCATGCCGTTGATATAGTTTGCTAAATCAACGATTTCGGGTTCTTTTGCCACGTTTTCCAGCGTAGTTGTTCCTTCAGCTAGAGCGGCTGCCATAATCAGGTTCTCTGTAGCTCCTACACTTGGGAAGTCCAGATAAATTTTTGCGCCTTGCAGTCGGCCTTTTACTTCAGCTTCAATGAAGCCATTACCGACTTTGATTTCTGCGCCCATTGCTTCAAAACCTTTTAAATGCTGATCAATCGGTCTGGAACCAATTGCGCATCCGCCCGGAAGTGCAACTCTTGCATGACCTGTACGCGCAAGAAGCGGCCCCATGACAAGCACAGACGCACGCATTTTACGAACATATTCAAAAGGTGCTTCAGTTTGCAAAGCGTATGAAGCATTTACAGTCACTTCATTATTTTCAAAATGCACATCTGCTCCTAAATGACGCAACACTTCGTTAATTGTATATACATCGGAGAGCGTAGGTACATCACAAATTACGCTTTTTTCTTCACTTGCTAATAAAGATGCAGCGATAACAGGTAAAACGGCATTTTTAGCGCCTTCAACTTTGACTGTGCCGTTTAACTTCTGACCGCCGCGGACGATGATTTTTTCCAAGGTATTCCCCTCCGCGTCCCTAAATTCTCTATATTAATATTCAGTCGTAACGATTGGTGTGCCAACCGTAACGGTATGTTTTCCGCCCATTTCTGCACTTCTAAGTGCAATTTGCAAATTCATTTTATGTTTCGAGGTCATAATGTACTCTTCCCACTCATCTGTAAACGCAGAAATAGAAACGAAATTTGGCTCAACTACATGTTCTACTGATCTTGCTTGAAATTCATTTAATAACTGATTTGCTTTTTTTTGCAAAACAATATTCATATTATCATCTAAGTGACCATTTAGACAAGTAAAAATAACTACTTTTTCTTGGAATATCCCAAGTGTCTCCCGTTCAAACTGTTCATATGTATCATTCCAGCTATCCGGTGTCTCTAGACTCATTTGCTCATATAATAAATACGAAGTTGGATTGTGTTTTTTGAGGGTTGTGACAAGCTGCAGTCTAAAAGAAGTACGATTTT
The DNA here is from genome assembly GCF_033412715.1 of Bacillus sp. N3378-2at. Classification (NCBI taxonomy): domain Bacteria; kingdom Bacillati; phylum Bacillota; class Bacilli; order Caryophanales; family Bacillaceae; genus Bacillus; species Bacillus sp. N3378-2at. The sequence continues at coordinate 3,218,620 of NZ_CP117986.1, read as the reverse complement.
TTTTGTCAGTATATGTGCCAATTGCCTTTATCATTTTATCTTCCCGTGCAATCACCCAATCATATTGACGATACTCTGATTTTAAACGTTGCACTTTTTGATAAAATTCTTTTTCGGTCAGTGACATGTTTTGTTTTGCATGCAATGTCCACTTATCTATTGACACATCTTGGCGTTCCATCCCCTCTGCCATTTGTGCTAACGGCGTTAATTCACTCGCATGGATGGTATGGAAAACAGCAATGACGAAGCTTAACATGACGGAAATGATAATAGCGTGGCTTACTTGTTTTTTCTTCATGTTCATCTCTCCCCCTTATCCCCAGTTTTACCGGAGGCAAGAGGCGCCATACGTAAAAATCTTCGTCAAAACTCGAGCTATTCGCTTCAACCCGCTTCTCCCAACCATTTAATGATAATAATGTTCAAAACCTATTAAAATAGATAGGGAAGCTGCTGTGAATAATTGAGATAATCTAAAAAGAAATTAGCAACGGCCGTTCCAATGGCAATTGTCAGCAAAATCATCAGGAGTCTAGCCTGCACGACTTTGCCTTTTTTGATTAACGGATCTATATTGACGGCTTGCAACGCCCACCAAGTCACTGCTATAAAAATCAGGTGAACGACAATGCCGATTGCAGCCTGCTGTCCCAATACACTCATCTATTACACTCCTTTCTCTGCGTTCATACCCTTTCTTATTATATAAGAAGCACAGATAAAGATGATACATTTTATACAGAACGGAATAATCAGCCAAATCTAGGGCTAATCCCCGCTTAAAGTGCGATTCTTTTACATGGTATACTTTATTGGAAAGGAGCTGGCAAATGTGAATCATTCTTTTTTTCAGCCTGAAAAGCAATATGGTGAGGACCTGCCAATTTTTGATCAGGAATGGGAAGCAATTGCATTCTATTATGATTATAGACAGTCACAGATTGAAGAACTGAATGAATTGTGTCAGTTTTTTAACATTTCTCTTACCTATACGAGAGAAAGCCTTGAAGAGCTTGAAAACCTTTATTTTCAAAGTATACAAGAGCTTTTGCTTGCTGATTGGAATCTTCCTATTGAAGAATTCGAGAAAATGATCAGTGTTTATCTTATAGATTGCGTGATTGCCCGCCATGAAGATGCTGAATGGGTTGTAAAACCTTATCCCTATAAAGACGGCGCTTATACACTTGGCTTTAGAAGACATCGCAAATCGTGGCATACAATGAATGCCTGTGATGGTTTATACCTGCGCCAAGAAGAGGATCGCCCGCTGCTGTCGCTGTTTGATTCTCTTGTTCGTTCATAAAAAAATCCTTCTCATAAAGAGAAGGATTTTTTCTTATTTCCCTGCTACATCCAATCTGTTCAAAGCCCGCTGTAACGCAAGCTCAGCCCGACGAATGTCAGTATCATCTGATTGAGAATTCAAACGCTCCTGCGCCCGCTGGCGTGCAGCTTCAGCGCGCTCTTTATCGATGCCTTCCGCTGTCTCGGCAGCCTGGGCAAGGATGGTGACCTGATCAGGACGGACTTCGACAAATCCGCCGCTGACGGCAACCATTTCAGTCTGCCCGTCTTTTTTCAGACGGACAGCGCCGATTTTAAGAGGAGCCACGGTTGGAATATGGCCTGGCAAAATACCGAGATCGCCGCTTTCGGCTCTCACACTCACCATTTCGATATCCGCATCGTATACTGGGCCGTCGGGAGTAACGATATTGACTTTAACGGTCTTCATGCTTTTACCCTCCTAGGACCAGATTAAACTTCTACACCCATTTCTTTTGCTTTCTCAACAACTTCTTCGATACGGCCTACAAGACGGAACGCATCTTCTGGAAGATGGTCGTATTTACCGGCTAAGATTTCTTTGAAGCCTTGTACCGTCTCTTTTACAGGCACGTAAGAACCTTTTTGTCCAGTGAACTGTTCAGCCACGTGGAAGTTCTGAGAAAGGAAGAACTGGATACGGCGTGCGCGGTGAACGACAAGTTTGTCTTCCTCGCCTAGTTCATCCATACCGAGAATCGCAATGATATCTTGAAGCTCTTTGTAACGCTGAAGCGTTGACTGTACTTCACGCGCAACCGCATAATGCTCTTCTCCGACAATTTCAGGAGCAAGGGCGCGTGATGTAGATGCCAACGGATCAACCGCAGGGTAAATACCCATTTCAGTTAATTTACGCTCAAGGTTTGTTGTCGCATCCAAGTGAGCGAACGTTGTCGCCGGCGCCGGGTCAGTGTAGTCATCGGCAGGCACGTAGATCGCCTGGATAGATGTAACTGATCCAACGTTCGTAGACGTGATACGCTCTTGGAGCTGACCCATCTCAGTTGCAAGCGTCGGCTGATAACCAACCGCTGAAGGCATACGGCCAAGAAGGGCTGAAACCTCTGAACCCGCTTGTGTGAAACGGAAAATGTTATCGATGAAGAACAGTACGTCCTGTCCTTGTACATCACGGAAGTGCTCAGCCATTGTAAGGCCTGTCAAAGCAACACGCATACGTGCGCCCGGCGGCTCGTTCATTTGTCCGAATACCATGGCTGTTTTGTTGATTACGCCAGAGTCACTCATTTCGTAGAAAAGGTCGTTCCCTTCACGAGTACGCTCTCCTACGCCGGCGAATACAGAGATACCGCCGTGCTCTTGCGCGATGTTGTTGATTAATTCCTGGATTAATACGGTTTTACCTACACCGGCACCACCGAACAATCCGATTTTACCGCCCTTAATGTAAGGAGCAAGCAAATCAACAACTTTAATACCTGTTTCAAGAATTTCAACTTCTGTTGAAAGCTGATCGAATGAAGGCGCCTGTCTGTGAATCGGATCCTTTTTCGCATCCGCAGGAACCGGCTCATTCAAATCAATATTTTCTCCGAGAACGTTAAATACACGTCCAAGTGTTACATCACCAACCGGTACTGAGATTGGCGCTCCTGTATCTACAGCTTCCATACCGCGCTGAACACCATCCGTAGATGCCATTGCGATTGTACGGACTGTATCATCACCTAAATGAAGAGCGACCTCAAGCGTTAAATCAATACCTACTTCGTTTTCACTTGCAGCTGGCTGTGAAATTTTAATCGCATTATAAATTTCAGGCAAGTGACCGTCTTCAAAACGCACGTCGACGACCGGTCCTAATACCTGGCTAACGCGTCCTTTCTTCATCGCTATCCCTCCTGACAAAATCTTTCTATTCTAAAGCGGCTGCTCCGCCGACAATTTCCGTAATTTCTTGTGTGATGGCTGCTTGGCGAGCGCGGTTGTAAGAAAGCGAAAGTGAATCGATAAGTTCCTTCGCGTTGTCTGTCGCATTTTTCATCGCCGTCATTCTTGCAGCGTGCTCACTTGCTTTACTGTCAAGAAGCGCACCGAAGATTAAGCTTTCTGCATATTGAGGAAGCAAAACCTCCAGAACCTCCTCTTCAGATGGTTCAAATTCATAAGACGCCGTTCTTTTTCCGCCGCCGCTGCCCAAATCAGATAACGGCAGAAGTTTTTTCTCCGTTACTTCTTGAGTAATGGCGCTGACAAAATGGTTATAAACAAGGTGCAATTCATCAAACGCACCGTCTATAAACATTTGGATCGTTTGACGGGCAAGATCTTTAATTTCTGTAAACGTCACTTCATCCCCAAGTCCTGTTAACTCGGAAATGATCGGAATCTCCCGTTTCTTAAAGAAATCACGGCCCACTCTTCCGATGGCAATCACCGCATACTCATCCTTAGACTGATGACGTTCTTGCATGGCCTGATAAGCATTCCGTAAAACCGAACTGTTAAAAGCGCCGGCAAGACCGCGGTCAGACGTAATGACAAGGTATGCCGTTTTTTTCACTTCTCTGCTGAGAAGCATCGGATGCTTTACGTTGCCGGAAACTCTTCCGACGTTTGACACAACCTCTTGGATTTTATCCATATATGGCACAAATGATTTTGCATTGTTTTCAGCACGATTCAGCTTAGCCGCAGATACCATCTGCATGGCTTTTGTAATCTGACTTGTTTTTTTCGTTGACGTGATCCTTGACTTAATATCGCGTAATGAGGCCAAAGATTTCACCACCTTTTCTCTTCATCTGCGTAAAAAGAGAGAAAAAGAGAACCTTTTTCTCTCATCAGCATTCGAGTTAGTTGCTTGGTGCAAATGTGCGTTTGAAGCCTTCGATTGCAGCATTGAAGTCTTCATCAGCAGGAAGGTTTCCTGTTTTCGCAATTCCGTCAAGCAGGTCTTTATGGTTTTGGTCAAGGTACATGTAGTACTCTTCTTCAAAACGTCTGATATCCGCCACAGGAATATCATCGAGATATCCTTTTGTCAGCGCATAAAGAATGGCTACTTGCTTTTCAACCGGAAGCGGCTTGTTCAGATCCTGCTTCAGCACTTCAACTGTACGCGCACCGCGGTTCAGTTTTGCCTGAGTCGCTTGGTCGAGGTCAGAACCGAATTGAGCGAATGCTTCCAGCTCACGGTATGACGCAAGGTCAAGACGCAAAGTACCTGATACTTTTTTCATCGCTTTGATTTGCGCTGAGCCGCCGACACGGGATACAGACAATCCGGCGTTGATCGCTGGACGTACGCCTGAGAAGAACAAATCAGATTGCAGGAAGATCTGTCCGTCGGTGATGGAAATGACGTTCGTCGGAATATAAGCAGAGATATCTCCGGCTTGTGTTTCTACGAACGGCAGAGCTGTAATTGATCCTGCGCCTTTCGCGTCGCTAAGCTTTGCTGCACGCTCAAGCAGACGGGAATGAAGATAGAATACATCCCCAGGGAACGCTTCACGGCCTGGCGGACGGCGAAGAAGCAAGGACAGCTCACGGTAAGCGGCAGCTTGTTTAGAAAGATCATCGTATACAACAAGAACGTGCTTGCCGCTGTACATAAATTCTTCTGCCATTGTAACCCCAGCATACGGTGCCAGGTACAGAAGCGGTGCCGGCTGTGACGCAGACGCCGTTACAACAATTGTATAATCAAGCGCGCCGTGTTTACGCAATGTTTCTACTACGCCGCGGACTGTTGATTCTTTTTGGCCGATCGCAACATATACGCAGATCATGTCTTGGTCTTTTTGGTTCAGAATCGCATCGATCGCAACAGATGTTTTACCTGTTTGACGGTCACCGATGATCAGCTCACGCTGGCCGCGGCCGATTGGAATCAGTGCATCGATCGCTTTGATACCGGTTTGAAGCGGTTCATGAACTGATTTACGGTCCATAACGCCTGGTGCAGGGCTTTCGATCGGACGAGTTTTGCTTGTCAGAATCGGGCCTAGTCCGTCTACCGGCTGGCCTAACGGATTTACAATACGGCCGATTAACTCTTCACCAACAGGAACCTCCATGATGCGGCCTGTTCTTTTTACTTCGTCTCCCTCACGGATCTCACTGAAAGGTCCTAAGATGACGATACCTACGTTTGATTCCTCAAGGTTTTGAGCCATACCCAAAACACCGTTTGAAAATTCGACAAGTTCACCGGCCATACAGTTGTCAAGGCCGTGCACACGTGCAATACCGTCACCGACTTGGATGACTGTACCTACGTCTTGAACTTCAATATCAGATTGATAATTTTGTATTTGCTGTTTTATCAGCGTGCTAATCTCTTCAGCTTTGATGCTCACTTAGGTTTCACCCCTTCTATCGATTTTCCCCGGCTAATTGACGTTCAATGCGCTGAAGCTTCCCGCTTACGCTGCCGTCATAAATCCGGTTTCCAATGCGGACTTTAATGCCGCCTATTAAATCCGTCTGCACTTCATTTCTGATTCTCAGTGAAGCGACTCCGGCCTTTTTTGCAAACACTTGTGATAATGGTAACATTTCAGCATCCGTCAGCGGTTTCACTGAATATACGATTGCGTCTTCTGTTTGACGGGCCTCATTTGCGAGTTTGATAAACTCATCTGTGAGCTCAAGCACAATCGCGGCACGATGGCGGTCAATCAAAAGAAAAATCGTATTAAGCACGGACTGTGACAAAGAGCCAAATGCATTTTGGATCAGCTCTTTTTTCTTCGCAGCCGGCATCTTCGGATGGTTCAACACATCATTAAGCGCTTTTTCATTTTGAAATACTTGTTTTACAACAGTTAGCTCTTCTTCTACTTGATTCAGCTGAGCGGACTCATTGGCTATATCAAAAAGAGCTGATGCATATCGTTTAGAGACAGCTGATCCACTCATCGGCTTTCTCCTACCTCTTTAAGATAGTCCTGGATCAATTTCTCTTGCGCTTGTTCATCCAGTTCTTTTTCGATCACTTTCGACGCAATCATGACAGAAAGAGACGCTACTTGCTCACGGAGAGCAGAAACCGCCTGTTCTTTTTCCTTCACGATTTCAGTTCTTGCTGCTTCTTTCAGACGTTCAGATTCTGCACGTGCAGCCTGAATAATCTCTTCTTTTTGCTTCTCTCCCAGTTTCTTTGCGTTTTCGATAAGAGTTTGGGATTCCTGTCTTGCTTCTTTTAAAAGAACGCGCTGCTCTTCAATAAGCTGCTGCGCTTCTTTATTTTTTTCTTCAGCAGACGTAATTTCTCCAGCGATGTGGTCTTCACGCTGTTTCATTATGTTTAATAGCGGCCCTAAAGCGTATTTCTTCAGAAGCGCTAATAAGATTAACATAGCTAACAGTTGGAACAGGATATCTCCGCCGTTAAACGACAATCCTAGTTCAAGTGGTAATTGAGACATCTACTACGGCAACTCCCTTCTGCAGGTTTTTCTTTGCTGATCCAGCAGCCGCACTTGTCTCTTTTCAGCCGGCAAGGCGGGATGCTTATCAGACATAAAGCAATGGCGAAGGTTCTCTTGGAATGATCTTCGCCATTTTTAGTTCATATAAGGCTTTTATGCTTAGCCAAAGAACGCTAAGAATGCGATAACGACAGCGATAATAGGAAGGGCTTCAACTAATGCGATACCCATGAACATAAGAGTTCTCAGTTCTTTACCTGCTTCCGGCTGACGGGCAATCCCCTCTACCGTACGTGAAACAATCAAACCGTTACCAATACCTGCACCAAGTGCGCCTAAACCAATTGCAATCGCAGCTGCTATTAAATTCATGAAAAAGTTCCTCCTTTAAAATGTTATCCGTTTGGATATAATGTTTTAATGATCATGACTGATTTTATGAGACATGTACACCATCGTCAGCATTGTAAAAATAAATGCCTGGATGGCACCAATAAATAAACTGAATGCTTGCCATGCCAGCATCGGCAGAATGGCACCGATTGTACCGACAAGACCGAGAGCCACGCTTTGCGAATAGTGGCTTGTCGCTAATCCCGCAAGCAGGCCGAGAAGAATCTCACCGGCGAAGATGTTACCATACAGCCGTAAACCTAGAGTCAGCGTATTCGCAAACTCTTCGATGATTTTCATCGGGAGCATGAATGGAACAGGTCTTAAATAGTCTTTGGAATATTCCTTGAGCCCTTTCATCTTCACACCATAGTAGTGGGTTAAAGCAACAACCATCACGGCTAGCGTTAATGTAATGGCAGGATCGGCTGTCGGAGACTTCCACCAGAGCTCATGTCCGATTGTAATAGAGAACGGCAGCCCCAGCATATTCGACACAAATATGTACATCAGCAATGTGACACCAAGTGCCAAGAAGTTAGCCCCTGTTTTTAAATCCATTGTACTGCCAATAATATTGCGTACGAAATCAACAATCCATTCCATAAAGTTCTGGGCTTTTCCGGGACGGATCGAAAGCGTTCTTGTCGTCAATATAGCAATCAATAAAACAATCACACTCGCCACAGTAATCATCAGAATGTTTGTCAGATTAAAAGTAAGACCTAGAAATTCTATAGTTCTGTAACCATGATTCAAAGGGTTTTCACCTCTCTTCCATTGATGAACGTTTAAGCTGGATAAAGGAATCTATCATAATGACAGGGTATATTGTCATTAATCCAATAACTGTACTTGCCATATGAAAGTATTCGGGATTTTTATAGGCAACAGCCACAGCAAGAATCGCATTGCACCACCGCGCTGCGCTCCCGAGAGATCGTATGGACTTTCCTTTCTCAACAGCTCTGTCAAAAGCATTCATTCTTCTGACGAGCAGTAAAAAATTAAACAAACTGAAAACAGTTCCCAGAATAAGGCCTAAAAAAACGGTTTTATACGCTGTTAAACCATAACCCAGTACATACACTGCCAAAATGAACAATAAATATTTGCGTTGTCTGCTAAATGTAAGCTTGGGATCGTCCATCAATTATCTGTCTCCTGATGAAAAAATAATGTATAGCTTGGATACGGCAAAAATCAGCGGTTAACCCTTAGTAGAAGACCTTTTTTGACCGGCAAAACGGGCCTGTTCGAAAAAATCATTCATCCGCAAGCCTTGCAGGGATGCTGTTTCATTCGCTTAAATAAATCCTCATAATACGGGTTTGCTGAGAGGATTTACATTGAGGATGAGGACTATAATGAAAGCTATGAAAACCTTCCCATAATACCCTCGTTTAGCATACAATAGCCCCTAACATGTGTCAATCTGTTTAAAGTTAAAAAACTTTTTATACTTTACGTCTCCACAGAATGTTCACATTTTCACCTATAATTGTATACAGATTCACCGAATAGCAAAAAACTGGATAAAAAAATGAAACCCCCTTTTGGGGATTTCATTTTTTTATTTTGTTCCAAACATGCGGTCACCAGCATCTCCGAGACCTGGAACAATATATCCTTTTTCATTTAATTTTTCATCTAGCGCCGCAATGTAAATATCAACGTCCGAATGATGCTTCTGCAATTCTTCCACACCCTCCGGCGCTGCTACAAGACACATGAAACGGATATTTTTCGCACCGCGTTTTTTAAGGCTGTGAATGGCTTCAACTGCGGAACCGCCTGTAGCGAGCATCGGGTCAACCACGATGAATTCACGCTCTTCCACATCAGAAGGAAGCTTGACATAGTATTCCACGGGTTTTAAGGTTTCTGGATCACGGTAAAGGCCGACATGTCCCACTTTTGCCGCAGGAATCAGCTTTAAAATGCCGTCAACCATTCCCAATCCTGCTCTGAGGATAGGAACCACTCCGAGTTTTTTCCCTGAGATGACTTTCGATTTCGCAGCCTGAACCGGTGTATTGATATCCACTTCTTCCAGAGGAAGATCGCGGGTAATTTCAAATGCCATGAGTGTAGCCACTTCATCTACTAACTCTCTAAAATCCTTCGTACCTGTATTTTCATTCCGTATATATGTCAGCTTGTGCTGAATTAAAGGATGATCAAATACATAAACCTTTCCCATACTGTGTTTCAGCTCCTTTTTTATTGTCCCATCAACAATTACACACTTCTATTGATTCTACAAAAAAAGACATTGAGTTTCAAGAACATCGTCAAAAAACCCGCCGGGCATAAGCCCCAGCGGGTTTTAGGATCTTAATAATCTAATTCTTTATATAAAGGAAATTTATCAGTCAGAGCAGCTACACGCTGTCTTGCTTCTTCAAGTTTTCCTTCGTCTTCGTGGTTTTTCAATGCAAGCGCAATGATAGCACCGACTTCTTCTAATGCGTCTCCGTCAAAACCGCGGCTGGTTACAGCAGCTGTACCAAGACGGATGCCGCTTGTTACGAAAGGTTTTTCAGGATCATATGGAATCGCGTTTTTGTTAGACGTAATACCGATTTCATCAAGTACATGCTCCGCAACCTTACCAGTCAGTCCGAGCGAACGAAGGTCAACAAGGATAAGGTGGTTGTCTGTTCCGCCTGAAACGAGCTGGATGCCCTCTTTCGTTAAGGCTTCAGCCAGACGTTTCGCGTTTGAAATGACGTTTTGTGCATATGTTTTGAAATCGTCCTGCAATACTTCACCGAATGAAACAGCTTTTGCGGCAATAACGTGCATCAGCGGGCCGCCTTGAATTCCAGGGAAGATCGATTTATCAATTTTCTTGCCAAACTCTTCACGGCAAAGGATCATACCGCCGCGAGGACCGCGAAGTGTTTTATGTGTTGTTGTTGTAACGAAATCAGCGTAAGGAACCGGGTTTGGATGAAGGCCTGCCGCAACAAGTCCTGCGATATGTGCCATATCCACCATGAAGTAAGCGCCGACTTCATCAGCAATTTCACGGAATTTCTTAAAGTCGATTGTACGAGGATACGCACTTGCTCCTGCTACGATAAGCTTCGGTTTATGAGCGAGGGCTTTTTCACGCACGTCATCGTAATCAATATATTGAGTTTCTTTATCTACGCCGTACTCAACAAAGTTATATTGAACACCGCTGAAGTTGACTGGGCTTCCGTGTGTTAAATGGCCGCCGTGGGAGAGGTTCATCCCAAGTACAGTATCGCCTTGCTCCAAAATCGTGAAGTACACTGCCATGTTTGCTTGCGCGCCTGAATGAGGCTGAACGTTTACATGCTCCGCTCCAAAGATTTCCTTCGCGCGGTCACGGGCGATATCTTCAACGACATCGACGTGCTCGCATCCGCCGTAGTAGCGTTTGCCCGGATATCCTTCTGCGTACTTATTTGTCAAAACAGATCCTTGTGCTTCCATAACCGCTTCACTTACAAAGTTCTCAGAAGCAATCAATTCGATCTTAGTCTGTTGGCGTTCACGCTCATTTTTAATGGCGTTAAACACTTGTTCGTCTTGCGCAGGTAAATGTTTCATCAGCGAGATCCTCTCCTATCCGTATCCTGTTCTTTGTTTTTACCATCACTATTGTACATGGTTTTTAAGGCCGATGTAAAAGATTATTTTTAAAAAATCTAAATTTTTATTGGTAAAAACGAATATTAATAACTTGAATTTAATTTAAAGTTCGGAATTTATTTCACTGTCTTAAAATAAAAGAAAAGACTGGCTATACAGTCCTTTCATTCACACTCATAAACCGCCCGCACTCCGCCGATTAGTTTCGGCCGTGTACGCGCCAATGTCACATGAGCTGAACCGAGGCTGTTTTGAGAGACACGCACAGGGACAGCCACCGGCTTCAGATGCATGCCGATAAACGTATCGCCTATATCAATTCCGGCGTCAGCCTGAATGGTTTCAACAAGAACAGGAGACTTCATCTGCTTAAACGCATAAGACGCCATCGCTCCGCCCGCTTTTGGAACGGGCACGGCAGAAACGGTTGGAAGCCTGAACAGCTTGGCTGTTTCTGCTTCGACGACAAGCGCTCTGTTTAAATGCTCGCAGCATTGAAACGCCAGATGGATTCCCGTTTTTTCCCGGAGCTCAGCAAGTCCGCTGTAGATGCTTTCAGCGATATCTACACTGCCCGATGTGCCGATCCGGCTGCCGGCCACTTCGCTCGTGCTGCATCCAAGGACGAAGAGCTGATCTTGTTTCAATTCCGCTTGGTCCTGAAACTCAGACAGCATCGTCTTCCACGTTTGTTTCAACTCATTCATTAAACAGCACCCCTACAGGTTTTTCTCTTCATAATCGGAGATTTTTCCAATACGCGTTTGGTGTCTTCCCCCGGTAAACTCAGTAGTCAGCCAGGTTTTTGCGATTTCCCGAGCCAAACCAGGTCCGATCACCCGTTCACCCATCGCAAGGATGTTTGTGTCATTATGCTCCCTCGTCGCCTTCGCGCTGAAGGTATCGTGCGCCAGCGCGCAGCGAATCCCTTTTACTTTATTAGCGGAAATGCTCATGCCGATGCCTGTCCCGCAAATTAAAATGCCTCTGTCAACTTCGCCGCTAACCACTTTTTCGGCCACCGGAAAAGCATAATCCGGATAATCGACAGAGCCGCTGCCGCAGTCACAGCCCATATCAATATATTCAATTTGCAATTCGTCCATTAACTCTTTGATTTCATTTCGAATGTGAACGCCGCCATGATCCGATGCAATGGCTACTTTCATCTGCTTTTCCTCCCAGCGTGTGTGATGCGGGCCGCCCGCTTTATTGACCGCGCAGCCTGTCCGCTCTTTGATTCACACCATATGATGTGCTTTTCACTATATTCTACTCCTTCACGCAGGATTTGCAAATGACCTGTTTGCAGATTTTCTGACAACTTATCTGCGGTCTTTTTTCAGCTGTTTTGCCAGCTGCCGAAGAAGCTCTTCAAGCTCATCTCGCGTTTGTTTATAGATGTCAATTGAGCCGCCGAACGGATCGATGACATCACCATGGCTGCCTGTAACATATTCTTTTAACGTAAACACTTTATCACGATAACGTCCAAATTGGCTGGCAATGATCTGTTTGTGCTGATGGGTCATAGCCAGAACCAAATCAGCCGATTCCATCAGTTCTTCAGTTAATGGAGAAGACACATGATTAAGGGCAATGTGTTTTTCAAACAGCGCTTCGACTGCATGAGGCGTCGCTTTCCCATTAGGCGAAGCAAACACGCCTGCCGAGCGGACATTGACATTCAGCCCTTCCATTTCTGCAATTGATTTAAAAAGCGCCTCAGCCATTGGGCTGCGGCACGTATTTCCAGTACAGACAAAAATAATATCCATGTCAGTCACCCCTTATTTTTCTCTATTATATATGAAGAAAAAAGAAACGGCGACTTCGTTTCTTTTATTGGTATATTAAATTGGCAAAAGCAGCTTTAGTCCAAACACGATTAATATGATGCCCCCGAGCGCTTCGCTGTATGTGCCAAGCCATGACTGCACTTGTTTTCCGACCAGCAGGCCCAGCCATGTCAACATCATGCTAAACAGCCCGAACAGGGTAATTGTGAGGAACGGATGCGAGCCGTATATCCCCAAGCTCAAGCCGACGGAAAAGCTGTCAAGGCTGACGCCGATGGCAAACAGCAATAAGCCCGGCCCTGCCGGTGACATGAATCGTTCTTCTGACTGTTTAAAAGAGGCCATAAGCATTTGAACCCCAAGAACAAAAAGCAGCGCCCCACCGATATAAACCGCTAACACGCCGAGGAGCCCTGACAGCATGTTACCGGCCGCCATCCCTGCGAGAGGCATGATGACGTGAAAGAGGCCGATGATGAAACCAATATAGAATATCTGCTTCTTTCTAAGTTTGACCATGCCCATTCCAAGGCCTACAGAAAAAGCATCCATCCCTAAAGCAAACGCCATGATGCTTAATGTAATCAGTTCGCCTATAAACAAATCCGACATACATAAATAACCCCCTTGGACACGCCCCGCTTTTTTAGCCTATGCGTGTCCAAAAAGGGTTAGAACATCTGACTGCTTTCAGCGAATCACTCTTCCTCCGGCGGCTTTCATCAGCCTGTTCATAATGGCGAGACCGACACCTGTGTCCGGAAAGGATTCCGAGATAATCAAATCCACCTTATTCTCATCAAAGCTGCGCAAAGCATCATACAGCCCTGCCGCAACAGTCTCAAGCTGAGCCCGTCTTCCGCAGCTCTTCACATAATCAGCGGAATAAACGCCCGCGTTTTCTTCTGTCGTCAGGACACCGACCCGTCTTCCGCCCTGTTGATATTCTTGAATGAGGTGCTGAATGCGCTCTGGGCTGCCTTCGCAAATGGCAAGAGGCGCTGTCGGCGCATAATGTGTATATTTCATCCCTGGAGAAATCGGCTTCTCGTTTTGATCGCTGAGCCCTTTATCCACATGAATCGGCCCGATCACCGCTTCAATTTGTTCCTTCGTAATACCGCCAGGACGCAGGAGAACAGGGATGTCGTCCGCACATGAAAGCACGGTTGATTCAACCCCGATTCCGGTAGGGCCTCCATCCATAATACCGGCTATGCGGCCATCCAAGTCGTGTGCCACATGCTCTGCTTTTGTGGGACTTGGCTTGCCTGATAGATTGGCGCTCGGTGCTGCAATCGGCAGTCCCGATTCGCGAATCAATGCAAGGGCAAGTGGATGATCCGGCATTCTAATGGCAACCGTATCAAGACCTGCCGTTACACGAGGTGAAAGCGCACCAGGTTTGCAAGGCAGTATGAGCGTAAGTGCTCCCGGCCAAAACCGTTTCATCAATGTTTTCGCCTTTTCCGGCGCTGGGCCCGTTAAATCCTCAAGCTGGCTGATATCCGCAATGTGGACAATCAGGGGATTATCGCTCGGCCGTCCTTTCGCCTCATATATTTTTTTGACGGCATCCGTATTTTTTGCGTTTGCGCCTAGGCCATATACTGTTTCTGTCGGAAAGGCAACGACCTCATTTTCTCGGAGCAAAGCGGCTGCTTGTGCAATTTGTGGATCATTTGTGGATAACTCGTCAGTTACATCCACAAACCATCTTTTCGTTTTCATTTCTGACCAAACTCCTTATTCACAACAATAAAACGATTGTTTTACGCGTGTAATCCTTTTGAAAGTATAAAAGATGTCCTGTAATAAAACAAGCGTTATCCACAAATTGTGGACAACGCTAATAAAGAAGTGGATAAGTATGTGTATAAACTGCACTTATCCAGACGCTTTTTTCATCAAAACGGCTCCTTCTGTTTGCCGCGAATCACAGAAGTGATCAGAAGAAAACAGCTCCTCCGGTACACTCTCAGCTCTTTCAAAACCCATGGCCGTCAGAAAGTCCGCAGAGGAATGCTGATTTGCTACTAGGTACACGGTTTTGATCTGATGCTTTTCGCACAGCACCTCCATGCTTTGAAAAAGCGTGACGATATGGCCTTGGTGAAGCTTGTCCGATATGACAAGTGATCGCAGCAGCCCCTGGTCACAGCTTATTTTTTCAATACCGAGGCATCCGGCAATGTTTTTCTCACTGTCCTCCAGCATAAGAAATTGAGTGAAGCCTTCTTTCACGCCTTCATAGCTGGTTTTTGCCTGTTTTAAAAATGCCTCGAGCACATCTCCGTCTTTTTCCCTTGCCACCCGCAGTTGATAAAACATCCGTTCACCCCGTTTTTGCGTTCTTTCTTCCAATCTATGAGGCAAATCTATTTTTAGACCAGATGATTAGGAAAAAAGGTCGGAAATCCATTCGACTAAAAAGAATTTCACTTCTGTGCCGTCTTCTTTTTCTTTATTCTCTTCTTTTTTGGCTTTTTCCGCTTTAGCGGTTACGTCCTCAAGCACTTTTTCAGTCTGCTTTTTTGAGGCTTCTTTATCTTCTTGTTCTTTGACGGCTTCCCCGTTAGAAAAATCGAGAAAGCAGAGGGGCGGGAACAGCACACACCACCAGTTGGCGCCGTCTCCGTTTCCAAGCGTAATCAAAATCGCTTCATACTCACCGGCAGGATATACCATGTTGCCGTAAAGCTTTGTCGGAAACGAGATTTTGTCAAAATCAACGGATATCGACTGATTCGCTCCTTCTTTCTCCATTGTTTCCTTTGCAATTGCTTTGATTTCAGGCAGCTTTGAACGAATCACGCGACGCGCTTCTTCAATAGAAGTAATATCCTTTACCCAAGTTGTGATTTCTTTATTCACCGCGTCTCTTATATGACGTTTTAATTGCTGATCTTGATCACTATCGCTGTTTGCCAATATTCTCAAACGAATCGCCTGATCCGGTATGACCACCGGCTGATTTTCCGATTTCTGTGCCGTCTCTTCTTTTGCCAGCCCTACGAGCGCTCCAGATAATAAAAGAAAGATATATATACAAATGATTACTGTTTTTTTCATCGGTCCCCACCGTTCCTCTCCGTGCTTTGTTTCTAGTCCTATTATGGACAAGGAGAGCCGGGGGTAAACGTGCAGGGTGAAAAAAATCTAGCAAGCTGTTAATCTTATTTATGGTACGATAGTGTTTTAGGAGGTTTAAGATGAAATACAATTATACAGTGCTGTTATCAGCATTCACGATGTCCGTTCTTTATTCAGTAATTTATATTCATTCATTTATCATTGCCGCTCTCATCACAATGGCATTTTATTTTCTGTTTCCTTATTTGATCTTCGCACTGCCGCTTCAAATCATGATGAATAAAAAGCCGAAACGGTTCAGCCCTTTGTATCTGCTGTATTACCTTGCCGCTGCTTTTATTGCTAACGCGATCATTTTCGGCGTGCTTCAGCCTTCGGGACAATCTCTGTTTCAAAATACAGCCTTCTATCTTTTCGCTGTATTAACAGCTCTTATTTATTGGATATGGGACTCTGTTTTACTGCAAAAAAAGGAAGCCTAAGAGGCTTCCTTTTTTATTAAAACAAAATCGTCAGCAAATAACATAGAATGGAAGGTATCGCCGCAACAAAGAAAGCGGCCGCCATTTTCATGCGAGATGTACGGCCTTCTTTGGTTTCTGAATGGTAGTTTGCCCGCTGATCGCTTCCGCTTACAGCCAAACCCGATGTAATGATCGCGAGCCCCACTAAAACGAGAGACGCAACGCCAAAAATCGCTTCATATGAAAGAGCCTGCGGAAAAATGGTGCCAATCATGCTCTCAATCGCAATGAGCAGGATTCCTGCTGTCAGGGCCTTTTTCATGTTTACATCCCCTTTGCTGGTGTTAAACAGCTTGATCCATTCACTCGCCAGCAAGCTGCTTATTTATTTTTATGAATCAGAGCGCATATGGTTCTGTCTTTTCCATTAATATCTTTCAGCACTTCCACTTCCGCTCCCTTAAATGCCTTGAGGATCAGGTCTTTGACCGCCGCTCCCTGTTTCCAGCCGATTTCAAAAACGACAAATACTTTATCCTTCATAACAAGCGGAATGTCTTCCATAAACCGCTTATAAAATTTCAGCCCGTCTCCGCCATCGGTGAGTGCGTGCAGCGGCTCATGAAAACGGACAATTTCCGATAAATCAGCCATTTCTTCCTCTGAAATATATGGCGGGTTTGAGACAATGATATCCGCTTTTTTTCCCGCCTTAATAAAAGGCTCAAGCAGATCGCCCTGATAAAAGCGCACATTCGCTCCGAGTTTTTCTGCATTGGCAGAGGCGACTTGCAGCGCCTCTTTCGAAATATCGACCGCCGACACAGAAAAGCTTTGGTTTTCAAGCGCAAGCGTGACGGCTATTGCGCCGCTCCCTGTACCAACGTCAACAACTTCGAGCTTGCCGTCTTCAGAAAAAACACTCCGATATTTTTCAAGCAAATGAAAGACAACTTCTTCAGTTTCCGGCCGCGGGATCAGCACATCATCATTCACCATAAATTCCCGTCCATAAAAAAACTCTTTTCCTATAATGTATTGAACCGGCACGCCCTCTTTATGCATCTCAACGTGACGCTTAAAGCGATACAGTTCGTCTTCACCAATCGGTTCCTGTAAGCTTGCGAGCAGCTTGCTTCTCTCCATTCCGGTATCATAAAGCAATAGGAGCTCGGCCGCATTTTCTTCTCTTCCCGCTTCGGTTAAATAAGAAGAAGCCCATTTCAGGGCTTCGAATATCGTCTTCATCTTAACCTTCCGACTGCTGAAGCTTGCTTGCCTGATCTTCAACAATCAGCGCTTCAACCACTTCGTCAAGTTTTCCTTCAAGAATCTGATCAAGCTTTTGAATCGTCAAACCGATTCTGTGATCCGTCACACGGTTTTGCGGGAAGTTGTATGTGCGGATACGTTCAGAGCGGTCACCAGATCCGACTGCTGATTTCCGTGTTTGATCATATTCAGCCTGGGCTTCCTGCTGAAATTTATCATAGATTCTGGCACGGAGAACCTTCATTGCTTTTTCTTTGTTCTTAATTTGAGATTTTTCATCCTGGCATGATACAACAACACCTGTCGGCAAGTGAGTCAGACGAACCGCAGACATTGTTGTGTTAACGCTTTGTCCGCCCGGTCCGCTTGAAGCAAATGTATCGACACGGATATCCTTCTCATGGATGTCGACCTCTACCTCTTCTGCCTCAGGAAGACATGCCACTGTTGCAGTGGATGTATGGATGCGTCCGCCTGATTCTGTTTCCGGAACACGCTGTACGCGGTGGGCGCCGTTTTCATATTTGAGTTTAGAATACGCGCCGCTTCCTGTAATCATAAAGATGATCTCTTTGTAGCCGCCCGTTCCGGTTACATTCGCTTCCATGACCTCTGTTTTCCAGCCCTGAAGCTCAGCATAACGGGAATACATTCTGTACAGATTGCCCGCGAATAAAGCGGCTTCCTCGCCTCCCGCAGCCCCGCGGATCTCCATGATAACGTTTTTGTCGTCATTAGGATCTTTCGGGATCAGGAGCACCTTCAGCCGTTCTGACAGTGTTTCCGTTTCCTTCTGAAGTTCAGAAATCTCTTCCTTCACCATGTCGCGCATCTCAGCATCCAGCTTCTCTTCAAGCATCGCTTTTGCATCAGCCAGCTGTTCTGACGCATCTCTGTATTGTCTATATACGTCAACTGTTTCTTGTATATCAGATTGCTCTTTTGAATATTCTCTTAGCTTTTTCGGATCGTTGACTACTTCTGGATCGCTCAAAAGCTCATTTAATTTCTCGTATCGTTCTTCAATTGATTTTAAACGGTCTAACACGGTCTTCACCTCTGTTTTCCTGTGCGTAACATTCTCATTATAGTATAGTGATTAACCCCAGTCAAAAGCATTTCAATCCCAGCTGGAAAAGCTCCCTCTGCTATACTGGAATTCGAGGAGGGATGATGTTGCTGAAATCCATACATCATATTGCAATCATATGTTCAGATTACGAAAAGTCGAAAGCTTTCTACGTACATAAGCTTGGTTTTCAGGTGATTCAAGAAACGTACCGCGAAGAGCGCGGCTCCTATAAGCTTGATTTGTCGCTTAACGGCTCGTATGTCATTGAGCTGTTCTCGTTTCCCGATCCGCCCGAACGACAAACCCGGCCTGAAGCCGCAGGCCTGCGCCACCTCGCCTTTACAGTCGGCAGCTTGGATAAAGCGGTTCAAGAGCTTCATGAAAAAGGAATCGAAACAGAGCCAATCAGAACAGATCCGCTGACCGGCAAGCGTTTCACCTTCTTTTTTGATCCTGACCAGCTTCCATTAGAACTGTATGAACAATAACAGTTTTTGAAGAAAAAAAGGAGATACCCACTTTCTTTGCCGAATCTTTTCTTGTTTTGTCTAACGGGAAGGGAACCGCATTCTATGGTCGAATACCTAGCTTAAAAGGAGGTATGGGACCATGAATACAAATATGGTAGCAAGTGAACTCGGCGTCTCCGCAAAAACGGTGCAGCGGTGGGTGAAGCAGCTGAATCTTCCGGCCGAACGCAATGAGCTCGGACACTATTCGTTCACGGCAGAAGACGTGAAGGTTCTAAAATCCGTTCAAAAACAAATCTCTGAAGGCACGGCGATTCAGGATATTCATCTGCCGAAAAGCGCTAAAAAGCGCACAGGCTTCCTTGTCCAAAAAACAAGTAGCGACACAGAACGAAGAATCGAGCAGCTTGAACAAAAGCTGGACACCCTTTTACAGCAAAGGCAGGACGAAAGCGAATTGATGGCAAGGATGTCGGAACTGGAACGCCAGCTGAAACAAAAAGCCGATGAAGGTGTATCTTACCAGCTGCTTCAGCACCGCAGAGAAATCGATGATATTCTTGCAGATCTGCAATCAATGACCTCACAAATGAAAGAATTCACCGCTCAGCCGATCCCCGAGACTGCTGCTGCTTCTGAAAAAACCAAAACGAGAAAAAAACCGCTGCTGTCACTGTTCAAATTTCAAACCTAAAGCAAAAAGCTCCCGTAAAGGGAGCTTTTTTGTTACGCAGTAAGCGCGATAATGATTGGAAGTGAAATCAATGACAGAATCGCACTGACCACAAACGCAGTTGCAGTTTCTTCTTCTTGTTTCTCGAAACGAGTCGCAATCATGGCTGCAACGGCAGAACCAGGGAATGCAACAAGAAGGATTGCTTTTGTTGTTTGGTCAGCCGGAAGTCCGATAGCAAGAGCAATCAGGAACATTAACGCAGGCTGAACCGCAACTTTTAGTAACGCAATACCGATAGCCGGCATACTGAGTTTAATTTTACGAATACCAACGGTAACACCAACAGCAAAGAGAGCAACACCAGATGTTGTGCTTCCAAGCTGATCAAGCATTTTAACACCCAGCTCAGGAAGAGTGAAATTGAAAACCAGCACCAAGATCATACTGATTAACGGAGCAGCTGCAAGCGGCTCACAAAGACCATGCAGGATTGATTTTCCTGTCATCTTCCAGAAGCTGTCGCCACTCTCTTCGTTTTTCTTAGAAGACTCACCAACAGTAGCGATAATGATCGCGAGCGGATCAAGAATCGCGTTAACCACGATACCTGTGACCGCGATCGGAATCGCAACTTCATTCGCTCCGAATAAGCTTCCCAATACCGGGATACCCATAAATGCGAATGTCGGCTGTGCAGAGTTCAAAGAAAATACAGATGAGTTCGTTAAATCATACTTGAAAATAAATCTGCAAACCAAAAGAATGATGATATAGAAACCAACAATCCCAATAATTAAAGAAATCATTAAAGGTACTTGTGATAAAAATTCACTTCTGGAAGTTGTCAAAATACCAGCGATAAAGTGAGCTGGAAGTGCGTATTTCGTTACTAACGTACTTACCCCTTTTGCCGACTTGGCATCATAACTTCCAAAATGTCCTGCAAACCAACCCAGCACGATAACAAAGAAGATCGGCGCCAGGAGGATTAAGATATCTAAGATGCTCAAAATATTCTCCTCCAAATCCTATGTCCGTATACTTTAGCTTTACAAAAAGCTTTCCCTCGGACAGAAAAATTTACTCGCTAATTATTTCGCGATGACTTTTTTGTATTCAGGTGTCCACATTGCATCAAGTACCGCTTGTTTCACATCTTCAGGCTGACGATTTGCCACGCCGTCTTTAATTGCTGCTTCAGCAACGGCAATCGCAACTTGGATAGAAACCTCTTGAAGCTTATCAATGCTTGGAAGCAATCCTGCTCCAGGTGTTTCAAAATCAACCATTTCAGCAATCGCATCAGCAGTTGCAGCAAACATAGCAGGTGTAATGATACGCGCTTCAGCTACAATTGAACCAAGTCCAAGACCAGGGAACGCGAATGCGTTGTTAGATTGTCCGATTTCATAAGAAACACCGTTGTATTCTACATTGTCAAATGGGCTTCCTGTTGCAATAAGCACTTTTCCGTCAGTCCATTTGAACAGATCTTCAGGAACAGCTTCAGCAAGGTGAGTCGGGTTAGACATCGGCATGATAACCGGACGGTCTACGTGAGATGCCATTTCTTTTACAATTTCCTCTGTGAATGCACCTGAAACCCCTGAAGTACCAATCAAGATTGTTGGTTTCGCTTGACGAACAACTTCATCGAATGGAATTTGACCTTTTTCATCACGCTTCCAGTCTTTCACTTCATCCGCATTGCGAAGGTAAGGTCTTTGGAAATCAAGGATGCCTTCGATGTCTTCAGTCAGCAAGCCTCTGTAATCAAGTGTGTAGAAACGTTTGTTAGCTTCTTCTTCAGATAATCCGGCTAGCACCATTGTGTCACGGATTTGGTCAGCAATACCGATACCAGCAGAACCGGCACCGAAGATAACAACACGCTGATCTTTAATAGAAGCGCCTGTTTTCTTCATAGCGGCAAGCACACCAGCAAGTGTAATCGCGCCAGTACCTTGAATATCATCATTAAATGTCAGGATTTCATGATTGTATTTTTTCATGATGTTGCGTGCATTTTTGTTGCCAAGGTCTTCCCAGTGAAGAAGCGCTTTAGGGAAGAATTTCAATGCAGCTTTTACATAAGCGTCAATGAAAGCTTCGTAGCGTTCACCTTGAACACGTTCATGCTTGTTACCAATATATAAAGGATCGTTTAGAAGTTTTTCGTTGTTCGTACCGACATCAAGCACAACCGGGATAACACGGCTAGGGTCAATACCAGCTGCAGCAGTGTAAACAGCCAATTTACCGATTGCGATATTAATACCGCCTACACCCCAGTCACCGATACCGAGAATGCTTTCGGAGTCAGTAGCAACGATAAGATCAATATCGCCTGCTGTCGCGTGAAGGTTTTCAAACGCTTTTTCAATACCGTCAATGTTGTCGATTGACAAGTAGATTCCTTGAGGTCTTCTATATTCATGGCTGTATTCCTGAATCGCTTCACCAACTGTTGGCGTGTACACAACAGGAAGCATTTCGCGAAGATGGTTTTTCAGCAATTTATAGAAAAGAACTTCGTTACGGTTTGCAAGATCACTTAAGTAAACATTTTGACGAAGGCGGTCAGGCTGCGCTTGGAATTGCTCGTACGCGCGTTGTGCTTGTTGATCAAGAGAAAGTACAGTTGGCGGCAGAAGCCCTTCTAAGCCGAGTTCTTGTCTTTCTTCTATTGAAAAAGCAACGCCTTTATTTAAAGTAGGAATAGATAAAACTTCTTTTCCTCTAAGAGTTGTTTCTAAGTGGCCTTCTTTCGTTTTTTTTATGTTATTCAAGCAAATCTCCTTCTTTCTTGAAATAGTTAACCAAGTTAAGTAATAACCCATCTAAAATATGACCGATCATGATCTTTATGCGACTTTGTGACAATTATTCGAACAATGTCTCAAAACTATTTTCATTACGTAAGCTATTGTATGCCTGTCAAAATCAAAATTCAAGGGAAGAAAATTACTTAATTTTTTAATATACTTATTTAAATTTTTTAATTAATTATTATCAGAATATAAAAAAAACACCGGTGTTTTTAGCCGGTGCATTCTATCTTTATACCCATGTTTTGGACTATTTTTTAGATTTTCCTGGGACTTCGTGATGATGTCTGCATCTTGCTTCATATGATTCAGATGCACCAACCAAAATGACCGGATCATCGTAAGAAGCAGGTTTGCCGTCAATGAGGCGCTGTGTTCTGCTCGCCGGTGATCCGCAAACAGAACAGACGGCTTGCAGCTTTGTCACACTTTCCGCAATCGCCATGATATTCGGGACGACACCGAACGGCTCTCCCCTAAAATCCATATCAAGGCCTGCTGCTATCACACGGTAGCCTTTATCGGCAAGAGATGATAAAACCTCAACAATTTCCTGATCAAAAAACTGCACTTCATCAACCGCAATCACATCTGTACTTTCACTGATGTGATCCCAAATGTCCGCAGCAGACGAAATGGCATAGCTCGTCATCGATGTTCCATTATGGGAGACAACAGCAGCTTCGCTGTATCGGTTATCAATTACAGGCTTAAATACCCTGACTTCCTGCTTGGCATAAGTTGCTCTCTTCACTCTTCTGATCAGCTCTTCAGATTTCCCCGAGAACATGCTGCCGCAAATCAGCTCAAGCCACCCGCTTTGTTTCATTATGTACATAGGCTTCGCTCCCCTCTCTCTGCCAGCTGTGTTTTAGACAATATAAAAAACAGGCAAGACTGCTGCTTGCCTGTTGAGAAATCTATTATTACTTAAGACCGTATTTTTTGTTAAAGCGATCAACACGACCATCAGCAGAAGCGAATTTTTGACGGCCAGTGTAGAATGGGTGGCATTCAGAGCAAATCTCAACGCGTACCTCTTCTTTTACTGAGCCTGTTTCAAATTCATTTCCGCAAGCGCATTTAACTGTTGCTTTTTTGAAATTAGGATGAATTCCTGCTTTCATTGTATCCATCTCCTTCCGCCCTGAATCCCGTGTGGAAACAGAGTTATTATTTCGGAGCATTGTCCGAAACGCATATGAGAAAATTATATCAGTGATTTACTTCTTTTGCAAATACAATTTACCTTCTTGCAGATGATAGATTTGCCTGTTTCCATTCTTGATTGAGAATATCGAAAAATTCCTGGTTTGTTTTGGTTTTTTTCATTTTTCTCATGAACTTTTCTGCGAAATCAGGTGAATCAGACATCGTTTTGCGGATAGACCATAAACGATCAAGATGCTCTTTAGGCACAAGCAGTTCTTCTTTGCGCGTTCCTGAACGGCGGATATCGATGGCAGGGAAGATGCGGCGCTCGGCAAGAGAGCGGTCAAGATGGAGTTCCATGTTGCCTGTTCCCTTGAATTCTTCATAAATGACATCATCCATACGTGAACCTGTATCAACCAGAGCCGTAGCAAGGATGGTTAAGCTGCCGCCCTCTTCGATATTTCTCGCAGCCCCAAAGAAGCGTTTCGGACGGTGGAACGCCGCTGGGTCAATCCCCCCGGAAAGCGTTCTTCCACTTGGCGGAATCACTAAGTTGTAGGCGCGGGCAAGCCGTGTGATGCTGTCCATCAGGATAATGACGTCTTTTTTGTGTTCCACGAGACGCATCGCACGTTCAAGCACAAGCTCGGCCACTTTGATATGGTTTTCCGGCACTTCATCAAACGTTGAGCTGACGACATCCCCAGCTACAGAGCGCTCGATATCGGTTACTTCCTCAGGTCTTTCGTCAATTAAAAGCACGATCAGCTCTGCTTCAGGCTGGTTCGCTGTAATGCTGTTGGCAATTTCCTTCAGCAGCATCGTTTTTCCGGCTTTCGGCGGCGCAACAATCAATCCGCGCTGCCCAAATCCAACCGGCGCCATCATGTCCATAATTCTTGTAGACAAGAAGTTCGGCTTTGTTTCAAGCACCATTTGACGATCCGGATAAAGGGGCGTAAGAGCCGGGAAATGCACACGCTCTTTTGCAGATTCGGGATCATCCCCGTTTACTGCTTCAACGTGCAAAAGTCCATAGTAACGCTCATTTTCTTTTGGCGGGCGAACCTTGCCAGATACTTTGTCTCCGTTCCGCAAATCGAAACGGCGGATTTGTGAAGCTGAGATGTAAATGTCTTCTGAGCTTGGAGAGTAGTTGATCGGTCTCAGGAAGCCGAAACCTTCAGACTGGATGATCTCAAGAACGCCTTCCATAAACAGCAGATCTTCCTGTTCTGCATTCGCTTTCAGAATGGCGAAAATGAGTTCTTTTTTTGTCAGTTTGCTGTAATAGGAGATTTTATAATGTCTTGCAAGTTCATAAAGCTCTTTCAATTTCATATTTTCCAAAGAGGAAATAGATACGTCTTTCATAAAAACACCACGCTTTTCATAGTCAATATCTTACTCTGAACATGTCATCTGCTGCTTTTGCACAACATCCGCCAAAGCACATTCTTTTTTTAACATAAAGGAACTTCTATCGGTAACACTTCCACCCATGATCGGCGCTTTTGTTAAAAGGATTGTCTTAATGAGTTTTGAAGGAAGCGAGGACAAAAACATGAGAAGATCAATACTTATATCGTCTGTATGCGGTAGAAATTGAAACTTTCCTAGTGCTTAAAAGAAGGTATTACGCAGAAAAATTCGCAGCACTCTTTATTTTTACCTTATTTCAAAAAATTATTCAACTGAAATAAGGTTTTGACACGGAATTGATAGAGTTGACGCTTTTCTGCAAAAGTTAAAGCGGGCTCACACCCGCTTTTTCTGTTTGTTATGGACGGATTACAAGATTTGGTTTCTTTTTCAAGCTGTGTCTGCCATCAACGAAACGAACAGTGCCCGATTTTGCGCGGATAACTAAGCTTTCAGTTGTACCGACAGAGCCTTTGAATTGAACTCCTTTTAACAGCTCGCCGTCAGTAACCCCTGTAGCTGCAAAAATCGCGTCATCACCCTTCACAAGGTCTTCCATGCGAAGGACTTTGCTTAAATCAAGGCCCATTTTGTGACAGCGAGTGATTTCTTCTTCGCTTTGCGGAAGAAGTTTACCAATGATTTCTCCTCCGAGTGCTTTTAGCGCAACAGCGGAAAGCACACCCTCGGGAGCGCCGCCTGATCCGAACAGGATATCAACGCCCGTGTGGTCGAAAGCCGTGTTGATGGCGCCTGCGACATCGCCGTCATTGATCAATTTGATTCTGGCGCCGGCCTCACGAAGCTCGGAAATGATTTTTTCGTGTCTTTCACGGTTTAAAATTGTGGCAACGACGTCCTCAACGTCCTTGTTTTTCGCTTTTGCCACCGCTTTAAGGTTGTCAATGACAGGTGCTTCGATGTCAATGCAGCCCACCGCTTCCGGACCGACTGCGATTTTTTGCATATACATGTCAGGAGCATTCAGCAGAGTGCCGTGGTCTGCGACAGCGATCACCGTCAGCGCGTTCCAGCCGCCGCTTGCTAAGATGTTTGTGCCTTCAAGAGGGTCAACTGCGACATCAACGCGAGGGCCGTACCCGTTTCCGAGTTTTTCCCCGATATACAGCATCGGCGCTTCGTCCATTTCCCCTTCACCGATTACAACGGTCCCTTTCATCGGCACTGTATCAAAAACGTCTCTCATTGCACTTGTTGCCGCTTCATCAGCCTCATCTTTTTTTCCCCGGCCCATCCATCTTGCTGATGCCAATGCCGCAGCTTCGGTCACACGTACCAATTCCATTGATAAACTTCTTTCCATTTCAACACGATCTCCTCTCACAAGAAACCATTATGAATTTTGAAGCTGTTCTATTTCTTCGTCAGTCATTCTTTCACGCCAAATTGTCGCTCCAAGCCCCTCAAGCTTCTTCTCAAGGCTGCTGTATCCGCGGTCAATATGCTCCAGTCCCGTAATTTCCGTGACGCCATCAGCCATCAGTCCGGCTACCACCAAGCAGGCTCCGGCACGCAGATCACTCGCCTTCACTTTTGCGCCTTGAAGCTCGACAGGACCTGTGATGATGGCAGATCTGCCTTCTACTTTCATATTGGCGCCCATTCGTCTCAGCTCATCAATGTGCTTGAATCTTGCCGAGTAGATGGTGTCTGTGACGACACTCGTCCCTTTCGCCCTTGTCAGGAGCGCCGTCATCGGCTGCTGTAAATCAGTCGGAAACCCCGGGTATACGAGGGTTTTGACGTCAACCGGCTTTAAGTTCTTCTGCCCGCCGACAATGAGAAGCTGGTCGTCGCTTGTTTCGATATGATAGCCCATTTCTCTCAGCTTTGCCGTTAACGACTCTAGATGAGTGGGAATGACGTTATCGATAATGACTTCCTTGCCCATTGCAGCCCCTGCAATCATAAATGTCCCGGCCTCAATTCTGTCCGGAATGATCGTATGCTTGCAGCCGTGCAGTTCCTTCACGCCGTCGATTCGAATCACATTGGTGCCCGCACCTTTGATTTTGGCGCCCATGCTGGTAAGCAATGTCGCGACGTCAATGATCTCAGGCTCCTTGGCAGCGTTTTCGATGATCGTTTTCCCTTCTGCCAAAACAGCGGCGAGCATAATGTTAATCGTTGCCCCAACGCTAACGACATCTAAATAAATCCGTGCGCCTCTCAGCCTTTCAGCTCGCAAATAAATGGCGCCTTGTTCATTGGTTACTTCAGCTCCGAGTGCTTCAAAGCCTTTGATATGCTGATCAATCGGACGGGGCCCTAAGTGACAGCCGCCAGGCAATCCAATGACCGCCTGCTTGAAGCGGCCGAGCATCGCCCCCATTAAATAATATGACGCGCGAAGCTTTTTTACTTTCCCGTTAGGAAGCGGCATGCTGATCATCGACGTAGGGTCAACAACCATTTCCCCATTCTCAAAATGCACGTTGCCGCCGATTTCCTTTAACAGGTCACGCAGCGTTTCAATATCTGAAATCTCTGGAAGCCCTTCAATTGTCACCTCGGAATTTGCCAAAATGGTTGCAGGTATTAACGCAACAGCGCTGTTTTTAGCGCCGCTGATATGTACTGTACCGTTTAACGAGTCACCGCCGGCAATATTCAACTTTTCCATGATAGTCTCCTTCCATAAGAAGATAGCTGCGGAGCTAAATAAAATGTCATTTTATTCTGTCTCTGCAAATAAAGCTCATGTCCAAAATCTAGCCAATTCGAAGAGAAAGAATACAACACATTGTAAAATATCAGGAAGAAAATAGCGAAGCTTTGGGGAGTACAGGTTTCAAAAGATGCACAGAGACCCGCCGGCTCGAGAGACATCGTCGTCATCCGGCAAAAGCAGTACGCATACCCTTCATTCCGATATCAGCTTCTGCAGCCCAATGATTCCTTCTCTGTAAAGCGGCGTCAGCATCTGAAGATCCGCTGTATCAGGTCGGTGAAATACAAAGGCAGCGGCAAACAGCATAAAGCTGTTTGCCGCCCCTTTCATTATTTGTTCCAGTCTGCCAGGAATTGTTCGATTCCTTTGTCTGTTAACGGGTGTTTAGTGAGCGCATGAATGACTTTCAGCGGCATTGTGCCGATATGAGCCCCTCTAAGAGCGGCTTCTGTCACGTGCTGCGGGTGGCGGATGGACGCTGCAATGATTTGTGTGTCAAGGCCGTGAATATCAAAAATCTGTTTAACTTCTGAAATCAGGTCAAGCCCGTTGTGGCCGATGTCATCTAAACGTCCCAGGAATGGAGATACATATGTTGCCCCCGCTCTGGCAGCAAGAAGCGCCTGGTTGGCATTGAAGATCAATGTAACGTTTGTTTTGATGCCTAAGTCAGTAAGTGCTCTTACCGCTTTTAAACCGTCAGACGTCATTGGGATTTTCACCGTAATGTTCGGAGCGATCTTCGCCAGTTCTTTTCCTTCCTCGATCATTTCCTCAGCTTTCAAAGAAATAACCTCTGCGCTTACAGACCCTTTCACGACGTCTGTGATCTCGCGAAGACGGTCGTGGAATGATACGTTAGCTTCCTTTGCTACTAAACTAGGATTCGTCGTTACACCGGCGAGAATTCCTAATTCATTCGCTTCTCTAATTTCATCGATATTGGCTGTATCAACAAAGAATAACATTTTCAAAAAGCCTCCCTGATTAAGAAATTTTCTGAACTGCGAATATGATTGCGCTTTCTAAAGATAGACGGAAAACCGCCTGTCAAGCTGTCAGGCGGCTATAAAAAGTTCCAATTGAATTAAGCTTGGTTTGAAGAACCAAATTCACGCATTTTACCGATAACTGTTTCTTTGATCGCTTCACGAGCTGGTCCAAGGTATTTACGTGGATCGTACTCGTCAGGCTTAGCTGCCAATGTTTCGCGAACAGCTTTTGCAGAAGAAATTTGGTTTTCAGTATTCACGTTGATTTTAGCTGTACCAAGTGAAATTGATTTTTTGATGTCAGCAGTCGGAATTCCAGTACCGCCGTGAAGAACTAGCGGAAGACCAGTTGATTTTCCGATCTCTTCCATTTCTTTGAAGCCAAGGTTTGGCTCACCTTTGTAAGGGCCGTGAACAGAACCTAATGCAGGTGCAAGGCAGTCGATGCCAGTGCGCTCAACAAGCTCTTGGCACTCTTTAGGATCAGCGTAAATTACGCCTTCAGCGATAACGTCATCTTCTTGTCCGCCTACTGTTCCAAGCTCAGCTTCTACAGATACTCCGTGGAAATGAGCAAGCTCAACAACTTTAGCAGTTGTTGCTACGTTTTCTTCAAATGGATGGTGAGAAGCGTCGATCATTACAGATGTGAAACCTGCATGAATCGCTTTCGCACAAGATTCAAAGCTTGAACCGTGGTCTAAGTGAATCGCAACAGGAACTGTCACTTTGTACTCTTCCATAAGTGCTTTTACCATAGCAACGACTGTTTTGAAGCCGCCCATGTAGCGTCCCGCACCTTCGGAAACACCAAGGATCACTGGAGATTTTTCTTCTTCAGCTGCTTGTAAAATCGCTTGAGTAAACTCAAGGTTGTTTAAGTTAAATTGTCCTACAGCGTACCCTTTTTCTTTAGCTGTATTCAACATTTCCGTCATAGAAACTAAAGGCATGTCGAATGTCCTCCTTATGTAGCCTGATTGTCTTCTAGCGAAAAAAGCTTTCCACCCTAGCATGACCCATATATTGCTGTCATATGTAAATACTCAGATCGCTTTTTCTCCATAACTAGGATACCAACTTTTCGACAAATCGGCAACATAATGACATGATTCATTTGTTTCTTCTTTTTGTCAGTTAGACTTCAGGGGCAGATATTTTTTGACGGCGTCTCTGATTTCGTCGATGTCAAACGGCTTGGCAAAGTGCGTCAGGGCGCCCAATTCCTTCGATTCTTGGATCATGTCGAGCTCTCCGTATGCCGTCATGATAATGACCCGGATGTTTTCGTCAATGACCTTCATCCGTTTTAAGATTTCGATTCCGTCCATGCCGGGAATTTTCATGTCCAAAAGCACAAGGTCGGGCCGTTCTTTTGTCACAATGTCAAGCGCCTGCAGGCCGTTCGCAGCCTGAAACGTCTGGTAGCCTTCTTTATTGAACACTTCATTTAGCAAAATACGAATGCCGTATTGATCATCAACGATTAAAATTTTTTCATTCATCATTTTACACTAGTGTTGCATAAATTTTGACTGAATTTTCTGCTTTCTTGTTTTTGCTCATGAGAAGAAAAACAAAGACATTTGAATAGAGGTAGTTAACATCCATTTTTTTACTATAATCTTTGACGAGTGCAACAGACCTGTGAAATTCTTTAGGGCACGGTTTTCCCTACGATTTTTCGTAGCCATAAATGAGCGGATTTCCATGGTGCCGCTTTGAGTAAGCGACTAATTTGTAAGTACGTCCTTGAACTGTTCGTGTTCAGCTGTGCCAGTACATTTAGGCAATATACAATCATTGCGATATACACTTGATTATGTACGCCTTGTTCGCTCTGCGCGTAGAACTTTTTGATGTTCAGGTGCTGCTTCAGCCATTTAAAAAATAGCTCGATTGCCCAGCGCGACTTATATAACTCAGCGATTTCGTCAGCGCTTAAATCAAATCGATTTGTGATCAGATGCAGTTCGTTTCCTTTTGAATCGAGCACTTTGATGAGGCGAAAAGCGTTTTCTGCACGGTTTTGTGGTGTACCAATCAAAACCATTTCATCTGAAAACACAAGCGAGTCTTCAGGCAGTTTAAATGGCTCGATTACACGAATGACAGCGTTTTTTCGTAAGCGTGACACAAAGAAATACCCATCGTCTGTCATGCGGTCAAATCGTTCATAATCCAAGTAACCCCGGTCAAAGACGTACATGCATTCTTTGTCGTCAACGAGTACTTCCAGCTGACCACGATCATGTTCTTTCGCGTTTGTCAGCACCGCTTTATCTGGATAGGAACAGCCTTTTTCTGCGTAAACAAGACGTAAATGAAGCTTGATGCCCGACTTTGTTTTACGGAATTCAGCCCACTTATGGTTTTTCAAGTTCAATGGCAACGTACTCGAGTCGATAATTTTCAGTGGTGTTGTCGTTTCTCGGCGCTGCTCATAATGTGATTTCTCGTGAATTTGGGCAACTAAATCCAAAAATACCTGTTGGAACACTTCAGTCGGCACTTGATTTAATCGGCGTCCGAGCTGCGAAAAGCTAATCGCTTCTAAATGCGTCGCTTTTTGAAGCTCGTCAGAAAATAATGTCTCACTGACTGCACGCAGACTCTCGGTTTCATTGAGCTGAGCGAATACGAACAATTTCAAGAATGACGCAATATGTAGCTTCTTTGTATAGTAATTTAATTGATAGCTTTCAACCAATTCCTCGAGTTTTGTGGAGAAAATCGGTGAAAACCATTGTTCAAATGATGTTTTTCGTGTAAACTTATCCATGCTTATTGTCCTTTATTTTGGATTTGGATGGTTTATTACCGCCCTACCATTATAAAGGCTTTTTTTATGCAAAGATAAAATTACTGAAAATTTAGTTTTTTATAAATCGTTGAATTATTTTAATGCGACACTAGTGATCATTTTACACCCCAATATTATGATTTTCGTCAAAAGTAAGCAGTATTGTATGTATTCTGTTTGATTTTCCTATTTCCTTTAATTATAATAGTCTACTTTACGATATTTTCTGAGCATTTTCTCTTTTGTTGTATACTGATATTGTACGTTATAAAGGAGGATTCACTTATGTTGAAAATATTCACGACGCAGTTAACAGGTATTTTTTCCCGCATTCAGGATAAGGAATCTGACGCGATTGAAGATGGGGCGCGGCTGCTTGCTCAAGCGGTGATCAGCGGGCATTCCATTTATTTATACGGAGCGAATGAGCTTCAGGGCGTCTTTTTTGAGGCCACCGAAAGCAAAGAACCCTTCCCATCTGTCAAAGCCTTTCCAGAAAGCGCTGAGGAAGTGACAGAAAGCGACAGGGTGCTGATGTTTTGTTCAGGGACGGGCACAGCCGAAGAACAGGCGCTCGCAAAAGAGCTTTATGAAAAAGGTGCGGGAGTCGTATGCGTATCGCCCGCAGCCAAAGACAGTGCGGGAATAGAACAGTATTGTGATGTGCATATTGATTCTAAATTAAAAATGCCGCTTGTTCCCGATGAAGACGGCACCCGTTACGGGTTTCCCTCTTTAATGACAGCACTGTATGTCTATCACGCTTTATCGTTTACACTAAAAGAAATTCTGCAAGAGTATGCATAATATCTTATTGTACATGCTGGAACTTGCCGGAAACAAATAAAAAAGACTTGCCCGCTTTTGACAAACGGCAAGTCTTTTTTATTACTTCTGATTTGCAGCTTCGACAGACGCTCCGATAAAGCCTTTGAATAGAGGCTGAGGTCTTGTCGGTCTTGACTTGAACTCTGGATGGAACTGAGAAGCCACGAACCAAGGATGGTCTTTCAGCTCGATGATTTCAACAAGGCGTCCATCAGGGCTTGTGCCTGAGAATACGAAGCCTTGCTCTTCCATTTGCTGTCTGAATTCATTGTTAAACTCATAGCGGTGGCGGTGGCGCTCGTACACCACTTCATCCTGATACACTTCAAAGGCTTTCGTGCCTTCTTCAAGCTTACAAGGGTAAAGGCCGAGACGAAGCGTTCCCCCGAGATCCTCCACATCCTTTTGTTCAGGAAGAAGATCAATGATCGGGTATTGAGTTGACGGATCAATTTCCGCTGAGTGAGCGCCTTTTAAGCCCAATACGTTTCGTGCGTATTCAATAGACGCCACCTGCATGCCCAAGCAAATACCCAAGAACGGAATGTTGTTTTCGCGCGCGTATTTTGTCGCGACGATTTTGCCTTCAACACCGCGGTCTCCGAATCCGCCCGGCACAATGATGCCGTCTGTTCCGCTTGTGAGTTCTGCGATATTGTTTTCTGTCACTTCTTCCGCGTTGATCCACTTCACTTTTACATCTGTGTCAAACGCATAGCCCGCATGGCGGAGAGACTCGACAACAGAAATGTATGCGTCAGGAAGCTCAACGTATTTGCCGACAAGGCCGATTGTAATCGTTTGAGACAGGTTGCTGACTTTGTTAACAAGCTCTTTCCACTCGGACATTTCCGCTTCTTTGCATGCCAATTTCATGTGCTCGCAAACAAGCTTATCAAGCCCTTGTTTTTGAAGCTCCAGCGGAATGGAGTAAAGGTTGTCCGCATCTTCACATTCAATAACCGCTTTTGTATCGATGTCGCAGAAAAGCGCGATTTTATCTTTCATATCTTGAGAAATCGGCATTTCTGTACGAACGACGATGATGTTTGGCTGAATGCCCAAGCTGCGCAATTCTTTTACGCTGTGCTGTGTCGGTTTTGTTTTTAATTCGCCAGCAGCTTTAATGTAAGGTACGAGCGTACAGTGGATGTACATTACGTTTTCACGGCCGATGTCGCTCTTCATTTGGCGGATCGCTTCAAGGAATGGCAGTGATTCGATGTCTCCGACAGTACCGCCGATTTCTGTAATGACAACATCTGCGTTTGTCTCTTTCCCTGCGCGGTAAACACGGTCTTTCAATTCGTTTGTGATGTGCGGAATGACCTGTACGGTTCCTCCAAGGTAATCTCCGCGGCGTTCTTTTTTAAGAACTGTTGAATAGATTTTACCTGTTGTCACGTTGCTGAATTTATTCAGGTTAATGTCGATAAAACGCTCATAGTGACCAAGGTCCAAGTCTGTTTCAGCGCCGTCATCCGTTACGAATACTTCACCGTGCTGGTACGGGCTCATTGTTCCCGGGTCAACGTTGATGTATGGATCGAATTTTTGAATCGTCACGTTCAGTCCGCGGTTTTTCAGCAAACGCCCTAATGAAGCTGCTACAATACCCTTTCCAAGTGAGGATACAACTCCCCCGGTTACAAAAATATATTTCGTCATTTCTTTTGCTCCTCTCTTCGCTCTTAGCTACATTTTTAAAATGTACTATTTTATAAAAAATCATTTAGCCTTTTAAATGATTTATAAGAAAAATGAAGGGTGAAAATAAGAAAGCTCCCTTTCAATTTCTTGAAAGGGAGCATAACGTACTATGTTCTCTCTTCGTTTTTGAAGAGCCCAAAATACATACTACATAGTTCGACTATGAAAGTCAAGATCGTTTTGAAGATGAAATCTGATACTATTTAATTTCCTCTTCTTCATCATCTTCATCAACAATATCTTCTTCGATCTCAAGATCGTCGTCGTCTTCGTCAAGATCTTCATCGTCAAAATCGTCGGCTTCAAGATCGAGTTCTTCCTCAACTTCATCCAAATCAAGGTCGTCTTCGTCGATCTCTTCAAACTCGTCAAGATCAAGATCTTCTTCGACTGCTTTCTTCGCTTTTTTCTTTTTCGCCTTGACTGTCGGCTGAGTTTCTTCATCAAGCTGATCATACGGATACCAGCTGCGAAGCCCCCACGTCTGGTCAGATAGCGCCAGGAAGCGGCCGTCAATGTTTAAATCTGTATAAAATTGAGCGATGCGGTCTCCAAGCTCTTCTTTTTTCACGCCGAGCAAAGATGCGATTTCATTTAAAAGCTCCTGAAAAGGAACTGGTTTTTTATGTTCTTCAAATAATTCGTGAGCGATTTCAACTAAAGCCATTTCCTTTAGCTCTTCCTGTGAATATTGTTTGATACCCAAGGTCGGACACTCCCTTTCTATTACTTATATGTATCTGTTTTATCAATAATGAAAGCGATTTTGTATCGTTCTTATACAAACCATACCTCTCATTATAAACAAAATAAAACAGAATATGCTACCCTTAACAGCGTTAATTTAAATAATTTTACAAGAGTGATCCGACTGAGAGATGTTTTCCGTTAATCCGCGAGCATTCTGGAGATGACCAGTCTTTGAATTTCTTGAGTGCCTTCATAGATTTGCGTGATTTTTGCATCACGCATATAGCGTTCTACCGGATAATCTTTTGTATAGCCGTAGCCGCCGAAAATCTGCACGGCTTCGGTCGTTACCTTCATCGCCGTATCCCCAGCCATCAGTTTGGACATAGCGGAAGCTTTTCCATATGGAAGGCCCGATGATTCTAACCACGCAGCCTGATAGGTCAATAGCCTTGAAGCTTCTATCATTGTCGCCATATCCGCGAGTTTAAAAGCGATGCCCTGCTGCTCGCCGATCGATTTTCCGAATTGCTTTCGCTCTTTTGCATATTGAAGCGCCGCATCAAGCGCTCCTTGGGCGATGCCTACGGCTTGTGCAGCTATGCCGTTTCTGCCTCCGTCAAGCGTCTTCATCGCGATTTTGAAGCCTTCTCCTTCTTGTCCGAGACGCTTTGATGCGGGCACTACACAATCTTCGAACATGATTTCCGTTGTCGGTGAAGAACGGATGCCCAGCTTCTTTTCTTTCTTGCCTGTAAAAAATCCTTCAAAATCCTTTTCTACTATAAAAGCGGTAATGCCTTTTTTCTTTTTCTCGGGATCGGTGACGGCAAAAACAATGTAAATATCAGCAACGCCGCCGTTTGTGATAAACACTTTGGAACCATTTAACACATAGTCATCGCCGATTCGTTCAGCAGTTGTTTTCATGCTGCCGGCGTCAGATCCAGACCGTGCTTCGGTCAATGCGAATGCGCCGATTTTCTCTCCGAGGGCCAGTTGTGTTAAGTACTCTGTCTTCTGTTCCTCCGTCCCAAAGGCAAACAGCGGCCAGCTGCAAAGAGAGATATGGGCTGAAAGCGTCACTCCGGTGGAGGCGCACACTTTTGACAGCTCCTCCACCGCGATGACGTAGGCCAAATAGTCACTTCCGATTCCGCCGTAATCTTCAGGCCATGGAATTCCCGTCAGCCCCAGATTAGCCATTTCCCGAAACAGCTCGCGATCGAAGCGTTCTTGTTCGTCCCGTTCTGCCGCTGTCGGGGCCACCTCATGCTTCGCAAAATCGCGCACCAATTTTCGTATCATCTGGTGTTCTTCTGATAATGAAAAATTCATTGCTTCTCCCCCATTTTCAGATCAGCGCCTAAAACGGATTGAGCCAGAAGCTCGACGACGTCGTACGTTTTGACTTGGTCTTCAGCTTCCTTCGCCTTTGTGCCGTCCCCAAGCATTGTGAGACAGTACGGACAGCCGGAACTGATCACCGATGGGTTGACTGCGAGCGCTTGCTCTGTCCTGGCGACGTTAATCCTGTTGCCTGTTTCTTCCTCCATCCACATTAATCCCCCGCCAGCTCCGCAGCACATGCCGGTTTCCCGGTTTCTCTCCATTTCAACAAGCTGCACGCCCGGAATGCCTTTCAAAATCTCTCTCGGCGGATCATAGACTTCATTGTACCGGCCCAAATAGCATGAATCATGGAAGGTAATCGTCTCATGAAGCGGGTGCTGCGGCTTTAATTTTCCGTTTTTCACAAGCTCGGCCAGCACTTCTGTATGATGATAAACCTCGCCTTCAAATCCGAAATCCGGATATTCGTTTTTAAATAAATTGTATGCATGGGGATCGATCGTAACGATTTTTTTGACATCATTTTTTTCAAATTCAGAAATATTCTTCTCAGCCAGCTCTTGGAACAAAAATTCATTTCCGAGGCGGCGCGGCGTGTCTCCTGAATTTTTTTCTTTATTGCCGAGGATCGCGAAGGACACGCCCGCGTGATTGAGCAGCTTGGCAAAGGAAATTGCGATTTTCTGGCTTCTGTTGTCGTAAGACCCCATGGAGCCTACCCAGAAAAGGTACTCAAATTCTTTTCCTTCTTTTTTCATTTCTTTTACAGTCGGAATCTCAGCATCCGGCGCCTCATCACGCCAATTTTCACGTTCCTTGCGGTTGAGTCCCCACGGATTCCCCTGCCGCTCAATACTTGTCATTGCGCGCTGGGCGTCACTGTCCATTTTTCCTTCTGTCAGTACGAGGTAGCGGCGGAGGTCGATGATTTTATCCACGTGCTCATTCATGACCGGGCATTGATCCTCACAGTTTCGGCAAGTGGTGCATGCCCAAATTTCTTCCTCTGTGATGACGTCGCCGATCAAGCTTGGATTGTAATCAAGCGCCGCTGCGGCTTCCTGCGATCCGCTGCCCGCTGACGCCGCAGCCAGCTGATTGCCTCTCGTATGCCGAAACGCTGCTGCGGGCACCCATGGGGAGCGCGAGGTGACGGCAGCGCCTTTTTCCGTGAGATGGTCTCTGAGACGTAAAATCAAGTCCATCGGAGACAGCATTTTTCCGGTGCCTGTTGCAGGGCACATATTGGTACAGCGGCCGCACTCGACACACGCGTACAGATCAAGCAGCTGAGACTGCCTGAAATCCTCAATTTTTCCCGCTCCGTAGCTTTCTTTCGTTTCGTCGGTAAAATCAATTTTTTCAAGTTTTCCGGCAGATTCCATTCTATTGAAAAAGACGTTTGCCGGGCCGGCGATTAAATGGGCATGCTTAGACTGAGGCACGTACACTAAAAAGCTAAGCAAGAACAGAAGATGGATCCACCATGCGATATAGAAAATCACCGCCGCACCTGTTTTCCCGACTCCGCTAAGCATAAACGCAATACCTGAGGCAATTGGCTCGCTCCAAGAAAGCCCATGCTCATGCCAAATCAGATTCATCCCGTTCCCAAGCAGAACGGTCAGCATTAAACCTCCGATAAAAATGAGAACGAGTCCGGCTTTGAAACCGCGTTTCAGCCTCACGAGCTTTTCGATGTAACGTCTGTAGAATGCCCACCCAACAGCAATTAAAATGAGAAACGTAACAATTTCCTGAAAAAAGGTGAAGGCGGGATAGACCGGGCCAAGCGGCAGATTCCGGCCGGGAGCCAGTCCTTTAATGATAAAGTCAATTGCTCCGAACTGAACCAATATAAATCCGTAGAAAAACATGACGTGAATGATTCCGCTTTTCTTGTCCTTGAGCAGTTTTTTCTGTCCGAATACATTCACCCATATGTCGTGAAGCCGTTCCTTGAACCGTTGATCAAATTGTTCTTTCTGGCCGAGCTTGATGTAGGCCAGTCTCGTTTTGACCAAATACACAAACAAATAGACAGCGTAAGCGGTTACAATCAGAAATAATAATGTATTTGCGATGAGAAAGCCGCTCATTCCAATTCCCCCTTTTTACTGATAAAGACCGCGATCCTCTACCCCCGAATCTGTATAAGATTATCTTTATGATAAATAATGAATGAGTGTTCAGTCAATAATTAAATTCCTGCTGTTCGGGCACACTACCTTTACTACGGAAAGGAGTGCCGGTATGAAAGTATTTATCGTGATTATGATCATTGTCGTTATTTTCTTTGCCTTGATTCTGCTTGATATCTTCATGGGCCGTGCCGGATACAGAAAAAAGGCGTACGAGCCTGTTTTTTCAAAAAAGAAGAGTGACATCGAATTGATCCACTGCGGCGCTGATCTCGTTGAGCGGATGATGAAGGATATTCGCCAGGCCGCCTCTTCTGTTCACATGATGTTTTTTATTATGAAAAATGATGAGGTCAGCCACAATATGTATACCTTGCTGAAAACAAAAGCCCAAGCTGGCGTATCCGTTTATTTGCTTCTGGATTGGGCGGGCTGCCGGGCAATTAAAAAAACGGCGCTGCAGACGATGAAAAATGCCGGCGTCCATGTCCATGTGATGAATCGTCCCCGTTTTCCTTTTTTCTTTTTTCACATGCAAAAACGGAATCACCGGAAGATTACGGTGATAGACGGAAAAATCGGTTATATCGGCGGGTTTAACATCGCCGAAGAATATCTTGGAAAGAAGGCGAAGTTCGGCAATTGGGAGGATTATCATCTGCGCATGATGGGAGAAGGCGTACATGATCTTCAAACGCTTTTTGCTTCTGATCTAAAACGAAATACCGGAATCGAACTGGGTTCGGATGTTTGGCCAAAGCTTCAGCAAGGGGCTATTTCTCACAAGATATATGCGACCGACGGTTATTCCCTTGAAAACATATACTTGGCCAACATTGCACAAGCGAAGAATCGCCTTACGGTTTGCACGCCTTATTACATTCCATCAAAACCGCTTCAAGAGGCCCTTATTAACGCAAGAAAAAACGGCGTATCCGTGAGAATCATTGTACCGATGAAATCAGACCATCCGCTGGTACGAGAAGCAGCTTTTACGTATTATTCGGAGCTCTTGGATGCCGGCTGTCTTATTTATCGTTATTATCAAGGATTTTATCATGTAAAAGCCCTCATCATAGACGACCATCTCAGCATTATCGGAACAGCCAACTTCGATAAACGAAGCCTGTTTTTAAATGAAGAGGTGAATGTCGAAATTGATGACGAAGCGTTTACAAGTGAAGTCTATGCCACGATTGAGGAGGATATGAAAAAGTCGGAGCGGCTGACGATGGAGGATTTCAGCAAGCGCACATTCAGGCAGCGCCCGGCGGAATGGCTCGGCAGGGCATTATCTTATTTCTTATAAAGGAGAGTTCCTATGATTTTCAGATTCGGGTTCGTTTCAAATGCGATGAGCCTTTGGGATGCGTCTCCCGCTAAAACATTGACATTCGCGCGTTATTCAAAGCTTTCAAAGACTGAAAGAAAAGAAGCGCTTCTGACTGTGACAAAAGCCAATTTGCACAATACGATGAGAACCCTTCACTATATCATCGGACACGGCATCCCTTTGTACCGTTTTTCCAGTTCGATTGTGCCGCTGGCTACGCATCCCGACGTGATGTGGGATTTTGTAACACCGTTTCAAAAAGAGTTTCGGGAGATTGGAGAGCTTGTTAAAACCCATCAACTGCGAACAAGCTTTCATCCAAATCAATTCACTCTGTTTACGAGCCCGAAGGAATCCGTCACAAAAAATGCGGTAACCGATATGGCGTATCACTACCGCATGCTTGAAGCCATGGGCATTGCTGATCGCTCCGTTATCAACATTCATATTGGCGGCGCTTACGGAAATAAAGACACCGCCACTGCACAATTTCATCAAAATATAAAACAGCTGCCGCAGGAGATCAAAGAGCGGATGACACTTGAAAATGATGATAAAACATATACAACGGAAGAAACGCTTCAGGTCTGTGAGCAGGAGGATGTTCCGTTTGTCTTTGACTTTCATCATTTTTACGCCAATCCAGACGATCACGCCGACCTGAATGTAGCACTGCCCCGCATGATCAAAACGTGGGAGCGGATCGGCCTTCAGCCAAAG
Source organism: Bacillus sp. N3378-2at (assembly GCF_033412715.1). Taxonomy (NCBI): domain Bacteria; kingdom Bacillati; phylum Bacillota; class Bacilli; order Caryophanales; family Bacillaceae; genus Bacillus; species Bacillus sp. N3378-2at. Next base: position 3,178,353 of record NZ_CP117986.1, on the reverse strand, counting down.
GTTCACTTGTCTTCCCCAAAATCGGAACAAGCGATACGCAGCCATGCCGATTATGTTGACGCCAACTTTTTGCTGCCGCTGTTGGAACGCTTTAGGCAATGGGGAACGAATATTGATTTCATGATTGAAGCAAAGCAGAAAGACAAGGCGCTTCTCCGCTTGATGGATGAATTAAGCTCCATCCGCGGTGTCAAACGCCTCGGGGGCGGTGCGCTGCAATGGAAATCATAAATGTGCAAAAATAGGTTTACGACTTGTCAGCTTTGGGAACTTAGGCTATATAAGACAACAATCGATGGAGGAGAAAGATCATTAAAAATATCAAGTCTCTGAAAGTAGCCGCACAGGCCTTTACTTTAAGAAATTTGATTCATCTTTATAAAATGTGCCATTCCGGAAGCCACGAGGTTTATATTTATTCAAAGAAAACGATGTGCAAAATCAAAAGCTTAATTGAGCTTGAAACATTCCGCATGGCTCATAATGAAAAGGAATATTTGATCGTAGTTGAAGGAACAAAAGCATCACAGCTCATTGAAAAATTCCAAAATCTCATCGAGCCTGCTGAGAGAGAAGCGCTCTAACTTACATACAAAAAAGGATAGACATCTGTCTATCCTTTTTCTTATGCTCTTACATAATGGAGCTGAACCGCTTGTCCAAATTGTTTTGTCCCTTTTAACCGCAGTTTTGTTTCATTTGTTAGTTCGTGAAACAGCGGGATGCCGCTTCCTAAAACGACGGGAATAACAGTGATGATGAATTCGTCGATGGCATCTTCTTTCATAAAGTCATTCACAAGCTCTGCCCCGCCAGCTATCCAGATGTTTGAGCCTTTTTCCTGTTTCAAACGGGCAGTGAAGGCTCTGGCTCCCTCATTGATAAACGTCACATGTTCATCTTGATAACTGTCGGGCGATCCTGTAAAAACATAGCAGGTTTTATCCTGATATGGGAAAACCGGTGTTAGCACTTTAACGTGCTCATATGTGCCCCGCCCTAGAATGACTGTATCAACAGTCTGATAAAAATCACTGTAGCCGTTGTCACCTTCACCTTCAAATTCATCCAGCCAATCGATGCTTCCATCTTCTTTTGCGATCATCCCATCCAATGAAACAGCAATGTACAGCACAGTTTTTCTTTCCATGTTCTCCTCCTATCGCTGCACAATTTGCCCGAATTGCACTTGATGCAGCCTGCTGTATAGGCCTCCGGCTTCGATCAGGTCTTGATGACGGCCTTGTTCTTCAATACCGTTGTTTGTGACAACTACAATTCTGTCCGCGTCTTTGATCGTCGCCAGCCTGTGGGCGATGACAAGCGTCGTGCGCCCCTCAGACAACTCTTGAAGCGCCTTTTGGATCGCCGCTTCCGTCTCTGTATCAAGGGCTGAGGTGGCTTCGTCGAGAATCAAGATCGACGGATTTTTCAAGAACATCCTTGCAATTGACAGACGCTGTTTTTGCCCGCCGGAAAGCTTCACGCCACGTTCGCCAATCATAGTATCCAACCCATCGGGCATGTTATGGACGAGCTCTTCCAGATGCGCCTGCTTCACAGCTTGCCAAATGTCTTCTTCTGATGCGCCTAGTCGGCCGTAGGCGATATTTTCTCTAAGCGTGCCCGAGAATAAGAAAACGTCCTGCTGCACAACGCCAATCTGCCCGCGCAACGAAGAAAGCGTCATGTCTTTTATACTGATGCCGTCAATCGTAATGTCGCCCTCCGATGCTTCATAAAAACGCGGAAGCAGACTGCAAAGCGTTGATTTCCCCGCACCTGACGGACCGACGAACGCCACCGTTTCCCCCGCTTGAATGGATAGGTTGATGTCATTGAGGACATTGTGATGGCCATCATAGCCAAACGAAACATGTTTATAGCGGATATTGCCCTTCAGGCCGGAAACATCTCTCGCATCAGGTGAATCCTGAATGTCCGGCTCTGTCTCCATGAGCTCCATATAGCTTTTGAAACCGGCGATCCCCCTCGGATACATTTCGATAATGGCATTAATTTTGTCAATAGGCCTGAACAGCACATTCGTCAGGAGCACAAACGCCACAAATTCCCCGTACGATAAGGAGCCGCGAATGACAAACCACGTCCCGCACAAAAGAACAAACAGCGTGACAAACCGTGTCAGCATATAGCTGATTGACCCGTTTTTCGCCATGATTTTGTAGGAAGAAAGCTTTGTTGCACGGAAACGCTGGTTGTTGACGGCGAAGCGTTCTTTTTCAAATGCTTCATTTCCGAACGCCTGCACAAGCCGGATGCCGCCGATGTTATTTTCTACACGCGCGCTGAAGTCTCCGATATCCTTGTTCAGCGTGGTAAATGCTTTGGTCATTTTTTTGTTGAAATAAAGCGCTAGCCAAATGACGATCGGCATAATGATAAACGTTAATAAAGCAAGCTGCCAGTTAATAAACAGCATCACTCCGAACGCCCCTAGAATGGTCATGACCGCAATGAATAAGTCTTCCGGACCGTGATGGGCGACTTCACCGATATACATTAAATCGTTCGTGAGCTTCGACATCAGCGTTCCCGTCTTGTTGTTGTCGTAAAATTTGAACGAGAGCTTTTGCAAATGGTCAAAAAGCGACTTTCTCATATCAGTCTCAATATTGATACCAAGCATGTGTCCCCAGTAGGTCACGATATACTGAAGAGCTGAGCGCGTACACCGCAAATAACCCGATTGAGGTCGCGATGATCAGCCCCCAGTCCCTGCCCGGCAGCAAGGTATCAATAAAATAATTGACAATCAAAGGAAAACTCAGCTCCATTAAACCTCCCGCGATCGCTGAGAAAAAGTCGAGAAAGAACAACGTTTTATATGGTTTATAATATGAAAAAAATTGCCGCAGCACCCTATCTTCCCCCAATGTATAAATAACTGATAATATTTCTCAATTATACTATACACGGGCTGTTTTGAAAGATCAGATTTCTTTTTTCTTACAGAACACTTGAAAACAGGCGGGCAAATGACTCTTTTGTCCGGTCAGCCACGCCTCTTTTATAAAAGCCGACAGGGCTGAGCTTTTCACTTTCCTGCATATCCTCTTCAAAATGGACCTCAAGGGTTCGGATCGCTTCGGCATCCGTGAAGAACACATTCACTTCAAAGTTGAGCTGAAAGCTGCGCATGTCCATATTCGCGGTACCGACGGAGGCGAGATCGCCATCAATGATCATGACTTTTTGATGCATGAAGCCTTTTTGGTAGGAGTACACTTCAATGCCCTCAAGGAGCAGCTCCGGGAAATAGGACCTCGACGCGTATTGGGTCAAAAAGCTGTCGTTCTTCTCCGGCACCATAACCCTTACCTCTACCCCCTTTGTCGCCGCTGCTTTTAGCGCCGTGCGAATGGATTCATTGGGGACAAAATAGGGCGTGGCGATCCATATTGATTTCTGCGCTGAAGAAATCATTTCATAATAAAGGTCGCTCATGCTTTCCTTCATGTCAGGGCCTGTTGCGACAATTTGATAAATGCCTCCTCCTTCCACGGGAACCGGGGTATTGTACTCCTCTTGATCAATTAGCACTTCATTGGAGACATATTCCCAATCCAGCATAAAGATAGCGTGGAGCGTTTGCACAATTTCCCCCTCAAGCCGCAGGTGTGTATCTCTCCAAAATCCGATGTACGGATCTCTGCTGATATATTCCTTCCCAACATTTAATCCGCCCACAAAACCGGTTTTCCCATCGATGATCACGATTTTCCGGTGATTTCTGAAATTCAGCTTCTGGTTGAAAAACCCGTATTTCAGCGGAGAAAACGGGACGATGTCCACCCCCGCTTGTTTCATTCTCATAATATCTCTTCTTGCCAGCTTCATGCTTCCTGCCGCATCGTATAAAAACCTCACCTCGACACCCTGGCGCGCTTTCTCCATCATAATGTCCATCATGCCGCGTCCGAGCATGTCTGATTTAAACATGTAGTATTCAATATGTATGTAAGATTCAGCTTTTCTCATCGCTTTGAAAATGTCCGGGAAGGTTTCTTCGCCGTTTTTCAGCACTTTGATGTTGCTTTTCGTATTGATATTCATATGGGCAGCCTTGATGGAATAGGTAAAGAACCTCTCTTGATTGTCCTTCAGCCCTGTTACTTCGGGCGTTTCCTCCTTGTCAAACAGCTTCCTGAGCTTTTCCCTGTTGTACATTCGTTTTGTCTTAAACAGCTTTCCCTTTACATAAAGCTGTCCCGAAAACAGATAAAACACGTAGCCGACGATTGGAAAAAAGACAAGAATATGGATCCATAGCAGCGTGTGCTGCGAGGTGCGGTTTTCAAGAATTAATGAATAGATGCTGAACAAAATAATGCTTATATAGCAAAGCAATCCTCCGTAAAACTCAAGCCTGGAAACCGGAAAAAACCAAATGACATATGCCCCGATGAGCATCATATATAAAAAGAAAAATTCCAGTCTCCTTTTCAGCATCCTGATTCTCTCCAATCTGATTCAATTACCTCTGTATTACCTCTTTTTTCTAATCGATAAACCTTGTAAGCAAAAAACCTCTCCGCCAAAGGAGGAGAGGTTTAGAGAAAACTAACTGTCACGGAATTCATCCGCATCGTTTCTGCAGAAATAAAGCAAGACTATTGGCAACGCCGAGTGACAACATAAGCGGCAGGCCGAACCCGCTCAGCACTCCGGCAAGCGCCGAAAAAGAGGCAGCGCTGTGACTGCAAATACGGTGGATAGAGTGAATTTGATACCCATTCTGATGAGAGAAAATATATAAAACGGGATATTGATCACAAAGATATAAGGAGTTAGTCAGGCTGAGTCATAATCTGCAGTTCAGCCGGTTTAAAATGAGTAAAATCCGTTTTATTCTTGATGTTATTTCCAGGATTCCCGGCCGCCCAGCCATTACCTTGGCAGAAAAAACCCCCTCTTGCAAGGGGGATTTTCACGAGCGTTTCCGATATACAACGTAGCTGCGGGTCAGATACTTGAGCGGCAGACTGAACACATGAACCAATCTCGTAAACGGCCACAGGATAAAAACGACGTATCCTATTACAATATGAAACTTAAACCATAGCGGGACACTCTCCATCAAAGAGGCGTCAGGCCTGAACAAAACGATTTCCCTGAACCAGGGCCCGACTGTGGTCCGGTAATCAAATCCTTTCGAATCAATATTGAGAAACGTGGCCGCAACGCCTGACAGCATCATGAACAGCAGCAGGAGCAGCGTAAGGATATCTGATGGCGAGCTGGTTTTGCGGATCCTTTTGTCAAACAGCCTTCTGTACGTCAGGATGACAAGTCCGGTACATGCCGCAATGCCCGCCGGCAAGCCAGCGCCAATCGCCATTTTGTGATACATATGCTCTGAAATGCCAAGGGAAGCATACACGCCTTCCGGGATCAGAATCCCCATGACATGCCCGCCGACAACGCACAGCAGTCCCCAGTGAAAAAGTGTGCTGCCCGCGGTGAGTTTTTTCTTTTCTAACATCTCGCTTGATTTCGCCGTCCAGCCAAATTGGTCATGCTGGTAGCGGTAAATATGGCCGCCGATAAAGATTGTCAATACAATGTATGGCATAATACCCCAGAGGATCTGCCCGCTCATGCCTGAACAGCCCCTTCAACGCTTTCACGTACGCCAATGTTTTCAAGCGCGGCCAGCAGCACGTGCAGCAGTTCAGCGTATATACTGTCATTTTTTTCGAGACGGGATGCCAGCTCCCTCACATTGGACAGATATTTCTCAAACACGCTTCTCGCTGCTTCAATTTCTGCAGCCGCAGCAAATTCCAGCATCAGCGGCAGATAATCAGGCAGCTCTTTCTCTGTCGGCAGGAAACCGGATTGCTCGTATGTGTTTTTTAAATGCAGCAATTCAACGCCGCGTTCCCTTTGCTCGCCCGAGTTAAAGTAGGTGACATACATATTTGTTTTTTTCCCAAAGTCGAATGTATAGACATAGTGTTCAATCAGCGCTTCCGGTGAAAAGCTGGCTGACGCTTCGAAAAAGTGCAGCAGCTTCTCCCGGATTTGCCGGTTGCTGATTTCATGGATAAGAGCCTTCCAATCGGGAATCTCGGCTCTCCACTCTTCATCCGGATAAGAGAGAAGAGTGGATAGAGCGGAGAACGTAATTTGCCGGTCTGTGGTGTTCATCTTGTTACACCTCATTTATCAAAAGTTAGAAACAGGAGCCGGGGCCGCCTGAAAATGATAAGCCGCAGCTCCCTTGTTCAGCATATAAATCTGAAACTTCTTCTCGATGACTGCTCGGTATCACAAAGCGGTCATCATATTTGGCAATCGCAAGCAGCCGATACATATCTTCAATTTGCTGTTCTGTTAAGCCGACACTGGAGATCAGTTCCGGGTCGATTGATTTATTCGTCTGGATCGCTCTCATATACTGGCGCATGACAGACATTTTCTTCAACGTTGACCGAATATGATCCGTATCACCGGCTGTTAACAGCTGCGCCAAATAATCTATCGGGATTCTCATTTGGTCGATAGCCGGAAAAATATCTTCCGCGGATTGCCGGCTGCCTTTTCCTTCAAAGAGATTCATAATCGGGCTGAGCGGCGGAATGTACCACACCATTGGCAGGGTGCGGTACTCTGGATGAAGCGGCAGCGCAATCTTCCAGTCAATGATCATTTTATAAATCGGCGATTGCTGCGCAGCCTCTATCCATTCAGCCGGAATGCCTTGTTCTTTTGCCAGCTTGGCAACCTCAGGATCATTCGGATCAAGAAAAACGTCCAATTGGGAATGGTAGAGATCCTTTTCATTTTCAACAGATGCCGCTTCCTCCACTTTGTCCGCGTCATACAGCATGACGCCGAGGTAGCGGATTCTGCCAACACACGTCTCAGAGCAGATGGTTGGCAGTCCCGCCTCCAAACGCGGAAAGCAGAGTGTGCATTTTTCCGCTTTGTTCGTTTGCCAGTTAAAATAGACTTTTTTATAAGGACAGGATGAGACGCAATATCTCCATGAACGGCATGCGTTTTGATCCACAAGCACAATGCCGTCCTCCTCGCGTTTGTACATGGCGCCGGATGGACAGGATGAGACGCACGCCGGGTTGATGCAGTGCTCGCAAATACGGGGCAAATACATCATAAAAACCTCATCGAATTCTGTTTTGATCGATTCCTCCATCTTTTGTACGTTGGGATCTTCAAGTCCCGTTATGTGGCCGCCCGCGAGATCATCCTCCCAGTTCGGTCCCCATTCGATATTCATGAAATCCCCCGTCAAGGACGATTTCGGGCGTGCAACCGGCTGGTGTTTTTTCTGCGGGCTGTTCGTTAATGTTTCATAATCATAGTTCCAGGGTTCATAGTAATCATCAATCGACGGCTGATTCGGATTATAGAAAAGGCCTGCAAGCCGATTGGTTTTCGAGCCCGATTTCAGCTCGAGCTTTCCTTTTTTCAATGTCCAGCCGCCTTTATATTTGTCCTGGTCCTCCCATTGCTTCGGGTAGCCGATGCCCGGCTTTGTTTCTACATTATTGAAGTACATATATTCCGCACCGGAACGGTTTGTCCACGTGTTTTTGCAGGTGACGCTGCACGTGTGGCAGCCGATGCATTTATCCAAGTTCATGACCATACCGATTTGCGCTTTAATCTTCAAGCCAATCGACCTCCTTCAGCTTGCGGATGACGACGTTCAGGTCGCGCTGATTCCCCGTTGGACCGTAATAATTAAAGCCGTAGCTGAGCTGGGCATAGCCCCCGATCATCTGGGTCGGCTTGACGTGAATCCTTGTCGGGCTGTTATGGGTGCCTCCGCGGTTATTCGTCAGCTTTGTGCCGGGCACGTTGATGTGGCGGTCCTGGGCATGATGCATAAACGCCATTCCTTTAGGAATCCGATGAGACAAAACCGCTCTCGCGACGACAACACCGTTTCGGTTAAAGCATTCAATCCAATCGTTGTCTTTGATATCCGTGTCCTCTGCATCATCTTTATTCATCCACACGGTCGGCCCGCCGCGGAACAGCGTCAGCATCGGCAGAGAATCAAAATACATGCTGTGGACAGACCATTTATTATGCGGCGTCAAATAATTGAGGACGATTTCTTTTCCCTCTTGATCAGGCCGCTTGCTCAGAAACGGGCGATGCTGGAGGATCGGTTTGAATGTCGCCATCGTTTCACCGAATTCCATCATCAGTTCATGATCGACATAATAGGATTGTCTGCCTGTCAGCGTCCGCCACGGGATTAATTTTTCAACATTCGTCGTAAACGGCGAATACCTGCGCCCTCCTTTTTCAGAGCCGGAAAACGCTGGAGACGTGATCACCGTTTTCGGCTGGGCTGTAATTTGTTCGAACGTAAAGCATTCTTCCTCGCGTTCTTCCGCCAGGTCTTTCAGCTTCAGGTTCGTGATGTTTTCAAGTGATTCCCATGCTTTGACGGCGACCTTTCCATTCGAAGTGGATGATAGGGTTAAAATCGCTTCTGCTGCCTGCTTTGCTTCACTTATATTTGGACATCCCTTTGCGACACTGTCCGAGGTGATTTCTCCCAATCTCTGTTTGAGTGATTCATATTCATCGGCTATTGACCAGCTCATCCCTTTTGTTCCGCTCGGCTTTAAAGCAACGTTCGGACCAAGTGCAGTCATTTTATGAAAAATGTGTTTGTAATCCCGTTCAACGACTTGGATGTTCGGCATCGTTTTTCCCGGAATGGCTTCACATTCGCCTTTGCTCCAGTCATTGATTTTGCCGAATGGCTGGGCCAATTCCTGCATGGTGTCGTGGAGGAGCGGTGTCGCAACCACTTCTTTCACGGGCTCCATATCGACTTCTTCTGCCAGATCGGAAACGGCTTTTGACAGCGCCTTGAAAATATCCCAGTCTGACTTCGATTCCCACGGAGCCGAGATCGCAGGAGCAAATGGATGAATGAACGGATGCATATCCGTGCTGCTGAGATCGTGTTTTTCATACCATGTCGCCGCCGGCAGCACGATATCGGAATACAGCGCCGTACCGGCCATTCGGAAGTCAAGATTGATTAACAAGTCGAGCTTTCCTTCCGGCGCCTGCTCCCGCCATTTGATTTCTTCAGGGCGGATGCTGTCGCTGTCGTCATTCATCAAGCCGTTTGTCGTCCCCAGCAAATGCTTGAGAAAATATTCATGCCCTTTTCCTGAGCTTGAGATCAGATTTGCCCGCCATACGAAGAGATTTCTTGGGAAATTCACTTCATTATCGGGATCTTCAATCGCGAATTTCAGTTTTTTCTCTTGGAGCTGTGAGGCCACGTACGCACCAACGTCTTCAGGTGTTGCTGCCCCTGCTTTTTCAGCTTCTTTATACAGATCGATGCCATTTTGATTGAAAGTCGGGTAAGACGGAAGCCACCCCAGCCGCGCGGCCAGCACATTGTAATCAGCGTGATGCTTGTAGCGGGATGACGCAGCAATCGGTGATGCCAAATCACTGATCGGCTGGTCCTCATAACGCCACTGATCTGTCGCAAAGTAGAAAAATGAAGTGCCGTTTTGCAGCTTAGGCACGCCCTCCCAGTCCTTTGCAGTTGCAATCGTCTGCCATCCTTCAGCAGGTCGGAGCTTTTCCTGCCCGACGTAATGGGCCCAGCCTCCGCCATTTACGCCTTGGGCGCCTACAAGCAAAACAAGATTTAACACTGCTCGGTAGATCGTGTCGGAGTTGAACCAGTGGTTAATGCCGGCTCCTACGATAATCATAGACCGGCCGTCTGTATCGATCGCATTTTGAGCAAACTCTCTGGCAATCTTAACGACAGCTTCTTTTTTGATTCCTGTCATTTGTTCCTGCCAGGCAGGCGTAAACGGCTCAGGATCATCATAGGAGACAGCTTGTTGTTCGCCGATGCCCCGATTTACGCCGTAGTTAGCCAGTATCAAGTCAAACACGGTCGTGACGTACGTCTCTTCACCGTTCAGGTTCATTTTTTTAATAGGAAGATCCCGCTCGAGCACTTTGTTTCCGTCATTTGAAAAATAAGGAATGCGCACCGTGCCGATTTCATCCTCTATTCCGAGCACAGAGAGACGGGGTTCAATCGGTTCCCCGGTTTCTTCATCAATCATGTGCAGGTTCCATTTCTGCTGCCCGTCCCAGCGCGAGCCCATTGTCCCTTGGGGTATGGCAAATGAACTTGTCTGTTCATCCCAAACCGCAGGCTTCCACTGATCATGCTTTGTCTTCCGCCCGATGTCCTTCGCATGCAGAAACCGTCCCGCTGTGTATACGCCATTTTCTTTTGACAGGGTGACGAGAAATGGAAAATCAGTGTATTGCTTCGCGTACTCAATAAAACGTTCAGTTTCTTGGTTCACGTAAAATTCCTGCAGAATGACGTGACCCATCGCCATCGCAAGCGCCCCGTCAGTCCCTTGGCGAATACTCAGCCAGTCATCCGCGAACTTTGAGGATTCCGCAAAATCCGGACTGATCGAAATGACCTTAGCGCCTTTATAGCGGGCCTCCGCCAAAAAATGCGCGTCAGGCGTTCTCGTTAACGGAACGTTGGAGCCCCATGTGATGATATAGCCGGAATTGTACCAATCACTGCTTTCCGGAACGTCCGTCTGGTCACCCCAAATTTGCGGGGATGCCGGAGGAAGATCCGCATACCAGTCATAAAAACTGAGCATAGGGCCTCCGATTAACGACATAAACCGGGAGCCTGATGCATGGCTGATCATGGACATGGCCGGAATCGGAGAAAAACCGACGTTTCTGTCAGGCCCGTATTTCATCACTGTATACAGCAGAGAGGCTGAAATCAGCTTCAGCACCTCCGGCCATTCAGCGCGCACAAAACCGCCTTTCCCTCTCGCCTGTTTATAGGACTTCGCTTTTTCAGGGTTTTCGACGATCGATTTCCAGGCTTCCAATGGATTTTGATGTTCTTGCAGTGCCTCCCGCCATAAATTAATCAGTACACCGCGCACGTATGGATATTTCACACGCAGCGGGCTGTAGATATACCATGAAAAACTGGCCCCCCGCGGGCAGCCTCTCGGTTCAAAATCAGGCATATCCGGGCCTGTTGAAGGATAATTCAAATTTTGCCCTTCCCACGTGACAATTCCGTTTTTCACATAAATATTCCAGCTGCAAGACCCTGTACAGTTGACGCCGTGGGTGGAGCGAACGACTTTGTCGTACTGCCATCTGTTTCTGTATACATTCTCCCAATCGCGATCCTCGCGGGTAGTTTGGCTATGTTTATTTGAATGGTGTTCGATAGGAGAGAAATAATTCAATCTCCTAAACAACGGACTCATTTTCTTTTTCTTCATGAGAGTTCACTCCTTCCGAGTCAGGTGATGCTAAGTTCACTATAAACAGAGACAGCGTGTTTTCTTGTGAACTATGTCACACACTCTGCTTTTTTCACAAAATGTTCACACAAAGGAGAAGGAAGGCTGAGTTCAGGCAGGACGCTTGGGTCATTAGCTGCCTTTCATTCAAAGATCAAAAAAAACCGGCTCTATTTAAGAACCGGGCTCGGCGTTTTCATCCTGTGATGTATGCAGATACCGCAAAAATAATTGATAGGAACAAAAAACATTTTGCTGAAGCATAGCCAAAAAGTTCATTTGCAGCTGCGGATGATAAGACATCATTTTCTTAAATATGTAATATGGGATGTTGAGAATCAGAATGTCTGAAGTGGCATTGACTGAGATAAAGGGCGATAAATAAAGCCCGCCTTTTTCATCAATCGGAAACACATCGCCTTTTTCCCACAGCGCAACGGTTTTCGACCCTTCAGGGAGCCTTGTGTCCATAAAACGGACACTGCCTTTTAATACAATATAAACAGATTGAGAATGAAGAAAAGATGGAGACTGATCACATGAACCGCGGATAAACGTGCCGTTTTTCAGCAAGGTTTCGACAATGGATAGAGGCACTTCATTAAACATAGGAAGTTGTTTCAGAAATAATAAATAGTCACACTGATTCATAGGAAAACCTCCTGTGCTAAGGATAGCTTTAGTGTAGCTCGACTGAGCCTGTACAGCAGTGATGTATTTCACAGCCTGTATGATGAATGTCACTTATCAGGAGGGTGAATGCATTTATAATGAAAGAAAAAAGGAGGATTTCGATGAAGGCGCTGATTCCGAAGCAGCACGGGGCGTGGGCGATGCTGCTGATCCCATTTTTACTCGGCATGGTCAAGGGAGGCCCCGTTATTTGGCATATTCCGCTCTTCCTTGGTTGGCTTTTCCTATACTTAGCGGTTTATCCCGTTACGCTTGCCTTAAAAAAGAAACAAAGCAAACCATATCAAAAGTGGATGTGTTATTACGGTTTTCCCGCCTGCTGCTTTTTGATGATCTCGGTCTTTCATAAGCCGCCTCTCATCTGGGTGGGCGTTTCTTTACTGCCGCTGTTTCTCATACATATGTATTTTGCCCGCAGAAAAAACGAACGAGCCTTATTGAATGATGTTGCAGGTGTCTTGTTCTTTTGTTCGGGCGGGTTTGCGAGCTGCTGGCTGGGGATGGGAACCCTTGACGGCTGGGCTTGGTTTATTTTCTTGCAGTCTGCTTTATTTTTTATCGGGAGTTCCTTTTATGTGAAATCGGTGATCCGCGAGAGAAAAAACAGGGCATTTGCATACTGGTCATGGGGATATCACCTGCTGCTCCCCTTTTTATCCGCTCTTTTCGGAGCAGGATGGGCGTTTCTCGCTTTTATCCCGAGCAGCTTGCGGGCATGGTTTTTTCATGGAAGGGATTGGCCCGTAAAAACGATTGGCATTCTGGAAATCGTGAATGCCTGCTTCTTTCTTGCCGTCATGTGCCTGTTTATCACAAGGTAAAAAAACAAGGACACCGCTGTCCTTGTTTTTTTCAGTCAATATTGCAAATCTCCAGCGGGCAATTTTCACACTCAATCTCACATCGTAAATAGTCCCGCTTGTGCAAAATAATTTTTCCGGATTCGTCTATCGAAATAACCCCTTTTTTGCGGAGATCTCCCAGCATACGGTTGATGCTTTCCCGTGCAGCCGCACAAAACTTTGCCAAATCCTGATTTGTCAGGACAATGTTAATCAGAATGCCGTCGCTTCGCTCCACTCCGTAGCTGTTTGATAAGCGGATAAGGGTAGAATAGAGCGCCCCCTTTTTGCCATGAAGAAGCAGATCCCTGATTTTGGACTGAATCTTCCGGAGGTGCGTGCTCATCCATTTCATGAACTCAAATGTCAAAGCGCCGTTTTGGATTAATTCTTTTTCCAGCTTATTTTTATTAATGACGAGCACCTCGCCATCCTCTAGCACTTTTGCACTGAGCATATACCTTGGTTCTTCAGTGAAAAGTGTTAATTCTCCGACGATATCATGCTTTTGGCAGATTCTAAGCGTCAGGTCTTTTCCGTCAGATGTCAGCTTGCCGATTTCAATGAGTCCTGATTGAATCAGATAAAGCTCTTCTGCATCCATTCCTTCCCGAAACAAATACGTGTGTTTTTCCATTTTTCTTTTCGTGCTGATCGATTCCAGCAATTCATGCAGATCGCTGGAAATAAGATCACTATCAGATGGTCGAACAGAGAGAAAATTCATGAGCTCACCTCGAAGAAAGTCACGTTGTGTGTTTATTGTAACGTGAATTGATTTGTACCCATCGAGAAAAAAATAACAATCTTGTGAATGCCCCAGTGTTAGTTGATGCTCTGGCTGTTTCTCTCCGTGTGTGTTTTCATTCTTTCCTGCCAATACATCCATATGACAAGGACAAAACTGGCTAACGCCACCTCTGAAAGCGCCATAAACCCGATCGCGTACTGGCCTGTTGCCTGAAATACACTCGCCAATATGAGCGGAGGAAAAAAGCCGCCTAATCCGCCCATGGCAGACACAATCCCATTGGCAATCCCCGCTTGCTTGGAAAAATAGAAAGGCACCAGTTTAAAAACAGTCCCGTTTCCTATGCCTGAGCAGACAGCCACGGTTAATGATCCAAACGTATAAAGGCCGATTGTCGGCGAGAATGATAGGATAATGCCTGATAATGTAAGCCCGGCAAAAACAAACATCAAGATGCGGAGCGGGCTCATTTTATCAGCCAGGAATCCGCCTGCAGGCCTGAGCAGCGTAGAAACCGCAATAAAGCCAGCCGTCCGCAAGCCGGCATCTGCAGGATTCAGCCCAAAATGCTCCACCAGAAAGTTCGGCAGATAGATAGTGAAGGCGACAAAGGCACCGAACGTAATAAAATAAAACAGGCTCAGAAACCATAGCACATGATTTCGGTAAACGGCTTTGATTTGAGTCTTAACAGAAACTTTGACCTTCTTCTCATGCCTGTCGCCAAACAACACGTGCAGTAAGGCAAAGACAGCCAGCAAAATCAGATACATCTGCACGGTTGATTTCCACCCGACGGCTTGAGCGATAACCGGCGCTGCAAATGTCGTAACGGCTGTCCCGATATTTCCTGCACCGTAAATCCCATTGACGACACCGTGCTTTTCTTTCGGATAATATTTCGGGAGGGAGGTCACTCCAATGGAAAACACCGCTCCCCCGATCCCTAAGAAAAAGCCGCCTGCGATTAAATCAAACAGAGAATCCGCGATACTGATCCAAAATACAGGAAATAAAAGCAGGATGAAGCTGACCATAAACATGAGCCGCGCGCCAAACCTGTTCGTTAAATACCCTAAAGGAATGCGGAGAAGCGACCCGAGGATCACAGGAATCGCGGTCACTAAAGAAATCTCACCCTTGCTTAAATGAATATCTAATGTGATTTGGGAAATGAGTGATGAAATCAGCACCCAAACCATAAACCCTGCCACCAAGCTTAATGACTGTAACGATAATTGAATGTGTTGACGGTTGATCATTTGGCTTGCCCCTTTCAATGATTCAATAATCAGTCTTATCATACAAAAACTCGGCAAACAGGATTGTGAATTACATCACACGTTTTTCTCATAAAAAAAGGACAAAGCCCGAAGACTTTGTCCTTTTGATCGTGATTACATTTTTTCCGGAGCCGATACGCCGATCAGCTGAAGCGCATTGTTCAGCGTAATTTGCGTTGCCTTCATTAAAGCCAGGCGCGCACGGCTTTTCTCTTCATTTTCAGGGTCGATGACTTTCTCTGCGTTGTAGAAGCTGTGCAGAGCAGAGGCCAGATCATAAATATAGTTTGTGACACGGTGCGGAATTCGTTTTTCCGCTGCTTCCGCCACTGCCTCTGGGAAGCCGCCGATCGTTTTCAGCAGATCGTATTCTTTTTCTGATTGAATATGGCTGAAATCAAGATCCGCCGCCGGTTTAAGTCCCTGCTCTTCCCCTTGGCGAAGCATGCTGCAGATTCGGGCATGTGCATATTGTGCATAATACACAGGGTTTTCGTTAGATGTTGATACAGCAAGATCTAAGTCAAAATCCATATGGGTGTCCGCACTTCGCATCGCAAAGAAGTAACGAACGGCATCCAAGCCGACTTCTTCAATCAGGTCACGCATCGTTACGGCTTTACCGGTCCGTTTGCTCATTTTCATTTTCTCGCCGTTTTTGTAAAGGTGAACGAGCTGAATGATTTCTACTTCAAGCGTTCCTTTTTCATAGCCCAGCGCTTCGATTGCCGCTTTCATACGCGGGATGTAGCCGTGGTGATCGGCGCCCCAAACGTTGATCAGCTTATCAAAGCCGCGGTCAAGCTTGTCCTTATGATACGCGATATCAGGAAGCAGGTACGTGTACGTGCCGTCCTTCTTGATCAATACGCGGTCTTTATCATCGCCAAACGTCGTGGAACGGAACCAAGTCGCGCCGTCTTCTTCATAGACATGGCCTTTTTCGCGGAGCGCTTCAAGCGCCTTGTCGATTTTTCCATTTTGGTACAGTGAAGTTTCTGAATACCACACATCAAACGGCACACGGAAGTTTTCCAAGTCCTTGCGAAGCTTTTCCAGCTCATATTTCAGGCCGTATTCACGGAAAAACGCGAGGCGTTCACTTTCTTCTTCGTTAACGAAACGATCACCGTATTCCTCAGCGAGACGCTTTCCGATCGCAATGATATCCTCGCCGCGGTAGCCATCCTCCGGCATCGGTTTTTCCAATCCGAGTGCTTCAAAGTAACGGACTTCAACAGAAAGCGCCAGATTGTTGATTTGGTTACCCGCATCGTTAATGTAGTATTCGCGGCTTACATCGTAACCCGCTTTTGAAAGCACGTTGCACAAGGAATCGCCGACAGCCGCCCCGCGCGCATGCCCGAGGTGAAGGTCTCCCGTCGGATTCGCTGATACGAATTCTACCTGAACTCGTTCACCGTTTCCGATGTTCGTTTCCCCGTATGCTTCCCCTGCTTCCAGTACAGACGGAATCAGCTTTGTTAAATATTGATTGTTCATATAGAAATTGATAAAACCCGGGCCGGCGATATCCAGTTTTTCAATCGAAGCCTTTCCTTTATCAAAATGGGCGACAATCTCTTCAGCGATTTGGCGCGGCGCTTTTTTTGCCACTCTTGCCAGCTGCATCGCCATATTCGTTGAGTAGTCGCCGTGTGTTTTATCTTTCGGTGTTTCTAAAACAACATTGGGAATCTGGCTTTCTTCAGCCAGTCCCGCTTTCAGAACGGCCGCTTTGATTTCTTCTTTCAGCACGTCCTTCATTTGTTCCGCAATGTTCATGCGTGAGTTCCTCCCTCATACGTGATCGTCATATTATGTAAATGCTCCTGCTCGTCTCCGACATGCATGTCATATGCGATGCTGATACGGCCTTTTTCTTCATCGAGATCAGATTGAATCGATTTTGTGCTTGTTTTCAGCTCAAGCTCACCAAATGACATTTTATATTTAGCAATTGTGGAAGCTCCCTTTACGAAACGCTGATTCATTTTGACAGCGCCTGACCTCATGACCAGGACTTCGCCTTCGCTTACTTTCACAATCGTTTTGACTTTGCCTAAGTCGTGTTCTTCATAATAAGATAGATACACTTTATTTTGTTTTACATAGTAAAATCCGGTGGTGCGGAATTCGATGACTTCTTGGTTTCCGTCATCCTCGATCACAGACTTCACATGGAGTGTTATCGGTGTCTCTTGCTTCATTCTGACACGTCCTTTTCATCATTCCACTTTGACTTGAATAGTATAATCATTCGGTTTGTAAACTTCAACTGCTTCTATCTTACCATCATTGCTCATCAGATTTGAAGATAAACCTCATAAAAAGCATTTCCTTATATAGAAGAGAAAATCATATCACTAATTACCTTTAGGAAATGTTACATTTTTCCGAAATCTATCATTTCCTTTTCACATTTTTTTCAAAATATATGTATTGAATTAGTAATTTGATAGTTTTAAGATAAAAGTACAACATAGATCTGCTAGAAAAACAAAAAAAGGGAGGATTCAATTATGAAAAAAGCTGTCATTGTAGAAAACAAAGGTTGTGCAACATGCTCGATCGGAGCCGCTTGTCTAGTGGACGGTCCTATCCCTGATTTTGAAATTGCCGGTGCAACAGGTCTATTCGGTCTATGGGGGTAAGGATCTCCCAAAAGGGCATAGTCATTCTACTATGCCCTTTTTAAGTAAATTACAATTTTTAACTAAAATCTACCTCTTGGATATACATACACAACCGTTTTTCATTTGAATCATATGTATAGGGGATGGTATTTTGTTTATAGAGCAGATGTTTCCATTTATTAATGAAAGTGTAAGGGTTCACCAGCTTCCTGAGGGCGGCGTGTTAGAAATCGACTACTTGCGCGATAATGTCTCCATTTCTGACTTTGAGTATTTGGATCTCAACAAAACGGCTTACGAGCTTTGCATGCGCATGGATGGCCAAAAAACAGCTGAGCAGATTTTAGCTGAGCAATGTGCAGTGTATGATGAATCACCGGAAGACCATAAAGATTGGTATTACGACATGCTCAACATGCTCCAGAACAAGCAGGTTATTCAGCTTGGAAACCGGGCCAGCCGCCATACAATCACCACGAGCGGAAGCAATGAATTTCCGATGCCCCTGCACGCCACCTTTGAACTGACGCACCGCTGTAATTTGAAATGCGCCCACTGTTATTTGGAAAGCTCACCTGAAGCGCTCGGCACCGTGTCGATTGAGCAATTCAAAAAAACGGCTGATATGCTGTTTGATAACGGTGTATTGACATGCGAAATCACAGGCGGAGAAATTTTTGTCCATCCAAACGCCAATGAGATTCTTGACTATGTGTGTAAAAAGTTCAAAAAAGTCGCTGTCTTAACAAACGGAACACTCATGCGAAAAGAGAGCCTGGAGCTTTTGAAGGCTTACAAGCAAAAAATCATCGTCGGCATTTCTCTTGATAGTGTCAATTCCGAGGTCCATGACTCCTTTAGAGGGAGAAAAGGCTCTTTTGCCCAAACTTGTAAAACGATAAAATTGTTGAGTGACCACGGTATATTTGTCAGAGTCGCCATGTCTGTCTTCGAAAAAAACATGTGGGAAATCCACGATATGGCCCAAAAGGTTCGGGATCTCGGAGCGAAGGCGTTTTCTTACAATTGGGTTGACGATTTCGGAAGAGGCAGGGATATTATCCATCCAACGAAAGACGCCGAGCAGCACCGCAAGTTTATGGAATACGAGCAAAATGTGATTGATGAGTTTAAAGATCTGATTCCGATTATTCCCTATGAGAGAAAACGCGCGGCAAATTGCGGCGCTGGCTGGAAGTCCATTGTGATCAGCCCGTTCGGCGAAGTACGTCCTTGCGCCCTCTTTCCAAAGGAATTTTCATTGGGAAATATTTTTCATGATTCCTATGAAAGCATCTTTAACTCCCCTCTCGTCCATAAACTGTGGCAAGCGCAGGCGCCGCGGTTCAGCGAACATTGCATGAAAGACAAATGCCCGTTCAGCGGCTATTGCGGAGGCTGTTACTTAAAAGGGCTGAACTCTAACAAATATCACCGAAAAAACATTTGCTCTTGGGCGAAAAATGAACAATTAGAAGACGTGGTCCAGCTTATTTAGGAGGGAAACGATTTGTCACCAGCACAAAGAAGAATTTTACTGTATATCCTTTCATTTATCTTTGTCATCGGCGCAGTCGTCTATTTTGTCAAAAGCGATTATCTGTTTACGCTGATTTTCATTGCCATTGCCATTCTGTTCGGAATGCGCGCGCGGAAGGCTGACTCGCGATGAGCATTTTGGATATACACGATGTATCCGTTTGGTATGAACGGGACAACGTCATCTTAGAACAAGTGGATTTACATTTAGAAAAAGGCGCCGTTTACGGGCTGCTTGGGGTAAACGGCGCCGGAAAAACGACACTGATTAATACGCTGACAGGCGTGAACCGCAATTTCAGCGGGCGCTTTACACTGTGCGGAATTGAAGCGGAGGCCGGCATGCCGCAGAAAACATCAGATCAGCTGAAGACTCACCGTTACTTCGCCGCCGATTATCCGCTGCTATTTACAGAAATTACGGCGAAGGACTATGTGTCTTTCGTCCATTCGCTTTATCAAAAGGATTTTTCAGAGCAGCAGTTTGCCAGTTTGGCCGAGGCCTTTCATTTTTCGAAATACATCAACAGGAGAATTTCGGAGCTGTCCTTGGGGAACAGGCAAAAGGTTGTATTGATGACAGGCTTATTGCTGCGCGCTCCCCTATTTATTTTGGATGAGCCGCTCGTCGGTTTGGATGTGGAATCGATAGAGGTTTTTTATCAGAAAACGCGCGAGTACTGTGAAGCAGGCGGGACCATTTTGTTTTCTTCTCATCTGCTCGATGTCGTGCAAAGATTTTGTGATTACGCGGCCATTCTTCACAACAAACAGATCCAAAAGGTCATTCCGATTGGAGAGGAGACCGATCTGCGGCGGGAATTTTTCGAGGTGATCGGCCATGAATAACATAATCCCCATCATGTCTTTGCTGTTCAAACAGCTTTACAGCCGGCAAGGGAAAAAGGACGCCATCCGCATTGCCGCAGGCCTTGTCATTCTGGCCGTATTTGAAATCGGGCTGATCCGCCAGGCCGGCATTGATGAATCGGTGTTGCGCAAAACGTATATCATACTCGCGCTTCTCTTAATGAACGCATATATGGTGTTTCTTTCTGTGACATCTCAATGGAAGGAATCTTATATGAAACTGAGCTGCCTGCTGCCGATTTCTTCACGGAGCTTTTGGCTCGCCCAGAGTGTCGTTTTGTTTGTCGATACCTGTTTGAGAAGAACGTTATTCTTTTTTATTTTACCGCTGTTCTTATTTGGAAACGGAACGCTGTCAGGGGCGCAAACATTGTTTTGGCTCGGCAGGTTTTCGTTTTTTACCGTTTACTCCATTATTTTCGGAGTTGTGCTAAGCAACCACTTCGTCAAAAAGAAGAACTTGATGTTTCTGCTGCATGCGGCGATATTCGCCTGTGTATGTCTCAGCGCCGCTTTGATGCCGGCCGCCACGCTTCCGCTTTGCGCGGTGCATATGCTGTGGGCGGTGGTCATTGACTTTCCTGTCTTTCTGCAGGCGCCTCCGCAGCAGAGCAGGATGCATTCATTTATGCGGCGATCTGAGTTTTCGTTTTACAAAAGAGAATGGAACCGATTTATCTCTTCTAAAGCGATGCTGTTAAATTACGCGGTAATGGCGGCGTTCAGCGGCTTCTTTTCGTTCCAGATGATGAATACCGGCATCTTCAATCAGCAAGTGATTTATATCGTGATTTCCGCGCTTCTGCTCATCTGCTCGCCGATCGCCCTTTTGTACTCGATTGAAAAAAATGACCGGATGCTGCTCATCACGCTTCCGATCAAGGGGAAAACGATGTTTTGGGCGAAATATCGCTTTTATTCAGGCCTATTGGCAGGCGAATTTCTCCTTGTCGTGATGATTGTGGGTTTCATCAGCGGCCGTCCGATTTCAGTTCTCACTTTTTTGCAGTGCATTGAGTTGCTGCTGGCGGGAGCTTTTATCAGGTTAACTGCGGATGAAAAAAGGCCCTCCTTCAGCTGGCAGACGGAGCAGCAGCTATGGAGCGGTTTCTCAAAATATCGGTCTTATCTGTTTTGTCTTCCCCTATTCTTAGCCACATTAGCCGGCACCGCTGTATCCTTGGCGGTCATTCCGATAGCCGGTCTGGTCATAGTCTATTACCTGCAAAAACAGGATGGTGGTTTCTTTGATACAAGCAAAAGAGAACGGCTTGGAAGTTAACCTGCTGAAGACTCATCAATTTTCAACTATTTCAATCGCCGCGAGCTTTCTGAAACCGATCGAAAGCGCGGCGGAACCTGAGGAAGAAACAATTTATTTTTACGGCGCCGCCGCATACCTGAAGGAGCAAATCATTGACGCTTTTGGTTATGCTGCCGGCAGCCGTTTCATGTACTCAGCGAATCTCTTTTTTGATCAGCAGCTGAAAACCTGCGGGACCCGTTTGATTCACCCATTATATAACGGGAATCTTCATGTTGACGCCCTGATGAAAACTTTTGCAGACTTGTCTTTCCCTTCTTCTCTTTCATTCGAAGCAGTTGAAAAGGCCAGGAATGAGCTGCTGCTGAAAATCGAAAAGAAATTCACTGATCCCTTCTCCTACTCGGCGGCTCGCTTGGCTGAGGAGGTCTTCGGAAACCCGATGTACGGCACAGGCATGTTTGGCCGGAAAGACAGGATAAAGGCGATTCATCCTAAACGGTTTCTCGACGCAACGGACTTTACCGTTGATTTAGTGTCCCAGCAAAAACAGCTGAACATATTGGGACAAGTACAAGCATGTGATGTTCGGGGACATGCCCCGCAAACGTCCGCTGTAACGTCCGAAAGAATACCCGTAAACCGGCATGTTTTTGAAACAGAGACTCGCAGCGCTGCAGGTCCTTCCGTCTTGACACTCGGATTTGACTGCGGAGAGATGAAAGATGCCAGCGATTATATCAAAATACAGCTAATAGACGGATTACTGGGAAAGTACGGCCATTCCGCTTTATTCAAGCACTTCAGAGAGAAGGATCTGGCAGTCTATCACGTTATCACCCGTTACGATGTCATGAACAATTTGCTGCTTGTTTCAATATGTACAGATCAGCTTCATGAGATAGACATTCCCCCGCGCGTTTTGGAAGCTGTTTCAGCTTTTCATACAGATGAGAGGGAACTAGAACAGGCAAAGCAGTTTTTACGCAATGAATTGCTGCTGCAATTCGATTCTCCCGAAGGTCTATTGGCCTATATGGGGGTCCTGCGCCGCTTCTCCTGCACGAAAGAAGCCTTGCTGGATGGCATCTCAGCGGTTACATGCCGCGATGTATTGCAATTCATAGCGACCATCAATTATATCGGAGCTCATGTAGTAAGGGGATGAAGAGATGGAAAAGAAAGCCTTTTTTCAACAGCTGGATGAACGAACCGATATCAGATACACAGACAGCGGACTAAAAATATTCAGATTGAAATTCCCCCGCGCCCACCTGCGGCTGTGCAATGTAAAAATCGATTTTGGAAGCCGGGATGTATGTTTACGGGCAGAATCCGGTGATACACTGCTTCCGTATGGCACAGCGCATTTTTTAGAGCATCTTCTCTTCTGGCATAACGGCCGCAATCTGTACAGTGATTTTTTTGCGCATGGCGCGCTTTTAAACGCATTCACTACCTACACCGATACCAATTTCATGTTTACCTCATTACCGGATCGGCTCAGACAAACGATCCCCATCCTGCTTGATGCTTTATGGAACCACTCATTTGACAAGAAGATTGTCGCTCAGGAAAAAGCTGTGATTACAAGCGAAATTCAAACAGCACACCTTAACCATCAGCTCTCATATCATTATCAGCTGATCAGCATGCTTTCTCCCTCCTCACCAGCTGCCGTTTTCCCCGCAGGCAGAATCGAAGATATTGAGGCGCTGGACATCAGTGATTTACAAAAAGCCTATAAGGCTGCCTACCAAGCCCATCGGATGACGCTGTTTTTGATTGGGGGCTCAGAAAATACAGAAACGCTTTTGCCTCCTCACCTCCAGCTGGAAAAGCGTCCGGATTATCATTCTGAAAGAAAAATCATCCCGGCATGCCCTCCAGCCCTCTCACAAAAAATGGTGCTGGGTGATGAGGAGCGGATGGAAGATACCTGGACCGGCTTACAGATCGGCGCACTTCCCGGGCAAAACGATCTGTTGACGATAAAGCTTTATTGGGATATCGCGTCTCGTATTCTATTTCAATTAGATTCACCGTTTTTTCAAGAGATTCAGCAAACGTACCGCCTAGAAATCGATCGCTTGTCAGCCGAGACTTATATATATGAGGATGGCGGTTTCTTGATCCTTCACAGTCAAGGGACCCATTCTTCAGCTTATATCGATGTCGCATCATACTATGTCACGCAGCAGAAAGAACAGGTTACGTCCTGGCTTCAATACGGCAAGGACTCTTTGACAGACGCGATCATTTATGACAGCGATTATGTGCGTAAATGCTTCGAGTGGGCAGCCGAGTGTGGCAGGTGCGATTGCTCGTTTCTTGACATGTACCACATCATTCAAGATATGGATACGCAGGTTTTCTTGTCTCTCATTGATGCAATGGCATCTTCTAACAAAGCGATCATTCATGTTTCTCAGAAAGAGGCGATCAGACAATGAAAAAAAACACTGTCTTTACCCTTTTATTGCTGCTTATAGGTATGGCGGCTTATTCCTTCGGCTGGGTTCAGGCCGTGGCCGAAGCCGCCGCCCAATATGTACAGATGATCAACAATGACGCTGTGCGGCTCGGGCTGCTGGCTTGTACTGCTGCCCTCCTGATGCTGCCTGCTTTTCTCTATCTTCATTATGTCACCCAATCCGTGAAAAACATGACAGCAGCTTTTCAGAAACTCACACAGTCTCATCAAAGCTGCTGTGACTTTCAGCAACACAACTTGTGCAGCCGATATGCAGAAGACGTCAAATCGCTGCGTGACAGCTATAAAAACGTCCGCCAAACATACGTGATGGCTGCCGTGTTGTGCCAAGTCATCATATTCGGCTGCATGTTCGAAATCGTTAAAGCCGTCCCTTTCCGCCTTCATACGCCCCCTGCCCTTTCAATGGGACTTGCGATGCTACTGATCCTGTATTTATTGTTTTGCATGCGAACGTATTTGCGGCAGCTTTTCCGGCACGGCAGCCTGTTCAGAAAAGTGTTTGCGGGAGTGCTGGCAGCAGCCGGGATTTGGTGGATGCTCAGTTTCTCTATAAGTGAACTGCTGTTTCTGATTATCCTGGCTGCCATTCAGCAAATCGGATCATTTATTTATAAGCGATTCTCTTATCGCAGCACCGCTTCTCTTGATCTATAAAATAGCTACATCGCAATCGCAGACGGACCCGCGCCAACCGGAATCACCGTCACGGCTGTATAATCACTTGTGCGGTACACGGTCACAGCATTGTCGTTGGGCTGTGCCGCATAAATATACTGTTTGTCCGGCGTTACGGCGAGGTCAAAGGCGCCGGGGAGAGACACGTTTGCAATGATCCTCTGTCTGGCCGTATTAACTACATATAAGTTATTAATGAGAAACGGTTCACTATATGGCTCTAGAAAATAAGCTCTAGTACTATCGAGAGAAAATACAATCGTCATCAGCGTTTCAAATAAACGGCTGAAGTCCCCTCCCCTGCTTAATGGAGACAAACTAATCTCCGTTACACCTTTCGGCCACAACTCACCATTCAACACGTACGCAAAATTTCCAGCGTAAGGAGTTGCAATTAAACTGGGAAATTCAAATGAATCTATGATACTTTCTACCAACTGCCCAGTATTTACATCATATTTATCAACCGACCAACTGCTTCCATTAGCGGTATAGACATACTGTCCATTCGGATCAAGAGCAAAGTCTAAAGCGCCGGGTATCGGAATGACATCAATGACCGATTGAGAGGCCGTGTTAATCACATATATAGATCCGGCGGCCATCACGTATGCGAACTCATCTGTTGGATCAAATTCGATTTTTCTCGGCCCTCCTCCAACAGTAATGGTATTTATGATAGTTAATGTTTTATTATCAATCACTGAGACAAGGTTGGTATTTCCATGGAGGATATACGTGAATGCTTTATCGAAAGTAACGCCTAGATTAGTTGGCACAGCAGAAAACGGGATTGTTTTTACAACAGTGTTTAAATCTGCATCAATGACCGAAACCGTGCTGTCTCCAGTATTGGCAGTAAACACATATGATTGAGGGTCTGGCGATGGCGGTAAAACAAGTGTCCCGGCCACCGTAAGCGGACTGCCGTAGAAAGGCGGTACAATGAGAAGATCTTCCACTGTCATTTGACTAAAATCAGGACAGCGGTCAGACTGTGCTGCATAATAAACAACTTGATCAATCTCTTCGGTATGAATCACCGAAACAGCCCCGTCTCCTTGTCCATATTGATTTCGTACAGGCGACACACTGACAAGAAGCGTAATGGTCCCTTGTACTCTCACAGCATATCGAACACCGATATCTTCTGGTTCCGGCCCAGTCTGGATTAAGCAAGGCTCACTGATACAGGACAAATTGTCTGTACTCCATGTAACAGCCGCTGACGCTTCTGCCGAATCAACCTTGAAGCCCTCAGGGATATCTATCGGCACTTGAAACGGCGCTTCCCGGCTAATTTCCTCATCACAAAAACAGAAACAATTTTCCTGTAAAGCAGAAAGATCATTCTTTTTCATGATTTCACGTCCTTTTAGAAATGCACAACATGCAGCGGTTAAATCGTAATGGCACCCGGTGAAACCCCAAGAGATATCACAGTTTCCACAGAATAATCATCTGTGTTGTAAACAATGATGCTCTGCTCTATAAAACGAGTTGTATACAGAAAATCGCCATTCGGGGTAAACGCATAGTCTGTTGCTGATTGCGGAAGATTTCCAATTACACCTGCTCCATTCGGACTGACAGAATATAAATTGCCAGTGAAGCTGTCATGTAAATACACCTCTGATCCACTCGTAAACATTACATATAGCCCGTCAGGCTCCAGCTCTTGGGTATCCCTGATCGTAAACGTATTTAAATCAATAACCGTCAAATAATTGAATAAGAATTCTTGTTCTAATACATACGCATACCGCTCCGTAGAATCTGTTTCTATGGATGATACGATAAGCTCTCGTTCAATCGTTCCTAAGACTTCACCGGTAGATAAGTCCACTTTTTGCACTAACCCAAAATTAAGAACATAGGCGAACAACCCATTGGGGTCAATTGCAATATCAAAACCTTCTACAGGAATAGACCTCTCAACAGTCAACGTATCAATTCCAATCACATAAATGGCAGTACCGGTGAAAACATAAGCAAACTCATGATTAGGGATAAATCTAATCAATCGAGGCGGCTGATCCAGCAATATAGTTGCTGTCACTGTTAATGTGTCATAATCGATGACAGAAATCACATTATTGTTGGGATGTAAGACAAACACAGCGCTTTTATCTGGCGTAATTTCAATACCTGCCGGATTGTACGGAAGAGCAATCGTTGTCACAACAGTATGGGTGTTTGTATCAATCACAGAAACTGATTGATCATTTGGATTCGCTGTAAACGCGTAGACGGGTTCCGGCTCCGGTACAAGCACAATCGTCCCCGTCACCGATAAAGGACTACCGTAAAACGGCGGAACAACAACAAGGTTCTCAATCGTGATGTCACTGATATCCGGGCAATCATCCGGTTCATCGGAATAATAGACGACTTGATCGATTTCTGCATTGTGAATGACGGAAACAGCCCCGTCCCCTTGTCCATATTGATTTCGCACAGGTGAGACACTGACGAGTAGCGTAACGGTTCCCTGCAGGCGCACTGCAAATTGAACACCGACCTCATCAGGCTCTGGCCCCGTTTGAATTAAGCAACGGTCACTGACACAAGAAAGGCTGTCTGCATTCCACGTCACGTTTGCAACAGCTTCAGCCGGATCAACGACAAATCCTTCAGGTAACTCAATCGGCGCTTGAAACATGGCTTCTCGGCTTGCTTCTCCCTCACAAAAACATAAGCACTCTTCTTGTTCTGCTCCTGCTTTTTCTTTAAAGGAAAGCTTATTTTTTCTCATTCCTTCACTTCCTTTTCAGACATACACTGCTCACGCAGATATAACAGAATATGGAAGAGTAACGTGTTTGCTTGTACAAATTACTGAGGGTAAAAGCTTCTTTTTGAAAATATATCTCCAAACATGCGGTGTAACGAAAGAAAAAATTGCGGTTTTTTTGCGCTTCTCACAAGAATGTTGATGATAAAATATGACATATATAGAATTATGAAGGGAGGGATTTGCAAACGTGACAGGTGTCATATCTTCTTCTTCCATCGGAGAAAAGATTAACGAATGGTATATGTACATACGCCGATTCAGCATACCCGATGCAGAATATTTGCGACGAGAAATCAAGCAAGAGCTGGATCAAATGGAAGAAGATCAAGACCTTCATTTGTACTATTCACTGATGGAGTTTCGGCACAACCTAATGCTTGAGTACCTTGAACCGTTAGAAAAAATGAGGATTGAGGAACAGCCGAGACTGTCTGATCTGCTGCTTGAGATTGATAAAAAACAGGCTCGTTTAACTGGTCTGCTTGAGTACTATTTTAACTTCTTCAGAGGCATGTACGAGCTGGACCAGCGGGAATATCTGTCGGCTATTAAATTTTTCAAAAAGGCCGAAAGCAAGCTGATATTCGTTAAGGATCGGATAGAGAAAGCTGAGTTTTTCTTTAAGATGTCTGAATCTTATTACTATATGAAACAAACGTATTTTTCAATGGACTATGCACGGCAAGCATATGAAATATACAAAGAACATGAAGCTTATAATATAAGATTGCTGCAGTGTCATTCTTTATTTGCCACCAATTTTTTAGATTTAAAACAGTATGAGGATGCCATCTCACATTTTCAAAAAGCTTATTCTATGGCAGAAGCTGAAAAGCAGCCCCAATTAATGGGGAGAACTTTGTACAATATCGGGCTTTGTAAAAACAGCCAAAGCCAATATGAGGATGCCATACCTTATTTCAAAAGAGCAATAGCTGTTTTTGAAGAATCAAATATTCTTCCTTCCTTACCTCAAGCGTATTTTTTAATTACACAGATCCATTATAAATTAGGAAAAATGGATAAAGCTCATGAATATCATAGTAAGGGAATGGCTTATTCACAAAAGGCCGGAGATGTAATATATTTATCAGAGTTTGAATTTTTGAAATCTTTATACTTATCAGGCCCGGATGAAGAAGCAATTCAAGGATTTTTTGATTTTCTCGAAAGTAAAATGTTGTATGCTGATCTTGAAGATTTCGCTATTGATGTGGCAAAATATTATCATGAACGTAAAAATTTTCAAAAAGCTTCTGCTTATTTTTTGAAGGTGGAACAAGTAAGGCAACTTATTCAAGGAGGAGTGAGTTTGTATGAAATTGAAGTCTAAACTATTACTCTCTTGTCTGGCTCTAAGCACTGTGTTCGTGGCAACAACTATTGCAAATGCACCTACACACCAAATTGAAGTTGCACAACGAGGAATGATTTAACCGCCGTCCATCGGCGGTTTTTTTGTCCCCTCTTTACCCAGTCTCCCAATCCATGCTATGATTTTTTCAATAATCTTAAAAATAGTGGAAATGCAGCATGTCTCTAAAAAGTGTGAGAACCCACTTTACTCAATGGAATCGAGAAAATGATGTGACGGAGTTCGAAACGTCGAGTGCGACAGTTGAACAGGCAGCTGAGACAATCGGCGTAAGCCTGTCTAGAATCGCCAAGTCCCTGTCCTTCAGAGGGGAAGGAGATCAGGCGATTCTGATTGTGGCAGCCGGCGATGCCAAGATCGACAACAAAACGTTCAGGCAAACATTTGGCTTTAAAGCAAGAACGCTCTCTCCTAATGAGGTGCTGGAGCAGACAGGCCATGAAATTGGAGGAGTTTGCCCATTTGGATTGGCTCATGATCCTGAGGTTTATCTTGATGTATCGCTGAAACGGTTTGGGACTGTTTTCCCCGCATGTGGCAGAAGAAACTCCGCTATCGAGGAGGATTATCCGAATTTTCTATCTAAAAAGCGTGGATTGATTGTAAAGACTGGGAATAAAAAAACATCCAGACATCGTCTGGATGTTTACTTATTTCACAAACCCAAGCAGCATTTCACGGATGATTTTGCTGGCTGTGTTTGCCGTTTGCTCTGAGTGGTCGTATACCGGCGCGACTTCCACTAAATCAGCGCCCTTTACGTTTACCTCTGAACGCGCAATTTCATGGACCGATGCAAGCAGTTCTTTAGACGTGATGCCGCCGGCGTCAACCGTTCCTGTACCCGGTGCGTGTGCAGGGTCTAATACGTCAATGTCAATTGTGACATAAACCGGACGGCCCGCCAGCTTCGGAAGCACCTCTTTCAGCGGTTCAAGCACTTCAAATTTTGAGATGTGCATGCCGTTTTCCTTCGCCCATTCAAACTCTTCTTTCATGCCGGAACGGATTCCGAATGAATACACATTGTGCGGTCCGATCAATTCTGCCGCCTTACGGATCGGCGTGGAGTGAGAAAGCGGTTCTCCCTCATAATCAACTCGAAGATCTGTATGTGCGTCAAAATGGATAATCGCAAGGTCTGGGTATTTCTTGTACATCGCTTTAATGACAGGCCATGACACGAGGTGCTCTCCCCCCATACCCATTGGGAACTTCCCTTTTTCTAAAATGCTGTCCACGTACTCTTCAATCATATCCAGGCTTCGCTGCGGATTTCCGAACGGCAGCGGAATGTCGCCAGCGTCAAAGAAGTTCAAGTCAGCCAGATCGCGGTCTAAATATGGGCTGTATTCCTCAAGGCCGATTGACACCTCACGGATTCTGCTTGGACCAAAGCGTGAGCCCGGGCGATAGCTGACTGTCCAGTCCATCGGCATGCCGTAAAGAATGGCGTCCGCCTCTTCCCACTCGGGACGGCTCGCGATAAATACTTTTCCTGAATAAGCTTCATCAAATCTCATCTATAATACCCTCGCTTTCCTGTAAAAAAGCGCAAGATTCGCTCCTGCGCCATACCTTCATTATTTAATCAGGTCACTCACAAATTTCGGCAGAACAAACGCCGCTTTATGAATATCTTTTGTGTAATATTTCGTCTCAATATCGAAGAAACGGCTGTCTTCCACTGCAAGCGGATCATATTTTTTCGAGCCAATTGTAAATGTCCACAAACCGCTTGGATATGTCGGAATGTTCGCCGTATACAGCTTCGTAATCGGGAAGATTTCCTTCACGTCGCGCTGTACATTTGTGATTAATTCCGGTGTAAACCATGGGTTGTCCGTCTGTGCGACAAAAATGCCGTCTTCTTTCAGCGCTTTAGCGATTCCTGCGTAGAATCCTTTTGTAAACAGGTTTACAGCCGGTCCGACTGGTTCAGTCGAATCTACCATGATGACGTCATATTGATTTTCAGATTTTGCAATGTGCATAAATCCGTCATCTACCTGCACGTCAACGCGCGGATCATCCAGTTTGCCTGCGATAGAAGGAAGGAACTTTTTAGAGTATTCGATCACCTTGCCGTCAATGTCTACAAGTGTCGCTTTTTTCACGCTTGGGTGCTTCAGGATTTCTCTGATAACGCCGCCGTCACCGCCGCCGACTACAAGAACGTGCTCCGGATTTGGGTGCGTAAATAATGGCACATGCGCCACCATTTCGTGATAAACGAATTCGTCTTTTTCAGATGTCATCACCATGCCGTCCAAAAACAGCATGTTGCCGAACTCTTCTGTTTCCACCATTTCTAAATGCTGAAACTCCGTTTGTTCTGTATGTAACGTCTTGTTAACCTTCATCGTAATGCCAAAGTTTTTCGTCTGCTTCTCTGTGTACCAAAGTTCGCTCAATTGTCATCTCCCTTTCGAGGCTGTATTCATTTATTGTAAGCGTCTTATCAGCTTTTATTCTCGGTTGAAATCTCATTTTCACCTAAGGAAAAAGTATAGAGGATGGCGGGGAAAAAGTAAAGATGCGTCCTGTTCTGCGATGTTTAAAAACGATCTTTTTTTCTCATAATAGTAGAAACATAAAAAAAGGGGGAACCCGTTGTGGATGCAATGACAAATAAACGGCTGAGACTGACGCTGAAAACCGTTCGCGCCTTTATCTTTTTAGGGGCTTTTGCGGCCTTGGCGGCAGCTGCCGTGTTTATGACTGTCATTTTGATAGCCAAATACCAGGGCGCTCCCTCGGTGCAAGTGCCGCAATCCACGATTTTGTATGCGAGTGACGG
Source organism: Bacillus sp. N3378-2at (assembly GCF_033412715.1). Lineage (NCBI taxonomy): Bacteria > Bacillati > Bacillota > Bacilli > Caryophanales > Bacillaceae > Bacillus > Bacillus sp. N3378-2at. Next base: position 3,146,971 of record NZ_CP117986.1, on the reverse strand, counting down.
CTCAAAGCTCGGGGAAACGAACTACGGCGAAAAGCGCTATTGGGTCCCCTTAAAGGACATGAATCCGACGATCGTAAAAGCGACAGTGGCGATTGAAGACCAGAATTTCTACGATCATCACGGCTTTGATTATAAACGCATGGCCGGCGCGGCGCTTGCTGACCTGAAAGCATTTGCCAAGGTTCAGGGTGCAAGCACCATCACCCAGCAATATGCCAGAAATTTATACCTTGAACACGACAAAACGTGGAAACGGAAATGGAATGAGGCGTTCTACACGATCCGTCTGGAACAAAACTATTCTAAGGACGAGATATTAGAAGGCTATTTAAATACGATTTACTACGGACACGGCGCCTACGGCATTGAAGCAGCTTCCCGCCTTTATTTCGGCAAGCATGCCAAAAACCTGACGGATGCGGAGGCGGCGCTTTTGGCAGGAATCCCGAAAGGCCCTTCCGGCTATTCACCGTATGTCAATGAGACGAAAGCCAAGGAGCGCCAGAAAACGATTGTGCGGATGATGGAAAAGCAACAGATGATCAGCCAAAAGAAAGCGGATGAATTGATCAAGGAACCTCTTTCCTATCAGCCTTTGAATAAACAAGTTTCCAAGAGAAAGGCTCCTTATTTCTACGACAATGCGATGAGAGAGCTGGAGAAAAAGCTCGGCATGACACGGGAGCAAATTGAAACGAGCGGGTTAAACGTCTATACAACGGTAGATAAACGGATGCAGCGCATCGCCGAGGAGACCATTACCGAAACGGTTAACGCGGGCTCTGACATTCAAGTCGGGTTTTCAGCCATTGATCCCCGCACCGGAAACGTTCTCGCCCTTGTCGGCGGCAGGGATTATCAAAAAAGCCCGTTTGACCGGACGACACAGGCGAAGCGCCAGCCTGCTTCGACGATCAAGCCATTGCTGTACTATAAAGCGATTCAGAGTGGATTTACGCCAGTCACTTTGATGAAAAGCGAAGAAACCGAGTTTCAAATTGATGCAAAGGGAGAAACCTATTCTCCAAGCAACTATAACGGATACTACGCCAACAAGCCGATTACGCTTCTGCAGGCGCTGGCGCTTTCCGACAATATTTACGCTGTGAAAACGCATCTTTTTCTCGGCACGAACAAACTTGTAAAGACGGCAAAGGAATTCGGCATTACCGCCCATCTTCAAGCACTGCCGTCCCTGGCACTCGGCACCGAACCCGTGCGTCCGATTGAGATGGTCAACGCCTATGCCATGCTCGCAAATGGCGGAAAGAAAATCGAACCGACTTTTATTTCAAGGGTAACGGACGCAGCCGGCCACGTGCTGTACGAAAACCCGAATCAGCATAAACAGGTGCTTGATGAAAAAGCCGCTTTTGTCACAGCGAGTATGATGACAGGCATGTTTGATACCGATTTAAATGGATATACGTCGGTTACGGGACGAACGATAGCCAACCGCCTGACAAGAACGTATGCCGGAAAATCAGGAACCACCAGCGCAGACAGCTGGATGATCGGCTTCAATCCGAAACTGGCCGCAGGTGTTTGGACCGGCTATGACAAAAACAGCACCATCGACTCGGTCGAAGAAAAAAGCTATGCTAAAACCATTTGGGCGGACTTCATGGAGAACGCGCTCAAGGGCGATCCGGAAACCGCGTTCAAGCCGCCAAAAGGCGTAACCGGTGTGTACATTGATCCGGAAACAGGCTACTCATCAGGTCCCGGCTGTGCCGCTAAGCATTACACATATTTTGTGAAAGGGACAGAACCCGCAAACGTGTGCTACGGGGCAGAACCCGCAAAACAAACAAAAGACCGGCTTCCATCCAAAGAAAAGCCTGCTTCCGAGAAAAAGTGGTGGGACAAATGGCTGGGGCGACATCATTGAAAATAACCCGGCTCCTCGGAGGCCGGGTTATTCGTATGGTTGGTCAATGACCCATGGAAGAAGCGTAACACAATCGAGCTGAATAATTGGTTTTGGAAAACCCTTAGGAATGTAAATTTGGTGTTGCGGCACTGAAAATGAAATATGCCACGAGAAATCAATCTTTTTCGGATTCCATTCTTGTTTTCCTTCAACAATACGGCCTACTATAAAATAACTCGCTATATAAAAGTGCAGATGATCTTTTACCCCATGATAATTTATATCTGTGCATTTGGACGGAATGAGGCCGAAACTTTCTAATACTTGTGCTTTTTGGACTGGCAGTTCATTCACTGCCTCGTAATAGTTAAGACAGTTACCGCATTCACACATATCCTCTATATCTTTCTCATATTGCTTTCTCGTTTCTTCCACGTCGGCTTTTATCAACCAATCGCCGACTCGAATGGTTTCGTACATCATATCCCCCTAAAAATGAAAAACCCCGAGTCTTGTTTCGGCTCGGGATTTTCCATGTCCTATTTCTGTATCACCAGTTTACTCAATGTTTACGAAAAATATCTCAAATACTTTAAAAGTTCACAGAAAATTCATAAATTAATTGTTTTCCGGAAGCAGGCTCGTTTTTAACTCATCTGAGGAACGGTCCCATAGGCCCTGATCATGCTTTTTCAGAAATTCGCCTAGTACACGCTTCGAGCTGTCGTCCATTTTATCAACGATGATTTTCCGTTTCATGGATTTATCCATCAAATTCACATGCTCAGGCAGCGACTTGTAGCCTCTTCTGATGCTTCTGTCGACCGTCATTTCACAGGCTGTCACACCAGCGTAATAAGGCCCCTCTTCTTTTCTGTCAATCGTTACCCACACAAGCCAGTATGGTTTTCCGTTCGGCACTTCTTCTTTATTCGGGAGAAATTTAATTCCTTTTTCAACGGTGCTGCGGGCATGCATGGCGCCGATGTCTACGAACGCTTCTTTTTCTTCTACATCAACGAATACGGGAGAAATGTTATCAAGGCTGAGTGCCCCTACGCCAAAACCGCCGTGTCCGTCTGTCGGATCACTTTTGATAATATTAAACCCGATTGATTTTTTCTTTTTTTCTTCCATGAAGTTCTACCTCCTACAAAAGCGGTTGAAATATCGCTGAAAACAGCTTTAAAATCGAATCTCTTCCTGCATTGAGCATCGGCCACAGCACGTAAGATCCTAGCGGTGTCACAAACAGCACCAAAAATACGATAAAGCCGTAGCTCTCCGCCTGCGTCATTTTGGCACGCACGCCCGGCGGAACGAGATCTTCTATAATTCGATAGCCATCGAGCGGAGGAAGCGGCAGCAGATTAAATAAAAACAAGACAAGATTCAGCTGTATCCAAATAGAAAAAAACTGATCCAGCCCCGTGCTGAACGCCGCAAGCATTTCCATTCCGTACGCATGCATCAACACTAACAAAAAGAAACCAATAAACGCAAGAATCAGGTTACTGACGGGCCCGGCTATAGATACGAGCACACCAGCAAGCCGGGGTTTCTTAAAGAAACGGCGATTCACGGGAATGGGGCGCGCCCACCCGAATCCGGCCACCAGAATCAAAATGGTTCCGAACGGATCAAGGTGTTTAATGGGATTCAGCGTCAGTCTTCCTTGTTTTTTCGCCGTATCGTCACCGAATTTGTATGCGACATAAGCGTGGGCAAGCTCGTGCATCGTAAACGACACAATTAGCGTGATGACGAGGTATGGCATTAAAGATAACGGATAATATAAAAAACGGTCCAAGTGAGATATCCCTCTTTCTCAAAATGCAAGAATTTACTTTATTCAGTATACTATAAGAAGCCTCTTTTTCTAAAGAGAGGAAACGAGATAAAGGAGGATTCAGCACCCATGCCATACGTAACTGTCAAAATGCTCGAAGGCCGTACAGACGAGCAAAAACGCAATCTTGTCGAGAAAGTAACAGAAGCCGTAAAGGAAACAACCGGTGCTTCTGAAGAAAAAATTGTTGTCTTTATAGAAGAAATGAGAAAAGACCATTATGCCGTCGCAGGCAAACGCCTGAGCGATATGGAATAATCTCTATAAAGCCGGCGCTTCGCGCACCGGCTTTTATTATCCCTATTGAGCCAGCTTCGCAATAATCGCCAAGAACGTCTCTTTCTCTTCGGCTGTTAAACGTTCAAACATGCCGTCAATCAGCTGCTGGCGGTTTTCGATCATTTGTTCAGCCGCTCCCCGGCCCGATTCAGAAAGCGTAATCCATACAGTGCGGCGGTCATTGTTATTTCTGGATCTCTCAATAAACCCTTCCTGCTCTAAATGATTCAGAGCTGTGGTCGTGGCAGAGGGAGACAGTGTGACCTCCTTCAAAATATCCTTTATGGTGCAGCTCCCATGTCTGTATATGATCCGCAGAATAAACCCTCTTACATTATTCACGTGTTTCGGAACGGTGGCTTCATCTAATTGCTTCGTGCTTTTCAAATATTTTGTAAGTGCGTGATCCAGCAAATTTGCTTCCAGTTTGTCATGGTCCATGTAAATTTCCCCATTTCGAGATGCATTCATAACATACGAACGATATGATTTACTTATTATTTTACTGATTCCGAATAGGGAAAGTCAAAAAAGCAAAATGTGAATTCACAGCTTTTATCCTACATGCCTCGATTTTCCACCTGTTTGACAAGTTTATCTTTAAAAGTTTGGAAAGGAACGTGTTCACTCTGCTGATGTCCGAATCGGCGGACGTTTACCGCATTCTCCTGCTCCTCATGATCTCCAAGCACCAGCACGTACGGGATTTTCTGCACCTGCGATTCTCTGATTTTATAGCCCAGCTTCTCATTGCGCTCATCAATGCCGGCTCTTATCCCCGCCTGCTTCAGCTCCGCCTGCACCTTTCTGCAATAGTCTAAGTGAACGTGAGAAACCGGTATGATTTGAACCTGGAGCGGTGCGAGCCAGACTGGAAAAGCCCCGCCGTAATGCTCGATCAAAATGCCGAAGAAACGGTCGATTGAGCCGAAAACCGCTCTGTGGATGACAACGGGACGAACCTTTTCATTGTGTTCGTTGATATATGTTAAATCAAATTTTTCCGGCATTTGAAAATCAAGCTGAATAGTCGCGCATTGGTGGCTCCGTTTCAGGGCATCTTTTATGTGGAAATCAATTTTCGGCCCGTAAAACGCCCCATCGCCTTCATTGATCTCATAAGAGAGGCCAAGCTCCTCAAGGACGCGTGCTAAGGCACGTTCCGACGCTTCCCAAAGGCTGTCATTGCCTAATGAATCCTCCGGGCGAGTCGAAAGCTCAACTGAATACTCGAAACCAAATGTCCGATATACCTCATCAATCAGCCGAATCGCTTCTTTGATCTCACTCTCAATCTGATCCTCCCGAACGAAAATATGGGCGTCATCCTGACAGAACGTCCGAACGCGAAGCATTCCGTTTAAAGCGCCGCTGTATTCATGGCGATGCACCTGTCCGAATTCCGCCATGCGAATCGGCAGATCCCGATAAGAATACAGGCTGTTTTTAAAGATGAGCATGTGGCCGGGGCAATTCATCGGCTTCATTGCGAATCTTGTATCATCCACTTCTGAAAAGTACATATTGTCGCGATAATGGTCCCAATGGCCTGACTGCTCCCATAACCGCTGATTCATCATAAACGGCGTACGCACCTCATTGTAGCCGGCATTTGTTTGCAGTTCACGCGAGAAGCGTTCCAGCTCATTGCGGACAATCTGCCCTTTCGGCAAATAAAACGGCATCCCCGGCGCTTCTTCAGAAAACATAAACAGCCCTAACTGTTTGCCGAGCTTGCGATGGTCTCGTTTTGCCGCTTCTTCCAGCATATGCAGGTGCGCATCCAAATCTTTTTTCTTTTGAAACGCAACCCCGTACACCCGCTGCAGGACTTCATTTTTGCTGTCTCCGCGCCAATAAGCGCCTGATACTCTTGTCAGTTTGAACGCCTTGATCATCCCTGTAGAAGGAAGATGCGGCCCGCGGCACAGGTCAACGAATTCCCCTTGCTGGTACAGTGTGATATCCTCCCCGCGCGGAATATCCTTTAAAATCTCAAGCTTGAGCCGCTCGTCTTTTTGTGCAAACAGCTCATCAGCTTCTTCGTAAGAAACCTCTATACGTTTGATTTCAAGGTTCTCATTTATTATGTTTTTCATTTCTTTTTCGATGGCCTCTAAGTCTCCTGATGCCAAGCTTTTCCCCAGCTTCATGTCATAGTAGAAGCCGTCTTCAATCACAGGCCCTACCCCCAATGACACTTCGCCGTACAGCCGTTTTACTGCTTGGGCCAGCACATGCGCTGATGTGTGGCGAAGCACCTGCAAGCCTTCTTGTGAATCGAGTGTAACAATCGAAAGCTCAGCATCCTCCTCCAGCTTGAAACTGAGATCAACAAGCTTGCCATTGACCTGACCTGCAGCCGCCTTCTTTTGCAGACTGGAACTGATAGAACCAGCCGCTTCTTTGATTGTGATGCCTTTCGGATATTCCTTGATCTGTCCGTCCGGAAGCTGAATGTGTACATGTTTACTCATTTTAAAACACTCCTTATTCATTGTTGTATATAAAAAAACACACCCGTCCCGCAGATAGGGACGAGTGTGTGATTAACCCGTGGTTCCACCCAAGTTCCCGACAAATACGATATTGTCGGCTCGGTGCTGTAACGCAGCATAGACGGCATTGGTTACTTCAGTTCCCCAATGCTGCTCCAAGGCGGTAAATGATATTCCTAAGCTGGGAAGCTCTCACCTTTCCTTCCCTCTCTGAAAACCGTAACTATCATTCATGTCCTTTTCATCGCATGTATTCAATTCATAAAAAAACACACCCGTCCCACAGATAGGGACGAGTGTGTGATTAACCCGTGGTTCCACCCAAGTTCCCGACAAATACTATGTTGTCGGCTCGGTGCTGTAACGCAGCATAGACGGCATTGGTTACTTCAGTTCCCCAATGCTGCTCCAAGGCGGTAAATGATATTCCTAAGCTGGGAAGCTCTCACCTTTCCTTCCCTCTCTGAAAACCGTAACTATCATTCATGTCCTTTTCTTCGCATGTATTCAATTCAAATAAAAAAACACACCCATCCCTCTAAAAGGGACGAATGTGTTGATCATCCGTGGTTCCACCCAAATTCCCGATCAATTACACATGATGATCGGCTTAAAGATGCTGTAACGCAGCATGACGGTATCAGATACTTGTTTTCCCCGATACGGCTCAAAGGCGGTAAGCTGCTTTCCCTGCGTTAGGAAGATCTCAGCTGTCCTTCCCTCTCTGGAAACCGTAAAAAGCATCTCGTGTCCTTATCAGTGCCTGTTGTTTCAATAATTTTTTATATCTTACTATATATTCCCACAAAGCGCAATCAGTGATTTACATTTTTTCTGACGCGGCAGTCCCGTTATGGGCAGCCAGAAACAGCCATACAAGCAATGCAGCGAGGCTGTATGCCGCTCCCATCATCAAAAACGCAAACCCGGCACCAGCATACCAAGTGGCGGACAGATGAATGATCACCCCGGTTATCGCTACGCCGACCAAGGCTCCGATTTGCCGGTTTGCATTTAACGCCGCACCGGCGATATTCGTATGTCTTTGCCCGGCAGCCTGCATGATCACAGTTGTCATGGCAGGAACTGTAATACCGGTACAGAGGTTCATAACAGACATCAACACCGCCAGCTGCCAATAAGGAAAATCCGGAGAAATCAGCACAAACAACAGCAATGCAATGATACAGCTGACCGCCATTGATACAAACATAAGCTGACCGGCTTCAAACCGATTCGCCAGACGGGCAAACAGCAGATTGCCGATCACGAAGACCGCCATCATCGGCAGCAGCTCCACTCCAGCCATAAAGGAACTTGCCCCTCCTGCTTCCTGCAAAAAAAGGCTGAGCATAAACATGCCGCCAAAAAGGGCGAAATTCAGCAAAAACCCGATAAATTGGGCAGCTGAGAAGCGGCCGTTTTTGTATAAGGACGCCGGCAGGATGGGTGTTTTTGCAGAAATTTCCCGCAGCAAAAACAGCACAAATGCCAAAACCGCTGCAGTAAATGCTACAAGAATCACTGGCGAGCGCCAGCCCGCTGAAGGCCCCTGTATCAAAGCATAGGAAAGAAACCCGAGAGCCATCATGCCAAGCAGATGCCCGATGATGTTCACGCGGCTGCTTTTCCCAGGAACGCGGCTGAGGATTCGGTAAGCTGAAATGAGCGCAGCAGCCCCTATTGGCACATTGATCAGAAAAATACTCTGCCAGCCCGCCAACTGTACCAGCACGCCCCCGATAAAAGGCCCAAGGGCTGAAGCGGCGGAAACAAGCGCGGCCCACAGTCCAAACATTCTCGCCCGCGCCCGCTCATCAAGGTAAGAGGCAGCCAAAAGGCTGAGTGAGCTTGGCATAAACAAAGCTGCCCCAATTCCCTGTATGAGACGTCCGGCAATCAGCATCTGCCCATTTATAGATGCAGCGCATAGACAGGAGGCCATAACAAAAACGGCTAGACCCAAGATATAGATCGTCTTCGAGCCGAAACGGTCAGCCAAGGCTCCGCCCGCCAGCAGAAGCGACGCAAAAGTAAGAATGTACCCGTCCACAACCCACGTTACACCTGAAAGTGACATTGAAAGAGTGTTTTTCATATCAGCCATCGCCACATTCACAACGGTCACATCAAGAGTTGCCATGAGGAAACCAAGTGCGAGCACGATCAGCACGGATATGCCTGTTGATGATGTTGATTCTTGTATAGACCCGCTATTTTTCATTACAATTGCCCTTTCACTTGCTTGATTACCCAATCATCTATTTTTTCAAGATCATACAATTCCCCGACTCTGTCCATAACATGCTGCAAGGATTCTTCTCTCATAAGATTGGACCATTTATCCTCGATTTCCGCCATGACTGTCTCCAGCACACAGTGACTTTCACCCTCAAATACAGATTGCAGCAAGCCTTTCCCCTGATACATCGAACCTCTGCCTTCGACCGCTTGATAAACATCATAAAGCGTAATGTCAGCCAAAGGCTTCGTCAGGGTAAAACCGCCCTTCGTCCCTGGTAAGGATTCTGCCAAACCGGCTTGAACCAATGTTCTCATCAGCTTCTTCAAGTAAGACGGAGACACGCGCAATCGCTGGCTTATAGCCTCTGACGTCAAAGAAGCCTGTACCGGCAGCCGTGACAGTAACAGCAGCACAGAAACCGCCTGCTCCATTCCTGATTTCATTTTCATCCTATTCACTCCTGATTCATTATGGATAACTATTATCCATAATGAATCTCTTAGCAGCTTTTGTCAATAAAAAAAGCAAAAGAAACGGATCATTTCTTTTGCTTGGTATGGTTAACAAATCTGCTTCAGTTCCTCTATGTATTGAAGCGCTTCGTCATATTCTTCATTTGTATATTTTTGCTTGCTTTTGATGGTAAAGACTTTTTCTTTCTTTTCCTCATCCTCAAGCCCGTCAAAGTAAAGGATCGTGGAAACCAGCTCTAAAAACCGTGATGAACGGCTGTTTACACTGTCGATATAGCCTTTCATATCCGGCATGTCCAGATCAGCATGGTCTAAAAATGCGGAGCCTGTCTCAGTCAGCGAATACCGGTATTGAAAGTAGCCGCCCTTTTTTTCCTTCACCTCATGCAGAAATCCAAGGTTGCACAGCTCTTCAATCTGGAGCGTCAGTTCCTCCGAATACGGTCCATAAAAGTGAAAATCATATTTCTCATAGAAAGGAAACTGCATTTTCTTGGCGATATAAATCATTTTCTGCAGCTTCTTTCGCCCGATGATTTCTCCAGAATCCGAGAACACCTTCATCAGTTTTGCATGTTCTTTCAACAAATTCCCGACATCTCCTTTTTCCTTCTTTCCAATTTCTATGTCAGTCCCAGCAGCTGCCGGATTTTCATTTTCGCTTCCGGATGTTTAGTGCCGTCACAAATCAAGTCCTTTGGATAGTACAGCTTGTGGTCCGTCCGCCGTTTACCTGAGATGGATTCCACAATAGCCGACTGTCTGGACAGCTCTTTAATTTGGCCGTTTTGCGTCAAGAGATGGATCGGCAGACGCTCCTCTTCCTCTCCTGGTCGGTAAAAATCGTATGGCAGATCTGATGAAGAATCAACGACCAAATAATAGCTCGGATCGATCCCCGCCTCTTTGAACAATGAAGTCAGCTCAAAATAAGCCGACATTTCTTCATTCGGATTGAATTCAACGTATTGGAAAAGCTGGCGGTTAATGAATCTGCGGCACAAGTCGGATAAAATCGCGTCTTCTTCATCCTCCCAGGCCTGGAAGTAATACAAAATAATAGATTCATCCAGCTTTACATAATCCTCCAGTGTCAATTTTCCTTCAAAAATAGAATAGAAATGAACCGGAGCGTGAGTGAAGACATAGCCTTCATCATGCAGCTGCTTCGCCCTGTGAAGAATCTTCGTTAAAATGACCTCTGCACTTCTAGTCACAGGATGGAAGTAGACCTGCCAGTACATTTGGTAACGGCTCATGATATAGTCTTCGACAGCGTGCATTCCGCTTTCTTTAATGACGATCTGATCCTCGCGCGGCCGCATCACCCGAAGAATCCGCTCCATATCAAAATGGCCGTAGCTGACGCCCGTATAATATGCGTCGCGCTGCAGGTAATCCATGCGGTCTGCGTCAATCTGACTCGAAATCAGGCTGACCACTTGCTTGTTTTTATATGTTTTGGCAATGACTTCAGCAACATCCTGAGGGAAACCCGGGCTCACCTTTCTGAGCACCTGATTAACCTCCGTGTCTCCCAAAATGATACCTCTTGTAAAATCCTCGTGGTCAAGGTGAAAGACCTTTTCAAATGAATGCGAGAACGGCCCGTGCCCGAGGTCATGAAGCAGCGCCGCGGCCAAACAGAGTTCGCGCTCACTGTCATCCCATTCAGGGCGGCCTTTAAAGACGTCATCAACCATTCTTCTGACAATTTCATAGACACCGAGAGAATGGTTGAACCGGCTGTGCTCAGCCCCATGGAACGTCAAATAGGTCGTGCCGAGCTGCTTAATTCTGCGGAGACGCTGAAATTCACGGGTTCCGATTAAATCCCATATCAGCTTGTCCCGAACATGAACATAGCGGTGCACCGGATCTTTAAACACTTTTTCTTCTGATAATTTTCCATTTGGATACGCCATCGTCATTCCCTCTTTTTTTTAGCCGTGTTTCTATTATATCGACTCTATTCTTTGAAAACATCCTTGAATTTGCCCGGCGATTTGTTCCATCTTCATGAAAAACACATCTTGTGAAGCAAAAAAGCCTGACCTGAGGGCCGAGGCTAAGAAAAAATATGTTTTTACTTTTTTATTTTCTTTTTTACTTTGTCAATCAGCTCATCCTCTGTCGGAGCTGACAGCGGGCGATTGTTCACAAAAGCAAATGATTTTTTCCGTCCGGGCCCGCAATAAGATTGGCATCCTACCTCAACCTTTGCGTCCGGGTCCACTTCTTTCAAACGCGGCAGCAATGTTTTGATATTAGTGGCTTGGCAATCATCACACACTCGAAATTCATTAGCCATGACGTACGCTTCCCTTCATTTCTATGTTCATCTATGTGAATAACCTAAAATCACGTTTCAAAAAAAATCACATCACACTTCATTTTACAAGGATTCGACTGTTCCTGCAAGCCGCTCCATCCTTCGTATCTCCTATTCTTTCAGCCAATTTGTATAAATATTTTCCAACCTGGACATTCTAATACCATGAAAAGAAAAATGGGAGTTGAGATAAATGACAAAACAGCGACAAGACGCTTGGTCAGAGGAAAACGATCTGCTTTTAGCCGAAACAGTGCTTCGGCATGTGAGGGAGGGCAGCACTCAGCTGAACGCCTTTGAAGAAGTCGGCGATAAATTAAACCGGACATCCGCAGCCTGCGGATTCAGATGGAACGCAGTGGTCCGCCATCAATATGAAAAAGCGCTTCAGCTTGCGAAGAAACAACGAAAACAGCGGATGAGAGCGCTCGGAAACGGGCAGCCCGCGAAAAAAAGATTATTATATCAGCCTCCTGCCGTTGATCCTGAAATCATTCAAGAAACCGCTGCAGAAGAGCCGGTTAAAACGGAAACACCTTCTGTCGAAAATGAGCAACCTTTAATGTCTGGCGAACATATGCCTTTTGTTGATGAAAGCTTTAAGGAAGAGTTAGCTAGTCTATCACACTTATTGTCTCCTCAAACACCTGCAGCTGCGCCTGAGATGACGATGAATGATGTGATCCGCTTCCTGCAGAATTACGAAGGCAATAACGAGCAATCATCAGCATTAAAAATGGAAAACGAGCGTTTAAAGAAAGAAAATCAGGAATTGCAAAACAAAACAGAGCAGCTAGAGGCAGAAGTTCAAAAGCTTGAAAAAGACCAAAAAACGATCCAAGAAGATTATGAAACCTTGGTGAAAATTATGAACAGAGCCAGAAAGCTAGTTTTATTTGAAGAAGATGAACATGCCTCTCCGTCCTTCAAAATGGACCGGAACGGCAATTTAGAAAAATTAGCGGAATGACATAGAAAAATCCCAAAACGGGCAGCTGTTTTGGGATTTTCGCCATGTACAAAATCCTCTTTTCTATTGAGAAAAGAGAATTTCCTCATTTTGCAGCCGGATCAGCTATTCTTGTAAAATGAGGCCAAGCTTATGTGAATCTATTAAGACATGTGAGCTGCCTCGGCCGTTTTTTGTTTCCGAGGCGCAGCAGAAATGACCAAAAGCCCCAGCATCATAAGCGCAATGCCCAGCCACGAGAAAGGCGAAAGCATTTCCCCTATGAAAAACACGCCAAGCAATGAAGCCGTCAGCGGTTCCGCTAAAGAAAGCGTGACCGCCGCCGAGGCCGGAACCCCGGTAAGCCCTTTCGCAAACAAAAAGTATGCGGCACATGTTGCAATTAACCCGATGTAAAGGCTTGTTCCCAGTCCTCTAGGGGTCCATATCCACGAGATATCTGACTGCCATAATAGCGGCGTCAGTAAGATGGCGCTGATCATGAATACAACGGCGGAGGTCGCTCGAGGAGGCTGGGTTTTCATCATCGCTTTACTGATGAGCGTATAGCCTGCAAAAGAAGCACCCGCTCCAAGCGCCATAAGAACACCAGCCACATCAATCCGAACATTGGAACTGTCGGAAAACAGAAGCCAGCAACCCGTTAAAGCCAGCACAGTCGCAATCCACCAAGAGTTTCGCGGGCGTTTCTTCAATACGGCCCATTCGAGGGTCCCGGCAATGATAGGCGCACTGCCGATGGCAATCACAGTTCCCACTGCAATTCCCGTTTCTTTAACCGCTGTGAAAAACAGCGGCTGGTAACACGCCATACAAACAGCGGCTAAAAATACGAGCGGCCATGACCAATTTTTCACGTGAAGCTCCCGGCTGATCCAAACCGCAAGCAGCATGGCGCTTCCTCCTATTAATAACCTGAACGCCCCAAATGCCAGCGGTGTGGCGCTTTCTGGAGCCAATGCCTGAACGGTTCCCGTGGTCCCCCAGAAAAAAGCCGCGATCAGCACAAACAAGCTGTGAAAATTCCCCTTCATCTGCCTCTCCCCTTTATATATGGATGCTGTTGTCATTTTATCGTTTTTCTTTTTGTCGTGGTTATCTTTATGTAAGAAGGATTTATCTGAAAATAAGATTGTGGAGATAAAATGCCGCTTGAGATAAAAAATGCATGCCGTCATATTCAGCCGGCATGCGAAGAACGTTCACCCAAATACCTTTGCATTCCGCTCAGCCATCCGGGCGAGGTTTTTCTCAAATTCCATTTCCTCATCAATGGACAGTCCGGCAGAGTAAAGACGGGTGCTTAACGCTTTTAATTCCGTCAATAAAGCGAACATTAAGTCTTGTACGGAGATGTCTTTTTGCAGAAGCTCACTTAAGGACGCCATCGTTTCCGGACGTATTTCCGGATAGACGCCTTTTTTATCGTTTTGTTTGTCTTTCAGCGCCGCTTGATAGAATCGTCTGATCAAGTCGGCCCTTTCACTGCCGCTTTTATCCGCACAGAGATAAATTTGAACAGCAACTCCGCCGCGAACGCGTCTCTGAGAGATGCCGGCGAACTTTTTGCCATTTATACTGAGGTCATAGCTGCCGGGACAATAAGACCCTTCAATTTCATAGGCTTCGATCTTTGCGTTGTACGGTCTCAGCATTCGTCTCATCAGCTCGACCATCGCTTCATATCCTTTGTCTATATCGATGCCTTTCTTTTCGTCCTCGAATATGAGAGAGATATTTAAAACACCGTCATCCAATACGACGGCAAGACCGCCGGAATTGCGTACGATCACACGGTATCCTTCGCTCTCCAGCAAGGAGATGCCATCCTGCAAAAACGGGAGGCGTGTATCCTGTATTCCAAGGACAATTGTATCGTGGTGCACCCATGAGCGCGCTGTCGCCGGCGACACGCCTTTTCCGACGGACATGCACAGCGTATCATCCATTGCGAAGGATTGCTTCGCATCAAATAAAGGGCCGAGACTGGATTGGTCAATGACTCTCCATTTCGGCTGCATCAGTAAATCAATCGGTTGGTTTGCCATCTATGTAAAACCCTTTCATGTTAGGCTTATTGAACGAAAACTATTATATCATTTCAGCAGCTGTGATTGATAATTGCTTTTCAGCATCGTAATAAAAATTTCTTTATTTTTTGTATTCTCCATGAGAGGAGAATGAATGTAAGACAGCTTGCGCTTTAACGAGAAATCTTTAATATGCAGAATTGAGATTTCGCGGTGGATCAAATCCTTATGCAGTACGCTTCTGGATAGAACCGAAAGTCCCATGCCGTTAATCACCGCTTCCTTTACACCTTGATTGCTGCTGATGGTGAACATTGATTTCGGCCGAAGTCCATTTGAACTGAGTACATGATCGAGATATTCTCTCGTCCCGGAGCCTTTCTCTCTTGTCACCCACGCTTCGTTCTGCAAATCGCTGATCGAAATCTCTTTCCGCCCGGCGAGCGGATGCTGATTTGGAGCGGCAATGCACATTTCATCCTCCATGAACGGTTCAATTTCCAGCTCATTCTCGTTTGTATGTCCTTCAATCAGCCCGATATCAGCCTGAAGCATCCGCACACGCTCGCTGACCTCCTCTGTATTGCCAATCATGACATCTAGATTCAGCTCTGGATACAGCTTTTGCAGCTGGGCCAATAGCGGCGGAAGAATATACTCACCGATTGTAAAGCTTGCAGCTATTTTCAATTCACCCTTCACATAGTGATGATGCGCATAGATTTCAGCCTTGGCTTGTTCGTAGAGAAACACCATTTGCTTTGCTCTTTGATATAAAATGTCTCCTGTCGGCGTTGTCGTAAAGTGTTTTGGCGACCTGTTCAGAAGAGCCGTTTGAAATTCTTTCTCAAGATTTTTGATATGCAGACTGACGCTGGGCTGGGAGATCATCAGCTTTTCCGCCGCTTTTGTGAAGTTTTTTTCTTCTACCACCGCTATAAACGTTTTCAGCACGTCGTAATACAAAAACCCCACCCCTGTCATTAATGAAATATATGGTTATGATTAGTTTTCTTTATTGTACTCATATCATCCGTCTTGGTAAAGAAGGCTATACGGAAGCGCAAAAAAGGCAGCCCTCGGTCGAGAGCTGCCATCGTCTTCATTTTTATTACAGTGCTTGCGCCGCTGTAATTAATGCGAGATTGTAAACATCTTCAGCGTTACATCCTCTTGAAAGGTCGTTTACAGGCATATTTAAACCTTGCAGGATTGGACCTACCGCTTCAAAGTTGCCCAAACGCTGAGCGATTTTATAGCCGATGTTTCCTGCTTCAAGGCTTGGGAATACGAATACGTTAGCGTCCCCTTTGATTTCGGAATCCGGCGCTTTTTTCTCAGCTACAGATGGAACAAATGCAGCATCAAATTGGAATTCGCCGTCAAGTGTCAGTTCAGGCGCTTTTTCTTTCGCGATTTTCACTGCATCCGCTACTTTTTCTGTTTCATCAGATTTTGCTGAGCCTTTTGTAGAGAAGCTGAGCATTGCCACGCGAGGCTCAATGTCGAACATTTTTGCCGTATTGGCACTTTCGATCGCAATCTCGGCAAGATCTTGGCTGTCAGGCGCAATGTTGATCGCGCAATCTGCGAATACGTATTGCTCTTCTCCGCGAGCCATGATGAACACGCCGGAAGTCTTTTTCACGCCTTCTTTTGTTTTGATGATTTGAAGAGCCGGGCGGACAGTGTCAGCAGTTGAGTGAGCAGCTCCGCTTACAAGTCCGTCTGCAAGTCCTTTATACACCAGCATTGTACCGAAGTAGTTCTCGTCTAATAACGCTTTGCGAGCCTGTTCTTCTGTCGCTTTGCCTTTGCGGCGTTCTACGAATGCTTGTACAAGGTCTTCCATGCCTTCATATGTATGAGGATCATAAATCTTAACGCCGTCCAGCGTAAGGTTCAATTCTTTTGCTTTTGCTTGGATCTCATTTTCATTGCCGATCACAATCGGATTCAGCACTTTGTTTCCTGCAAGCTTGCTGACCGCTTCTAAAATACGCTCGTCTAAGCCTTCAGGAAATACAATTTTAACGTCTTTTCCAGCTACTTTTTCTTGCACTGTTGAAAATAAATCTGCCACAATAAAACCTCCTCAAAAAGTTACAAAAACGCTTTCTTTTACTAGCATACTCTTCTTCCAATCAAATTCAAACAGCCAACTTTCATTATAGCGCTTTCATAAAAAAATCTTATTTTTCTAACTAATTTAAGTGACTCAATCTTCCTTTATAGGTTCTTCTATTTTGATGGAGTTATACGGAAGGGATGTTCAAGGTTTCTCCACAGTAGAATCGGATAAACTATGGTATAGTGAAGGCAATCATGAAAAGATAATGGGAGTGAAGATAAATGAGTGAACAGCAAATGACGAATGAAGCGGCAAAAACGCTTGACGGCTGGTATGCGCTTCATGATTTCCGCACAATGGATTGGACTTCCTGGAAGCTTCTGTCCAGTGATGAGCGCCAATCTATCATACATGAATTCACTGGGTTGCTTGAAAAATGGGGCGTAGCCCAAAAAGAAGGAAAAGGATCGCAAACTCTTTACAGCATCGTCGGCCAAAAAGCTGATTTTATGCTGATGATCCTTCGTCCTACAATGGAAGAATTAAATCAAATTGAGCTTGAATTCAACAAATCAAGACTTGCTGAGTTCACCATTCCGGCATACTCCTACGTATCAGTGGTAGAGCTGAGCAACTACTTGGCAAGCGGTGACGGCGATCCTTACGAAAATCCGCATGTGCGCGCGCGCCTTTACCCTGAACTGCCGGAATCAAAATATGTATGCTTCTATCCAATGGATAAAAGAAGATCCGGCAACGACAACTGGTATATGCTTTCAATGGAGGAACGCAGAAACTTGATGAGAAGCCACGGTTTAATCGGCCGCAGCTATGCGGGCAAAGTCAAACAGATCATCACCGGCTCTGTCGGCTTTGACGATTACGAGTGGGGCGTTACATTATTCAGCGATGATGTCCTTCAATTCAAGAAGCTAGTGTACGAAATGCGTTTTGACGAAGTCAGCGCTCGCTATGGCGAATTTGGTTCATTCTTTGTCGGCAATCACCTTTCGCTTGATACACTTCCTCAATTCTTATATGTATAATATCCCCTCCCGCCCTATCCGGCGGGAGTTTTTCAATTCTCCTTTATCAGAATTTAAATAAAATTTGCTATTTTCTTCGTTTTTTCTTACGATGTAGATAATAATCCATTTTTTTCAAAGGGGTGCAGTTATTTGTCAAAACGAACCGCATTTGTTATGGGAGCCAGTCAAGGGATTGGGAAAGCAATCGCTCTGAAATTAGCAGACCAGCACTTTTCCCTCGTCATTAATTCGCGAAATTTGGATAATATTGAATCTGTCAAAGAAGACATTTTTGCCAAGCATCCTGAGGCGAGCGTCATTGTCCTTGCGGGGGATATGTCTGACCGGCATACGAGAGCGGGCATTTTTCAGGAAATCGAATCTCAATGCGGACGGCTTGATGTTCTGATTAATAATATCCCGGGCGGCGCGCCTGATACATTTGATAACTGCAATATAGACGATATGACGGCCACGTTCACTCAAAAGACCGTTGCCTATATTGACGCTATCAAGCGTGCTTCCTCACTGATGAAACAAAACGAGTTTGGCAGAATCATCAACATTGTCGGAAATCTGTGGAAAGAACCCGGCGCCAACATGTTCACAAACAGTATGATGAATGCCGCTTTAATTAACGCCAGTAAAAATATTTCCATCCAGCTTGCTCCTCACAACATTACTGTCAACTGTCTGAATCCTGGTTTTATCGCTACAGACCGTTATCATCAATTTGTGGAAAATGTGATGAAAAAGAACAGCATATCCAAACAGAAAGCAGAGGAACAGGTCGCTTCCGGGATTCCGATGAAACGGGTCGGATCAGCCGAAGAAACCGCAGCGCTCGCCGCGTTTCTTGCCTCTGAGGAAGCCTCCTACATCACGGGACAGCAAATTTCCGCTGACGGCGGCAGCATGAAAAGCATATAAAAAACATCCCGCTTTTTAGCGGGATGTTTCTTGTAATGACCCGAACGGCAGGTTCAGCTTTTGAATCCGCGTGACAAATTCCCGCAGATCCTCCTGCTTCGACACCATTGAAATTCTGACATGCCTTTTTCCGTTGCTTCCAAAAATTTCGCCCGGTGTGACTACGACATGGGCATGCTCCAGCAAGTAATCGGAAAATTGGTGAGATGTCTCAAACGTATTCGGAATTTCAGCCCATACGTAAAAGGTTCCTTTTGGCTTTTCCATCTTCCAGCCCAATTCCTTTTCACAAAGCGCCGTAAAAAAGTCAATTCGTTCCTTATAAATTCGTTCCTTATAAATTCGTTTCAACGATTCCGTATGCTCCGGATCTCCAGAAAGCGCCGCACTCGCTGCCTGCTGCAGCCCGCCGAACATGCCGACAAATACATGATCCTGAAATTCATTGACGGCCTGAATGATCCTTTCGTTCCCAACCGCAAACGCCATTCTCCAGCCGGCCATGTTAAATGTTTTTGAAAATGAATAAAGCTCTGCTCCGACAATTTTGGCATCCTCTGCCTCAAGAAAACTGGCCGGTTTTTGATCGAATTCAAACGCTCCGTATGCAAAATCATGAATCAAATGGATGTTATGCTCTTTCGCAAAAGCAGCAGCTCTTGCATAAAAAGCCGCATCAGCCACAGCTCCAGTGGGATTGTTCGGATAGTTTAAAAACATAAGCTTCGCTTTTTCCAGCACGGCTGGATCAATCTTTTCAAAATCCGGCAGATAGCCATTTTCTTCATACAGCGGCATTTCGTAAAGCTCAGCTCGCGCCATCGTAATCCCTGATAAATATTCAGGGTAGCCTGGATTCGGGACTAAAGCGATGTCTCCCGGATTGAGCAGGCATTGTGTCAACACATACAAACCGGCTTTCCCGCCTCCGAAAAGCGCGACCTCCGTTTCAGGATTGATTGTCACTCCGTATTCCCTTTTATAGAAAGCAGCGATCGCTTCCTTTAAAAAAGGATAGCCCCTGAAAGGGCCGTATCCATGAAACGAAGGATTCAGAGAAGCCTCCCGCAAAGCCTCCACAATATGCGGCGGAGTGGGAAGGTCAGGGTTCCCCTGTCCGAGATTAATGATATGGGCCCCCGTTTTTTCCATTTCCTTTACCTTTTGAAAAACGAGAGAAAACTCTTGCCTTGGAAGTGTCTTGATGACATCGGACGGTGTTATTTCCATCTAAAAGACTCCTTTTTGCTCCGTTTTGTTATCCCGTTCCAAAAACGATTTGTTGACGAGCTTCGTATGCAGAAACAAACCGCATACGATCACGACAATCAGCCCCATAATGACCGGAGCGCTTAGGATGTTAATGAACATTGAACCAATAGAAATGCATAATCCGATAGACGCTTCGGCCACTGAAAAAATGCGCCCTTGAATCTGGTTTGCCGCATTTTCCTGAACCTTCACTTTTGCAAGCACTTCCCCGTATTCCATCGCGATGAAAAAGAGGATCGCCGCGATGACAGAAACAGCGAAAATCGGCGTAAATAAAAACAGCGCCAGCGAGACAATGGATAAAACGGTAAAGTACGTCAGGCCTCTATTGTTGTTAAAGCCCCATTTACTGACAAGCGCCGCTCCGATGAACCCGCCGAAGCCGATGCAGAATGTGAGGATAAAGTTGCCGATTTCCCCGTCACCCAGAAAGCGGCTGACAATCGGAAAATAGCTGTACACAACTCCCCACAGCAAAGCCATCGTAATCATCGTAAACATGGCGTTTAATACGAATGCATTGGTTTTGATTTCTTTGAGTCCTTCTTTAAAAGACTGGAAGGCCTCTTTTATGTTTTCAGATTGAATCGGCACAAATTGCAGCTTGATGCGGCTGATAAAAAATGCCGAAACCAAGTATGTCACACCGTTAAAGGCAACAGCCAGCTCTACAGATCCGCCTAACAGAAAGAGCCCTCCGGCAGCCGCCCCGACGATAATGGAGATGGTTGTCGCTTTTGCAAATAACGTGTTGATGCTTTTAATATCTGATTCCAAGGACGACATGACAGCGAGACGGGCGGGATTAAAAAACACGCCGCTTCCATAAGAAATAAACAGCAGGGCCAGAAAGATCAGCGGATACTCGCCTTTTGGAAGAAATGTGAGCCCCAAAAAGATGATGCCTCTGATGATATCCGTCCACAGCATGATCTTAATTCTGTCTAACCGGTCGACCAGAACCCCCAAAAACGGCTGAAACACCATCGGAATGCTTCTGACCACGATGACCCCGGACGTCACCCAATAATCGTGATAATATGTAGACAAAATGAGCAGGGCAGGGAGAACACAATAGTCTCCCATGAACGATAGCGCCTGCCCGTAAAGCAAGTATTTAGAGTTGGGTTTCAGCTGTTTCATACTGGCAGCACATACTTTGCCGTCAGCTTTGCATGCTGCTGAATTTGTCTGATTGATTCAGCCACATCCTGTGAATTACTGCCTTTCAGTTCAAATGCAGCAATGGAATTGAAAGCTTCAAACAATGTCAAATCAACTGAAGTGCCTGGTGCTGCGGCTGAAAATGAAACGATTTCAGTATCCCCTTTTAAAAGCCCGTCCGGAATATCGATCGCTTCAATGACCAAATCCTCAGCGGTTTCTGGAATCTGGCCATTTTGTTTGAAATGCTGCGGGTACAAATGGCAGTCGGCAACATAATAAGGCTCTTGATCCAATAATCCGTCCGGCAGATCGGCGTCTTTTCCGAAACAGAGGACATCTAATAATAATTGCGCCATATCAAGGCCAAAGACCTTTTTAATATTAGGAATCATATTCCAGCCTGCGAATCTGGCTGCCGACTCTATTAAACCCGGTTCTCTGTTTTTCATTAGCTTGATCTCTGTATGTGTTGCGCAATTTTGCAGGCCAAGCCCTTCATTTGCCTTTTTGGCAGCTTCGACAATTTTCTTTTTTGCCTCTTCATCCAGAATGGACGGCGTAATGTGGGATGTCTCTGTAAACCCGATTTGCGGCGTTTTATCATGAATGGCGATCGGGAAATACTCACCGTCAGCCATGATGCCTTCTATACTGATATAGTCGGAGTACCCTTCTGTTTGATACCAGTCTCCGTACTCACCCTGTAAAAATTCTTCAGCGATAAACGGCGCTTCAAACGTAACCGCCTTTGGCACGTTAATTGATTTCAGATAGTCATTGACTCTGTTAAATTCATCTTCTGCCGTCTCAGTGTCCGTAATCAGCGTTACACCGATTGAACTCGCTAAGTATGTAGGCTTTAAGATAAGAGGTGTGCCGATCTCTTCAAGAGCAGCACGGAAATCTTCAAGAGTTGTGACTCGTTTGTTTTTGATCGATTTGACTCCGGCCTTATTAAAAGCGTCCCTCATTTTATTTTTATCTCTGGCATTTTCGGCTGCCTGCACGCCGGCACCTCTCAGGCCCAGACGTTCACAGGCTTTCGCCATCGGAGCAATGAATAATTCATTGTTTGTTGTGATGGCATCCGCCCCAAACATTTCGGCAACCTTGACGATTTGCTCGACGACCTCTTCCTCAGGCTTGTTATGATCCTCATGCGCCCAATAAATGGAATCAGGATGCTCAAAATCAGCTAAACTCTTAAAATAGTCTTTATCTTTTATGACCGCGACCGAGTATTTTTCAATCAATGCTGCATGGGAGGCTGTAATTGCAAAAGGTCTTGGAATAAAGCTGACCAGGTTATATTTTTCAGCAGCGCTTTTATAAAACATGTGCGGCGGGCAGCCTCCAAGATCAGCGATGACCAATACTGTTTTTCTCTCCATATGTAAAACACTCCTTCTCTATTGTGCGGTGTATCCTCCGTCTGCGGTGATGGCGCTTCCGGTCATATAGCTTGATAAATCCGAGGCTAAAAACAGCATCACGTTTGCGATTTCTTCAGGTTTCCCAAGCCTCAGCAGCGGATTTACCTTCGCCTTTTCTTTTTTAATCTCTTCAAGTGTGCCTTCATTATTTTCAAGGAATGATTTTTCATTCAGCGGTGTGTCGATGATCCCCGGGCATACGCAGTTCACCCGAATTTGATGTTTCGCATAATCAACGGCCATTGATTTAGTCAGCTGCAAAACCCCGCCTTTGCTGGCGTTATAAGCAGGAATATCAGGCCATGCCACGAGTCCGCCGACAGAGCACGTATTAATGATGTTGCCCTTGCCGGCGGCCAGCATATGCTTGAGTGCATGTTTGCTCATTAAAAACATGCCGGTCAAATTGACTTGCAGCACCTTGTTCCAATCGCTGAGCTCCATCTCGTGAATAGGCGCCACGATTTCGATGCCTGCATTATTAATCAAGACATCGAGCCCGCCAAATGTATGAACCGCCGATTCAACTGCGTGCTGGCAGGCAGCTTCGTCTGTGATGTCCGTTTGCACAAAGTGCAGCCTGTCATTATTTTCTTTTCGTACCATTGCTTCTCCTTGCGCTTCATCAATATCCGCCACAACCACATTGGCCTGCTGGCCCAAAAAAGCCTGAACCGCAGCATAACCAATGCCTGATGCGCCTCCTGTGATGAGGACGGTTTTATCGGTGAGGTTCATGATCATTCATCCGCCTTCATTTTTTTTGCTTTTGCCCTGTTATAGCGCGGCGGGAAGAAGATATTAATCGATTTTGATTCTTTTTCTGAACGGTTGATGGCACCATGATCTTCGCGAGGCTCACAGAAATAGGCTGTGCCGAATTTCATCTCGACTGTGCAGCCTTCGACCGTCATGTCATAGCCGCCGCCGATGCAGATGCCTATTTGTTCATTCCGATGTTTATGGAAAGGCATTTCTCCGCCATTTCCAGGGATTTTGGCAAGCATAATTTCTACCCAATCCTCAACAAAGAACGTGACTTCCATGCCCGGCAGCAGGTCTCTTGTTTTGAAAATATCCAAAAAGTAGTCCTCAGGACTTGTATATGTTTCATCAGCTTTCAGCCGCTTGATATCAATAGCAATCACTTCTTGGTCTGTGTCGTTTCTTGCCCCGTGAGGCACATGCGGCGGCGCGATATAGGCAGATTCCAAGGCTGTCATTTTTCTTGTCACATCTCCGACAGTCATCATCAGCTCGCCAGAAACGACCATGCCGATTTGGACCTCCTTATGCTGATGGGGTTCAACATTGGTATGCGGCGGGACGTAAGACATTAATACTTCAGTATCCCCTCGTACGGTTGAATACTGCCTCACTCCGTTTTCCCATTCAATTAATTTCGGTGTCGGGAAATAAAGCTCCTGCATATCTTCTTTAGTTTTCATCATCAACGTCTCCTTTTCCAAATAATGACCAGCTCATTGGAATGCTTTTGAATGTTTTTACAAAGGTTAGCCCGTACTTTTGCCGTGCAAGCTCATTGGTTAAGGCAATGTCATACAAACCTTCTTTTACTTTTCTTGCGGCTTGACTGGTTGAATTGACTAGTTTGAAACGAACATCTTTGCGGGTAAAATATTTTATTAAATTAATAGGTGAAGGATGTGAAACAATAACAGATGTATCAAGCATATCGTCTCTGAATTCAAAATCAGGACGAACAGCCAGGCCGTACATCGGTGTATCGCACCTGAAGATCTGCAATAGCTGCAAATCCGGCCTCATGTAGAAATGCTTAATGCCATCGTAAGCATGTGGGACGATGGTATATTCCAGCGGGCTTTGGAGCGTCCTTTCGATGCACGATTCAAAAGTATCATGCAAGGACAATTTACTGTTCAGCCCTTGTAGAAGAGTAAAATTGGAAATGAAATGCTTTGCTGCGTACTCACTGCTTGTCCCCTCAGGGCCGAGCGTGTTGACTGTAATGAGTTTGGATAGTGAATCAGTTCTTTTTTTTGTCTGAATGCTATTATCCAATATAATCATGAGCACCAACCAATCTTTTAAAATTTTAAGTAAATTTTATCCAGTGGAAATTGAACTGTCAATGTTTTTTGAAAATATTGATAATTATTCCCATACAAACAAAAAAACCCTTTAAAAAGGGTTTTTAATTATAGGAATTTAGAAACTTTGTTTATTGAGATAAGGACTGATCGGCCTTCTGCTCAAGTTTGCCGTACTTTTTATATGCGAATACACTGAGCACAAATCCGAGGACTGTGATGGCGGCGCAAATCAATCCGACAGCTGCATAGCCGTATGCCACATATACGGGTCCCATTAAAGCAGAACCTAATGTCACGGCCAGATTCGAGGCGAGACTGTAAAACACCATGACTTTTCCTCGATGACGCTCTGAGCAGTCACTCAAAATGGTGCTGAGCAGCGTCACCGTCAAACTTTGCATTAATCCCCAAATAAATAGGCTGGCGATTAACAGAAACATAGACGCCGGCGCATATGGTAAACACGCCAGCAGAACGCTGATGACCCCCAGCGCAATCAAAAGGGAGCGCATTTTTCCGATGCGGTCGGCTATCTTTCCTGTAATCACACTCATGGAAAACCCGATTCCATAAATCATGATAAATAAGCCCGCAGCCGTGTTTCCTCCGGTAAAAACGTCCTGAAGATAGGTGCCTAAAAAGGAATACATACCGTAAAAACCAATCATATTACAGAAGGTTATCGTGATATAAACAGGTACACGAGGGACTTTCAGCGCATCCCGGAATGTTCCTGCCGGCTCTTCTATTTCTTCCTTGCCGCTGTTTTTATGTTGGGCATGGCGGCGCATTTCAAGGAGAATCAGCAGGACAACTAAAACACCCATCAGGGCGAAAATCCAAAACGTCCATCTCCAATGCAGGACGCCGCCGATAAATGATCCGAGCGGCACTCCGAAAATCAGCGCCAGCGACCAGCTTGAAACGATCAGTCCCATCACCTTGCCCCGGTATGTATAAGGAACACGATCACCGACAACTGCGTAAGCGGTCGGAACAAACGCTCCCGCAGCCAATCCCGAAAGCGCCCGGCCTAAAAAGAAGAAAAAAATATTTTGAGCCAAAGCGCATATCACGGTTCCTATGATAAAGATCATAAGCCCGGCCAATAAGCTCAGTTCTCTGGAGTATTTATCGCCTAATGGAACCAAAAGCGGCGCACCGATAAAAATCATAATGCCGTAAATACTGATAGATAACGCAAGGACGCTGACATCTGAGTTGAAGGCTTTTGCTAAATCCGGCAGCAGCGGTGAGATCACAAGCTCTTCAGATCCGGCTGCAAATACCCCCATCGTTAAAGCCAGTGCCAACAATAACGGAAAATGATGTTTTGTTTTGATGTCATTGTTTTGATTGCTGTTCATTCTTTCTCAAACACCTCTTCCATAATCTTCTTATCATAAAGTTGCATTATAGTTTAGCATTGTTTTTTCTCTATTTACAATTCGAACGAAATATTTATAAGTTTTATTATTTTCATTTAAATCCCATTATATATTTCTATATTTCATTCTAAAAATACATGAGGATGTAACACGTAAAAAAAGCTCTCCGGCCTCCCGGAGAGCTTTTTCTATTGCGCCTCTGTCTGCTTTTTTTCAATCGGTTCATGATTTATACGCTTTTTGATGCTTAGATGATAGTATGCATAACAGAAAATAATGATCGGCACACCGCAGTATAAGCCAATTCTTTGATCCGGAATGAAAATAAGGCTGATCAACACGCAGCCATATAAACAAAATCCGAGAATCGGGACTAGCGGATAAAGCGGCGTTCTGAACTCCAGATCATTCACATTTCCGCCTTCAGCAAGGAAACGTCTGCGAAAGAAAAATTGCGACGCACAAATGGACATCCACGCGACAACTGTCACCATGCCCGAGATTGAGATACACCATAAATACACTGTTTCTGCGGCCATGACACTTGTCAGCAGCGAACAGCCTGAAATGCCTAGCGTAATCAGCAGGGCATTCATCGGCACGCCTTTTTTTGTCAGTCTGGTGAGAAAGGATGGACCCATTTGATTTGATGAAAGTGACCACATCATACGCGACGCCGCATACAACCCCGAATTAGCAACAGATAAAATGGCTGTTAAGATGACAAAATTCATGATATCTGCCGAAAATGGGATGCCGATTTGATCGAGTACCGCTACAAATGGGCTTTCAATCACCCCCGCCGTTTTGTACGGAAGGATGGCAACCAAGACGAACATAGCGAGCACAAAGAAAAACAGCGTACGCCAAATGACATTTCGAATGGACTTTGGCAGTGTTTTTTCCGGGCTTTCACTTTCCCCTGCCGCAATGCCGACAAGCTCCGTTCCCTGGAACGAGAAGTTCACCATGACCAGCGTAAACATAACGGCCAGCACCCCATTAGGGAAAAGTCCTCTATCAGTCATAAAGTTAGACAAAAAGGGTGTCTCCTGTCCGCCTTTAAAGTCAATCAAGCCAAACACAGCGGCTCCGCCAATCACAATAAATAATATGATCGCCGCCACTTTGATGCTTGAAAACCAAAATTCCATTTCTGCAAAGCTTCTGACAGAGAGCGCATTAATCAAAAAGATGACGATGCCGAACACGAGGCACCATATCCAGATCGGAACGGAGGGCAGCCACCTTTGCATCAAAATGCCTGCTGACGTCAGCTCTAACCCCACTGTATTCGCCCAGCTGAACCAATACAGCCAGCCAATCATAAAGCCTGTCGACGGTCCCAGAAATTTAGTGGCGTAGGCCTGAAACGATCCGGCCACCGGCATGGCAACAGCCAATTCTCCTAAACAAAGCATGACGAGATACATTAAAAATCCGCCGATGATATACGCGGCAATGGCGCCGAGCGGTCCCGCCTGGCTAATGGTAAAGCCAGAGCCTAGAAACAGCCCAGTGCCAATCACCCCTCCCAAAGCAATCATAAACAAATGCCTGCTTTTCATGCTGCGCTGCAATTCATTTTTATGATTCTGCATCATCCTTCCCCCTTTGGTTCTTTTGCCGTGATGGTCATCCGGTAGCTTTGCAAAAGGTGAACGGTGGTTTGCTGTATGAGGAGAGGCAATACATGAAATGTGTACGGTTTATAGACTCGTTCTGTCCATTTATGGCCGTCTTTTCCGTACACACCCATATTAATGGATGGAATATTCAGCTTGCGTATATCTTTGAACGGAATGGTCCCAATCATATTCCACCCAGGAAAGTTCCTGATAAAAGAATCAATTTCGCCATCGGTTTCGTGCAGTGATAAAAAACTGCCGTCTGCCAAGTAGGGGAAAAACTTTTTGAAGACAAATGTTTCGCCTGTCGATTCAGCGGTTTTGTCAGCCGCTTCTTTAATCACATGCTGCAAAAGCTGATCTCTTGCGCTATCTTCTTTCAAATAGTTATGTGGCAGGTAAGGAGGTGCGTAAAATAGAATGACTTTTGCGCCTTGATCGGGGTCAAGCTTTTGAAGCTCTTCGATTGCCTGAAAGCATCTCATGCGAAGTTCAAGGTGCTCGTTGGCTTTGAATGTCTGCTCGATACACTGCTCGGGATCTATCCCCCGGTTTCTCAGCTTTTCTAAATATTGCTCCAGGCTATACACTTGAATGTCCCATGATAAATGTTTCTTTGGCAGGTTGGCTCTTTTTGCATATTCTTCATAATAATCTGATAATTTTTGTTCTGTCTCTTGGCATGCTTCCTCAGTGACTTCAATAAGCAAATCCATCATTTCTTTTGCTGTTCTTTCATAAATAAAACAATTGAAGTACAAGCTGGTGCTGACAGCCGTTTGCACATTATAGGATTCCTTGTTATCACGCTGATACAAACAGGATGGTGGCAGAACCAACTCCCCTTCAACCTTTTCTGCCAGATGGATGTTATTGTGGAGACGGCTTGTGATTTCAGATGAAATGAAATTTGGGTCAATCCCTGCCAGTGTATCGCCAACATGGACTTCACGCCCGTAAATGTAAAAGCATGGCAGCAGTTTTCCCGCGGCTCCGGTATAGATATATCTTGTCTGATCACCATCGTAAAGCGGGGTAATAAAATCTGTATTAATAGCAGCCAAATAGTGAAGCTGTTTTTCTTTTTTTAACCGGTTCAGCTCTGAAATGCTGGCGAGAATGCCCGAATGCTGGCTCTCCTCATCGGGATTGGCCATAAACAATACATTTCCCGGCAACGTCTCAAGGTTCTCCGAAAAATGCAGGAGATTGGCTAAATGCACGGCGATGCCGCTTTGCATATCAACAGATCCTCTTCCGAACATCCAATCGCCTGATTTGGCATCCCGCTGAACATCCTGATCGAACTCATAGCGGCTGAAATACTCGGCCAATTTCTCACAATCAAAAGCGATATCCTTTAAAGGGCCGAAATCTTCGATTCCAACTGTATCCAGATGGGCATGGTAAATGACTGTATTACGGCTTTCTCCATGTCCTTTAATAAACGCAAAAATATTTTTGCGATTGTATGGGTCATTGGGAATGGCCTGTTCCCACACATGACTGGGGTTTTCCTGAAAATAAGGATAGCTCGTGATCACTTCTTTGATGAAATCTGCTTTTGTCCCTTCTCCAACGGTGCCGTTCACGCTGCTGAGGCTGACCAGAGATGCTGTCAGCGCCTCCACTCTTTCAGCCGGATTCATGTGACTGATTTTTGTATACTGCATAAATTGTCCTCCTGATCAAAAAGTTGAAATCGTGCGATCCGCTAAAGAATCGCACGATTTTATTTCTCTCAAATCAAAAAGCTTCGGACGTTGTTTTGGCTTGCATATGAAGAATTAAGTAATCGGGACCGCCTGCTTTTGAGTCTGTTCCTGACATATTAAAACCGCCGAACGGCTGATAGCCGACAATTGCTCCGGTACATCCTCTGTTAAAATATAGGTTTCCGACATGGAAATCCTCGCGCGCCCGTTCAATGTGCGCACGGTTTTTCGTCAGAAGCGCACCTGTTAATCCGTATTCCGTGTTATTGGCAATCTCCAGCATATGATCGAAATCACGCGCTTTGCAAATCGCAACAACCGGGCCGAAAATTTCTTCCTGCATCAAGCGGGCGTTTTCATCAACATCTGCAAAGATCGTCGGCTGAATAAAGTAGCCTTTTGAATCATCGCCTTCTCCGCCGGCCAATAGCTTGCCTTCAGATTTGCCGATTTCAATGTATTTCATCACTTTGTTGTAGGATGCTTCATGAATCACGGGACCCATATACGTATCAGGATCTTCTGGATTGCCGACAGTCAGCGTTTTGGTCAGCGCCACAGCTTTTTCCACCACTTCATCATAAACATCCTGATGAATGACCGCGCGGGAGCCCGCAGAACACTTCTGTCCTGAATATCCAAATGCTGAGTACACGATAGAGGATGCAGCAAGGTCAAGATCAGCGTCCTTGTCGACAAGCACTGTGTCTTTTCCGCCCATTTCTGCAATTACCCGTTTGAGCCATTTTTGGCCCGGCTGCACTTTGGCGGCTCGCTCATAAATCCGGCAGCCGACTGCACGGGAACCTGTAAATGAGACAAACCGTGTCTTCGGATGCTCAACTAAGAAATCACCGATCTCCGCTCCATCTCCCGGAATGTAATTCAGAACGCCGTTTGGCAGACCCGCTTCCTCCATGACCTCGACAAATTTTGCTGCCACTACCGGGGCTGCGTCAGCCGGTTTTAAGAGAATCGTATTTCCTGTCACAATCGCTGCCGCCGCTGTTCCCGCCATAATCGCGAGCGGGAAGTTAAATGGAGAAATGACGATGCCGACGCCAAGCGCTTCGTAATGATATTGATTGAACTCGCCAGCACGGCTCTTCACCGGAGCCCCTTCCTTGAGCTTTAACATTTGGCGCGCGTAGAACTCTAAAAAGTCTATCGCTTCAGCCGTGTCCGCATCTGCTTCCTTCCACGGTTTTCCCGCTTCCTTCACAAGATAGCTTGAAAATTCATGCTTTCTTCTGCGCAAAATAGCCGCTGCCTTAAAGAGAATATTCGCGCGGTGCTCCGGTCTTTGTTTTTTCCAGGAATCAAATGCCTGCAATGCGGCTTGCATCGCTTTTTCAGCAAGCTCTTGATCCGCTGTAGACGCGTACCCAATGATCTCTTCTTTATTTGCCGGGTTAATGGAAATGATTTTGCGGTCCGTTTCAATTTTTTCTCCATTTATGACAAGCGGATAATGCTTGCCGAGCTGAGTGTTTACAAAGGCCAATGACTCCCCAAATGCAGTTTTATTCTTTGCTTCCGTAAAATCGGTAAATGGTTCGTGCGCGTATGTGACTGTCATATGTAGTCCCCCTCGTGTTATGAAATATATCTTCGCATATGAATAAAAATGCAAGAATCATGCCATTTTCTTGTCTTTTGCTGAAAAAACTTGTTGAATCGAACAGAAATTTGTCTAACAGGTGATCACCTTTCTCTTTTTCCGATCTTGAACGCAAATTTATTTTGCGATTTTTGCTCTTTACGCAAAAAACAAATGCAAAATTATTTTGCGGAGGCTTCTCAAATTACACCCATCCGCGGAAACGCGATGCTTCTGCCGATTTTCTGATGCCCGTCATGTAAGCCGCCAAACGCATATCCACTTTATGTGTTGCCGCTGTTTGATAAATTGTTTCGAACGAGCTGACCATGACGCTTCTCAGTTTTTCTGCAACCTCTTCTTCCGACCAATAATATCCTTGGTTGTTTTGCACCCATTCAAAATAAGAAACCGTGACGCCGCCGGCACTCGCCAGGATATCCGGCACAAGCAGCACGCCTCTTTCATTCAGGATCTTAGTGGCATCAATGGTTGTCGGGCCGTTCGCCGCTTCAACGACGATTGACGCCTGAATGTTATGTGCGTTTTTGGCTGTGATTTGATTGGAGATCGCGGCAGGCACTAAAATATCGCAATCCTTTTCAAGCAGCTCCTCATTTGTGATGACGTCAGTAAATAAATTGGTGACCATACCGAAGCTGTCCCGTTTATCGAGCAAATAAGGGATATCAAGGCCGTCTGGGTTGTAGAGCCCGCCATTGGCATCAGAAATCCCGATCACCTTCGCGCCCGCATCGTGCATGAATTTAGCCAGGAAGCTACCCGCGTTTCCAAAGCCCTGTATGATGATGCGCGCGTTTTGCAGCTTGATCCCTTTTTTCTTCACCGCCTCTTCAATACAAATCGTGACGCCCTGTGCAGTCGCCGTTTCCCGTCCTTGCGATCCTCCCAAAACAAGCGGTTTACCTGTAATAAAGCCCGGAGAATCGAATTCCCGCAGCCGGCTGTACTCATCCATCATCCACGCCATAATCTGCGAATTGGTGTACACATCGGGAGCTGGAATATCCTTTGTCGGACCGACGATCTGGCTGATGGCACGGACATACCCCCTGCTCAGCCTTTCCAGTTCTCCAAATGACATTGTCCGCGGATCACAAATTATACCGCCCTTCCCGCCGCCGTAAGGAAGATTGGCAATCCCGCATTTGAGCGTCATCCAAATGGATAATGCCTTTACTTCCTCTTCATTAACTTCTGGATGGAAGCGAACGCCCCCCTTTGTCGGACCGACAGCATCATTGTGCTGTGACCGGTAGCCTGTGAACACTTTGACGCTCCCATTGTCCATTTTGACCGGAATGCGGACAGTGAGCATTCTCTGCGGCTCTTTCATGAGTTCATACATATCTCCCGGATAACCCAGCTTCCGAAGGGCTTCCTTAATGATTGTTTGGGTAGACAGAAATAAGTTAAGAGCTTCTTTTTCTTCATCTTTCGAGACTTGCTTTGCTGACATCTTTTTTCACCTCATTGTTTTTTTGGCCGGCTGTAATGTAAGCGCTTTAAAAAATCAGCCCGCCAATTCCTTTCTGCATTGGATTCACCCTTATCATCATGCAAGATCCGTACCAGCTTTTGAATCCACAAAAAAAGAGACTGAAAACATCTCAGTCTCTGACTACAAATCTATCGATTAACGGGGATCAATCACCAGCTGCGTTTTAGCATAAAAACTGCCGATTCCCAAACCGTTTACTACATCGCCTTTAATCGTGTAAGTGCCTGCGCGAGGAAGAGTTTTGCGCACCATGACGAGGTCAAATTCGGATGCGCCTAACAAATCAAGCGTAAGCGGGACTCTGACTGTTTTTCCATCGTTTAAAATCTGTGTTTCTTTTAGTGTTCTTCCATTCACTGAATCTCTTGTCGTAGCATGAAACCCGTCAGGAAATTGAAATTCTACCGCTCCAAGAGAAAGCACCGCATTTGGTTTATATGTCACTTCAATATCAGAAGTGGTCCACTCTTTCGTGCTGTTAATTGTTTTTGCCTCGATTGATGCAGACTGTGCATGAGCTTGGCCCGAAGGAAGTAAGATTGATAGTAAAACAGCTGAACTGATGAATAATGAAGATACGAATGAAGTTCTTTTTAGCATGACATTTCCCCCTAAATGATTGTTGAAATTTGGCCAGAGCGTCCTCTGCAGAAAAAGCGCTTTTTCATAATTCGCGAATTACCAGTTCTTTTTCTTAAAAATTAATCTATCATCATTTTCCATGGAAGTAAATGTTTTTTAAGGAATATTAACACTTGGAATTCAATGAGAATTCCTTCCTGTTTATACAAGGTTCAAATGGACGATTTCTCTCTCTTTTTCTAGTAACATCTGCCCGACATTTTCTATCTTTTATCCTATTTTAAAAAAGGGCAAAAAAAGTCGAAGATGCCTCTGCTCTTCGATTGATCACGTTCCTATTTTTATCTGAATTCAGTGTTCCAGTTAAAACCGATCGTCTCATCATTCCACGGAATTCTTTTTTCATCAGGCTGATCCGGGTTATACGACATGGTGGTAAAATAGATAATTGTCAGCGGCGTCTCTCCCAGCACTCTATATCCGTGAGCCACCCCTTTGGGGATTAATAACAGCATCGGATTGTCTTCGCCCATATAATAGACGTCCGTTTCTCCTTTTGTCTTTGAATCCTCTCGAAGATCGTATAGGACAACCTGAGCGTGGCCGGTTGGGAAGAACCAGAGATCATCCTGCTTCTCATGATAATGAAATGCCTTAATCACACCCGGATAGCTTTTCGACCAAGAGGCCTGCCCAAAATGCTCAAGGAGATTCTCATCGTCCCGGACCAGCTCAGCAAAAAAGCCTCTGTCATCGCTATGCTTCATCAATTTTTTCACCTTGACTCCATCAATCACACGTACTGCTCCTTTCCTGCAAATACTCTCGTAACGCTTCCCGCCAGTGGCGGGGGCGGATGCCGGCTTCTTCAATGGCCCGATGGCTCAGCACAGAGTATGCCGGACGGGGCGTTTTGTTCCCGTATTCCTCTGTCGTTACAGGCAAAATGGCTGTTTCCAGCCCGCTTTCTTCCATAATTGCCATCGCAAACTCATACCAGCTGCATATGCCTGAATTGCTGACATGATAGATGCCCGGCGGATGGCTGAACAGCTTGATGACCGCTTCTGCTAAATCCTTCGTATAAGTCGGCGAACCAATTTGATCGCTGACAACCCGAAGCTCTTGTTTCGTTTCAGCAAACTTCAGCATGGTTTCAACGAAATTACTGCCGCCATGTCCGTACACCCACGATGTTCTGATGATCGTGCTGTCTTTTGTCGTTAATCTTATCAGTTCTTCTCCAAGCCTTTTGCTTTTGCCATAAATGGTTTTCGGATCGAGGGGATCGTCTTCCCTATATGGCTGGGTTCCTTTCCCATTGAATACATAGTCCGTGCTGATATGAACATATTGAGCACCGATGCGGGTTGACTCAAGCGCTGTATAATAAGCGCCGATTCCGTTAACCAAGTACGCTTTATCAAGCTCTTTCTCGCATTGATCAACCGACGTAAACGCGGCGCTATTGACCACGATATCCGGCTGATAATGGCCAAACGAATGCCGTACTGAGCGCTGGTCAGCAATGTTCATCATCTTCTTTGTTAACGCAATGACCTCATATCCGGCTTGCTTCAGCTGGCGGCATAGTTCCAAGCCAAGCTGTCCTCCCGCCCCAGTCACCAATACCTTTGTCAATCAGATCACCTTCTCATCGGTCATTGTCTGTATACCACTGAATCGTACGCGCAATGCCTTCTTCAAACGTCACTTCCTGCCGCCAGCCCAGTTCGTTTTTCAGCTTTGATGCATTGATCGCATAGCGCCGGTCATGCCCTTTTCGGTCTTCCACGTGGGCGAACAATTCCTCACAGCCCAGATGCTTCAAAATGACACTCGCCAGCTCTTTATTCGTGCGTTCATTTCCGCCGCCGATGTTATACACCTCGCCGTCGGTCCCTTTTTCTAAAATCAGCTTGATCGCGCGGCAATGATCCTCCGCAAACAGCCAGTCTCGGATCTGGAGTCCATCGCCATACAGCGGAACAGGCAGGCCCTGCTTCGCATGACGGATAATCGTCGGAATCATTTTTTCGCTGTGCTGATAAGGTCCGTAATTGTTGCTGCATCGTGTAATGATGGCCGGAAGCTTGTGGGTTTTCACATAAGACAACACGAGCAAATCAGAGCTTGCTTTGCTGGCTGAGTATGGGTTATTAGGAGAAAGCGGCGTCGTTTCTGTAAACGCGGGATCATCCGCTTTTAAATCCCCGTATACCTCATCTGTTGAAATATGAATCAGCTTCTTGGCTTTTCCTTTCAAGACCGCTTCCGCCAATCGGTATGTCCCCATGACATTTGTGGTGATAAACGGCTCTGCTTGGGAAATGCTTCTGTCCACATGCGATTCTGCTGCGAAGTGAATGACGCCATCGTAGGTCTCATCAAACGCGCGGTCGATATCCTCCTGAACGCTGATGTCCCCTTTCACAAAGCGAAAACGGCTGTTTTGCTTTAATTTTTCCATTTCCTCCGGGTGGCTGGCGTACGTCAGTTTATCTAAAACGGTAATGCGCGCATCCGTTTCCCTCAGCATGAGCTTTGTAAACGTGAGCCCGATGAAGCCGGCTCCGCCTGTAATTAAATATGATTTTGCCATCACTTTTCGTCCTGTCCTTTCCGTAAAGCCTGGTGTACAAGCTGGGAAGCGAGATAAAGCGATTCGTGAGTTCCGGCATCTACCCACCAGCCTGATAACACATCATACGTAAGCTGGCTGTTTTCGATGTATAGATTATTCACATCGGTGATTTCCAGCTCGCCGCGCTTTGATGGTGATATTTGTTCAATATATGAAAACACCTCTGCATCATACATATAAATGCCGGTAACACAAAGGTTGGTCGGTGGCTGTTCGGGCTTTTCGATGATGGAACGAATCCGCTTGTTTTTCTCATCAATCTCAGCAATCCCGAAACGTTCCGGGTCATCAACTTCTTTCAGAAGCACTTTTGCTCCTTTCCCCTGCTGTTCAAAGCGTTCTGTATAAGGCTTTAATGAATCTTCAAATATATTATCACCTAATAATAAAATGAAAGACTCTTTTTTCGTAAAGCGCTTTGCATAAGACAGCCCATCCGAAATGCCCGATGCTGCCGGCTGTACTTGATAAGTGATAGTAACGCCAAGCTCTTCCCCGTTCCCAAGCAGTTTGTAAAATTGCGGCATATGCTCCTTTTGGCTGATGAGTAAAATGTCTTTTATTCCGGCTTCTTCCAGCTTCATAATCGACCAGTATATCATCGGATACGGGCCTACAGGAAGCAAATGCTTGTTGACGGCTTTCGTTAAGGGCATAAGGCGTGAGCCGTTTCCTCCGGCTAAAATAACACCTTTCACATTAACACTTCCTTACATGCATTTTTATATCTCTTGTTCATATAAATCTTGAAGAATAGCTGTTACCCGTATAATGCCTTTGCCATCCACGAGCGGCCTTCCTCCCTTGTGCAAAGAAAGGCGAAGAGGATAGCTGCTCATAATGCGTGACATCTGATAGATGAGTGTTTCATCCGGTACAAGCTCACCCAAACCAAGATCAAGAGCGGCGCCTTGGCCAGCAAATGTTTTTGCTGTTGCCGTTTGATGCTCAACCTGAGAAAGAACAAGGCACGGCACGCCGATGCAAATGGCTTCATATAGAGAGATGCCGCCGGCGACAATGGCTGCGTCCGCTTGTTTCATCAAACCTGCCATATCATTTGTCTGTTCGATCATCTTGTACTGCGGCTTCTTTTCGATCCGCCTTCGGACTGCCTCTTGATGCGGTGAAGCGCTCCCCATTACAAACATCATGTTTTTGTCTTTTATGTCGGGGACTTGATCAGCGGCAGCCAGCACTTTAAAAATAAGCTGCTTCGGATCACTTCCTCCTAATGCAACAAGGATATTGCGGCAGTCTTTCTTAAGTGTGTAATCCTCTCTTGCGGCCTGAAAGGCGGGGTGAAGAATAAGATAGTCCGGACCTTCATAAATGCGTGTGTTTCCCTGAACGTACACCCTGCTTCTGATGTCACCGTAAATTCCGTTAATGACTGCGTCACTATATTGAATTGATTTACCGTTTTTCTCTTCAAAAAGAACAATTTTCGCATCTGTCTCCGTCTTTATTTTCTTTAACAGCTCTGCAGGCGCGCCTAGAATATCAAACAAAAGCAAATCAAGCTTCTTGCTTTTTATTTCCCGGAGAATAAATTCGTGCTGCTGCAGCTCCGGCTTTACGATGACACGCCAATGCTCTTCATGAAGAAACGCTTCAGACTCCTGATTCGTATAAAACGTAATCAAGCATCGCTGTTTGAGCCCCTCCGCAAGTCTCTTCATCCGGACAACATGGCCCATTCCCTTTTCATAGCCGCCGTCTGCGAAGATCCCAACACGCATGGCTAGTCAGCCTCTCGTTCGGTTGCCGCATCGGGGTTCCGGTTCAGAAGGGTGATAAGCTCTGAGGCGGATACATCGGGGCGCTCGCCTGCTTTTTGATAGAGGGCCTTTATCGATTCATAGTCTTCCTTTGTATCAATGGTCAGCCGATATTGAGGGGCGCGAAATCGTTCCGGCGCCTCTAAAAACTGAACACGATAAAGAGCTGGATGATTCCTTATATATAACGTGACATGCTCCTGATATTGATCCTCCATATTCTGAATACGGCTGATGTCAATTAACAGGTTGGCGTTGACCACTTCGCCGCAAATCCCTAATGGGGCATTCAGGATATACGTATAATCCGATCCTTGATCAAAATGCGCCTTAATCATTACATCGAGCAGCTCCGGATCGACAAACGGATTATCACCCGTTAACCGGATGATGACTGACGGTTTAACAGCTTCTATGACCTTCACAAACCTATCGAGGACACGTTCTTCGCTCCCGCGGAAAACACGAAAGCCTTGTTTGATACAGTGCGCCTCTAATATGTCGTCAGTTTCTTTGTCAGACGTGGCGATGACAAGATTATCCCGATCCTTTTGGTAAAACGCGCTTTGCCGGACACGGTGAACGAGAATATCAAGTAAACGATTCGATCCGAGCGGCCGAAGCACTTTTCCCGGAAGCCTTGTTGAACCCATTCTTGCTTGAATGATAAAGAGAATATCATTCATGAAACGGGCTGTCCTTCAGTAAAATGTCATCCCAGACAATGCCTGTGTCGGCTGGAATGTCTCTTACAGCCCGAACACCGCTGGTCAGCAGTTCAAAAAATCTCGGGTGCAGCCCCTGCGGCTTTTGTCCGGGCCGAAGCACTGCGATATTGTCTTCACTAAAGGCTTCACCTTTTTGAATCGGAGCTGTTGTAAAAATGCCTCTGTATGCAAAATTTCTGATTTCTCCTTCGATGGAGGTTGTTGTTTTGTATGAACTGCCAAGCAGTTTTTCAGAGACCGGCTTTGTGATCCCCTGTTTCAGCTCAGCTTCCGTTTTCCTGATGCCATCGACCATTTCTTTCAATTCATCCGGATTTAATGCAAACGAGTGGTCGGCACCCGGCAGATCTTTATCGATCGTAAAATGCTTTTCTATCAGTTTTGCTCCGAGCCGAACCGCGGCACATGGCGCTTCTGTCGGATGCTCGCTATGATCGGAGAAGCCGATTACTGCCTCAGGAAAAGCGGCGGCAAGCATCGGAATGACGCTGAGGTTGCTGTACTCCGGCGGTGCTGGGTATTTCGCCACACAATGCATTATGGCAATTTGATTGTTTCCCTCTGCCCTGATGGTGCGCCAAGCTTCGTGAACATCAGAGATTTCAGCTCCGGCTGTCGAGAAAATCATCGGCCTGTTCAGCCGGGCGACATATTTGAGCAGCGGGAGATGGTTAATTTCATAGGATGCGATTTTAAAAGCGCTCGGCGAGGTAGACTGAAGCAGATCAGCTGACCCCTCGTCACATACCGTACTTAAAAAGATCACCTGCTTTTCGCGGCAGTAATCCAATAGCGGTAAAATCCACTCAGCAGGCATTTCCATAGATTGAACCAAAGAAAAAATAGAGACGTCCTTGCCCGCTGCCGTCTTGTACAAACCAGGATCTTTCTGGTACATCCTATCAGCTTGGAACATTTGAAATTTCACGGCATCCGCTCCCGCTTCCGCCGCGGCGTCTATCAGCGCAAAAGCCTGATCAAGCTTCCCGTCATGATTAATCCCCGCCTCAGCAATAATAAAAACAGGAGCGTCTTTGCCTACAGTTTTATTCGCGATCTGAAACGCTGCC
Organism: Bacillus sp. N3378-2at; assembly: GCF_033412715.1. Taxonomy (NCBI): domain Bacteria; kingdom Bacillati; phylum Bacillota; class Bacilli; order Caryophanales; family Bacillaceae; genus Bacillus; species Bacillus sp. N3378-2at. The sequence continues at coordinate 3,107,788 of NZ_CP117986.1, read as the reverse complement.
ATTATTTCGCCTCCTTGCCCGGCCAAATATGATAATAGTAATACGATTGTTCAGCGGTGAAGCCCATTCGTTCATAAAGGCGGATCGCCCTTACATTGTGGAGCTGCGTCCCCGCTGTTACCGTTCTATGCTTCTGGGTCTCCGGTTGTTCTATGAGATTCGCCAATAAATGAAACGCAATACGTTTTCCTTCAAATCCCGGCTTTACAGCCATCAAATCGAGAATGCATTCATCATCTCTTGATAAGCCCTGAAGATAGCCGATGACCTCGCCATTGTGTTTAGCGACAATATTGACCGCCGCCCTTCCATTCAGATTGTTTCGTGTCCACTCCTGAAATATTTTGTTTGCTGCATCGCGGCTGAGATGAGGATCCTGAAAATATCTGCTTTTTGTAAACGAGTCTCGGGCCAGCTCACATATCGCTTCTGTGTCTCCGGGCTCAGGCGGGCCCAGTTCAAAAAATGGCGGTGTTTTGTCATAAAAAGACGGAGGCATCGCCAGCTTCAGCAAACTCCCGACAAAGTAAGAGGATGGCTGCTGCTGTATCACATGCGCGGCTCCGATATCTTCAGCGGGAACACGGACAAAGATAAAATCCGTTTCATCCATTTGGCGTACAGTATAAAAAGCTTCAAACAGCCTCTTTAGCTGCCCGGTACTATTTGCCGCAAGAAGTTTGACGTTCATGACTTTCTTCTGAAGCACCTTGCTTTCCCACAAAGAATCTTCGTAAAGCAATACGCCTTGGAGCCTGCTGTTTTCAAAAAGGCCGAGGGAAAATTGATACGGAACATCCAGTGTAAGCTGTCGGCTTTGGAGAAATTCCTCAATCAACTCTTTGGAGACATTTTCTTTTACCGTATACACTTAATCAGCCCCTTTTACGATATCCCGCACAGCTTCAATGACATCATCTACATCGTCGTCAGACATTGATGGATAGAGCGGGAGAGAAAGGGTTCGTTTATAGTAATTCATGGCATTCGGAAAGTCCGCTTCCTTATATCCAAATTGCTTTTGATAATACGGATGAATGTGTACTGGAATAAAATGAACGCTAGTGCCGATATTGTATTTATCCTTTAAAGCCGTAATCATTTCGCTGCGCGTAACCCCGGCCTTTTTTTCATCAACTTGCAGAACATATAGATGCCAGGCGTGCCTGCCGTCATCATGGACAAACGGCGTGATCAGTCCCGGAATCTGCTGAAAAGCGGTTTGATAGCGGCCGGCAATCTCTTCTCTCCGTTTCTGCATATCATCCAGCCGTTTTAGCTGATGAAGTCCGAGGGCCGCCTGCAAATCAAACATATTCATCTTATAGCCGGGCGATTCGACTTCATAGTACCAGCTGCCATTTGAAGAATAACGGTTCCATGCGGCTTTACTCATGCCGTGAAGGCTTAGCACCCGGATCTTATCGGCAAGCTCCTCATCATCAGTCGTCAGCATGCCGCCTTCCCCTGTCGCGAGGTTTTTGGTGGCGTAAAAGCTGAATGCCGTTGCATCTCCGATAGAACCGATCATTCTTTGCTTATAAGTCGTATATACCGCATGTGCCGCATCCTCCAGCACGAATAAACCATGATTTTGGGCAATAGCCAATATTGCATCCATATCGCAGGACTGCCCGCCAAAGTGGACGGGCACAACTGCTTTCGTTCGCGGTGTGACGGCCGCCTCAAGCTTTACCGGGTCAATATTGAGCGTGTTTTGGTCAATATCCGCAAACACAGGCGTCGCTCCCGTATGAATAATCGTATTGGCGGTCGAGCTGAACGTAAGCGGAGAGGTAATGACCTCGTCCCCGGGCCCGATCCCTTTTGCTTTCAAAGCCAAAAATAAAGCTGCGGTACATGAATTCACCGCCACGGCGTGCTTCGCCCCGACAAACGCGGCAAACTCTTTTTCAAACTGCTGAACCTTCGGGCCTTTAGAAAGCCATCCCGATTCAAGCGTTTCTGTAACCTCCTGAATTTCTTCCTTACCGATTAACGGCAATGAGTAAGGGAGAAAATGATTTCTCTTTTGCACCATTTCTTTGCGCTCCTATCATTTTATTCAGTATCTTCCCGCCTGTAATCAACCCCTGTTTTGGCTTTCAGTTCCGCAAATAAAGCATTTGTTGATTCTGCCACCGGATAATTAGCCGCTATGAATGCCAGGCGCGCCTCTTCTGCTTTTTGATGCACGTCGGGACTTCGAAGAACTTCAACCAAGGTGTGCGCTAGTTCATCCGGCTGGTCAAACATAAAATCGCCAAGAGACTCATAATACGGATACGAGCGATTTCCGGACGATTTTCCGATCAGCACAGGCTTTTGAAACAGCATGGCTTCAAGACCGACTGTCGAGGTCTGCGTCACTGCGGCATCAGCATACGGCAGCAAATCATAAAGCTCCAGCTCCTTTTTGATGACTCTGCATGCTTTATGTTTTTTCGCCGCCTCGTGATACAGATCAAGCTTGTTTTTTCCGATTTCCCACGGGTGGGGTTTGATAATGATCTGCAGCTGCTTCTGATCAGAAAGCCCCTGCAGCACACCGGAATAAAAGTCTTCTGAAAAGGGCTGAGTGGCAATGAGCACAATTTTTTTAGTCGGCTGAAAAGCAAGTTTTCGATAGAATATGGACATATCCATAGGCGTTCTGTTAAAAATCTGATCGAAGCGGGGATGTCCCGTTACGAGAATCTGCTCGGGTTTACAGCCTTTTCGTATGAACCACTCTGCTTCATACGCACCAAAAACAGCTTGATAGGTTGTAAAAACAGGAATGAAGGCTTCATCTCCCATCAATGCGCCATGCTGAAGACAAATGCTGACGGCCCCTTTTCTTTGACACATGAGAGCGAGCACCCTGCTGTAAATGTCTTCTGCCGTTCCGACAATAACAGCTGAAATCTTTTCCTGTTCAAACAGCGCATCAACTGTATCAATGGCCTCTATAAATAAAGGAATATCTTTGAAAAGCCGGTCGCGAAACGCTTGATCACCAAATGCCGGGTGATCATCATAAGGGGCGAGAAGCGAACAGGCTGTTTCGAGATACTGCTTCGAATCGCCTTTTTGGCATGAATCCGCAATCTCCCGCTTGCTAATTACAGGCAGATCACAATAATGCGGCAAACTCCATCTGGCCAAAACAGCCGTTTTTTCAGGATCAAATTGATAGTAATTTCCGTTTGAAAAACGCAGGTAATCAAAGTGCAAAATGACTTTCCCTTTAACAGGTTTGTCATTTGTTTTAACGATGTTTTGAATTCTTTCTTCAAAAAACGGCTGAATCTGTCCCTCATCGATATGCTGATCCACCGATCCGAATAATTCCGGTTCTTCTTCCATCATCACCCTCAGCTCAGGGCTGATGTATTGATAAAAATTACTGATAAGCCCAAGCGGAATCCCTTTGTAGCGAAGTTTGTCAAAAAGCTCCACGTACTTCCGGTACAGCACCCAATAATTGCTTAAATAGGCCGACAAGCTCTCACCCCATTCCAAGCTTTTTTAATGATTCACGCAGCTCTCGGCAATTTCGCTGCGGAGGAAGGTTCCTGACAAATTCATTTTTTTCTGATTCAAACAGCTGAAAGTGAATCGATTGGTCGGTAATATAATTCAGGTCCAGCTCCTCATCCAGCGGGTAAAACGGATAAAAATGATTGACTCTCCAAAAGAACCGCGCATCTCCTATACGGTAAAACGCCGGGCTTTCATCCCAATAGGAGCCAAACTTCTCCTTTACCTTCTCAAGCACCGAATACCTGTGCATCACCGAGCAATGATCAATTGCGCACGGTGCGTTCCATGTCACTTGAGCGGCAGGCCTGACAGTTTCTTTTACAATGTCGCGATTCTCGTTTAAATGATAGGTTTTGGAGGCTGAGTAAATCACAGCCTTTTCAGAATGGGTATCGAGCTCCTGCACCATTTTCAGGAGGCGGTCCGGCATATAGATGTTGTCATCCGTCGCATAGGTGATATATTCACCCTCCGCCATCTCAATCGCCTGATTGATCAGTGCCGCGTATCTCGTTTTTTCTGTTCTTTCCTTCACTCCAGATACATCGCTTTGATAAAAACGCACTCGGTTATCATTCAAAAAAGGACGGATTACATTCAGCGTCTCTTCATTGGAGTTGTCATCCATAATAAACAATTCAAAATCTGAAAACGTTTGTGAGAGTATGCTAGAAATGGACTTTGCCACATAATCGCTTTTGTTATAGCTCGTCATAATGACTGATACTTTAGGCAAATCCTACACCTCCTTCTTGGAACTTCACACCTGAAACTATCGTTATCTTATGTTGCTTATGCTCAAGTTGCGCTAGGGATACAAACCAATATGCGAAAAGTTTGTGTATGTCTCTGAAAAACAGCGGCTGCCCAGAGCGAAATCTGATCGGTCCGCTGTTCTTTTTCAGCATAATCCAAGCATCAGCCTCATAAGGTGAAAGAGATAAAAATCGCACCAGCGACTAAGATCGTTTTCCATCGGAGGTGAGTCATCGCGGAGCGTTCACCTATACATCCAGAACATGTTTTGAATGGTTTTCATAAAAAGGAGGAACGATATGAAACCGAAAAAAAATCAATATCAGCAAATGCAGGCATTTGATAATATGCAGGGGTATCAGCCTCAGTTTGGCGCCAACCCGTACCCGCAGCAAGGCCAAGGCTCACAAATGCAGCCAATGGGGATGCAGCCAATGATGCCAATGCAGCAGGGACAGCAAGGACAACAAGGACAGCAGGGATTTGGATTCCCGGGCCAGCAGCAGGGCGGCGGTTTTCAAATTCCATCGGGGCCTACACCGTCAGGACCGGGCCAAAGCGTTCCCGGCATGCTGCCTGTTGAGGAATCTTACATCGAGAATATTTTGCGCCTGAATCGGGGAAAAACGGCCACCATTTATATGACATTTGAAAACAGCAAGGAATGGGGCTCGAAGATTTTTCGCGGCGTCATCGAAGCTGCAGGCCGGGATCACATTATTATCAGCGACCCGAAATCAGGAACACGCTACCTGCTCCTGACAATCTACCTCGATTACATTACATTTGATGAAGAAATTGCTTATACGTATCCATATTCCATGGCGTCCTATTCGCCAAGATAAGAAAAAAGCCAATCACTCATATGATGAGGATTGGCTTTTTTGATTATAGATATTTGACGGCTGCGACAACGATCATAATCCAAGAAATAATAAACGCCACACCGCCGAGCGGGGTGATCGCTCCAAGAATGGAGATTTGCGTCACACTTAGAATATATAAGCTTCCGGAAAACAGCACAATTCCCGCAAACATCAGCCAGCCGGCTGTCGTGACACTGCCTATGCCGGATAATTTATCAGCCAGAAACGCGACAACGAATAACCCAAGGGCGTGATACATATGATACTGCACGCCTGTGTGCCAAACCTGAAGATATTTATCAGGTATTTTCCCTTCTAATCCGTGAGCGCCGAATGCTCCGAGTCCCACGGCAAGCAGGGCGTTAATAGCCCCTAATATGATAAAAACTTTCATCTATCTCTCCCGCCTTTTCGTTAAACTCATATCATTTATCTTATCGCACCTGCACCAAAATTCAATGTTTGTTCTCCGTTGACACGAGATTGTCGGATTTTCTCCTGCGCCAAAGCTGGAACTGGTCAGCAGCTATTGCAGCAAGCGTCCCTAATACGAGCCCGTTGCTTAATAGAGAAATAAATACCGGATGCAATCCCTTTAACGCAGTTTCAGGAACAAACATGATACCGACCCCTGTCAGCAGTGAGATGCCGATGATAGACCTCACCCTTTTTGATTCTTCTTTCTCATATGAATCAAATTCGGCAAAGGCCAGACCGCCCATTGCGGAGAACACAACAAAATTCACCGCAAATCCAACGGGTGACGGCAGGCTCGCAAACGTATTCATAAAAAACGGGATTACGCTGATCACGATAACCAAAATACTGCCGAGCATAAACGGTTTTTTAGAAGGCATTTTGGTCGTTTCAATAAAACCCGCGGCTCCCGAAATCGGAACAGGCGCAATAGCTCCCGTCAAACCGCTAAGCAGATGGCTGAATGAAGCGGCAAAACCGGCATGGCGTTCATGATGCTTTCCATCAGGCTGTTTGCTGAATTTTTTCACGGCGATGTCCACAACCTTCATGCTCGCCAGCATATTCACAATCAGCAAGATGGTAATAAAAATAGAAGTGATGATCAGGCCGCTGTTAAATAACGGTGTCCCAAAAGGAAACAGGGAAGGCAGCTGAAACAGCCGGTCCGGCATTTCAATCGGCTTTGCCGCTCCGGCAGCCGCAAACAGCACCCACCCGCCGAACAAGGCGAATAAAATAGAATATTGCTTAAAAAACATGATGTTCGAATTTGTCATTATAAAAGCGGCAGCGATCACAACAAGCGCCAGGCCAAATACAAGACCGTCCACCCCGTCCTGTCGATAACCGATTCCGAGAATTCCTTTTATAATGGGCTGACTCAGCTGCATGACAAGAAGCAATAAATAGACGCCCGTTACAACCGGAGTAAACAATTTTGCAAGTCTGTCAATGACCTTGAAAACACTTAACAAAAAGAAACATACAGCGCTTACAAGAAGAGCTCCCTGCAAACCCCGCAGTGTGTCTCCATATGTCGCAAACACAGTTCCCGTCAGCCCTGCGTAAATCGTATACACTCCCCACCACAAGCCGGCTGGGCTTTCATTAATCGGCAGTCTGTGGCCTTTCAAACACTGAATGACGGCGGCAATTCCCAGTACAAAAAAAGTGCTTTGAATCAATCTTGCAGAATCTGAGTGATCCAGATGAAACGACTGGGCAACCGCCACCGGAACAACTATCGCCGCAGCAATGATAAACGCTGTCCATTGCAGCGCGCCAAGAACCAATTTCACGTAAGCTCAACCTCTCTCTTTAAAAATCAAATAAAGACTCTCCGTTTCCATCCTCTTCCTGCTTCTCTTTTTCTTGCTTTCGAAATTTGTTTAATCCCGCGCTCCCCATCATTTTTTCCATCATCAGCTGGTCTGTCGATGGCGGCGCGGCGGGACTTGGCGTAACGCTCGGCTGTATGCGGGGCGCGCTCACGTTCTCCGGCTGATCAAGCACGACATCACACAGAGAACGGACAACCGCTACATAACGCTTCAGCTCCTCATCCCGTTCAGCTGTTTTTGCTTTTTTCAGCTCCTCTTCCATCTTTTGAATTAATGCAGATATATGAATGTTCATGAAGCACCCTCCAAAAAAATAAATGTTGTCTTCCTGCATTTTATCAAATTCCTGCTGTAAACGCAGATATGAGTTTGTTATTTTTTCTGACAAACCTTGCGCGATTGACAAGCAGAAGAGATTTTTCACATAATAAATCACCATACCTTACAAAAAGGAGAAACGGAATGAACAGCATCCCCTCTATCATCAGCAAGCATAAAGCCTATTTTGCGGCGGGACATACGAGACCGCTTGAATCGAGACTGAACATTTTGCGAAAGCTGAAACAAGCCGTCAGAACTCATGAAGCCGATCTCATAGCCGCTCTCTACCAGGATCTCCACAAATCCGAGCAAGAAGCATACTCAACAGAAATCGGAATCGTCTTGGAGGAAATCAGCTTTGTCATGAAACGGCTGAGAAAATGGTCCAAGCCGAAACGAGTCAAAACGCCGCTGACTCATCTAGGCTCCAAAAGCATCATCATTCCTGAGCCGTATGGAACCGTTTTGGTGATTGCACCTTGGAACTATCCCTTGCAGCTGGCGCTTTCTCCGTTGATTGGAGCCATTGCGGCGGGGAACACGGTCGTTCTCAAGCCATCAGAATATACGCCGGCTGTTTCTGCTATTCTTTCCAAACTCATCAGCAGCGTTTTTCCTACTGATTATGTCGCTATGGCAGAAGGCGGGCCCGATGTCAGCACAGCATTATTACAGCAGCCCTTTGACTACATTTTCTTTACAGGCAGTGTAGCTGTAGGAAAAATCGTCATGGAGGCCGCCGCCAAACAATTAATTCCCGTAACCTTGGAGCTCGGCGGCAAAAGCCCCTGCATCGTCCATAAAGATGCTGACATTCAGCTTGCCGCCAAACGCATCGTCTTCGGGAAATTTACAAATGCGGGACAAACCTGCATCGCACCGGATTATTTATTTGTCCACGAGGACATCAAAACGAAGCTGGCAGAAGAAATGAAGCGTGCGATCAGAGAATTTTACGGCCCTCAGCCGGAACGGAATCCACAGTACGGCAAAATCGTCAGTGAGCGCCACTATCAGCGGCTGCTCAGCTTTCTGAATGATGGCATCCCGCTCACAGGCGGACAATCTGATCCTGATCACCACAAAATTGCGCCGACCATTCTCGAACAAGTGAGAGATGACTCTCCAGTGATGCAGGAGGAAATTTTCGGGCCGATTCTTCCGCTCTTTACATACCGCGATATCGGGGAAGTCATTGAAAAAGTCCAATCGCGCCCTAAGCCGCTCGCCCTGTATCTCTTCACCACAAACAAAGAAACTGAGCGCGCTGTTTTAGGAAATCTGTCGTTTGGCGGGGGCTGTGTCAATGATACGTTAATGCATGTTGCGACGCCGTATTTGCCATTCGGCGGCGTCGGGGAAAGCGGCATCGGCAGCTATCACGGGTTTGACAGTTTTAACACATTCACGCACAAAAAAAGCGTCGTCAAACAAACGAACCGTTTCGACTTCGCATTTCGTTATCCTTCCTCCAAAAACGGGCTGCGAATGATTCGAAAAATACTCAAATAAAAAAGAGCAGATCACCTGCGCTTTTTACAAATCCTTAATACACCAATCAATCGGCGCCTCTCCCATTTTCTCCAAATAGGCATTCGCCCGGGAAAACGGTCTGCTCCCGAAAAATCCGTTTCTCGCAGAAAACGGGCTGGGATGCGTCGATTCAATGATAAAATGCTTGGAGGTGTCGATCCGTTCTTTTTTCATTTGAGCATGCCGTCCCCACAAAATAAAGATAACCGGCCGCTCTCTTTCACTCAGCACGTCAATAATTCGGTCCGTCAGTCGCTCCCAGCCTTTTCCCTTATGGGAATTCGCCTGTCCGCGCCTTACTGTCAGCACAGTATTCAGCAAAAGAACGCCTTGCTTTGCCCAGCTCACAAGCGACCCGTGATTCGGGATGCTGCACCCGATATCCTGCTGCAGCTCAAGAAAAATATTTTTTAACGAAGGCGGCTGCTTTACACCGGGCTTGACAGAGAAGCTTAAACCTTGAGCCTGTCCCGGCCCGTGATACGGATCTTGTCCCAGAATGACGACCTTGACATCATCATATGATGTATAATGCAGCGCATTGAAAATATCCCGGCTGTCCGGATAAATCGTTTGCTCCGCGTATTCCCGCTTCAGCATTTCTCTGAGCTCTTGATAATACGGTTTCTCAAACTCTTCCTTTAGCTGATTCCACCAGCTGTCTTGTAAAAGCTGTTTCAAGATTTAGGCCCCCTTACGAACGATGAAGTCTGGAATAGACAGGCTCGCCATCCCAAACCATTTCACTTTTTGCTTCCCGCCTCTTCATCTCAGGCTCTTCAAGCAGGACGGCAAAGTTTTTCGTCGGCAGCTCCCCGAGTCCGTGCTTTTCACTTAAACGATCCAAATATTGCTTCCGCTTGGCGCCAAGGTCCGCAGACTGATTGTCTCCCGCGTCACTGAAGGCATAAATCACACTGGCGCAAGGGACACGCTTCACCCGGTAATCCTTGGCCGCGCGCAGATAAAAATCCCAATCCCAGTAATTGTGCACATCAGCATCGAAATACCCGATTTCATCATGCAGAAAACGTCTGTACATGCTGCCCGACGGCACGTATGTAGAAAACACTCTCATATCCTCATAGTCAGCGGTATAAGCAAACAATTTCCGTGACACTGGATATCTTGTTCCGTATTTCTCTTCAAACGAAACTATTTCCGCATCAGAATGAACGAAGTCAGCCGTTTCTATTTCCTTTGCCATTTTCTCGATATGCCCTGGCGTAAAGAAATCATCGTCATCACACAGCATAATGCAATCGCCAGACGCCTCTTTTACACCGGCATTTCTCGCAGCCACATGCCCCGAGTTCTTTTCTAAATTGATGACAGCAATCGGCAGCTCCGGATACAGTGCTTTGACCGGCACGACCGATTCCCCGGCATCATTCACAATAATAATTTCATACGGCTTCAAGGTCTGGCGGGAAATCGACTCCAAAAGCTCACACAAAGCCGGAATCCGATTATAGGTCACAATTACGATAGAAATCTTCATGATGCTCTCCTTCTCATTTTCATAGTCATGTACTATTAAAACATATATTGGACGGGAGATCAGTGGGAATATCCTACTGAAACAGGATAAGGTGCTAATGAAAATACTAGATGAATTGCTAAGCCTTCTATATTGTGATACAGAGAAAACCTAACTATAATGAAAGACAAAACACGATGGAGGTTCAAGACATGTCTATGAATAAAGCACTCACCATTGCCGGCTCAGATTCCAGCGGCGGTGCTGGGATTCAAGCTGATTTAAAAACATTTCAAGAAAAAAACGTATACGGGATGACCGCCTTAACGGTGATCGTTGCGATGGACCCAAACAACAGCTGGGACCATCAGGTATTCCCGATCGATACTGATACAATCCGCGCCCAGCTTGCAACAATTACGGACGGCATCGGCGTGGACGCCATGAAAACAGGAATGCTGCCAACCGTTGACATTATCGAGCTTGCGGCAAAAACGATCAAAGAAAAACAATTAAAAAATGTGGTAATTGACCCTGTTATGGTTTGCAAAGGTGCTAATGAAGTCCTTTATCCGGAGCACGCCCAAGCCCTGCGTGAGCAATTGGCTCCGCTAGCCACTGTCATTACGCCAAACTTGTTTGAAGCCAGCCAGCTCAGCGGCATGGATGAACTAAAAACAGTTGACGATATGATCGAAGCCGCGAAAAAAATTCACGCACTCGGCGCTCAATATGTCGTCATTACAGGCGGAGGCAAACTCAAACATGAGAAAGCCGTTGATGTTCTCTATGACGGAGAAACAGCGGAAGTCCTTGAAAGCGAAATGATCGATACGCCTTATACACATGGCGCAGGCTGTACGTTCTCAGCAGCCGTGACAGCGGAGCTTGCCAAAGGTGCGGAAGTCAAAGAAGCCATTTACGCAGCGAAAGAATTCATCACAGCGGCCATTAAAGAATCCTTCCCGCTAAACCAGTATGTTGGTCCTACGAAGCATTCTGCACTGCGCCTGAATCAACAATCATAAACAAAAGGGGCTGCCTAACAAAGAGGCAGCCCTTTTTAAATCACCGAAGACTTTTCACAGAAAAAACTGCCGATCCCATCGGCAGCCTGTTTATTTAATTTTTAAATTGTTTGCAGATTTCCTCAAAAATGTTTCTATCGACTGAACAAAAAGTGCATATTCCTTCATTTGTTCATATGCCCGCGTGAGAATTTCCGCCGTTTCACTGTGCGGCGTTGTTCCGCCAAGCATTTTTTTCAGCTGAAGCAGCACATCCTTATATTCTTCCCGCTTATCTTCAACTTGGTTAGCAGCCTTTTCCAAACATTCCGGTGTTATCTTCTGTTCATGTATATTCAAGAAAACAACTCCTTTTACAGAAAAAAATAGTAGGTTATCGTTGAAGAATAGCACAGATGGCTTAGATTTCACATAAGAAAATAGAAGGATTTTCTACATAAGTGTCCAAATTAAGACATTCATTTCAGATTTCCCGGTCGAACTGGCTGTTACTTCATGATTTCCCGGGAAAGGAAAATATCTCGCACTAAAGACCTCTTCTCCGTTATTGATAAAGATTTCCACAGATGACGCGTCGAGAAACATGTGTACGGTATGCAAATCCTTGATGCGGCAATGTCTCGACTCTTTTCTTTTTCCGTCAAAGCTCTTTCGTTCCAGCGTAACAATCCCCTCGTCTTTTTGGAAGGAAAACGTAGCCGTTCCGCGGATACTGATTGAAAAGCCAGACTCCGTATGAATGTCTTCCAGCAGAATCTCAGCTCTTTCAGGCTTTTCCACTGGAAGCGTACCAGATGATCCATGCATATTGATGTGTATTTTTTTCTCATTTCTGCGCATGGCTTTCAGCTCAGGCAGCGGCTGCTGAATCAGCTTCTCGCCTGATATTGTCAGCTGTCTCGGCAGCGTCATGCAGTGAATCCAGTGATAGTCAATCGTCGGATGAGATCCTTCATCCTGGTCAGGCACAGCCATCCATGCAAACAAAATTCGTCTGCCCTGATTATCTTCAAGTGTTTGCGGCGCGTAAAAATCAAAACCTTGATCAAGCTCCGTAAATTCACCATGCTTCAGTTCAGGCTTGTTATAATCGAGACACCCGACAAAATAACCTGATTGATATACGTTCTGATAACGGAAACCGTCAGCCTCAAGCCCTTGAGGCGAAACAATCAGCACGTCCGATCCTTGAAGGGAAAACAAATCCGGACATTCCCACATGTATCCAAAATCGTCCAGCCCGTTGAAGCCCGCGCCGGTTATCGGGCCAAGAAATCTCCACTCACTCAGGTTATCAGAAGCAAACAATACAGCCTGCCCTTTCAAATTCTCTGTTTGCGCACCAATCACCATATACCATGTGCCTTCATGCTCCCATACCTTCGGATCGCGAAAATGCGCCGTATATCCTTCCGGAAGGCGGGCGACAACACCCTTTTTCTCAAAGGACAGCCCGTCGTCAGAAACAGCAAGGCATTGATACGTTTCCCGGTTTCCATCCTGATCCCTGACATTTCCTGTGTAAAACAGATAGAGCCGATCGTCTTTCGTGACAGCGCTGCCCGAGTAGCAGCCGTTTTTATCAAACCAATCACTCGGAGCCAGCGCAATCTCTTCCCGCTTCCAATTCACAACATCCTGTGTCGTATAATGCCCCCAAAATTTTGCGCCGTGCCCCGTCTGAAACGGCTGCCACTGAAAGAATACATGATAGCTGCCCTTCCAATAAATCAGGCCATTCGGGTCATTCAGCAGCCCAACCGGCGGCATGATATGAAAATGCTGGCGGTGCGGATCGCTGTCAGCGATGGGCTCTTTTTTCTCCACTTCTTCATAAGCCCGGCGACGAAGCTCCTGATCATGTGCTGTCATTTTTTCCTCTCCTCATCCTCATTAATCTTCATGACAAATGCTGCGATGAACGCTGACACTGCCGCAATCGCCATGCCAATCAGATAGTGAATCAAGTTGCTGAAGCCAAACGGAGCCGCAATGGCGATCATCGGAATACCCGTTAACCCGTAAGCGTTTGCAGCTACATGTGTAAAGACGACATATGCCCCACCCAATGCGCCTCCGATCATCGCGGCGATAAACGGTTTTCGGTAGCGAAGATTGACTCCGAATATGACGGGCTCAGTAATGCCGAGAAAAGCGGAAAATGCTGCCGGAAGCGCGATTTCTTTTGTCTTTGCCTTTTTCGCCATAAAGAAGACGGCAAGACCTGCCCCGCCCTGTGCGACATTCGCCATTGACCAGATCGGCAGCAAGTAGTTTTTTCCTATATCTGCAATAAGCCCAGCCTCAATCGCATGGAAGCTATGATGAACGCCTGTCAGCACGATGAGTGAATACGTGCCCCCGAAAATCAGGCCCGCAACAAAACCGGCATGGTCATACACATAAGTTAAAGCAACCGTAATGCCGGAGCCAAGCGCTCTGCCTAGAGGGCCAATCGCGATAACAGCAACAAACCCGGTGACAATTACAGTAACAAATGGTGTAACAAGCAAATCTACCGCATGTGGAACCACTTTTCTCGTCCATTTCTCTACCTTGCTCATCACATACACCGCAAGCAGGACAGGGATAACAGTTCCCTGGTAGCCGAGAAGCGCGATATCAAATCCGAAAAGATGCATGTAATCAGGTGTCGCTTCCGCCAATCCCCATGGATTTAAAAGAGTCGGATGAATCATGATTCCCCCGATGACCGCTCCCAAGTATGGATTGCTGCCAAACTCTTTTGAAGCGCTGACCCCGATTAGAATCGGCAAGAAAATAAATGCTGCACTTGAAAACATATCAAGCAGCTGCAAAAGCGCAGAATCCTTGCTCATCCAATGAAACGCATTGATCATACCCAGCAATCCCATTAATAGGCCGCTGGCTACAATAGCCGGGATGATTGGAACAAAAATATTAGAAAGCGTTTTCGCAAATCTCGCAGCGGGATTCAGCTTTTCTTTTGCCGCATCCTGATGATTTACGTGTTCTTCACGCTCGATATCAGCTTCTTTAGCAAAGGCATCGAATACTTTATTCACAAGGCCTGTTCCGAAAATGATCTGGTACTGGCCAGAGCTGCTGAAAGCCCCTTTGACGCCATCAAGCTCTTCTACTTGTGCTTGATCTATCTTTGATTCATCTTTCATCACTAAACGCAGTCTTGTTGCACAATGAGCCGCGCTGATAATATTTTCTTTCCCTCCGAGAAGCTCAATGAGGCGTTTTGCAGTCTCTTTGTAATCCATCTATTTCTCCCCCTTTTATTTAAACAAAAAAGACCTAAAATTCGCCAACGAATAAAGGACACAGCGATCCTTTTTCATTTACGCAAATTTTAGGTCTTGCCTGCTTTACCAGTCACAATCCCGCTTATTCAGATTAAGAATACGCTTTCATCATAAATCATGACAGCGTTTTCGTCAACTATTTTTTTAGTTAAATAGTTTGATAAAACATGTAGACAAAAATTCGTAAAAATTAATTGTGAAATACTTCACAATACCGTGCTATACTATGCTCAATCATGAAAGAAAGCAGGAAAAGACAATGGAAACTCAAGCATTGCAAAAGGTTGAACAGTATGCTTTGAAAAAACAAAACATATTCGCTTCAAGCAAAATCCGTTATGTGCTTCGGTCCATTTTGGCCAGTATGTTTATTGGTTTTGGCATTACAGCCGCAAGCAAAACAGGCAGCTATTTCTTTATGGCTGATTCTCCGTTTGCCTTTCCGGCAGCCGCTGTCACTTTCGGGGCCGCTATTCTGCTGATTGCTTACGGAGGCGGAGATTTATTTACCGGCAACACCTTTTATTTCACCTATACCGCGCTCCGGAAAAAACTCAGCTGGCGCAACACCCTGTACTTGTGGATGTCAAGCTATGCCGGCAATTTAATCGGCGCCATTCTGTTTGCCATCCTGATCAGCGCGACGGGACTTTTTGAGGAGCCTTCTGTTCATTCCTTTTTGATTCATTTGGCAGAGCACAAAATGGAACCGCCGGCTTCCGAATTGTTTTTCAGAGGAATGCTGTGCAATTGGCTTGTGTGCCTCGCCTTTTTCATTCCAATGTCTCTCAAAGGGGAAGGAGCAAAGCTTTTTACCATGATGCTATTCGTTTTCTGCTTCTTTATTTCCGGCTTTGAACACAGCATTGCCAATATGTGCACATTCGCCATCTCGCTTTTGATCGAGCACCCTGATACAGTGACACTGATGGGAGCAGTCAGAAACTTAATCCCCGTTACGCTCGGCAATCTGACCGCGGGAATAGTTATGATGGGCTGGATGTACTACACACTGAATCCTGATCAATAAAAAAACTTCCAGAGATCACTCCCTGCAAGTCAAAGCGGTTATTCCGAGAGATCTTGAAGACGCTGGACATGCAGCGTGATATAGCCGGCCTCGGATTCCGGCAAATGTAATTGATATTCATTTTTCAAAAACTCCGCCAGCTCCAGCGCACATTGATAGGCGAATGAATACTTTTTTTGGATGAAATAAAGCATCTCCTCGTCCATACGATGGAGCGCTTCATTTGATTCCAACCGGCTGACCGCGTATCGCAAATGCGTGACAAGGCGTTGATAGGAAATGCTGTTTTCATCCACCTTTCGATTAAAGTATTGTTCTATTTTCTCTATCATTTCTTTGATCATGGTCGTATGCTTCAGCGCCGAATACATGCTCTCCGCATCCATCTTCGCCGTATGGATGTGAAGGGCAATATAACCCGCTTCATCTTCAGGCAGAGACATGCCCAATGTCTCTTTTACATGTCCGATCGCCCACAGGCCGATCTCATATTCTTTTTTATAGAGCGCCTTTATCTCATGCAGCAATTTATTCTGCACAAGCAGCCCATTTTGAATCCTTTCGGATCGCAAAGGACAAATGGTCAGAAAGCGCGATATGAATGTGATCGCTCAGCGGCGCCGCGAGCTCTCCTTCCGCATAGCTGATGATATCCTCAGCTATTTCTATATGCTCCTCCGGCAGTGTTTGCAGGATTTGTTTGAACTTTTCATTCTCGTCGCGCACGACAAAGATCTTTTCCACTTTATTCATAGGGATGAGATCATTTTTCTTTTTTTGAAAAGCGATTCCCGGTCCCATCACGATTTTTTCCTGATCATCCTCTTTTATTAAAGCCGCATTATTGTTTAATACTTTATAGATTTTCAAGAGGTTATCTCTCCCGCCAATTTGCTTTTGACTGGGATTTTACCTCCTTTTGACCGCCATGTAAAGATACGGGCCCGCTCTCTCCTGCTTTGGCGATTCCTTGAAGGCTTGCAAACATCTTCTTTTATAAAGCGCGGCGGCTTTCGCTTTCTGCTTTTCTTCCTCATTCACAGCCATCCGCCACTCATAAAACGAAACGAGTCCTGCGGCCTGCACAGCCGCCTTTCTTTGGTATGTACGCTGAGCCGAATAGACCGCGGCAGCCGCAGTTTTTCTGTCCGGCGTCACCCAGTTCATCAAAAAGACCATCCACACCCGTAAAGATACAAGCAAACGTTTCATAGAAAAACATCCCTCCGCTTCTTTTTGGCAGGCAGCCTTTTTAGCAGCCCGTTTTCTCAGCCGCAGCCCGCAAGAAAAGACGGCCGATTTCTTTTCTCGCAAACTAGCAGCTCTAGCAAAACTCATGACTCTATGATAGACCGTGGAAAGAGAATTCTTTGTCACAATATGAGTGAAAAAACCAACTAGTTTTTAGAAGTTTTGTTGAAAGCTGAAAGAATTGAAATGAAAATTGGAGAACCGCTTTGAAAACTTTATACACAAGTTATCCCAAAGATAAGAACAACTTAATCACAAGAGATATCCACATGTCCACAAACTCTATCTATATTTTGTATACGAACGTATATTCCTAACTATATATATATACAGGTTTATTCACTTATACACAGGGTTCTGTGTATAATTCCTTCGTTATACACAAACAAAATCCAATAAATGGTCCAAATGACACAAGGATTTTTTTGAATTTTCAAGAAATATATACTAGATCTTTCACATTTTTTCTAAACACAAAGGGGGAAACACATTGAAAAAGGGGATCATTCGCTTTCTGCTTGTAAGTTTTGTCTTATTTTTTGCGTTATCCACAGGTATTACGGGCGTCCAGGCAGCTCCGGCTTCTTCAAAAACGTCGGCTGATCTGGAAAAAGCCGAGGTATTCGGTGATATCGACATGACGACAAGCAAAAAAACAACCGTTATAGTGGAATTAAAAGAAAAATCCTTGGCAGAAGCGAAGGAAGCGGGAGAAAGCCAATCGAAAAGCAAGCTGAAAACCGCTCGCACCAAAGCAAAAAATAAAGCAATCAAAGCGGTGAAAAACGGAAAAGTAAACCGGGAATATGAGCAGGTATTCTCAGGCTTCTCTATGAAGCTTCCAGCTAATGAGATTCCAAAACTTCTCGCGGTAAAAGACGTTAAGGCGGTGTACCCGAACGTCACATATAAAACAGACAATATGAAGGATAAAGACGTCACAATCTCCGAAGACGCCGTATCTCCGCAAATGGATGACAGTGCGCCTTATATCGGAGCAAACGATGCATGGGATTTAGGCTACACAGGAAAAGGCATTAAGGTGGCGATTATTGACACTGGGGTTGAATACAATCACCCAGATCTGAAGAAAAACTTTGGACAATATAAAGGATACGATTTTGTGGACAATGATTACGATCCAAAAGAAACACCAACAGGCGATCCGAGGGGCGGAGCGACTGACCACGGCACACACGTAGCCGGAACTGTGGCTGCAAACGGAACAATTAAAGGCGTAGCGCCTGATGCCACACTTCTTGCTTATCGTGTGTTAGGGCCTGGCGGAAGCGGCACATCGGAAAACGTCATCGCCGGTGTGGAACGTGCAGTGCAGGACGGGGCAGATGTGATGAACCTGTCTCTCGGAAACTCTTTAAACAACCCGGACTGGGCGACAAGCACAGCGCTTGACTGGGCCATGTCAGAAGGCGTTGTCGCTGTTACCTCAAACGGCAACAGCGGACCGAACGGCTGGACAGTCGGATCGCCGGGCACATCCAGAGAAGCGATTTCTGTCGGTGCGACTCAGCTGCCGCTCAATGAATACGCCGTCACTTTCGGCTCCTATTCTTCAGCAAAAGTGATGGGCTATA
Source organism: Bacillus sp. N3378-2at (assembly GCF_033412715.1). Lineage (NCBI taxonomy): Bacteria > Bacillati > Bacillota > Bacilli > Caryophanales > Bacillaceae > Bacillus > Bacillus sp. N3378-2at. The sequence goes on along the minus strand of NZ_CP117986.1, from coordinate 3,089,287 downwards.
ACAAAGAGGACGACGTCAAAGCGCTCAATAACAAAGAAGTTGAGCTTGTCGAAGCGGGAATCGGCGAAGCAAAGGATTTTGAAGGGAAAGACCTGACAGGCAAAGTCGCCGTTGTCAAACGAGGCAGCATTGCATTTGTGGATAAAGCGGATAACGCTAAAAAAGCCGGTGCCATCGGCATGGTTGTGTATAACAATCTCTCTGGAGAAATTGAAGCCAATGTGCCAGGCATGTCTGTCCCAACGATTAAGCTTTCATTAGAAGACGGCGAAAAACTCGTCAGCGCCCTGAAAGCTGGTGAGACAAAAACAACATTCAAGTTGACGGTCTCAAAAGCGCTCGGTGAACAAGTCGCTGATTTCTCATCACGCGGTCCTGTTATGGATACGTGGATGATTAAGCCTGATATTTCCGCGCCAGGGGTCAATATCGTGAGCACGATCCCAACACACGATCCTGACCATCCATACGGCTACGGATCAAAACAAGGAACAAGCATGGCATCGCCTCATATTGCCGGAGCGGTTGCCGTTATTAAACAAGCCAAACCAAAGTGGAGCGTTGAACAGATTAAAACCGCCATCATGAATACCGCTGTCACTTTAAAGGATAGCGATGGGGAAGTATATCCGCATAACGCTCAAGGCGCAGGCAGCGCAAGAATCATGAACGCAATCAAAGCCGATTCGCTCGTCTCACCTGGAAGCTATTCATACGGCACGTTCTTGAAGGAAAACGGAAACGAAACAAAAAATGAAACGTTTACGATTGAAAATCAATCTTCCATTAGAAAGTCTTACACACTTGAATACTCATTTAATGGCAGCGGCATTTCCACATCCGGCACAAGCCGTGTTGTGATTCCGGCACATCAAACCGGGAAAGCCACTGCAAAAGTAAAGGTCAATACGAAGAAAACAAAAGCTGGCACCTATGAAGGAACGGTTATCGTCAGAGAAGGCGGAAAAACGGTCGCTAAGGTACCTACATTGCTGATTGTGAAAGAGCCCGATTATCCGAGAGTCACATCTGTCTCTGTCAGCGAAGGGTCTGTACAAGGTACCTATCAAATTGAAACCTACCTTCCTGCGGGAGCGGAAGAGCTGGCGTTCCTCGTCTATGACAGCAACCTTGATTTCGCAGGCCAAGCCGGCATTTATAAAAACCAAGATAAAGGTTACCAGTACTTTGACTGGGACGGCACGATTAATGGCGGAACCAAACTTCCGGCCGGAGAGTATTACTTGCTCGCATATGCCGCGAACAAAGGCAAGTCAAGCCAGGTTTTGACCGAAGAACCTTTCACTGTGGAATAAGAAAAAGCCCTGCCCAATCGGCAGGGCTTTTTAAAGATCAGTCAGCAAACGCCTCCTGCAATAATCGATACGATCGGAGCTTATCTTCAAAATGATGCGTGATGGTCACCACCATGATTTCCTCTGTTTCATACGCTTTACTCAAAGCTAACAGCCGCTTCTTAACCTGTTCTTTCGTACCAACAATCATTCGATTTCGATTATCAGCAATTCGTCTCTGTTCATAAGGAGAATACGTATTTTTCCGAACAGCTTCATACGAAGGGACTCCCTCTAAAGGAATACCCTGCTCTCCCGCCAAAAGTGTAAAATCAAGCACAGCCCCAAGCTCCTCTGCCTTCTCCTCCGTGTCAGCACAAAGAACAAAAACAGCAACTGCCGCTCGAGGCGTATCTCCTAACACAGATGGTTTGAATCTCCTCTTATACTGTCTGACAGTACCCTCTCCGCCCTCTCCATTGATAAAATGGGCAAACATATAGCCAGCGCCAGATTCAGCTGCGAGCAGCGCGCTTTCTCCAGATGAGCCGAGCAGCCACACATCCGGAGCCGTTGAAATATGCGGCGCAGCGGTCAGATTCGGAAAACGGTGTTTATCATCCGCCAAATCATGCAAATACATGGTCAGCTCCTTGATTTGCTGCGGATACTGATCAGCATTGCGCTTACCGCCGTCATTCAGCGCCCATGATGCAATCGGCATTCCCCCCGGTGCTCTGCCAAGCCCCAGGTCAATTCTTCCTGGTGTCAGCCCCTCCAGAACACGAAAGTTTTCAGCTACTTTATAAGCACTGTAATGCGGCAGCATGACTCCTCCTGATCCAACACGGATTCGCTTTGTTTTCGCCGCTATATGACTGATTAGCACCTCAGGACTGGACCCTGCCAGCCGTTTTGAAAAGTGATGCTCAGAAACCCAAAATCTCTTATATCCAAGGTCCTCAGCAGCTTGGGCAAGCGCAACGGTTTGCTGTAAGGCCGTTTCTGCATTGCTGCCCTCTGATACTGGAGATTGATCTAATATACTTAATGAAACCATCCCTACCACCTCATCCTCATCGTATCACTGATCTTCTACTTTTTCTCCAAAGCCGCTCACACTGCTTATCAGTGTCCCCTATCATTCGCCATTTATTTGTGAAAGCATGTCCCTATTTGTCGGAATATGTTACACGTGAAACATAAAAACCCCTCCAGACGGAGAGGTTTGCTTTAGTTTTTATTAAAGCCCTTTTCTTTCACGTAGTCATTTAAATACGTACGCGGCTTTTGCTTCATAAAGTTCAGTATTTGATCGGACCACGTTTCTTCCCGCTGCCCGTTTGTTCTTTCTCTATAGTAATCAGAAATGGTTTTGTCATACGTATTCATAGTATGACGGAAATCGTCTGTGTTCACATTATACGTATTCTCATGATAAACGGCCTGCTTTGGCAATCTCGGTTTTTTGCCGGAAAGGTTCGCAGGATGGCCTACTGCCAGTCCGAAAAGCGGGAGCACATGGTCAGGCGTTTGCAGCACCTCTGTCACCTTGTCCAGTTCATTCCGAATGCCGCCGATATAGCAAATGCCAAGCCCCATGGATTCAGCGGCAATGCTCATATTTTGCGCTGCCAGCGCCGCATCAATCAAGCTAACCATAAACATTTCTGTATTCTCGAGCAGCTCAGAAATATGTTCACCTTTTTCCTCAGCCAGTTGTTGATGGCGGTACAAATCCGCACAAAATACAAAAAAGTGTCCGTTCTTCTCAACGTAAGGCTGATTCCCAGCAAGCACGGACAGCTCACGTTTTTTCTCAGGATCAGAAACCCCGATAATCGAATATGCCTGCACATAGCTGGATGTAGACGCAGCCTGCGCACTTTTCACTAATGTATCAATTTCTTCAGCTGTCAAAAGCTGATCAGTAAAAGACCGGATTGACCGATGATTCAAAATGGTTTCGATTGTGTTATTCATCACAAGAACCTCCTTATCACTTTTTATCATATCCGAAAAAAAGTGATCTCAAAAGTGAAATGCTCTGCACAAAAAAAGACAGCCTCTGTAAAGGCTGTCTGCATATTAAGAATTAAAAAGATAACTTCTGTATTTCGTCAGCTGCACACTTGCATTATATACAATCCCAAATCCGATTAACGTGGAAAGTGTCGAGCTTCCCCCATAGCTGACAAACAGCAGCGGAATCCCGGTAACAGGCATAATGCCGATGTTCATTCCGATATTCTGGAATGTGTGGATCACAATTAACGCCGTATAGCCAACGCAAAAGAAAGAAGCGAAACGGTTAAACGGATGTATTTTGTCTATCAGAACGACAAGCCTGTAGATTAAAAAGAAGAACATGATGACAACAACTGCACAGCCTATAAAGCCAAATGACTCACCTATTATAGAAAAGATAAAGTCAGTCGTACTCTCTGGAACATAAACCTTCAAATTAGAAATACCATTACCTAAAATACCACCAGATCCTATTGCCATGATGGCCTGGTCAACTTGCCAGCTGTCATTTGAATCTTCCTGTGTCTCATTTGAAGCAGACACCCAAGAAGTGACGCGCTTAATTTGATAATCCTGTATTCCAACTGATTTAGCAACGTCAGGAAAGTTTATCATTACTAATAAAATTAATGAAATGAGTAAGATACCTGAACCAGCTATGATCGCAATCAATTTCCAGTTTATCCCTGACATAAAAACCATTACAAGAACGATAAACATACATATTCCCGCAGTCCCAGCATCCTGCATCAAGATAAGACCTACAGGAATAACTGCGACACCCGCAATCTTTAATAACAAGTGGATATCATCCCTAAGCGTCCGAACTCCTTTAGGATTTGCTTTTCCAATAACTGAAGCAAGCATCATAATCAAACCAACCTTCATAAACTCTGACGGCTGTATTGTTATTCTACCGATCCTAAACCAACTTTTTGCCCCTTTAATAACAGGTGCAATAGACTCGGGACTGATTTTAAGAATAATCAAAGATAAAATACCAATGATAAAAATATATAAACTTAACTTTTCAAGCTGTTCTAAATCAAAGTACAAAAGAACTGTAATGGCAACAGCCCCCAAAAAATAAAACACAATTTGCTGAATCCAATCCGTGTTCCCATACTGCCCAAACTGACCGGCAGCATAAATTGATACTACGCTTATAATAAAAAACACACCAAATATAAAAATCAAATCCCCCTGGTAAAAGGGGCTTTGCTGTTTCTTATATCGACTCATTCTATCCCGCCTTACATTTTCATCGGAAAATCACTAATGTTTATTATACATGAACCACGTTCAAGATGACACGTGAAGCTCGCTTCCTTTTAAGTTTTTTCCGCACTTGTGGCGCTTTTCAGCTACACGAAATATGACGTATGATAAACCGAAATGTTTCGATTGACACAAAACTTTTCAAATAAAAAAACCCCTTTTAAATTAGGGGTTAAAAGAAATCCATAAGAAATGGAGGTTTTAGTTGAAAGTCGTCATCAAGCCGTTTGATTTCCGATACCGGCCCTTTTATCATGCCTGCTTCAAAAAGGAAACGGGCACTTCTGGCGCCTAGGAAGAAAGCGGTTAAAGAAGATATGCTGCATTCTATTAGATGGTCAGATGACTCTTCTGGAACGATCTGCACCTGCTGCGAATCGACGCGGAAAGTCTGTTGATTCCACGGTGCCCATTGGTCCGTTACCTTAAAGTCAAAGGGAGCTGTTACCCGAGATTTTGGATATTCCCGTAAAAAACCTTCAACGTCAACGATGCGCGCCATACTATAAGGATATATCTCTTGTTTGACCCGGGGTTCGGCAGTTAAAAAATCAAGATCTTCCTCCATCCGTACAGTCAGTTCCGCTTCATTTAGCATCGAATCATGCTGGCAAATAAAATTCCACAAGCCTCTCTGTGCCTCTCTGTTCAAATAAACAAATTCCTCAACTCGCATCGTTTTATTTTTGATGGCATACACAAGATATCCACAGGGCACCCCATCTTCAGAGATGTACATAGCTTTCATTCCATGGATCTTCTCTGTCCAATGCTCCTTTGAACGCTTCATCAGCCCATTATGCTTCGTTCTGTACTGATTATAGATGGCATTCACTGCATCTGTTTCATCCTTTTGAAGCCTCCTCACGTCCCCAGGGGCATCGCCTAGTTTTTGAAACTGTTCTTTAAGGTAAGTCAGGCGTTTTTGATAGAAACAGAGTTCCCAGCCAAATTTGCGGTAAAAGGAGATCAGGAACGGATGCAAAAAGCTGATGGTTTGGTTTCTTTTCTTCATAACCGTTAGAGCGTCTAGAATAAGTTCCTTTACTGTTCCTTTTCTTCTGTATTCAGGCCAGGTTGCTACCCCGGCAATACCTCCCATCTTCATCTCCTGCTCTTCCAGCATGACAGAAAAGGGAATGATGTGAAGCTTAGAAAGGAGCTTCTCTTGTTCTTTGATTCCGATGATGTAATGGTTCTCTAAAGCTTTTACTTTCTCTTCTCGTTCCTCAACACTAAGTTCTTTCTGAAAAGCATATTCAGACATGCGGATCACTTCTCGCCAATCTTCTCTTTCAAGCTTTATTACCTGATACATCTGCATCCCCCTTCTTTTAAAAAGAAAGCTCCGTACATTCTCCTATCTTACAACGTTTAAAAATAAGACGATAGATCCAGTCCATTTCTGCAAAAACACGTATCAATTTCTGGAAAACATGGTATAATAATTGTAACATAATGTTCAAAAAACAATCACAAAACAGACACAACTCAGTTCCTCTATTTCATTTTTGTAAACGTTATCACAAAATGAAAGGAGACGGGTATGATGGACATGTTTTTTGCTTACTTACTGGTTGCCAGCGCAACGCCTCTCTTTATTTGGCTTGATAACAAAAAAGTCGCACTCTCAGCTATTCCGCCAATCATTTTAATGTGGGTATTCTTCTTCTTTTACGCAACAGAAAGCCTTTCTCCACTTGGACACACTCTCATGATTATCTTGTTTGCCGTTAACGTCATTGTCGCTCATATCGCCGCATTTATCATTTACGGCCTTCCGTATCTTCGCAGAAAGCGAAGCAGCTGAAGACAGCAAAAAACCCTCTTCCAATGAAGAGGGTTTTTGTATTATTCGTTATGGCCTGAATGCTCTGAGTGTTCAGCGCCTCCAGGAGGATTTCCGTCCATATGGTCACCATGGTGATAGTGAGCCGCGAAAATCCAGATGGATCCAAGTACGATAACGATCGCGCCAAAGAATCCGAACAGCGTGTTTCCGACTTGGATCGTGCCGTTTTCGCTCTCTGTCATATGCATGAACATGAGAAGCTGCAGCGCCGCCTGAATGAAGGCGAAGCCGAAGATAATCCAAAGTTTTGCTGATGAGCTCAGGTCAGTATACACTGCAACCCATAGAGCCAGCAGGGTCAAAACGATAGACAGGATAAAACCTACAATGTGTTTCCATGGAAAGTGACTGTGTTCAGCAGATTTGTTTGCCATTTTACAGACCCCCCAATCCCATGAGATAGACACCTGTAAAGATGAAAATCCATACAACATCTAAGAAGTGCCAGTACAAGCTTGAGATAAAGATTTTAGATGAAGTTTGCGGAGTTAAGCCGCGTTTCTTCAACTGAATCAGAATTCCTGTGATCCAGAAAATCCCGATTGTTACGTGAGTTCCGTGAGTTCCAAGTAAAACAAAGAATCCAGACCAGAACGCACTTGTACTGAGAGCCGCTCCTTCATGTACATAGTGAACAAACTCGTTGATCTCGCATCCGACGAAGCCGGCACCGAGAAGAAGAGTGATAATTGTCCAAATGACTACGCCTTTTAAACTTCCGCGGCGCATTTCATGAACAGCGATCCCGCAGGTAAAGCTGCTGATCAGCAGCAAGAACGTCATAATCATTACCAGATTGACTTCAAATAGTTCGTCTGGCAAGACACCTCCAGCTGTTCTGTTTTTAAGAACGAAGAAGGTTGCAAATAGTGTTGAGAACAACACAATTTCTGCCCCTAAAAAGATCCAAAACCCGAGAATATTAAGTCTGCCGGTTTCAGATTGATATTCCATAGGCGCGTTAGAATTGCCGTGTTCTGCATGTTCCATAACTCACGCCTCCTTATTCGGAAATCTTTCTTTCCGTCTCTTTTATTTCATCAACACTAATGTAGTAGCCGTTGTCGTATTCGAATGAACGCAGAACCATGCAGAGCAGGACTCCGATCAATCCGACTACGCCCATCCAGTACCATTCAAAGACAAGTCCAAAGCCAGCGAGACCGAAGGCAACAGACATAAAGAACGGTCTGCCTGAGTTGCTTGGCATATGGATTTTCTTGAATTTGCTTTCAGGGTATAATTCAGTTTTTTCTTCTTTCATATGCAGGAATGCATCTTGAGATTTGACTTCAGGAAGCACCGCAAAGTTGTAATGCGGCGGAATCGCAGAAGAAGTCGCCCAATCAAGCGTACGTCCCACACCCCATGAATCTCCGCTGATTTCACGAGTAGAGTAACGGAAGCTGTAGTAGATGTTATAGCAAAGGATTAAGAATCCTACACCCATCATGAAAGCTCCGACTGTTGAGATAAAGTTCAATGTTGTCCAGCCGTCATTCGGTCCGTATGTGTAAATACGGCGAGGCATGCCTTGAAGCCCCAAGAAATATTGCGGGAAGAAACAAATATTGAACCCGATCATAAAGATCCAGAAGAACCATTTTCCAATTCTTTCGTTCAGCTTGTGGCCGAACATTTTTGGATACCAGAAAATAAATCCGGCGAAACAAGCAAATACAGTACCCGCAATCAGCACATAGTGGAAGTGAGATACAAGGAAGTACGTATTATGGTATTGATAATCCGCTGCTGCCATCGCAAGCATAACCCCTGTAACCCCGCCGATAACGAAGTTAGGAATGAACGCAAGCGCCCACAGCATAGGTGTTGTAAAGCTGATTCGGCCTTTATACATTGTAAAGAGCCAGTTAAAGATTTTAACCCCGGTTGGGATTGAGATTGCCATTGTTGTAATTGAGAAGAATGAGTTAACGGACGCACTGTTCCCCATTGTGAAGAAGTGGTGAGTCCAAACTAAGAAACTCAATACAGAGATGGCGATAATAGAACCAACCATCGCTTTGTAACCAAACAATTGTTTTCTTGCAAAGCTTGAGATGATTTCTGAGAAAATACCAAACGCCGGAAGAATAACGATATATACTTCAGGATGTCCCCAAATCCAGAACAAGTTAGCCCAAAGCATCGGCATACCGCCTGCTTCCAATGTGAAAAAGTGAGCGCCGAACAAACGATCAAATGATAAAAGTGCCAATGCTACTGTAAGTACAGGGAACGCAAACACGATAATAACCATTGTGATCAGTGTTGTCCATGTGAACATCGGCATACGCATTAATGTCATGCCTTTTGTTCTCATTTTTAAGATTGTTACCATAAAGTTGATCCCTGTCATCAGGGTACCGATACCGGCAATCTGAAGTCCGAGGAGGTAGTAGTTCTCACCCGGCCCAGGGCTCATGTCGTTACTTGCAAGCGGCATATAACTCGTCCAGCCTGCGTTCGGAGAACCTCCGATAACGAAAGAAATATTGAAAAGCATCGCCCCTACAAAGAACGTCCAGAAGCTCAGGTTGTTCAAGTAAGGGAACGCAACGTCGCGGGCACCGATTTGAAGAGGCACAACAACGTTGATAAGACCGATTAAGAACGGCATCGCCATGAAGATGATCATGATTGTACCGTGAGTTGTAAAAATTTCATTATAGTGGTTTGAGTCTAAAAAACTGTTATTCGGAAGCGCTAGCTGGGCACGCATCATCAGACCGTCGACACCGCCGCGGAATAACATAATTACAGCAGATATAATATACATGATTCCGAGTTTTTTATGGTCAACAGTAGTTATCCATTCAGACCACAGCCATTTCCACTTTTTAAAGTAAGTCAGTACAAAAATAATGGCAATGGTTGAAAGCGCAATGGAAACTTGTGCGCCCAGAATTAATGGGTCACCAGTTACGAAAAATTCGTCCCATTTGAATTTCATGCAGGCTTCCTCCTTTCCTGATCAATATCATTCTTCTGTATCATCAGACTTCTTAAATTCGTTTTTCTTTACGTTTTCAAACGGATCTGTTTTAGAGTGCGGTGAAACGGCTTGATAGCCAAGGCGTTTGCGCGCCTCCATCGCGTACTCAGCGTCTTGTCCGTGATCAACGTATTTCAAGTGAGTAGAAGAGAACGTTAATTCGTCCACATTTTCAGGAAGCATCAATTCATCATACTTCTCTTTTGTCAGCTTAGGAGCCTCGTTCTGAGTCTTTTTCACCCAGCTGTTAAAGTCTTTTTCTGTGACTGCATTCACATCAAACTCTTGGTCTGCAAAGTGTTCACCTGTGAAGTTCGCGTTGCGGCCTTCGTAAGTACCCACTTTGTCAGCCTGTAAGTATTGATCCATCAGCATTCCTGCCATCGCATATTTTTGTCCTCCAAGCTGAGGAATCCATAGCGAAGCCATTGAATCTGCAGATGAGATTTTGAACAAGATCGGGCGGTCGACAGGAATGTTTAAGTAGTTGACCGTTTCAATATCCTGTTCAGGGTAGCTGAATACCCATTTCCAGTCTACCGAAGTAGCATAAACAACAAGAGGCTCTTTGTCTTTTGTTGCTTCAGGAGCTTTTTCTAACGAATATATCGTCTGTACTGTTGGCACAGAAAGTGCAATGACGATTAAAATTGGGATCACTGTCCAGACTACTTCTAAAAACGTGTTACCGTGAATTTCTGGGTTATAAGATCCATTATCTTTGCCTTTACGGTCGCGGTATTTTACTAAAATAATGGTAAATAGAACAAAGACGACCCCGACGATAAACAGCATAAATCCGATAGATAACAGGATTAAATCACTTTGCTGTTCAGCTACAGGTCCTTTCGGATCTAGTACTGAAGCATTGCTGCATCCCCCAAGGACGAAAACCACAGTTAACAGCGCTAATACAAGCAACGGTTTTAATGCTCTGAACAAGAAGATCACCATCCTTCCTATTGATGTAATAAATCTGAAGTGCATACTTCCTCAAAATCTTTTCTCTACTTTGTTATGCTATCAAAAACTTCACTTATTAGCTTTATTTTTTTATAAACTTCATCCCATTTTCGCTTAAATGTCATAAAATCGACAAAAATTGCTCCAACTTTATTCACATCTATCGCTTAAGATGAAAAGTTTCTAGTTATTTCCGCATATAAAGTAAAGAAAGATGATGAAGAACTAATTCTGACAAATTAAGGTTTACCACAATAAAAAACTTAGGTCAATCAAAAATTTCATTTTGTTAAACTTTCTAGATAGGAATTATTTTTTCCTTGTCTAGCATCTTTTCACACGGTTACCATTTTAACGCATCAAATATTGAAAGAAAAGGCGCAATGAAGAGCCAATATGCTCTGAACTGTCCGTATTTTTTAATGAGAGCATCCAGTTGTTTATCTTATACAAAAAAGAGGAATGATATAAGCAAATAAATAAAAAATAGGATGTGTTGCATGATGAGTTTTCTTATTTCACTTATCGTCGCTATTATTATCGGATGGCTTGGAAGCCTGTTTGTAAAAGGAGATATGCCCGGAGGAATTATCGGGTCTATGATCGCAGGTCTTATAGGCGCCTGGATCGGACACGGGCTGCTTGGAACATGGGGGCCGCACCTAGCCGGATTTGCCATTATTCCAGCGGTAATCGGCGCAGCCATTGTTGTCTTTCTAGTAAGCCTGTTAACCAGAAAAAGAGGATAAAAGCAGCAGCACCCGAAGCGTCAGCGCTTTGGGTGTTTGTTTTGCCATAAAAATCGAAAAAGCCTCAACCCTAGCGGTTGAGGCTTTTGACTGGTTTGGCGCCCAACTGATCGATGAACCTTCTGAAGGCCTGTTTTCCCACTGCTGTCTGTTTAAATACACCGGCGTGTTCAAGAATGCGAGCGAATACATGTCCCAGCTCTTCTTTTATGACTAGATCTGCATTCTCTTTTGTTATGGTTCTTTTTTCCATCATCCGAAGAGCCCATTCACTATGCTTTGCCGTGAGCGGATTTTGTTCTAAGGCTGTTTTTGGATCAGCAGAGCATAGCGCCGCTGCCGTTTCTTTCATTTCCTCCTGTAAGCGGCCAGGCAATATCGCCAATCCCATGACCTCAATCAGGCCGATATTTTCTTTTTTAATATGGTGGACTTCTTGATGAGGATGAAATATTCCTAATGGATGCTCCTCATCCGTCCGGTTGTTCCTCAGTACGATATCGAGTTCGTACAAGTCTCCCCTGCGCCGCGCAATCGGTGTGACCGTATTATGGGGCGTATCGCCTGTATAGGCGGCAATGCCGGCTTTTTCATCGGAATACGTCTGCCACGTGCGGAAGATATGGTCAGCAGCTTCGGCGACATGACCCGGTTCGTCTCCTTGGAGCCTGAGCACAGACATCGGCCACTTCACTAAGCCCAGCGACACGCCGGGATAATCATTTAATTCATAAACGTCTTCCGCTTCTGCACGTGCCATTGGAAAATCATGCGCGCCGCCTTGGAAATGATCATGGCTTAGGATGCTGCCGCCGACAATCGGCAGATCCGCGTTTGAACCGATAAAATAATGCGGATATTGGCCAAGAAATGCCAGCAGCCTTCCAAATGTTTTTTTGCTGATCTCCATCGGTTCATGTTCACCTTTTAAGACAATGCAGTGCTCCGGATAATAGACATATGGCGAGAATTGCAGGAACCATTGTTCGTCCTCAAGGATGACCGGAATGATTCTGTGATTTTGCCGGGCTGGATGATTCACGCTTCCCTCGAAGCCGACATTTTCTTTACACAGCAAACACATCGGATAATTTGTCTGTTCCTGCTCTTTTGCAGCCGCAATCGCTTTCGGGTCCTTTTCAGGCTTTGATAGGTTAATGGTCATTTCCAGCTCGCCATATTCGGTCGGCACCGTCCAATGAACATTTTTGGCAATTCTGTCAGTCCGTATATAATAGACATCCTCTGAATATTGATAGAATTCCTTTGTCGCCTGTTTTGGGCCGTATAATGCTTTTGTCTCTTCAAATTTGCGAATGACCTCGGACGGGGCAGGCACAAAACAGCCCATCAGCTTTGCGCTGAGCAGGTCACGGTACGTATCTGTATCCGCTTCCATTCGGCCGGTTTCCGCAGCCCATTTATAGATGGGAGCTAGCAAGTCCGGCAGGCTTTGTGACTGCTTGATGCTGGTGCTGGAGACCGGCTCGGGATGTGTGATGCCCAGCGCTTCATAAAGACGGTTTCTCGTATATTCCCGATCCCAGATCGAAATCAATTTTCGTTCCAGGCCATACTCAAGCAGCTGTTCCAGATGTTCAATAATACTCATATGTCACTCCCCCTTTAGTTCTCTCGCTCCCTCTCCGATATCCGCGACATAAAAGTCCGCTCGGAGCCCTGTTTTTTCTTGATATCTGTCTCCAACCTTCTGAATAAAATCATCAACGAACTCATCTTTTACAATGCTGATGGTGCATCCGCCAAAGCCTGCTCCCGTCATTCTTGATCCAATTACACCTTCGTGATCCCATGCCGCAAACACAAGCTCATCAAGTTCAGGGCATGTTACTTCATAGTCATCCTTCAATGAAAGGTGGGATTCCTTCATTAACTGCCCGATTTCATCTATATTGTTCTCTTTGAACATATGGGCCGTCTTGATAGCACGGTGATTTTCGTATACAGCGTGCTTTGCCCGGCGTCTGTTCGTTTCATTTTGGATCAGGCTGGAATGCGCATCGAAATCAGAAGGCTTGATGTCGCCCAGTGCTGTAATATCGAGGCCTTTTTTCAGATCAAGCAATGCATCATTGCATTCTTGGCGTCTCGTATTATAGCTTGAGTCAGCCAATGTTCTTTTTTTGTTCGTATTCGCGATGACCAGCGCGAGGCCTGAGACATTGAGTTTGCTATATTCATAGTCAAGCGTGTCACAGTTCAGCAGCATCGCATGATGTTTTTTCCCCATTCCAATTGCAAATTGGTCCATAATTCCGCAATTGACGCCGATAAAATGGTTTTCCGCATGCTGCGCCATTTTCACAAGCTCAAGCGCATCTACTTCAGGATGAAAATAGTTTTGGAGCACGACCCCCATCAGCAGTTCAATAGAAGCGGAAGACGACAGCCCCGCCCCGTTTGGAATATTCCCTGAAAATACAATGTCAAAGCCATGGGGAACTGCATATCCCCTCTGTTGAAATTCATAAATCACGCCTTTTGGGTAGTTCGCCCAGTCGTCTTCTTTTTGATAGCGAATGTCGTCAAGGCTGCATTCCTTGATGCCTGCGTTTCTAAAGTTATCTGAATACATCCGGACAAGCCCGTCTTTTCTTTCTGCAACAGCAGCATATGTACCCATTGTCAGCGCGCACGGAAATACATGCCCGCCGTTATAGTCTGTATGTTCTCCAATCAGATTCACTCTTCCAGGTGCGAAAAAAAACCGTAATCCCTCTTTTTCTCCGAATACACTTGCAAATATCCCCTTTAGCTCTTCCCGCATGTGCAATCACCTTTCTGGTTTTTTTTTATTCCCCTTATTTCTCCATAGAAAACGGCAGATCATATGCTGCAGTCCTCTCATACCCCTTCTTCTTTTGTTTTTTTAAAGACGAGCCATTTGCTCGCAACATAGTTGACGACAACAATGACCGCGTTGTCGAGTATTTTGGCCAAGGTTTCATTTGTATTGAACTGGCCGACAAGAATGATCATCATGCCTAAATCTATGCCGAGAGACAGGACCCGAACGCTGAAAAAAGCAGTGAGCTCTTTCAGCAGGCTCTGCAGATCATGTGTTTTTTGCTGAAACACATATAATTTATTTGTTATGTAAGCAAACAGCACGGACAAAATCCAAGCGGCAACAGTGGCGGCTTTGTAATCCACATTCATGATCTCTACCAATATATAAAAGCTGGCGATATTCACAATGGTTGTGAAAACCCCCATAATGATATACATAATTATTTCTCTATACTTCACTGATGTTCCTCGCTTTCTGAAAAACTTTTCAAAATTCTTGGCGTCTCGTGCTCTCTGTCTAAAGTAAAAAATACCGAGAGTGCGTCTAAAAAGCTGCGGAAGGTGGCTGGCTGGCCCAATACATATGATTGTTTAATGATTCCGTCGAGGACTGCACATATTATTTTAGCCGTATATTCAGGATCAATACAGGCGTCAATCAGCTTTCTCTCCTTCAGCCACTTAATATATAACACATTTTCTTCCACCCACAATTCGTACAGCCGGACATAGGCCTTGCATTTCTTTAAGACTTTATATGTCGGCATGTTCATGGCAAACGAGGTGATGTCCCACGACGGCTTATTTATGTAATAGGAATAAAGCAGTTCTGCAGCGTGTTTTGCAGCCTCGTCCAATGTCAGCGATTTCACTGACTCCCGCTCCATTTGATCAAGATACCCTATAATGATCTTTTTTTTCATCTGACGTTTTTCGAGAAGGTACAGCAGAAAATCGTCCTTGCTGACAAAATGAACATAAAATGCTCCTTTGCTGTACCCGGCGGCTCTGCTGATATCTTCTACAGAAACCGGATCATACGCTCGGTCAATCAACAAATTCACGCCAGCGTCTATAATACTTTCAAATGTTGCTTCTCTTTTAATTTGAAATTTGTTTTTTTTCATATTTTTCTCCTGGCGGTAATGATTACCCTTATCTTACACCGGATCAATCTTTAGCGGTATTTATTTCTTTGAACGGTTATGCTATTCGGTTTCCCAGGGGTCATTTTTAATAGGCTAAATGATTTATTTTCATTTACATACTATCCAGTCAGTATTTAATTGTTTATTATTATAAATAAGGTCCATTGGTTATATTAGTCATTTTTTTAGGGAATAGGTAGGTGGTTTTTCCTTCAGTTTGTGAACACCGATCAACTATGTGTGAAATTTGTTGTACTCGCCTCATCATCGCGCTGGCTTGTCTTTTATTGCCCGCATGTTGCAGGAAAACATTTTATACAATTGGAGGTTACTATGAAAACTCATGTTAAAAAAGATTTGGACAAAGGTTGGCATATGTTAATTCAAGAAGCTAGATCCATTGGATTAGGCATTCATGATGTGAGGCAGTTTTTAGAATCTGAGACAGCATCGAGAAAGAAAAACCACAAAAAAACCGTCCGGCAAGACTAGTCCGAACAGGCGGATCTATTTACCTCTGGCTTTTCTATCACCTGATCTGAGTTTTCACCATATCCTCTATTCAAAAGCAAATCGCTGCGCTGAGCTTGAGGACAAACGGTGTGTCAGCTAACTACGACAGACAGCCGGTGATGCGATCACCTCTTGGCACATGCATTGTCATAAAGAGGTGATGCGAACATGATAACCGTGCTCTGGTAAACAGCAGCTTTGCTGAGAACAAGCTGCATTCGGTGAGGTTTTGAAAGCAAACTCGTTTATACACGGCCGAGCTTGAAAACCTTCGCCTGTCTTTAGACCACTGTGTTCACCTCTTCACGACTTCCTTCTTTTTTCATCCTCCAGATATTGTTCAACGCATAAATCAGACTTTCAGTACATACCTATTGGTGTACCTTTTTGCTTACGTTTAGCGAATAAAAGGAGGAAAGCCATGTACAAAGCTGATTATAAACAGATTGCTGCAACGCCGTCTTTTCAAGCTTTTTTAAAGCAGAAACGCGCTTTTATTGTTCCTTCTGCGATTTTCTTTTTTGTCTTTTATTTTTCACTTCCTGTTTTGACATCTTATTTCACCTTTTTGAATGCACCGGCCATTGGAGCTGTTTCATGGGCTTGGCTGTTCGCCATCGCCCAATTCGCTATGACCTGGATACTGAGTACTGTGTATTCCCGGAGAGCCGCTCATTTCGATCGGTATGTAAGCGCTTTAAAAGAGGATCTGAAGGGTGAACAGATATGAATATGACTGCTTTTTTATTATTTTTGGCGATTGTTGGTCTGACGCTTATTATCACGTATTTTGCAGCGAAGCGGACGAAAACGACGAGTGAGTTTTATACGGCGGGCGGCGGGCTCACCGGCGTTCAGAATGGACTGGCAATTGCCGGTGACTACATGTCTGCCGCCTCGTTTCTCGGGATTGCCGGAATGATTGCGTTATATGGATTTGATGGCTTCTTTTACAGCATCGGTTTTCTGGTGGCTTATCTCGTTGTCTTGTACATCGTGGCGGAGCCGCTTCGGAATCTTGGAAAGTACACGATGGCAGACATGATTGCCGCTCGCTTTAAAGAAAAGAAAATCCGCGGTGTCGCGGCTCTCAATACCATTGCCATCTCTACTTTTTATATGATCGCCCAGCTCGTGGGGGCGGGAGCGCTGATCAAACTGCTTCTAGGGCTGGATTATACCGCGGCTGTCCTCATCGTCGGAGTGCTGATGACCATTTATGTCGTGTTTGGCGGCATGATCGCGACAAGCTGGGTTCAAATTATTAAAGCTGTTTTACTGATGGCCGGCACACTCGTGATTTCGATTATCGTGTTTTCGAAATTCGGCTTTAGCCTTAATACCATGTTTGAACAGATGAAAACGGCTACTCCGCTTGGCGCTGATTTTTTGAATCCCGGAAATAAATACAAGGTGCCGCTTGAGACCTTGTCGTTAAACTTGGCACTCGTGCTGGGAACCGCCGGGCTTCCGCATATATTGATCCGGTTTTATACCGTTAAGGATGCCAAGACGGCCCGTACATCCGTTGTGTCGGCGACATGGATTATCGGTGTGTTTTACATTATGACGGTTTTTCTCGGCTTTGGTGCCGCGGCATTTGTCGGTTTTGACGCGATTACAGCGGCTGATCAAGCGGGAAATATGGCGGCTCCGCTTTTAGCAAAAGCGCTCGGGGGAGACTTTCTGTTCGCGTTTGTATCAGCTATCGCCTTTGCCACCATTTTGGCTGTCGTGACAGGGTTGGTGCTGTCTGCCGCCTCAGCATTTGCCCATGATATTTACAGCCAGATCATCAGAAAGGGAGAAGCAACTGAAAAAGAACAAATGAAAGCGGCCAGATGGGCTTCTGTCGCCGTGTCAGTACTCTCGATTCTCCTTGCGATTTTTGCACAATCCTTAAATGTGGCGTTCCTTGTTGCACTCGCGTTTGCGGTAGCCGCCAGCGCAAACCTTCCGCTGATTGTGTTTACAGTCTTCTGGAAACGATTCAATGCCTCAGGCGCTCTATGGGGCAGCCTGACAGGCCTGATCAGCGCGCTTGTGCTGGTATCGATGAGCCCTAGTGTGTGGGACCCGGCCGGAGGTGCTATTTTTACCGGTGATCCGCTCATTCCGCTGTCTAATCCAGGAATTATTTCCATCCCGCTCGGCTTTCTCGGCGCGTGGCTCGGAACGATGCTGTCGTCTGATAAAACAATTGATGAAGATACGTTTGCAGAAATACAGGTGAAGGCGCATACTGGCGTCCATATGGAACAGGAATAAAAAAGCTCTCTTTATCGAGAGCTTTTTCCTTACTTTTTCTTCTGCTCGTCAGAAATCGCTTTTTCAAATACATCCTTGCCGGCAGCACCTGGAATTACAGTGTCGCCGATAATAAAGGTTGGAACGGCTGTGATGTCAGCCTCTTCATAAGCGTGCTTCAAGGCTTGGCGCTGCACGTCCTGATATGTTCTTGTTTCCAGTGCTGATTTGAATGATGCACCGTCTAATCCCACTTCCTCGGCGAGCTTCGTCAAGATGTCAATGTCGCCGATATTTTGGCCCTCTTGGAAAAACGCCTGAAAGACACGGGTGTTGTATTCATGTCCTTTATTGTATTCCTTCGCAAAATGGAAGCCTTCAAACGCGAGGTCTGTATACGGATGGGGCGAGACGTTTGGAAAATTGATCTCGACTCCTAATTTCTCCGCCATTGGCTGAATCGATGTCTGCCACATGTACTGTTTGGAAGGATCATTGACCGGATCAAGCTGAGGAGATGGACTTGGGCGCAGTTCAAACGGCATCCACTCGACTTCAACATCCTTTCCTTTTATCGCTTCTTCAAAAGCGGCTTTTCCAACAAAACAAAATGGGCAGACGTAATCTGAATAAACTTTAATGTGTACTGTCATGATAATCTCCTTTCGTATAAATTGATTTTAAACTGTAACAATTAAAGTTACAACTGTTTTTTAAATAAAGAAGCCGATTAAGGCTTCTTTCAGATTGTTGACAAAATCCTAAAAAGTTTTAGGATTTTGTCATCCTTTCAGCGTGATTGAAAACCCTTGAAGTCTAGGAAAGCCGAGCATTGGAGCGGAGCGAATGCTCTAATTCGTGAGCACCAACGCACAGGCTTGACAACGAATGCGAGGGTTTGTCGACACGCTGAAAGAAGCCTGTAAAGGCTTCTTTTATGATTCCAGCAAACGCTGGGCAATATATTCTCCTTTTTTGCAGCCGCCTGGGCATGCATATAAAGCAGAACCGATTGTTTGTGTATATTCGTTTAACGCATCCTTTGCTGAAAGAGCCTTCAGCATCGGGATAAACTGATTGTCGGGATTTTTTTGAAAACTGATAAACAGGAGACCTGCATCCATATAGCCGGTTTTCGGATCAAGTCCTTCTGTGTAAGAGAAAGCTCTTCGCAAAATTTGTTTTCCCGTAGATTTCGCTAGACTGACGTGCGAATTAGACGGAATTTGATTCAGCTTCACGGGATCTGTTTCCTTTTTCTGTCCGAAAGGCGCCCCTGAGCTTTTTCTGCGGCCGAAGGTATCCTCTTGATCCTTGAGGGAAGAGCGGTCCCATATCTCAAGGAACATTTTGATTTTCCGGAAAGCCATATAGGTGCCGCCCGTCATCCAGTCAGGCTCACCGGACTGAACCCACACGATCGAGTTCATCAAGCTGTCATCCTCCGTGCTCTGGTTGCCTGTTCCATCTTTGAATCCGAAGAGGTTGCGCGGTGTTTCGCCATTTTTTCCTCCGCTTAAAAAGCCTTTGTTCACAAAACGGACCTCACAAGTGCCGACCGCTTGATTTAGCAGGTTACGCAGCGCGTGAAACGCCACTTGCTCATCGTCTGCACATACTTGAATGCAGATGTCCCCGCCTCCCTGCTTTTCATCCAGGTTGTCATTAGGCATCGCTGGAAGAGCGGCTAGGTGCTTCGGTTTTTTGCTTTTCAGCCCGAAGCGGTCCTTTCCGTCTTTTTCAAAAAAGCCAGGCCCAAATCCGAATGTGACCGTTAAGTTGGAAGGGGATAAATCAGCAGACTCACCTGTATCCTGCGGGGGCAGATATTGATTTCTCTGCTCCGATGACATTTTCTTGCCAGATGTCAGCATCTGTGTGAGACTTGTCCAGTTTCTAAATAACGTAATGATGTCGCTTTTGTCTTTTGCTGTTACATCCAGCGCAGCAAAATAGACATACGTCTGATGGGCAGTTGTGATTCCGGCCTGATGCTTTCCGTAAAACGGAACAATCTGCTCCTCCTCTTTTTCATCCTTTTTCGATGGCTTAGCCGCAGTCTGAACAAGCGGAGCGAGACCGCCGAGTCCGCTGGCACCGATCGCAACGGCTGCCCCCGCCATTGCCCCCCATTTTAAAATGTCCCGTCTATGAATTTGTTCTGGCTTTTTTTGTTCATCGCTCATGCTGTTACAAAACTCCTTTTATAGCACATTCGCAATCTTCGACATGGTTTCAGAAAGAGTCGTCAGCTTTGTGCTCAGCTCTCTGATTTGCTTTTCACTTAATTTATCATAAGACGTATAGGACTGATCACTTGTTTTGTATTTTGCCATTAAAACTTCAAATTCGCTGAACTCCGTATCCAGTTTTTCCGTCAAGTCGGAGTGATCTTTTACAAGCGCGCTTTTCACTGTTTGATAAACGGCTTCTGAGCCTTCCACATTTGCCATAAGGTCCACTAGATCAATTCGTGAGTAGCGCTCTTCTTCTCCCGTGATTTTCGAAATTCCGGCTTCGTTCAGAAGCTCCATCGCGCCTGCAACAATTTGTTCAGGGGTTAATTTCAGTGATTGAATTGAACCGTCAAGCTCTTTTACATCTTTGAGAAGCTGGTCAGCTGTTGCCTTTTCCCCGGAAATATCTTGATCCTTCCAAATGGCCTTCTCAAGCTTATGGAAGCCTGTCCATTTGTCTCCTTCTTCAACATCGTTTTCTCGGGCGTCAATTTTCGGGTCAAGATCTCCGAGGCTTTCAGCGATCGGTTCGATTCGCTCATAATAAACACGCGCTTTCGCATATAACGTTTTGGACTTTTCGATATCGCCGGATTTCACAGCACCCGTAAATGCTTCAGTCGCTTTGACAAGCTGGTCACTCTGCTCTTTGACATAGCCTTTATACTCATCCGCTGCTTTTGCCAGCTGATCGCTAGCCTTTTTGCCGCTCTTCTTCGCTTCTGTCAGGTCTTCTAAGGATGCTTTCAATGACTCGGATTCTGTCTTGATTTTTGCTGCATCCGGTTTGTCTTTTTGCGCTTCTGTGTAGATTGGCTGAAGATGTTTTTCGATTTCTGTATATTCGAATGGATAGTCGCTCCGAATATCGTTTTCAAAGGAAAGCCAGTAGCTGTTTAACTCTTTCCCCTTCTTTTCAATCTCTTTTTGGTCTCCTTTTTCCGCTGAGTCATTCAGCTTGGAAATGATGGTTTCCATTTTATTTACGGATGCGGTGATTTCTTTAGTGACCCCGCTTTTTTCAGATGAAGCTTTTTCTTTAGTTGAAGATGTGTCGTTGGCTCCGCAGCCTGCGCACAGCGCAAGGATGCATCCGGCTGATACAGCGATTTTTGTGAAATTCATTTTGTCAGTTCCTTTCCGTTTGTAAAATGTTTTGCCGTTTCTGAAACAAGCGCAATCAGTAAAAAGAGTAAAATCAACATTTGCGGAATCGTGCTGTACACAGACGGATAAATTCCCAGCACCGATACAGACGGCAGCCAGCTTTCTGCATCAGACGGAAGAATGCCCGCCAGCTGAAGGCTGTGAACGCCAGTTCCGAGAAATTTCACGCACATATACAGGACAACCGCCATTGATAGAAGAAAAAACGGCTTTAATGGAATGCGCAGTCCGAGCTTGATCAATAGAACCCCGACGATGACGAGAACGATAAGCCCTGCGGCAGTTCCGCCGATCAGTTCAGTGAGCGGGAGCTTCCCGACAAGCCCGATGAAAAAGATGACCGTTTCGAGTCCTTCTCTTACAACGGCCAGAAATGCAATGAGCGCAAAGGAAAGCAGGCTTCGTTTTTTTAGTGCCTGTGACTTCTGGATATTGATTTTTTCTCTCCATTTATCCATTGAGGCGTTTCTGTGCAGCCACACCCCGACATACAAAAGCATGATAGCGGACAGTACACCGGTAACGCCGCCAAGCAAGAAATTATTTTCTCCGAATACACTGGAGGAGAACAGAACCGTGACACCGATGCCGGCTGCTAAGGAAACAGCCATGCCAGCGGACGCCCCGCCCCAGATCCATGCCGAGGAGCGCGTGACCCGCGCTTTTTTTGTCATGGTTAATAGCGCTCCGATGACAAGGAGGGCCTCCATTCCTTCACGAATCGGGATCAGCGCCGCATCCCACCAGCTGTAGCTGCTTGAAGCGATCGGCTCGAGCAATTGAATCATTTCGTCAATTTGCTTTGATACCTTTTCGGGATGGCTGCCGATTTCCGCCTTCATCAGCGCCAGATTTTCCTCCGATGTCGTATAGGCTTCTTTCGATTGGGAAACGACGTCTCCCTCAACGGCGAGCCAGGATGTAACTAAATTGTCGATTGCGGATGACGCTTCCAATTGTTTTTTTTCTATTAACTGTTTTGTGTCTTTCAAGCTGTGTATATAGGCTGTTAAGGACGCCCTTGATTGACCTGAGGATGTCTTTTTCAGCACGACAGCCTGCTGATAGGTTTCTAAATGAGACGAAAGCTCTTCAAGCTGTGTTTTGAGCTTGCCTGTATCTTGATTGATATAAGAAAGAGAAATCATCGCGATATTCGCGTCCATTTCGCTGTGAGAAGAAAGGTTTTCCTTTTTAATAGAAGGTTCTTCTTTTTTCCACTTCGCTTTGAAGGTTTCAAACGTTTGTTGTGCCGAATCCATATCCCCGTCTGTTACGGATTTGATCATTTGCTTGTTTAATTGAATTAATGCGGCGATCGGATCATCTTCCGCATGTGCCGCAGAACCGAAAACCATCAACAAGCTGAATAGAATAAGCGCCAGCCCCCGAGCCATCATGTTCCTCCTATAATTGAAAATGATTATCATTGTATAACATAATCATAGCCAGTTCCTGTCCTTTGTCAATTAAAATTTGAAGGTCTGAAAACCTTGATGGAAAGCAAAAAAGCTGTCCTTTTACAGAACAGCTTTTTGAAGAAAGATGAACGATTATCTTCCTGTTTTATACGTTTGAATTTCCTCCCGAAACTTGCGTGCAGCACTCTCAGGATCCTCCGCCTGACTTATGGCGCTGATCATACTGACACCATCGGCCCCCGCTTGGATAACAGGTGCGGCATTATCTATTGTGATGCCGCCGATGCCGACAATTGGAATGCTGATGCCTTGGCGGCGAACTGCTTCAATAAGAGATACCCCTTGTACCGCTCTCGTATCTTTTTTCGTTTCAGTCGGATAGATCGGCCCAAGCCCGACATAATCCGCTCCGTCTTCTTCAGCTTGCTTCACCTCAGACATCGTATGAGCAGAAACGCCGAGAATCATATCACCTATGGAAGCTCTTACCTCTTTCGCGTTTGCGTCTTCCTGGCCGATGTGGATACCGTCAGCTTTCAGCTTCAGAGCCAATTCCACATCATCATTGACAATGAACGGAACACCGGCTTCACGGCAGGCTGCCTGCACTTTTTCAGCAAATTCAATCCGAGCCTCTCCTGTCAGCGCATCCCCGCCTTTTTCACGGAACTGGTACAGGGTGGCACCGCCTTTTAACGCTTTTTGTACAACTGTAACAGGATCGGCTTTCGTATTATTTGACCCCATAATGAAGTAAACAGATAATAACTCTTTCATCATTTCCCGAGAAATACGAGTCATGAGACAGTCACCCTTTCTATAGTCGCCCATTCTTGGACGTCTTGTTCAGTAACAGTTGAAAGCTTGTTCAGCAATTCAATCTGAAAGCTTCCAGGGCCTTGGTCAGCCGTCTGCTTTGCGGCAAGCTGAGCGGCGACCCCATAAGAAGAAATGGCAACAATAGCAGCAAACAATGGATTTTCTTCCACAGCGCAAAACGCACCGACGACGGAAGTCAGCAGGCAACCGGCGCCTGTCACTTTTGTCAGCAGCTTGTGGCCGTTATGAAGGGTGTATACATGTGACGTGTCGGCTATGACATCAACTTCACCAGTTATCGCAATGACCGTGTTTAGCTTTTGTGCCGCCTGCTGAGCCAGCCGGATGATGTCGCCTCCGCCTTCACCCGCATCAACACCTTTGATCAGCCAGTCGGTCACGCCGACGGTATGGGCAATTTCCGCCGCATTTCCTCTGATTGCAGCAAGGCGCACCTCACGAATGATGTCACGTGCCGATTCAGTGCGGAACGGTGTTGCTCCGGCACCGACAGGATCAAGAATGACGGGAACGCCATGTTCATTAGCTGATTTTCCCGCGATGATCATCGCTTCGACTGACTCCTTGCTCAGCGTTCCGATATTTAAAACGAGTGCACCCGCAATTTTCGCCATATCGGCGACCTCTTCTTTTGCGTACGCCATAACGGGCGATGCGCCGAGCGCGAGCAGGCCGTTTGCTGTGAAATTCGTTACGACATTGTTGGTTATGCTATGCACCAGTGGGCTATGCCTGCGGACAGCAGTAAGACATTTTGCTGCTGATTGTGCATCCATGTTTGCATCATCCTTTACTTTCTTTTTTCGGGTCCCATAAATACGATTTCGTATGTTCGAGCCAAGCTCTGGCCGCAAACGACAAGTACCGGTCCTTTCTCCAAATAATGGCGAGGTGCCAAGGGATGACCGGATCGACAAGCGGAATGACTTTCACTTTTTCCGGGTCAAGGCCGCGGCAGATCCGTTCCGGCAAAAGCCCGATCCCAAGGTTGGCTGATACCATCTCACTAATAAAATCCCATTGTGATGTTTCATAAATGATATGGGGCCGGAACCCAGCCTTGATACATTCCGTCATAATTCGGTTGTGCAGGACAAAATCCTCTCTGAAGAAAATAAAAGGCTCGTCCTTCAACTCACTCAGCTGACATTCTTTCTCATCAGCCAGCCGGTGGGAAGGGTGAACGACAAGCATTAAGGTTTCTTTTACGATTGTAAACGAATGAAAGATATCTTCGTTTGCGGGAAGGACCACAACGCCGATATCAAGAGAGCCGTCCCCGACACCTTCTTGGACTTTTATAGAACCGTCTTCGACTAGCTGAAAGGTGACATTCGGATAGTTTTCACGGAAATCGCCGAGCACTCTCGGGAAAAACCCCGATCCGATCATCGGCGGCAGTCCAATCCGTACGTGCCCTTTCTTGACTTCCATAATATCATTTAATTCTGACGTCAGGTTTTGAAATGATTTAATGATTTCCTGCGCCTGCACATACATGCTATGACCGGCATCAGTCAGTTCTACCTGCCTGCCGTTTCGGTAAAACAGTTCAATTCCGAGCTCTTCTTCTAAATTTTTGATCATTTTTGATATCGTCGGCTGAGAAACATAAAGGGATTGGGAAGCCTTCGTAAAACTTTTTAAACGGGCGACTTCCAAGAAATATGTTAAATGGCGGATATCCATGCGCTTCACCCTTTCTATAGACAAAAGGAATACTTCTTATTCTTAATATATATTTTACCTATAGCGAGACCTTATGTACAATAAGTATATAAGGGAGGCATCAATATGAAAAAACTGTTGCTAACCGTTATTCAAATCGCTCTGTTATTTATATTTGCTCGGCTGATTAATTGGGTGACAGCCCTTCTTCATATAAATATTCCCGGCAGTATAATAGGGATTGTGATTCTTTTCACATTATTGCACTTTAACATTATCAAGCTTGAATGGATCGAGCTTGGTGCAACGTGGCTTCTCGGGGAGCTGCTTTTATTTTTTATCCCGTCTGCCGTCGGAGTGATTGAATACGGAGACATTATGTCGAAATTTGGTGTCAGCATTCTGCTTGTTGTCATCATCAGCACGTTTGTCGTGATGGTGTCTACAGGAACGCTTACACAACTCATTGCAAAGAGAAAGGAGAAAAAGCATACGTGTTCATCGGAATTGTAAGCTTGTTTTTAACGGTTTTGGTGTATTTAGGAGCAAAAAAGGTATATCAACGCTTTCCGCGTGTTTATACGTCGCCGCTATTGGTGACGCCCGCTGTGTTAGTCGGTCTGCTGCTGCTGGTGAATGTCCCGTACGAGTCCTATAATCTCGGCGGCGGATTGCTGACCGATATGCTACAGCCGGCCACCGTGGCATTCGCGATCCCGCTATATAAATATTTCCCTGTTTTAAAGAAATACGCAGTGGAAATTATTTTGAATGTGGCCGTCGGTTCATGCATCGCGATTATTTCTACCGCTCTTATTGCGAAATGGCTTCACCTCGGCACCGGCTTAATTGACAGCCTCGTCCCGAGATCAGTGACAACGCCGATCGCGATGAACGTATCTGAAATGATCGGCGGAATGCCTGCCGTCACAGCCGTGTTTGTGATTTTAACCGCTTTGCTCGGCACAGTGATCGGTCCGATGGTCATCCGTTATTTCCGCATTGATAACGAAATCGCGCGGGGCGTGCTGCTCGGCACAAGCGCGCACGGAGCGGGAACGTCAAAGGCATTTGAGCTTAGCTCTGTGTCCGGCACGATTTCCAGCGTATCGATGATCTTAGCTGCGATTATGACGCTTTGCGCGGCGCCGTTTTTGCTTTCATTTATGTAAAAAACTGTCCTCTCGAGGGCAGTTTTTTTTATGTGCTTCCCCTTATTGAAAAGCTGGCGAATTCCAATATAATGTATTTTGCGGATACCAAAGGAGGCACCCTGATGCACAACTTGCAGGTGAGGCGGTATTACGCCGCGTTAAAAGGATTTTATTTGTTTGCTTTTCTCGGTACGGGCAGCATAATTCCCTTACTCAGTATGTATTTAACGAAGGAACAGCATTTAAGCGGATCACAGGTCGGCTTGATCATGTCACTGGGCCCGATTGTGATGATTTTCTTTCAGCCGTTTTGGGGCATGCTGAGCGACTATACGCAAAAAACGAAAGGCCTGCTGGCGGTTTGCACATCAATCACAGGCATCATTGGATTAGCCTATATTGCATTTGACGGTTTCCCTCTGTTTATTTTGATTGCGGCCTGTTTTGCAGCCTTTCAAAGCACGATTATTCCACTTTCGGACAGCATTTCACTAAGGTACACACAAGAAACAAACGGCAACTACGGCGGAATCCGCCTGTTTGGTTCTCTCGGCTTCGGCGTCGCGGTGTTTGCCATGGGACAGGTGACGAACCAGCTGTACCCCATTCACGTGATCTTTATCTTTGGCTGTGCCTTTCTGTGCATTGCCGCCATATTGGCTTCTCAAATGCCGGGCCAGCAGAAAACGAAAACAAAGGTCAATATCCGCAAAGGATTCCGGGAGCTTATCAGCAACAAAACCTTCCTCATCTTTATGATCATCACCTTTACGACATTTGCTCCAAACTTAGCGAACAATACGTATTTCAGTCTTTTTCTGGACAAAAGCGGCGCGTCTCTTTCCGCTATCGGCATTTTATTTTTCATCGGCGTGATTTCAGAAATACCATTTATGCGGTTTGCCCAAACATTTATAGATAAAATGGGGCTGCTCAACGTCATTATGCTGTCAGGCGGAGTCTCATTATTCAGGTGGGCGCTCTATTTCACGGCGCCTTCACTATGGATCATATATGTGACGGTCTTTCTTCAGGGAGTGGCCATCGGTTTATTTATCCCGGCGGCGCTTCAATATGTGAAAAAGATTACCCCAAGACACGTTGAAGCGACGGCACTGACCATGTACGCCGCCATCGGCAACGGGTTCGGCAACTGGTTCTGCACATTTGCAGGCGGGTACATTTTTGACTACGTGTCGATCTTCGCAGTCTACTTGCTTTTTGGCATTCTGAGCATAGCAGGCTTTGGCCTGACATTATATTTAATGAAGGCTGAAAAAAACAAACATACACTTCATCAGCCGGCTGTTACTTTTAAACCATAATGACTATAATGAACAAAAGAAAGGATGTGCGTTATGAACGGGCAAGAGCGAAACAGCATTTCGAAAGGGTTGCAGGTGGATATTGTATTGAAAGAGGATCAAAAAACAGGAAAACTGACGCGAGGGACAGTGAAGGATATTTTGACGAAATCAAGCTTTCATCCGCACGGCATTAAAGTCCGGCTTGAAGATGGCCGCATCGGCCGCGTCCAGCAGATCATTTCTACATAAAAAAAAGCTGCCCCTGAACAGGGCAGCTTTTTCATTACTTTTTCTGCAGAAGGACCACTTTCAGGTAGTTGCCTTCCGGAAATGCCGAAATCGTTTTGAAATCCTTCGGCAGCGTAAATTCCTCAATGATGGTGTAGCGTTCGTTTGTTTCTTTAAATGCGGCATCGATAAAGCCTTTGAATTTCTTCATGCCAAATGCGCTGCTGTTTGTAGAGGCAACAATGACACCCTTGTCAGCAGTGATGGCGATCGTTTCCTTCAGCAGGTTTTTATAATCCTTGGCCGCGCTGAAGGTGCGTTTTTTTGTGCGCGCAAAGGAAGGCGGATCGAGAATAATCAGATCAAAGCGCAAATCCTTTTTTTCAGCATATGAAAAATAATTAAAAACGTCCATCACTTTAATGTCGTGCGCTTCGTAATCCAGCTTGTTCACGCTGAATTGCTCGATCGTTTTGGCCAGACTTCGGTTTGCCACGTCGACGCTTGTTGTTTTCTCCGCTCCGCCAAGCGCCGCTGCCACGGAGAATGCACCCGTATAAGAAAATGTATTTAAAACGGTTTTCCCTTTTGCATAGCGGTCTCTGATCGCCTTGCGCACATGTCTCTGATCCAAAAAGATGCCCGTCATGGCGCCTTCATTCAAATCCACCGCGTATTGAATGCCATTCTCCTGGATGATGATCGGGAACTCGCCTCTTTTCCCTTTCACGAAGTCATCATCTTCAACGTATTGTCCAGCTGTGTCGAAGCGTTTTTTCTCGTAAATCGCTTTATAATCAAGATCCATCTCATCCAAAGCGGAAATTAGCATATCTTTAAAGGTGTAAATGCCCTTGCTGTACCATTGTACCAGCAGGTAGCCGTCATAATAGTCGATGGTGACGCCGCCGACACCGTCGCCCTCACCGTTAAACAGGCGGAAAGCCGTTGTATCTTGAGCCTCAAATAGTTTGGCGCGCGCTTGGGCCGCTTTTGTTAATTTGGTGAGAAAAAATGCCTGGTCAATCTGTTCATGTTTATTGCGGGTAAGCGTCCAGCCGACCCCTTTATTTTGCAGGCCGTAATAGCCCCGCGCGAGAAACTCGCCGCTCTCAGACACGATATCAACGATGTCTCCTTCTTTCATGTGCCCCGCACTCCCTGCGAGAGCTTCTTTTTCGATAAGGGGATAGCCTTTTTTGATTTTGGCAGCGTGTGCTTTCTTTAGGGTGAGTAGCTTCATATATGTCGTCCTCTTTCTGTTTGCTTTCTCTTATCGTACCACAAAACGCCAAGATGTCTGCATTGACAGAAAGGAAAGGTTTTTCTACGATAGACAAAAAGAGTTACGAGGAGGAGCAGCATGGCAAAACGAATTGACCATACAGGCATCATGGTAAGAGATATTAACGCGTCCATCACATTTTATGAAGAGGTACTCGGCATGAAATTGAAGGATCGCATCACACACACGAACGGTGTAATCGAGCTTGCATTTCTTGGCTTTGAAGACGGACCGGAAACAGAAATTGAACTGATTCAAGGCTACAGCAGCGAGCTTCCCGCTGAAGGAAAAGTGCACCACATTGCCCTGCTGACTGATGACATCGCGGCTGAATATACAAAAGCGAAAAAAATGAACGCGAAATTTATCGACGAGGAGATCACAACACTTCCAAACGGATACCGTTATTTCTATATCGAAGGCCCTGACGGTGAGTGGATTGAGTTCTTTCAGCGATAAAAAAAAAGAACGTACATTTTGTGATGTACGTTCTTTTTTTATCTATACCAACTGATATACGTTGACTCATCGCAAATCATAGCTTCCCAGCCCATACGCTCAACCAATTCATGGATGTTTTTATCTTTGGCTAAAAAGACATTAATGAATGAGTCATATACACTCATAAACACAAAATCCATTTTCTCATCAGTTAAAACGAGCTCTGCTGCGGCTTCATCAAGAACCGTCCGCAAGTTGGCCTCAGTTATGTCCAAAACGCCGCGGTTTTCCACAATCGGTTCTGCGTAATAAAACCGATTGGATCCGTTCGCACCTAATACCTTTACCAAACTCGGAATATGAAAATTTGAAATATGATCCTCACTGGGATAATAGAGGTCTCCATTTATGTTTTCATGTAACACCTCAGCCAAATCCTCTCTCGCGAACTCGTCCCTTAAAGCACCTATCGACGTCATTAAAGCCAGCGCCAGCTCAGCATGTGTTTGAAAGCCGCAAGAAGACATAACCTTCTTCCAGGAAACAGCCTTGCCTATTCCTCTTATTTCATCATCGTTTGGATAAATATGCTCGTAATCATTTTTTCTTTTTGCATTCTCCCATCCTTCAGGCATTTGGATAAAAGGAGAAAAGATAAGTGCAGCAGATGAGTATTCAACTGGTACTTGTTGTAAGATTGGTGATTCGTCATCTAACCATATATAATCTAGCATGCGCACCTCCTTTACATATTCTAACATTCTCTTTCGTTTAAAAGGAGATGATCAGCCCTATGACAGGCCGATCATCTATCACATCACATTTTTATCCGCCAGATTCAACCGCACTCTCTTCCCGCCATTTTTGATGATCCCATATTCTGAAAAACGGATAGTAGATAGCACAGGTGATCAGCAGGTTTACCAGCTGCATAACGGCGCCCGACACCTTTCCGCCTGTCGCCAGGTAGCCTGATATGAGCGGCGGCATCGTCCACGGCACCGCGATTCCGGCCGGTCTTGCCACCAGCCCGGTGCTCATGCCGATATAAGTCGCGGTAATCGTGAGGAGCGGTGCGATGATAAATGGGACAATAAGGAGCGGATTCATGACAATCGGCATGCCGAAAATGATCGGCTCGTTGATATTAAATAGCGCAGGGCCGATTCCTAATCGTCCAAGCTGCTTCATTTGTTTACTCCGGGAGCGCACAAGCATCGTCAGGACAAGCGCCAGCGTCGCCCCGCTCCCGCCGACATTGATCCAAATTTGAAAGAACTGAGTCGTAAAAATACTCGGCAGCGCCTCGCCCGCTTGGAAGGCGAGACGGTTGGCATCCATCGCGCCGTACCAAATCGGCGCCATGATTCCGCCAATGATGGAAGCCCCGTGAATCCCGCACGACCAAAGCAGCATCTGCACAAATTCAGCGATCAGGCTTCCGCCGAGACTGCCGCCTAGGATGGAAAGCGGTGTGCCAAGCAGGTCTCCTACGACATTGTGCAGACTCTGAAAAGGTGTCATTTCAATCAGAAGGCGCGCCAGCCACACGAGAAACACAATGATAAAGCCGGGAATCAGCGCGACAAACGATTTGCTTACCGCAGGCGGCACACCGTCTGGCATTTTGAAGACGATATTTTTTTGAATAATGTACCGATAGATTTCGGTTGAAAACAAGGCGATCAGCATGGCGACAAATAAGCCCTTGCTGCCAAGCAGCGTGATCGGGATTCCGCCCCCTACCATGATGGGTTCCGTTGAGCCATGCGGTGTAAACGGCACCTCAAACGGCGTTGCCAGCAGAAATGCGGCAATTGAAATCGCTCCGGCAGAAAGGGCATCGACACCATAGCTTTCCGCCAGCCGATAGGCGATCCCAAAAGCGGCAATCATCGCCATAATATCAAACGAAGCGTTAACAGGATATCCGAGCTTATCGGCCCACTCGTTCCCAAACACACTCGCCATGAAATCAGCATACCCCGGAATCGGCAGGCTCGTTAAAATCAAGAAGACAGACCCGATAATAATCAGCGGCATGGTCAGGATAATTCCGTCACGCAAAGCGCTGAGATGCCGCTGCCCGGCAATTTTCCCGGCGACAGGCATTATTTTTTCCTCCATCACCCGAGTGAATGCGCTCATCTTAAAAGCCCCCTTTTCTCATTGCTTTGTGAACAACCTCCGCAATGTTTTCTTTATCTTATTTTGAAAACGCTTACAAATTCATTTGGAAAATTTCCTCTTCATGCGGAAAAAATCTGTATTTTGCTAAACAACCTTGCCTATGAAAATTTTTTTCCTTCTTACTATTAATCTCTCTTTTTTTCTCCGATATATATATCAAACATCATAGAAAAAGGAGATGAATCATGAAAAACATGTCTTGCAAACTTGTTGTATCAGTCACTCTGTTTTTCAGTTTTCTCACCATAGGCCCTCTCGCTCATGCGCAAAACAGCAGCGAGAAAGAGGTTATTGTGGTTTATAAAAACAAGGCCGGAAAGGAAACCATCCTGGACAGTGATGCTGATGTTGAACAGCAGTATAAACATCTTCCCGCGGTAGCGGTCACAGCAGACCAGGAGACAGTAAAAGAATTAAAGCAGGATCCTGATATTTTGTATGTAGAAAACAACGTATCATTTACCGCAGCAGACAGCACGGATTTCAAAGTGCTGTCAGACGGCACTGACACCTCTGACAACTTTGAGCAATGGAACCTTGAGCCCATTCAGGTGAAACAGGCTTGGAAGGCAGGACTGACAGGAAAGAATATCAAAATTGCCGTCATTGACAGCGGGATCTCCCCCCACGATGACCTGTCGATTGCCGGCGGGTATTCAGCTGTCAGTTATACCTCTTCTTACAAAGATGATAACGGCCACGGAACACATGTCGCAGGAATTATCGGAGCCAAGCATAACGGCTACGGAATTGACGGCATCGCACCGGAAGCACAAATATACGCGGTTAAAGCGCTTGATCAGAACGGCTCGGGGGATCTTCAAAGTCTTCTCCAAGGAATTGACTGGTCGATCGCAAACGGGATGGACATCGTCAATATGAGCCTTGGCACGACGTCAGACAGCAAAATCCTTCATGACGCCGTGAACAAAGCATATGAACAAGGTGTTCTGCTTGTTGCCGCAAGCGGTAACGACGGAAACGGCAAGCCAGTGAATTATCCGGCGGCATACAGCAGTGTCGTTGCGGTTTCAGCAACAAACGAAAAGAATCAGCTTGCCTCCTTCTCAACAACTGGAGATGAAGTTGAATTTTCAGCACCGGGGACAAACATCACAAGCACTTACTTAAACCAGTATTATGCAACGGGAAGCGGAACATCCCAAGCGACACCGCACGCCGCTGCCATGTTTGCCTTGTTAAAACAGCGTGATCCTGCCGAGACAAACGTCCAGCTTCGCGAGGAAATGCGGAGAAATATCGTTGATCTTGGTACCGCAGGCCGCGATCAGCAATTTGGCTACGGCTTAATCCAATATAAAGCACAGGCAACAGATTCAGCGTACGCGGCAGCAGAGCAAGCGGTGAAAAAAGCGGAACAAACAAAAGCACAAACCGATATCAACAAAGCGCAAGAACTCGTCAGCCAGCTGCCGGGCTCCGACGCCAAAACTGCCCTGCAAAAAAGACTGGATAAAGTACAGTCATACAGAAATGTAAAAGATGCGAAAGACAAAGTCGCAAATGCAGAAAAATATAAAACACAGCAAACCGTTGATACAGCACAAACCGCCATCAACAAGCTGCCAAACGGAACAGACAAAAAGAACCTGCAAAAACGCTTAGACCAAGTAAAACGCTACATCGCGTCAAAGCAAGCGAAAGACAAAGTTGCGAAAGCGGAAAAAAGCAAAAAGAAAACAGATGTGGACAGCGCACAATCAGCAATTGGCAAGCTGCCTGCAAGTTCAGAAAAAACGTCCCTGCAGAAACGCCTTAACAAAGTGAAGAGCACCAATTTGAAGACGGCACAGCAATCCGTATCTGCGGCTGAAAAGAAATCAACTGATGCAAATGCGGCAAAAGCACAATCAGCCGTCAATCAGCTTCAAGCAGGCAAGGACAAAACAGCATTGCAAAAACGGTTAGACAAAGTGAAGAAAAAGGTGGCGGCGGCTGAAGCAAAAAAAGTGGAAACTGCCAAGGCAAAAGTGAAGAAAGCGGAAAAAGACAAAACAAAGAAATCAAAGGCATCCGCTCAGTCTGCAGTGAATCAATTAAAAGCATCCAATGAAAAAACAAAGCTGCAAAAACGGCTGAACGCCGTCAAACCGAAAAGTAACCAAAAACCTTTAAGACTTGCATTCCAGGTCTTAAAGGTTTTTTACATTCTAAGAACATCACACACAACCTTTTTCCCATCCATTGTACAGGCTTTTCATACTATTGCTATACAGCCATGAACAGCATAAAATGAACGTTATTACAGTTATCACCACATATGGCGGGATTGTGACTGGGCAGGCAGGCAAGACCCAATGATGCAAAGGGAGTATTAGTGCCTAAAAAGCAGGGCATTTTAACTCTTCTTTTCGTGTTGGGCTCATAACGGCGCCTTGGACAACCCCTATTCTCATGCTCCGTCGTCGACGCGGGCATTTTTGTCATTTTCAGCCGTTATTTCTCACTTTTTTCATTTTGATTGTCAACTTTTCATTTGATACGATGAACAAGCCGACTTTTCTTCAGCAAAGGAGGTTTTGATTGCTTGCAGAAAGAGATTGCAAAAGAATTATTGCTGCTCGCAGGAGGAAAAAACAATATTATTAGCATCAGCCATTGTACGACCCGTCTTCGTTTTGATGTAAAGGACGAGACGAAAATTGATATACATGCCATTGAGAACCTGCAAGGTGTGCAGGGCACCTTTTTCCGCTATGGGCTTTTCCAGATTATCTTCGGAACAGGCGTCGTCAACAAAATATATAAAGAAGTCGTTCATGAATGGGAGACCGCGCCTTCTGAAGAGCCTGTCAACCAGAAAAAAGCCAGCCGGAAGCTGAACCCCGCCGCAGCTTTTGCGAAAACACTATCCGATATTTTTGTGCCGATTATTCCGGCAATAACAGCAAGCGGCCTGCTCATGGGGCTGATCGGCATGATTAAAGTGTTTCACTGGTTCGCTGCCGGCAGCCCATGGATTAAAATGCTCGACCTCGTGTCCAGCACAGCCTTTATTTTACTGCCGATTTTAGTTGGCTTCAGTGCCGCACGGCAATTTGGCAGCAACCCATACCTAGGGGCAGTGATTGCAGGGCTTTTGACGCATCCTGATCTGCTGGACCCGTCTATGCTCGGCAGCAAAACCCCGTCTTCTTTAGACATATGGGGGCTTCATATCCCAATGATGGGCTATCAGGGTTCCATGATACCGATTCTTCTTTCCGTTTTTGTCATGAGCAAAATTGAGAAGCTATTAAAATCGATTGTGCCGAAGTCGCTTGATGTCGTGATCATTCCCTTTATTACGGTCATGGTGACAGGATGCCTCGCGCTGATTGTGATGAATCCCGCCGCGTCCATCATCGGCCAGATCATGACACAATCGATCGTCTATATTTATGATCACGCCGGCATTGCCGCCGGAGCTCTTTTCGGCGGCATCTACTCCACCATCGTCCTATCTGGATTGCATCATAGCTTTTATGCAATTGAGGCAACGCTGCTTGCTAATCCGCATGTCGGTGTCAACTTTTTAGTGCCGATATGGTCGATGGCGAATGTGGCCCAAGGCGGAGCGGGGCTTGCGGTATTCCTCAAAACGAAACAATCAAGCCTGAAGAAAATTGCGCTCCCCGCTTCTCTGACCGCGTTTTTAGGCATTGTTGAGCCGATTGTATTCGGGGTAAATCTCAAATTGATCCGTCCCTTTATCGGAGCAGCCATCGGCGGTGCTATTGGCGGAGCATACGTGGTTGCGGTACAAGTTGTGGCAAATTCCTACGGGCTGACAGGCATTCCGATGATTTCAATTGTGCTGCCGTTTGGCGCCGCGAATTTTGTTCATTATATGATCGGTTTTTTGATCGCAGCCGTCTCTGCTTTTATAGCTACATTGTTTCTCGGGTTTAAAGAAGAGACAGAATAACTGGATTTATTCGTTTTCATTCATAAAACGGGGGATGAAAGGACAAAAAAGCTATGAAAATTAAAAGAATCTTAAATCATAATGCTATCGTCGTAAAGGATCAAAATGAAGAGAAGATTCTCTTGGGTGCAGGAATTGCGTTTAACAAAAAGAAGAATGATATTGTCGATCCGTCAAAAATAGAAAAAACCTTTATCAGAAAAGATACACCTGACTAT
Organism: Bacillus sp. N3378-2at; assembly: GCF_033412715.1. Taxonomy (NCBI): domain Bacteria; kingdom Bacillati; phylum Bacillota; class Bacilli; order Caryophanales; family Bacillaceae; genus Bacillus; species Bacillus sp. N3378-2at. The sequence goes on along the minus strand of NZ_CP117986.1, from coordinate 3,053,324 downwards.
AAGCAGTTCGAAGAGATTTTAGAAACATTGCCTGAAGACCACATTCAGATTTCTGAGCAAATTATCTCTCATGCCGAAAAAGAGCTGAACATCAAAATCAACGAGCGCATTCATGTCGCTTTTTCAGACCATCTTTCTTTTGCGATTGAACGCCTGAGCAATGGGATGGTTATCAAAAATCCGCTGCTGAATGAAATCAAAGTCCTTTATCCAAAGGAGTTCCAGATCGGCTTATGGGCCAGAACACTGATTAAAGATAAACTGGGGATTCACATTCCTGATGATGAAATCGGCAATATCGCCATGCATATCCACACAGCAAGAAACAATGCCGGCGATATGACACAAACGCTTGATATTACAACAATGATCCGTGATATTATCGAGATTATCGAAATTCAACTGTCTATTAATATCGTTGAAGATACCATCTCTTATGAACGGCTTGTGACCCATCTCCGCTTTGCCATTCAGCATATCAAAGCAGGCGAATCCATTTACGAGCTGGACGCAGAAATGATCGACATCATTAAAGAGAAGTTTAAGGATGCCTTCCTGTGTGCCCTAAGCATCGGCACCTTTGTGAAGAAGGAATACGGCTTTGAGTTTCCTGAAAAAGAATTGTGCTACATCGCCATGCATATTCAGCGGTTCTACCAACGGTCAGTCGCACGCTGAGACAAACAAAAAACGCTTTTGATCATCTCAAAAGCGTTTTTTTATATCTGTATTATTGGTTGATCGCCGGATTCCCAATCGTATTCCACTTCGTATAGGACATGTAATGGAAATACTCATCGCGATACGGATGTTTTGTATTGGAGTTCCAAGGCTTTTCTCCGCCGCAGAAGTGCACGATTGCCGGGTTTTCTCTCGTTTCATTATATTGCTTCCGCCCTAACAGAGTCGGTGGGGTTTTCAGCTTTAACATGATATAGGTTTGAGCGTTCCAGCGCGGATGAAGTTCATACCACTGATCATACAAGATCGCATTCAGTGCATCTTGGTCATGCAGCACAAGAAAGTCTTCGTCTGGGTGTTCATTGATAAAGTTGATGACTTTTTCTGTGATGTTTTGATTTCTCCAAGACTCAAAATCAATAATCATGATACCTGAGTTAAAATACTTCCCTGTATCAGTGACGTTCATTTCTTTCAGGCGTTCATGCTGCCCCGCATCCTCAACAGCGGCTACGGTGTAAGGCGCAATGTCTAAGTCCCATAACTTAGAAATATCCTCTAGGACAAGCGCATCGCAATCGATGTAAATCATTCGTTTGATGCTTTCATCCTTAATTAAGTCGGGAATCGAAATGCGGTAATACGCGGCTTTTGTAATATGGCTGCTCTCTACCGCATGTTCATACATGTTGGTATCCACTTCTAAAAACTCAATCGGCACTCCGAATTTCAAAGTGGTTTCTTCCAGTCTTTTTTTGTTATCAGGCTTAATTCCGCCATCAATGACGTATAATTTTACCTCTCTCTCCTGATCCATGTTAGTCAATAAAGAAACGAACATCCCACCTAAATGACGAGCATAATTATCATCTGCGCATGATACGATATGCATGATTTCATCTTTCCTCAATGGTATTCATCTCCCTTTCTTGTTGTACAAGTTACATACCCTTTTTCAAAAAAATAAACACGTTCTCCGACATTTTTTCAAACAGAATGTGTGATACAACAAAAAAGGTGTCATTTTTTGAAGATGCGATAAAGCATATAAAGAATGAAAAAGCTGGCGACCGTGATGGCTTCAGCCGAGACGATATACCATGGCCATGGCCCGAGAACATCTAAGAGAGAGGATCCGCCCGGTTTTTTCGTCAAATACATATAATTCGCGCCAAGCCAGCGATCAATCAGGAAAATACAGACGCCGTACACATTAACAAGCAGGACTGTCACCCATAACGAGCGCTGGCCCATTCTGTTGGTGCCAATCACAGCCATCAGCAGACAGGATAAAAACACAGACCCGTGAGAAATAAAAAAGAGGATATATCGGATATGCGGAAATGAAAACATTCCGAGGTCAGGAGTGGCAAGAGCCTGAATCGAACTGCCGATGCCGGCAAAAAACAAAAACACAAACAGCTTTCTGCTTTTTGTCACTAACATAATAGCTGACAAATACACCGACAGGTCACTAAGCTGGAGAGGCAATGAAGTGCGCACCGACCACCTGCCCGTGGCGACCATCCATATTTGATAGCCGATTTGCGAACCAAGCAAAAGAAACACAAACAGAGAACGCAAAAACCGGCTGGCCCTCGGCTGCTTGACCCCATCTTGGAACAAAAACAACAGAATGGCCAAAAGGGCGATAATCGCTAACGTCACTACGTGCTCTGTCGAAAACAGATGAAACGGATCATGCTTATAGTCGGATTGAACATATTTTTGCAAAACTGCACCCCCGTTTTCGGGTTTTTGTTTATTTTGGCGTTGTTTGGGCTTTTTTTATTCAACCGATATATGGGCTTGAAGTTCACACCAGACTCTGTTAAAATTCGTTTCATAGCTAATGATTCTGATAATTTAAGGCAGGCCTAAAAAATGGAACGTTCACATCAACATCAGCAGCTTCGGAAGGAAGAACACGATACACTTTCTAAGCTCAAACAAATGCCCGTCGAGTCACTTAACCTGGAAGCCATTTCGATCGCTACGAATCTGTATCGGTCTGCACAAAGGCTCCGTGTCAAAATGGAGACTGAGGTTCTTTCTTCCTATAACCTTTCTTGGACCGCTTTCTCCATTCTTTATGATCTATGGGTATGGGGAGCGCTCGAAACGAGAAAAATCGCTGAGCTGTCAGGGATATCTACAGCTACAGCAAGCAACGTGATCAAAACGCTCGAAAAAAAGAGCTTTTGCCGTAAAAGCATCGACACAAGAGATCGGCGACTCGTGTTTGTCTCTATCACCGATTCCGGCAAACAAGCGATCGAAGAACTCTACCCGGAGTTTCACAAAGGGGAAACAGAGCTCATTGCGGGAATGACGAAGGACGAACAGAAAATATTGACAGGGCTGCTTAGAAAGGTAGCTGACAATCTTCATACAACATAAGCTTTGACGGGAATCCAGTAGCGGTTTGTCTCCCTGTTTCAGAGAGCCGGCGGAAGGTGCGAGCCGGCACACAGCAAACGTGAATTACCTCCCCGAGCTTTCTTTGTGAACCTTAAAAGTAGCAAAGAACGGAAAACCGTTATTCGAATGAGCGGAAGACGATGTCTTCAACCAGGGTGGTACCGCGTGCATTGAGCTACGTCCCTTATCGGGATGGGCTCTTTTTTGTGTTTGTAAAAAAGGAGGAAAAATGATGAGAACATTTGAGCAGCTCACAGCAGCACAGCAAAAAGAGGTAGAAAGACAGCTTCAGCTATACATGACAGGCGCCCACGAAGTCATACCGCCGGAGGAATTAAAGGCAAAGCTCGTGAAATCAATTTCCACAGGCACGCCGCTTAAAATTAAGCTCGGATTAGATCCGTCTGCACCGGATGTACATTTGGGCCATACGGTTGTGTTAAATAAGCTTCGCCAATTTCAAGAAAACGGCCACATTGTCCAGCTGTTAATTGGGGATTTCACAGGAAAAATTGGTGATCCGACCGGAAAATCGGCAGCCAGAAAGCAACTGACTGATGAAGAAGTTCAGCACAATGCCAAAACCTACTTTGAGCAATTCGGAAAAGTGCTTGATCCAGAAAAAGTCGAGCTTCACTATAACTCAAAATGGCTGAAAACATTGAATCTGGAAGATGTCATTGAATTAGCAGGGAAAATAACGGTAGCCCGCCTGATGGAGCGCGACGACTTTGAAGAACGCATCGCCATGCAAAAACCAATCTCACTGCATGAATTCTTTTACCCATTGATGCAGGGATATGATTCTGTCGTTCTCGAAAGTGATATTGAATTAGGCGGAACGGATCAGCATTTCAATGTCCTCATGGGGCGGCATTTTCAAGAACGATACAACAAAGAAAAACAAGTCGTCATCCTGATGCCGCTCTTGGAAGGCTTGGATGGCGTCGAGAAAATGTCGAAGTCGAAACACAACTACATTGGCATTAACGAACATCCAAACGACATGTACGGAAAAACGATGTCACTGCCCGACAGCCTGATGAAAAAATACATCCACTTGGCGACAGACTTAGAGCTTGAAGAGAAAAAACAGCTCGTGAAAGACTTAGAAACCGGCGCCGTTCATCCGCGTGATGCCAAAATGCTTTTAGCCAAAACAATCGTCCGAATGTATCACGGAGAGAAAGCAGCAGAAGCTGCCGAACACTCGTTTAAAACAGTCTTTCAGGAAAACAGCCTGCCGGAAGATATACCGGCCGTAAACTGGAAAGGCGAAAAAACGATAGCGATGATTGATCTGCTCGTCAAGCTAAAGATCCTCTCTTCAAAGAGCGAGGCGCGCCGCATGATTCAAAACGGCGGTGTACGCATCGACGGAGAGAAAATAACAGATATTCACGCCAAAGCAGAGATAAGAGAGAATATGATCATCCAAGTCGGCAAACGCAAGTTTTTAAAGCTCCAATAGTTTGATATTCCGAAACGCTTATGACCCTTCATTCATAAGCGTTTTTTTGCAGGTATAAAGCACTGTCTTTTCAAAAACGCTCTTCATCTTGCAGGAAACTCCTTTAGCATCCCGAAATATTCCCCAACCATACATTTAGGGGAGGTTTATTTTTGATGAAAAAGCTTTTGACTGTAATGACGATGGCTGTTTTAACTGCCGGCACACTGCTCTTGCCGGCACAGAGTGTCACCCCTGCCGCACACGCTGTACAAATATCAAATAGCGAGCGCGAGCTTCCATTCAAAGCAAAGCATGCGTACTCTACCATTTCTCAGCTAAGTGAAGCAATCGGCCCCAGAATAGCCGGAACTGCAGCTGAAAAAAAGAGTGCCCTATTGATCGCCTCATCAATGAGAAAATTAAAGCTTGATGTGAAGGTTCAACGATTCGACATTCCTGACCGGCTTGAGGGAACACTGTCTTCAGCAGGACGCGATATTCTTCTCCAAGCGGCGTCCGGCTCAGCTCCGACTGAGGAACAAGGGCTGACGGCCCCGCTTTACAATGCGGGATTGGGCTATCAAAAGGACTTTACCGCTGACGCCAAGGGCAAAATCGCTTTAATTTCCAGAGGAGACCTGACTTATTACGAGAAAGCCAAAAATGCCGAAGCCGCCGGAGCAAAAGCTGTCATCATTTATAACAACAAAGAAAGCCTCGTGCCTATGACGCCAAACCTGTCGGGAAATAAAGTCGGCATTCCGGTCGTCGGCATTAAGAAAGAAGACGGCGAAGCACTTACCCAGCAAAAAGAAGCCACCTTAAAACTAAAAGCATTCACAAACCAAACCTCTCAGAACATCATCGGAATTAAAAAACCAAAGAACATCAAACATCCAGACATTGTGTACGTGACGGCCCATTACGACAGTGTTCCTTTTTCACCCGGAGCAAATGACAACGGCTCAGGAACCTCTGTTATGCTGGAGATGGCGCGTGTCTTAAAAAGCGTTCCATCTGATAAAGAAATCCGCTTTATCGCTTTCGGCGCCGAAGAGCTCGGCCTGCTCGGCTCCTCTCACTATGTAGATCATCTATCGGAAAAAGAGCTGAAACGAAGCGAAGTGAACTTCAACTTAGATATGGTAGGCACAAGCTGGGAAAAAGCGTCTGAGCTGTATGTCAACACATTGGACGGCCAATCTAACTATGTTTGGGAATCCAGCCATACAGCTGCTGAAAAAATTGGGTTTGACAGCCTGTCTCTGACACAGGGAGGATCATCTGATCATGTGCCATTCCACGAAGCCGGCATTGATTCCGCCAACTTTATTTGGGGAGACCCGGAAACAGAAGAAGTTGAGCCGTGGTATCATACCCCCGAAGACTCGATCGAACATATCAGCAAAGAACGCCTCCAGCAAGCAGGCGATCTTGTGACAGCCGCAGTCTATGAGGCTGTGAAAAGAGAGAAGAAACCAAAAACCATTAAGAAACAAATGAAGGCCAAAGCAACTGACATTTTTGAAGATATCAAATAAAAAAAGACGGCACTTGGGTGCCGTCTTTTCTAATCCACTTCTTTCTTAATCCCCAGCATTTTCTCATCTAGGTAATGGGCAATCTCCGCGGCTTCCTTCAGCTCATCTGTTAATTGCTTAGGAACGTCATTGTTCAATTTATAATAAATTTTATGTTCAAGGCTCGCCCAGAAATCCATCGCGATTGTCCGGATTTGAATTTCTGCTTTGACGTATTCCACACGGTTCGTTAAATTCACAGGCATCTCAATGATTAAATGCAGGCTTCGATAGCCATTCGGTTTGGGTGTCTGGATATAATCCTTTACCTTTACGATTCTCAAATCTTCATGCTGCTTCAACACATTCACGACATTATAAATGTCAGAAATAAAGGAACAGATGATGCGCACGCCGGCAATGTCGTGAATATGCTCCTTCATTTCCTTCGTCGTAATCTCACAGCCCTTTCTCATTAACTTATTCACGATGCTTTCAAAGCTTTTGACACGGGATTTTGTATGTTCAATCGGGTTGTGTCCGTGAATGAGGTTATATTCCTGGCTGATAATTGAGAACTTTGTATCGAGCGCATCTAGCGCAAATTTATAAACTAATAATTCATTTTTCCAATCTTCCATTACTGTTTTTAAATCGTCCATATGTGTTACAGATAAATCCATTTTCGTCATCTCCTTTAACGGAACTTTATCCGCTGTCCATGTACTAGACGTCCCTGTCTGCTGCAAGGTTCTATGAATTTTTTTACAAAATGCAGTCGATTGTAACAAAAAAAGACCGCACGAAACTGATATTATCCCCTCTAAGTAGACAGTGTAAAAAGCCCGCTTTTCAAAAGTGGCTGTTACACTATACGTGGAGGGGATTTTTTATGGCGAGAAAAGGGCAACACTTTCAGCACTATACGAAAGAATTTAAGATGAAAGCTGTCAAAATGTACGAGGAAGGAAACAAAAGCTATAACACGTTAGCTGAAGAATTAGGGCTTCGAAGTTCAACCCAGCTCAAAAATTGGGTGAAAACATATCGGGAAGGCAAGTCTTTTGATGATCAAAGGGGAAAAGATACAAAGTCAGACAATCCTTTTATTGGACGCCCTAAAACAACGTTTAAAAGTGTTGAGGAAGAACGAGATTATTTAAAGGCACAGGTCGAATACCTAAAAAAGCGCTATCCAAATCTGCATGGGGAGGACGGATTTTGAAGGCAGCACGATTTGAAGCTGTTCACGAATTGAAGGACCGTTATCCGATTACATGGCTGGTATGTATCGCCAAAGTGTCACGGTCAGGGTACTATAAATGGCGCAAGGCTCAAAGGTTTCGAATGGCAAGGCAACAGAGAGATCAGATCATAAAAGAGCACATCATGGCGATTCATCATTCACGCCCTTTCTATGGCTATCCTCGGATTACTGTCGCTTTAAAGAAAGAAGGTTTCTGCGTCAACCATAAGCGTGTTTACAGATTGATGAGAGAGATGAACATCCACTCGATTATTCGAAAAAAGCGTCGTTATTTTGGAAGAAAGGCATCGGTTGTCCTGCCAAACCGGCTTAACCGAGAATTTCAAACCAATCAGCCTAATCAGTTATATGTAACCGATATTACCTATATTGCTTGCGGACAACGATTCTATTATCTTTCTGCAGTACAAGATCTTTACAACAATGAGGTTGTCGCATGGAAACTGTCAAAGCGAAATGATCTTGAACTGGTGATGAAAACAGTGGAAAGTTTAACAGCTCAACGGGATGTCCAAGGGGCCATTCTCCACTCTGATCAAGGATTCCAATACACAACAAAAGCATATCAAAAGCGACTTGAAACCGTTGGTTTGAAGGGCAGCCATTCCCGTAAGGGAAACTGCCTGGATAACGCCTGTATCGAATCATTTTTCTCGCACCTCAAAACAGAGAATACATACTTTTCTTCATGCCAAACTGAAAAAGAGCTCCACAAAAGCATTAAAGATTACATCCAGTTCTATAATCACGAACGATTCCAGAAAAAATTAAACCAGTGTGCTCCGGTAGAATACCGTAACACACTGGTTGCTTAGGCTTTTTATGGCTGTCTACTTGACAGGGGTAAGACCAAACGAGCGGTCTTTTTTATTATCGGAAATAGCTGATCAATAATCCGATCGAAAGCAGGAATCCGAAAAATGTATTTGTTTGGGCTGTTGATTTCATTGCGACAATCATATTCATCGGCATTTCTTTTTGGACGAAGCCCTTCACTGCCTGAACCGGCTTAGGCACGCTCAAAAAGACGACAAACAGCCATGGGCTTGCGGCACCGGTAATAACCAAGCCGACAACCCAGATATAAGCGACGGCAAACGACGCAGCTAACAGAGTAACAGCTCCCTTATGCCCCATCAAAATCGCCAATGTTTTGCGGCCGCCTTTTTTGTCCTCTTCAATATCGCGAATGTTGTTTGACAAATTAATCGCGCCGACAAGAATCGCAATCGGGATGGAAATCAAAATGCTTTGCGTGTTGATCATATCTGTCTGAATGAAAAACGAAATCAGCACAAACACCGAACCCATGCAAATGCCTGAGAATAATTCACCGAACGGCGTGTACGCAATCGGCAGCGGCCCGCCTGTATACAGGTAGCCGATCGCCATGCCGACAAGGCCGATCAGCGCAAGCCACCAGCTGCTGCTCGCACAAATATAGACACCGAGCAAAATGGCAATCCCGTATGATGCCAGAGCTAATTGCAAAATCGTTTTAGGCTTCATTCCGTGGCGTACAATTGCCCCTCCGATTCCGACTGATTCTGCTGTATCTAATCCGCGTTTAAAATCATAATATTCATTAAATAAGTTCGTCGCGATCTGGATCCATAGGCAAGAAAACAGCATAGCCAAAAACAGCAGCAGATCAACCTTCACATAAAACATCGCCAAAACGGTTCCGAGCAGCACAGGCACAAACGATGCGGTTAACGTATGAGGACGGGTTAACTGCCAAAGGATCTGCCCCATGCTTTCTTTTTGCGGCGCTGTCTGACCCTCACCCTTATTTGTTTGGTTCATCTTCCTCTTCCTTTCTATTAAAAGGCTTACTTTTTTTCAGCCGGCAGCTTAATAAAAAACTCCTTTTGCTTCCTTATCTATCATAATGACTTCTCCCTTATTTCACAAGATACCGCAAGAAGGCGTTTTCTTTCTTATTATACGCTTCTCGCCCTGATTTCATTAGGTTTCTGCTTTTACTTGAACGAACAGGTACAGAAAAATTTTTTTAAGTACATTACGCTTTTTAAAAGTTAAAAAGATCTTTTGACTCCATGTATCTTTTCCTTTATTATGAAGCAGCTCGAAACATTCCATTCTTGCCCTTGCAGGTATAAAGATTCATTTTCAAAAACATACGCCGATATATTAATTTGAGGGAGATTAGGGAAAAAATGAAACTTTTTGAGCATCTGATCGTCAAATAATCATGTGATTGTCGAAAAAACGGGAAGGGAATTTTTGATATGCTGCAATTAATGAAACAGCTGTATGAAAAACCCGCTGTCAAGTGGACATGTCATACAGGCTTTTATTTGATGATACTGCTTGTTTTGTTTTTTATGTATGGTTTTCACACCGCGAATACCGGTTCATATATTTATAACGATTTCTAATTGGAGAGAGAATAACTATGAAACTTTTACATGCTATTCAAACACATGCGGAAACTTATCCGCAAACCGATGCCTTCCGCTCTCAAGGCCAGTCGCTCACGTATCAGGAATTATGGGAGCAGTCTGACCGCGCGGCTGCCGCGATCCAAAAACGCATTTCTGGGGAAAAGAAATCTCCTATCCTTGTGTACGGCCACATGGAGCCGCACATGATCGTTTCCTTCTTGGGAAGTGTCAAAGCGGGACATCCTTATATTCCGGTTGACCTGTCTATTCCGTCCGAACGGATTGCGAAAATTATCGAAAGCTCTGGAGCAGAATTGCTGATCCATGCAGCAGGACTCTCAATTGATGCAGTCAGCCAGCAGATTCAGACAGTTTCTGCGGAAGAACTGCTGGAAAACGAAGGCAGCTCTGTCATCCAAGATCAATGGGTTAAGGAACACGAGACGTTTTATATCATTTACACTTCCGGGAGCACAGGAAATCCGAAAGGCGTGCAGATTTCCGCTGCGAATCTTCAAAGCTTCACAGACTGGATTTGTGCAGACTTTCCAGTCAGCGGAGGAAAAATATTTTTAAACCAAGCACCGTTCTCATTTGATTTGTCTGTCATGGACCTATATCCGTGCCTTCAATCAGGCGGGACTTTACATTGCGTGACAAAGGATGCTGTGAACAAGCCGAAAGTCTTATTTGAAGAGCTGAAGAAGTCCGGGCTGAATGTGTGGACATCAACACCTTCCTTTGTGCAAATGTGCCTGATGGATCCGGGTTTTTCACAGGATCTGCTGCCTCATGCGGACACATTTATGTTTTGCGGAGAGGTTCTTCCGGTTTCTGTGGCAAAAGCGCTGCTTGAGCGTTTTCCGAAAGCGAAGATTTTTAATACGTACGGCCCGACTGAAGCGACAGTGGCTGTCACATCGGTTGAAATTACGGATGACGTCATCAGCCACAGCGAATCGCTTCCAGTGGGCTTCGCCAAACCAGATATGAACATTTTCATTATGGATGAAGAGGGACAGCCGCTTCCTGATGGAGAAAAAGGAGAAATCGTCATTGCAGGGCCGAGTGTAAGCCGAGGCTACCTTGGTGAGCCAGAGCTGACGGAAAAAGCGTTTTTCTCTCATGAAGGCCAGTGGGCATACCGAACTGGCGATGCCGGCTTTATTCAAGACGGTCAGATTTTCTGCCAAGGACGTTTGGATTTCCAAATTAAACTTCACGGCTATCGAATGGAGCTGGAGGAAATCGAGTTCCATGTCAGACAGTCACAGTACGTTCGCTCTGCTGTCGTGATTCCTTATCAGCCAAACGGAACAGTTGAGTACCTGATCGCTGCTATTGTGCCTGAGGAGCATGAGTTCGAGAAGGAATTCCAGCTGACAAGCGCTATTAAAAAAGAGCTTGCCGCTTCTCTTCCGGCATATATGATCCCGAGAAAATTTATCTATCAGGATCACATTCAAATGACGGCTAACGGCAAAATTGACCGAAAACGCATTGGCGAAGAGGTTCTTGTATGACGCCTTACAGCTCGTTTTTATTCTTTATACTGCTTGGCATTCTTCTTCTGCCGACGATCATTCTCGGCTTAAACGGAAAAAGATTTCAAGCATACAACATGTTCATATCTATCATTATATTGGCTTTAATTTTTTCGCACGACTTACACGGGGTCATCGCGCTGTGCCTGTTTACAATATGGCAGGTGCTCCTGATCAGCGGCTATCTGGCATACCGGCAGAAAGCGAACAGCGGCTTTGTCTTTTGCGGGGCTGTTATCGCGTCTATTCTGCCTTTATTTCTGTCAAAAATATGGCCGTTTCTGTCACACCCGCAGCCGCATCATCCGCCGCATAACCTGATCAGCTTTTTAGGGATTTCATATTTAACCTTTAAAGGCGTTCAGCTGATTATGGAAGCAAGAGACGGACTGCTGAAAGAACAGCTGCCATTGCACCGCCTGCTGTATTTCATCCTGTTTTTCCCGACGATTTCCTCCGGCCCGATCGACAGATACCGCCGGTTCGTCAAGGATGAACAGAAGGCTTGGACGAAAGAAGAATACGCCGACCTGTTGTATACGGGAATCCATAAAATCTTCATCGGTTTCCTGTATAAATTTATTATCGGCTACGCGATCAATACGTACTTCATCATGAATCTTCCCGCAATCACGCACAATAAGATTCTTGGGAACCTGCTGTACATGTACGGCTACAGCATGTATTTATTCTTTGATTTCGCCGGCTACACGATGTTTGCCGTCGGGGTCAGCTACATTATGGGCATTAAATCACCGGAAAACTTTAATAAACCATTTATCAGTAAAAATATTAAAGATTTCTGGAATCGCTGGCATATGTCTCTGTCATTTTGGTTCAGAGATTATGTGTTTATGAGATTCGTATTTTGGATGACTAAGAAAAAGTGGATCAAAAACCGTATGGCCGTCTCAAACATCGGGTATTTCCTGCTGTTTATGCTGATGGGGGTTTGGCACGGGCTTGCGCCGCAATATATCATTTACGGCCTCTATCACGCCGTTCTGATGACGTGTTACAACTTTTTCGAGAAGTGGAATAAGAAATATAAATGGCTGCCGTCCAACCGCTGGACAACCATTCTCGCTATTGTGATCACATTCCATTTCGTTTGCTTCGGGTTTTATATTTTCTCAGGAAAACCATTTCATCACCACCATTAAAGGAGATTAGAAAGCTATGGATTTTAAACAAGAGGTATTAGACGTTTTAGCAGAGGTTTGCCAGGATGACATCGTAAAGGAAAATCCTGATATTGAAATTTTTGAAGAAGGTTTGCTTGATTCTTTTGGAACAGTAGAATTGCTGCTTGCGATTGAAAACCGTTTTGATATTTTAGTGCCGATCACTGAATTTGACCGGGACGTTTGGAATACACCTAACAACATTGTAAATCAGCTGTCTGAGTTGAAATAATGAAAAAGCGTTTTTTCGGTCCAATTATTTTGGCGTTTATTCTATTCGCAGGCGCCATCGCAATTCCATCTTCATGGCTGACAGGCTTCATCACCGATAAGCGTGTGAAAGAGTCAGCAACAGCCTTGAATCCGAGTATGTTTCAAGGGCTATATTTACAAGATCAGATGCTCAAAGATCCGACATATCTTCCGATTTACGGGTCTTCTGAGCTTTCTCGGCTGGACGAGTTCCACCCATCTAATTATTTTCAGGTAAACAATGAGGGATTCACGCCATACCTTGTCGGCAAAGGCGGATCCCAGTCATTGATTCATTCTTTAAACTTCGCTGCCCACATGGATCAGCTGAAGGGCAAAAAAATCGTATTCATCGTGTCTCCGCAATGGTTTATTAAGCGCGGGTCTGATGAACAGCATTTCGCGCCGAACTATTCTGCGCTGCAAGGGCTTGATTTGGCATTTAACGATCAGATCGACCCTGAAATTAAAAAGAAAATGATGAAACGCATGCTTCGCTTTAAGGCTGTGCAAAACGATGCCATTCTTTCTGAGCTGTACAAAGCAATGGTAAACGGCCAGACGTGGAAAGTGAACGCGCTGAAGCCGGCGGCGAAAGTGTATTACAGCATGCTGGAAAAGAAAGATCTGTATTATTCAACGACAGAATCATCCGGGCCAAAGCGCTATATCTCGCAGTCAGTAAAGGATAAGTCATGGTCTGAATTGAATAAACTAGCGGATCAATCGGGCAAACGCCACTCCGGTTCTAACGATTTTCACATCGACAACCCTGTCTATAAAAAGCTGAAGCCGAAAGTGCCTAAGCTGAAAGGGAAAAACAAAGGAAGATCGTATGCGGTGTCACCGGAATATGGCGACTTTGAAATGATGCTCGATATCCTGAAGGATGCGGGCGCAGAGCCTATGTTTGTCACCATTCCTGTTAACGGGAAATGGTACGATTACACGGGCTTCCCGAAAAAAGGACGCACTGACTATTACAAAAAGGTAAATAAACAAATCAGAGCGAAGGGTTTCCAGGTTGCTGATTTCTCAGGGCATGAATATGACCCGTATTTCATGAAAGACACCATTCACATCGGCTGGAAAGGCTGGGTGTATGTCGATAAAGCAATTGACGAATTTTATAAAACCGGAAAAGTCACTTCATCCTGAGCATCTCATAGGACGCGGCTGCATATTTCCTGCTAAGATTTGAAATAGTAAAGGAATCACAGCCAACTTAATTAAGAAGTGTTACATCCAATGAAGATGACAGGCAATACGGTTTTAATCACAGGGGGTTCTGCTGGCATCGGGCTTGAACTGGCCAAGCGCCTGCTGGAGCTCGGCAATGAAGTTATCATTTGCGGGCGCAGCGAAGCACGTCTTGCAGAAGCGAAGCAGCAGCTCCCAAACATCCATACAAAGCAATGTGATGTTGCAGACCGTTCGCAGCGGGAAGCATTGTATGAATGGGCTTTAAAGGAATATCCGAACTTGAATGTTCTCGTCAACAACGCCGGCATTCAAAAGGAAATTGACTTTAAAAAGGGACAGAGGATCTTTTTGTGGACGGTGATGAAATTGAACTTAATTTCCAAGCGCCTGTCCATTTATCCGCCCTTTTCACACCTCATTTGATGAAGCAGCCTGAAGCGGCAATCGTTCAGGTCACATCCGGGCTTGCGTTTAACCCGTTAGCTGTTTATCCGGTGTACTGCGCAACAAAAGCGGCACTTCACTCGTTCTCGCTTACGCTCAGACACCAGCTCCGCGACACGAGCGTGGAAGTGATTGAAATGGTACCGCCTATGGTGGACACGGGCTTAAACCAAAAATCACGCGATAAACAAGGCCTGACGTACCGGGGCATTTCATCTGAAGAATATGTTCAATATTTCTTGGACGGCTTGAAGGAAGGCAAACAGGAGATTACTAATGAACGTGTTGAAGGTCTTCGTGATGCCACTCGCGCCGATTATGACAGGTTATTCGAGCAAATGAACACGCAGGAGAATTAATTTCTCCTGCTTTTTTCATATGAATTTCTTACAAATTTGAGCAAACCTATTGCGATTATTTGTTGAAGGTATACAATAGAATATAATTATTTTCAAATAAGTTTGATAATATAAACAATTTAACAGCAGGGAGATTGACCATGACTAAACAAACGATTCGCGTTGAATTGACATCAACAAAAAAACCGAAACCAGACCCAAATCAGCTTTCGTTCGGAAGAGTGTTTACAGACCACATGTTTGTAATGGACTATGCGGCAGATAAAGGTTGGTACGATCCAAGAATCATTCCTTATCAGCCCTTATCAATGGATCCGGCCGCAATGGTCTATCACTACGGCCAAACCGTGTTTGAAGGGTTAAAGGCTTACGTGTCAGAGGATGACCATGTTCTGCTTTTCAGACCGGAAAAAAATATGGAACGCCTGAATCAATCAAACGACCGCCTCTGCATCCCGCAAATTGATGAAGAACAGGTTCTTGAAGGCTTAAAGCAGCTTGTCGCAATTGATAAAGACTGGATTCCAAATGCGGAGGGCACGTCCCTTTACATCCGTCCGTTCATCATCGCAACCGAGCCTTTCCTTGGTGTTGCGGCATCTCATACGTATAAGCTCTTGATCATTCTTTCTCCGGTCGGCTCTTATTACAAAGAAGGCATTAAGCCGGTCAAAATCGCTGTTGAAAGTGAATTTGTCCGTGCGGTAAAAGGCGGAACAGGAAATGCCAAAACCGCAGGAAACTATGCTTCAAGCTTAAAAGCGCAGCAGGTCGCCGAAGAGAAAGGATTTTCCCAAGTGCTCTGGCTGGACGGCATTGAGAAGAAATACATCGAAGAAGTCGGAAGCATGAACATCTTCTTCAAAATCAACGGTGAAATCGTAACACCGATGCTGAACGGGAGCATCCTGGAAGGCATTACGCGCAATTCAGTCATCGCCTTGCTTAAGCATTGGGGCCTTCAAGTTTCAGAACGAAAAATTGCGATCGATGAGGTCATCCAAGCCCATAAAGACGGCATCCTGGAAGAAGCCTTCGGAACAGGTACAGCAGCTGTTATTTCCCCAGTCGGCGAGCTGATCTGGCAGGATGAAACACTTTCGATCAACAACGGTGAAACAGGAGAAATCGCAAAAAAACTATATGACACGATTACAGGCATTCAAAAAGGCGCTGTCGCAGACGAATTCGGATGGACGACCGAAGTCGCAGCGCTGACTGAAAGCAAGTAAGAAAAAAGCCGGCCCATTACAGGCCGGCTTTTTTTACGCTTCAATTTTGTTGAAAAACTGCGGCAGATACGCTTTGTGCGCCTCCAGCATTTCGTCTAAAATCTGTTTGGCCACAGTATCGGACGGGACAAGCGGGTTAATCGTCATGGCAAGGAGTGCAGTTTGGTAGTCACCTGTAACTGCCGCTTCTGCCGCGACACGTTCAAAGGATTTGATTTGCTGGACGAGGCCACGGACAGACACCGGCAAGTCGCCGACAGCAATTGGCTTAGGGCCAGTTTTCGTCATCACACAGTTCACTTCAACTGCGGAATCGTCTGGAATGCTCGCTATTGCACCATTATTGATTGTGTTCACCGGCTGAATGTCATGTTTATCATTATAAATGGAGCTGATTAAGTTACATGCTGCATCACTGTAGTAAGCTCCGCCCCGTTTTTCCAGCTGCGGCGGTTTGATCGCAAGGTTCGGATCTTTATAAAGCTCGAACAGCTCTTTTTCGACCTTCTGTACGACTTCTGCGCGGGTGCCCTCCGTTTGTGATGCTTCCAGTTCGTGCTCCAGCATCTCTTTTGTTTTGAAATAGTAACGGTGATAGCCGCAAGGGATGACATTGAGCGCTTTTAAGAAATCCGGTTCCCATTCGGCGCCTGAGATATTTTTCATCGTCATCGCGTTTTTCGGGTCGCCCATCGCCTCGATGACTTGCTCCTTCACACTTACGCCGTCCAAGAAAACATCCAGCCCAAATACCATATGGTTCAGTCCGGCGAATTGGACTTCTACGCGGTCCACATCTACATCAAGCGCTTTGGCTACGCCCATTTTGATGCCGATTGGAACATTACAGAGACCGACGACTTTCTTCAGGTTGGCGTAGCGAAGCAAGGCTTCTGTTACCATGCCGGCAGGGTTTGTGAAGTTAACAAGCCAAGCGTTCGGGCAAAGCTCTTCTATGTCCTTTGCGATCTCAAGGATGACCGGAATTGTGCGCAATCCTTTAAACAGGCCTCCCGGGCCGTTTGTTTCCTGGCCAATTACACCATATTTTAGCGGAATGCGCTCATCCTTTGCTCTTGCCTGCAAAAGTCCGACACGGAATTGGGTCGTAACAAAGTCTGCGTCTTTCAGCGCTTTTCTCCGGTCGAGCGTAAGATGAATGTCAATCGGGACGCCAGCTTTTTCAACCATCCTTTTGGCGAGTGTGCCGACAATATTCAGCTTTTCTTCGCCCTCGGGGATATCGACAAGCCATAATTCACGGACAGGCAGCTCATCATACCGTTTAATGAACCCCTCCACTAGCTCGGGCGTATAGCTTGAACCTCCGCCAATCGTTACAATCTTCAATCCTTTTGTCATATGCTTGCTCCCCTTTGCTCGGTGATTTTTTCATATAACTCAATGATCTCTGCAGCCATATCCTTCACTGTCATTGCATTCATTAAATGATCCTGTGCATGAACCATCAGAAGCGTCATTTCCGTCTTTTCTCCGCCCGCTTCATTTTGGATCAGCTCTGTCTGATAATGATGGGCTTTTGACAATTCTTCAGCAGCGTCTTGAAGCTTTTTCCGCGCTTCTTCTGCGTCGCCGCTTTTCGCAGCGGCAATGGCCTCCATTGCGGAGCTTCTACCGTTTCCTCCGTGAAGGATGATTTGAAAAATGATTTGTTCCATTTCCTCATTCACGCGATTCACTTCCTTTCTCTACAGAGCCGCTTCTTTGTCATCTGATGCTGCAGGCGTTTTGACCAGCTCCAGATCGTTTTCTTCTTTCAGCTTCTGCTTATCCCACATTCTGAAGAATGGATAGTAGACAACAAAGGACACGGCAATATTAATGGCTTGCATGACCGCGCCTGAGACTTTTCCTCCAGTCGCCAAATAGCCTGAAAAGATCGGCGGCATGGTCCACGGCACTGCGATACCCGCCGGTTTTGCGACAAGGCCGGTGCTCATTCCGATGTACGTAAGTGTCACTGTGACAAGCGGTGTGATGATAAACGGAAGTAAGAGCATTGGGTTCATGACGATCGGCATTCCGAATATAATCGGTTCGTTAATATTGAAGATGGCCGGTCCGACCGCAAGCTTCCCGAGCTGCTTCATTTGTTTGCTTCGGGCGCGCAGGAACATCGTGACAACCAGTGCCAATGTGGCGCCGCTTCCGCCGATATTGACCCAGATATCGAAAAATTGCTGGGTGAAAATCTTAGGAAGCTCCTCACCGGCTTGGAAGGCGATCCGGTTGGCATCCATTGCGCCGTACCAAATCGGTGCCATGACGCCGCCGACAATGTTTGCACCGTGAAGGCCGCAGGCCCATAAAAGCATTTTGACGGCTTCGGCGACAAGGCTTCCTCCAAGGCTTCCTCCCAGAATGGAAAGCGGAGTCCCCAATAAAACGCTTACAATATTATGAAGGCTTTCAAACGGTGTCGCTTCAACAATCAGCCGGGCTGCCCAAATCAGGAAGATGACGGCAAAGCCGGGGATTAACGCGACAAATGACTTGCTTACCGCCGGCGGGACACCGTCCGGCATTTTGAAGACTAAATTGCGCTGGATAATAAGGCGGTAAATCTCTGTGGACACCATTGCGATAATCATGGCGACAAATAAGCCTTTGCTTCCCATGAGCGAAAGCGGAATCCCGCCGCCAACCATGATTTCTTTCGTCGCGCCATCCGGCATAAAAGGCACTTGATAAGGTGTTGCTAATAAAAATGCCGCAAGGGAAATGGCTCCGGCCGACAAGGCATCAACACCGTATTTCTCGGCGAGCCGGTAGGCGATGCCGAACGCGGCGACAAGACCCATAATTTCAAAGGTCGCGTCGACTGGGTAGGCCAGTTTTTCAGACCAGGAGCTGCCAAACGTTTTTGCCATAAACTCAGCGTATCCCGGGATCGGGAGGTTGCCAATGATGAGGAAAAAGGAACCGATGATAATCAGGGGCATCGTGAGGATGATACCATCACGCAGCGCCTGCAAATGACGCTGTCCCGCAATTCTTCCCGCTATAGGCATGACCTTTTCTTCTAAGATCTGATTGACTTTATTCACATAGCCCGCCCCTCTCTATGACACATGTCCAAGCTGTTCAGCTGATTTCAGCACTTCCGCCCCGTTGCACGTGCCATAATGGACGGTATTAATGACATCTACCGGAACCCCCTTTGACTCTCCTAATTTTTTGAGCTGCGGAAGCATGTAACGGACTTGCGGACCGAGAAGCAATACATCCGCTTTATCGATATGATTTTGTACAGAATCGCCTGAAACTGCCCAAATGGTATAGTCTTTTCCCTGTTCCTGCGCACTTTTTTCCATCTTGCTCACCAGTAAGCTAGTAGACATGCCTGCTGCACAAACGAGTAATATATTCATGTAAAAGACCCCCTAGAGTTTGATCAATTTTGTAATGTCCTGCTGTTGCTATCATCATATTATGAAATCGCTTTCATAAACACTCAGGGTTTTTCCGCAGGCAACGGAAAAAAGGTATATACAGGCTGTCAGCTCAGCATTTTTTGGTCAAACACATCCGAAAGCTCTTGATACGAACGGCATTTGACCAGCTGGTTCACCGCCGCCGGGTCATCCAAAATGCTGCCAAGCAGTTTATACATGCTTTGCAAGTCAGCTTTGTTCTCCTTTTCGACACAAAGCAAACAGACAAATTGAACTCGCTGACTCTCCCAATCGATCGGTTTTTTGAGCGTACAAACAGCCCAAAACGTTGTTTTCGTCTGCGGAACAAGCGGGTGCGGGATGGCAACAAGATTGCCAAAACACGTTGGCGACATGTCTTCTCTTTCAAAAATGGAATCTATGATTTCTTCTCTGGCAAAGCCGCATTCGACCGCTTTCTGCCCTAAAAATTGAATCACTTCTTCTTTTGAGCGCAGATCCTCCTGAAAAAAAACGAGTTCTTTTTTTAGGTAGCGATTGGCTTTTTCCTTTTCATCACTCAGAATAGATTCTATTTTTGTAAAGTCAGTTCCGCCTAAGATGGTGTTAACCTTCAGTACTGGTACAGGGAGCTCTTTTTTAATCGGAATGGTACTGATGACAAAATCAATTGATTCGTAGGACATTTGATCAAGACTATAATACTCAGCCGTTCCAAGAATATCGAGCCGCTTGCCGAAATGGGAACGCAGTTTTTCGCGCAGAAGCTGGGCGCTTCCGGCTCCCGATGCGCATACAATGATACAGCGTTTCGGCGGGCTTTCTGTTTTTTTTCGTTCAATCGCGGCGCCAAAGTGGAGAGCCAAATATCCAATTTCGTTTTCATGAATCTCAATACCCGTTTGTTCCTTTATCACGATTCCGGCAATGATCCCGGCTTCAAAAGCGAGTGGATAATGTTCCTTGATCGCTGCCAGCATCGGATTTCGAAGATTCATGCCGTATCGGTTGCGGCTGATCGCCGGCTTCATATGCAGGGCCAAGCCGATTTTCAGCTCTTTGTCATGCAGGATGCCAAGCTTCAGTTCACGATCAACAGCTTTGATCATGGCAAGTGTCAGCTGATCGGTTTCCTCTTCTATTGAAAATGTGTCCTCTCCGCATTGTGATTGTGTCATTCGTTTTGTGCCAAGGAGATGCATGGTGATGTAGGCCGTCTCTTCTTTCGGAAATGTAACGGAAAGCTTTGATTCCAGCTCTTTTACGATGGCTTCTGCAGCCTGGTACTCCTTTTGATGCAGGATATGATCCATATCTTTCGGGAAAAGAGATACATAGTTTTCCGTTCTAATCCGTTTACAGGCGATAGCAATATGGATAATGAGGTTATTCAGTCCCATGTTGGACAGAGGGATGCGGTCGTTTTTCATTTTTTTCAAGATGGCGGAACGGATGATCTCAATTTCTTCTTTTGGCAAAATATCAGCCTTTTCATTTAAAACATCTATCTCCGTTTCTCTTTCATCAACAATGTACTCCGCCATGCAGTACCTCATCTGCACCTCGTCCCCGCGCAGCTTGAAGCCGTAATTCGGACGTGTTTCCATGACGATGCGGTAAGGCAGCAGACGTTTCTTTACTTCCTTTAAATCCGTTTGGAGTGTAGATTTTGAGATAAATAGTTCTTCAGCAAGTTCATCGAGCTTGAGATAATGGTCCGCCAGCAGCAGACGTTTCATAAGATAGGCCATTCTCTCCTCCGGCAATACCGGCAGGCCCTTTTTTTGCTGAAATACATCTTGCAGCAGTGTTCTGAATACTTGCTCGTCATCAATGCGGAGCTTGTAGCCGGAGCCTCTTACCGATTGTACAAAGGCACCGTGGCCGCTTAGCACACCTTGAAGTTCCTTTATATCATTGCGGGCTGTCCGCATCGTTACGTTTAATTGCGCCGCAAAAAACGAACTTGTCACCGGGGCTTCAGCCGCCATCAGCAAGCGCAGAATATCACGAAGTCGCCCATGAAGCATGAGAAAAACCTCCTATCTAGTAGATGCAGGGATTCAGTGAGTAGGCAGAAAGGATGATGAAGGGGTGCGAAATGTATATAAATTCTATAATGGAGAGAATGGCAAGTCAATGAACATCCGGAGGACTAGAGGGAAAACTGACCTATAAAAAAACAGCCGGGATCAGCCGGCTGTTCTAGATGCGGACATATTCTTTTGTTTACACACCTTGCGATCCTTCATGATTTTTCGAACAATCGGGTAAATGACCGGCGCCCATTTGATAACGGTTTTGATCATCTTTTTCAAAGCTCCGATTCTCCCTTCTTTTTTCTCAACCATTCCCCTGATTGCCTCTTCCTTAAACATGCTAACGCGACACATACCTGTTTCCCGTCACCCAGAAACGCCATGGATAATCGCGTGCCTCCCCGCTGTTGTCAATGCCGATGCGCGGGCCGGTTGAAATTGCTTCCGGTGTGTACCCGCTTTCGATGTAAAGCGGCTGTTCCGTGATCCAGCGTCCGTAGTCATTCATCGTGACGCCAAGCGCTTTTGTCAGCTTTCCGGGTCCATTTGTCCATTCCCTCGGACTCCTGCCCGGCCTTCTCTCCTCCATTAACAGCTGGCCTTCATGCGGCTCAATCGCCCTGATTAATACCGCTTGCGGGACATCCTCTTCCGCGGCAACGACATTCAGCAATGTATGGGTGTGCATCACATATGTATATACCCGCCCAGCTTCTGCAAACATGATCTCAGTCCGCTTCGTCCGGCGGTTGTTAAAGCTGTGTGCCGCTCTGTCTCCAGCCCCCATATAGGCCTCTGTTTCCACAATATAGCCTGACGCTGTGCCTTCGTCTGTTTCTTTTACAAGAAGGCAGCCCAGAAGCGATGGGGCAAGCTCAAGAGCGGTTTTTTGATAAAACGTGATGGGCAGCGGATTTTTTTCTCTCGTCACGAATCGACCTCTCCTTTTACCGATTTTTGTACATTGTACCATTCCCGAAGCAGATCAAAAAAAACGGCTGTTTTAAAATCTTTCCATTCAGGGAATATTGTTACCGTTCAAAAAAGGAGGGCCAACCATTGAAAGATGATCATCAAAACAAGCAGCACCAATCAAATGCCCAAGGGAGCGAGGAAGCGTTTTCTCATAAGACATCCGGGAAAAACGAGTCAGAGGATACCTTAACGAATAGGCAGGGGCATCCTGTTACTGACAACCAGAATGTGAGAACCGTCGGGAATAGAGGGCCTACAACACTTGAGAACTATGATTTTCTCGAAAAGATCAGCCACTTCGACCGGGAACGCATCCCAGAGCGGGTTGTTCATGCCAGGGGAGCAGGTGCACATGGATATTTTGAAGCGTACGGAAGCTTCGGAGACGAACCGATTTCAACATACACAAGGGCCAAGCTCTTTCAGGAAAAAGGCAAGAAAACACCGGCATTTGTCCGTTTTTCAACTGTGAATCATGGAAAACACTCGCCTGAAACATTGAGAGACCCGCGCGGTTTTGCTGTAAAGCTATATACAGAAGACGGAAACTGGGATTTGGTCGGAAACAACCTGAAAATCTTTTTTATCCGCGACCCGCTGAAATTTCCGGATCTTGTACACGCATTTCAGCCTGATCCAGTGACAAACATCCAGGATGGTGAACGTATCTTCGATTTCATTTCTCAATCTCCTGAAGCGACACACATGATCACCTTCTTGTTTTCGCCTTGGGGCATTCCGGCCAACTACCGGCAAATGCAGGGTTCAGGCGTACATGCCTATAAATGGGTGAATGAGGAGGGCAAGGCCGTTCTCGTGAAATACCATTTTGAACCGAAGCAGGGCATCCGCAACCTGACACAGAAGGAAGCAGAAGAGATTCAAGGGAAAAACTTTAACCATGCCACACAGGATTTATATGACGCGATTGAAAATGGCGATTATCCAGAGTGGGAAGTGTATGCACAAATCATGAGCGATGATGAGCATCCTGAACTGGACTTTGATCCTCTTGATCCGACAAAACTGTGGTATAAAGACGATTTTCCATGGAAACCGATCGGCAAATTGGTTCTGAACAAAAATCCGGAAAACTACCATGCGGAAGTGGAGCAAGCTTCATTTGGAACGGGGGTGCTTGTCGACGGGCTTGATTTTTCAGACGACAAATTGCTCCAGGGGCGTACGTTTGCCTACTCTGATACGCAGCGCTACCGTGTAGGCGCAAATTACCTGCAGCTTCCGATCAACTCGCCGAAAAAGCATGTCGCCACCAACCAGGAAGGCGGGCAGATGCAATATCGGGTCGATAGAGCAGAAGGACAAAACCCGCACGTCAACTATGAGCCATCCATTATGGGCGGGCTGAAGGAAGCGAAGCAGGACGGAAAAGACCATACGCCGCATGTCGAAGGTGATGTAAAGCGTGAAGCGATTGACAGAACAAACAACTTCGGACAGGCTGGAGAAACGTACCGGAGATTTACTGAATTTGAGCGGAACGAATTGATTACGAATTTGGTGAATACGCTTTCTACGTGCCGAAAAGAAATTCAGGATCAAATGATTGAGAATTTCACAAAAGCTGATCCTGACTACGGAAAACGTGTAGCAGAAGGGCTAAAAAAGGTTTCCGAAAACAACAGCAACGGGCCGATCGGCACAACTGAAACGGAACAGGCTGCAAAGCAGGCTGAACAGGAGAGCCATCCATCTGATCCGTATTAACAAAAGCGAACAGGGCTTTTTTTGAAGCCCTGTTTTTTTATTTTTCTATTGAAACGCTTTCAACAATTGTGTTGTACTGGAAGGAAAGGGGTGGAGAGATACGATGGAATTACAGCAGGACTTGATTCCTCAGAAAAAAACAATCGGCGCCTTAGATCACGCCGTTTTTTTATGCATGGTATTTTGTTTCTGGTTTTCAGGCTATATTTACGTTCCTGTATTCAGTCTGTATTTGGAGGATCTGCACTTTTCATATGGCGCAATCGGCATCATTCTCGGCAGCTACGGGGTCACGCAAATCCTTCTGCGATTCCCGCTCGGCCTTTTGTCAGACATCCTGTTTTCCTTGCGCAAGCAATTGTTAATTGCCGGGTTCGGCTTTTCCGTCCTCAGCAGCCTGCTTTTTCTGATGTTTGATTCTTTCTTCTTCGTGCTGGCCGCCCGGCTTTTCGCGGGAATCACTGCTTCTACGTGGGTGATGGCGACCATTTTATACGCACATTATTTCAACAATGGCAATGCATCAAAAGCAATGGGCATCATGCAGTTTTTTACCGTCATGCCTCAGTTTGCCAGCATTGTGTTCTGCGGGCTCGCCGCAGCCCATTTAGGGAGGCAGGTTCCTTTTTGGATGGCGCTGGCAGCTTCTGCCGCAGGTCTGGTGATCTGCTGCTTTATTCAGGATCCGTCTGCTCCTCCCGCAAACCGTGGCACCATTCGTGTCAATCAGTACATCAAAGATACATTGCGGCTGCCAAAGCTGAAGCTTTTCACCATCCTGTCTATGACGGCCCATGCCGTATTATTTATCACAGTGTTTGGTTTTACGCCGCTTTACATGAATCAGCTCGGAATGGGCGACGCGGAGCTTCTTTGGGTGATGAGCGCCTTTTTCCTCCCACACGCAGCCGCCACATTAAGCTTTGTGCTTCTGCGTTTTACAAGCCGTATCGCTTACTTCGTGATGCTCATTAGTTTCGCTGTCACCGGGGTCTGTTTGCTATACGTTCCTTTTTCAGCTGCATTGTTCACGGTTTGCATCACACACGCCTGTATCGGACTGGCGCTCGGCTTCGTTTTTCCTCTGCTGCTAAGCCATGTCGTCGAAATCAGTTCTGCCCGTTTAAAAATGTCAGTGATGGGGTTTTATCAATCATTTTATGCGCTAGGCATCTTCCTCGGGCCCCTTCTTGCCGGAAAAATCGCACAGCTTGTCGGGCTTGCGGGAGTTTTTTATGGAGCCGGGTCTCTGGCATTTGCCGCCTTTTTTGTGATGCTCGCGCAAAAACGTAACATGATCAATTAATAGCTTTCATACCGCCGGAAGCGCCACACAGAAAACACGGCCAGAAGCATGATGTACAGAATGGAGAAAGTGAGTGACCATCCGAAAAAATCTGCCCGCTCTCCATGAAGAAGGATATGCTCCGCCTGCTTGCAAATCTCAGCCGGAAGCCACTTCGCACCATCTGGAAATAATGAAACAACAAAGGAAACGGCTGCTGTGAGCCCGATCCCGCAAGCCGCAGCTGCTCCGACAGACCGGAATATCGTACTTCCGGCAAGGCCGGCGGTCACAATAAATATCACCCAAAGCGCGTAAAGGCCAAGGCTTGCGGCAAAGCGGCTGAATGATGCGTCCTCAAACAGCAGCCGGACGTAATAGTAAGCAAGCCCGTATCCAGCTGCAAACGACATAATGCCGATCACGCTTTGGATGAGCCATTTACTCACGATATAATGGGCTGCCGTCACAGGCCGCGACATAATCAGCGCTGTTACCCCTTGATTTCTTTCATTGGCTACACTGCCCATCACGCTAAAGATGACCAGAGCCATGCCAAGCGTGTTGAATTGAGAAAGCGTGCTGACCATCACTTCAGACCCGGAGGGCATCGTAAAACTGATTTTCATGCCGTCAGGAAGGTTCCCTCCATGTGCGATGATTTCCGGCATATAATAAATGGTCAGCGGCTGTGTCAGCCCGACGATCATCATCGCAATCGGCAGCCAAATCAGCTTGCCGCTTTTCCATCCTTCCAGCCACTCCTTCTGCAATAGCGCCATCATCACCTTCATGCGTGCACCACCTTTAGATAGACGTCTTCTAGAGACTCCGTTTTCTGTTCAAAGCGGGTGACGGTCAATCCCTTTCGGATACAGTCACTTAATAATGACCGGCCAGCGTGTATATCAGGCAGCTCGAAAACCGCTTGGGACGGATTCTTATAGACAATAGCTGAGACGTAAGGCTTCTCTTCAAGCCAACCTTCCAGCTTCTCTTTCACTGAAAGGGTAAAAACGTTCGTTTGCTGCTGTTGTTTCAGCTCCTGTAACTCGCCTTTCCATGAAATTTCACCGTTTTTCATAATCACCACTTGATCACACACCTGCTCTGCATCGTGCAAAACATGTGTAGAAAACAGAACGGCCATATGCTTTTTCAGCTCCCGCATTATGTCCAGCACCTCGAACCGCCCTGTCGGATCAAGAGCAGACACCGGTTCATCCAATATCAAAAACTGCGGTTTATGGAGCAGTGCCTGTGCCAGACCGAGTCTTTGTTTCATGCCTCCTGAATAGCCCCCGATCCTTTTGTGCGCCGCTTCGTGCAAACCGACAAATTCCAGCATCTCACCGATTTCCTCTTGGCATTTTCTCTTCGAAAGGCCGGACAGTCTCCCCGCAAATGTCAAAAATTCATTTGCGGTCATCCACGAATAAAAAGCAGGATACTGCGGGAGGTACCCAATCAAACGCCGATCCAGCTTTTTCTCTCCTAACAGCTTTATGGTTCCAGAGGTTGGCGAAAGCAGTCCGGCCAGCATTTGCAGAGTCGTGGTTTTGCCGGCTCCATTAGGTCCTAATAGTGCGACACACTCATTTTCATTCACGTGAAAACTGACATTCTTTACAGCTTCATGGTGCCTGTACGATTTGCATAATGATTCAATAGACAGCATATCGGCTTACCTTTGCTTTCTGCCGACGGTAAAAAACAAAATCGGCCCGATAATATTGATACATACGATGATTGCAGCCCACATCCACTTTGGCCCGTTCGTCCGCTCTTCTTTTATACAGCTGATGAGGGCAAAAACCGCCAAAGCCAGCTGTAATACAACCAGCGGCAAAATCATTTCCCAAGAAATATTCATTGCTTGATCCCCCTTTTCTTCCGATCCGGCCTAATGACAAAAAAGTAATAACAAATCAGAGGCATCGGTGCTGTAATCAGTCCGACAATTCCCCAAATCCATGCCATGCGATTTCGTTTTTTCGCATCAATAAATAAAAAGATTCCCTGCGCCAATACGATGAGATAAGCCGCAACCGTTATGACGATTTCTGTTTGTGTCATCTGCGTTTCACCTCGCATTCGCCGAGATGCCTTTTTTTCTCAGCCGCAATCAAAATCGGCAGCACCGCAAGCACACAAACCTGAAGCACAATAAACACAGCAGGAGCTTGAGTGAAAGCATAGATTGCAGCACTCACAACCATCAGTGCGCAGAATACAAATAAAATGATCTCTTGAAGAAGTTTTTTTCTGTATTCAGCTTTCATTTGTGACAGCTGGTGAAGCAGTTCTTTTTGATTCGGTATAGAGGGATTGGCTGTTTGATCAATTTTTTTCCATTCTGACTTCAAATGATCAGAAAGCTTTTCTTTATTCATCGTCCCACTCCTTTCTGATTTGCTGGAGCCCTTTATGAACTCTGGACTTTACAGTGCCTTCTTTGATTTGAAGCATCATCCCGATTTCGGCGTAGGTATAGCCGTAGTAATGCCTTAATAAAACTGGTGTGCGCAGTTTAGGGTCCAGCTTTGAAAACAGATCGAGCGTTTCGCTCCACTCTGCCCCTTTCGCCGACACGTCCCACTTGATCTTGCGGATTGTTTCCTCCGTAACTGTCTGATTCCGTTTCCATTCTCTCTTTCTCTTTTTCTGGTGATCGAGATAGAGCCGCGATGCAATGGAGATCAGCCACGTGGAGAATTTTGAACGGCCCTGAAAGCTTCTTAAATGGATGTACCCTTTCAGAAAGGTTTCCTGAACAAGTTCCTCGCTGAGATCGGGGTGAAGGGAAAGCTTTAACAAGTATTTATATAAGAAAGAATAGTGATAGTGGAAAAGGGCTGTAAACGCCTCGTCGTTTCCCTCTTTCGCCTGCTGTATCAGCCGCTGTTCTTCTTGTGTATCCAATGACCATCATCCCCCCTTTTTTGTTTTTCTGCCTTATGAGACGACACCGGATTCAAAAGCGTTCATCTTTTTTACAATTCTTTTCAGCCATTGACAGATCAAGCTTCCCGGCCGTTTGGCTGCATATCCTTATTTGTAAACCCCCTCATAGTCTGTTAAGCTATGACTTTATGTCGATTTCAAAAAAACATCCAATATGGAGGACGATGCATTGAAAGTAGAAAGGCGAACGATTGAATATATTCCGAATGAAGAAAGACATGGTAAAGCGAAAGATTTATTTCCCGTATGGTTCGGGGCTAATATGCATATCACCACGTTAGTGACCGGCACGATTCCCGTTGCAATGGGACTTAATCTGTTTTGGAGTGTTGCCGCTATTATTTGCGGAACCTTAATCGGTGCCATATTTATGGCGTCTCATTCCGCACAAGGCCCTCAGCTAGGCATCCCGCAAATGATTCAAAGCCGTGCCCAATTCGGCGTAATCGGAGCGATTCTTCCCCTCTTCTTAGTCATGTTTATCTACCTTGGTTTCTTCGCAAGCAGCACGATTCTGGCGGCCGGAACCTTAAGCAGCTTTGTTCCCATCCCGGGAACATGGAGCATTATAGGCTTAAGCGCCGTATGTTTTTTACTCACCATTTTCGGCCATGATTTGATTCACAAAATGCAAAAAATCCTTTCTTGGACCTCTTTTGCTGTATTTTTTGCTGCAACGATTCTCATTTTTCAATTGCCGATTCCAGCAGGCAGCTGGATTCCCGGAGCGATTGATCTGCCAATTTTCTTGGTGGCAGTCAGCGCAGTTGCGACGTGGCAGCTTGCCTACGCGCCGTATGTTGCCGATTATTCAAGATATCTGCCAGTTAAAACACCGGCTTCAAAAACATTTTGGTACAGCTATGCAGGTACATCTGTCAGCTCCATCTGGATGATGCTGCTCGGCGCATTGCTGACAACCTCACTTCCTGACTTTACGGCAAACTCAGGCAGCCAGATTGTCCAATTGTTCGGTCCCTTCTCGTTTATTATGCTGATCATTGTGTTATTTGGGCAAATGGCAATCAATGTTTTTAACCTGTATGGGGCCTTCATGTCCACGACAACAACGCTGGAGCCGTTTCTGAAATTAAAAGTCACGCCCAAAGTCAGAATCATCATGATCCTGGGCGTCACGCTTGTCGGCACAGTCTTAAGCCTACTGGGACAGAGCAATTTTATGGAGCTGTTTTTGAATTTTATCTTTTTCATCAGTTATTTCTTAATTCCGTGGACGGCAATCAATTTAGTCGATTACTACTTCGTTCGCCACGGAAAGTATCAAGTCAAAGCCATGTTCGACGTAAACGGGCCTTATGGAAAGGTCAATTGGATCACCACAATTGCGTTCGTTCTGTCTATCTT
This sequence comes from Bacillus sp. N3378-2at, assembly GCF_033412715.1. Classification (NCBI taxonomy): domain Bacteria; kingdom Bacillati; phylum Bacillota; class Bacilli; order Caryophanales; family Bacillaceae; genus Bacillus; species Bacillus sp. N3378-2at. The sequence continues at coordinate 3,023,584 of NZ_CP117986.1, read as the reverse complement.
GCTGGAAATTCCGTTTATCAACACAAGCTTTTACATCGGACCGCTTGCCAAAATGTTTGGCGGCGGAGACATCGCATGGATTATCGGCTTGGCCGTGCCTTCTGTGCTTTACTATGTATTAATGAAACCGCGTCTGAAAAAACGGGCGGGGTATCAAGAAAAGCTGTCTTCTCTCTGAAGACAGCTTTTTTATCATTCAAATCGTTTCCACACGCGGGGCAGGATGTCAGATAGCTCATGAGCGAGCAACGTATGAGCGGAGTGCTCGTCCGTCCAGAGCTCGGCGCACGCACCATGCAAATAGACCGCGTTTAATATGGCGTGCTTTGGATCTTCATGGCAGCAGAGCATCCCCAATATCATGCCCGCCAGTGTGTCACCGGTTCCGCCCTTGGCGAGCGCCCCGTTTCCGGTTGGATTGAGCCAGCAGTCTCCATCAGGAAACGCGATGACGGTTTGGTTTCCTTTTAACACAATGACAGTCTGCAGCTGAGCCGCCCATTCCTTTGCATATTCCGCTCTTTTTTTCTGCAATTCGTTCACGGGCATCCCTGTCATTCGGGAAAACTCGCCCGGGTGCGGCGTGAGGATGACGGGGGCCTCTCGTTTCGGATATGTGCGCTTCGCCAGCGCTCCGGCATCCAAAATAACAGGACAATCAGCCGTAAGCACATGATCGACTGCCTGCTGTACGCTTTCCGTTTGCGGAAGGCCCGGTCCGATGGCAATGGCCCGGTACGTCTCTTCAAGCTGAGCATCCGCCGCCTTTTTCCAGCCGTCACGCCAATAGGTCGCCTCGGGCAAAACAGGAACAATTAGCGGGATTACGCTTTCTGATGTACCGATGACAAGCTTGCCGAGACCGCTCCGCATGGCCCCAAGCCCTGCAAGCAGCGCTGCCCCCGGCATGTCGTCACTTCCAGCCAGCAGCAAAGCCGTACCGTACGTGCCTTTATGGCTCTCCGCATCTCTTTCAGGAAGCGTGGCCCTTACATGCTCTTCCGTCCAATATGGAACATTCATCTCTATCCCTCCTCTGCTTTCTTTTCCTATTTTTCCTGTCCCTTTTCTTTTTCAAACAAAAAAGACAGCCTTTTAGGGCTGTCTTCTATTTTACAGGAACATCAAGGTGATACAGGCGGCTGTACCGTTCGTTTGCCGCCAGAAGCTCCTCATGGGTTCCTTCCATTTCTGTTTTGCCGTTTTCGAGAAATACGATTTTATCAGCCGCTTCCACTCCCGCGAGATGGTGGGTAATCCATAAAATCGTTTTTCCTTTCAGCACCTCAAACACCGTTTCCATCAATTCACGTTCGGTAATAGGATCGAGGCCGACTGTTGGCTCATCGAGGATGATGATCGGTGTATCCTGCAGCAAAATCCTCGCAAGCGCGATCCGCTGGCGCTCTCCACCGGAAAAACGGATGCCGGTTTCTTGTACAGAGGTATGATATCCATCAGGCAATGACTCAATGTAGTCATGCAGCTTGACCTGCTTTGCGGCGCGGCGCACATCCTCGTCGCTTGCTTCTCCGTTTCCGAGCCTGATGTTGTTCAAAATACTTGTATCAAACAGGTGCGGTTTTTGATTTAACACGGCCACCGCATCCGCAATCTGATCCTTTAACAGCGCTGTCTCCACTCCGTTTAACGTCACAGAACCGGAGTCCGGTTTCAAGGCGCCTTCGATTAATGCAAGCGATGTTGATTTCCCAGAGCCGCTTCGGCCGAGCAGCGCCATTTTTTCTCCTTGGCGCAGCGTAAAGGAAAAGTTGTGCAGCACTTGGCTGCTGTTGTCATAAGAAAACGTCACATCACGAAAGGCCAAGGTGACATCTTGAAGATCGAGCATTTGATCCCCTGATTCAGTTTGTGACGCCTCCAGCTGAGGAGCCACCTTGTTCATGCGTCTGATAGAATCCTGATAGCCCGGCACTTCGCCTAAGGCATCCGAAAGCGGCAAAAAGGCTTCCGTCAACGGAAACACCACTAGCACAAAAGCGGCAATCATCGTTTTAGCGAGCTCGCCGTCCGCTTGCTGTCCCGCCGTCCAAAACAGCATCAGCAAAATAAGGCCGGCGACAAGGCATTGCGCAGCAAAATCCCGCCATCTTGTAAAGCGTTGTTTTTTCCGTTCAAGCTCAAACCAATCATGTTCCTCTTTTTCATAAGCATCAATAAAAGCATGCCGGCGTCCGCTGAACATCCAGTCGCTGACACCCATCACAGCATCTGTCAGACGGCTGTACAGCACATTCCGCCCGCTTTTCAGCTTCGCATTCTTCGCTCTCGTCACGAGCAAAGACACAACCGGAAACAATACAACAAGAACAAACAAATAAAGCGCAAGCAATATGGCAAACGGCCAAGAGAAGAAGCCAAGCGCTATCACTGACACAGCATACAGGAACAAGGCTGAGATCGCAGGAAAAATCGTTTTTAAGAAAGCATCCTGCAAATGCTCAATATCCTCAGACAAAATGCCGAGCATATCCCCCGTGCGAAAACGGGAACGCAGCATCAAAGCACCCGGCTCAAGCATATTGTAAAGGCGGACGCGCATGTCGGATACGATTTTCAAAATGATGTGATGCCCGACGAGCCGTTCCACATATCGCGAAACAGAGCGCGCAATCCCAAAGGTGCGCACAGCGACAATCGGCACATAAATAAGCAGAATATTTTCCGGCCTTGTCGCCGCTTTAGAAATCAAAAACCCTGAGGTGAACATGAGAAAAGCAGCAGAAAAAATCGTCACCCCGCCCAAAAAGATAACCAGAACAAACAGGCGGGCATTTTGCTTGATATACGGCAAAATCCATTCTTCTTTCTTCATGCTCTTTCCCCCAGTTGTGCCTTCACGAGTTTGGTATACACACCGTTTTTCTCCAGCAGTTCATTGTGAGTCCCGACTTCCGCAACCCTGCCCCCGTCCAGCACGATAATTTCGTCCATATCGAGCATCCAGTGAAGGCGGTGAGTCGCGAGAAAAACGAGCTTATCCTCAAATAAATCCAGCATCGTTTCTTTTATTTCATATTCAGTTTCGATATCAAGATGGGCGGTCGGCTCATCCAGCAGCAGGATCGGACGGTTTCCCAAAAAGGCGCGGGCCAGCGCGACACGCTGTGCCTGGCCGCCGCTGAGCGCCCGGCCGCCTTCCCCGATCCGCCCCTCTAATCCTTCAGGAAGGCTATCCACCAGCTCCGCCAGTCCCGCCGCCGCAGCAGCACGGGCTGTATCCTCTGCCGAAGCGCTTGGGTGGTAGAAGCGAATGTTATTGCCAAGCGTATCATCAAAAATGTACGGATGCTGAGGGATGTACAGAAGGTTTTTCTGCCAGCTGCCGTCCTGCAAATGGGACCGGCTTGTACCATTAACCTCAATCATCCCGCCATCCGGCTCTAAAAATCCGCCGAGAATATCAATTAATGTTGATTTTCCGGCGCCGCTTGCACCGATAATGCCGATTTTTTTCTTGCCTTTGAATGAGAGATGAATATCAGACACCGAACGGCCGACTGACACGCCTGACAGCTTCAGCTCATCCTGATCGGACCAATCCTCGAGCTGAAGCGGCGTCTCTTCTTTAAAACCAGGCTGCGACAAAATCTCTTGAATGGTTTTTCCTGCTTCCTGGCCGTTCAGCGTTGCATGATAATCATTCCCCACTTCCCGCACCGGCAAAAAATACTCAGGCGCCAGAATAAGCGCCGTTAAAGCGGGGCCAAGCAAAATATCGCCGTCAATGAGACGCAGGCCCAGAAATACTGCGACTGTCGCCACCGACAGCATCGTGAAAAAATCGAGGGCGAATGATGACAAAAACGCTACCCGGAGTGTGCTCATCGTTGCCTTGCGATACCGCTCACTCACATAGAAAATATTTTTGCTGTGTGACTTGCTCAAACCTAGGAAACGCAATGTCTCCAGCCCGCGAAGAGAATCAACAAAATGATTGGAAAGTCTCTGATAGGATTTCCACTGACGATCCGCTTTTCTCTGCGCGACAAGGCCGAGAAGAATCATAAAGATGATCAGAATCGGCATAGCAGCGACTAAAATGATGGCTGATGTCCGATCCTGAAAAAACACATAAATGACAACTGCCGCAGGCACAATCGCCATGCTGACCATTTTCGGCAGAAACAGCTCCAGGTAGCGGCGGAACTGGCTGATGCCTTCCATCGCCAGCGTCACCATTTGCCCCGTCCCTTCTTTCTTTGCAAAGCGGGGGCCTAATCGGAACAGCTGATCAAGAAAACTTTTCCTCAAATCTGCTCCTGTCCGGGCGGCGTATTGATAGACGATTTTCTGTCGCGCCACCGTCACCCCGTGCCGGGCGATAAAAGCGATGAGGAAAAAGCTGATCACCGGAAAAAGGGAGGTAATGCCCTTCCCGTTGAACAGTCCGGTTAAGGCCTCACTCAGCCACTCTGCCTGCATAATAATGGCGGCTGTCTGAATCAGCGTTAAACAAGTAATCAAGGTGAGAATCCGCTTCATTCCTTTATATCGAAACAGGTCTTTTCCCATTAATAAGTCATAGGCTCCTTATGGCTGACGCGCTTCCGGAAGACATAATAGCTCCAGATCTGGCTGCCGATGACGAACGGCAATAGCGTTAATGCTGCAATTGACATGACTTTAAGCGAATAATCTCCGGAAGAAGCGTTAGCTACTGTTAAATCGTATGCGCTATGAAGCGAGCTGACCATTACGCGAGGGAATAGGGAAATAAAGATCATTCCCACGGTCAGCGCCAGACCAGCGCCTGTCATCCCAAATGTCCAGCCGTCTTTTTTCTTACGAATAAATACAGCCGCGAGCATAAAGCAGATGACAATCAAAACAGCGAGCGGAATGGTAATCTCGCCGCGGCGTGTAAACATGTCTGTCTGATACGCAGAAAGGGCCGCGAAGGCAAGAACCGCTACAAAAACAACACCCATTATCTTTTGCGCCATTTTCCGGGCGCGGTTTTGCAAATCACCAATCGTACGCAGCGTGATAAACATTAATCCATGCTGGAAGCAAAGAAGTGTTACCGTCACACCGCCAAGTATAGAATATACATTGATATAATCAGATACATGTGCGTGAATGTTCATGTCGGCATCAATCGGCATCCCGCGGAATAATGTCGTGAACAGCACACCAAGCACAAACGGAGGAATCAGACTGCCGAAGAAAACGACCCAGTCCCAAACCTTTACCCATTTTAAATGATCCACCTTGCCGCGGAACTCAAACGCGACCCCGCGGCCCATTAACGCAAGCAGCACTATGACAAACGGAATGTAATAACCGCTCAGCATCGTTGCATACCAGTTTGGGAATGCCGCGAAAATGGCGCCTGCGCCAGTCAAAAGCCACACTTCATTCGCGTCCCAGAACGGCCCGATCGTGTTGATCAGCACTCTGCGTTCTAATTCATTATGGCCAAGAAAACGGGTCGCCATGCCGACCCCGAAATCAAAGCCCTCCAAAAAGAAGAATCCTACAAACAATACAGCAACGAGTATAAACCAAAGATCATGAAGAGATGCCATGGTATACCTCCTGACTAAATGGATCTGTTGATACAGGAACATCATGATGATCACTATGCTCCGCACCTTTTTTAATCTCACGGATAAACAAGAAGACAAGCAGTGCACCAAGAATCATGTACATCACACCGAATGCGATGATTGAGAATAACAAGGAGCCCGCTGTTACGTTAGGTGACACAGATTGAGCGGTTGTCATTAACCCCATAACCGTCCAAGGCTGACGTCCGATTTCTGTCATAATCCAGCCCGCGGAGTTCGCAAGAAACGGGAAGGAAATCAACGCGATCATGATGCGCAAATACCATTTGCTGTTTTCAAGCTTTTTGCGGCGGTTTAACCAAAGGCCGCCTAACGCAGCAAGAATCATGACAACACCTGCTCCTACCATGATGCGGAAGCTCCAGAATGTCGTTTTCACTGGCGGAATGTAGTCGCCTTTTCCGTATATTTTTTCGTACTCAGCCTGAAGGGTTTTCATCCCTTTGACACTTCCGCTGAATTTCTGATAAGCCAAGTAGCTCAAGGCATAAGGAACTTTGATTTCATTTGAGCTTTTTTCATTTTTTGTATCGATCGTCGCAAAAGCGGTCCAAGCAGCAGGGTCACCGCTGTCTTCCCATAGACCTTCACTGGCAGCCATTTTCATCGGCTGTGATTCCATCAAGTGCTCAGCCTGCATGTGTCCGCTAAGGCCGACGCCAAGACCGGCACAAAGGCCGACGATCATTGCGAGTTTAAAAGATTGCTTAAAGAACGGCACTTCTTTTTTCTTCAGCAGTTTAAAAGCACTCACTCCGGCAATAAAGAAAGCTCCAGTGGCAAGCGCACCGAAAATAACGTGCGGGAATTCAACCCAAAGCTGAGGGTTTGTAATCAACGCGCCAAAATCATTCATTTCCGCGCGGCCGTTTTTGATCGTAAAACCGACCGGCTCCTGCATAAAGGAGTTTGCTGTTAAAATCCAGAAAGATGACATGATCGTTCCGAATGATACGAGCCATATGCAGAGAGCGTGAATTTTCTTCGGCAGGCGGTCCCAGCCAAAAATCCATAATCCGATAAAAATAGATTCCATGAAAAACGCCAATAATGCTTCAATCGCAAGGGGAGCGCCAAATACATCTCCGACAAAACGGGAGTAATCAGACCAGTTCAGTCCAAACTGGAATTCTTGCAAAATCCCCGTTACAACACCGACTGCGAAATTTATTAAGAATAAGTGTCCCCAAAACTTTGCCATTTTGAGATACAGCTCATTTTTCTTTACAAGATAAAGAGTCTCCATCAACGCAACCATAAACACAAGCCCGATAGACATCGGCACAAACAAGAAGTGAAACAACGTTGTTGATGCAAATTGTATGCGGGCTAATACCAATTCACTCATGCTTACTCCTCCATTTCCGGTTAAAACTGTTAATTTGCTCACTACTTCACAAATAGAACCGAGACTTTGATCAGTAATTCACAAAATAGACGAAAAAAATATTGTTCAATATTTCACAAATGTGTCAAAAAGTCGGCCAATATGATGCAAGATTGCCAGACTGACCAAATGACACAATCTCTGACTGGTTCATATTAAGTACTTTACAACGATTCATTTCAAAAATAAAGCCTAAAATACCTAAAAAGTCCCGCACTATGTGACGGATTTTTGTCTATTTTGTTGCTTATTTATGTCGGCTGCTAGGATAAATGACCCTTTATTATCGTACATCAACACATCGTTCCTTGCGAACAAAATGCTTGCCCCGGACCAGCACTCGTTTCTCAGCACTCCGTCATAAACAGATTTTAGGCAGGATGCCTCTTTTCAATTGAACCGGCAAGTGGAGAAAAGTTGAATAGTAAATTTTTAATATATTAATAATTTCAATTTTTTAGTATACTTAACATAGTGAACAATTTCACTGCATCAAGAATAGGGGAGGTTTTTCAATGGGAGAGCTTCAAACACAAATGCAATTGCAAACGGATACAATTCACGAAGGGGTTCGAAAAGAGAATTGGTTTGCGAAAGCCATGAATATAAAAGTAGGCATCATACCGCTTCCTGTGTATGCCTTGCTGTTTATATTAATCACTGTTTTTGTTATGCATCACGATGTAAAAAGTGACATTTTGACATCCATCGCCGTCATGGCGTTTTTCGGGTTTACCTTTGCCCAAATCGGCAAATCGATACCGATAGTTCGTTCTATCGGCGGCCCGGCCATCCTAGCTACTTTTATTCCGTCCGCTGTCGTGTACTATCACCTGCTGCCTAATGATATCGTCAAATCCACCACAGAATTTACAGAAAACTCAAACTTTCTATATTTGTTTATTGCCGGTATTGTCGTCGGAAGCATTCTCGGCATGAAAAGAGAAACACTCGTAAAAGCATTCATGAAAATCTTTATTCCGCTTATTGTCGGTTCTGTCACAGCCGCTATTGTCGGACTGGCTGTCGGGACATTGCTCGGACTCGGATTTCAGCATACCCTGCTGTACATTGTCATTCCGATCATGGCTGGAGGAGTCGGAGAAGGCGCTATCCCGCTGTCCATCGGATATTCTGACATCATGCCCATTTCTCAAGGGGAAGCGTTTGCACTTGTTCTGCCATCGATTATGCTGGGCAGCTTGTGCGCGATTATTCTAGCGGGATTGCTGAACCGAATCGGAAAGAAAAAACCGGAATGGACAGGCAACGGCAAAGTGGACCGCTCCGAAGAAGAGTCCCCTGCGCTGGAGGAATCACAAAGCGGACAGCAAATGTTCAACCTTTCTTTATTTGCGGCAGGCGGTATCCTTGCTGTTTCTTTATACTTAGTCGGCATGCTCGCTCACGATTTTTTCGGTTTTCCGGCACCCGTTGCCATGCTGTTACTGGCTGTTCTAATCAAGCTGTTCAGATTGGTGCCTGCCTCAATTGAAAATGGCGCGTTTGGAGTGTCCCGCTTCTTTTCAACAGCTGTGACCTACCCGCTTCTCTTTGCGATTGGGGTATCCATGACGCCGTGGGACAAGCTTGTCGCCGCTTTTAACCTCAGCAATATTATTACGATTCTGTCTGTCGTTGTGACCATGATGGCCGTTGGCTTCTTCACTGGAAAATGGCTGAACATGTATCCGATTGAAACCGCCATTATCAATGCGTGCCATTCTGGACAAGGCGGCACCGGAGACGTCGCTATTTTAAGCGCGGCGGAAAGGCTTGAGTTGATGCCGTTCGCCCAGGTATCTACCCGCATCGGGGGCGCGATCACAGTGTCCTTAACCTTATTGCTGCTTCACCAGTTTTATTGATCCCCGCAAGCAAGTTCTTCGTCAAACGAAAGAGCTTGCTTTTTTGCATGTCCATGTTTTTGCAAGTTCCCGCCTCATGCTATAGTAATAGTTGGAAATACTAGATAGAAAGGAATATGGCATGCCTATGGGAACTCATCTATTTCTCTTTATGCTTCTCGGGCTTGGATTTTATTTGATATCAGCCCTGGCAGCAAAACTCATTCCGGCCGTAGACTTCTGGATTGATATTGTTCTTTGGGTCGGCGCTGCAGTTTATATCTTCTCTCATCTCTCATTCATGGACGGCATTGTCTCAATCGCGACAATGTTCTACTGCTATTGGACCGCAATGGATCTCATTGTTTCAGAGCGTGCGGAAAAACCTTCGGGAGACTGGCAGAAAATTGAGCTGGCCAGAAACAAAACACGTCTCCTGTCAGACATTACGCTGACCGCCATTGTGTTTGCAGGGGCTGTTATTTTTTTCATCTATGGACCTGACCCAAGCCCCCTCAAATATGTAATCCTTTTCGGCATGATCTCCGGCGGAGGGGCACTGGTGAAGCGTATACTGAATGTTTTCAGCGTAAAGGTTTTTTATTCAGCTGCCTTAGAAAAATTGCATATCAGCTCACACTATGAAACCCGTACATACCCGCTTTCCGATTTGAAGGATATTCAGCTTGAATCAACGGCAGATCTCTTAAAGCTCCATCCGCTTCTGACGATGTATTCATCCCGTTTAGATTTGACAACAAGCTTTCAGCAAGTCATTAAACTGTCTCTTCCCGGCGAAACACTGTTTCTGACGGTGAAGGAACCGCAAAAATGGAAAACAATTCTCCAGGAATACACAGATGCAGAAAACAATGTGGACAATGTGATTTCTGTTTTGCCGTTTTATCATAGAAAAAATGTGAAGCGGCTGCTCGGGAAGCTTTATTTTGCCGCCAGCGTAAAAGGGGTATCCGCTTACGCCTTATTGGTGCTCGCGTTATACGCATTACACGCCTCTCCATGGGTCATGGCTGTTGCCGTAATCCTATATTGGGTATTCAACATGTATATGTCAGACCGTGTGTTACGGGCGGCAATGGACGCCAAGCCTTGTCATCATCCGCATGTACAGGCAGCGGCCGATAAGATTTTCCGATCGGCCGGCATTTCCCATGTCCGCATATACGAAACGGAGAGTGATGATTACAACGGAATGGCAGTAGGCATGAATGTCGGGAGGTCAATGGTCATCCTGACAAGCGCCACACTAACACTTCCACAGCGTGTCATTGAAGGCATTCTGGCCCATGAGGCGATTCATATCAAAAAACGTGACGTTCTGTCATCACAGCTTTTGCGTTTTCTATATCTTGGAGCTGTCGTTGGAATTTTCCTCTTATTTGAGCAGCATATCACCCATCCCGAGGCCCACAAAATTGCGCTTTGGGCTTTCATTATGGCAATCATTATCCTGTTCCAGCTCTATCAATCCTTTTGTTCACAATGGATGGAGGTGCGTGCTGACAACCTTGGCGCATCATTGCTGGGGGGCGGTTACAAACAAATGGCTGAAGCCTTGAGAATCTTGGCGGTTCGGCAGGATGAGGACATTCAAAAACAAAGTGCCTACAGCTCTGAAGCAGGTGAAGACGAGCTTCAAATTGATTCTCTCACCCGTGATAAAAGCTGGTTTTTCAGATTGATTGATTTTCAGTTCGCTCCTCATCCCCCTATGTATTGGCGTGTCGGCACTTTATTGTCAAACAAAGGACATGGGGTGCTGAAGCGCTGGCTCAGAGACCGCCTGAAAGAATCGATCACTTTGAAATGAAACCGGTCAGCGTTTCATCCGTATAACAGATATGGTGAAAAAAGGGAGTGACGCGAAGTGATTGTGATCATCTTATTGTTTATATCTATTATTGTTTTTCTTTCAGTCATTCAGCCGCAGCCATCGGAAAATAAAAGCCGCAAGCAGGCGGACAGCGGGTATTTCGGTTATTCAGACAACGGCTCACACCATGATGGATGCAGCAGTGACGGAGGTTTCAGCGATTCCGGCTGTGGCGGCGGAGGGGGCGGCGATTAAACGCCGCCTTTTTTTATTTCATTGATTCGATGTACGCACCAAAAGCCGAGCCCGACATGCCTGGGGACACGCGCACACGATGGAGGGCATACATTCCCTGGTCTCTCGAAGCCGCGCCCGGTTCTGTCGTCACGCCCATTTGATAGCCTGTTTTTTCAGCGGCCTTCAGCGTCTCCTCATTGTAGCGCCCTACCGGATAGCTGATGATGGTGGTTTGCTGATGAAACATGTGGTCGAACAGCTTTTTCGAATCAGCCATCTCGCTTTGCTGCTGTTGAGGCGTTAATCCGTTCAGCTCAACGTGGTCAATCGTATGGCTTTCAATCGATATGCCGTGCTGTGCCATTTCCTTCATTTGGTCCTCTGTCAGATGGTGCCTATGTCCGATCGATTTGCCGATCATAAAAATCGTTGCCTTCATCCCGTACTTTTTCAGCACCGGATACGCATCTTGATAATTGTCGGTGTACCCGTCATCAAATGTGATCAGCACGCACTTCTCACTCGGTTTTTTATCCTGCGTCAGCATGAGATATGCCTCTTTCGGCGTTAATGTCTGATAGCCGTTATCATGAAGCCACTTCATATGCGCCTCGAATTCTTTCTTTGGCACACGGAGGCTGTTTCCTGAAGAAATGCTGTGGTACATCAAAATCGGCAGCTTTGCCGGTTTCTCTGTTTTGATCCATGCGGATGTATCGTCTTCTTTTTTCTGAACTTGTACTGCCTTTTTTTCCGGTTTCTTTTGTTCCGCTTTTGGCATCGGCTGCTCTGCATTCGCCTCTTGATCAGCGCAAGCCGCAAGAGCCAAACAGCTGCCCAAAAGAAAGATGCTTAAAAACAATCGTTTCATCGTTCTCCTGCTTTCTGTCTATTTCTTCCTCCTTTTTCATCGGTTTGATTCTGAAATTTTCAATAGCAAAAAACCGGACATGTCTCCATGTCCGGTTTTTTTGATCTTATCGGATTCTCACTTCTGTCTCACTGTCAAAGAAATGACCTTTATTCATATCAAATGCGACCGTCAGCTCATCGCCCGATTGAATATCGAGGCGGGCGTCGATCCGCGCAATAAAGTCTTGGTTGTCGATCTGCGAATAAATCATGATTTCAGAACCGAGCAGCTCTGCAACATTGATTTTGGCCTTAATCGAAGAGTTCTTATATGATTCCACGACAATCAATTCATCATGTATATCCTCAGGACGGATGCCGAAGATGACCTCTTTGCCGATGTAGCCTTTTTCACGCAGCACTTTCATTTTTCCTTCCGGGACGGTTAATGCCGCAGAACCGATTTTGATTAAGCCATCCGTGAGCTTCCCTTTGAAAAAGTTCATCGCTGGTGATCCGATAAACCCGCCGACAAAGACGTTTTCAGGGAATTCATATACATCCTTCGGCGTCCCGATCTGCTGAATTTTCCCATCTTTCATGACTACAATCCGTGTCGCCATTGTCAGCGCTTCTGTCTGGTCATGCGTCACATAAATCGTTGTAGTCTGCAGTCTCTGGTGGAGCTTAATGATTTCCGCCCGCATTTGCACCCTCAGCTTCGCGTCCAGGTTTGACAAAGGCTCATCCATCAGGAACACCTTTGCATCCCGCACGATTGCCCGGCCCAGCGCAACCCGCTGTCTCTGTCCGCCTGACAGCGCTTTCGGTTTACGGTGCAAATATTCCTCCAGCCCGAGAATTTTAGCAGCTTCCTCTACTCTTTTTTTGATTTCAGGCTTCGGCATTTTCCGAAGCTTGAGCCCGAACGCGATATTATCGTAGACCGTCATATGCGGATAGAGCGCGTAGTTCTGAAATACCATCGCGATATCCCTGTCCTTTGGCGCTACATCATTGACCCGTTTTCCTTCAATATAAAAATCGCCTTTCGAAATTTCTTCAAGTCCTGCGACCATTCGCAGCGTCGTTGATTTCCCGCAGCCGGACGGGCCGACGAATACGATAAATTCCTTATCGGCAATATGAAGGTTAAAGTCATCAACCGCCGGTTCCTTCTGATCATAAAATTTATAAATGTGCTCCATCCGCAATTCAGCCATCTAACATCCCCCTTTGTTATTGTAAACGCTTTCTTATATTGAGTGTAACAGCAATTCCCTCTCGCTAAAATGGGCAGCGTTCATAAAATCATCCAGCCATTTTTCGTGCATATTTCCAATTTATTCTGAACTTTCATTTTGCAGGCAGATAAAATAGGCAAGAAGCGCGCCTTTGTACGATTTGATATCTATCCCTGACCGCTCAATAAATTTATCAATCCGATATTGCAGGCTGTTGCGATGCAGATGCAGCTTTTTCGCTGTTAATGTGACGTTTGAGTTGTTTTCAATAAACAGCTTAATGGTCTTCCTTAGCTCAGCTTCACTTCCAAATAAAAGCTCAGCTTCTTCAGAGAGCAGCGTTTCCAGTTTTTCTTTTTCTGTTTCTAATAATAGAAAAGGAAAGATCATCTCAAAGGTCACACTCTGCACCTGAGGCAGCCGTTTTTCAGCAAACAGGAAATACGCCTGTTCACGAGTGTAATGTTTTCGCAGACACTCATCCGGCTCGTAAAATCTTCCGGCGTAAAAACGGACACTGAAGTAGAAATCACTTTCAAGAACTTTTGCGAGCGATTCCAGTTCGCCCTTCTTCGCCGCCGCTTCACTTTCCTGCTCGACAATCACGCCTCTGTCCTCATGAATCCACACAATCACAAAAGACACCGGCCAAAAATGGCGAACCGCTTCTGTAAAGGACGTCCTTTCTATTTTGCCGAATAAATGAAAGTGAACAAATCTCGTCCGTTTCTTTATGTACGCCGGCAATTCCCCTCTGGAAAAAAGGAACGAAAACCACTTGTTTTCCTCAGGTGATTTCATAGACAGTTGATTGCCCTCATCCGCAGGCGTCAAAAATGATTGCAGCACCAATACTTCTTTTTCACTGATCTCTGTTTTCGGAATGGAGATATACCTCTGATTGCTCTCATCAAAAAAACATAGACAGCCTTCCCTTATGCAAAGCTCCTCAGACACAATCGAACCGGGATAAATAGCCAGCAGCGATTTCATAGAGTCTCCTCTCTTATGTAAGGATCTGTATATTCAGTATAAGGCGAAACACACATGTTCTCCACTAAAAAAGAGTATATCCGGTATAGATAGACGAGAAACTGAAAGGGAAACCTCATTCGTTTACATATTGGCTTCAGCGGAAATAGAAGAGGACATGCAGGACCAAAGGAGGGTCATCTTATGAGTTTCGAAACGTTAAACAAAAGTTTTATCAACGGAAAATGGACTGAGGGAGAAAGCAGACGTACAGAGGACATTTTGAATCCGTATGACCAGTCTGTGATCACAACAGCATCTTTGGCAACGGGCAAACAGCTGGAGGATGCGTTTAACATTGCACAGAAAGCCCAAAAAGAGTGGGCCAAGAGCACGACGGAAGACCGAAAAGCCGTCCTGCAAAAAGCGCGCGGCTATTTACAGGAAAACCGTGATGACATCATTATGATGATCGCCCGCGAAACTGGCGGAACGATTATTAAATCAACGATCGAGCTGGAACAAACGATTGCGATTTTAGATGAAGCCATGACGTATACTGGTGAATTAGGCGGCGTCAAAGAGGTGCCATCCGACATTGAAGGGAAAACCAATAAGATTTACCGCCTTCCGCTAGGTGTCATTTCATCGATTTCTCCATTTAATTTTCCAATGAATTTATCTATGAGATCCATTGCGCCCGCAATTGCGCTGGGTAACAGTGTTGTTCACAAGCCTGATATCCAAACTGCTATTTCCGGCGGGACCATCATTGCGAAAGCGTTTGAACACGCCGGTCTTCCTGCCGGTGTCCTTAACGTCATGCTGACGGATGTAAAGGAAATCGGGGACGGCATGCTCACCAATCCAATCCCGAGATTAATCAGCTTTACAGGGTCAACAGCAGTCGGGCGCCACATCGGTGAAATCGCCGGTCGCGCCTTCAAACGAATGGCACTTGAGCTCGGCGGCAACAATCCATTTGCCGTTCTTTCAGATGCGGATGTCGATCGTGCTGTGGATGCCGCGATTTTCGGAAAATTTATTCACCAGGGACAAATCTGTATGATTATCAACAGGATCATCGTTCATCAAGATGTATACGATGAGTTTGTAGAAAAATTCACCGCCCGTGTCAAACAGCTTCCGTACGGCGATCAAACCGATCCGAAAACCGTTGTCGGCCCGCTAATCAACGAGCGCCAAATCGAGAAAGCACTGGAGATCATTGAGCAGGCAAAGACAGACGGCATTGAGCTTGCGGTTGAAGGAAAACGCGTCGGAAACGTGCTGACGCCGTACGTCTTTGTCGGTGCGGACAACAACAGCAAAATTGCCCAAACGGAGCTGTTTGCCCCAATCGCAACCATTATTAAAGCTGGCAGCGACCAGGAAGCGATTGACATGGCAAATGATACTGAATACGGCCTCAGCTCTGCGGTTTTCACTTCTGATTTAGAAAAAGGCGAAAAGTTCGCCCTGCAAATTGACAGCGGCATGACCCATGTCAACGACCAGTCCGTCAATGATTCGCCGAATATTGCTTTTGGCGGCAACAAAGCAAGCGGTGTCGGCCGTTTCGGCAATCCGTGGGTCGTCGAGGAATTTACTGTGACGAAATGGATTTCGATACAGAAGCAATACCGCAAATATCCGTTCTAAATGAAAAAATCCCTCTGTTTCAAGTACAGAGGGATTTTTCTTTATTTAGATATATCCACAAACCCTTCGCCAAACACATCGCGTACGTCATGTACGATCACAAACGCTTTTTTGTCGCAGCTTCTAATGATTTTTTTCAGCATAGACAGCTCCTGTTTGTTAATGACGATATACAAAATCTCTTTTGACTGGCCCGTATAATTTCCCTTCCCTGATAAAATCGTCACGCCCCGATCCATCAAGGTATTTACCTGCTCTGCAATCTCACTCTTATTTTCTGAAATGACCGTAATGGCTTTTTTCGTATTCAAACCTTCAATAATGAAGTCCATCACTTTGGTACCGATATACAGCATCACGATCGTAAACATCATTTTTTCTGCACCAATAATAAAATAAGAGCTGAATACTACGATTAAATCAAAAAACAAGAGTGCATAGCTGATATTCCAGTCTAAATATTTATTAGCAATTCTGGCCAGAATCGCGGAACCAGCCGTCGTCCCGCCGACCCGGATAATCATGCCGATCCCGACTCCGGCAAATACACCTGCGAAAATCGTATTAATGATCAATTCATCAGACGGAATGCTCCACCCATGTGTCAGATGAAGAAAGAGCGAATTTGCCGCAACCGCAATGATCGTATAAACCGTTGTTTTTCCATCAAGAAACTTGTAGCCGATTAAAAGCAAAAACGCATTTAAGATAAAGTTCGTGACACCAGGAGACCATTGAAACAGATAATACAAAATCAGCGTAATCCCAGTGACTCCGCCTTCCCCAAGATCATTGGGAATCGCAAATAAATTAACCGCAAGCGCGAAGAAAAAAGCGCCAATCACAAGCATAAGTACATCCAGCATTCTCTTTTTCATCACGAAAACACTCCTTTTCATTGTTCTGTTCTAGCAAATAAAAAAACCCAGGAGAACGCTCTCGAAAAAGAGCAGAAACTCCTGGGCTTTTATCCCACCGTGTCATAACAGCCAAGCTGCTATGTGTTTTCTCTCGGTCACAGTCCAATTTGCATTGCGGAACCCTAGAAAACCACTGTTTTTATCATATCCTTTTCACTTTCCAATATTAGCATTATAAGGGACGGTTCGAATTGGTTCAAGGGGTATTTGCGGAACTGAAAAAACTTACAAGGGTACCTTAAGAGGCGTTCTTGTTCTTTAAAAAGGCCTTCTCTATTGAGAAGGCCTCCATTCTTATTCCGCACTCTTATACCCATTCACATTAGAAGACTGCCATCTCCAGGAATCAGCGCACATTTCCTCAAGGCCGCGTTTCGCTTCCCAGCCCAGATCCCGCTTGGCTTTCGCAGGATCTGCAAAGCATGTGGCGATGTCTCCCGGGCGGCGGTCCGCAAAACGGTACGGAACCTCTTTCCCTGACACTTTTTCAAAGGCTTTGACCATTTCAAGCACGCTGTAGCCTGTTCCTGTTCCAAGGTTGTATGCATCGGCTCCTGTAGAGTTCAATACTTTTTCCAGCGCCTTGACGTGGCCTTCTGCGAGATCAACGACGTGAATATAATCGCGTACGCCTGTCCCGTCTTTTGTCGGATAGTCATTTCCGAATACGCTTAATTGCTCGAGCTTCCCGACAGCTACCTGTGCCACATACGGCATAAGGTTATTTGGGATTCCGTTCGGGTCTTCACCGATCCGTCCGCTAGGATGCGCGCCGAACGGGTTAAAGTAACGAAGCAACGCAACGCTCCACTCATTGTCGGCTGTATGCAAGTCACGCAATATTTGTTCAAGCATGAGCTTCGTCTGCCCATAAGGATTTGTCGCGCCTAATGGAAAGTCCTCCGTAATCGGTGATGTTTCCGGAACGCCGTATACTGTCGCGGATGAACTGAACACAATTTTCTTGACGCCGTATTTCTCCATGGCCTCACATAAAATAAACGTTCCTGTTAGATTGTTATGATAATATTTGAGCGGAATCGCAACAGATTCACCGACTGCTTTTAACCCAGCAAAATGAATCACAGCTTCGATTTCATTTTCAGCAAAAACCGCATCTACTGCTTCCCGGTCCAATAAATCCGCTTCGTAGAACGTTAAATCTTTTCCCGTAATCTCCTTGACACGGTTCAGCGCCTCAGCCGAACTGTTGGACAGATTATCAAGAACAACAATCTCGTAGCCGCTGTTCAATAATTCAACACATGTGTGGCTGCCAATGTACCCGGCACCACCAGTAACAAGTATTGCCATGATGTAAACCCTCCTAAAAAATGACCTGCTATTATTATATAGTGTTTAGGACGGCTCCACATCCATTTTTAAGAAGTTTAATCGTTTATTAATAGTTTTTTCATATGTTATCAGCATTTTCACGCCATGTTACATGACTTTATGCAGCGCGAACAAGTATAGCAGCTGAAAAATCAATCTGCCGGTTGACGTTTTCCTTTCCCTTTTTCGCTATGCTTAATGCAGAAAGGATTTGATGACATGGCGATGAGCCCATATATTTTTATTGTATTGATTCTTATTATTTTATCGATGTACCGAGAGAGAGCTGTCAGACCCGGGAAGTTGCTGATCATTCCGCTGCTGCTCTTATGGGGCGTATCAGCATCGTTTCAGCCGGCGTATTTTCATTCCGTATTACATGTGGCGATCAGCGGCATTTTATTATTGATCGGGCTGGCCTGCGGGTTTGGCATTGGGAAGATGGTAAATGTACGGATTCACCCGGAAACCGGAAAGGTCACTTCACGCGGCTCACTTGGGAGTGTTATCCTCATTCTAGTGATACTTTCTTTGCGCATGGCCGCGAGAACATGGCTGCCTGAGAGCAACGAGATGTTTATTGCCATTATTCATTCTATGTTCTTCGTTCCCCTCGGCACCATCACAGCCCGCAACATCATGCTTTACAAAGCATACAGACAGCTGACCGCCGGCAAAGTATCCATTCAATAACCGAAAGAAGGACCAGCATGAACGGACAAACTCCGGCTCGGCACTACTACAAGAAGCTTGTGCCGAGCCTTATTCTCATTTTGAATTGCATACAATTTTTATCTCACCCAGCCAAAGCTGATCCCATTTTGTTAGCATTTGTATTTGCGGTATACTTAGCATTCATTTGGATCATTCCCTATGTGGCATCCACTGCTGTTAGTTTGAGCATATTCATCGGACTCTGGCTCCTGACCGATTTCTTTTGGGCTGTTTCCGGCCAAGAGCAGGGAGCCGCCTTTTTTTTACTCGTATTTTTAATGGTTTATGCAGCCATAAAGCTTCCTGCACGGCTGTCTTTGATCCTTACAGTGTGCCTAATTGGGGGCAATGCTTTCTTTTTGTATTCTGTTTTTGACAGCAGCTGGGACGATATCATCAGCAACATCTCGATCATGATCGGACTCTACGTCTTCTTCTCCTCCATGCGTTTCAGACGAGAAGCGAGAAAGGAGGCTGAACGGAATCATGCTGAATTGGCAAAAATGCATGTGCAGCTGGAGCATGCTCATAAAGAACTCCAGAAAGCGCATGCAGAGCTGCAGGAGGCTTCTGTTCTTTCATTAAGGTACGCGGTCCTTGAGGAACGTACAAGAATCGCCCGCGACATTCATGACAGTATCGGTCACGAGCTGACTTCTGTGATTGTTCAGCTTCAATCTCTTCCCTATATCCTCAAAAGCAGCAAGGAGGATTCAGAAAAAGTCATTCAAAATGTACTGAGTGTCGCCAGGGAATGTCTTCAAGAAGTACGGTCTGTCGTTCACCAAATGGGCCGTAGTGAATCGATGGTGGGGCTTACCGCTTTGCGGGGGCTCATTCATCAAGTGGAGGAACGGAGCGGCTTGCACGTTTCTTTAGATACTGCCGGACTGTCAGAAGAGTCTTGGCCTCCAAACGTGAGCGAAACGATCTACCGTATCTTGCAGGAAGCGCTGACCAATATCATTCGTCACGCTGACGCTTCTCATGCGGCGGCCGTCATTTCTAACGACAAGTCCCATCTCTATGTCACAATCACCGACGAAGGACAATTCACCGGCAGCCTTACTTATGGATTTGGCCTGACAGGAATGAAAGAGCGCGCAGAAAAAGCAGGCGGTTCCCTTACTTTCAGTGCCGTACAGCCGAGCGGCCTGAAAATTGAGCTGTCATTGCCGCTCACGACAACGCATAAGGAGCAAAAAGATGAACAAAGATAAAATACGCGTCGCGCTTGCCGATGATCAGCCGCTTGTGCGTGAAGGCTTCCGCTACGTCATCAACGCCCAGCCGGATATGACGGTTTCTGGTGAGGCCGGCGACGGTCACGATATTATAGCACTCGCAAAACAAACAAAACCCGATGTTATCCTCATGGATGTCCAGATGCCGCATTGCTCAGGCATCGAAGCGGCGAAAGACATTATGTCCGCACTTCCAGATACAAAGATAGTCATCTTAACGACCTTTGACACGGAGGAATACGTATTTGAAGGCATCCGTGCAGGCGCAGTCGGCTATCTGCTGAAGGATACACTTCCTGAGGAGTTGATAGATGCGATTCGCGCTGCGGCGAGAGGCGAGGCGATTTTCCGTACAGTCACAGCTGCTAAAATTATCAGTGAGACATTTCGAGCGAAGCAACAGCCCCATGCCGAAGAACTGGCAGAGCCGTTCACCAAAAGAGAGCTTGAGGTTCTTCAGCAAATGGCCTACGGATTGAGAAATGAGGATATTGCTGAAAAGCTTTTCGTCAGTGAAAGCACTGTGAAAACCCACGTGCACCGCATCCTGCAAAAATGCAATGCCCAAGACCGGACACAGGCAGTCGTATTTGCCATTCGAAACGGTATTGTGCAATAGAAATCTCTCATCCCGCCATGCTAAAATAAGACAAAGGAGATGATTGGAAATGAAAGAAGAAATCATTGAACGGTTTACTACATATGTAAAAGTCGACACACAGTCCGATGAATCAGTTGACACTTGTCCTTCCACACCCGGCCAATTGACATTAGGAAACATGCTCGTTGATGAATTGAAGTCAATCGGCATGCAGGATGCAGCCATTGATGAAAACGGCTATGTCATGGCAACTCTTCCCTCCAATACTGAAAAAGACGTGCCGACAATCGGTTTTCTCGCTCACGTCGACACCGCTACAGACTTTACCGGCAAAAACGTGAATCCGCAAATCATCGAAAGCTATGATGGAAAAGACATCGTTCTTAACGAAAAGCTGCAGGTCACCCTGTCACCTGATCAATTCCCTGAGCTGTCTGGCTATAAGGGCCATACACTCATCACCACAGACGGCACCACCCTTCTCGGCGCAGACAATAAGGCCGGTATCGCTGAAATCATGACAGCCATGGATTACCTCATCAAACACCCTGAAATCAAGCACGGTACAATCAGAGTCGCCTTTACGCCTGATGAAGAAATCGGAAGAGGGCCGCACAAATTTGATGTGAAACGGTTCAATGCTTCCTTTGCCTACACGGTTGACGGCGGGCCTCTCGGCGAGCTTGAATACGAAAGCTTCAATGCCGCTGCCGCAAAAATTACGATTAAAGGCAACAACGTACATCCCGGAACAGCTAAAGGGAAAATGATCAACTCTGCGAAAATCGCGATGAAGCTGAACAGCCTGCTGCCGGCAGACGAAGCGCCTGAATATACGGAAGGCTATGAAGGCTTCTACCACTTGCTGTCGATTCAAGGAGACGTAGAGGAAACAAAGCTCTACTACATTATTAGAGACTTTGACAAAGAGAATTTCCAAAACAGAAAAGAAACAATGAAGCGTGCCGTTGAAGAACTTCAAAACGAATACGGGCAAGACCGGATTCTGCTGGATATGAACGACCAATACTACAACATGAGAGAGAAAATTGAACCTGTCATCGAAATCGTCAACATTGCCAAGCAAGCAATGGAAAACCTCGGCATTGAACCGAAGATTTCCCCCATCCGCGGCGGCACCGACGGATCGCAACTGTCCTACATGGGGCTTCCGACGCCAAACATCTTTACAGGCGGGGAAAACTTCCACGGCAAATTTGAATACATCTCAGTTGATAATATGGTCAAAGCCGTAAATGTCATCGTTGAGATTGCAAAGCAGTTTGAAGCGCAAGCCTAATGCCAAAAGCCAGTCCAAAAAAGGACTGGTTTTTTTGTGTGAAAATGAAACATTTTAAACACGTCCTCCGTAAAACAAGTATCAACAAATGAGGAGGAAAAACAATGACAAAACATGCAATCGCTGCAAAGAGTCTCTTGAAAAAATGGATCATTTCCAGGCCGCTTAACATGCAAAAGAAATCCAGCCCATTTCAAAAAATCAGAAAAATGTTCAAACGCTTCTTCAAATAAAACATTCAAATCCCCAAGATACAATCCGTATTCACCCGTACCGCCCAAATGCTCCGAAATTTGGGTTTTTTGTGTTCAATTCCGCAAAATAGGGTATAAACCAAACAAGCAAGAAAACAGCACCCAAAAACAGGCAATTTGAATTACGAAAACTTAGGTTAAAAGTTATATAAAGGAATTTATTTTATCGTCGATAGTAACTATAGAACCAATCATCAACAAGAGCAAACAGCGTAATTCAAGACTATTTTCAGGTCATCAGGTAATACTGTTTTAGAGGGACAGTTTCTTATTATTTATTGATTTAGAATTTTTTGAATACTTTTTGGCATTTTATCCGTACAATAGAGAGTACCAAAACTTTTTTTGGGAGGTATGTAATATGATCCTATTTATTATCATCGCATTATGCGGCTATCTTCTTTTTTCTTTCAGCAAGGACAATCGCCGCAAACCGCAAAAGACAAGCCCTCTGCCAGCAGCCGCACCTCATCACAACAACCTAATCGACCTTGACGCCATCCGCCAAAAACGCCGGATGCATCTTTCCTAATTCTATATTTCAAACGAAAAGGCTGCTGAATCACGCAGCCTTTTAAAATTGGTTTGATTTAGAGCCTGAAACCTTTTCGCCACCTATCCGTAATTTCATACAAGGCAAACCCAAAGGAGACTTCAGCAATGATCGAGTTATTTATGAAACAAAAAATGTTCTCATTTAAAGATGCATTTCACATTTATGACCGGGATGAACAAGAAACATTCAAGGTGGAGGGGCGTTTTTTCTCGTTAGGAGACTCATTACAAATGACAGACTCATCTGGGAAAACGCTCGTTTCCATAGAACAAAAACTAATGTCTTTATTGCCGCGCTATGAGATTTCAATTGGCGGGAAAACAGTTTGTGAGGTAACGAAGAAAGTAACGTTTTTCAAACCGAAATTTGTGATTTCCGGGCTTAACTGGGAAATCGATGGTGATTTATGGAGGGATGAATTCCAGCTGACGGACGGGGAAAATGTCCGGATGTCAGTGAGCAAAAAGTGGCTCAGTTGGGGTGATTCCTATCACTTGCAGATTGCAAACGAGGGAGATGTTCTGATTTGCACTGCCATCGCTATCGTGCTTGATATGGTTTTATATAACGATGAAGATGAAAGTATTTTCTAAAAAGCATTGACAATTGATCCAAAAGTAATAATATTAAGATAATTGAAATCTGAATATGAAGTTGTACCTTATCAAGAGAGGTGGAGGGACTGGCCCTATGATACCCGGCAACCGCTGTTTCAAACAGAATGGTGCTAAATCCTTAAGAACATTGCGTTCTTGCAGATGAGGCGGAGATTTGATCGTTCAAGCTCTTCCTTACACAAAGGAAGAGCTTTTTACATGCTCAATATTTCAGAAAAGAGGCGAATAACATGGCTCAACAAACGAATGTTGCAGGACAAAAAACAGAAAAACAACGCAAAGCACCTTTCCGCGCCGATCATGTCGGCAGTTTGCTTCGTTCCGTTCCGGTGAAGGAATCCCGGCAAAAAAAAGCGGCTGGTGAGATGACAGCGGAACAGCTTCGTGATATCGAAAATCAAGAGATCACCCGCATCGTGGAAAAACAAAAAGAAATCGGTCTCGATGTGGTAACAGACGGGGAATTCCGACGTTCCTGGTGGCATTATGACTTCCTGGAAGGACTTGACGGTGTGGAACCGTTCATCCCGGCTGAGGGAATTCAGTTCCATAACACAAAAACGAAAGCGCGCAGCATCAAAGTGACGGGAAAACTCGATTTTACGAGCCACCCAGCGCTTGCTGATTATCAATTTTTACATGAGATTGCTGGTAACGCGACGCCAAAATTGACCATTCCCAGCCCAAATATGCTGTTTTTTGGCGAAAAGGCGGATAAAGGGATTTATGACGATCAAGAGGAATACTTTCATGATCTGGCCCAAGCGTACAAAAAAGCAATCAAAGCCTTCTATGATGCTGGCTGCCGTTATCTCCAGCTCGATGATACGTCATGGTCTCTCTTCTTTGAGGAAAAAGGCAGAGAGGTTGTCCGGGCGCTCGGCGGCGATCCAGAAACATTGCCAGCCATATTTGCCAAAACAATTAACGATGCCGTCGCAGACCGGCCTGACGATTTAACGATCACAATGCACATTTGCCGCGGCAACTTCCGCTCAACCTGGGCGGCATCAGGAGGGTACGACGCTGTAGCGGAAACGATTTTGGACGGCTTAAACCTTGACGGCCTTTTCTTGGAATACGATGATGACCGCTCCGGAAACTTTGATCCGCTCCGTTTTGTGAAGCGCAAGGATCTGCAAATTGTGCTCGGCTTGATCACATCGAAATACGGCGAGCTTGAAAATCCTGAGGATGTGAAACGCCGTATCAATGAAGCCGCGCGTTTTGTCAGCTTGGACCAGCTATGCCTGAGCCCGCAGTGCGGTTTCGCCTCTACAGAAGAAGGCAACCTTCTGACAGAGGAGCAGCAATGGGCAAAGCTTCGCCATGTCATCGACATTGCCAACGATGTGTGGAGATAATCTATCATTGACAGAAATAGAAAATGTGTGAATAATAGATACTATCAGAAAATTTCATAAAAAGGTTTTCCTTATCAAGAGAGGTGGAGGGACTGGCCCTGCGATACCCGGCAACCGCTGTTTAACAGAATGGTGCTAAATCCTTTAGAGCAATGATTGCTCTTGAAGATAAGGTTGAGATTGTCACGCAAGCTCTTCCTTATCCAAAGGAAGAGCTTTTTTACATTTGAATGGAAAGAAGGAATGGACAACATGTCACAACAAACAACACCCGCAGAACAAAAATCACTTCAAAGAAAAAAACCGCCGTTTCGCGCGGATCAAGTCGGAAGCCTGTTGAGATCTGAGCCCGTTAAAAAAGCGCGGCTGCAAAAAGCGGCCGGCGATATTACGGCTGAGCAGCTTCGCCAGATCGAAAACGATGAAATTATCCGCATTGTGGAAAAACAGAAGGAAACCGGCCTGAACGTCGTGACAGACGGTGAATTCCGCAGAGCATGGTGGCACTTTGATTTCCTGGAAAACTTAGATGGCGTTGAGCCGTTTACTCCTGAGCAAGGCATTCAATTCCATAACGTACAGACAAAAGCACGCGGCATTAAAGTCACAGGTGATATCGACTTTTCAACTCACCCAATGCTTGAAGATTACTCATTTCTCCATAGCATTGCCGGTGACGCGACGCCAAAGATGACGATTCCAAGCCCGAATATGCTGTTTTTCCGCGGAAAATTGGAAAAAGGTGCATACAAAAACGACTATCACCTTTTCCAGCATGATGTATCCAAAGCATATAAAAAAGCGATTCAAGCGTTTTATGACAGAGGCTGCCGCTACCTCCAGCTTGATGATACAGCGTGGGCCGTTTTCTTATCTGAAAAAGGCTTAAAACAAATCGAAGCGTTCGGAACAACGCCTGACGAGCTTCGTCAGCTGTTTGCGAAATCCATTAATGACGCGATTGCAGACCGTCCTGATGACTTGACCGTAACCATGCATATTTGCCGCGGCAACTTCCAGTCCACTTGGACAGCGGAAGGCGGCTATGACGCAGCAGCCGAAACCATTTTTGACGGCTTGAATCTTGACGGCCTTTTCTTAGAGTATGATGATTCACGCTCAGGCGGATTTGAGCCGCTCCGTTACGTAAAACGGCCTGATCTTCAGCTTGTTCTTGGCTTAGTGACATCTAAATTCGGTGAGCTTGAACATCCGGACGATGTAAAACGCCGTATCGAAGAAGCATCCCGTTATGTAAGCTTAGACCAGCTTTGCCTCAGCCCTCAATGCGGATTCGCTTCAACTGAGGAAGGCAACAAGCTGACTGAAGAACAGCAATGGGCGAAGCTCCGCCATGTGGTTGAGATCGCTAATGATGTTTGGAAATAAGAAAAGAAAAAACACACTTGATTCCCTAGCGGAGCAAGTGTGTTTTTTATGTCATTGTGCGGTGTAGCCCCCATCAAGGACGACAGCCTGCCCAGTGACGCCCTTCGCCTTCTCGCTTGCCAAAAACACGGCATAATCCGCAATTTCCTTGACGGAAAGCAGTCGCTTTTGCGGCACAAGCGGAAAAATGACTTGTTCAAGTACAGAGTCGTAAGGGACATTTCTAGTTTTCGATAGATCGCTAAGCTGATTGCGTACAAGCTGGGTATCGACATAACCCGGGCAGAGCGCATTGACTGTAATGCCGTGGGGCGCGCCTTCCAGCGCCCCTACTTTTGTGAGTCCAATGACGCCGTGCTTGGCGCTATTATAAGCGGATTTCCCTGCAAAGCCGACTAATCCATTAACAGACGCGATATTAATGATTCTGCCAAACTGCTGTTTTTTCATGATCGGAAAAACATGCTTCATTGCAATAAAGGGGGCCGTCAGCATGACCTTGATCAGCTGTTCAAAGGTGTCTGTCGGAAACTCTTCAATCGGAGCGACGTGCTGAATACCGGCATTGTTCACCAAAATATCCAAGCGGCCGTATTGTTTTTGGATGACGTTCACCGTATCAGCAACTTGCGCTTCCTTTGTCACATCATACGGAATGGCCGCCGCGTCAAAGCCTTCTTCTGCAAGTTTGGAGGCTGCTTTTTCACATGCTTCCGGACGGAGGTCTGAAACGATGACGCTGGCACCTTCCCGGGCGAATTCTCTTGCCATTTCGAATCCGATTCCGCCGGCAGCCCCTGTCACCAAGGCGACTTGTTTTCTCATGTCAAACACCTTCCCATTAAGAATTGAGTACAGACTGGCTTACAGCGAAATCAGCTTCTGTTTTTTCATAAACCTCTTCAATTGTGACACCATCCTGAAGCTCCGTCAGTGTCATGCGGCCGTTCACAAAATCAAATACAGCCAAATCCGTAATCAGCCTGTGCACGACTTTCTGGCCTGTCAGCGGAAGGGAGCATGTTTTTTTCACCTTTAATTCACCATGCTTATTGACGTGATCCATGATGACAACGATTCGTTTCGCCCCGTTGACGAGATCCATGGCGCCGCCCATCCCTTTTACCATTTTGCCCGGGATCATCCAATTGGCCAAATCCCCCTGCTCCGAAACCTCCATTCCGCCGAGAATAGCCAAATCGATATGCCCGCCTCTTATCATCGCGAATGACTCAGCGCTGTCAAAATAAGAGGCGCCGGTCACTTCAGTGATCGTTTCCTTTCCCGCATTGATCAAATCCGCGTCTTCCGTTCCTTCCAGAGGATAGGGGCCAATTCCGAGCAAGCCGTTTTCCGACTGAAGCATGACGTGAACGCCATCGGGTATCTCATTTGTGACAAGCGTCGGCATTCCAATCCCGAGATTCACATTCATGCCGTCCTTGATTTCTTGTACAGCCCGTTTGACCATTCGTTTTCTCGCTTCCTTCACTTGGCCTCACCCTTTCCCGATGCTTGCTGAACTGTTCGTTTTTCAATCCGTTTTTCTTGGCTCGCGCCAAGCACGACATGCTGTACGTAAATTCCCGGCGTATGGATGTGATCTGGATCGAGCTCTCCTGCTTCCACGATTTCTTCCGCCTCGGCAATCGTGATCTTGCCTGCCATGGCGGCAATGGGATTGAAATTTCTCGCCGTTTTCCGAAAAACCAAATTGCCCATGGTGTCCGCTTTCCACGCTTTGACGATCGCCACATCGCCGGTAATGCCTCGCTCCAGCACATAAGTTCGGCCGCCGAATGTTTTATGTTCTTTTCCC
This sequence comes from Bacillus sp. N3378-2at, assembly GCF_033412715.1. Classification (NCBI taxonomy): domain Bacteria; kingdom Bacillati; phylum Bacillota; class Bacilli; order Caryophanales; family Bacillaceae; genus Bacillus; species Bacillus sp. N3378-2at. The sequence goes on along the minus strand of NZ_CP117986.1, from coordinate 2,995,842 downwards.
TCGGCTATGGAGGTGCCGACGCCTGTCGCCGTATAAAATCCCGGTATGCCTGCACCGCCTGCACGAATTCTCTCAGCGAGCGTTCCTTGGGGAACAAGCTCGACCTCAAGCTCTCCGCTTAAAAACTGCCGCTCAAAAATTTTATTTTCACCGACATAGGAAGCAATCATTTTCTTGATTTGCTTGTTAGCCAGAAGCAAACCAAGCCCCCAGTCATCGACTCCGCAGTTATTGCTGACAACGGTTAAATCCTTTACTCCCTGATCTCTTATAGACAAAATGAGCTGTTCAGGGATGCCGCACAGCCCAAACCCTCCCGCGATCAGCGTATCCCCATCATGAATCAATTTCGCAGCTTCCTTGCTTGATGACAGCACTTTTCCCATATTGATGCCCCTTTCGTTTTCTTCTACACTAGACCAGTCAGGCTGTAAATCGCGATCACAGCAAATACGGCAGCCGTTTTGATGAGCGTGATTGCAAAAATATCGCGATACGATTGCCTGTGAGTCAGTCCCGTCACAGCCAGAAGCGTAATGACGGCGCCATTATGCGGCAGTGTGTCCATCCCGCCTGATGCCATTGAAATGACTCGATGCATCACCTCCGGCGGAATATTATAAGCCTGAATCGCCTGTAAGTACTGCTCTGACATCGCGCTTAACGCAATGCCCATTCCTCCTGAAGCCGAGCCGGTGATTCCCGCCAGCGCAGTTGTCGTAACGGCGCCATTTACAAGCGGATCGGTAAAAGTATGTGAAATACCGCTGCTCAGCTTATGAAACCCCGGCAGCGCGGCGATAATGCCGCCGAACCCGTACTCGGCACCCGTATTCATAGATGCCAGCAAGGCGCCGCCAATTCCTTCATTCAGCCCTTCCTTCAATTGGGCAAACACACTTCTCCAATCAAATAAAATCGTTGTGATGATGCCAATCACTAAAGCAATCTCCACCGACCAAATAGCAGCCGCTGAAGAAATATCAAGCCTGCCGAACTCCTTTAATCCTATGGAAGAAAAATCAAATCCATTCGGATACCACTTTGGCAGGTAAATGGTGAAATATTTATTCACTGCACCGACGAGAATAAGCGGGACAAAGGCAAGCGCGTGCCGAATCGGGCTTTTTTCCGGTTCAGCCGCGGACTCAATCGATTCAGGAGCAGGAGCATTCTGCGAATCAAAACCGCCATATCCTTCGCCAGATGCCTGCGCTTTCTTCCGCCTTGATTCCAAATAGAGCATCCCAGCTGCCAGCACAATCACTGCGCCCATCAAGCCCAGCCAAGGGGCGGCATAAATGTCTGTTTTGAAAAACGACGTCGGGATGACATTTTGGATTTGCGGCGTCCCCGGAAGTGCGTCCATCGTAAACGTAAAAGCACCTAAAGCAATCGTTCCCGGGATGAGGCGTTTTGGTATGTTTGCTTCTTGGAACATGTTTTTCGCAAAAGGATATACGGCAAATACGACAACAAACAGGCTGACACCGCTGTACGTCAAGACAGCACCCATCAGCACAATGGCAAGTATCGCTCTTTTTGCCCCGACAAGCCGGACAATTGTTTTCGCGATTGATACCGCAAGCCCGGCCATTTCAACGACCTTTCCAAAAATGGCACCGAGCAAAAACACTGGGAAATACAGCTTAATAAAACCCGCCATCTTCTCCATAAAAATTGATGAAAAAAAAGGAAGCACATGGCTTGGATCTGTCAGCAGCACCGCGAATAACGCGCAAATCGGCGCAAACAATATGACAGAAAATCCCCGATACGCCGTAAACATCAGCAAACCTAACGCCAATAGAATGATGATCAGTTCCACACACACATCCCCCGTTTCCGCGAACTAGAAAGCGTTTACATAAACCTGTCCGCATCGGCTGTTTCCGTCCCCTTTCCATATGTACGAGAAGCATGGGCCAACTATTCCGATTAAAAAAGGAAAGCTCCTTTTTTCGGAGCTTTCCTCTGCCATTCATTTCATTCCTATTAGGATATCAACATCAACCGTAATATCGGCTGTTTTCATCTCTTTCAGGAAGCTGACTCGATCTTTCGGCGCCGACCAGGCAAGCGGCGTCATCTTGAGAAGCCAGTGGATCGCCTGCTGGTCAAGCGTTTTAACATAGCGCAGCCTGACAGGACGGCTGTGTGCAGCATTTGCTGTAAAACGCTCAACAGCTGCCGCATTGGAATACGTGCGCCTTGGTGAATCAGTATATAAAAATTGCCTTAATTCTATTAAATAGTCGCTTCGCGGCACTACTTTTACGAGCATGCCATCATTCTTCAGCAGTCTATGAAACTCTGCATAATTGGACGGCGAAAAAATAGACAGCACAACATCAAATTGGCGATCATGAAAAGGAGCACGCGCCACATCGGCAACCGCCCACATCTGATCTTTGAATGCCTTAGAAGCTTTTAAGATCCCATCCTTCGAAAGATCTATGCCGGTTCCTATCGCTGCTTTCCCTGCATAATCAAACCCGCAAAGCGCATTCAAATGAGAACCCTCACCGCAACCGCTGTCCAGGATGGTAAATGCCTCATGACCAGATGTGGGATGACTGATGAGTTCTGCAATCGCCTCATGGAGCGGGTCAAAAAAACCACATTCTCCAATCAGCCTGCTCCTCGCTTCAAAAAGCTCAGCACCGTAACTGGTTTTGACCGGCTTCGTCAGAAAGTTCACGTAGCCGTGCCGAGATAGATCAAATGTATGTCCTCGTTCTGTACAAATCAAGCTTTTCCCTGATGCCGCATCCATAGAAGAATCGCAGAGCGGGCATCGAAACATGCTGAAATCAACTGTTCGCTTCATGATAAAAACACCTCATTCATTCATTTTTAGATAAATGAAAAAGGCATAGACAAATAAACCTAGGCCTATCTCAAAAATTGGCCAGGTCTGGCAGTTTGTCTACACCTGTCATTATCTATAACGAATGAATTGGATAATCATGAAAAAAACTCCCTTTCTGCTGTATGGGTTTCCCCATTTCCATCATACAACAAATCTCCAGGAGCTGGAACCTTATAGTGAAGAAAAATCAGTACTGACATGCTGGTATCCCGCCAACATCATATCAGCATAGCAATCCAGCATGTTTTTCCTTTATTTTCTCATTTTAGAATATAAATTTTATTATTGTGAAAATAGTTAAAAAGGTTGATTTTCAAAAAGTGAAAGGATAAAATACTGCTATCATCTTAGAAAAAGACATTCTTGTATATGATCAGTAATATGGTCTGATTGTTTCTACCTAGTAACCGTAAAAAACTAGACTACAAGAAAGTTTGAATAAATTTGAACGAGTTGAAAAGGACAAGTTCTTTTCTGTTTGCTCTTATTTTTCACACTTTCTACACTTCCAGAATTTGTGAAAAATAAGAGCTTTTTTTGTTTCCATAATAACCCTCATAGGAGTTGCTATCATGTACTTTTTACTAAACCTTGTCGGTCTCATTGTGATTATGGCAGTTGTATTCCTATGTTCTCCGCAGAAAAAGAAAATCAAGTGGCGCCCGATCATGACGTTAATTGTTCTGGAATTGCTGATTACTTGGTTTATGCTGGGAACAAAAGTCGGAAGCTGGGCTATCGGTAAAATCGGTGATTTCTTCACTTGGCTGATTGCTTGCGCCAGTGACGGTATCGCGTTTGCCTTTCCGTCAGTGATGGCGAATGAAACAGTAGACTTTTTCTTTAGTGCGCTTCTTCCAATTATCTTTATCGTCACATTCTTTGATATTTTAACGTATTTCGGTATTTTGCCTTGGCTGATTGATAAAATCGGATGGGTGATTTCAAAGGCTTCCCGCTTGCCGAAATTAGAAAGCTTTTTCTCTATTCAAATGATGTTTCTGGGAAATACCGAAGCACTTGCGGTTATCCGCCAGCAGCTAACGGTTTTAAGCAACAACCGCCTGCTCACATTCGGCTTAATGAGCATGAGCAGCATCAGCGGCTCCATTATCGGATCTTATCTGTCAATGGTGCCTGCGACATACTTGTTTACAGCCATTCCTTTGAACTGCTTAAACGCGCTGATTATCGCAAACCTGCTGAATCCTGTTCACGTGCCTGAGGATGAAGATATCATCTATACACCGCCTAAAGAAGAGAAGAAAGACTTTTTCTCTACGATTTCTAACAGTATGCTTGTCGGCATGAACATGGTTATCGTTATTTTAGCAATGGTGATCGGATATGTCGCATTAACGTCAGCAGTTAATGGCATTCTTGGCGTTTTCGTACACGGCCTGACCATCCAGACGATTTTTGCTTATCTGTTCAGTCCATTCGCATTCCTGCTTGGATTGCCAGTGCACGATGCGATGTATGTTGCTCAGCTGATGGGCATGAAATTAGCAACGAACGAGTTTGTTGCGATGCTTGACTTGAAAAACAATCTCAAATCCCTTCCGCCTCACACCGTTGCGGTGGCGACGACATTCCTGACGTCCTTTGCAAACTTCAGTACGGTCGGCATGATTTACGGCACGTACAATTCGATCCTTGACGGAGAAAAATCAACGGTCATCGGGAGAAACGTGTGGAAACTGATCGTAAGCGGAATTGCAGTATCTTTATTAAGTGCTGCGATTGTCGGCCTGTTTGTGTGGTAGAAACATTGAGCCATATCCTTTTCGGATATGGCTCTTTGATTATTGATAAATAGAGGCTGGCACCTGCACATCCCGGATTCCCGCTGCATAAGGCCCCAAGTCATACTGGCCAAAGACGATAGCGATTCCGTTTGCCGTAAAGTAAAACATTGTGTCTTTGTTTAGGGTTATATCCTCTTTCTTTACATCAGGGAAAAACAGCTCATCGTGTTTTTTGATATAGCTATATAGGTAATCTCTCGTTTTGCTGACTTTTGTTTTGGTGCTCAGAATCTGCTCCAGCGTCACCCGCTTTTGTGCTTTCAAGTCATAGTTGAAGGACTGGACAGACGTTAAACCGTGGGCGCCGCCTGAATAGATATAATTGAGTGTTTGAATGCTGAGCTTGCCTGCCGCATTGTATTTGACGCTGAAGGATGTTCGATATTCCGTTTTAAAGCCCTGCTGTTCGCCTGCTTTTTTGTTTTTCAGATATTCCTGATACGATTGTTCAATGTAGGCTTTCAGCTCTTGATTGATTTTCTTTTCAAACGCGGCATTCCCGATGTGATGCACTTGTGGATACGTTAACTCCTTGATCTTTTTGTACGTATGGGTGCTGACAGTCGGTGTTTTCGCTTGAACTGCTTTTAAAGATGGGGCCGCATATGCTAATACGGAAAAAAACAAGACTGCAATCCCCGCAGCTTTCAGCATTTTATTCCATTTCATATAATATCCTCCTTTGATGTCGTTGTTTATCATTCCCTTATTTAAGCAATACACACTTTTATAGACTGATTAAATCGAAAGAAGTTTCTAAGTCTAACAGCATGATTTTTCCAATAAAAAAAGAGACACAGGATGTCTCTTTTTTACTGTTTGCGCCCAGAAATCGCTTCATGAACGGCCTGTGCCAAATCTGTATTTCCGAACATCTCTAATACCGCAATGACAGTCTGGTCCGGAATGTGCTCTGCTTCGTGTTTTGGCACGACCAGATCGTCCATGGTTTTTTTCAAGCTTTCATTCAGCTTTTGCTGCGGATACGCTTTGGCGTACAGCTCCATCGGATCAAGATCATGGTTCACGCACCATTGGGCAAACACCAAAATCATCATATTTTCATCGCGTTCGTAAGCTTCAGCGAGCTGTTTTTCGTTCATTTGTCATGCTCCTTATGAAAAGTATCTTCCTTAAAGATACAGGAGCCGGTCAAATTCGTCTATCCCAATGGCGATGAGCAGCAACCGCATCGATAAATGCCTTGCTGAAAGCGGTGTAGTCAGGTTCATCTTTAGCCGTTACGATGCCTGGTCCCTCTGTTGTCCCGACAGAGGATTGAAGAAGGTCAATTCCTTCATTTGCTGCACCGATCGCCTTGTAGTGATTGTAAGCTTCTCTGATAAACGCCATCGCTTGTTTGTTGTCTTTTAACTCCGGCCCTCCTGCGGCATAGACGGCATCATACAGAACAGAATCAACCGTCAGGAACGTGCCGCTGGCCTCAAGCTGCTGTCCGCTGCCGCTTGTCATATACCCCAGATTTTGGCTGATGATATCCACTGTGATTCCTTCTTGCTTTAAGGCTTCCAGCACTGTTTGCAGCTCTTTTTCATGAAATCCGTTTCCGGCCAGTACAGCGACTTTTCTTGTTGACGCGGTTTTCACTGTACGGGCTTGGCTTAACGCAGGCGAAGTAAGAATTTCTTTAGATGCTTTACGCTTCGCGGGCGTCGCCACGCCTACTCCTTTGGCAATTTCTTCTGCTAAATCTGCATCGACATTGCTGAAGACATCAACGACCTGCCGCTGTACGTCTTTGCTTTTGACCTTCCCGACCTCGAAGCAGAAAGCAGAAATGATGTGCTGTTTCTCCACAGGAGACATGCTGTTCCAGAAAAGCTTCGCCTGTGAGTAATAATCGTTGAAGCTGTCGCTTCGCTGGCGGATTTTTTTGCCCTCGACTTTTTCCTGATAGTGGACGTAGCCGCCTTCTTCAGCTGTCGCAGGCGACGGATCATTGTTTTGCAGTGAGTTTTTATGATAAGCGACAGGTCCCTTATTGATCGTCATCCGGTGATAGCCGTCGTATTGGTTGTTATGGAATGGACAGACCGGCCGGTTAATCGGAATCTCATGGAAGTTCGGGCCGCCAAGACGGATGAGCTGTGTATCCGTATAAGAGAAAAGCCGCCCCTGCAATAGCGGGTCATTGGTAAAATCGATGCCCGGCACGACATTTCCCGGGTGGAATGCGACTTGTTCTGTTTCCGCAAACACATTATCCTGATTGCGGTTCAGCGTCATTTTTCCAATGATCTTCACCGGCACAAGCTCTTCCGGCCACAGCTTAGTTGGGTCAAGAATATCAAAATCAAACTTGAATTCATCTTCCTCATCAATCATCTGCACGCCGAGCTCGTATTCAACCTTGCCGCCGTTTTCAATTGTTTCCCACAGGTCACGGCGGTGGAAATCTGGATCTTTCCCGGCAATTTTTTGCGCTTCATCCCATACGAGAGAATGCACGCCGAGCACCGGCTTCCAGTGAAATTTCACGAAACGTGCCTTTCCTTGTTCATTGACAAAACGGAACGTGTGAACGCCGAAGCCTTCCATCATTCTGTAGCTGCGCGGGATGCCTCTGTCTGACATCGTCCACATCACCATGTGAGCCGACTCAGGGTTATTGGCGACAAAATCCCAAAACGTATCGTGAGCAGTCGCGGCCTGAGGCATTTCATTGTGTGGCTCAGGCTTAAACGCATGAACCAAATCCGGAAATTTGATCGCATCCTGAATGAAAAACACCGGAATGTTATTTCCCACAAGGTCATAGTTTCCTTCTTCAGTATAAAATTTTGTCGCAAAGCCTCTGGCATCCCGCACCGTGTCTGCGGAGCCTTTAGAACCCGCGACCGTAGAAAAACGGACAAATACCGGTGTCTTCACCGAAGGGTCCTGAAGAAATTTGGCCCGTGTATATTCCGTCATTGGTTCGTAAACCTGAAAAAAGCCATGCACGCCATACCCGCGCGCATGCACAACGCGCTCCGGAATCCTCTCATGGTCAAAGTGCGTCATTTTCTCCCGAAAGTGAAAATCCTCCATCAGCGTCGGACCGCGAACCCCGGCTTTTAACGAATGCTCATCCTCTGACACTCGCAAGCCTTGGTTTGTCGTCATTTTCTTCCCGCTGTTATCGGTCCTGTACTGTTCAAGCTGCTCGTCCTTTGAGTGTTCATTTACACGTTTGTTTTGATCATCACTCATGTCTGTTCCCCCTTTTTAAAACGAAACATTCTACAGCACATTTACCCGTAGCGTTCTTGATATAAACTGCCAATCCGCTCAATAGGATTTTAGGTCTACATATCAGAATGAGGTCATACACATTTGAAATAAGCCTTCTTCACAGAAAGAAAGTATGGAAGCGCTTACCAAAAAAAGCTGTTGAATAGGGGAGGTCATATCATGCTTGCCATACTCGGTTTTGTGATGATGATTGTCTTTATGTACCTTATTATGTCTAACCGGCTTTCCGCTCTTATTGCTTTGATTGTCGTTCCTATTGTGTTCGCCCTGATCAGCGGATTTGGCAAAGATCTCGGCGAGATGATGATTCAGGGCGTTACAGACCTCGCCCCTACCGGTATCATGCTGTTATTCGCCATCCTGTATTTCGGCATTATGATTGACTCAGGCCTGTTTGATCCTCTCATTGCCAAAATCTTATCGTTTGTCAAAGGAGATCCGTTAAAAATCGCCGTAGGCACAGCGGTTCTGACCATGACCATTTCGCTGGACGGAGATGGGACAACAACCTATATGATTACCATTGCAGCAATGCTGCCTCTCTACAAACGGCTCGGCATGAACCGTTTGGTGTTAGCGGGAATAGCGATGCTCGGTTCGGGGGTTATGAATATTATCCCGTGGGGCGGGCCGACTGCGAGGGTTTTGGCCTCCTTAAAATTGGACACGTCAGAGGTTTTCACGCCGCTGATTCCCGCTATGATCGCCGGCATTCTCTGGGTGATCGCCGTTGCTTATATCCTCGGAAAGAAAGAGCGGAAGCGGCTCGGCGTCATTTCGATTGATCACGCACCGTCTTCCGATCCGGAGGCCGCACCGCTCAAGCGTCCCGCTCTTCAATGGTTTAACCTGCTGCTGACTGTCGCTCTGATGGCCGCACTGATCACCAGCCTGCTGCCGCTTCCTGTTCTTTTTATGACTGCGTTCGCCGTTGCCTTGATGGTTAACTATCCAAATGTCAAAGAGCAGCAGAAACGAATCTCGGCGCATGCGGGTAATGCGTTAAACGTTGTCTCGATGGTGTTTGCTGCGGGCATATTCACAGGCATTCTCTCCGGCACAAAAATGGTGGATGCCATGGCGCATTCTCTCGTTTCACTCATCCCTGATGCCATGGGCCCGCACCTGCCGTTGATCACTGCGATCGTCAGCATGCCCTTCACCTTTTTCATGTCGAATGACGCCTTTTACTTCGGTGTCCTTCCCATCATCGCCGAAGCCGCTTCCGCTTACGGAATAGACGCCGCTGAAATCGGAAGGGCCTCCTTGCTGGGGCAGCCTGTGCATCTGCTCAGCCCGCTTGTGCCTTCCACCTATCTATTGGTAGGAATGGCAGGCGTCAGCTTTGGCGACCATCAAAAATTCACTATTAAATGGGCCGTAGGAACAACGATTGTGATGACGATTGCCGCACTTTTGATTGGGATTATTTCTTTCTAAATGTATGAGCTTGATCGTAGCATTGAGTGAGTACGTGATTTACAGAGGGAAGAAGATCAAATAGGATATTATGAGTGAATAGAAGATTCACGCCAACAACTTCTCATTACAATCATAAGAGCCTGCTATATTGCAGCAGGCTCTTTCACATTTGGCATTATTTTTTTGTATAGCGCACCCAGTCATAATGAGCGTATAGCGGATTTACACCATTGTAGGAGCCAAGCCATTCATCGACACCCGTGCCATTCCACAAGTTCATCATGATCTTTCCAGGTGTTGTCGGAATTTGGTTTGTTGCAGTATGTTTTAATTGCCCGTCGACATACCATTTAATAGAGTTTTGCTGCCAATCGAATGCATACGTATGATAGGCATTGGCTGCATCAAACCCGAGATCAACAATCTTCTCATGGTTTCCTGCACCATTTGTATAATAGTTAAATTGAACCTTCGTTGTGTCTTTTCCTAAAAATTCGATATCAATCTCATCCCAAGGAGTTCCATCTGTTGGACCTGTGTAAGTGAAGAACGATGAAACGATCCCTGTGTTTTTAGCTGGTTTCATTCTGACTTCATAAAGTCCATAGCCATATGTTTGAACAGAACGGTTTTCCCCGCAGTCAAACTTGTTATAAGATGGGCTTGTTAGCGCTAAACGCATTTCACCCAATGACGTCATGGATACGTTATTAGCCCGCCACGTGCAGTTGAACATATTTCCATTCGAATAACCATCTGCTTTTTGCCAAAAACCGGAGTTATAGCCGTTAAAAGGGTCAAAAAACGATCCACCTGTTTGAGCCGAGGCAGTAGAAGTGACTGCAAACAAACTCATAAACAATCCAGTGACAAGAAGCAGCAACACTCGTTTCAGATAAGGCATATTGGCATTCCCCTTTCATCGAAAGCGTTTTCTATGTTGATCTTACATGATTCTTCTAAAAGGGAACATCGGTCAAAATAATGATAATATCGAATCTTACTGACTTGAATCCTGTAACTATCATCATCTTCCCTCTGAAAAAAATAAAAACCTAAATTACCATCAGCACAGACAGAGATGATCCGCACTCATTGTAATTTAGGTTTTGCCTGCTTTATCAGTAACAATCCTGCCATTTTCATATGTGAATGTAAGAAAAAGTGAACACAAGGAAACACAAATGTCAGCGCTCTCATTATGCTTGTTTAACTACCCTTTCTATGTGAATGGTTAAATACAGCAGCTCGTCACTTGTGAGCTTGTGCTCATACTCCCGCTCAATGTAGGTTTGGATTTTCTTCGTGCATTCATACGCGCGATGATACTTTTCTTTCACTGTATCCAGCAAAAAATCGTCCTGGCTTTCCATGTGAGTGCCGTTAAATAGACGTTGCGCGAAAAATTTTAAGTGGGTGACGAACCGATAATAGTGAAGCGATTCTTCGTTGAATTCAATCTTAAAATGGTATTTTACAATACTCAAAATCTCTTGCATGACTTTTGTAATGTTGATAATATTGGGCATCTCTTCATTCAGCTCGGCATTTACAATATGCAGAGCAATAAAGCCTGCTTCATCCTCTGGCAGAGACACACCTGTCTTGTTTTTTACCATAACCAACGCTTCTTTGCCGATCGCAAATTCGTCTTTGTACAGCCGTTTTGTTTCCCACAGCAAGGCGTTTTTGATATCAAGCCCTTTCTGGTTGCGCTGGATGGCAAAGTTAATATGGTCGGTCAGCGACACATAGATGCTGTCGTTGAGCTTTTTGCCGAGCTGTAATTTTGCGTAGCTGATAATCTCTTCGGATACTTCCATACACTCGATCGGTATATCATACAAAAGGGTTTTGAACTTTTCTGATACATCCTTGTTATCGAGCGTGAACACTTTCTCAATGCGGGCTTCATCGACATCATCGCCGGACTTTTTCTGAAACGCGAGCCCCCTGCCCATGACGACCAATTCTTTCCCCTGTTCATTGACCACGCTGATCACATTATTGTTGATCACCTTCGCAATTTTCATGGCATGTCCCTCCAATCAACTAAGAACAGACTATATCTTGATTGTACATTCTTTTTGTACTAGGTCAATATCATCAGGGAAAGACGGAAGCTGGTCAGTACAATTCACTCCGTACCTGCTGCCCCGGCTGTTTTTGAAGCAGCGCCTCCAGATGGCGTTCAAATGATGCCTTGTCAGCTTTCTGCTTTTTGACAATGCTGTTCATGATTTTAATGCTTTCAGCGCTGTATTGTGTATATTGTTTTTTCAGCTGATCCAGCTGCTGTCTTGTCTTCTTCGCGTTTTTCGGTGTGACTTGGCCGATGAGTTTGATCATACTGTCTGCGGCCTCAAAAAAAGCGGCTCTATTTTCTGTCAGCTGCTGAATTTCGATGCGGCTCATGTCTTGATTACGCGTTTTTTGTAGCAAGGCAACCGCCTCGCTGTTTTGTTTTTTGAGCGATTTGTTCTCAAGCTTAATCGATTCGAGATTCTCCTTCGCAATGTCTGCTTCTTCTTCAGTCATGCTGATTCGCACGAAGTATTCTGGATTGCCGATTCCATAATCAAATGCTTCGCTCACTTGTATCATGGAACTGAACACAATGGCCAGCTGCCTGTCGCTTGCGAGGGCTTGGAAATCCTGCTTTTTCTTACTGCTCATCGGTTTGGCTGCGGTTTGTTTTACCGTCTTTTGATCACAGTCTGCGAACATCTGAGCCTCACCTTCACTTTCGCATGCGCTCATCACAAGAACTGTGACCAGCAGGCTTATACACAAGCCTATTCGCCTCATGCTCTGTCTCCTCTCTGCTGAATCCCTTCTGGAAAATACCATAAAATATAGTTAAATGGTACCAGATTCACCTAACCCCAGCAATAAATCAAAAGTATGATTTGAAGCGCAAAAACATAAATATTTTGTAAAAATTGACGTGCATTCCATTCTTTTCAGGCCCATTTTTCGTACAATAGAAGTATCGTTACCGGAGAGGGGGCTCTGATGATGAAACGTTTTACGAAACAAGAAAACAGCTGGGTATTATATGACTGGGCAAATTCTGCTTACTCAATTGTCGTGACCACCGCGGTATTTCCGTTATTTTATAAATCAGCAGCTGCGGAAAGCGGTGTCAGCGCCGCTCAATCGACTGCCTATCTGGGCTATACCATTGCGATTTCAACGTTTATTCTTGCGATGCTCGGTCCTATTTTAGGCACAATCGCCGACTATGAAGGGTGCAAGAAAAAGTTCTTCGGTTTCTTTGTGTCAGCCGGTGTCGCCAGCACCGCGATGCTCGCCTTTATCCCAAGTGAGCATTGGCTGCTATTGCTACTGTTTTATACGATATCGGCTATCGGTTTTTCCGGCGCCAATGTGTTTTATGATGCCTTTCTCGTGGACGTCACGCCTGAGAAACGGATGAATCTCGTCTCGGCACGGGGTTTTGGCTTAGGATACATTGGCAGCACGATTCCATTTATCATCAGTATTGCTGTCATCCTGCTCGCACAAGCAGAGACGATTCCAGTGTCTGTATCGGCCGCAAGCCAGCTGTCCTTTTTCATAACGGCTGCCTGGTGGGGGCTGTTCACTATCCCAATGATTAAACATGTCCATCAACGCTATTACATCAAAAGAGAACCTCATATTGTCATCAACAGCTTTAAGCGGCTCGGCCAGACGATGAAACGGATCAGGCAATACCGGGCACTTTTCCTCTTTTTGCTCGCTTATTTCTTTTATATCGACGGAGTCGGCACGATTATTACGATGTCGACATCCTATGGATCAGATTTAGGGATCGGTTCCTCAAGCCTCCTGATCATCCTATTTGTCACCCAGGTGGTCGCTGCACCGTTTTCGATTGTATACGGAAAACTGGCAGAACGCTTCACGGGGAAGACCATGCTGTACGTCGGGATCGTCATTTATATGATCGTCTGCGTGTATGCCTATTTTATGAAGACAACGATTGATTTCTGGATACTGGCTATGCTTGTCGCCACCTCGCAGGGCGGTATTCAAGCCCTAAGCCGTTCCTATTTCGCCAAGCTTGTGCCAAAGCGCCACGCCAATGAATTCTTTGGCTTCTACAACATTTTTGGAAAATTCGCCTCAATTATGGGGCCGCTACTCATTGCCGTTACCGCCCAGCTGACCGGGAAATCCTCGACTGCGGTGTTCAGCCTGATCATTTTGTTTGTGATTGGTATTGTGATTCTTGCCTTTGTTCCCGAGGAAACCAGCACAGATGTCAGCCAGCAGCAAAATGACCTGCCCCTTTAACTGGGAGCAGGTCATTCATCATTTATTCGCTTTATTCACCTTCAGCTGTTTCCCTTTGACGGTTGTGTTCTTCATCACTTTGAGAACATGAGGGCCTTTACCATTTAAAATCTCAACGTATGAGGCGTTATCCATGATCGTGATGATGCCGATGTCGTCAGCTGACACACCGTCAATTTTGGCAATCGTTCCTACAAAATCAACGGCTCTGATTTTCTTTTTCTTTCCGCCGTTAAAATACAGCTTCATAATGTCTTTATTCAACTCTTCGCTTTTGTCCTTTTTGCTTTCCGGACGGTCATTCAGTTTAGCTAGAAATTCTGGTTTCTTCCTTGCCACTTCCTCTTGAGAAGGGGCTTCTATTTTTTGGATTTCAAATCCGATATATTCTTCAATGTCGGCTAAAAACCGTTTTTCGAAGGCCGTGACAAACGAAATGGCCTTTCCTTTGTTCCCCGCGCGTCCCGTTCGGCCCGTGCGGTGGACATAGCTTTCCTTTTCAACCGGAAGATCATAGTTGATAACAAGGGAGATATTTTCAATATCAATCCCGCGCGCGGCGACATCCGTCGCCACTAAGTAACGGTACTCGCCACGTTTAAATTCATTCATGACGTCGAATCGGTCTTCCTGAATCATTCCGCCGTGAATTTTATCGCATGGATATCCTAAGTCATCCAATTCATCGGTCAGCTGATTGACGTGCTCTTTCGTTCGGCAGAAAATGATGCAGCTGTCGGGATTCTCCGTCATCAGCACATCTTTCAGCAATGAAAATTTATTCTCTTCTCTTACTTGAATCACCGCATGTTCAATATTTCTTGTGGTAAGCCCGGCCGCTTTGATTTCGATATGCTCCGGGTTTTGCATATATTGACGGCTTAATTTCTCAATGTCCTCTGGCAGCGTCGCCGAAAACAGCATCGTCGTGCGCTCAGTCGGAAGATGCTTGATAATCGCCTCCACCTGCTCGATAAAGCCCATATTCAGCATCTCATCCGCTTCATCAATGACCAAATAAGAGAGACGATCCAACGGCAGCGTGCCTTTTTCGATATGATCCAGAACACGTCCCGGCGTACCGACAACAATGTGACTTTTTTGCTTAAGCTCAGCTTTTTGTTTATCAAAGGAGGATTTTCCAAATACGGCTGTCGCTTTGATCCGTTTAAATCGTCCGATGTTCGTGATATCTTCCTTTACTTGCACCGCAAGCTCACGGGTTGGAGTTAAAATAAGCGCCTGCGGCTTGTTTTCATCCCAATCCGCCAGCTCACAGAGAGGAATCCCGAACGAAGCCGTTTTCCCGCTTCCTGTCTGTGATTTGACGACAAGATCCTTTCGTTCTAGGGCAGCGGGGATCACACTCTGCTGCACCTTGGTCGGTTCTGTATATCCCAGTCCTTCCAATGCTCGTAAAATGTCATGACTGATTTGATAGTTTTTAAAATGACTCATGTATAAACTCCTGTCTCTTGCAGATGTTCTCATTATACTCTAATTGACGAAGGCATATGTGTTTTGACGAAAAATGATGTATTAAAAGCCATCGATTCCCTGGCGTTTTAGCTCCTGAACAGCCAATCGCGCCAGTGCGTCGGCCCCAGCGCGGTTCGGATGAAGCGTATCTCCGTCCATATAAAGCGCGAGTGTTTTTTCCGGACCGATCGATGTAAAGTATGCCGAGCTGAGGACATTTAAGTCAATGAGATGTGTTTTTTCCTCTTCGGCCAAAGCCAAAATAGAGGCCCTGTACCATCTGTTTACAGACGAATGGACGCCCTCAGAAGTAAAATCGGTCGCCCGGCCCTGAGGCGTTGATAGGATGACGTCCGCTCCTTTCGCTTTCACCTGGCGGATCATATCACGCATCATCTCTTTAAACTCCGCTTCAGATTCATTATGCTTCGGATTTGTGTCATTAATGCCGAGCTGCAAGATAAAATAATCTCCCGGTTTAATATACTTCAGGATCGCCTCAAGCTGTCCATCATTTCTGAATCCTCTCGCGATCTGCCCGCCGGACGCCATGTTTCTCACTTGAAAGGTGTGTTTATCGATATAGTGAGGCAGCATCTGCCCCCAGCCCGCCTGCTTGCTGCTGTTGAGCGGATAATAATTGCACACCGTCGAGTCGCCTCCGATATAAATGGTTCGGTTCGTCACCGGCTGATCAGACAATTTCTTTATTTTCAAGGCGCTAAGCGTAAAAGCGGTGCCAGCTTTCCCCTCTGTCACCAGCAGATTCAGCTGCCCGTCGGTGACGGGAATTTGGAACGTATCCTCCGCGCCATCCCCTGTCATATTAATGACCTGAAACACGCCCTCCGCCGCCACACTGGCCCTTGCCGTATTGCCAAGCGTCACCTTCACCTCATAAAGGCCATTCGGGAGATCCACATTAAACGTGTTATTGCTTTTCGTCCCATACGCTAAAAACTGAACCGCATCACTCTTCACACCAGTCCCGGATGCCGCCACATCCCTCATATTCTCCGGTGTTTGAAAACCGTAGCCCTTTGACCGGTCATACCGATCAGACGCCCTGACACCAATATAACCAGGCTCCATCGAACCGCTTCCAAAGTCAAACTGATACACCTTCGGCTCCGCCGCCTTCACATTCTCAATCCCGCCAAAACACAGCATCAGCATCATCACAAAAACCGCTGCCATCCATTTTTTCATCAAGACTCCCCCTCTATGAAAACGCATACATTAATGCATACTCGGTGATTGTTTCTTTATGATGACTGAAGGGAGAAAAAAATGGCGTTGAGGAATAAAAATGAGGGGAGAGTCTCAAGAAGGGGAAAATTAGTGTGACTTCTTGTCACACTTGATCACATCCCAACCTCCGCAATAGAAGCTTATTTGGTTTTCTTCGTCATACACATAATAACGGAGTCTTTCCCATTGATCGTCAGTCGGTACAATCTCCAATGCAACAGAATCGATGGATTCAAGATCATCCAGCTTTGATGCACTAACGTCTTCAAACCGTAAATGAATGTCACAGGTTTGAGCTGATAGTTTTAATTCAAACACAGGAATATGTATATAACGATCATCTTCTTTCATATAGAACGAAAACTCGTTTAATGTAAATGGACCTGTATCCGCATCAGAAAGATGCTTTTTCAATTTCTCGTATTGTGTGATATTCAAACATGGATTCCTCCTCTTTTTAGTTACCGCCAACCATATAAATGTCAACAGCATCATATTCAAACCACATGATCCGTTCGCCTGAGTCTGTTAGGCATTGGAGCTTCCCATCGGAAAAATAGCTTTTATCCGGTTGAGGATCAGTGATCAGAAAAACATCGTCATTAATAGAAGCTAACAGAAAGAGAAAGCCTGCAATGTCCCGGTCTGCTTTCTGTAATACAGATTGAAAATGAAATTCTCGTTTCGCCAGCTTCGTCACCTTGTAAGCATAACCTTCAAAGTACTTGGATAGGTCTTCTATAAATGAACCAGTCGTTATCACCTGTATCATAATTCGCTCATAGGCAAGCCCTTGCCATACACGATAAAACGACTCTGCATCTTCAAGTTCACACGACATAACAATTTGGTCAGGCTTTAGATCGACCATATCTAAATTTCCGATACTGCTTATAGAGGTTATTTCCATAAAATCTTCCCCTTATCAGTTGGATAGCGCAACGCAAATCTCTTGTCTGACTTGTTCATACAAGAGAATGTGCTGATACAGATCTTTATCGTTTTTGATCATATCCGGAAGTATGTCAGGATAAAGCTCAAAAAAGCTTTTCTCCAACGAACGCCGCTGATGCTGGGGCATCCTTTTATTCGCCAGCACGTAATCCAAACTGCCATCAACTAGCATAAAAAACTCATAGATTTCCGTTTCAAAGCCGTACAATTCACTAGGATACGGCTTTTCTTCAAGCTCTCGCTGTCTTTTTCTCAGCTGTTCAAACACGCGATCCTCTCCTCACCCTATTCAACTTCCATCACCTCATATTGCCGGCAACAAAAGCGGAATGTCTGCTCCTCCCATTCTTCCACAAGGTACATACCTTGTGGTTGCGTTTCAATATGGAGAAGTCCATCAGACAGGTCCGTTAGGGTCTCCATATCTCGTATCGTAACGACTGAAACGTCTTTGAATATGACAACAATCGTACGTGAATGATAAACAGCTGCTAACTCAATCGTATAAATGGCACCAAGCACGTGATCTGTTTCTCGATAAAAACGCCATTTCTTGATATGCTGAAACAAAATAGGAGTAGCTCCTGAAATACTCAATTTTGATTCCTCCGTTAATAGCGTCTCTATACTCCATACTCACAGTAAGGCTTCAAATCAGGAAAAGCATCCTGCAACATTCTTTCTATATTTTCATCGGTCACTGTAAATATAATATCTGTTGAATCAAAGAAACCGACTTCGAAAATACATTCTTTCACAGGGGAGATATAATCATCTTCATAAAAGTCAGCATTCCCATCAACAAACGGAACTTGTGTTATATCATACAGTATCGTCTCTTTAGGCACAGCAGTTAAAATAGAAAATATCACATAAATCTCATATTCATTTAATATACGATGAAATTCCTCACCTGTGATAAAAAGATAGTCTTCACGCTCGCCAATGATATCGTTCCAATGATATCGTTCCAATGATCCTTATCCTCGGATACATCCATCATATTCAAAATATCGCCAATAACCCAATTATACTCAGTGATACGGAGGGGGAATTGGGTAAAAAAATCACTTAAATGAAAAAGAGTAGAATCAGCATATTCCAGACAAAATCTGCTCATATGATCTCCACCATAACTTCTTACAACTCATACTTAATCAATTCCTCCATCGAGGTTCCCTTGAAATATTGATAAAGAATATCCTCAATACTAAGATGACCAAATAGCCCAATCGGGTTGCTAAAGGTCTTCCCCCGTTTTTCATCAACCTCTATTAAATCACTCTCTGCCGCTAATGAATCGTCTTGGCTAATGAGGTATTTTTCATCTTCATACATGACAAATGTTATAGCAGAATGATCAAATTTTTTCATCAAATCTATCGGCACCTTGGAAACAACCTTCCAATTCCCCTGAAGAAAGCCTGTATATCCTGTATTCGCAATAAAAAGGGTTCTTTGCTTTTCTGCCATCATGAGAGAAATGTCTTTTTTACTCAAGCGTTGATCTGTAAAAATATCAAAATACTGAATGAGAAGATCATCATTTTTATCTGTTGCTAAATCTCCTTTTACCACTAATGCATATGTGAACTGATTGATTTTCCGTAAAGAGATTTCAATGACAACACCAGGCCTAACTTCACTTAAAGTAGTTCTTTTTTTCATCTTTAGGTTGATGTCAGTGACTTGTTTTCCTTCTAATTCTTTAAAAAGCGAATCGCCGTCTGAGTTTAATACCTGAAAGAGGGTATAAACAAATTCATTTAGAGTAGGCTTACGATCCAATTGTTCAAGGAACACAGCGTGAAAATCTTCGATGGCGTCGTGACAAATATCCATACCATCATCACTTACGAATATCTTTTTATTTTTATATTTCTCTTCCCAAAAGCCCATGTTTCACCTCTGTTTTTCAGAACACTCATCTATTTTGAAACAGGATAGGCGGATCATGATCTATCGCCTCCAACAGCTCTTCACCAAACACAGTGATTGTCAATTTCCACGGGTCTCCCAAAAGTCCCCAGGAGAAGTCCTGATGAAAAAAGAAATAATAGTCTCCATTTGGAAATACGGGAACAGGCCATTCGCCAAATTCATCCTTAGGCATTGCCTGATGAGGACTAAAGGTATATCCGTCATGCTGCCAATCTAGTGCGTACATTACATCGTTCTTTCCAGTACCTAATTGAAATGCTTTTAAAATAGAAGTCTCTAAATCACTTAGCACTCCGCTCACATCATTATGACCAGCTTTACTGCTCATCGCGCTTGAGATATCAAACACTCGATATGGATCAGGCGGGATGATGTGATGACATCTGCTTCCGGGCTTCCATTTTATGAGCTTGTTCACTTCTGACCAGATGCGGTCTTGTTTTGTCTGACTTAAAGCGCGCCAATTCATCATGATCTCATCCCTACACCTTATTGGATATCCTGCTTATAAACACCAGAAGAGGTCACTGCGTAAACAGCGTTACTCGTCAGTTTCAGCTGTTGAACGTCTAGGGCTTCACCGTTCGAATCACAGCATGTTATCTCTTCCATCTCTTGACTCACATCGGCAGAAATCAAATAAAGAGACGACTTAAGGTCTGCACTGTAACAATTGAACGTCCCAACCAAAAAACCTTCTTCGGATATCGCGAGCTGATCAAATGCTTCTGAGTCCGGCTCTTTATCCGACAGAATCCACACCCGTCTCACGACCGTTTCATCAAATGCGGCAATGACTGCATCTCCGTAATACAGCATATAAATCAAGCCGTTTTTTTCTGCAAGTCCATAACAATCATCTACAGCAGGCGCATCCATTTCTTCAAGCTTTCTATCAATGTGTATTTCCTTCTGCTGACCATCTAACGTAAAACACCACACACTATGGCCGTTGGGATTCTCATCATGATAAATCCCTTCATCACATAAACCGACCCAAAGCTGTTGTTTCTCATCCAAAAGACAGCAGGAAACCCCTGAAGGCAAGTGAAAAACACTTTTCACCCTTCCCTCTTCTGAAAAAACCTTTACCTTCGGCTCGTACGATTCGTAATAAACGAAGACATAGCCATCTGCACATTGTTGAAAGAGCAGAATATCACTGTATGAAATCTGCTCTTTCACTCTAAAATCCCGAACATCACCGGAAGGATCATAGATTGTAATGGTGATACCACCTTTCAACCCTTTTCCAATGTAGACACGCCCCAGTGGATCAGCATGGAAAAAACAATCTTGGGTGTCCATGTTGATAATTTTATTCATTTTTAATTTTTTCATTTGTTATGCTCCTAGGTTTGAAATGGTGAGATAAGTCCTCTTACTCGTTTATTTACTTCATTATTACGATCACCTCTATGTTGAGGCATATATTTCAGTTGAATCAAAGAAAACCCTTTCAGTTTCAACTGCATAGACAGCTTGATTAATTCCAATCAAAACGTTTGCATTCGATTCATAATCTTCAATTAAAGGGTGATATAATGTTCCAATACCCTTCGGATAGTAAGAGAATGAATTCAAAATCCATTTTTCCCCATAAGCAACATCTTTTAAAGACGATTCCTTGCCGGCATAAAAAAATAATGATGATACATTCTTGAATAAAATACGATGCTGCTGCTTCTTTCCCTTCGTATCCATTTCTAAATAAAGAATAAATTCTTTTTTAAAGAACTGAAAATCTGTTTTTAATATGGTGAATTCCGAATCAATCAGATGCTTTTGTATTGGATTATTCACTTAAATCCTGCCTCCTTGAAAAAATTTCTTGATCCCAGCCACTATATTATTTTTTTGTTTTTTTTTCAGTTTTTTCATAATCATTAAACGCTTGATATTCTTTAGAATCAAAGGATACACATTTAGATTCTATAGCAAGTAAAGTCCCGTTAATTTCTATAAGAAAATTAGCATTTAAGACTTGATTACCTAATATACCATTTTGTAGTTTTCCAATTCCTTCTTTGAAATAACTGATTTCTTCAAGGTACCAATTAGTATCAATGGGTATAGTTTTATCAAACTTGTTATGAACACTAAAATCGCAATAAATTCCACTTATATCCTTAAATGAAATTTCTTTTAAAGTGGCTTTTTCTTCTTCTTCATATAACTTAAGATAAAGAGTTAATCTATTCTCTAGGTATTCAAAATTAATATCGTACATAAAGCAATTAACATCGTGATTTATATAATCTATCCATTGCTCAATACTGTTCATGTCATACTCCTCACTTCATTTTAAGTAAAAGGTTTAACATGCAGATGGGATACTTTAGACAAATTAAAATACTTTTTCAGGAATAGTTTTGTAATTCTTCTTCAATATCTTCAAGAACCAGAGGTATTGGTTTTGAAACTGAATTACGATTGTTAGAAAATATTGATATACCGACTCCATCTTCAAGCATTCCAGGGAGCCAATTTTCCACAAAATCATCCAAGGAAATTGATTCTGGACTTGTGTCCTTCCATTTCTTAATAGCACAATGATTTGCATGTTCTTTTGTCGCCCAAAAATGCAGGTGCAGTATACCGTTCTCGCCTTCAGATATAACCCATCCCTCGTCGTTACTTAATGACCAGACTTCTTCATAGTCAACAACTTTCTTAATAAAATAACGATATCTTTTATCAGGATCTAACTTTAATGACATCTCAAGTTCTTTTTCATTCATTTTTCACTCTTCCTTGTAAGCAGTGTAAGAGGGACATCAGCTAGTCCTTGACCCTATCTAATGCCCCTCTGGATATAACATCAGATTATTATTTCGATAAATTCCGCGTAACGGTTAGGGAAGTTTTGAAGATTTTTTTACATCTTCCAGATTTGTTTTTAAAGCATCTGCAAAGGATTCTAGCTTTTTTTCATTACAGGTAATCTCAAACAAATTAGAATTAAACTTAACATCACCTTCAAGTATAATTTTAATCTTAAAGCTGTAATTTCCGTTTTCTTCATTAATACTGAGAATTAAAAGTGGATCAATGGTTTCTAAATTTATCATATCTTGATTTCCCATTATCAACGTTTCAATTCCAGATATCAGCAATTTATATTCACTCTCTAATAAAACAGCGGAATAATCGCGAACGATCGCTTTTTTATTTTCCAACAACTCAAATATGGATAAAATAAATGGATCATCATCCATTTCTTGATACCTTCTCGGTGTTAGCTCAAGTTCAAGACAATCGTCTTTAATTTTGGCCATGCTGCCTCCTTGTTTTATATGAGGATTATTTAATAAAATTTCCTTTCCAGTACTGCTGTTTGAAATCGTAATACTATCGCTGTTTACAAATTGTCTGGCTCCTGTTAAACCGTAAAAGGCTGATAACCTTTCTTATATGTTGATTTATTTATGATTTGAATGATATGCATAAAACGATTGATCATCAAAGCGAACTGTTTCAGCTTCTATAGCAATCAGCATTCTGTTCATGTCAATAAGAAAGTTAGCATTTGATTGATACTCCGGAATTATAGAATTTGATAGATTCCCGATCCCTTCTGGGTGATAACTCATCTCAAATACTTGCCAATTGTATTCTTCCGGATCTATTTTTTCCAATCTCATGTCGCCAACATCTGCACTATAATAAGCGGATGCCACATTTTGAAATACTATTTTATGCGTATATTCAGCTTCACTTTCAAAAACCTTGATATTAAGTGAGAGCTCTTTTTTAAACACATTAAAATCTAAATGAAGGACACTGCACCCCTCATCTATGTAATCAACCCATTCATTAATTGTTTTGTACATTGTCATCTCCTGCCTCTTTCTTAATCAATAACACCTTACCACCAAACATAAATTACCCCGTATATTGTTTGATCCAATCATTTAAATCATCTGTTGAATGCAAATAAGTTTCAGGAGAATCTTTCAAATCAATCCCGCTTAGAAGGATTAACATACTCCAGACTCTATCATCTTCTACTTCGGGGTCATCCGCATGAACATAAATGCCCGCCCAATCCGACACTTCTTCTCTTGTTGTTTGTCCATTTAAGACACTTTTGATTTTATTTATGCATTCTATTAGCTTTGGTTCGCTCAATTTGATCACCACGTATTCAAGTACTAAATGATTTGTTATTAGTATGCAAAGCACCGTACTGTTATTTAGGTATTGAATATTTTCCCATAAATGATTCCGAATGGTGTTTCCTCCCAGGAAACCAATCTACCAATATACAACCTCACAGCCATATTCCGTGTGCAATATACATAATCCAAACTGACCCTTAGGCTCAACCAAAATAAAACTATGATTGAGAAGCCCTTTGTCGAACCCAATACATTCGAATATGCCGTCAAGGTGCTCGAGACATTTTCCAAAAGAAGAAATTAACGCACCAATTTCGCTGCTGTATTGATGAAACAGCAGAACGTCCCGGTCATCATAAGCAACATATGACTGAGATATTTTCCAGATCAACTGTTTCGCTTCCGTTTTTTCGAGGGCATCAACCTCACGGGTGTTGGCTGGTATTGAATTTGATAAAACCAGCTCAAGCAATTGCTTGCTTTGCGCCAGATCAGCAAAACGATAAGTGAAGCCTCTTTCTACACAAGGAACTAATTTTTTTTTGATTTCGCTCATCAACATATGTCTTTTATTCTCGGCGAGTTTTTCGATTAATCTTTTTTGCATGAGCTGCATTCCCTCCGCCGTCAATTTCTCAAGTTCCTTTAAATTGATTCATCATTCTCTTGTTTTCGTTGTCGTTCATGTTTAGATTTGTTCTGAAAAAGCTTGTATCGCTTATTGATACAAGCCTTATCTTCAACTATTTAAAACTCACCCAGCGGATTTTCCCCAAAACGCTCCCACAGTTTTGGAAACCTATCAGGCAAATCTTCTTCTTCCCAATCCAATTCAATACCGTCCGATTCGGCAAGCCCCTTTTGCTCAAGCGCATCTAAAAGCTCGTCGTGTACTTCATCATCCCATTCATCGTCGCCAGTCTTTATATATGTCAACGCTTCGATTGCCATTGACAGCAAGTCTTCATTTTGCGGATAGCCTTCCTCGTCAAGCGTTTCCTCCGTGATGTGTGCTGCCAAATACTCGTGATCATCCAGCACTTTTTCAAATGTCTCTTTACCCTGGGCAATCAGCCATCCGCGGAAATAATCAAATGTATCGTCCGAGCAGCCGTCCATTAAGATGTATGCTGCCGCCCATAGTGAGGACAGATAGCTTTTGTGCATGAATGTCTGAAGCATAAATTCAAAATCAACGATCTCATTGATTTCTTTTTTCAATAATGCATCACGCAGCCACTCATTAGGTTCTTCCTGATTGCCAGCTTGGTCAATAAGCTGCCAAAACGATGTTTCATTCATTTGTCTTCCCCCCTCTGATATCCCTCTTATAGATCCCTGAATCTGATAGAGCATAAATAGCATTACTTGTCAGTTTCACCTGTTGTATCGAGAGCTCCCTCCCGTCTTGATCACAGCACTTCACCTCTTGTATCGGCAGACTGACATCAGCCGGAATGAGGGACAGTGAATGTTCATCTTTGCATATCCAAAACCCGTCATCTGAAATTGCAAGCTGGTCATATACTCCAGAATATTCTTTATCAGAAACAATCCACACTCGTCTCACGTCCGTCTCATCAAAGGCAGCAATGACTGTATAAGAGTAATACAGCATGTATATCAGTCCATCTTTTTCTGCAAGTGCATAGCAGGCATCTACCACGGGCGCATATATTTCTAAAAGCTGTGGATCAATATGAGTTTCCTTTAGTTGTCCGTCTAAAGTACAACACAGCACACTTTGTCCACTGGGGTTTGCGTCACCATAAATGCCTTCATCACTTAAACCCACCCAAAGGTTTTGTTTCTCGTCCAAAAGACAGCAGGAAACCCCTGAAGGCAAGGGAAAAGCACTTTTCACCCTTCCCTCTTCTGAAAAAACCTTTACCTTCGGCTCGTACGATTCGTAATAAACGAAGACATAGCCATCTGCACTTTGTTGAAAGAGCAGAATATCGCTGTATGCAATCGGCTCTTTCACTTTAAAATCCCGAACATCACCGGAAGGATCATAGATTGAAATGGTGATATCTCCTTTCAACCCTTTTCCAATGTAGACACGCCCCTGTGGATCAGCATGGAAAAAACAACCTTGGGTGTTCGTGTTGATGATTTTATTCATTGGTTATGCTCCCAGGTTAGAAAGGGCAAGATATGTTTTCTTACTCGTTTATATACTTCATTAAATATATTGTCTTTGGTTTTTACCCATAAATCGTATAGTCTTTTACAGTTAAGTTCTGACCGCATTGGTGGAATGCTGATTGCTCTCCATATAAGCTGAAGGTGAGAGAAACCCATAAGAAGTCACGGACTTTATCACAATATTTATTGACGTTTCCCCAAATTCATTCGATATCGTAATCCTCCCATTCTTTCCAATGGTTATTAGGAACTCCTACATTAACTGGACCTATTCCGCTTTCAAGGTATTGAGCAAAAGATTGAAATGAAATTAATTCACTTGGATCTGTTAAATAATCAGGATATTCCCAGTTCTCTGTTTCGTATACACCTTCATCATCACCTTTTAAACCTAGTTCACTCTTAAGTTTTTTTGGTTTAATCCAGAGTGCGTCTCTAAAATTGGCATCCTCAAACAAATTTCTAAAATATGTTTTCCATGCCTTTTCTTTGGTCTTCTTTTGGAATTCATTTCTTTGGTGAATATTTATGCAGTAAAGGGAATCTGCAATTTTTATTTTCACTGCTTCGCTTAATTGATTAAAGTTACTTTCACTATATGTTACTTCCTCATCTTCTTTGGTCTTTAAAACGATGTCATTAATTATGATCAATTTATAGTTCTCTGAAAAACAGTTACTATAAGCATGAACAGACAGAAAGGGTCCTTCATTATCAATTTGGAAGCATTGGATTGCCAGTAACCAGTGTTCTTTATTTAATCGTACTAAGGTACATTTACTTCCAATATAATTAGATTCGCGCCATTCAAAAAGAGGTCGATTTAACTCACTGAATTCGTCATCTAATAGACTAAGAATTTCTGTTTTTTTAATCAATGTTTATTCTCCTTTTTTACTGTTTTTATCTTTATACTTGCAAACTAAATAATGATTTCGACCTTTTCAGGAAAATATATCCTTTTTATATCGTGTATGATCATCATACGATAAAATATTATGGATACACAGCCATAGGCTGTATATCCGTATCATCTTTAATAATACTGAACAGAATCTGAATATGTCCATGTTGACCAATCAGTGTTACCTTTCTCAAGTTTCTGGATATATGCAGCATCTTTACGACAAATTGCTTGAGCAATAGCTTGAAAGAAAGGAGAAAGGCTAGGAAAATCCTTTTCTGTTTCAGGATGCATCCAAGATTCAGTTGAATACAGTTGGTCATAATCGCAGGAGAGACCTGCCAATTGTAGTTGTTCTTGTTTTGTCAACCAGAGTGTGTCGAGGAATAAACGATTTTTAATCATTTGCCTTAAACATGTAATCCATTCATTCTCTGATGTAATCTTTGCTAGTATTTCTTGCTCAATGAAAAATTTAAATGTTCTCCCTCTAAGGAACACATTGATTTGTTTCCTTGTAAAACCTGGTTCTACATCTTCCAACTCTAGTTGATCTCCTAATTTATCTACAAAACAAAACGGTTCATCCACTAAATAATTTGCTGCATTATTTATTAACTGATTTCCAAACGTATAAAAATCAATGGCTGGACCCAATTTCGACAATCCAAACAGCTGGATCGTTAAAAGCCAGTTATCTCCATCAACAAATACCGAAAGTTTTCCTTTGGCAAAATCAAAATTCGAATTACAAATAAGAGGGAACTCTTCCTTTCTGAATGAATCGTTAAGTAATGCTAGAATCGCTTCTTTTTTTCCCAATTTCCTCACCTCCGTTGATGTCTTTTTCTCAAAATAGAACTCGTATATCCTCCCTGTTTCCGCGAACAAGTTTGACAGTGAGGATATAGCCTTTGACGCTGGCCTTTCTTCCTTAATTTTGATACTGGTTGGTGATCCGCAATCCAATTTCCACTTTTAGTTCCAGGATGCCTTCTACCACAAGTGTGACAGCCATATTTATTCCCAATCTTGTTTAATACTCTTCTTTCCTTTTTATTCAACCTGCTACTTGTACTTCTTGCAGGTATTGACCTTTTGGCATATTTACCTGGTTTTAAATACTTCTTAGCTCCCTTCGCAACACCTAAAACCTTCTTGGCGCCTTTCAGCACTTTTCCAGGGCCAAAGTTAGAAGCAGCTGCCCAAGCAACACTTTTCCACCCTTTACCTGATTTATAAGCTTTGTATCCATCATATACCGCAAATCCAGCATTTACCACAAGCCAAACCCAATGCCCATCAGGGTCAACATTCATCACAGGGTTATTATTTCCATAAGCATACCCATTCTGATCCAATGAGTCGCCATCGCTGCCCGGGTCTGGGTCGAGCGATAGGAACACGCCGTTTCTTGGCTCGTAGTAGCGGGCCATGAGATAGTACAGGCCGGTTTCTTCGTCGTATTGGTAGCCTGCGTAGCGATAGCGGTTGTCTTTTACTTCATCGCTTGCTTCGGTTTTTGTTGGATTTCCCCATGCGTCGTACTGATATTTGGCAACGGTTTTTCCAGTGCTGTCTGAGATCGCAATGACGTCACCTTGTGCGTTGTAGTGATAGAAATATTTCTTGCCATTTTGCGTGAATGCTAGCAGTTGTCCACTATCACCGTATGTGTATGCTTTTGTGAAAGTATACACATTCAGACTGTCGCTGTAAAAATAAATTGTGTCTTTCCCGAATTAATTAAAACAGCTGTCAAATATACTTGACAGCTGTTTTTGTTTATTATTTTAGTTTAAAGATTCATCCTCCTGTTATAAGCTTATTAATCAAAATCCTAATTTTTTCATGAAATTCTAAGCATTCACTTAATTCTTGATATTTTAAAATATCACTTTTATAATTCCTAAAATGAGGATAATGTTCATAGAACGTTTTTTTTAACATTTCTCTTTGATATCTAGGAATTTTTTTATCTTCAATTATATAATTTAAACTTCCAGTTATTAAGGCAAAAAATTCATAAAATTCATCTAAAGAAGTATTTGTTTCTTCTTCAAAATCATACATATCATTTGGAAACGGACCATGTAATAATACATAATATTTTTTGAACTCATCTAATGTTTTTTGATCAATATTATATCTTTTAAAAAATTTCATCCATATTCAGGCCCTTCTATATTGTAGAAATTAAAATTAACGCTTTTTCTTTTTCTTCCATTTATTATTCACAAATGTAACTACCTTTCCACTTCTTGTGTAATAACCAGTTCTTTTTCCATTCTTAATCCTGTAACCTTTTTTTCCAGTAGCTAGTATTACTTTTTCGCGTAAATGCTTATTAGATCTATAAAATGCTCTAGCAACTTTTGTATATCTCTTTTTACTGTAAGATTTACCATTTCTCACAATATGTTTATTATGATGATAGTCCAATGACTTTCTTTTAGTTTTAAATGTTCCTTTATACCAATGTCTTGAGGTGGCCCATTTTCCGATTTTTTTTGTTAATTTTAACTTTCCACCACCTACAAATCCTGATGCGGCTGCAACCGCTACGCCTTTCCAACCCTTGCCTGATTTATAAGCTTTGTATCCATCATATACCGCAAATCCTGCATTGACAACAAACCATACCCAATGGCCGTCTGGATCGACATTCATGACCGGGTTGTTGTTTCCATAGGTATATCCGTTTTGATCTAGTGAATCTCCATCGCTGCCCGGGTCTGGGTCAAGTGAGAGGAACACGCCGTTTCTTGGCTCGTAGTAGCGGGCCATGAGATAGTACAGGCCGGTTTCTTCGTCGTATTGGTAGCCTGCGTAGCGATAGCGGTTGTCTTTTACTTCATCGCTTGCTTCGGTTTTTGTTGGATTTCCCCATGCGTCGTACTGATATTTGGCAACCGTTTTTCCGGTGCTGTCTGAGATCGCGATGACGTCGCCGTGTGCGTTGTAGTGATAGAAATATTTCTTGCCATTTTCTGTGTAGGATAACAGCTGGCCGCTGTCCCCGTACGTGTATGATTTTGTGACGTTGTTGTCCGCGTCTGTTTCATACAAGACGTTCAAGCTGTCTCCGTCGTAGAAGTAGTTCGTGACTTTTCCGTTGACGGTTTTTTGGATTCTGTTTCCTTTTTCGTCATACTTATATGTTGCGAATGGCTTGTCTTCGCCTTTTTTGGTAACGGCGGTCAGGTTATCTTCTGCATCCCACGTATATGTGAATTTGCCGTCGGATGTGCGGTTGCCGTTTTTATCGTAAGAGATGCTTTCATCATTGACTTTTGTCAGCTGGTTCATGATGTTGAAGGAAGCGTTCACCGTTTTGCTTGAGCCGTCTTTTACAGTTGTAACGGTTTTCCGGTTCCCGAATCCATCATATGTGTATTCAATGACAGTACCGTCTTCATGGGTTTCTTTGACAAGCTGATTCAGCTTCCCATACTCATATTTCACCTTGCCGCTTGCTGAGCTGTTTATCGTTGTGCGATTGCCGTTGGCATCATATTCATAGCTTTCCGTCAGAATGCTTCCGCCGTTTTTGTCACCGATATGCAGCGAGCTTACAAGGTTTCTTTCGTCATATGAAAAACTTGTTCCGCCGCCGTTGCCCGTAATAAAGGTTTGGACGTTTCCATTTTCATCATAATCAAATGAATATGAAGATGTACTGTCTTTCATCTCAATCATTTGGTCCAGCTTGTTATACGTAAATTGATTCGTTCCTTTTTGGTCCCCATGAGTCCACGAGAAGGTTTTCAGCTTATCGGAGTCACTAGGGTATGTCCAAGTTTGGCTGCCGCCGCGGTCAGTCAATTCGGTTAAACGGTTTTTGTTGTCAAATGTCCGTTTCTTTGTGGTGTTCTGCTCTTTATTAACGACCGACGTTTCATTTCCATTTTTGTCATACGTGAAATTGTACTTTTCTGTACCGTTATACGACTTTGATTTCACCCGGTCTGTTCCATCATAAGAAAGAGACACTTCGTTGCCATTTGGTGAAATGGTTTTGGTCAGGTTGCTGTTGGCATCATATTCGCTTGCTAGCACATTGCCCAGAGGGTCAGTTGTTTTGACAAGCTTGCCCATCACATCATATTCGTATTTATAGGTTTGATCTGCTCCCGCCCGGATGGTTTTGCTTACCTCATTGCCTTCCTTATCATAGCTGTGAAGGATAGACGTGCCGTTAGAGAGCGTCATGTTTGTCAGTTGGTCTGCCTGATCATACGTATAGGTTGTTTTTTCACCTTTTGCATCCGTTTCAGCTGTTTTCTTACCAGTTTCATCGTAATCAGTTGAAGTGGCGTAACCTAGTTCGTCCTCTTCCTTGGTCACATAGTTGCCATTACTGTCATACGTGCTTTTAGTCAGAAGGCTTCCTTCAATCAAACGGATATCATCAAACCAGACTGTGCCTGTCGCACTCTTTTGGAACAGAATACTAATATCTACTTTATTGATCGGCTTTGTTTTAGGGATGACGACAGCTGCCCGGTTCCATTCCTGTGTTCCAGAAGGGAATTTCGCATTGTAGACGCCTGTGCTGCCGTCAGCGTAAGTGACATTCGCCTGCAGAGAATAGTCTTTTTCATCTGTAAATTTGACGCTGCTTGCTTTCGACATTCCTGTCAGTGTGAGATAAACCGGTTTGTCATTTGCGCTTTGCCCTAAGACAACGGTTTGTTTTGTTACTGATCCGGCTTGGGACGCACTGGTCCGGGCAGCTTTTAATGATACATCATCATTAAAGCCTTCTTCAGAATCAACGGATGCTCCGCTTACATTCCAGTTTTCCGTCGCTGATGTGAAGCTGCTGTTTTGAACTGGGTTATAGCTTGACGATACTTCGCCTTTTTCCAGCTGGACTTCATCGAACCATGCTTTTCCTTTGCCATCTTTATCATTATGATCGACTTCCATATACACAACGGCTTTTCCTGCATTTGCTGGAGTCGTAAAAGTGATTTGCCGTTTTGTCCAGTCATTTTTTCCGGCTAATGCACTGTATTCATTGTGAATCCATTGAATTCGTTTTTGATCTTTGTCTCGCAAATCAATGTTAAAGTAGGCTCTTGTTTTTGCTAGATCTGTTTTGATTTTCCCGCTTAATGTATAGGTTGTATTCGGCTCCAGTTCAACTGTTTGTGTCGCTGACGAAAACCCGTGATCGGTTCCGGCAGACGTTGATTGACTCAAGATTTCCAATGCCTTTGATCCGGAAAGAACTCCGCTTTTATCGGTGATAATTGAGATTTTGCCGCTGTCTTTAGAGGCAGTCAGATTCCAGCCGGATTTTTGTGCTTCAAAGCTTCCATCTTTCAAAATATTAGTTGAAGCTGATAAATCTTTGCTGGATTGAATCTGATTTCCGTATTTATCATAAACGGCTGCTGACGATGATTTTCCGCTCTGATCGGTTTCGGATACAGCATCCAGTCCGTCATAAGCAATATCCGTGACATTGCCCTCGGTATCCTTCATTTTTGTGACATCGTTGTTTTTGTTATATTCGTATGTCTCAGTTCCATATGCGTCTTTAACCGACGTAACGTTGCCATCTTTGTCATATTGATAGCTTTCCGTTGCTTTTCCGGTGCCCACGTCGTTTGGATCGACATCTTCTACGACATTGTTGCCTTCATATTTTGTATTCGTTGTAATTTTTAGCCCTTCCGCATCATCAATGACCTGAATCGGATTTCCCGCTTCATTATAGCCATACTGTACCTTCCGGCCATTTGGCTGTGTCATGAGAAGTGTCTTTTTATCAGCATCATAGCTGTAGACATATGTTTCTTTTTTAGCGTTGATCGCTTTTTCGAGACGGTGTCCGCTATACTGATATTCGGTAAAGACAGGCTTTGCTTCGGTACTGTTGGCTGAATATTGTTTGACAAGGCGTCCTTCGCCATCATAGTCATAGCTTGTAACAGTCCCGTCTGTATCCGTAACCTTCTTCAGCAAATCATTCTCATATGAGTAGGTGACTTTCTTATTCTTAGGTCCTGTGATGGAAGTCACATGGCCGTTTTCATCATAGGTAAATGTAAGCTTGCGGCCTGATGCATCTGTAATGGCGGTCAGTTGATTTTTGTCATTGTAAGTATAGACAGTTGCATTGTTGTGGCCATCCACTACTTTTTGGAGTTTGCCGCCTTTTTTATTGAAATAAGCATTGGTTTGATCCTTTGTTTTTAATATGAACTGATCAGCTGTTTCTGTTAATTCAAGATATACACCGGTCGGCGGTTGATACGTGCCATCGGCTTTTTTCGTGAATCGATGTGTCGTAGCGTCTTCATCGATATACATTGCCCCGCCATCCGTTGAGATGACAGATGTTTCTGCATCAGCATACCAGCCTTGCCCAAATAAATGATCAGAGCTGTCAAGACTGTTGTAGGTTCTCGATAAGCCAAGTCCCGGACCGCGTCCGTCAATTGACAAATCTTCTTCATTCACAATGACATTGCCTGTCGCACCATTTAACTGGCCGCTTGGGATATCAATGATAGACCAGTACTCTTCTGTACCTAGGAATTCTGCGCCTTCATGGAACGTTGGGTTAAAGGGCGCCGTTGGAATCGTTTCACCATTCGCATCATAGGCGACAAGCGTGAAAGAATAATTCTTCTTCCCTTTGTAATTCCCATTTGCATTGTTATAGACAGGTGATGGATCGAGGGCTAATTCCCCGCCTTTTCCATCTGTATGAAGCTTATAGCTTCCGGCTTTGATTTCCTCAGAAGTCGGCCAGATGTTTTTATTTTGGGTTGTCCAATGATCAGCATCACCAACATCAAAGGACTGATATTCTTTACCGTTGTAAATGTTAACTTTATAGCCCTTCGCATTTTGAACCTTTTCCCATATCAAATTCACATAACCCGTTTGACTCGATTTTGTATTTGTATACAAATAGCCAGTTAAATTCTTTGGCCTAGCGATATCAGGAAGTGCCGGGTTAGCAGCCGGGGATGCAATGGCTTCGCCATCTTTGTTGTATGCGATAATTTTAAACGAGTAATTTTTTTTGGCTCCATCTCCCCCGGCGTTTTTATAGGTTGGTCCGGGATTGATCGGCAGCTCTGCTCCGCTTCCGTCCTTTAGGTGAAGAGCATATTTTCCCGCCTTGATTTCTGCACTTGTCGGCCAGATCTTTTTCCCTTTTGTGGTCCAAGACGTCTGATTTCCGAGATCAAGTGTCTCAAAGCCTTTCCCATTGAACACCTGAACCTTATAGCCGGTTGCACCGGATACAGCTTTCCAAGAAAGGTCGAAGTATCCTGTGGCATTCCCATTATTGTAGCCCTTTGCTGATGGTGCTTGTGCTTTTCCTACATTAGGGATAACGGGCT
Source organism: Bacillus sp. N3378-2at (assembly GCF_033412715.1). NCBI lineage: Bacteria > Bacillati > Bacillota > Bacilli > Caryophanales > Bacillaceae > Bacillus > Bacillus sp. N3378-2at. The sequence goes on along the minus strand of NZ_CP117986.1, from coordinate 2,962,015 downwards.
TTGCCGGTGCGGACATCGCTCCTTCACCTTGGTCAAATATTGCACTGACGCCAATCCAATAGTTTTTGCTTGTGGCATAGCTTCCGCCGGAGTTCTTATAGACCGGGGATGGGTCTAGTGCCAATTCGGCTCCGTCCTTGCCGTCCAGATGCAGTTTATATCTCTTGGAAGCAATTTCTGCGCTCGTAGGCCAGATTTTTTTCCCTTTTGTGCTCCACGACGTGACGTTGCCTGCAGAAATCGCTTGATATTCTTTACCATTGTAAATCCATACCTTATACCCTTTCGCCCCTTCAACCTTTTTCCAACTGATATCAAAATAACCAGTGGAATCACCATTGTGATAGGCTTTAATTGTAGGGGTGTTTCCCTTTGGTATGGTATACGTCACTTCAATATACGGTTTATTGGCAGAGTTCGCTGAAGAAATTAGTTTTTTCCAATATTCCTTGCCGTTTCCGTTTGTATGAAGCTTAAATCCATAGTTGGCCCCGCCGGAGTTCCATGACTTTACAGCAGCGGTCACATCATAACTCGCCCACTGTCCTTTATGGACGTCGGCTTTTCCGATATTTTTAGATGCCGGTTTGGTGTTCCATGTCACTTTTGCATTATCATAATTGCTGTTGACCGTATCCAGCCAAAGACCGGTTGCCTTTGTTCCATAATAGGAATGGGCTACGTATGTTTTTAATGTAGCTTTAGTGACAGTCATATTTTGAATTGGCTTTAGGTTGTTAAATTTCATGAACGCATAGTTTGTGCCTGTTGTTTTGTCATAATAGCCCGTTTTCAGTACATAGGCCTTTAAATTAGCATCCCATTTTTGTGAGGAGGCCGAATAGTTCGTCGTCGGGTAGGCACTCATGACAAACGTATCCGATGAAACAGATAAAGAAGTTGACGGGTCGATAGATACTGGATATACGCGTTCTGGGTCTTTCAGCCAGTTCTCGTCTGCCGTAAGATGAAGCAAATACCCTTCTTCATTCTTTTCCAGCTTATAGCTGACTTTGTCTGACCGTTCAACCTCGCCGGAAAGCTCATCTAGTTTTGAATCCGTCATAAAAGGCTTAGGCACAGAAAAAACAACTTTGCCTTTTTCATCAGAAAAATCAATGGATCCATCCTCTTGTTCTTTAGCCTGCAAATCGGTTTTTAACTGAAATGTAAATGTGTTGTATCCATCATACTGATGAAGGACTAAATCTTCTTTTATGTTTTCATTGAATGTGAAAGTCTGAAGATCAATATTCGGAAAAACATCCGGATACACAATCTCATTACTGTCAGTCTTATAATCTGCTGAGGTATCTTTCGGAGTAAGTGAAGTTTTATTCGGGGCTTTCGCTTCTACAAGTGAATATGTAACCTTATGGTCATTATGCTCAAAAGTCGCATAAAGCCCGTTCTTCATTTGCTTTTGAAAATCTGAATTCAAAATGGCATTCTCTGTCTCGACTTGTTTGCTTGTCGACTCTTTTAACTCAGGAGAAATGTCTTCCCAGTCGGCATCAGGTGTTTCCTTTGTATGAATAGGATCAAGGTATACTTCCTGTTTATAGACACCGTCACCTTCATAATAGAGTTTTGTATTTTCTGTTCTTTCCGAGGTGATCTCACCCTCTTTGTTTATATCTTTTGGATCAAAAGGTACGGCTTCCTCAGTTTGTTCTTTCTGAAGAGTTTCTTCTGGATCATCGGCAACAATACGATTTCCATTCTCTTCTTCAGTGGTTTTTGCCAGTACATCGGCTGGCACTAATGAAATGATTAAAGCCAACACTAAAAATGCTGCTATGAACCTTTTAAAGTTTCGCCTCTTTCTTTTTTTCATTTTCTCTCTCCTTTTGTAATAAAAGTAATATTCACTCAATAATCTTAACCAGACTGAAATATTATTACAATATTTTTCTAGAAAATTTATCTTATTTTAAGGATTAACGAGAGTCTATTGACCTAAAATAAAAAAAGGCCGCATAGGCCTTTTTACTTTTTCCATTATTGCATTTGTTCAATATCCGTACCCTCAGCTGCCACATTCGCCTTCCCCTGCCTCCTGACAAGCGTCAAGGCCATGCCCGCAAAGATCAGCACGATGCCAAGCGTTTGATAGAGGTCAGGGCGGAAGCCTGTGAAGACGGTATCGAGCACGATCGCGACAGCGGGGTCGAGAAATACAATGATTGAAATAAATTTCGTTGATAAAATTCGCAAACTGTCAAAAAACAACAAATATACAATACCCGTATGGATGATGCCGGTAGATACCACCATAATCCAGTTTCCCTGAGATAGGTCAGCAAAAGCGCCAAAGTGAATAAACGGAATCAGGATGATAACCCCTAAACCCGTCTGCAAGAAGGTGGTCGTGTAAGGACTGAGATTGTGAATGCCTTTTCCCAATAAAGTGGTGAACGCATAAAACAGTGCGGCGAGAACTGCCCATATGATCCCTGATCCCATCAGCTGTGTCAATGAAGTGCTGCCGTTAATCCCGGAAATCAGCGCAGTTCCCAGAAAGCAGATGATAATGGAGCTGACGGAGATCACATTTAATTTCTCTCTGTAGAGGAAACTCCCCAGAAGAAGAACAAGCACCGGCGCTAGGTGATAAACGGAGATGGCAATTGTAACGGACGTTTCTTCAAAAGACTTAAATAAGAACACCCAGTTGAATACAAGAAAGAAACCGCACGCCAATGTTTGCAGCACGTCTCTCTTGCTCCATTTTTCAGTTTTATACTGGCCGGACGCCAGCCAGCAAAGGCCTAAAAACAGCGTCGCGCAAAGGCAGCGGACAAAGACCAATTCAAATGACGGCAGATTGGTATGCTCTGAGAAAAAGCCGATAGAACCGAAAATCACCATGGAGATGACCATTTTGATTACGGCTGTTGATTTTTGTTTTGGTGTGATTGAGAGATCTTGCTGCATCAAGCGTATTCTACCTCCAATTATGTATAGGGAAAAGCACCCCAACTGCAAGGTGCTTTTCCTTTTTTATAGTTTCTTGCCGGCCGTCCAGCCGCCGTCTATGACAAAGTTTGAACCTGTAATAAAGTGCGCCTCATCAGAAGCCAAATACTTCATACAGGAAACGATATCACTCGGCTGCCCCCACGTATGAAGGGCATGGTTATCTTTGATCAGCTGAACCATTTCATCGTCTTGAAAATACTCTTCCGTTAATTCTGTTTGGATCACGCCCGGTGAAATGCTATTCACCCTGATCCCCTTTGATCCGAACTCCATAGCGAGCTGCTTCGTCAGTCCGATGATCGCATGCTTGGAAGACACATAGGCAGCCCGCGCAGGCTCTGCCATCAGCCCGGACACAGAGGCGATGTTGATTATACAGCCTCGTTTTCCCAGCTTTGACCACAGCCTTGCCGCATCTCGGGAAAGAATAAAGGCTGCCGTGAGATTAATGTCTATGACCTTTTTGAATGATTCTGCTGATAATTCAAGAACAGGGGTAATTTCCCTTATCCCTGCTGCATTGATCAAAATATCCGGGATCAGCCGGCTTTTTTCAAGTTTTAGCATCAAAGATTCCGCCTGCCGGACATCAGACAAGTCTGCTTTTTCCATGTGAAACTCACTGTTTACTATAAATTCTGACATTTTATTCGTTTGAATATCCACTCCAACGACTCGAAAGCCTTCTGTTAGAAATTGCTTTACCGCCGCAAAGCCGATTCCGCTATTTGCCCCAGTTATCATTATATTCTTTTTCTTCATCATTTTACATTCTGCCTTTTTTCATTTTGGTAATTTGTAATAATCTGAATATTATTATTTGACAATATATAACAAATAATTTAGCATTGCACTACATCCTCTATTTTCCACATTTTCTATCATACAGGAAATTACTAAAAAAATCATCTACTTTTTAAGGAGAGATTCATATGGTTCAAGTTTCAAACGTACAAAAAGAGTTGACATCCGATATTTCTAAATATGCTTCTTTTTTAAAGGAAAACGGCTATTCGTATATCCCAGCAGATTTCTATCAGCAGAAAACAACGGACGCTGCAGTCCGCGAACTACAGCTTACATATGATGATTTGAAAGCTGATCCTAAAGGAGGCGGCCGTTACAGAGCGCATTCCCGCTACATTTTGGCTCCTCACTCCGACACTCTTGAATTAGATCCGGATAATGGATATTTCCAATCAAAAGAATATAATTATGATGATGGCGGTATCGTCAGACAATTTGAAAAAATATCAGATGAGTTTCTACAGCATCCTGTAACGCGGCACATGATACATTCAAATGTAGAAATGGCTCGCCAAACCGATTTTGTAGATTGGGAGAAAGAAGTGATCGTCGGGCTTCACCAAGTCAGATATCAAGTGACACCTGACGCGCCTTCATACAGCTCACCCATTTGGCTGCATCGTGACGATGAACCGCTTGTTTTCGTCCATCTATTTCAGCTGAGCGAAGATGCTATCGGAGGAGATAACTTAATTGCTCCGTCTGTTAAGCAAATTGATAAAGTGCTGCGGCTGATAGACCCGCTTGAGACACTTGCTCTCGGGCAAAAGGTCTTTCATGCGGTTACACCGGTCGGCACTGCCAATAGAGATGGTGCGCATCGAGATATATTATTAGTTACATTTTCTAATAGATAAAAAAAAGCGCCCAAGGGCGCTTTTTTTACAAATCTATCGAACAATCAAAACCGGGCATGTTGATAATTGAGACACTTTATGGCTGACGCTTCCAAGCATCATTTCTTTCAGGCCGCTGATCCCCCGGCTGCCAACTACAATCAGGCTGACGCCTTTCTCTTTTGCGTGATTTAGTATCTCATGCGCCGGCTCGCCATTCGCGTAAATGGTTTCAGCTTGAACGCCTTTTTCGGCTGCTTTTTCTTTTGCATTTTCAAGGATTTTCAGGCCCTCTTTTTTAACCTCGTTCCTGATTTCATCAATAAAGTGTTCAGGCACATAGACAATTCCCGTCAGAGAAGAAGTCGTGACGACGGCTTCTCTCCCCACATGAAGAATGCTTAGTTCCGCTTGTTGCTCTTTTGCCAAATGCACTGCGGCATCAAGCGCTTTTGCACTCATGTCTGATCCGTCAATCGCTACTAACATTTTGTTAAACATGCTCTTCCCGCCTTTCGGACTGTGGGTGGTTCATCTTTCTCTTTTATTGTCCGCCTGCATTTCGTTATTGTCAATTGAAGCGCATGAGTTTTCAAAAAATTGTCAGAGACTCTCTCCGTTTGTGGCGATGACCTGCTGATACCAGTTGAAGCTTTTTTTCTTGATGCGGTTAAATGTTCCATTTCCTTCATTGTCCCTGTCCACATAAATGAAACCGTAGCGTTTTTTCATTTCCGCAGTAGATGCGCTGACAAGGTCAATTGGCCCCCATGATGTGTATCCGATTAATTCAACGCCGTCCGCAATGGCTTCGCGCACTTCAATTAAATGATCACGCAGATAGTTGATTCTGTAATCGTCCTGAATCGTGCCGTCCTCTTCAACCTTGTCTACAGCGCCAAGGCCGTTTTCAACGATGAACAGCGGCTTCTGATAACGGTCGTATAAGGTGTTGAGCGTGATGCGCAAGCCTTTCGGATCAATTTGCCAGCCCCATTCTGATGATTTGAGGTAAGGGTTTTTGACTCCGCCCAGCAGGTTGCCGCCTGATTTTGCAAGCTCTTGCGGATCAGTGCTCGCCGCCATCGACATGTAGTAGCTGAATCCAATGTAATCTACCGTATGTTCTTTCAAGAGTTCTTCATCGCCTTCAGCCATTTCAATTTCAATATTGTTTTCTGCCAGATAGCGTTTCATATATCCCGGATACGCGCCTCTTGCCTGAACGTCTGAGAAGAATAGTGTTTTGCGCTCATTCTCCATTGCAGCGAAGACATCTTCAGGCTTAGAAGTCATCGGATAGGTTGTCGTTGCCGCTATCATACAGCCGATTTTCGAATCAGGAATGATGTCGTGGCCCGCTTTGACAGCAAGGGCACTGGCCACAAATTGGTGGTGTGCCGCCTGGTACATCGCGTTTAATTTGTTTTCTCCTTCTTCAAAAACAAGACCGCCTCCGGTAAATGGCGCATGGAGCACCACGTTAATTTCATTAAACGTCATCCAACTTCACTTTGTGTTGATAGCGTTGGAATACAGTTTTGGCATAGCGTTCATAAAACTCTATGACTTTGCGATTCTTCCAGCCGCCATAATTTTTCACTAAACCGAGCGGCATTTCATAATGAGAGATGGTTACGACAGGCTCAATATGATGCTTTAACAGCTCATCAAACAGATCATCATAAAAGCTGAGGCCTTCTTCATTGGGCTCCTCTTCATCGCCATTCGGAAAAATTCTCGTCCACGCAATCGATGTGCGGAACGCCTTAAATCCCATTTCCGCAAATAAGGCGATATCCTCTTTATAACGATGATAAAAGTCAATCCCGTTGTGATACAGATTCAAGGAAGTCATTGATTCATCAAATGGAGACATGATCCCGTTCGGCGATACGTCAGCTGTCGAAAGCCCCTTACCACCCTTGTTATAAGCACCCTCCACTTGGTTGGCAGCAACTGCGCCGCCCCATAAAAATCCTTCTGGAAATCGTTTTGCGTTTGAACTCATATTGATCACCCCATTAGTTTTTTCAAGATAAAGCAAGCAGCGCTTCTTTTGTCTGCACTTTACCGATCTCTTTCACCGGCGAAAATGAATATTGGTCTGTGTTGGTCACGATCACCGGAGTAATGACGTCATATCCCGCGTCTTTGATTTGCTCCAGATCAAAGGACACGAGCGGATCTCCCGGTGCGACCTTGTCGCCTTCTTTGACGTGAACCGTGAACCATTGTCCCTCCAGCTTTACCGTGTCCAATCCAATGTGTATGAGTATTTCAGCTCCCTGATCACTCGTAATGCCAATTGCGTGTTTTGTTTTAAAAATGGTGGTAACGCTTCCACGAACAGGCGACACAACTTCTCCTTCTTCAGGCTCAATGGCAAATCCTTTTCCCATGATCCCGACAGAAAATACTCCATCTTTGACTTCACTTAAGGCTTTCACTTCTCCCTTAATCGGGCTGTGAATGATCTCTCTGCTGCCCTCATGCACTGCCGGCTGCTGGCTGCCGTCAGAAGGCACATCCTCGAATCCAAGCAAATACGCAGCTGCTGTTCCCGCCGCAAACGCAATCACAAGGCCGATCATCGCGTAAATAAACGTTGGGCCGATAAAGACAGGGATGCTCGGGAGACCTGCATTCCCCCCGACGATATAGGAAGCAACACCCGTCATGCCGTAAAACGCGCCACCGGCTGCACCGCCAATCAAAGCGGCCGCAAACGGCTTTTTCAATCGCATATTCACGCCGTACATTGCAGGTTCTGTGATCCCCATCAGCGCCGTGATGCTTGTGGTAAGCGCGAGTGATTTAAATTTTTTGTTTCTGGAGCGAAGGAAGACTGCAAATGATGCTCCCGCCTGCCCCATATTCGCCAAAAACATAGCCGGCAGTAAATAATCGTGGCCGTTTTGAGCGATGTTGTTGATCATAATCGGCACAAAGGCATAGTGCATGCCCGTCATAATGATTAAAGAGAATGTACCCGCCAGCAAAATCATCGCCACAAGCCCTGCATGATCAAACAAATAATTGACCCCAGAAGACAAGTATTCTCCTAAAATAGCGCCAAGCGGACCGACTGTAATCAATGTCAGCGGCACGACAATCAATAGCGTGAATGTCGGAACCACAATCAATTTGAGAGATGCGTGTGTAAAACGGTCAATCCATTTTTCCACGTATGAAGCAATCCATATCGCCAGCAAAATCGGGATGACCGTTGACGAATAAGTGGCAGCGGTTACAGGAAGCCCGATAAAGGAAATCGGTTTCCCCGCACCGAGCAGGGCTGTCAAATCCGGATGCAGGATCGCCGCCGCAATGGCTGCCGCTACGTACGGATTGCTTCCGAATTTTCTCGCCGCACTCATCGCTAGCAGGAGCGGCAGGAAGTAGAACGCACCGTCACCGACAGCCGTCAAAATGACATGAACCTGGCTCTTCTCCGCCATCCAGCCAAACGTAACTGCCAGCGCAACAAGCCCTTTGATCATCCCCGCCCCCGCAATCGCAGGCAGAATCGGAGTAAACACCCCAGAAATCACATCAAAGACCGCACTCAGCACATTCTTTTTCTGAGAGGATGAACCAGCGCTCTTTTCATCACTGAGATTGCTCTGCCGCACAATCGCCTGATACACCTTCGGCACATCGTTTCCGATAATGATTTGAAACTGCTCGCCGCTGATATTGGTGCCCATCACCCCCGGCAGCTGCTCCAGCTGACTGCGATCCGCCTTCGCGTTGTCATGAAGATTAAAACGCAGCCTCGTCATGCAGTGAATCACGCGCTGAACGTTGTCTTCACCGCCTACGAGTTGTAATATGTCCTTCGATAATTTATCATAATCCATGTGTATACCTCCTTTTTATGGGGGACTGCTGGATGAAAGGTGGCCGCCTTTCACCAGCTTTTTTTCTATCAAATGCTGCATCACCTCCTAAAAGAGAATAAAAAAAACCTAAATGACACAGATTGCGAGAGTCTCCTCCTGCACCTGCACCATTTAGGTTTTGCCTGCTTTCGCAGTAACAATCCTGACGGGTCGTTTTATTTGTTTGTAGGTATACTTTAGCACTAGATTCACGGGATGTCGACGCTTTCATTTTTGGGTTTTGACTAAAGGGAATACTTATTGAGGACTGTTTTGTTATAGAGGGAAGCCATTTTGTATATTTTGTTTTATTTTTCCGAAAATACTATCAAATATATCAGCTGACTTAATATAAAAATAAAAAACCTTGAAAGGCAATTTAGCCCATCAAGGTATATGTTTTATTTTTGACTATCCCTTTTCCATATACTTTCTCCGTCAGTTAAAAAAACTGCACTTGGCGGATCATCATAAAGTGAAATTTCAACTAATGAACCTTTCTTTTGTATTAACCAATTATATAAACTACTTTCTTCACTAGTAGGATGAGCTAAAATATCATTTACTTGAAATGTAACTGCATAATATTCGATAAAATTCACATCATCGTCATCCAACCCATTGTCTGTTTCAAAGAGTGTGTCTGGTTCACCAATAATCTTTAATCCACTATCCCACTCTATTATCAAGTCACTATCTTTATACTCTTTTAACGATTTTATTAAAGGATCATATTCCATGTATATCCTCCTCTTATTACTTCTTTAATGGTTCTGAAGGCACTATATGCGCTCCGTCTTTTCCGTAATGAATCATTCCTCTAGTAGTTTCAATGTATTCACCAGTATCACGATCATAGTATTTTCCAATTGGTTTACCAAAGTCTACTCTTTCTTTTTTACCGTTTGGTAGTAGTTGACCTTTTCCTGCAAACTTATCAAGCAATTCCTGTGCTGTTTTATTATCACCATAGAAAATACTCTTGTTTTTACCATTTGCTATTTCTTGTTTGTAATTTGGCGTATTAGGAATATGTTTCTCTTGAGCACCTGGCTTTACTTTAACTGGGAATCCATGTACTTCTCTGTAAGGTCCTTTAGGTACTGACTTCTTTCCATAAGAAGGTACACCATTACCCGTATCCTTAGCAACGTTTTTAACTTCCGAAGCCTTCTTAGCCTTTTTCCCATCATTAATAAGTTTATTAATATCTATTAACTTTTCTAACTTAGCTATTTTGGCAAATGGTACTGAGTTTATGGAGGCAACAACACGGTCTTTCCCTGTGACTTTTTCTCCTGATACCGGATCTCTGCCCGTGGCTGCTTTAAATAGATCATACACGCCGGTAAGTTCTACAGCTGCCTCTAAAATTTTCACATATCCATTCTCATCCACTTTAATGTCCGAAAGCGAGACGACAGGTTCAAGCTTCATGTCATTACCAGATATGTATACATTGTAAAGTGTATCATTATAAACAACTTGCTTAACCTCTGCATTTGAGAAATCAGTTTTTATATGTTCTCTATGTTCACTCGTATTATACACTTTTCCATTGATAACGATGATATTTTTACTTACCTTTTTAGAATGACCCGTTTTGACAACTGAATCCACTTTAGACTTTTCATTCTCGGCTAGTTTCTTCAGCATCATCTCCATCGGTGAATCATCCGCCTGCTTCATTTGCGGGTTATTGGCGCCGAAGGTTTGGTTGATGTTTTCTTCTTCCTGTGATTTCAGGATGGAGCCGCTTTTGTAGCCTGTGATTTCAATTTTCGGCCCAGTGTACATGGTTTCGAGCTGATCGATGTATTTTTTCATCGTTTGAAAATCTGATTTTGCTGTTTCTAGTGCTTGGGTTTGCTGGCCGTCAAATTGAAAGAGCTTATGCAGGGTGTCTGTAATCAGTCGCTCAGCCTGTTCTGTTTCCATTCGGAAAAAGGTATCATTGACTGTCGGCAAGCTGACGATGTGGCCGATGGCTGATGTCTGGCGATTGACTGCGTCAGTGAGCTGTTCTGTCACTTCTCGTGCATGCTTGACCCCGTGTCTTGCGTCGTGTGAGAGAAAAGCCTCTGCGATCATGCCGTGGGAGTCAGATTCTACTGAGGAAATCGCATGCTGGGTTTGTTTCAGCACTTTTTTGTATTCGTCGATAAACATGCCAAAGAAAAGGTGAAAGGGTTTATGAATTAGCTATAAAAGATTATTTTTATTAAAAAACCTTGAAAGGCACTTTGCCAATCAAGGTAAAACAGTTACCACTACACTTCTAAAGCTACTCACTAGGAAGCAAACCAGAGGGTCCTGAAAACCATTTAATTAAAATAGTTATGACGTGAGATTTTTATAACCAGGAATATCTTCTAACATGAAAAACCTCTAGTTGTTTATCATATAACATGTATATTAAATTCGAAATTGATTACAGTTCCGATATATTCATATTCTTTTAGTATAACTATAAGCGACTAGCCAACAACTCTTTTGGTGTTATCCTTGTAATTTAAAGTATTGAGCTAAATTATTCATATACTTATCATAGTCATCGTCTTTACATTTATTCATGATAGTCTCTACAGTAGAATTGACAGTTTTTATATTAAAATCTCTCATTATGAGATATCCATGACCTAATTCAATTTTTGTACTTTCAAGTATCTTATCCAATCTTTTAGGACTAATAATATTAAAAGTAAATAAATCAGAAGCACCTGGTATATCAGGCAATCCTACGTCAAGTTCAAATGAAACGTAGAAATCATCAGCATCCTCACCCCAATTTTCATAGTCTTTAGTTAAAGCTTTAATTTCTAACATAATTATATCCCACCTTTTAATCTAAAATATCAACATGTACATTTCTTAATTCCGTTTTTGATCCTACAACAGTAATTTCATTTTCAGTGAAGTTCGCTCTCCACATTTTTTCCTTTGGTTTATATTGCAATCTGAAAGCTCTCATTTTATCTACACTTTTGTACCCTAAAAAATTTCCTGCTTTATCATACATTTTTTCCGCTCCTTGACCAACCCAGCCTTTTCCTGCATCTAGTGCATTCTGACGTGTTGAGCTACCAAGAGTTGATAAACCTTTAGGGGAATTCTTTATTCCTATAACCGTTTGGGAAGAGCTTAAATTATCTACATATCCAGGATGCCACCACTTACTATTAACACTGCCTTTAGAAGGTTTCTTTTTTACGTCTCCCTTTATATCCTTCTCCACTACATGTTTAGCAACATCTGTGACAACACGCTTCCCGCCTCGGACCGCCAATTTTTTAACAGCACCCTGAGGGCTTACCCACTCAATAAATTCATACTGCGTTCCAGCCAAAAATGAATCCAGTGACTTAGCTCCGCCTACTTTATCCTCTGGTATGTAAGACACTTCTTCTAGCCGCTTTTTCCCTCCAGCATAGAATTCTCTTACGATCTGGCCGTTTTCATAAACATAATATTTGCCGCCGACATAGTCGATGCTTGCAGTATTGCGAGTTAGTTCGTCAATCACTTCTATCGTATCTATCTTTTTTAATCTTTTATTATTATATAGTTTATCATTTATCACCCGTATGTCTCCATAGACTTTCGGGTGAGCTGCTGCTTCTTTCTGTAATACAGTTACGTTACTGTCATCAGCATGAATCTCACGCTCGATCTTCTGTTGTTTGCCATCCTTCATCACGATATCAACGTTGGACTGCTTATGTTTCTCTATTTTCTTCAGCATCATCTCCATCGGTGAATCATCCGGCTGCTTCATTTGCGGGTTAATCGCGCCGAAGGTTTGGTTGATGTTTTCTTGTTCCTGTGATTTCAGGATGGAGCCGCTTTTGTAGCCCGTGATTTCAATTTTCGGGCCGGTGTACATGGTTTCGAGCTGATCAATGTATTTTTTCATCGTTTGAAAATCTGATTTTGCGGCTTCTAGTGCTTGGGTTTGCTGGCCGTCAAATTGAAAGAGCTTATTCAGGGTGTCTGAAATCAGTCGCTCAGCCTGTTCTGTTTCCATTCGGAAAAAGGTATCATTGACTGCCGGCAAGCTGACGATGTGGCCGATGGCTGATGTCTGGCGATTCACTGCGTCAGTGAGCTGCTCTGTCACTTCTCGTGCATGCTTGACCCCATGTCTCGCATCGTGTGAGAGAAAAGCCTCTGCAATCATGCCATGGGAGTCAGATTCTACAGAGGAAATCGCATGCTGTGTTTGTTTCAGTACTTTTTTGTATTCGTCGATAAACATGCCAAAGAAAAGGAGAAAAGGCTTGTGGCACTCCTCGTAAAAGGTCCGGATGGCATCTCCGCCTTTTCCTTTCAGCGCATCCTTCATGCCTGCCAGATGCTCAACGCTTTTTTCCAGCTTCTCCAGCTGTTGTTTTTGCTTGTCCAGTTTCTCAATCGTATGCTGAATGCCCTCGTGAAGAGCGTGGACATCTAATGTTTTCAATCCCTTGTCCTCCCGCGCTTTATTTCATGGAAGATGATATGTTTTCGTCCGTTTCCTTCATAGCGTTTACCGCGCTTTCCGTTTGTGCAATATGCTTGGCAAGAACGGACGCATATGCTTCAGTGAGCTCTTTGATGTCCTCATTTAATTGCTCGATGGACTTCACAACATTCAAATGGTTTCTGCCTGAGAGATGGCCGGGTAAGGAGGACTTGAGTTCAGCTGAATTCTTGAGCTGAGAAAGCCCTTGCTTCACTGTGCCATACACCATTTTAATTTCCTGTGCCATTTGTGCTCACCTCACTTTTTATGTTTTTCCTTCTCTATTTCATGCTCTATCCTCGTAATTTGGCGTCTTATGGAATAGACATCGCCCTCTAATGAGTGGATTTTTCCTTCTATGCTTTCGATGATTCCGCTGACTTGATCGCTTTTGATTTGCTGATATGCTTTGTTCATTCCTTCACGAATATCTTCAAACCGCTGAGCATGTGTTCCTCTCCATGCCTCCCGGTTAAGATGTGGCCGGTGAATGAGATGCTGGGCCTCAGAGAATTCGTGTTTGATTTGCCTGATTTCGTGCAGCACTCGTTTTAATTGATGGATCTGTTCCTGCTTTTCATGTAAGTCGGCTTTTACCGAATGTAACAACATTTCACTATGCATGCCGCAACACCTCGTGTTTCTATCAAACTGTGTAAATCCTTTACAATACAGACTATTTTCATATTACATGATGGGTCATATTGGATAAATAGGTAAAAGGATTTGTCTTACACAGAATATAAATAAGTATATTTATCTATTATCCTTTTCATTCGACTTTCTTGCGAATATAATCCTGCTTACACAGGACTTTAAGATCGGGTACAATCGTCCTCATTTGATCCGCGATGCCATTTACAAATATCTGTTACCTATAGTCAATAATAATGATAAAATTAGGATATCTATCTAAATATGGAGAGAGAAAAATGAAAAAAAACAGTGGTTTTCATGAAGAATTGCAAGAAAAGCACCAGCTTTATCCGGTTGAACATCGTTTTCAGCCTGTTTTACCGAAAGAATATCCAGAAATTTTAACTTTACATATAGCAAAACAATTTGGCGAAAAAATCAAAACGCTTGTTCATCACGGACAATATAATCAGGCGGTTGAATTAACCCAAAAAATATCTTCTGATCTTGGTAATGATACTGCCTTTACAATACCACTTTCTTCAGTTCTTTATCATGTAGGTGACCTGGATCTGCCTGTGTCAGAGCACTTTTCGTTATCACGGTTGAACCTACTCGGAAACTATAGAGCGGATGATAATTTTTTTAAAGCATTAAAGAATGAAATGTTAACTGCTGATCGTGTGGATTTTATGGTCAGTTTTACAAGATGGTCTGGCGTCCAACTTCTTATTCCACCATTACAAGAGCTTAATAAGCGTAATGTGCCAGTACGTATTATCACATCAACATATATGGGAATTACTGAACCTAAAGCCCTTAAACAGCTCATGCAATTTCAAAATGTCGACTTGAGAATTGTAAATGATTACAGTCAATCGTTTCATACAAAAGCTTACTTATTTGAACGTCTTTCAGGGCAACATAGTGTCATTATTGGATCATCAAATCTCTCGCAATCCGCTCTGACCACTGGGTATGAGCTAAATGCAAGAATACCAGATACAAAATATCTTCCAATTTTTCAACAAACAAAAGATGTCTTTAATAAAGTATGGGTCGAAAAAACACAACCGGTCGATGACCAGTTCTTAAAAGCTTATGAAGAATTTCAAGCAGCTAATCACAAAATGAGCGCGTCTCTCGTCTCTCAAAACTCTCTTTACCAAACAAAAATACAACCTAATGCCATGCAAGAAATAGCGCTTAAAAACCTCAAGAAAACGAGAGAACAAGGTGAGGAAAGGGCTGTTATTATCGCTGCAACTGGTACAGGGAAAACATATCTTGCAGCATTTGATTTTTCCGAATATCAACCAAAAAAATATCTTTTTATTGCTCATCGTGAGGAGTTACTAACTAAAGCCATTGAAACATTTGAAAAAGTCACAAATGACCATGATAACTTTGGATTATTAACTGGATCGAAAAAAGAATGGAATAAAAGGTTTTTATTTAGCACAGTTCAAACCTTGTATAAAGAAGAAACATTAAAACGGTTTGCACCAGATGAATTTGATTACATTGTCATTGATGAATTTCATCATGCAGAAGCCTCTACCTATCAATCAGTGTTGAATTACTTTAAACCTGGATTCTTATTAGGTTTAACTGCAACTCCAGAACGTTTAGACGGTAAAGATGTACTTGAAATCTGCAATCATAATGTTGTCTATGAAATCCGCCTTCGAGATGCGTTAGAAGCTGAATTGCTTGCCCCATTTCATTATTTTGGTATTCCGGACCATACTGTTGATTACGATAAAGTGAAAATAACAAACGGGGTCTACGATGAACGTTCATTGGTTAATCATTTGAAAAATCATGAGCGGGTCGATTATGTAATAAAGATGATAAATATGTACGGTTTCGACGGAGAAAGAATGTGTGGGTTGGGCTTCTGTACTAACGTTGAACATGCCCAATATATGAGCCAAGAATTTAATCAATTAGGATTACATACAACTTATTTAACAGGGCAAGATTCCTCAGCACAACGTCAGAAAGTGATTAGAGAACTTGAAGATCCGCATCATAGTTTAGAACTGATTTTTACAGTAGATATTTTTAATGAAGGCATTGATATACCAAAATTAAACTTACTGCTTTTTTTGAGACCGACTGAATCACCAACCATATTTATTCAACAGTTAGGAAGAGGATTAAGAAAGACTGATGATAAAGAGTTTGTAACGGTACTTGATTTTATAGGAAACTATCAAAAATCGTTTGTTATACCGCTAGCCCTTTCCGGACAAACTAGCCAAAAATCCTTTGATAAAGATTCATTACGAGTTGCGGTTACCCATGAGTTTGCAGACTTACCAGGTGGATCTTATGTAGATCTTGCATCTGTAACGAAGAAAGAGATTTTACACAAAATTGATAGTATTAAATTAAATTCAGCTGCCATGCTAAAAACATTATATTATCAATTTAAACGAGATATTGGGCGTTCTCCAGAGCTACTTGATTTTCTTTATTCAGATCAAGCTCCAGGTCTTACCTTTTTTATAAAAAAATATAAGTCTTGGGTCGAAACGAAAAGAAAAATGGATGACCTTCATTCTTTAGATAAAGAAGTATTAAATGATTCGCTAGTTTTAAGAATGGTATCCTGGTTAGAGCAACAGTTTCCGATTAAGTGGCCCTATGATTTATTATTGTTACAATGTGGATTTAATACACAGAGAATCACTGTAGAGGATGTTAAAAAGTCTTTAGAAGATACATTTCATTTAAAAATCAAAAATACTAATATACACGACAACTTGATTAAACGATCTATGGAGCGTTTATCCACACCACATAAGAAACAACAATGGAGTTTTGGTACAGTGGAGGAAAATACGTTCATACTACAATTAAATATTTTTGAACGTTTATGCCATCCTCGGTTTGGTCCTTATATTAAGGAGCGTATCCAGTATGGTTTAACCGAATTTAGACGCATGAATAATTTAGAAGCACTTTTATCTAGTGAACTACAACTCACCTTGTATCAAACATATACTAGAAATGAACTCATACATTTATTTCAATCAACTGATCAAGAGGGAACGTGGCGAGAAGGTGTAAGGAGAGTTAACAATAACTACTTAATTTTTATTACATTAAATAAATCTAAAAAAGTTGAGGACCATTTGTTATATAAAGATTACTTTATAGATCCCCATCATTTTCACTGGCAAAGTCAAAATCAAACATCACATGATTCTCCTGTAGGTCAGAATTTTATTAACCATAGACAAAAAGAATATAAAATACATCTTTTCGTGCGTAAATTTAGCGAAATGCATGACATCACCTTACCTTTTATTTATCTAGGTAAAGTTGATTACGTATCAAGCAATGGGGACAAACCTATGAATGTAATATGGAAGCTCCATCAGCCTGTCCCAGAAAACTTGTATGTTGATTTAATTAACTAGTGCATTTACGGTTGGAAGATCAGCAGGTGCCCATTCAAGTGACTCAAGTTCACTCACGGGCACCCATCTGAGTTCCGCATGTTCTTTGGCAACAGGTTCATCCTCTACAATTTTCGCTTGAATAGAAATCAAATTAACAATGACTTTTTCATATTCGTGATGAATGTCAGCAATTATTTCACCTGCTTCAATTTTACAACCAAGCTCCTCATGAATTTCTCTTACAAGAGCTTCTCGTGCATTCTCACCCTCTTCAAGTTTCCCTCCTGGGAATTCCCATAGATTGGCCAAAGACATGATTGGCGAACGAAGTGCACATAATATCATATCTTTATCGTTTTTAATCACTGCTGCAGCTACTTTGATTGTTTTTTTCACTTTATTTCTTCCTTCCTTGCATTTCTTCTTAAATTCAACGCTATATTTAATATTACATAGTGATCTGACCTTGCACTTTTAGTAAAACTTTATCATACTGAAAAGATTCTATGACAAACAACATAACTTTTTTTGACTATATAGAGTTATTATCACCCACTAAAAAACTACTTAAGTAAAATAACTTATTCTAATGGTAGAGTTTTAATCATAACTTATTTGTTCCTAAAATAGAATTTAGCAGTCCCTTTATTTTTTCTGCCTCGCCACTCTCATTTGTCCTTAATCTAATAAAAGGTATCCCTGATTTCCTCAGAATAGAATCTTTTAATTCATCCCTTCTTTTCTGGTCATTTGAATAATGATAAGCAGTACCGTCTACCTCTATTACTCCAGCAGGTGCATTCCCCATTTTGTAATAAAGCATAAAATCAAATCGAGCTACTGTTTTAACAAACTTTTGCTCCTCTTCATTTAAATGAGAGGTGTCATTAAATAAATCCTTTAAACGATACTCCCTTCTAAACTCAATTTTTTTATAGGTCTCTTCTTTAAGAATATCTCTGAGCAAACTAGCAATAATCCTTTCAGATTTATACTTTGAGTCACTCTCTCGTAGTTTATTTTCTCGTTGCATTAAAACTTCGGAGAATTCTTTATATAGTAAATCGAACACAGAAATGACCTGACTTTCATGATATAAACTAGCTTCCGTATAATATTCCATATAACGTATTAACTCGGAGATTTCTTTGTTACTTCTCTTGAAAATATCGACAGCAGATACTAAAACAAAACGTTTTTTTGCTCTCGATATAGCGACATTAATTAAAGTAGCACTATCAACAAATTCAATATCCTTTTTACCGCCCTTATCATCAAGTACTGTGGAGAAAATAATTCCATCACATTCTCTTCCCTGAAACTTATGTACAGTATCTTTAATAATTTCTTCTCTCATATAACGATTAGCAGCTTTTATCTGGGCTCTATAAGGAGCAATGAATCCAATATCATCAAAATCACGTGGGAAAACCTTATCTCTAATCGTTGCCTCTTCAAGAGAATCTAATTCACGAACATTGTGTCGTCCGCCTTGGAATCTCATATGATTTCCTTTAACGGTTTTTATTAAAATAATTGAAAAATCGTCTTCTTCATCATATTTAGTCAAAGGAATGAGGTTGCCATCATAATATTGTTCATTACAAAACTTGATGATCATAGGATGGCAACGATAGTGCTCCTTTAATAAAGTAACAGGAATTTTATTCTCGTATACTTTTAAAACAGAATGCAGTAGGCTATTTTCTACATAATCAAAGCAAGGTTCGATTCCCATTTCTCCCTTTGATATGTTCTTATCTGGAATGTGAGGTAGTTGTTTTGTATCTCCAACAATAATTACATTTTTAGCACAGCCTAGAGCAAGGATACCTGGCATCAATTCTAACTGTGAGGCTTCATCAATAATTAAGTAATCAAATAAGAAACCATCTGGAATTGATTTCATTAAAGAGAATGCAGTACTCAGAATAATAGGATATCGATTTATAAATCGATCAAACTGCTTTGCATCTTTATATTTCTTGTACTCAAAATTCTCTTTCTTAACCGTTTTTTGCTTATTATGTATATAATTTTTGAAAATTAATGTAGAGTAATTTTCAATTCGATTACTTAGCTCATCAAAATTTTTGGCATGTAGCATTTGATTTATTTTATTTAACTCAGAATTTAATTCAGTTAGTTTTTGCTTATAGAATTGATATTGGAGTTGAGAAAGCATTTTCTCTTTATTTAGACTGTCTCCTATTTGTTTGAAATCATATAACCCATAGTAGAAAAGATATTTGGTTTTCTTAAAGAAGTTCATTCGATTTTGTTTGTTCAGTGCTTCGTCAGCCATAAAATTTAAAATCTTATAATTATTAAACTTATAAAAAGGTAAAAGTTTTGGTTTCATGGTTTCTAATGACTCAAAATGTTGTTTATAATATTTTTCCTCCGTCTCTAGGTCTTTTATTTGCTGTTTTATCACTGCTTGTCGGTTTTGTAACTTTAATAGTTCTTTAATAGATTCTACATCACTTAAGACGCTTTTCAGTAACTCTGATTCTCTCTCATTCTCAACCTTCCATTCGGCTATATTTTGAGGGAGTTCCGGAAGTTGCTCAAAGAATTTTTTTTGATTATCTTGGCTACCTAATGATGCAAGAAGAAAATCGTAGCCTGCTTTCTCCATTTTTTCTCTTACATTGGCGACAGCAGAATTATTACTTGAGACAATTGCAGCATTTTTTCCCTTCATCATTATATTAGTGATCAAATTTAAAATAGTTTGTGTTTTTCCTGTACCAGGAGGACCTTCAATTACACTTATTTGAGAAGAAAAAGCAGACTGAACTGCCTGAATCTGACTTAGGTTTAAACCAAAAGGAAAAAGGAGTGTCTCTGAATCCTTATACGATCGATTTTCTTTTGAAAAATAAGCATAGAGAGCACTTTCTATTCTTAACGGCATACGCTGAATTTCACCTTCCAAAATAGGTGGGATATCATTTTTTGTTTTATCTTTAACGGCCGCTACATGTCTAAAATAATCCAAAAGTTGTTTAAACTTTGCATTACCTAAAGTAATCTTTTCAATATCTTTTTCTTTATAAATATATTTCTGATCATTTCCACTAAAAATCAAAACAGCATACTTATCTCCATATATTTTAACGCTTTCTATATTTGCTTTTACATTTCCCTTTAGAACTAGTCGTTCTTGCTTGTTAATGACCAATTCTCGAACAGGGGTAATTATACACCTATCTAATTCTTCACTAATCTTCATTCCACTGTTCAATGTAATATGAACAGTTATTTTAGCATTATCACGTTTAGATAATCGCCATTCTTTAATTTGATCAGAATATGTTGTATTACCTACCTCAATGCTTACACCAGTCAAATTATTCCCTCCAAAATAACTTTTATCAAAATTGTTATTTTTTGTTATAGTATACAAAATTAATAAGGTGTTTTCAAAATACCTGATATGAAGTAAGTAAGAAAAGAACCTTTTCTTTTCCAAGAAAAGGTTCTTAAATATAATTTTATCTTTTAAGCTTACTACCCCAAACAGCCTCACCGCTGCCATTCAACACACTAAACGTCATGACGTTCTTCTCTCTCACCGAATCCCACTGGCGTAAAAATACCCCGTTATACGTCTTGCCCGCTAACGTGATGTCGGCTGTGTTTTTTCCGGTTTTCTGCCATGTTCCGGTCATTTCCCCGGAAATGGTGTGGTTTTTGTTGAGCTGGATGTTGATGGTTTTTTTGATGTCGGCTGAGATGTCTTTTCCGTGCTGGATGAGTTTGTATGTTCCTGTGATGTCTTTTTGTTTTACTTCTTTCAGTGTTTCACCTGCGTAACGATATGGCGCTGCTACCGGCCAGCCGTCTTTATTCATGAACAATTGGTGGACTCTGACTTCGTGTTCCTCACCCCTGCCCGGGAAGCGGGTGTGGAAGATTAAATAGGAACGCCCGGTTTTTTCGTCATAGTATGCGGAGTTGTGGCCTGGTGAGACGTACCCGGTGCCTTTTTCATTTTCTGTTTCAAAAGTGTAGCTGCCCATGAGTTTGACGCCGTATGATTCGATGGAACGGTCGTCGAAGAATGTGCCTTCTTTGCCGCGGACATCAAGCATTGGATTGCCTTCTGCATCATAATAAGGGCCGTCTGGTTTCTTGGAGCGGGCCACACGGATGTTATAGCCGCCTGTTGCATCAAGACCGCCATATGATAGGTATAAGTAGTAGTATTGGGTGTCTGGATTGTAGAGAACATACGGGCCTTCGATTCTGCTATGGTTGCCGCCAAGCAGTTTTTTCCCGTATCCCTGTCCAGGAAGCGGGAAGCCCGTTTTCGGATTCATTTCAAGTATGAAAATGCCGCCTGAGTATGATCCATACACCATCCACAGCTTGCCGTCTTTATCAAAGAAGGTATGCGGGTCGACGACATTCGGATGTTTTGTTGCGTCATACGGTGTTCCATCGTTGCTTGTGCCTTCCATTCCTGATTTCAAAAAGATGCCTTTGTTTTTGTATGGCCCTTCGATGTTGTCAGCGACGGCAACACCCATGGCGGACCTAGGCGAGTCGCCGCGGCAGGCGTTGTAGTACATGTAGTATTTGCCGTCCGCCAGCTGCGTGACGTCAGCCGCCCAAAGAGTATCGGATTGCGCCCATTCGAAGGTTTCTTTTAATTCTTTATAGACATTCGGGATAAGTGGGTTGTCGTTGCTTACGCTGTTGGTCAGCTGCTGCCATTGCATGAGGTCATTTGTTTTTGCGGAAGCGAGATGAGATCCAAAAACATAAAAGGTGCCGTTTGTTTCAATGATGGAAGGGTCATGGACGCTGACTTCTTTAAATATAGGTTTTTGTGCATAGACGTAGTTTGGGAGGGTGAAGGCCATGATAAGAGCTGCAAGAAACCCGCAGGCCCCGCGCGTGCTCCTAGCAAATTCTGTTCTTGTTCCGAAGTGGGCAGACTGGGAGCATTTCCACGAACTTGAGAAAAAAGGGTTAATGATGTACGGACAGATGACGGCTGGCAGCTGGATTTACATTGGCTCACAAGGCATATTGCAAGGAACCTATGAAACCTTCGCTGAGCTGGCGCGACAGCACTTTGGGGGCAGCTTAAAAGGAACGTTGACGCTGACAGCGGGTCTCGGCGGAATGGGAGGCGCACAGCCGCTGTCTGTCAGTATGAATGAAGGCGTCGTTATTGCCGTCGAGGTTGACGAGAAACGCATCGACAAGCGGATCGAAACAAAATACTGCGATCGAAAAACAGCATCGATTGAGGAAGCCTTAGCTTGGGCTGAAGAGGCAAAGCTGGCAGGAAAACCTTTGTCCATTGCGCTTCTCGGAAACGCGGCTGAGGTGCATCACACACTTTTGAACCGAGGCGTCAACATTGATATTGTGACAGATCAGACATCTGCCCATGACCCTTTAATCGGTTATGTTCCCGAAGGCTACTCCCTTGATGAAGCTGACCGTTTGCGTCAAGACAATCCAGAGCTTTACGTGCGCCTTGCGAAGCAAAGCATGAAAAAACATGTCGAAGCCATGCTGGCCTTTCAGCAAAAGGGCTCTATTGTATTTGACTACGGCAACAATATCCGGCAAGTCGCAAAGGATGAAGGGCTGGAGAATGCCTTCGATTTTCCGGGTTTTGTCCCTGCCTACATCCGCCCCTTATTCTGTGAAGGAAAAGGGCCGTTCCGTTGGGCGGCGCTTTCCGGAGATCCGGCAGATATTTACCGTACGGATGCGTTATTAAAAGAGCTGTTCCCAACAAATAAAGCCCTTCACCGCTGGATTGATATGGTACAGGAAAAAGTCACCTTCCAAGGCTTGCCGTCCCGTATTTGCTGGCTTGGATATGGAGAACGAAAAAAGATGGGCCTCGCCATTAACGAGCTGGTTAGAAGCGGGGAGCTAAAAGCGCCTGTCGTTATTGGGAGAGATCATTTGGACTGCGGGTCTGTCGCCTCTCTAAACCGGGAGACAGAAGCGATGAAGGACGGAAGTGACGCTGTTGGTGACTGGGATGTGCTAAATGCGCTTGTCAACACGGCGGCGGGTGCAAGCTGGGTTTCCTTCCACCATGGCGGCGGTGTCGGAATGGGCTATTCCCTGCATGCCGGCATGGTTGCAGTGGCCGATGGAAGTGAGCTGGCTGACGAGCGGCTCGCGCGGGTCTTAACGAGCGACCCGGGAATGGGCATTATCCGTCATGCGGATGCGGGTTATGAACGTGCCGTTGTGCGATTTTTGCAGCCCTTCTTTTTATATGCAACGCATTTTCAGTTAAGTTATTTGCAGAAACTGAATTTTGGTTTTCCAGCGTAAAGATTGTCACCATTATTTTATTTATCATTTTAGGAGGAGCCGCCATGTTTGGCCTGATCTCTTTAAACGGAACGGCGGATGCTCCTATGCTGTCAAACTTCACGGACCACGGCGGGCTGTTTCCGAATGGCTTTCTCGCCGTTTTTATCGCGATGATATCTGTGAGTTTCGCCTTTTCTGGTACAGAGTTAATCGGCGTTACAGCAGGAGAATCAGCAAATCCTCAAAAGGATATACCGCGATCCATCCGTAATGTCGCATGGAGAACCGTTATTTTTTTCATTGGCGCTGTCTTCATATTATCCGGGTTGATTTCGTGGAAGGACGCAGGCGTGATTGAAAGCCCGTTTGTAGCCGTATTTGCGGAGATCGGAATCCCTTACGCTGCTGATATTATGAATTTCGTGATATTAACAGCCTTGCTGTCTGTCGCCAACTCAGGCTTATATGCTTCGACCCGTATGATGTGGTCGTTAGCAAATGAAAACATGATCAGTTCCCGTTTTAAGAAAGTGACCTCTAAAGGCATTCCTTTAAATGCCTTAATGATCAGTATGGCTGTATCTTGTTTATCTCTCGTTTCCAGTATCGTGGCCCCTGGAACTGTCTATGTGGTGATGGTCGCAATTGCTGGATTTGCAGGAGTCGTGGTCTGGATGAGCATTGCCTTGTCCCAGCTCTTGTTTCGAAAGAGATTTCTGAAAAAAGGGGGGAATGTAAAAGATCTGACATTTCGCACGCCGCTTTATCCTCTTATGCCTATAGCCGCTCTCTTATTATGTTCTGCTTCTTGTATCGGTCTTGCTTTTGATCCCAATCAAAGAATCGCACTTTTCTGCGGAGTTCCTTGTATCATCCTTTGCTATCTCATCTACCATTTCAAAAGAAATGTTACAAAAGCGAAAAAAATCAGCCAAGAGGAATATCCGGCCGATCACATCCTATAATTAAAAAAGCACACCCCACTCAGCATGGGATGTGCTTTTTTTTTATTCTGTAATTAACGTATGAATCAGCTTCGGCGCCTTCGCTTCCGCGGCGATGCGGATGTTGTCATAGACTTTTGCGATGACTTCATCAACGTTTTCGCGGTTGGCGTAAAGCGTCACGAGCGGTTCGCCTTTTTCTACTTTGTCGCCGACCTTTTTGCGGAGCATGATGCCGACGGCTAAATCGATCTCATCTTCTTTTGTGGCGCGGCCGGCACCTAACAGCATCGCCGCGACACCGATTTCATCCGCAACGATTTCAGAGACGACACCCGCTTCTTTGGCAGGCACATCAATTTGATATGCGGCTTGCGGAAGCTTAGACGGATCGTCAACAATCGAGCTGTCGCCGCCTTGGTTTTTCAGGAAATCCTTGAATTTCTCAAGTGCCTTGCCGTTTTTCATGACTTCTTCCAGCTTCGCTCTCGCTTCGTCCAATGTATCGGCTTTTTTCGCAAGCACAACCATCTGGCTGCCGAGCGTTAAGACAAGTTCATGAAGATCCTCAGGTCCCTCGCCTTTGAGTGTGTCGATCGCTTCTTTGACTTCAAGCGCATTTCCGATCGCAAAGCCGAGCGGCTGGGACATGTCTGAAATGACAGCCATTGTTTGACGGCCGACGTTATTTCCGATGCGTACCATCGCTTTGGCAAGTTCAGCTGCGTCTTCTTCTGTTTTCATGAAGGCGCCCGCTCCCGTTTTTACGTCAAGCACGATGGCGTCCGCCCCGGCAGCGATTTTTTTGCTCATAATCGAGCTTGCAATGAGCGGAATGGAATTGACCGTTCCCGTTACATCACGAAGCGCGTACAGTTTTTTATCAGCCGGCGTTAAATTGCCGCTTTGGCCGATGACCGCAACCTTGTCGCGGTTCACAAGTTTAATAAATTCATCCTTCGTCAGTTCCACGTGGAAGCCGTCGATTGCCTCTAACTTATCAATCGTGCCGCCCGTATGGCCGAGGCCGCGGCCGGACATTTTGGCAACCGGCACATCAAGAGCCGCAACAAGCGGGGCGAGAACGAGCGTTGTCGTGTCGCCGACGCCGCCGGTGGAGTGTTTATCCACTTTAATTCCTTCAATGGCAGAAAGATCAATCGTTTCACCGGAGTTCACCATAGCCATCGTCAAGTCCGCGCGTTCACGGTCACTCATATCCTGGAAGAAAATCGCCATAGCAAGCGCGCTTGCCTGATAATCAGGAATGCTTCCGTCTGTGTAGCCGTTCACGAAAAATTGAATTTCTTCAGTGGTGAGTTCTTTTCCGTTTTGTTTTTTGATGATGATATCTACCATTCTCATGTTTGGTCACCGATCCTTTTCGTTAAGTTCAGTAAATCAAGCCCACAATTGCTGCTGATAAAAAGCTGACAAGCGTAGCACCGTATAATAATTTCAAGCCGAAACGAGCGACGACATTTCCTTGCTTTTCATTCAGTCCTTTTACGGCACCGGCAATGATTCCGATTGAGGAGAAGTTCGCAAAGGACACAAGGAATACCGATACGATCGCTGTTGTACGGCCGCTGAAATGGAAACCGTTTTGCGTAAGCGACGTCATGGCGACAAATTCATTCGATACCATTTTTGTTGCCATAATGCTTCCCGCATTAACAGCTTCATTCCATGGGATACCCACAAGAAAAGCGAATGGAGCAAACACATATCCAAGAATGCCTTGGAACGAAATACCGAATACTGCATTAAAAATGCCATTGATCAAGGCAATAATCGCGACAAATCCAATCAGCATCGCAGCGACGACAACCGCTACTTTGAAACCGTCAAGAATGTATTCTCCGAGCACTTCGAAGAAGGATTGTTTTTCTTCTTCCTCAACACGAAGCATATCCTCTTCTTTTGCAACCTCGTACGGATTGATAATAGAAGCGATAATGAAACCGCCAAATAAGTTCAAAACAAGCGCTGTTACAACATATTCCGGTTTCAGCATTGTCATATACGCGCCGACAATCGACATTGATACAGTTGACATCGCAGATGCGCAAAGCGTGTACAAGCGCTGCTGATTTAAAAGACCGAGTTCTTTCTTCAAGGAGATAAATACTTCTGACTGCCCTAAAATCGCAGAAGCCACTGCGTTATACGATTCCAATCTTCCCATACCGTTTACCTTGCTGAGGGCAAGGCCGATATATCTAATGATAAACGGGAGGACTTTCCACTTTTGCAGAATCCCGATCAGAGCGGAAATAAACACGATTGGCAAGAGAACATTCATAAAGAATGTCGTTTGGTCCGCATTCACCAAGCCGCCAAACACAAAGTTAATTCCCTCTGCCGCGTATTCAAGCAGGTAACCGAAACCTTTTGCAAATCCTCCTACGAGGAAATTCCCTATCCCGGTATTGAGGAGAATGTAGCCAAGAATAAATTGCAAAATGAGCATAACAACAATTGGGCGGATCTTAATTCTTTTTTTGCCGCTGCTCGCGATCCACGCGAGGCCTAAAAACACGATTAAACCGATAATCCCAATCAAATACTTCATATGTGTTTCTCCTTTATTTGTATTCGCTTACAATCACTGTTTCCTCAGAGAACGGAAAGCAGTCTGCCTTCCGTCAGCTCTTAATAGTTGTCTCCGCCTGATGCATTTTCTCCTTTTACGATAGAAACGCCTGCGCTGGCGCCAATTCGGCTTGCACCAGCCTCAACCATTGTGTCTACATCTTCTTTCGTTCTGATTCCGCCAGATGCTTTCACGCCGATATCAGGTCCTACTGTTTTGCGCATTAAGGCGATATCTTCCTTCGTTGCGCCGCCTGTAGAAAAGCCTGTTGATGTTTTTACGAAATCCGCTCCCGCAGACACCGCTAAACGGCATGCACGTTCTTTTTCTTCATCAGTCAGAAGGCACGTTTCGATAATGACTTTGACAAGCGCTTTTCCGGCTGCAGCTTCCACTACACCGCGGATATCAGCTTCCACCACATCGTCTTCCTTGTCTTTTAAAGCGGCAATATTAATGACCATATCCACTTCAGTGGCGCCTTTTGAAATCGCGTCTTTTGTTTCGAACGCTTTTGTTTCAGTTGTATTGGCACCGAGCGGGAAGCCGATGACCGTACAAACGTCGACTCCAGTTCCCTTAAGCTCTTTTGCAGCAAGCTCCACCCATGTCGGATTGACACATACTGAAGCAAATTTGTATGTTTTCGCTTCTTCAATTAGTTTTAGAATGTCCGCTTTTTGTGTATGCGGTTTCAAAGCTGTATGATCAATTATGTTGGCTAATGACATCCTTCGCACACTTCCTTTTTTGTTAAGATATTTTTTAGCATAACCGACTTTTGAACATATGTAAATCGGTAATTGAAATTTTGTTCAACGAAAGGTTTGAACGTGTCACAAATCATTAACAAGCGCCCTCGCGGTATGCTGGTCAATGATTAAAACGTTGGCATATTTTCCGGTTAATGCTCCGTGAATGGAAGATACTTTTCTGCTTCCGCCGGCAACTAAAATGGAGCGTTCCTTCAGTCTGAGGTCTTCAAGCTCAACACCGATGGTCCGGTCATTGATGGCGCTGCTGCAAATATTCCCTTTCGCATCAAAAAAGCGTGAACAAATATCACCCACGGCCTGTTTTTTCAGCAGGGCTTTCTCTTCTTCGTTAAAATATCCGAGCCGGAACAGCAGCGCTTCGTCACGAACGGTCCCCACCGTGAAGAGAGCGATATTCGCCTGCTTTCCCATCTCGATGATCCGCTCAATATGACGGTCTTTCTCCACCATTCGCTTCACATCCGCATTATCAAACACGACGGGAAGCGGGAGATAGCGCGGCATCGTTTGAAAAGCCTCCGCAAACAGCTGAATCGTTTCAGCCGAATACGTGCTTACCCGGGAATGGCTGATGCCGCCTTTCAGTTGGACGACCTCGACGCCTTTTACTTGCTTCGGCTGCATGTTTTGCGCGATTTGATACATGGTAGTTCCCCAGCTGACGCCGACAATGTCGCCGTCTTTTACCGTTTCATGCATATATTCTGCACCATAGCGGCTTAGGTCATGTGTAATTCCTGCATAATCGGGTGTCGGGGAAAACACAACATGCGCCTCAAGGAGCCCGTATTTCTCTTCAAGTATGGAACCGAGCGCATCCAAATCCTCAAAAGGGTCCATGACGCGAATCTGGACATACCCTTTTTCCTTTGCATATTGCAGCAGCCGGGAAACGGTTGGCCTTGAAATGTTGAGCTGCTCAGCAATTTGCTGCTGACTGTAGTCAGACTGATAGTAAAGCCTTGCCGCTTCTATGCTTAATTGTTGTTTTTCCCGATCCATTCCGCACCTCCCTGTGGATCAGTCCTGATAAAACTGCTTTTGATTTGCTTTTATTATACAGGCTGGCGCCGGCTTTCATCCACCTGATTTCTAAGAAACTGAAAAACGCTCTGGGCGCGGACCTGCCCAGAGCTTACTTCTCCCAGGTCATATGCTGATAAATGCCTTTCATAATGGCGTACATTCCATATAGGATCAGGCCTAATGCCAACATAGACAGAATCAATTTGCCATGCGGCTGCTGCGCGAGTTCGGCGAGCGCGCCGTCAAAGCCTCTTGTGTCGTCGGGATCAGCGGTCATGGCTGTCTTGATGAGAAAATAGCCGATAGCCGAGAAAATAATGGCCCGGGCGATATTGCCTGCGCGTCCGGTGTTTTTCGTGATGCATATCATCTGTTTGTTCATTTTTGACGTGTCGAATTCTTTCATAAAAGCAGCCCGAATGCCTTTCACAAACTGAACAATCGCAAATACGATAAAACCCGCACCCGTAAGCCCTGTGAGCCATTGGCCGAACGGCTGCGCCAATACATAAGCGGACCACGTCTGTTCTGAAGTGCCGCCGTCCCCTTGGCCAAACACAAACCGCAAGGCATTCCAAGCGATGGATGTGTAAACGGCGGCACTGAAAAAGTTTCCTATTCTCCGTGACAGGCCTCGCCTGCTGTTTCCGTGCCCCTCCGTGTCCTTGATCGCGCTTAACACCGTCCAGATCACATAGCCGATAACGCCGATGCCTATTAAAAAAAGCAATAGTGACCCATACGGCATGCGTGATAGCGTTTGGAGAGCTCCGCTCGAATCTTTCGCGCGGCCTGCCCCGGCAGCCGTCATAAAGGCCAAAACCCCAAGCAGAATAAAAACGCCGCCGAATGCAAAATAACCAAGCCTCCCGAATCGCTTGATCCAAGGCTTGGTTTCCTGTTTTATTTTTGACATGTACCGGTCTTTCACCGCCATGTGTCCAACCCTCTTTCACAGAAATCTTTACTGTAACATTCCCGATTGGACAAAGTTGAAACAGCTTCTGCCTCAGATATGGCCGGCTGAGATACGTTTTTGCTGTTTAGCTGATTGTGCAGGTGTCATCCAAGCAGCCGCTGCGGCAGCTGTGACTCCTCCTGCTAATTTCCCAATGATCATGGCCGCCGCCATTTCTTTTTTCATTCCAGCCACAAAACCGAGATGGCTGCCGAGTACAAAGGCGCCGCTGACCGCAAACGCGACATTGATGACCTTTCCTCTCGGGGTCATATTCTTTAATGAAGCCAGCATTGGGATATGGTGCGCCAAAGAAGTCACCAAGCCTGCTGTTGCTGTCTCATCTAAATGAAAGCATTTCCCCAGAGCCTGAAGCGGTTTTTTAAAGGTTTTTGTGATAAAAGCAGTCATTGGAAACGCCCCTGCCAGGGCAATGGCGATGGTCCCTGTCGTTTGTATCCCTGTCTCGACATTCTCCATTCCCGGAATCAGCACAATACCGGTCAGCGTTTCAACAGAAACAGCTGCAAGCCCGATAGTCGCAACCACACTGACCGCTTTCCCGAAGAGATGAAACAACTGAATCATACTGTCGGTGTATCGCCATAACCCAAAAGCGATCACAGCAGATAACAGACTCGGGATCAGAAGGTTTTTACCGACCATGCCGATGTCAAAGCCTGCGCATAATCCGCCGATTAAACAACCGATTGGCACTGTGCACAGCCCGATTAATATGCCTTTCGCAAAATACGGATGATCCTCTTTTTCGATGATGCCAAGAGCGACGGGAATCGTGAAGACGATTGCCGGTCCCATCATTGTTCCTAAAAACACCCATGAAAACAGCCCGGCCTGCGGATCTTTCGCCATTTCTCCAGCCAGCGCATATCCTCCCATATCAATCGCCAAAATGGTGTTCGCAAAGGAAGAAGGGTCCGCGCCAATCGCTGTGTAAAACGGAGCAACAATGGGAATCAGGATTGCTGCCAGCACGGGCGCCAGCGACACAATTCCGATCATGGACAGCGCCAGCGGCCCCATAGCCTTAAAGCCGTCCGCAAACCGCTCGCCTAGCCCCCATCTGTTTCCCAAACAATAATCCGCCGCTCCCCATAGTAAAAAGGCAGCCAAAATGAATACAACCGCGTCATTCACCGTCATGATTTTCTCCTTTTTCAAACGTATGATTGGTTTTATCATATCATCTGAAATCGTTGAATAGAGCTGAATCTTATTCAATATGAGCTAAAAATTCTTTTATATCGGCTTTTTCAACGGATGTTATAATGCGTCGCGCTTTTTCTTGCGGAACCGTTAATATCAATTTTTCTATTATGTCTTCTTCAGACAGCTCATTTCCTGGCGCCCCTTTTGGGCAGTCCACACGCGCTTCGCAAATCCGGCCGTCTGATAAATAGGCCCGGACAATCGTGAAACGGCCTTTTGGAACGGCATGGGGAGCCGGCTGAGTAGCATTGTCATATACGCGCTGAATATGCCCTATTGTCGTTTGAATGCCGTTTGGGATCGGCTGGCTGTTAAAATGTTCAATGGTCAGGTCGTGTCCATGCAAAGCAAGAGCAATCACATATTCAACGCTGAAACGGCCTTCCTCTCCAGTTTTTGGAGATCTTTCCGTCAATGCAGCATCTCCGCCTGGCGGAAAAATCACTTCAATACGTTCGGTATTGGCAGCAGAAATGGTTTCTTCGGAGATAAGCTGTCGTACCGCATCTGCAGCATGGTGTGCCGCGGAACAAAATGGATAGATTTTAAACCATAGACCCGGCTGCACAATTCTCCACGGTGCCCCCCAATCGTTTAGCAAAGTATGTTGTGCTTTTTCAACGTCACCGTACAGACTGAAGAAACCAGTTTCTCCATCAAGTGCCGTGCGGGACCCGCCAAATTCTGATTGGGCCAGCTTAACGGCCAGCAAGCCAGCCTGAGCCGCCAGACCGGCGTGCAGCGGTTTCATTTCTGTTCCAAATTGCACCCTCATCCCAGCAGATTGCGTAGCCGCAAAACCAATTGCTTTTTCCAGCTCTTCCTGAGTAAGCTCCTCAGCATAACCTACGGCGCAGGCAGCAGCGATAGCACCAAGCGTTCCTGTATTATGCCAGCCCTTTTCATAGTGGCGGCTGCCAATTGATTCTCCCAGCCGTGCCATCACTTCAACACCAACAACATAAGCGCCAAGAAGCCGCTCGTCATGTCCGCGAGCGGCAGATGCAATAAGGGCCGGTACGATGACGGCACTGGGGTGTCCTCTTACATCGGAATGGACATCATCAAAATCCAATGCATGGGCGATAAATCCATTGAGCATCGCGGATTGTAATGGCGCGGCCTTTTTGCCCTGTCCGATAATAGGAACAAGGGGCAGGCCTCCTTCATCCTCTATCAGACGGAGGAGCTTTTGAATGCCTTTATCTTCTCTTCCTGCGAATGAAGCGGCAGTAAAATCAAGTAATCCTTTTTTTGCTTCGTGAATCGCGTCAACTGAATGCTCAGGTTGTGACGTTCTCACAGCCTCTGCAAGACCTGCTGTCAGCCCTTGTTTGCTCATTTGATGGTCTCCAATACAATAACCGCCAGCTCCGCAAAGTATTGAGAGGCAACCGTAAGGGCATCTTCATCCAGTGTAAAGGCCGGATGATGCCACTCCTCCGTCCCGTTCGTTCCCATCCAGACAAAAAATCCCGGAATCTTCTCTTGATACAGAGCGAAGTCTTCTCCGCCCGGAGACTGCTCAGCGTGAACGGTTTGATAGCCAAGCCGTGCCGCAGCTTCGGATGCCGCATTCAAAAATGTGCCGTCATTCTGAACGGAAGGCAAATAAGGAAACCACTTGAATTCTGCTTGTGCCCCATAGCCCGCTGCAATTCCTTCAGCCACTCGTCTCATATGCTCGGGAACAGCCTGCCTCGCTTCTTTTTGAAAGGTTCGAACCGTCCCCTCCATTTCAGCTTGGTCTGGAATTACGTTCCACGAGGTGCCCGCCTGTACTCTTGTGATACTGACGACTGCGTTTTGCAGTGAGCTGATATTGCGGCTGACCACAGATTGCAGCCCGCTGATGATTTGTCCGGCTGCAGCGATTGGATCAATACTGTTATTCGGGATGCCGGCGTGTCCGCCTTTCCCTTTGATGACGATCTCAAACCGGTCAACACTTGCCATAAGCGGACCTTCCTTTACACCAATGGTTCCGACAGGCAGATCCGGCTTATTGTGCATGCCGAAAATCGCGGAAACGCCATCAAGTACGCCAGCTTCTATGACCTTTCTTGCTCCTGCGGCAATTTCTTCGGCTGGCTGAAAAATAAAGCGGACTGTACCTTTCAGCTCGGCCCTTCTTTGATTCAGCAAAATCGCTGTGCCAATAATAGAAGCAGTATGAAAATCGTGTCCGCACGCATGCATTGTGCCATCAACCTTAGATGCAAATGGAAGATTCGTCTGTTCTTGGATCGGGAGCGCGTCAATATCCGCTCGTATTGCTATCACGGGGCCGTCTTCCCGTCCTTTGATTTCTGCAATCACGCCAGTCTCCAATTGAGGAACATCAAGTATTTCGATTTGCTCCTCCTCAAGCCAGCGGCGGATTTTTTTCGTCGTTTCAATCTCTTGAAATGACAGCTCAGGATGTTCATGAAGATCACGCCGCATATTGATTAAACGGGTATGAAACGCTTTGTCGGCCATTGTTCTTCTCCCCTTCTTATATAAGCTCTGCAGGCTCTCCCACCTGCTTGATAAATCGTTTCGTCCGTTCGTTTTTCGGATGGTCAAACAGTTCTTTTGGCGTTCCCTGCTCGATAATATGGCCGTCTGCCATAAAAATCACTTTATCAGCGACCTCTTTTGCAAACGCCATTTCGTGTGTAACAATGATCATCGTTGTTTGCTTTTCCGCAATGGACTTGATGACCTGAAGCACCCCTGTGACGAGCTCAGGGTCAAGCGCTGAAGTTGGTTCATCCAGCAAAATCGCATGCGGATTGACCGCAAGCGCCCGGGCGATGCCGATTCGCTGCTGCTGGCCGCCGGACATTGTGATCGGATAGCTGTCAGCCTTATGCTCCAGACCGACTTGTTTCAGAATCTCCATTCCAATACGTTTCGCTTCGTCGCGTGGTTTATGTTGAGCCACGATTAAAGCTTCTGTAATGTTTTGCAGAGCCGTTTTATTTTTAAACAGATTGTAGTTTTGAAAGACCATGGCCGTTTGCTGGCGAAGCCGATATGCTTCCTTGCGTGTAAACTTTTCCGCGTTCAGTTTGGCTTCTCCGATTTCAATAAGTCCTTGATCCGGACGCTCTAATAAATTTAAGCACCGGAGAAGCGTTGATTTTCCGGAACCGGACGGACCGATGATTGCCACCACTTCTCCGCGTTTCACTTCTAGATCGATTCCGTCGAGCACGACGAGATCTTTAAACGCTTTGCGAATATTTTTTACTGTTATCAACTGATTTCACCTCTAAGTCCGGTATGGCTTGCTCATGGCACGTTCAAACAAGTCCTGCAACATGCTGTAGATCATGGTAAGAATCCAATAGACGATCGCAACCGCCAAGTACGTCTCAAAATATTTGAGGTTTCCTGAAGCGTACATCTTCCCTTGGGCGAACATCTCCATGACCCCTAATGTAAAGGCCAGTGACGTTTCTTTCAGGAGCCCGATAAATGTATTGCCCGTTGCCGGAATCGCATTTCGGATCGCTTGCGGCAAAATAATCCGTCTGTATGCCTGAAATTTTGTCATACCGACAGACAGGCACGCCTCCAGCTGCCCGTCATCAACAGAATTGAGGGCGGCCCGGAAGATTTCTGCCAAATAAGCTGCGTTTTTTAAGCTTAACCCAATGATGGCAGCTGTGAGAGCTGTCATTTTGCTCATCTCTGGAAATAGCTGCGGCAGCCCGTAATAGATTAAGAACAGCTGTACAAGTGTCGGCACGCCTCGGAAAAAGGATATATACAGCTTTGACAGCTGATGAAGCACTGGAATTTTGTTTTTTGTAATGAGTGCGAGAATAAGTCCTCCGATAATGGCAAAAATCATAGCTGCTATTGCCATAAACAAGGTGATCGGAAGGGCCTGAATTAAAGTCGGGAACGCTGATATCATGAATTCCCAATCAATCGTGTTCATTCTGGTGAGTCACCGCCGTTTCTTAATGCTTCTGTTCTACTGTGATATCTTCATTAAAGTATTTTTCAGAGAGTTTTTTCAGTGTTCCGTCTTTACGCAATTCATCTAGGGCCTTATTGACTTTTTTGCGGAGCTTGTCGTGCGCATCGTCCTTGGCAAATGGGAATGCAACCTGTTCGTAAACAATCGGATCTCCTGCAAGCTTTAATGGCAAACCGGTCTTCTTGATTTGCGCGATCAATACAGTTCGGCTGTTGACATAAGCGTCTACACGGCCGTACGCAACATCCTTCAGCGTACCCTCTTGTGTTTCGTACGTTTTGATATTGATTTTTTTATCAGGATCTTTGCTTTCAAGGTTTTTCGCGTGGTTTGAACCGAGAACGGCTGCGACTGTCTTGCCTTTCAAATCGTCTACTGATTTGATATCAGTATTGTCTTTTTTGACGACAATCTGTGTTCCCGCATAAGCGTATGGTTTCGTAAAGTTATACGTTTCCTTACGTTCGTCTGTCACAGCTACCTGGTTGGAAATGGTGTCAAGCTTGCCTGTTTGAAGCTCTCCCATCAGCCCGCTGAATTCAAGCAGCTTCCAGTCCAGTTTCATGTCAATTTTCTTAGCGACCGCTTCCATCACTTCCACATCAAAGCCTGTCAGCTTTCCGTTTTCTTTATATGCAAATGGGTAACTTTGTCCTGTCGCACCGACATGAAGCACATTGTCATCCTCTTTACTGCTGCTGTTTCCATTGCCGCAAGCTGAGAGCACCGCTAATAATGCAGCAACGACCAGCACTGTCCATTTTTTCATCTTCATTTGATTTTCCCGCCTTTTCTATTTTTATAGATCATGTCGCAATTGTTTTTTCATATAGACTGTGATATGCCCTTTGCCAAGGTCTTGTTCACCTGAGCGGACATACCCTTTTCGTTCGTACATCTCAATCAGCCACGGATGCTTATCCGCTGTTCCGAGTGAGACAAACGGAACCTTTAACGTATCACGAAGGATTGTTTCCTCCAGCCATTGAAGCAGCTTTGTTCCGATTCCTTTTTTACCGGTGCCGGGGTCCACAGCGAACCACCAGATATGCGGAACGCCATACGGTCCCGGCTGTTTTCCCCAAGGCATTCTCAAGGTGATGGTCGCGATGATCCGCCCGTCTTCTTCCATGACGTAGCAAGCATTTTCCCGAATATTTTGCAGCACCAAATCCAAATCTGCATGAGCGGCAGCAAAACGAATGCCAAGCTTTCGAATCGGTTCATAAGCCCGCAATGTCAGCGCGAGGAGCTGTTCGGCATCACGTTCAACTGCAAGGCGATATTGTGGCTTCATCTAGTGTTCCTCCTTACTTTGCATAGCGGTTTACCGGCTTTTCCAAACCGAAGTGCTCTCTTAATGTTGTGCCTTCATATTCTTTTCTGAACACGCCGCGCTCCTGTAAAATCGGAACCACTTGATCAACAAACACTTCAATTCCTTCTGGAAGAAGCGGAGGCATGATGTTAAACCCGTCACACGCTTTCTTATCCACCCATTCCTGCATCTTGTCGGCGAGCTGCACCGGCGTGCCGACGAAGATATGGTGGCCTCTGGAGCCTGCAACGTATTTGTAAAGCTCTCGTATCGTCATATTGTCCCGTTCAGCCATTTCCTGAACAAGCTTGAAGCGGCTCTTCACCGCATTGGAAGCTTCTGCGTCAAGCTTCGGCAGCGGCCCATCAAGCGGATACGCCGACAAATCAATTCCGCCTAAGTAATTTTGGAGAATTTGCAGACCGACAGATGGGATAATCAGATCTTGGAGCTCCTTGTATTTGGCTTGCGCTGCTTCTTCTGTATCAGCAATGATTGGGAAAATACCCGGCATAATGGCAATTTTTTCTGGATCACGTCCGAATTCCGCAGCCTGTTCTTTAATGGATTGATAAAATTCTTGAGCTGATTCCAGGTGGTTTTGTGCTGTGAAGATCACTTCGGCTGTTCTGGCAGCCAGCGCTTTTCCGTCTCCTGATGATCCTGCCTGGATAATGACCGGCTGGCCCTGCGGCGTTCTTGAAACGTTCAGAGGTCCGCGAACCGAGAAATATTCTCCTTTGTGGTTCAGCTCGTGCATTTTTTCTTTGTCAAAGAATTCACCCGTTTCTTTATTACGGATAAAGGCGTCCTCTTCCCATGAATCCCAAAGCCCCTTTACAACCTCGACAAATTCCTCTGCCCGCTGATAGCGCAAATGGTGTTCTAGGTGCTTTTCACCGCTGAAATTCAGCGCTGTTGATTCAATAGATGATGTGACGACGTTCCATCCGGCACGGCCATTGGACAAATGATCCAATGAGGCAAACTGTCTGGCAATATGGAATGGCTCGCTGTATGTAGTGGAGGCTGTTGCTGTCAGTCCGATTTTTGATGTGACCTGCGCCAAAGCAGAGAGCAGGGTGAATGGCTCAAACCTTGTTAATACATTTGGGTGTGATTTGCTGTCAATTGAAAGGCTGTCCGCTAAAAACAGCATATCCAGCTTGCCCCGCTCCGCTGTTTTCGCAAGCTCTTTAAAATAATCCAAATTCATGCTCGCATCTGACGGCGCGTCCGGGTGCCGCCAAGACGCGACATGATGGCCTGTACCCGCTAAAAATACCCCTAATTTGATTTGTTTCTTTTTGCTTGTCATGACGATACTCCTTTTATCATGTTTTTAGGCTGAATAATCCGAAAAACAAACTCCTATATTCCTAGTCGTTTAATATGAATAAATCAAAATGTACCTTTGTCTTGGACGTTTGTCAATGAGTTAAGATCAAATTTTTCTTTTTAAGCTGAAAGAATCTCGCGGGATCATGGGGCGGCATTTGTGCAACCTGTATACTGGCAAAACCAGTCTGATACTGAGACTCGTTTTGATCCAAAGTTTTATATAAATGTAGCTTGCACCTTATCTCTACTTCCGACCATACGCATTTTGCCGCCACTTTTGCTCTTTGCTAATAAACGCGCGTGGTCGCCGTCGTAGAACGGTCCATTTTCCCACTCATTCAGAAGCTGAGACATCACATAAAAAATAAGCTGATCCCGGATTCATACCGAAATCAGCTAATTGAATCTTAATTAAGTTCTAGAATACTCTCTTCTGCTTTAGCGGAAAACACTTTAGGCTCCAAACAGTCAAGGTCTTCATGAAATAAATTTACTTTTTGGATTTGCCGATTGTCATAGTGGTGGAAATAGTAGTTTCCAGTTTCGTTGCACATCACGGAAGTATATTGCGTATAATGAATTTCGTCTTCTTCCGTTATCACTGCGCCCTTTGGTATCGTCATATTTGCCAAAATTTGAAAAGCGGCCGTTACACCTTTCGTTTCATCGGCCGCTGGCTCTAGATGTTCTTTCAAATAAACAGCTCTGACAAACCGGGAAGGCGGTGTATAATCCCCCGGCAGACCAACAGTTCCTAAGCCTTGGCCAAAAGCGGAAAGGGCTAATCCGCCCATCTCTTTGCTCTCTAATTGCTTCGGTCTGATTCCTGTATATTGCTGCAGATTGGTTACATGCCATATAAAGTCGGGGCTGTTCGTCATGACACCAGGTTGATTATCATAGACTTTGAGGCCGTCTGCTCTCGGTTCTATCGTCAGGCTTCGGCCCGTCCGGTCTGACAATATCCAGTGAAGCGGTAAAACTGTATCCAATAGATCTAATTTTTTCTCTACAATCGTTAAAGATCGAATCTTTTCTTTTACGTCTTCCAAAGACTGACAGACTGACAGCACCCATGTCACAAACTCATGCGGGGCAATGTGAACGGTATCTTCCCGTATCGTTTTTTCGTACTCCGCATAGCCCGGAAAATAAAGCGCAGCACACGATAAACCGTTTTCATTAACGCCGTCTGCAAATAAAATATTACCAAGTTTTCTTCCCATACCGATAAACGCGTACTGTGTCTGATGGGCCTTTCCGTCAGCTTCACTCTTCCAACTGTAACGGCGCGGATAGAGAATGACCTCCGTCCCCAGCTGAAATGCAAAATCCATTGTTCTCGCTAATAAATGATTCCGGTCAGCAGTTTCCAATGTAAGACTTGTGCACATTTGATCAGTCCCCTTTTCAATTCAGATTAATATCATACATATTGTGAACGAATTGGTTTTATCAGCATAACGAAAGTCAAATCGATTCGTCAAAGAATTGACATTACATCAAATAAAACGAAAAAATCCAGCCTTTAGAAGGCTGGATTTTTTATTATTTAGCCAAAACAAGCTCGTGAATCGCATGCGCAACACCATGTTCATTATTGGAGCGTGTTTGAAAGTTTGCTGCTTCCAATACTTCTGGGATGGCGTTTGCCATGGCAACCCCGCAGCCCGCCCATTCGATCATTGTCAGGTCGTTCCCGTTGTCGCCTATGCACATGACTTCCGTCTGTTCAATTCCAAGGAGCTGAGCCAGCTGGCGTACAGCATTTCCTTTGCTGGCTTCCGAGTGCAGAATTTCATAAAAGAAAGGCGCGCTTCTGACCATTGTATATTTTTCTCTCACGTCTTTCGGAATCGATGTAATGACGCGGCTTAAGTTCTCCGGTTTATCAATAAACATCACTTTCGGGATGAGGATATCTTTTGGCACCTCGTCAATTTTGCGGAAATGAAGCGGCACCTGTGTCACATAGGATTCGTATACGGTAAATTCGCTAATGTCCCGGTTAGGCGTATACAAATTAGATGAGTCAAAGAAATGCATCGGCGTCTTCAGCTCTAAGCTCAGGTCATATAATGAAGTCAAATCATCATAACCGAGAGACAGCTCTGAGACCACTTCATTTGTATGCGTATTTTGAACAAGCGCTCCATTATACGCAATAACATAGTCGCCTTCTTCAATTAAATTCAGTTCATCTAAATATCTCTGCACACCCCCGATAGGCCGGCCGGTGCAAAGCACAATTTTGACACCTTCCGCTTTTGCCGCGTGAAGGGCGTCGCGGACCTCCTCTGTTACTTCATGATGATCATTTAAAAGTGTTCCATCCATATCAATTGCAATTAGTTTGTACATCCTGCATCTCCTTCATGTCGTTTTCAGGCTATAGTCCCATCATATCGTTTTTTCTTTTTGATATTCAACCGGAAGGGATGGTTTTCTCCGAATTCTATTTAGACGACGCCCTTGTCTTCGGATACGCAAGCGCGGTTTCCGCTTTCTTTCTGCCTTGACGCCGTTTTCTGCTTTTTTCTGTTTCATCAGCAGAAAGCCGGCAGCTAAAAATGGAATGCCGGTTATATTCAAGATGGCAAGCTTCACACCCGCCGCAATGAAAAAGAACCCCCATGAAGATGATGGATTCCGCCTGATCATGACGTAAGCCGCCATTTCCAGAACGATCAGGATGGCATGAAGCGCTATGCCATAAATCAGCAATACAAGGGCAAAAAACAAAACATAATTCACGATTGCCCCTGAGTACATCATAGCGCGCATCATTTGTATAAACGATAAGGACTGCATGGAGCCGCTGATGACATTAGGGTTATAGATCGTATAGTCACTAAATAAATGTTTGACTTTGAGAAAAGCCCATAATATAAATATCCACTGAATGATATGTAAAACAAGCCCCGCTGCCACCAGTCTTTCAGCTTTTTGATTTCTCATCTTTCTCCTCCCTGCCGGTCTTTGATTCGATTCTTGTCATCGTTTTTCTCTGTCCATTTTGCTCCCATATCAATGTCCCGTTTTCTCCTCTTTTCAGCGTGCTTTTGAGCGGATAATAAGGGCCGAGGTACTGAATCTCGATAGACCCGTCAGTGCTTTGGGAAATCACCTTGTATGCCATAAAAGGCAGCTGTACCTCTCCTCTTCCTTCCACCACTTCCGTTTCCACAACCTCGTCTTCGGTAAATGTGACTGTTGCTGATTTCACACCGTCCGTTGGCCCGGGGGCACGCCCCTCATCCCACGTTCCGTAATAAAACGGCGTCTCTTCTTTTTGCTGCTGGCAGCCCGATACCATGATGCATACAGCAATTAAAAACAAAATGCCATATTTGTTTCTCAAGGGGATCACCATTCTTTCCTCCTTTTTTGGGCGAATGCCGTGCCACTGTGCCAATGACTACATAAGTTATAAGGAATTCACCCACAAGGAGACTGATCACATGAACCCTTATCAATATTACAGCCCTCAGCTGCCTCAGCAGGAACCTTACTATAGCCACTATGAGTACAATCCTTATCCGCAGCAGGATGTATACGATCCATACCAAATGGACAGACAGCCGGCATTGGAAAGAAGAATCGCAGCACTTGAACGGCAAAATGAACAGCAGTCAAGAGAATTAACCCGTCTGACAAACGAAGACCGCCGTCAAAATCGGGAAATTGCACGGATTGCCGAACAGGTCAATCAGTTAAGCCAGGCTGTTGAACGCCATACACGCCGCCTAAATCGGCTCAATCAGCGCCTCCGTACAGTAGAAAACCGGCTGAATATCCCATTTACTGCAGGGGAAGGCGGTTTCTGAGCGAAACAAAGAAAAAAAGCGGAATACGATTCTCCCATCTCAGGGTTTCGTTTTCCGCATTTCTTATATGTTAAAACGGAACATTTACATAAAAAGGGTTTGTACCCAGTATACAATCTTTACCGTTTTCATTCAAAGATAGAGGGGCTGAGGAAAATAATTGTAGTTCCTCTTTGACGGAATTTCTTTTCATTCAAGTTGCATGATAATACCGACTCACGTCAATCGATACATGGAGGGATCATTCATGCATAATACACAACACGGCTTGCAGCAGCTGAACCAATGCCGCCAAACTGCTCAG
Organism: Bacillus sp. N3378-2at; assembly: GCF_033412715.1. Taxonomy (NCBI): domain Bacteria; kingdom Bacillati; phylum Bacillota; class Bacilli; order Caryophanales; family Bacillaceae; genus Bacillus; species Bacillus sp. N3378-2at. Next base: position 2,920,357 of record NZ_CP117986.1, on the reverse strand, counting down.
CAGCTCATTCAGCAAACACAGCAAAGCAGCCAGCAATATCGCCAAATGCTTCATCAGGAACAGCAAAACATCCAAATGCTGCAGCAGATTCTAAACCACGAACAACAAGCTGCACATACCATTCAGCAAGCACTGCACGGGCATGACATGGCGATTCAAAAGTGCCAGCAGGTTGTCAACATGTGCAACCAAATGCAACAGGAACTTACTGGACAATCCAGCGTCATGAATACGAATGTGTCTACACTTCCATTCGGCCAAAACACGACATTTCAGCAGCAATCCTACCAGCAGTAACATATAAAAAGCTCAACACAATGCGAGTGTTGAGCTTTTTTTCTTACTGTTCTTTGCGAATATGTATATCCTGAATAGACTGTTTCGGTGCATGAAATCTGCTCTCGGCTTCACTTCTTGCCTCGGCAAAAGCCCGCGCCTCCACATGATCTTTGTAGACATCCAGCTGAATCAAATACAGCGGGCGCACTTTAAATCCATGAATAATGGTTACCGCCCATAACGGGACCACAATAAAAACACCGGGCAGATCGGACAAAACAAAACCAAACGCAAAAATGAAAAAATAAATGATGCCGTACATGATCCACTTTCTATTTCTAACCTTGATGCCAATAAATAAAAAGGCAAAAAAACTGGTAATGGCAAAAGGCATGAAAATAAACAGCATCCACCAGCTATGCAGCCATTCCCAAGCGGCACCTCTTTTTGTAATTCCCATATTTTTCTCCTCCTATTTACCTATAATAATCGATTAGGCATACCGCGTCACCCATAAACGGGAAAAACTTTCTCCCTTAAAAATAGTGATAGACGGAGAACAGGTTTCTTGCTATATTATTAATTGATAATGATAATCATTACTAATCTATTGAGATACATAGTGGGAGGGTTCTTGATGAAAAAGAACATATTGCTCGTGGGCATGCTTGTGCTGCTTCTCATGTTTGTCAGCGCTTGCAGCGGCACGGCTTCTAAAGGGAGCTCAAGCGATTCTGCTTCCGAAAAAACAGAAATGAGAACATACAAATCACCAAAAGGGAACGTCAACATTCCTGCACATCCGAAACGCATCGTCACTGATTTTTATGCCGGTGAATTGCTGTCTGTCGGGGCCAATGTGGTCGGCTCAGGCTCATGGTCATTTGATAATCCGTTTTTAAAATCAAAGCTGAAAAATGTGAAGGATGTTGGTGATCCAATAAGCGTTGAAAAAGTGATGGAGCTTCAGCCTGACTTAATTGTTGTCATGAATGAAGAGAATGTTGATAAATTAAAGAAAATCGCTCCGACTGTTGTCATACCTTATAACACAGCGAAAAACGTAGAAGACACAGTCAGCATGTTCGGAGATATCGCCGGAGCGAAAGACAAAGCAAAATCCTTTATGGCTGACTTTAACAAAAAAGCGGAAGCAGCTAAGAAGAAAATTGCCGGCGTCATCGACAAAGATGCAACCTTCGGCATTTATGAAAACACAGACAAGGGCGAATTCTGGGTGTTCAATGACAATGGCGGACGCGGCGGCCAAGCTGTATACAATGCACTTGGGTTAAAAGCGCCTGAAAAAATTGAGCAAGATGTCATCAAAAAAGGAGAGATGAAACAGCTCTCTCAAGAGGTTATTCCTGAGTATGCCGCAGATTATATGTTCATTACGGATTACAACCCGAAAGGCGAAAGCAAAACACTCGACAAGCTGGAGAATTCCTCCATTTGGAAAAATCTTGACGCTGTTAAACATAATCGCGTGTTTATCAATGACTTTGACTCGTTCTACCCGTACGACCCGATTTCTGTCAGCAAACAGGTGGATATCATCACCGACATGCTGATCAAACGGGCCGAAGAAAATAAAAAATAAAAAAACGGCACAGTCATGACGCTGTGCCGTTTTTTATGGTTCACTTTAATTTTGACTGTACGGAGTCCGGCATATCTTCAAACTTGACTTCTTCCCAAGTCTCGACATACTTTCCTTTCGCCTTCACCTTCAAATACGCGTTCTTCCGAAGCTCTTTGCCGGCGAAAAAGGTCACTTCTTCTTTTTTCCCGGATGCATTATATCCGTCTAATGTATATTCAGTACCGCCCGGACTAAGATGTCTGCCATCTCGATCAATCTGAACATAGACATCTTGCTGGTGAATAAACGGATTAAATCTGTCTGTAACATCGTTATGAAAAAAGAGAAGCCCGCATATTACGGCAGCAGCCGCCAAGACGGCCAGGATTGCCATTGCTTTTTTCATCTTTGCACTCCCCTTACTTGTTCATTTTTTTCAAATAGCTTGACCGCACCGCGAGGAAGAATAGAAGCTGAAAAATGAAAAACCCTCCGATGGTGAGACTGAGCGGCCCCGCGACATCGGAATAGCCTTCCACAGCCAATGTTCTCAAGGCAAACAGTGTATGCATGACGGCAATGACAAATGGAAAGAAGAAAAGAATGGCCAATTGTATTGTCACGCTTTGTGCCATTTCACGCTCACTCAGGCCGATTTTGGCCAGTGAACGGTAGCGCTCCCGGTCTTCATCTAAATCAGTGAACAGCCTGAAATATAAGAAACTTGCTGCCGCGACAAAGAATACAATTGCGATAAACAGGCCGATAAATAAACTCAAGCTCGGCAGCTGCACCGTATCATAGTAAGTCCCGGCTTTTGAAGCAAAATCAGAATGCACGTCGATATAATTGCCGTAAATCTCATTTTGCAAGGATTGGCTGATCTCAAGACTGTCTTTCCAATGATCATAGCTGTAGCCGTATAATGACGCTTTATCACCGAGTGATTTCAGCTGATCAAAGGTTTGATCATTCACCGCGATGATGGCATTCAATGAGATCAGCGGTTTTTTGACTTCTTTTACCGACAGTTTTTGATCAGACAGCTCCCCTTTTTGGTTCAGCAGCTTCAGCTGATCCGGCGCTTCGTTTTTGAAATTGCGGTCATACGTTCCCGGGAAATAGACAGCCTCATCATTTTTCAGGCCGCTCAGCTTAACATGGAAGTATTTTGATACATCCGATTTGCTGATCATGTAAACAGGGGGAACAGTTTCTCCTTCCTGATAGCGAACATAGGAAACATCTATTTTGTCTTTCTTATACGTAAAGCCGTGTGTTTTCAGTTCATGGTCAATATCTTTCAAATGAGTCTGTTCTTTTGGATTGTTGCTAAAAGATATATACTCCATTTCATAAGCGGACTCTTCCGCCCCAACGGTCGATTTGTACATTGCGAGCACGCCTGTCGCAGTAAACGCAACCGCGGAAATAATGCTGACAATAAAGAACAGGCGGGCGTTGTCTTTTAGACGATAGACAAGGTCAGAAACCCAAATGATATTTTTCCCGCGAAGATAAAAGGTTTTCCACTTCTTCAGCGCGCGCAGAATCCATATGCTGCTTTGGCTGAAAAAGAAATATGTTCCGATGACGGTGAGCAGTAAAATGATAAACGGTTCGGCCCCGTGGACATTGCCTTTAAGAACCATGCCGTACCCGCCGCACAGACAGGCGATGCCGAATAAGGACAGAAGCACGGACGGCTTAGGCTCCGGCTTAATCTTATCAGTGCCCTTTATTAATTTGATAACCGTATTTGATCTGACAAAAAGAATCGTAAACTGCGATAAAAAGAAAAATAAGAGCAGAAATCCGCCGGCCGTAATGCCGAGCGCTTTCCAAGGCATGTACAGGGGCAGCGCGTCCATTTCTAAAATATAAGCGCCGACCGTAAAGAACGTCTTTGAAAAAATGAACCCTCCGATAATGCCGGCTGCAATTGACATAACGCCGATGATCATATTTTCCGCAGTAATGAGCTTTCTCAGCTGCCCCGGCGTGATGCCCTGCATGAGCAGGATGCCGAATTCTTTATTTCTCGATTTCAAAAATGCGTTAACCGAATACAGAACAAATAAGAAAGAAAAAACAAAGATCATCCATTCCGCAGCGGTTAAGCCTTTTTTGGCGATATTATTCAGGTAGCCCTCCTTTAATGTAGCCCTCCTTTAATGCCGGATGAAACAGGAACATCGCAAAGGTAAAGAAAATCAAAACGGAAAAGGCGCTGCTTAAAAAGAATGCAAGATAGGCCCTTTTGTTTCTCGTGACGTTTTTATAAGCGAACTGAAGAAAGGTCATTTGCGTTTCCCCCCAGCATAGACAGCACATCGAGAATTTGTTCATAAAAGACTTGGCGGTTTTCCCCGCGGTAAATCTCATTAAATAGTTCGCCGTCTTTTATAAAGATGACGCGGCGGCAGTAGCTTGCCGCAACAGGATCGTGGGTATCCATCAAAGCCGTGACATGATCATCCTGATTCAGGCTCTGCATCGTTTCCATGACGTCTTTTGACGCTTTGGAATCAAGGTTGCCCGTCGGTTCATCGGCCAGGATGAGTGACGGCTTATGAATGACCGCTCTTGCGATGGCGGCACGCTGGCGCTGTCCTCCGGATACTTCAAACGTCCGTTTGTTGAGCAGGTTTTCGATTCCGAGCTTTGCCGCGATGCCTTGCAGTTTTTCTTCCATTACGTTTCACCGATGGTAAGCGTGTCCAGAAGGTTGAAATCCTGAAACACAAATCCGAGTTGCTTGCGGCGGAAATGAGCGAGCTTTGTCCGCTTCAGGCGATGCGGGTTTTCTCCGTGAATCAGGATATCGCCTGAATCCGGACGGTCGATCGTTGAAATGATATTCAAAAGCGTTGTTTTTCCGGACCCGGACGGCCCCATCACCGCTGTGAACTCGCCTTCTTCTATTGAAAATGAAATTTGCTTTAAGGCTTGATAAGACACTTGTCCTTTATAGGTTTTATTTATATGTTTGACTTCAAGCATATTCGCCATGAAAATCCTCCTTATGGTTTTATTCTTGTTGATCTTGGCTGCTTTCATGTAGTGCCGGGACGTTCAACATAAAAATCCCCTTGACATAAATCCATGTTATCAAGGGGAAACAAAGCGGGCTATGTTGTTTTCTTAACGCAGCCTTACATTTTTGTAAGAAATGAAAATCGAACTGATGTCCCTTCACCGGGAGACGAGCTGATGTCTACCGTATGATTGAGCTTATCTGTAATTTCTTTGACGAGATGGAGGCCGATTCCCGTAGATTCTTGGAAACGCTGCCCGTTTTCACCGGTGTAATAAGGGTCAAACACCCGCTTGATGTCTTGCGAGGGAATCCCGACACCGTAATCTTTGACTTCAAGCACCGTCCTGTCTTCATCGCGGAAGACATTCAGCTCAAGTCTGTCACTCTTGCCCGCTGAATACTTGACCGCATTTGTGACCACTTGGCCGATCGCAAATTTGAGCCATTTGGCATCGGTGTAAATCTGATGATCATCGCAAACGTTCATTTTCGGATAAACGCGATATTGAATAAAAAATCGTTTATAGCTTTGAATGACTGATTGGAGAAGCTCGGATAGGGAAACCGCTTCGATTTTAAAATCCCGTTCAAACAGGTCAAGCCTTGAAGAATAAAGAAGCGTCTCCAGCCCGAATTCAATCTGCCGGACTTCTTTTTTGATTTGTTCAAAAACGGGCTCATCCTCTTCTTGAATGATTAAATTAATGACCGACAGCGGCGTCTTTACTTGGTGCACCCATTGATTCATATACGTCACCCGCGCGTCAAGCTTGGCTTCGGTCTCATGGAGCTTCTGGTGCTGCATCCGGATCAGCTCCATCTGCTTTTCATACAGCTTTGAACAGAACACTGAAGAACCGAGATACGGGATATCCGTCCCTTCCTGCCCCGAGCTGAGCCAATGATACACGCCGCGGTCTTTGTACCAGCGATAGGCAAGATAGCCCGCCAAAATAAGAAGCTGCACGCCCAATATGTAAAACAGGTGAGAAAAAGAATGAAGACCCGCAAACCAGTAATAAAAGAAGACAAACAGTCCTTGAAGGAGAAAAAGCAGAATCAGCACTGCATGAGACCGGAGAAACAGCTTCATGACTGCGCCCTCAGCTGGTAGCCTTCGCCCCGCACCGCTTCAATAGAAACAGGCGCATTCAGCTCCCGCAGTTTTTTTCTGAGCCGCGTGATATACACGTTAAGTGTATTATCATCGATGAATATGTCGGTGTCCCACGTCTTTTCCATGAGACGGTCCCGACTCGTCACCTTTTCTCCCCGCTCAAGCAGCACTTCCAAAAGCTTGCTTTCTTTTTTAGAAAGCTCGCTTTTTTCATCCTGAAAACGCAGTTCAAACCGTTCCACAAAGAGCTGAACGCCGGCATATTCAACCACTTTCTCTCCCTGCTTTGCGGCGTACTCCCCGTACGCCCTCCGGATCTGGCTTTTGATTTTCGCAAGCACAATATCATAAGAAAACGGTTTTTCGATATAATCGTCTCCCCCATTTTCAATCGCCATCACCTGATCCATTTCCCCGCTTCTGGCAGAAATAAAGATGATCGGGCTTGTGGAGTGCTGGCGGATCTGCCGGCACCAATAATATCCGTCATATGCCGGCAAATTGATATCAAGCAGCACCACATCGGGCTTTTCCCGCAAAAAGACATCAAGAACAGCTGTAAAATCCGCGGCGACCACTGTTTGGTATCCGTATTTTTCAAGGTAATTCTGCAATAGTCCGCGAATGTCTTCACTGTCTTCCACAATCATGATTTTATTCAAACTGAACCACTCCCGTTTCTTACACTGCTGCCATCATCATAATCGTTTTGGGCGTATGGACGCAACACCGCACAAAAAAACCGCCATCTCGGCGGTTTTTGGTCTCTTTAGCCGACCTGCTGCTTAGCTGCTTTACCGGCTGATCCGAACTCTCTCATTTTGCTTCGCACTGTCTCTTCCACGGCTTCAATGCCGGGTGTCAAATAGCCGCGCGGTTCGTACAGATCGCTGTTTTCCTGAAACATGCGGCGTGTTTCGTCTGTCCACGCTACCATACATTCCGTATTGATATTGATCTTCGCGTGGCCGAGCGTGATAGCTTTTTTGATCTGATCCTGCGGAATCCCGGATGCCCCGTGAAGAACGAGGGGAATATCAGTCATGCGGGAGATAGCCTCCATTTCCTTAAATCCGAGATTCGGCTCACCCTGATATTTGCCGTGTACAGAGCCGAGGGCGGCGGCCAGCGCGTCGATATTGGTTTCTTTAACGATCCGCTCACATTCCGTGATATCCGCATAGCGGACCCCGCCGACCAGTCCGTCTTCCATTCCGCCGACCGTGCCGACTTCGGCTTCTACTGACACGCCGTGTTTTGCGGCATAATCGGTGACTTCTTTTGTCATCGCGATATTCTCGTCAATCGGCTGATGGGAGCCGTCAATCATCACTGAGCTGAATCCGGCATCAATGGCCTGTTTGCAGCGTTCCGCACTGCTGCCGTGATCGAGATGAAGCACGACCGGAACGGTAATCGCCATGTCCTCTATTAACGCGCCGACCATGGCGGCAATCGTTTTAAATCCGCCTAAATAGTCGACCAGGCGATCGGAAGCCGCGGCGATGACTGGTGATTGCTCCTTTTGCGCCGCCTGCAAAATCGCCTTCGTCCATTGCAGGCCGTTGATATTAAACTGGCCAATTGCATATTGCTCCCGCTTTGCATCTTCAAGAAGCTCTTTCATCGATACAAAAGCCATATTCACCCCTCCTTTATCCATTACATGCTGAAGTATTTTGATACGACATCCACTGTTGTTTTTTTCGCTGTTTGAATGGCTTCCTCAGCAGTCAGCTTATAGTATTCAGGCCGGAAGAGCTCAACCGAAACAACATCAGAGAAGCCGATTTCCTTCAGTGCTGATAAGTGGGCATCTAAGTCAATTGCCCCTTGTCCCGGCCATACACGATCCTCATCTGTTAAAAAGCCGATTGGGAAATCTTCTGTATCATCAATATGATAGATGAAGATTTTCTTTCCGTCCGCCTGCTTTAAGCTCTCAATATTTGAACCCATTGCATGGAAGTGAAAACTGTCAAGGACAAGCCCGACATTGTCACGGTTAACTGTGTTTACGATCTCATACGCCTGTTCAAACGTATTGACCGTACATTGCGGATGGCCGACAAATTCAAGCGCTATTTTTACGCCGTACGGCTCCGCGATATCTGACAGCTCAGTCAGCACGTCTACACTGCTCTTTTTGATCTCTTCTTTTATAATCTTCTGCTCTGTCACAAGCGGAACGGCCACCACATATTTCACACCGAGGGTTTTGCATGTTTCCATCATGCCTTTAAATTCAGTGATGATCTCGTTGTGGCCCTTTTCATCACGGTTGTTGAAGAAAACGAGTGCGTTTAAGGCAAGCGGTTTGATGTGATGGGTTTGAAAATATTCCGCAAGATCTGCCAATGAATGATCTTTTAAGTACTCCGGCAGCTTATCCATTGTGCGGATTTCAATATAATCATAGCCGTGCTTTTCGCATAATTCTAAATCCTGTTTAAGGTTTGAGTTTTCCAATGTTGTCGCTTCATTAAAACAAAGTTTCATGCCAGACTCCCCCATCTGCGTTTTAGATATGAAGGGAGTTCGGCAGGAAGGCTGTCGCCATATCCCGCCGAACTCCATGCTCAGCTTATGCCAGACCTAATTCTTCTTTCATTTTCTTAAGCATAAATCGGCTTGATTCATCCGCTCTTTCATCGACCCAAGCAAATACGGCATTCGTCGCAATTCCGTCGAACTTCATCTCTCTCAGTTTTCTGAAAATCGTATCAAAATCAACCTCGCCTTGACCAATGTCCAAATGCTGGTGAACCGTTACTTGCGCGTCAGGCGGATTGACGATATAGCGAAGACCATGAGCCGCTTTATGATTATAGGTATCTGCAAATAAAACATGTGTGAGGCGGTCGCCGGCTTCGTCAAACATGGTCTCGATGTCGCCTTTGCCGTCATCATAGAAGAACGTATGCGCAGTCGAGTAGACAAGATTGATCCAATCCTTGTCAAGCGCGCGGATCATATCCATCGCACCTTTGTGCGTTTCGATAAAATCGTATGGGTGGGCTTGAAGATTGAGTTTAATACCTTCTTTTTCAAAGACTGGCAGAAGCTCATCCATGGATTTGATAAATTTTTCTTCACTTGTTAAAGGATCATATTTTGAACCGCTGAATTCGCTGTTCATCAAATCCACTTCAAGTTCAACGGCAATTTCGATTGCCCGTTTCCAATTGCGCACTGCTGCCTGGCGGCGGTCTTCATCGGGTCCCGCCCAGTGGTAAAGAGGAAGAAGCGATGAAAGCTTAACACCTGTATCTCTTAAAAGGCGCTTTAATTGTTTGATCTTTGCTGAATCGACTTTCGGATATTTATAAAACGGGCAAAAATCCTCACGCGGAGACAATTCGATATATTCATAGCCAAGCTCCGCCGTTTTATAGACCGTTTCCTCTAAAGTTAAATCATCACGATACATGGATGGATCCAATGCTAACTTCATATTTTCACTCCTCTGTTTTTTAGTTTTGAACTGTTGTAAAAGATTGATAGAATTCCGGTTTTTCCTTCAATTCAACCTTTTCTTTTTGTCCAGATTCTTGGGCTTTTACACACGCGTCAGTCGTAACAGCAGCAATATAGCCGTCCCATGCCGTCGGTCCGCTGACCTCGCCTTTCTTTTGAATCGAATCAATAAAGTCTTGGATTTCCACATCGTACGCAGCGACAAAGCGTCTCTGCCAATCCATCAAAATATCAGTGCTAAATTTGCCTTCTTTTCTCAAGCTGATGCTTGATGGCTCGGGAAGCTTGATGATGCCGTCTTCTCCGACGATTTCACATTGAATGTCATAGCCGTATTTACAGTTCACATAGATTTCAGCATTGATGACGATACCGCCTTTTGTTTCAATCACGACGATTTGCGGATCTTTTAAATGCGGCAGCGCGTTTTTCGATTTTTTCGGGTAGATGACTTGAACGGACTCGTAGTCATCGTTGACGAGCCAGTGCAGCACATCAATTTCATGAACAAGCGTATCGACTACGGCCATATCGGTTGTGTAGTTATCTCCTACAGTCGGGTTGCGGTGCGCGCAGTGAATCATAAGCGGTTCGCCAATCACATGGTTATCGAGTGCTTCCTTCAGCTGTACGTAACCGCTGTCATAACGGCGCATGAAGCCGACTTGAACAAGGCGTTTGCCCACTTTGATTTCTTCTTCGACGATGCGCATGCATCCTTCAGCCGTTGTCGCGAGCGGTTTTTCACAGAACACATATTTCTGGGCTTTGATGGCTTTCAGCACGCTTGACTCATGCGCAGGCCCCCAGCTTGTCACTAAGACAGCGTCTACATTTTCGTCTGCAAGCAGGCTGTCATCATTCGGATAAACCGTCGCGTTTAATTGGTATTGCTCAACGACCTTTTGTGCAGCTTCTTGATTGACATCCGTTACAGCTACAATTTCTGCGCCGGACAGCTTGTTCGTGATGCGGTTAATATGTTCTTTTCCGATTGCTCCAGTTCCAATTACGCCAATACGTAAACTCATTGACAGCCACTCCTTCTGTTGATTACATTATTTTGCTTTCTGTTTCTTGCTTTACTTGGCTCTGAGGAGATCCGTAGAGTTCCTCTTGAATTTGCTCAAGCGACTTGCCAGACGTATTCGGCGCAAAGAGCAGCCCGATGATCATACTGGCCGTCACACATCCGAGAAGAATTGCAGCCATCGTTCCAATGCCGAAATTGGTGATAATCATTGGGACAAACAGACTCCAAATCCCTATTGAAATACGGACAAGGAAAAACATCAGTCCTTGTGCGGAAGCACGATATTGCGTAGGAAAGATTTCGCTGGCCCATAACTGATAGTTCGCTTGCTGCCCGGCTCCGTTATTGATGCCGATCACGACAATAAACAGGAGCAGAATCGGCAGGCCTTCAACTGGCAGCAGAAACAGTGTCCACCCGATCACCGCCATGAAAGCGGCGATTCCAAATACGGTTTTTCTATATTTGTCGGCAAAGGGCATGAAGATCAAAGCGACCCCCAATCCTGTGAAGATAAACAGCCCCATTTGCAAAAGGTTGGCCATGTTGGCAGATACACCGCCGACCTGCTGATAAATGTATGGCATAAAGAAGCCCATGACCCCGGCGGCTAAGTTCCAAACCAAGTACACACCCATCAAAAACAGTATGCTTTTGAGATACATAGGCTTGAGCAAATCAAAATATGATGTCTTACTCAGTACAGCCGGCTTCTCTGCCTGAGCATCCTCCGGCTGATTTTTTGACTGCCAGGCGTCTGATTCCGGAAGCCTGATTCTCAGGATGTACGTAATCAGCGCAATCACAAGCAGATGGGCAAATACGATTTTATTCCCCAAGAGTCCCAAGTCACCGGCCAGTACGGAGAGGAACAGTACAACGACAGCGCCCGCGGCCCAAGCGACTTGTGCTACGCCACAATGCCTGGCCCGATTCTTCTTTGGCGCATTTTCCGCAATAATGGTCCATGACGCGGTTATATCAGCTCCTACTGATAAACCGATAATGATGTAACCGCTTAACAACATGGGGAAATTAACCCCGAACAAAACCAAACAAATCCCTAGTGCATAAACCAGCATACTATTGGTATAAACAGCCTTCCGTCCGACTTTATCAGCCAGAAACCCGCCAAGCAGCGCGCCGACAGCGGCAGAAATCGCATTTGCGCTCAGCGCGCCAAGCAGCCCGATTTGCGTATCGGATAGCTTAAGGTAACTGACCCATAATGATAAACCGGCGGAGCCTGCCACAATTGAACCGGCATCAATATAGTTGGCCAATGCTGCCGCGATTGTCCGTTTATTGAAGGCTGAATCTCCATTGGTATTGCCCATATGTTCATTCCCCATTAAGCCAGATCCAACAACTGCTGATCAATATAGTTTCTCGCAATCAATGCATACTCCAGCGGGTTGGCAACATCGGGGTCCTGTTCAGCTTCAATGACAATCCATCCGGAATAACTGTGCTTCAACAGCAGCTGATATACTTCTCTAAAGTCAATGCAGCCATCACCGGGAACCGTAAACATGCCTTTTAAAAATGATTGCCGGAACGATTGTCCTTCGAGCCTGCATTGTTCCATGACATTCAGGCGGGCATCCTTAAAGTGCACATGCTTAATGCGGCCGATATGCTTCTCAAGCATCCCCATGTAATCGCCGTCAGAAATATACGCATGGCCTGTATCATAGAGGAGGTGTACATGCGCAGGGTCTGTTCCTGCCATCAGGCGGTCCACTTCTTCCGCTGTTTGGACACCAGTGCCGAGATGATGATGATAGACAAGCTTCAAGCCATGCTGAGCGGCAATTTCGCCAAGGTGATTCAGCCCTTCGCAAAGCCGCTCCCATTCATCATCCGTAAAGTGCGGCTTCTCTGTGAACACATTTTTCTCCAAGCCTTGCACGCTGTACGTTTGTTCAGAGACAACTGCGACATCCGCGTTTACTTGCTGCAAATACTCACAATGCAGGGTAAATGTCTTTGCCGCTTCACCAAGTCCGTCACGCAAAATAAAACTGCTGAACCATTTTCCTGCAATGCGTAAGTTCCGAAGCTTCAGCTCTTTGTTCAGGATGGCAGGTTCGGGGAAAAAGCCCCCGACCTCCGTGCCTTGAAAACGTGCGACAACGATATCACTTAACAAATGCTGAAGTGTATTTCCCGCTCCAATTTCAGGCATGTCATCATTCCGCCACCCAATGGGAGCGATTCCCCACAGGATTTCATTTTTGCCCATCTATGGTGCCTCCCCTCTAATACTGCTTCGCAGATTCCAGCTTTTTCTCTTTTGCTTCGTATGCTTTCTGAACGCTTTCTTGTTCAGATACCTCTGCCACTCCGACATGCCACCAGCTGTCATAGCCGTCCGTCATTGTTTTAGGCAGCACCTTCATTTCAATTAATGTTGATACATTCTGTTTCTTCGCATCCTCTAACGCCGCTTTTAATTCTTCTACTGTGTTTGCGCGGTAGGTTTTCGCGCCGTATCCCTCAGCGACTTTCGCGTAATCGACATTCAGGATTTGGTTGTCATCTGTTCGGAACTCGCAATAGTAGCTGCCGCTGCCGTGATCCATTTGCAGGTTGTTGATGCATCCGAATCCTGAGTTGTCAAAGAGCAGCACATTGATTTTCTTGTTGTACTGAATCGCCGTGATCAATTCAGAATGAAGCATCAGGAAGCTGCCGTCTCCGACGATTGAATACACTTCTCTGTCAGGGTGGGCCAGTTTAAGACCGAGTGTCCCGGACACTTCATAGCCCATGCAAGAATACCCATACTCCAGGTGATACGTATTCGGAACATTAGAATGCCACAGACGCTGCAAATCTCCTGGGAGTGAGCCTGCTGAACAGATGATGACACTGTCTTCAGGAATCGTCTCGTTGATTGTCAGCAATGCCGTTGTTTGCGGAAGCTCAGTATTCAACGCGTCAGCATATTCATTCAGGACCTCTTGAGAAAAATGATTTTTGATTTCCGGATCAAATGCTTCCCGCTTAAACGTCACTTTGCTGAGACGTTCGCGTTCAGCTAGCCATTCGTCCTTCAGCTCCCGGAACGTTGTGCCGAACTCGCTCTCATAGCCTTCAAGCAAGCCGTGCAGTTTGCCAAGCGTCACTTTCGCATCCGCTACCACTTGGAATGCATCAAGTTTATACGCCTGCATTCGGCTGACGTTAATGTTCAAAAACTTCGCTTTATCAAAATCAAAAGCGGTCTTAGAGGATGTCGCAAAATCTGTATACCTTGTGCCGATGCCGATAATCAAATCAGCTTGGCGGGCCGCTTTGTTTGCCGCAAGTGTACCTGTGATGCCCATTCCGCCAAGGTTGTTCGCAAAATCTGCCTCAACAGTAGACTTTCCTGCCTGTGTTTCAACTAACGGAATGTTATAGGCTTCAGAAATGGCAACCAATTCATCGCGCGCACCGGAATATTTTGCGCCTCCGCCGACGAGAATCACAGGTTTTTTGCTGGATTTAATCAGCTCCGCCGCACCTTGAAGCTCGCGCTCGCTCGGCTGCATGCGATCAATATAGTGAACCCGTTTGACGAAGAAACTTTCATCAAAATCGTATGCTTCCCCTTCAACATCCTGAGAAATACAAATCGTTGCCGGACCTGCTTTTGCCGGATCAGTCATGACTTCAAACGCGCGCAGCAAACTGCTCATCAGCTGCTCAGGGCGCGTAATGCGGTCCCAGTATCTCGATACAGGTTTCAATGCATCGTTTGTCGTAATCGCCGCGCTGTATTCTTGCTCCATTTGCTGCAGTACAGGGTCTGGCTGTCTTGTCGCAAATGTGTCTGCCGGAATCAAGAGAACTGGGATATTGTTTGCCAATGCAGTGCCGGCTGCCGCCACCAAGTTAGCCGCTCCAGGTCCGACGGATGTAGACACCGCATATATTTTTCTTCTCAGCATTTGCTTGCTGTACGCCATGGCCGCATGCGCCATTCCTTGTTCATTTTTCCCTTGATAGACTTTCAAATGGCCTGCATCCTGCTCAAGCGCTTGCCCGATCCCTAATACGTTTCCATGACCGAAAATTGTGAAAATCCCTTCGACAAAAGGCTCTTCCTTTCCATCAACATGGATGTACTGCTGGTTTAAGAATTTAATCAGCGCCTGTGCTGTTGTTAAGCGAATTTTCTTACCCACAAACGATCCCACCTTTACTCGATCTTTTTCAATTATGACTGTGCTTCAATAAGCTGTACGATTTCTTCCGCAGTCGGCATCGCTTCTGACGAACTATGCTTACTCACCACAATGGAAGCGGAAGCACTGCCGTATTTCAATGCCGTTTCAATGTCTTTTCCGCTGACAAGGCCATAGATAAAGGCTGACGCATAGGAGTCACCGGCTCCAAAGGTTTTCAGCACTTTTGTCTTGTACGCTTGAGCGCGGAATACCTCGCCGGATTTGCTGTATGCGTAAGAGCCTTCGACGCCGTGTTTGATGACAACGAGGTCGGCTGAATGGCCAAATAAATGATTGACGGATTCTTCATTGCTTCCGCCTGTGCGGTTTTCCATCACATCAAATTCATCGCGTGTGCCGATGACGATATCAGACTGCTCGGCAACCAAAGAATAATAAACGGCTGTTTCATCTGATGACTGCCACGTATACGGACGGTAATCCAGTTCGAACACCACTTTAACCTGATGCTTCTTCGCGTATTGAACAGCTTTTAGCACCGCTTCCCGTGACGGGCTTTTGGCGAGCGCTGTCCCGGAAACAAGCAGCATTTTCGCATTTGCGATATAGTCCTCGCTTACCTCTGAAGGCTCAAGATAAAGATCCGCCACATCATCGCGATACATTAAAATGCTGCATTCTTCAGGGCTGAGGATTTCTGTAAATGCAAGGCCTGCTTTGTGTCCATCTTGATCAACAACCATCTGTGTTGTATCAACGCCGGTCTTTCTCATATAGGACTCTATGAATCTTCCATGCTGGTCATCCGGAATTTTGCCGATGAAGCCCGCTTTTAAGCCAAGCTTCGCGCTGCCGATCGCGATATTCGCAGGTGAACCGCCGACGTATTTGGAAAATGTCATCGTCTCTTCCATTGGGCGGTTGTATTCGACTGCGTTCAGGTCAATACATGCCCGGCCGATGGCAATAATGTCAAAAGCCTTCTCTTCATTGAATGTATACTTCATCGTAAACAGCCACTCCTCACTTGTTAGCGTTCTAAAATCCACTCATGCGCCGGGTCGTTATAAAACTTCCATTTTCGCGTCGGCCCTGCCATGACATTTAAATAGTAGGATGTGTATCCGTCCGGAACGCCTACCGGGTGGTATCCCGCAGGAACGATGACAACGTTTTCATTTTCCACAGTCATTGTCTCGTCAATAGAACGGTCATCTGTGTATACGCGCTGAAATACAAAGCCCTGTCCCGGGTCTAACTCATGGTAGTACGTTTCTTCTAAGAAAGATTCTTCCGGCAAGTTGTCTTGATCATGTTTGTGAGGCGGGTAGCTGGACCAGTTGCCGCTGTCTGTATAGACTTCAACTACTAATAGACTGTTAGCTGAAGGGTCTGAATCCGGAAGAATGTTATGAACAGTACGTTTGTTTGAAAATTGCCCGCGATGCTCAATTCCGTTGTCTTCCGCTTTGATCAGCTTTGTCGGAAGCTGCTTTTCCGATGGAGAATAGCAAAGCGCCACTCTTGCGTCGCTGACTGCTGTGATCTCAAATGCACGGTCATTTGATATATAGACGCTGTCTGTCGGTTTTCGTTCAAATACGCTTTCACGCGTGCCGATATTCTCAAAAGTCGACTCATGATCTGTCACTGTAATTTTTCCCGTTACCGCCACAATACAGATTTCTTGTTTTTTCAATTCTTCTGTATAGCTTGAACCTGATGCAAGATCTAACACTTTAAACTCTACATAAGTGAGATCAGAGTTGGATGTCGTTACTTCGTGCACGAGTTTGACCCCATTAGACACTTCATGCGACTGCGGCTTACGCAACAAATAACTCATAGAGAAGCCCTCCTCTTTCTATTGGCAGAATGAGTCCGAACAGCGCACATGGACGCCGTTCGGCTGTTCGTCGTTTAGTTGAAATCAGGTGCCGGAAATCTTGCCGTTACCACTTTTTTACGTGTATAGAAGTCGACGCTGTCTTTTCCGTTCGCATGCAGCGTTCCAAAGAATGAAGATTTCCAACCTGAGAATGGGAAGAACGCCATTGGAGCCGGCACACCAAGGTTGATGCCTAGCATTCCCGCATCAATGTTTTCACGGAAGTAGCGGATTGCGTTTGAATTGGATGTGAACAAGCAGGCACCGTTCGCAAACTCAGACTTATTGGCGATTTCAATCGCTTCTTTCAGGTTTTTCACACGGATGACAGATAAGACCGGAGCGAAAATTTCATCTTTCCAGATCGTCATCTCTGTTGTGACATTGTCAAAGATCGTCGGGCCGACAAAGTAGCCGTCGTCAGACACATTTTCACGTCCGTCACATACGAGTCTGGCACCTTCTTCAAGGCCTTTTTCGATATAGCTGAGCGTGCGCTTCTTGTTGTCTTCGCGAATCACCGGTCCTAAGAACACGCCGTCATCAAGGCCGTTACCGATTTTAATGTCCGCCACTTTTTCCTGCAGCTTCGCCATAAATTCATCGGCGATTCCTTCTTCAACTGTCACAACCGCACAAGCCATGCAGCGTTCACCGGCAGAACCGAAGGCAGCTCCGACGATGTTTGTGACCGTGTCTTCAAGATTCGCATCGTTCAAGACAATCGTATGGTTTTTCGCACCAGTCAGAGATTGAACGCGTTTTAAGTGTTCGCTTCCTTTTTTGTAGACGTATTCGCCGACTGGCTTGGAGCCTACAAATGAAATCGCTTTAATTTCGGGATGCTCGAGGATGCCGTTCACAACGTCATGCGCACCGTATACGACGTTGAATACCCCTTTCGGAAGGCCCGCTTTTTCAAAAAGCTCAACCAATTTCTCTGTTAACAGCGGAGTCCGCTCAGATGGCTTTAAAATAAATGTGTTGCCGAGCGCGATCGCCATCGGGAACATCCAGCAAGGAACCATCATCGGGAAGTTGAATGGCGCGATTCCGCCGACAACTCCGATTGGGTAACGGTAGTTCGCCGCTTCAACGTCCGTTGCGATGGAAGCAAGTGAGTCACCCATCATCAGGGAAGGTGCTCCAGCGGCGAACTCTACGTTTTCAATCCCGCGTCCCACTTCACCTAAAGCTTCTTTTGTGTTTTTTCCGTTTTCAATGGTAATCAGATGAGCCAGTTCTTCTTTATGCTGGGACAGCAGCTGCTGAAAGTTAAATAGAATTCTGGCACGGCGCGGAACCGCCACCTTTGACCATGTTTCAAACGCTTCAGCCGCCGTTTGCGCTGCGTAATCAATATCCTCTTTTGTAGAAATCGGCACTTGGCATAGTACTTCTTTCGTCGCCGGATTGACGACATCTTCATATTGATCTGTTTTGCTTTCAACCCATTCACCGTTGATGTAGTTTTTTAATTTTCTGATTTCTGCCATTCTTATTGCCTCCTTCATTAGTAAACACATACACTTGTATGGATGGTTCAGGATAGATTCATATCAATATCCACTTTTCAGTAAGCCAAGAATTAAACGCTTTCAAAAAAACCAAAAAAATAAATGGCGGATGCATATTTACATACAAGCAACCATTTCATGCACAACAGGTTAAATTTTGGTCATTTCTTGGTTATATTCTAATCGCATTATACCCATAAGTCAATCATAAACACTACATTTTTTCATTATTTTTATTATATTAATCCACTAGTGTTGCATAAATTTTGACTGAATTTTCTGCTTTCTTGTTTTTACTCATGAGAAGAAAAACAAAGACATTTGAATAGAGGTAGTTAACATCCATTTTTTTACTCTAATCTTTGACGAGTGCAACAGACCTGTGAAATTCTTTAGGGCACGGTTTTCCCTACGATTTTTCGTAGCCATAAATGAGCGGATTTCCATGGTGCCGCTTTGAGTAAGCGACTAATTTGTAAGTACGTCCTTGAACTGTTCGTGTTCAGCTGTGCCAGTACATTTAGGCAATATACAATCATTGCGATATACACTTGATTATGTACGCCTTGTTCGCTCTGCGCGTAGAACTTTTTGATGTTCAGGTGCTGCTTCAGCCATTTAAAAAATAGCTCGATTGCCCAGCGCGACTTATATAACTCAGCGATTTCGTCAGCGCTTAAATCAAATCGATTTGTGATCAGATGCAGTTCGTTTCCTTTTGAATCGAGCACTTTGATGAGGCGAAAAGCGTTTTCTGCACGGTTTTGTGGTGTACCAATCAAAACCATTTCATCTGAAAACACAAGCGAGTCTTCAGGCAGTTTAAATGGCTCGATTACACGAATGACAGCGTTTTTTCGTAAGCGTGACACAAAGAAATACCCATCGTCTGTCATGCGGTCAAATCGTTCATAATCCAAGTAACCCCGGTCAAAGACGTACATGCATTCTTTGTCGTCAACGAGTACTTCCAGCTGACCACGATCATGTTCTTTCGCGTTTGTCAGCACCGCTTTATCTGGATAGGAACAGCCTTTTTCTGCGTAAACAAGACGTAAATGAAGCTTGATGCCCGACTTTGTTTTACGGAATTCAGCCCACTTATGGTTTTTCAAGTTCAATGGCAACGTACTCGAGTCGATAATTTTCAGTGGTGTTGTCGTTTCTCGGCGCTGCTCATAATGTGATTTCTCGTGAATTTGGGCAACTAAATCCAAAAATACCTGTTGGAACACTTCAGTCGGCACTTGATTTAATCGGCGTCCGAGCTGCGAAAAGCTAATCGCTTCTAAATGCGTCGCTTTTTGAAGCTCGTCAGAAAATAATGTCTCACTGACTGCACGCAGACTCTCGGTTTCATTGAGCTGAGCGAATACGAACAATTTCAAGAATGACGCAATATGTAGCTTCTTTGTATAGTAATTTAATTGATAGCTTTCAACCAATTCCTCGAGTTTTGTGGAGAAAATCGGTGAAAACCATTGTTCAAATGATGTTTTTCGTGTAAACTTATCCATGCTTATTGTCCTTTATTTTGGATTTGGATGGTTTATTACCGCCCTACCATTATAAAGGCTTTTTTTATGCAAAGATAAAATTACTGAAAATTTAGATTTTTATAAATCGTTGAATTATTTTAATGCGACACTAGTGATATTAATCTTTTAATCAAGTAAGAGAGGTAAGAGAAGGCCGTCCAATCTTGCAAAAGATATACACCGATGTTATCATTTTTTAAGCAACTATTGATTAACTTTTGGTTTTTATTATATATTTATGTTACGTAAAGATTCAAGAAGGAGTTTTTAATATGAAACTGATGCGGATTCAGGAAATGGAGGAGTACATTTTATCGCATGGCACTGTTTCCTTAGATGAGCTGTGCCAGGTGTTCAATGTCTCCAAAAACACAGTCAGACGTGATATCAACAAGCTAACAGAAAAGGGTGCGATTGAAAAAGTATACGGCGGCGTAACATCTATTGAAAAAACCGCATTAGTTCCTTTTGAAAATCGCACCATTCAGCACCAGGATGAAAAAACAAAAATCGCCCATTATGCTTCCCGATTTATTGAAGATCACGATTTGGTCTTCATTGATTCAGGAACGACGACAAAGTCTATTCTTGATACGCTTGATCCAGCCAAAAATGTCACCATCTTAACCAACAGTTTAGACATTATCAATGCGGCGTCAGCATTGAAGAATATCAACTTAATCATTATCGGAAACAACTATAAGAGAAAAACCCGCTCCTTTGTCGGCATGGACGACCCGGCTATGCTTGATAAGTACAATATCAACAAAGCCTTTATGTCCGCTACCGGAACGACGCTGACACACGGATTGACCAATTCGGATCTGCTGGAGTATGAAATTAAAAAGAGGATTTCAGAAAAAGCAAAAGAAGTGTATCTATTGGCTGACCATTCTAAATTCGGAAAATCAACGCTTCTGACGTATGCGCCGTTTGACAGGCTGCATTGCATTGTGACCTCTCAGCCATTAGACGACGAGTACACGCAGTACTGCAATGAGCATCAAATCGGCATTCATCTGGCCTAACGTTTACAATAGTGTTGAGAGTCTATCATCCATTTTATTCTAGGAGGCAGATCATGAAAAAAGCGAAGCTCGGAAAATCAGACTTGCAGGTATTCCCTATCGGATTAGGAACAAATGCTGTCGGAGGACATAACCTCTACCCGAACCTGAATGAAGAAACCGGAAAAGAATTGGTGCGCGAGGCGATTCATAATGGCGTGACCATGTTAGACACCGCTTATATTTACGGGATCGGCCGTTCCGAAGAATTAATTGGTGAAGTGCTGCGTGAATTCAACCGTGAAGATGTTGTCATCGCCACAAAAGCCGCTCACAGAAAACAAGGCAATGACTTTGTCTTTGATAATTCACCAGAATTTCTAAAAAAATCAGTTGATGAAAGCCTAAAGCGCTTGAATACCGATTATATTGATTTGTTCTACATTCACTTCCCTGACGAACATACGCCGAAGGATGAAGCCGTTAACGCATTGAATGAGATGAAGAAAGCCGGAAAAATCCGCTCCATCGGTGTATCCAACTTCTCTTTAGAGCAATTGAAAGAAGCAAACAAAGACGGTTTGGTAGATGTATTGCAAGGCGAATACAACCTGTTAAACCGTGAAGCGGAAAAAACATTCTTCCCGTATACGAAGGAGCATAACATTTCATTTATCCCTTACTTCCCGCTCGTATCAGGTTTATTGGCAGGAAAGTATACAGAAGATACAACGTTCCCAGAAGGCGACCTGCGAAACGAACAGGAACACTTCAAGGGCGAGCGTTTCAAAGAAAATATCAGAAAGGTCAACAAGCTTGCGCCGATTGCCGAAAAACACAACGTGGATATCCCTCACATCGTATTGGCCTGGTATTTAGCAAGACCGGAAATTGATATTTTAATCCCTGGAGCAAAACGTGCCGATCAGCTGATTGATAACATTAAAACAGCCGACGTGACGCTTTCTCAAGAAGATATTTCGTTTATTGATAAGCTGTTCGCATAAGAAAATAAACCCGCCTTCACGTTTAAGAAGGCGGGTTTATTTGCACATTTATACTTAAATGGATTTAAATTTTCATTTTTTCATTTTTTAAAAATTGAAGTTACTTTTTCCCTAAAATCGTAGTATGATAGGAATTGTTGAGCAGAAAATGCACATTGCAATCTTTCTTTTGTCTTATTTTTCTTTGGTTCTGCTTACGAATATCATCTTAGAGAAGAGGTTGAATACGATGAAGGTTTTGCTGAAAAATGAAGGCGGGCTGACAAAGGAAGTCAAAGTCGGATTTAGCTGGACGACTTTCTTCTTCGGTTTTTTCCCTGCGTTATTCCGCGGTGATTTAAAATGGGCTGCGATCATGTTTATTATTTCTGTCGCTCTTGGCTCATTTACGTTAGGAATTGGCGGCTGGGTCAGCGGCATTGTTTTCTCATTTATTTATAACAAGCTCTACATAAAAGAATTGATTGAAAAAGGATACCGCCCAGCAAACGAGGAATCCCAAGCGATTTTAGAAAGAAATCAAATCGTTACGCCCGCAGCATAAGAATGAAAACCTTACCCCATTTGGAGTAAGGTTTTTTCATGCCTGTTCCTCATCGAAGAACAGGCAAAACGATTTCGCATATGACAATCACAAGATCATCTCTCTATGCTGTTGTAAACCACGTATATAGATAAGCTGTTGTCCCTTCATAACCAAACACCATGAACAAATTCCAATCATCATAGATGACGACATGCCTGCTTTCATCCATAAACAGCGACTCATCAATTTGAATACCGTTATTTTCATAGGTATGGATTCGCTGTAAAGCAGATGCTCCGTCAATTTTGGAAAAAATCCCATGTTCTATTACCGGTTCCAGTATGTTCGTTAATACAGCATCTCTAGTTTTCTCTATTGCTGCTCTGTTCCATTCCCGGCTTGCTTCGGCATACTCTTCCCTCTCTAGTAATAAACAAAAGACATCTTCAATTGATTTATCTTCTGGCCTTTCAGCTGTTAAGTAAAAAACGAATGATTCTGAATCAGGCTGGCGAAATTTCTGAATGCTGATATGCGGTAAAACATCCAATTGCCTGCTGCATACTTTCTTAAGCTTTTGCTTTTTCAACATAAAAAAGCCTCCTTATTTTCATATCCTTGCGTAAAAAAGGTTTTGGCGCTTACAATAATTTTGAAAGGAATGATTACAATGGCAAATGCTCAATTCCCTCTTATCACACAAAACCTTTCCCTCGATCTCGTGAATACTGAAATCATAAGCTATGATAAACGGCACGATCTCATACAGTCAGAAAAAGATCTGATGGCATAGTTAGAAATAATGGGAGAAACCGCTCCTTTTCTCAGTTCTCTTGCGCTGCAGCAAGTCCGAGAACAATTGCAACGGATTCATCAATTCCGGGCTGAGCTGAGAAAACATTTTGAGCGTATCGCCGATGGCAGTGAACCTTCTCCAGCTTTTATCTCTTTCCTGCAAGATCAAATCGCCGCCGCTCCTTTTTCTTATCAAATCATAGATGACAAGCTTGCCCTTATTCCGAATGGAAAACCAGACGATTCCATTTTATCGCTTATCGCTTACGATGCGTTATGGCTGATTCATACAAAAGAAATTCAACACCTAAAACGATGTGCCAATGAAAAGTGCATTTTGCTCTTTCTTGATAAAACAGGAAGGCGAAAATGGTGCTCCATGAAAATATGCGGCAACAGACATAAGGTCTCACGCCATCAGAAAAAAATCAATCATGAGTAAAAATCCGTTCCCCAGCGAACGGTTTTTTTATTGAATTAAAAACTAACCTCTAAAAATAAAATTTACAGGTTAGTTTATAGCTATTATTCTATACATACTGGAGGGATAAATTTGGAAAACAACTTCTTTTTGAAAATGAAAGGAACAGGAAAAACGCCTTTACAGGTAAACGGCAAAGACGCTGTTACAGGACTTATAGGAGGATTTATCACCATACTCACACTCATTTCGCTGACCGCTTATACATCAAGCTTATGGTTAATGGCGCCTTTTGGAGCAAGCTGTGTGCTGGTATTCAGCGCTTGGAACGCTCCATTATCACAGCCGAGAAATGTGATTGGCGGCCATTTTATTTCCGCGCTTACCGGGATTGTTGTCCTTCACCTATTCGGCGCCCATCCATGGACCTTTGCATTGGGGACAGGGCTTGCCATTTGCTTGATGATGCTGACCAAAACCACTCATCCTCCTGCCGGCGCCGACCCGATTGTCGTCATTCAAGGGGCGTACGCTTGGAGTTATTTAGTATTTCCCGTGCTCACTGGATCTGTCATCATCGTGATCCTCGCTCTTGTTGTCAATAACTTGCGCAAAAACCGGCAATATCCCGCATTTTGGCTTTAATGTTTCTTTTTTTTCAAAACAAATGTTTCAAATGAGATAGGAAATGGGTACTAATCTATTAACTTTGTTACACATTTTTAGATACTCATTGGCTCAACAACTGAGGAGGAGACATTCGTGAAGAAAGACACAAGGAAATATATGATCTACTTTTTCGGCGCTTTAGGGGGACTGCTATATGGTTACGATACAGGTGTTATCTCCGGAGCACTCCTGTTTATCAATAACGATATTCCTTTAACGACATTGACAGAAGGATTGGTTGTCAGCATGCTGCTCCTTGGTGCGATTTTCGGTTCTGCCTTGAGCGGCACATGCTCAGACCGCTGAGGCAGGAGAAAGGTTGTATTTGTCCTTTCCATCATTTTTATTATCGGTGCGCTCGCTTGCGCATTTTCTCAAACAATCGGCATGCTGATTGCATCTAGGGTGATACTCGGGTTGGCCGTCGGCGGTTCAACGGCACTTGTGCCCGTGTATCTTTCCGAAATGGCACCGACGAAAATTCGCGGGACACTCGGCACAATGAACAACTTAATGATTGTCACCGGGATTTTGCTCGCCTATATCGTTAACTACCTGTTCACACCGTTTGAAGCGTGGCGCTGGATGGTCGGTCTGGCCGCAGTGCCTGCCGTGCTTCTATTAATCGGCATCGCATTCATGCCGGAATCGCCAAGATGGCTCGTGAAGCGCGGCCGTGAAGAAGAAGCGAGACGAATCATGAACATCACTCATGATCCCAAAGACATCGAAATGGAATTGGCAGAGATGAAGCAAGGAGAAGCAGAGAAAAAAGAAACAACACTCAGCGTCCTAAAAGCCAAATGGATTCGCCCTATGCTTCTGAGTGGCGTCGGTCTTGCCATTTTTCAGCAGGCTGTCGGCATTAACACGGTCATCTACTACGCGCCGACCATTTTTACGAAGGCCGGTCTTGGCACGTCAGCTTCCGCACTCGGCACAATGGGAATCGGCGTCCTTAACGTCATCATGTGTATCACTGCCATGATTTTAATTGACCGTGTCGGCCGCAAAAAACTTCTGATCTGGGGAAGTGTCGGCATCACACTGAGCCTTGCTGCTTTATCAGGCGTGCTCCTGACACTGGGGCTTTCCGCTTCAACAGCGTGGATGACAGTAGTCTTTCTAGGTGTCTATATCGTCTTTTACCAGGCGACATGGGGTCCGGTAGTGTGGGTGCTCATGCCTGAGCTCTTCCCATCCAAAGCACGCGGAGCCGCGACAGGGTTCACGACTTTGGTGTTATCGGCGGCTAACCTGATCGTGTCGCTTGTCTTCCCGCTGATGCTAAGCGCGATGGGCATCGCATGGGTCTTTATGGTTTTCTCAGTCATTTGTCTTCTCTCATTTTTCTTCGCGTTCTACATGGTACCGGAAACCAAAGGGAAAAGCTTGGAGGAAATTGAAGCAAGCCTGAAAAAACGGTTTAAAAAGAAGAAAAGCACCCAAAACCAAGTGCTGAATGAGCGTACTTTATAAAAAAAAGGAATCGTCTCCTTAAGGGACGATTCCTTTTTCTGTTTACACCATGACCTTGCAAATATTGTTCGTAAATTCAACAGGGTCCTGAATCGGCAGGCCTTCAATGAGAAGCGCCTGATTGTACAGAAGGTTTGTGTACAGGCTCAGCTTCTCTTTATCTTGTTCAAACGCGTCCTGCAGCGTTTGGAATACCTCGTGATTCGGGTTGATTTCCAGCACTTTTTCCGCCTTCACATTTTGGCTGTCAGGCATTGCGTTTAAGATTTTTTCCATCTCAATTGTCACTTCGCCGTCAGCAGCAAGGCAGACTGGATGTGATTTAAGCCGTTTTGAGATTCTGACGTTTTTCACTTTGTCTGACAGAATGTTATTCATTTCCTTAAACAGATCCTTATACTTGTTTTCCTCTTCCTCGGACTGCTTTTGATCCTCATCCGTGTCTATGCCAAGGTCTCCGCTTGATACGGACTTGAATTCTTTTTCCTGATAAGAAGCCAGCATTTTAATTGCAAACTCATCGATGTCCTCAGTAAAGTAGAGGATTTCATAGCCTTTGTCCGCCACCATTTCCGTTTGCGGCAGTTTCTCAATGCGGTCGTAAGAATCACCGGTCGCGTAATAAATGTATTTTTGCTCCTCTGGCATTCTGGAAACATACTCGTCTAAGCTGACCAGTTTTTTCTCTTTTGAAGAGTAGAATAATAGGAGATCCTTCAATTGATCCTTATTCGCGCCAAAATCATTATACACGCCGAATTTCAGCTGTCTGCCAAACGACTTGTAGAACGTCTCGTATTTCTCGCGGTCTTTTTTCAACAGGCTTTGCAGCTCGCTTTTGATTTTCTTGCTGATGTTTTTCGCGATCAGCTTCAGCTGGCGGTCATGCTGCAGCATTTCTCTGGAAATATTCAGCGACAGATCCTCGGAATCGACCATGCCCTTCACAAAGCTGAAGTGGTCCGGTAGCAGGTCTGCGCACTTATTCATGATCAGCACGCCATTGGAATACAGCTCCAAGCCTTTCTCATATTCCTTGGAATAGTAGTCAAACGGCATGTTTTCAGGGATGAATAGAATCGCGTTGTAGCGAACCGCTCCATCCACACTGATATGAACGTGTGTCAGCGGTTTATCAAACCCGTAATGCTTTTCAGCATAGAATTTTTCATAATCCTCATCTGTCAGCTCGCTTTTGTTTTTTCTCCAGATCGGCACCATGCTGTTGACCGTCTGCTCTTCCTGCACCTCTTCGAATTCATTTTCGCTGCCTTCCTTCGGCTTATTAATGGTCGTATCCATTTTGATCGGGTAGCGAATGAAGTCGGAGTACTTCTTGATGATCGCTTTTAAACGATATTCTTCTAAGAATTCGTCATAGCTGTCATCTTCTGTGTTCTCTTTGATTTTCAGGATAATGTCTGTACCGACAGAATCCTTTTCACACGGCTCAATTGTATAGCCGTCTGCACCCGCAGACTCCCATTTATAAGCCTCTTCGCTGCCAAGCGCTTTACTGATGACTGTCACGACATCGGCAACCATAAATGCCGCGTAAAAACCGACACCGAACTGCCCGATAATGTCATGTCCGTCTTTCAGCTCGTTTTCCTTTTTAAACGCGAGGGAACCGCTTTTTGCAATTGTTCCAAGATGCTGTTCAAGCTCATCCTTTGTCATTCCGATCCCCGTATCAGAGATGGTTAATGTTCTCGCATCTTTGTCAGCTGCGACCTTTATGTAGTAACTGTCTTTATCAAACGTAAGCGCATCGTCCGTAAGCGCTTTGTAATAGATTTTGTCAATCGCATCACTCGAATTGGAGATTAACTCGCGCAGGAAAATTTCTTTTTGGGTATAAATGGAGTTAATCATCATATCCAGCAAGCGTTTAGACTCTGCTTTAAACTCTTTTTTCGCCACTCTTGATCGCTCCTTTACCATTATGTAAACCCTTTTTAGCATCTATTTATCACATAAGATGACAATTGTCAATTAGATTGATAGATGCATATATATGTAAATTTAACATTAGTTGGATTTGTTTTCACTCTTTTTCTCACTCATTCTCATAAAAAAGAGAGGCTTCATCATCCTCTCTTTTTTTCTGTGTCATTCCAGCGGCCAAACTCCCGCTTCATCCATATATGCACCGGGTAGAAAAACAAACCGAACGGTATCAAAAACAAAAGATTATGCCATGAAGCATTCAGAAATGCGCTTGCAGTCACCGGAAACGTAATCTCTTGCAATAAAAAAGAGATGACAGTCAGCACAACAAACGCCGATGGAATCGTGATAAAGCAATAAAACTTGAGCTCCTTCTTATGCTGTACTTTCAAAACACACAACCCTCCCAACAATTTCCCAATCCATCTTAACATATGTTGGCAGTTCTTTTTCTTCATGTTTATCACTGCCAAATAGAAAAAGGAGGTCTCGTCATGGGAAGACTTGAAAACAAAACCGCAGTGATCACAGGCGCCGCGACAGGCATTGAACAAGCGACGGCAGAGGTTTTTGCCAATGAAGGCGCGCGTGTAATGATCGGAGACATCAATACAGATCAAATGGAAGAAACAGTTGACGCAATCAGAAAAAAACGGAGGACAGGCCGAATCCTTTCACCTCGATGTGTCAGATGAAAACAGTGTGAAAGCTTTTGCTGACCAAATCAAGGATGCATGCGGAACGATTGATATTCTGTTTAATAATGCCGGCGTTGATCAGGAGGGCGGAAAGGTGCACGAATATCCGGTTGACCTGTTTGACCGCATTATCGCCGTCGACCTGCGCGGCACGTTCCTTTGCAGCAAATATCTGATTCCGCTCATGCTCGACAATGGAGGTTCTATCATCAACACCTCCTCCATGTCAGGCCGCGCCGCGGATCTTGACCGCTCCGGCTATAACGCGGCAAAAGGCGGTATCACCAACCTGACAAAGGCAATGGCAATCGACTACGCACGGAACGGCATCCGCGTCAATTCCATTTCACCAGGTACGATCGAAACCCCGCTGATTGACAAATTAGCAGGCACCAAAGAACAGGAAATGGGCGAAGCATTCCGCGAAGCCAACAAATGGGTCACGCCGCTCGGCCGCCTTGGCCAGCCGAAGGAAATGGCGACAGTAGCGCTGTTCCTCGCGTCAGACGACAGCTCATACGTCACAGGAGAGGACATCACCGCAGACGGCGGCATCATGGCATATACATGGCCTGGGAAGATGCTGATTGATGAGAAATGGAAGGAAGAAACGAAATAACGTTAGCTCAAAGAGGGATAAAACGCCCTCTTTTTTTAATTTCCGAATGCAAACGAAACAAAAAAAACACTCCTATTTATGACTTTTTTCAATCTAAAACCTTGAACATTGAATATTAGTCAGGCTCCGACTATCTCAGTAATATGTTTCATTTAAGAATATCTCCAAAAGACTCCTTTCAGTTTTAACAATTTCATCCTATCAATGTAATATATATTGTACATAAAGTAATATATATGTTACGATCATTAATAAAGGAGGATGCCATGAATAATAAGGTTAAAATTGAAAGATTAACTCTTGGTTTAACTCAGGCTGATTTAGCTAAAAAACTTGGGATAACAAGACAAACTGTTAGCTTAATAGAAAAAGGTCATTACAATCCTAGTTTAAATTTATGTATAAGAATTTGTAACGTTTTTAAAAAAACTTTAGATGATGTTTTTTGGCCTTCAGATAATTTATAGAGGAGTGCATAGTTAGAATGATTGATGAAAGAATACAGCAGGAACAACATAAACTGAGTTATTACAGTTTTGGTCTGTCTATAATTTTATTTATTCTTAGTTTTTTTGTTTCTATTCTAACCCAGAACTTATTTTACACCCAGTTAAGTATAATTATATCGTTTATGGTTGTTAGCACTTATTATTCAATTTTTGCTATAAAAAGGGGCTTAATAATAAAGAGAAAAAACAGCAATTTAAAACACTTTTATATTTTTATACTGAGCGGAATGTTTTGGATAATAATAAGTTTTCTTTCTAAAGAAATAAATAATATGAAAGAATTACTGATTCAGTTACTATTTTTTTCACTCTTCTACACTGTTATATTTCTAAGCATCCGTTCTATAATTAAGTATTCACATAAACAATCTAATTAGTACATAATTTAAATTAGGTTATAACCTTTTAAGGAAAGTGTTTAACACTAATAGTAATAGGAGTATATTAACCTACAGATTTTTTCAAAGTATTAACATAACCCCTCACTACAAAACTGTTGGTAAAGGTATGAAGTTGAGCCCTCAAATAATTGTAAAAGAAAAAGCTGTCGTCATTTATCGACAGCTTTCTATAAGATAAGTTATCTAGCATGACCTGGGCGAGTTAAGATTGCCATTCCTACTCCTGCAGCAAATCCAACTGGCCCAGCAGCCGCTCCTAAAGCAATGGCCGTTCCACCCATTACTGCAGCTCCTGCGGCAGCTCCTGCTAAATCTCTCCACCCTCCTCCGTCAGTATTTAACATTTCTTGTTCACTCAATTCAATCATTTTATTACTATTTTCGATATTATGTAACATGCTAAACCTCCTGTTTTTTTACGTTTATATTAGTGAAATTTTAATTACTTATGTCCAGAAATCAATGCATCTACACCGTACGCTGCAGAACCCCAGATAGCCCCAACGTTAGCACCTAAAACAGCTCCGCCAGGCCCGCCTAAAGCTGCTCCCACAGCAGTGCCTGTTCCAACTCCTCTTATTAAATAAGAACCATAACCCCCACCATCTATCTTTTCAGCTTCTTCTACAGTTAATAATTCAAAATTGGTGTTTTGCTTTTTCATAGTTTACTCCTCCTAAGTCCGAACTTGGTAAATTATTGTCGACTTATATTACTATAAATGTAATTTGAAGTTTTTTCAACAGTTATAACCAAATTTATATTACTTAATACATCTAAAATGCCTATAATTTCTTTAATTACTTAATATCCTAGAGTCGCTATGTAATTGAATATTTGACTAAATTCCACTAGTGTCGCATTAAAATAATTCAACGATTTATAAAAATCTAAATTTTCAGTAATTTTATCTTTGCATAAAAAAAGCCTTTATAATGGTAGGGCGGTAATAAACCATCCAAATCCAAAGTAAAGGACAATAAGCATGGATAAGTTTACACGAAAAACATCATTTGAACAATGGTTTTCACCGATTTTCTCCACAAAACTCGAGGAATTAGTTGAAAGCTATCAATTAAATTACTATACAAAGAAGCTACATATTGCGTCATTCTTGAAATTGTTCGTATTCGCTCAGCTCAATGAAACCGAGAGTCTGCGTGCAGTCAGTGAGACATTATTTTCTGACGACCTTCAAAAAGCGACGCATTTAGAAGCGATTAGCTTTTCGCAGCTCGGACGCCGATTAAATCAAGTGCCGACTGAAGTGTTCCAACAGGTATTTTTGGATTTAGTTGCCCAAATTCACGAGAAATCACATTATGAGCAGCGCCGAGAAACGACAACACCACTGAAAATTATCGACTCGAGTACGTTGCCATTGAACTTGAAAAACCATAAGTGGGCTGAATTCCGTAAAACAAAGTCGGGCATCAAGCTTCATTTACGTCTTGTTTACGCAGAAAAAGGCTGTTCCTATCCAGATAAAGCGGTGCTGACAAACGCGAAAGAACATGATCGTGGTCAGCTGGAAGTACTCGTTGACGACAAAGAATGCATGTACGTCTTTGACCGGGGTTACTTGGATTATGAACGATTTGACCGCATGACAGACGATGGGTATTTCTTTGTGTCACGCTTACGAAAAAACGCTGTCATTCGTGTAATCGAGCCATTTAAACTGCCTGAAGACTCGCTTGTGTTTTCAGATGAAATGGTTTTGATTGGTACACCACAAAACCGTGCAGAAAACGCTTTTCGCCTCATCAAAGTGCTCGATTCAAAAGGAAACGAACTGCATCTGATCACGAATCGATTTGATTTAAGCGCTGACGAAATCGCTGAGTTATATAAGTCGCGCTGGGCAATCGAGCTATTTTTTAAATGGCTGAAGCAGCACCTGAACATCAAAAAGTTCTACGCGCAGAGCGAACAAGGCGTACATAATCAAGTGTATATCGCAATGATTGTATATTGCCTAAATGTACTGGCACAGCTGAACACGAACAGTTCAAGGACGTACTTACAAATTAGTCGCTTACTCAAAGCGGCACCATGGAAATCCGCTCATTTATGGCTACGAAAAATCGTAGGGAAAACCGTGCCCTAAAGAATTTCACAGGTCTGTTGCACTCGTCAAAGATTATAGTAAAAAAATGGATGTTAACTACCTCTATTCAAATGTCTTTGTTTTTCTTCTCATGAGCAAAAACAAGAAAGCAGAAAATTCAGTCAAAATTTATGCAACACTAGTGACTAAATTCATATAATAACTAACTACTTGAAACTTTAACCAAAGTTTTTTTTATGTTAATCTAGAAAAGGATTTTTTATGAAAAATTAATTTTAATATCATAATGTTTTATTAGCATAAGGAGGTTAATTTGATGGAGTTTTTGTACATATTAGTTGAGAGTGTGATATGGATTTTAATTACTACCATACCATCAAAAAGAAACTTGAAATTTAGAAGAAACTTAAAAACATTAAAAAAACATGCTTGGTTTCGCAATTTAATGAAAGATTACAGGCCCCTGTTTTTAATGAACTCAACTATCCAGAACAAAATTATTGAATATAACGAAAATATTGATTCTAAAACTTTTAAGATGGAGTTAGAACAACTAGCAAAAAACATATAAGTGTGAAAAGTATGTACAATTAATAATCTAAATTTCATCGTACCTTTACACAAAAAAGTTATATTTCACCTTAAATTATCGATATATGTATTACTGTTATATTATGATTATAAAGTTCCGCATAATTTTACGGATTAAATTTTTTAACTACGGAGATTAGAAAATGATTTTAAAAAAATATCACTGTGTAAAACAAATGGATGATAAAGATTGCGGTGCTGCGTGTTTAGCAACGATTCTAAAGCACTATGGATCAAAGATATCACTAGCGAAAATTCGAAATATTGCTGGCACAGATACACAAGGTACTAATGTTCTTGGTGTAATAAAAGCAGCAGAGACCCTTGGGTTTTCTGCAAAAGGAGTTAAAGCTGATCAAACAGCTTTCGAACAACCGTTCCCTCTTCCAGCTATTGCACATGTGGTTTTAAATGGTCAATTATTGCATTACATGGTCATACACAAAATTAAAAAAGATAAAATTATTATTGCTGATCCAGGAAAAGGTATAATCACCTATAGGAAAGATGAATTTTTTAAGATTTGGACCGGAATTTTAATTTTTATGGTTCCAAGTGATACTTATCAGCAACAAACAGACATTAGAAGTGTTAAAAAAGACATTTTAAATTTAATACTTCATCAAAAATCTTTAATTATACATACAGCATTAGCATCTTTTATTATTACGATCTTCGGTATTCTGAGCACTTTTTATTTTCAGACAATCATTGATCAAATTTTGCCCAACGGTTTGAAGAACTCTTTACATATTATTTCTATTGGACTTATAATAATGTACCTATTTAAGGTTCTTTTAACAGCTTTTAGACAATATTTAATGATTCTATTAGGTCAAAAATTAAGTATATCCATTATGCTGGGTTACTTTAAGCATGTTCTTAAGCTGCCTATGAAATTCTTTAGCACTAGAAAAGATGGTGAAATTTTAGCTAGATTCAATGATACAAATAAAGTTATTGATGCTATTGTCAGCGCATCCTTGTCCGCAGTGCTCGATACATTTATGTTAATCATGGTTGGGATCTTTTTATATATTCAAAATACTTCTTTGTTTATAGTAACATTAGCTTTAATCCCCTTTTATATTCTAACTGTTTGGGTTTTTATGAAGCCCTATGAGAGTATTAATGACAATGAAATGGAAAATAATGCTCAACTCACTTCAAAAATTGTTGAAACATTAAGTAGTATAGAAACAATAAAAGCTTACAATGCTGAATATATTATGTCATTTGAAACTGAAAAGCGATTTGTGAAATACTTGCAATCTTCTTTTAAACACGGTGTAATTGATAATCTTCAAAGTTCTATTAAGTTGTTTCTAGATTTAATAAGTGGTGCATTGATACTATGGATCGGCGCTTGGCAAGTCATAAAGGGAAATATGACAATTGGCCAGTTGATTACATATAACGCACTATTGGCATATTTTTTGAACCCTTTACAAAATATCATCTCACTTCAATCCAAACTTCAGTCAGCTTCGGTTGCTTCAAAGAGATTGGGAGAAATTTTAGATGAAGAACCTGAAATACAAACATCTGAAGCAAGGGTTACCGATCCAGCCTATATACAAGGCCCTATTGAAATAAACAATGTTGATTTTCGATACGGAACTCGAAGGCTCATCTTAAAAGATATTACACTGCATATTCAAAAAGGAGAGAAAGTTGCCTTTGTTGGAGAAAGCGGTTCAGGAAAATCTACTTTGACTAAGCTTTTAATGAAATTTTATACAGCTGAATCAGGTGAGATTTTAATCAATGGTTATCATATAAATGATATTCACACCAATGCGTTAAGGGAAAGCATAAGTTATATACCTCAAGAATCTCATTTTATACAAGGATCAATTCTTGAAAACCTTTTGCTTGGGAACTCAGGAAGTTTTACCTTCGAAGAGATTATAGAAGTTTGCAAACAAACAAATGTACATGATTTTGTCAATGATTTACCAATGAGATACGATACTCTCGTAGAGGAAAACGGGTCTAATTTATCTGGAGGCCAGAAGCAAAGACTTGCAATTGCCAGGGCATTATTAAGAAAACCTAACATTCTTATAATGGATGAATCAACAAGCAACCTCGATACGACGACCGAACAGGGAATATCAAAGATGATTTACGCTCAGACTGTCGATGTAACTACAATTATAATTGCTCATCGTTTAAGTACAATTATGAATTGCGACAAAATATTTGTCATGGAAAATGGAGAAATCATAGAGTATGGGAACCACAATGATTTATTGAAGAAAAAAGGAAAGTACTATGAGTTGTGGGAGAACCAAATGCCATCGAGAGAGATGGTGACAATTTAGATGAAACGTAACTTTTTCAATTTACATGATTTGAAGGATAGCAGAGAATTCTACGAATCAAAACCCAAACCAATTGGTGTTTTCTTTACATATATACTGATAGCTTTACTTATTGCATGTATTGTTTTTAGTTTCTATGGAAAGAAAGAAGTGATTCTAAAAACGGCAGCTGACATCCAATATACGAAACCTAACAGCAACGTAACAAACGAAGTAGCCGGCAAAGTAAAAACAGTTGATATTAAACAGGTTGATAAGGTGAAAAAGGGGGATACTCTATTAACTCTAGACAATACTGAAATCCAAGCGCAGAAAAAAGCTGTTAAAGCAGATATCAAAGATGTAAAAGAACAAGCTGCGTTAAACAAAACTCTAAAAAAAAGTATTGAAAATGACAAAAATTTATTCAGCGAGGACGATCATTGGGGTTATCAAGATCAATATCTCTCATACGAAAAACAAAGCAATTTGTTAGAGTCATCAAAAGAAAATGCAAAAACTCAACAGAAAAAACTTAAGAAGCAGAAAAAAAGCATAAAAAATAGTCTCGATAAGACAAAAAACAAAGTGAAACGAAAGCTTCAAAGAATTTCTGATCTGCAAGACTCCATTAAAAACAATAAATCCTTTGCCAAACAGGATGATAAGTACAGTTCTTACTATAATAGTTTTCAAACTAACAAACAAAATGTAGAGCAGCAGCTTGATGATCTACGGAAGATGAAAGATGAGCTCGATAAAAACAGTTTCTCACAGAAGAAAGAGAATCTAAACGGACAGCTTGAAAGTTTAAAACAAGATATGCTAGTAAAACTAAGCGAAGAAAAAGACGAATTAAATCAATCATTTGATGAGATTAACAGTTCAATGAAAAGTGACGATTCTGACAGTGATTCCGATAACTCAGAGGAAACAAATTATAAGCTTTCAATTGAACAGCTTAAAACAAATTTGCTAAATCAAACATCTCAAAAGCAAACAGATCTTCAGACCACTCTTAAATCAAAAGAAGATGATCTAAAGATGATAGATTTACAATTAGAAAAATATAAAATAAAAGCAACAAGTGACGGCTATGTTAATGTATTAACAAATATATCTCCAGGTGATTATTTACAAGCAGGCACCGCCATTTTGACTATTGTTCCTGATAAAGAGAAGCTTAAAGCTAACATTTATATTCCGAGTCATGAGATCACAAATATAAATGAAAAAGATGAAGTAAGATTCCATATTGAAAATACAAATCAAACCGTTAAAGGTGTCATTACAAAAATAAGTCCAGACAGTATAAGTGATCAAAGCGGGCAAAAATTTTATATTGCTGAAAGCACAATAGAAAGTAAAGAAATTGAAAAAAATAACGGAACAAAAATACACTTAAAAAATGGCATGCAGACTGATGTATCAATTATCGTTGATTCCAAAAGATATATTGATTATTTTTTAGATGTATTACACTTACGTTAATTTCCATCTAGAGAAAAAGTGCATATATGTCTCAAAAGCAGATGAGGATCTGCTTTGAGGCATTTTATTTTTTATAAGAAAGGCAGAGGACGTATAGAATCATGTCTCAAAACAAACTGTTATTTTTACTCTTTTTATTCTCTTCTATCGTTCGCCTTTTCTTCAATACAGTATTGTCCCCCACTGTAAGCTGGAAGTCTTGGACGGTGAATATTGTTTTTATTCTTTTGTTTCTTCTATTTCTCAATCTCACCTTAAAAGAAAGAAAATCAAAAGACCAAGTATTATAACGACCCAAAGCCCGGATCAAGTCTCCGGGCACTTCAAAGCAAAACAACCTTATACTTCTTCACATCCAAAAACTGCAAAAACTCCCTCGCCAGCACTTCCGGCGCATGCGCCTTCCCTTCATCGAGCCGATACAATATCAGCCCGATAATCTACCTTTAAATCTAATGCTTCGATATTCTGCAAAACGCGATCAAAGTGCAAAGCCTGAGGCTCACATGGGAAGATGTGGCCTTCATACGGGTCGCCTAACGTCCGGAAAAACGGTTCAAATAAACCAGGAACCAATACGCCCACCATCTTTGTATAGTGAGAATCAAGGCGATAGGAGTGAACGGTATTTGCAGGGACATGCAGGAAATCTCCCGGATTCAGCTGAATTTCCTGGCCATCTGCCCACATCGTCATCTGACCTTCAAGGCAATAAAATGTTTCTGTATGATGTTCATGGTAGTGATCAACGATTCGGTCACCTTTAGGGCCTTCAGAGGATACGACGATAAACTGGCCATCTGTATTTTTTTGTGCAGCCACAATGCGGTGAAGCTGATCTCCAGTCAACAGGCGATCTCCTTCTCCAGATTCAAGAACGTATGGAACCGCTCCATCTGGCAGCTCTGTAAGTTCCGCTAATTTGGCCGAACATGCAGGCTTTCCTTCATCTAGAAATACAATGTCCGCTACAGCGGCTGCTTCTGCAAATCGCTCGTTTGAGACTTCTTCGCTTGCGTACGGCGGATGTTCAGCGTGATCATACGGATTCCCAATAACGGAATACAAGTGCGCTACGTTTCCTTTCATCGTGTAGGACACCAGTCTTGTTCTGTGGCTCTGCATCCGGTAGCTGTGCGGTGTTCCCGCCGGAATGTTGGCATAATCACCTGATATTAATAAATAGCGTTCACCGTCAAGTGTCAGTTCCAGTTTCCCGTCCAAAACGAGAATTCCTTCATGTGTGTCCTTGTGGACGTGAAGCGGAAAGGCATCTCCTTTTCCCCCGGAAAGAAGCACGATCTCAAACAAATCACCTGTGCTCCTCCCATTCGCCATCACCGTGGCAACCTGTCTGCCGAACAGATAGCGCTCGCCTTCTCCGCTCCGGAGCAAATAAGGCATTTTTTCTTTAGGCAATGAATGTGTACATAATGTTTTCATATTATCGCTTCCTCCAATTTAGACCAGTCTATATATTATCATTTATTTGTCTAGACCGTTCTATATAATTGTAGGAGAAAGGATAACAAAATGCTACCCTTTTTTTCTCACCAGCACTGGTATTTGTTCGGCAATGAGAAGAAGAGGCGTTTTGTCTTTATTCGTTAACGAAAGCATGATGCCGCCCTCAATCATCGAATTAATCAGCGTTCCAAGCTGATTTGCTTCTTCATCTGCAAATCCGTTTTCCATTAATTTTCTGGCAAAAACCGCTTCCCAGCTTTTAAACACCTTCATGCAAACCGTCCGCAGCGGTTCACTGATTAACGCTGTCTCACTCGCCAGCAAACCGACTGGAATACCTTTAATGCTTTCTGTGTTATCAAATTGGCTGGCTGTTTTTTTGATAAAAAGCTGAATCGCTTCTGTTGGATCAGAGGATTCATCCATGCTTTGCTGTATCAGATGTTCAACGATCTTACCTGTATATGTAACCGCTTCAATTGCTAATTCTTCTTTGCCATTCGGAAAAAAGTGATAAAGCGATCCCTTAGGAGCACCGCTTTCTTTTACAATCTGGTTCAAACCTGTCGCGTGATATCCTTGCAGCTGGAACAGACGTGACGCCGTGTGAAGGATTTTTTCACGTGAATCTCCTCTGCTAGTCATTAAAACATTCCCTCCTAGGTATGGTAGAGCGACTTATATAATATAAAAAAGAACCCTGTGATTGTCAAAAGGGGTAAGACCCTTCCGGATGGGGTAATGTACAAAAACAGCGTCTAGGAGGGATCTCTCAATGACAATCGATCATTCAGTCACAAATACAGAACAGCTTGAACGACAAAACCCCGCCATAAAAACAAAGCTCAAACTGAAAAAGCTTAAGGATCAGGTGATCGTCATTACCGGCGCTTCAAGCGGAATCGGACTTGTCACGGCACGAATGGCAGCTGAAAAAGGCGCAAAGGTCGTGGCAGCAGCGCGAAATGAAGACGCGCTGAAGGAGCTCACTGATGAACTTAAGGAAAAAGGGCACGACGCCATATGGGTAAAGGCGGATGTCGGAAAAGAAGAGGACGTCAACCGCATCGCAGAAACCGCGATCAGCACATTCGGCCGCTTTGACACATGGGTCAACAATGCGGCC
This sequence comes from Bacillus sp. N3378-2at, assembly GCF_033412715.1. Classification (NCBI taxonomy): domain Bacteria; kingdom Bacillati; phylum Bacillota; class Bacilli; order Caryophanales; family Bacillaceae; genus Bacillus; species Bacillus sp. N3378-2at. Next base: position 2,881,572 of record NZ_CP117986.1, on the reverse strand, counting down.
GTCTCGACTTTCGGACATGCCATGGACGTCACCGTCGAAGACATGAAGCGCATGTTCGACACAAATTTCTGGGGACCTGTTTACGGAACAAGAGCGGCTGTCAAACACTACACCGGCAGAGGTGTGCCGGGCGCACTCATTAATGTAGGAAGCCTGTTCGGAGACAGGGGAACGGTCATTCAATCCACATATGCATCTGCCAAATTTGCGCTTCACGGCTGGACGGAAAGCATCCGAATGGAGCTCGAAAAGGAACAGGCGCCCGTCTCGGTAACGCTCATCCACCCGGGCAGAATTGACACACCTTATAACGAGCATGCGCACAGCTACCTCGACAAACAGCCGGCTCATTACCGCTCCATGATCTATCCACCGGAAGCAGTCGCCGAAGCGATCCTGTTTGCCGCCGAACACCCTAAGCGCGACATGTACATCGGCTCACAGGCCAAAGCCATCGCCATGCTGGGCGCGCTTTTCCCTCGTCTGACCGACAGACTGATGGAAAAAATCATGTATCACAGCCAGCATGCCGAAAAACCGTCCAAACCGCGAGAAGAAAGTGCTCTTTATGATGCGGGCTGCGGTATGCATGACAGAGGCACAAATAAAGGATGGATGAGGTCAAGAAGCTACTACACGAATGCGACGAAGCGCCCCATTGTATCTGCGGCTGTTGTTGCAGGACTAGTGGCTTGGGCTGCCGCCAAACGATGCAGATAATCTCTGACCATGATAGAAAAACCCATGCTGTTCCAGCGAACCATGGGTTTTTTAGCTGTTAATCGATAAAAGCCTTGTTCATACGCTGCAGCAGCTCGCCGAACATCTCTTTTTCCTGTGTTGACCATTCTTTCAGCATCTGTTCATAACGTTCAAGGCGCTTTTGCTGATCGGCTTTTAATAGTTGTTTGCCGAGTTTTGTAATGGTAAACAGGCTGACTCTCCCATCAGATGGGTCTGAGAAACGATAGATGAGCTCCTTTGCCTCTAATGCAGCTGCTTGTCTTGAAAGAGTAGAAATATCAAGCTTAAACGATTCTGCCAATTCCTTAACACGAGCAGGCCCAAACTCATCCAATTGTCTCAGTAATAAGTACGAAGATCTCTCCAAATTCCCTGTTCTTTTCTCTGATTGATCCAGATAAACAGCTCTCCTGATAAAAGTCGTCAGCTCATATTCAATTAATTCAACTGGATTTTGATTTTGCAATCGCTCTCGCTCCCTATTCCAATCTCCGGCATTGACAACATCATATATACTTGTATAATACAAATGTACATTAACTGAATAAATACAAGTCGTTATATGACTAAATCAATTATTATACTTGTATAGTACAATCATATAAAAAGAAAGTAAAGCGATTCCTCAGAACCATCCTAGAAGCAAGCACCAGAAAGGAGGAAGCTGTTCTGATTGGAGAGCAGCACTTGATGTGAAAGTCATACGAATTATCTTGCAAGTGTTGATATTATATGTATTTTTTATGATCGGGGAAGCCATTCAGCATCTGTTTCATTTACCCGTGTCAGGAAGCATCGTTGGATTGGTATTGCTTCTGATCTGCTTGGGCCTCCGTATTGTTCCCGTCTCCATCATTGAAGACGGAGCAGGGTTTTTATTATCCTTCCTTCCATTGTTGTTCATCCCGGCAATGACAGGAGTGATAAACTATCCGTCTCTCATTTCATTCAATGGCCTGATGCTGCTGATTACAGTCGTTCTGAGCACCATCGTCACGATCATTGCGGCTGGATTCGCCAGCCAGCTATTAGAGAAAAAAGCAAAAAAACGGGAGGAGAAAGAGAAATGCAGCAAGCATGTATCGCGATCATTATAATTCTTTTAACAGTTGCCGCTTATTTAGCGATGGTCAAACTCTATAAGCGATTCCCGCTTCCATTTCTGATCCCTGTTCTGACAACGACCATTTTGATTGTAGCGGCTTTGATGATGTTTCATGTTTCCTATGAAGGCTATATGATCGGGGGGAAATGGATCAATTCTTTGCTTGGGCCGGCTGTCGTGGCACTGGCCTATCCGCTTTATAAACAATGGCATATTATTGTCAAACATTGTGTTCCAATTCTAGGCGGCGTCCTGGTCGGATTATGCATGGGAATGATCAGCGGGCTGATCTTCGCAGAAGCATTCGGGATTGATCATGATCTCTTATTATCCATTCTGCCAAAGTCGATCACAACCCCTGTCGCTATTCAGATCGCCGCCGGTCTTGGCGGCGTCCCTTCCATGACAGTCGTATTTGTCATGATTGCGGGCTTTTCAGGCGTCATCCTCGGGCCGCTTTTCCTAAAATGGCTTCGCATACGCAGCTCCCTAGGACAAGGCATTGCATTAGGCAGCGCCTCCCATGCACTGGGCACCTCCAAAGCATTGGAATATGGAGAACTGGCCGTCTCCATGAGTTCCGTCTCCATGACGCTTTGTGCGGTGCTCGGCTCATTCTTCGGCCCGCTCGTCGTCTGGCTGTTTCATATTTAACAAAGAAAGACTGCCCCGGGGGAGGGCAGTCTTTTTCGTTTAAGAAGCAAAAAAATCAATCAGCGGCTGAAAGTCCTTAGATAAATCAACGTCATTCGGTTCTGCTTGAAGCAGGCGGTCAATCATACGCTCCAGCTCCTCAACATCATTCTTATCCGTATATTCAATGAAGTTTAAGCTTTCAAGCCAATCCCGGTATGAATGTTTGGCTTTGCCATAGCTGTTTCCAAAGACAAGGCAAGGTGTTTTGGTGATAATCGAGAAAATCATCGCGTGAAGGCGGTCGGTAATCACCAATTTACTGGAGCCGATGCGGTCCAGCATCTCCATAAAATGCTTTTCACGATCAGCGTAATCGATGGTGTCGACCGTATCCAGCACCGTATCGGTACGCTCTGTGTAAGTTGTTTTTTCTGCCCATTTCTTCATCTGTGAAATAAAATCTTCGTCAGTCACTTTCTCCTTATCCGCTCTTAAAATAAAGAGAACGCCGTCCCGCTCGAGCTCTCGCGGCACAATATCCAAGGAAAGCACCATGTCCGGTGTAAAGATCACATTGGAGTTGAAGGTCTCTTTCACAACATCCAGTGTTTGCGTCTCACGCGCAGCAATCGTTAAGTTTGTATTTTGATGGTACGCATCCTGTGTTTTTTTCTTTTCCTTCTGTCCTTCCTCTGTATCCTCAAAATAAACGGATTGTGGCAGAGAAATTGATTTGTAGTCTTTAAACGCCGAAAAGACCTTTCTTCTGTCTTCCTCAATATCAAGATAAAGGTTTCCTAAGTTCCCTCCGCCTGTAAAGCAGACAATATCGTCTTCACGAATGATCTCCTTCACCAGTTCAATGCCCTCATCCGTCGCATAATCCATAATCTCAATGTATTCATAATACGGAAAATGATTTTTGATAAATTTCTCTTCCGCATACGCAATCGCTTGGTCTCCAATGTTTGTGTAACTAGGGGAACCAAACAAAAATACTTTTCGTTTATCATTTAACAGAGCTTCCGGCTCCACATTTGGCGCAATGCCTTTTACTAGTTTTTTGCCTTTGATTTCTTGTACAGTCATATCTGCGTCCTCCTTCTGGGATGAATTCCTCATTGTGTGTTAACTGTCTCTACCCAAAAAGAAGGATGGCTATGCATTGGCGTGTGCATCGGCTATATCAGAAACATCGTTTTCGCCAATTTGATAGTCGCTGCAATGTCCCGCGCCGTTCTTTCCATATATTCCGCGGCATGTTCAAACGCGTCTTCTAGCGGCACGGCTCCGGGAACGATGCTGAAAAGCGCATCGATTCCGTGTTGATAGACGGCATCACTGTCTCGTGATACTGATCCCGCAATACCGATGACGGGCACATCATATGATTTAGCCGCCTTGGCTACGCCGATCGGCGTTTTTCCATGAACCGTTTGGCTGTCGATCCTTCCCTCGCCGGTAATCACAAGATCTGCATCCTGAACGATATTTTCAAAATCAACCGCTTCAAGGACAATATCAATGCCTCTTTTCAGGTCAGCCTGAAAATAAGTCAGCAGGCTCCATCCAAGACCGCCCGCTGCACCGGCGCCCTCTGTATCTCGGAAGGTTGATCCGAGCTCTTTTTCTGTCATATCAGCGAAATGGTTTACGTTCTGTTCTAGTACATCCAGCATGTCGGCCGTCGCGCCTTTTTGCGGTCCGAAAACAGCCGTAGCACCCTTTGGTCCTGTTAACGGATTGTCCACGTCACAGGCAACTTCCAGTTTGACATTCCGCAATCTGGAATCAAGCCCGCCAACATCTATTGATGCAAGCTGAGATAACGCGCCGCCCCCTGGGCCAATCTCGCTGCCTGAGTTATCAAGAAGCCTTCCGCCCAATGCCTGAATCATCCCGGCTCCCCCGTCGTTCGTGGCGCTTCCGCCGATTCCGATGATCAATCGCTCCGCTCCCGCATCAAGAGCTGCTCCGATTAATTCTCCCGTTCCCCTTGTTGTAGTGATGAGCGGATTTCGCTTATCTACAGGCACCAGATGCAGCCCTGAAGCAGCAGCCATTTCAATCACAGCTGTTCTCCCATCTCCCATCATGCCAAAGAAAGCTCTCACCGGTTCCCCCAGCGGCCCTGTGACAACTTGCTCTATGATCCTTCCGTTGGTCGCATCGACCAGAGATTGAACGGTTCCCTCGCCGCCATCCGCCACCGGCAATTTTCTGTAATCAGCACCCGGAAAGACCGATTTGAAACCTCTTTCTATCGCTTCGGCTGCCTCCAGAGCTGATAAGCTTTCCTTAAAAGAATCAGGTGCAATGATGATTTTCATCCAAATCGCCTCTTTCCAAACATGATTCACTTATGCTAGTTATCTCCAATGTACCACATTCCATTTAGAAATAAATACCATAATGATTGGGAAAAATTTTATTAAAAATTAGAAATGAAAGTGTTTGCATAAAAGAAATATTCACGTTATCATACTTGTATACAAGTATACTTCTTGAGTGAGGAAGGTGAGTGTATGCTAGACTCCAAAGACCTGTTGTATCCCGCAAAATGGCTCTCAAAAGCGTCAACCGGAGTTCGTGTCGCATACGAGCTGAGAATGCGGATCGTTTCAGGCCTGATTGAAAGCGGTACCATTTTATCAGAAAATACAATCGCCGCCGAGTTTTCAGTAAGCCGTTCGCCGGTTCGCGAAGCGCTAAAAATACTCGCATCCGAAAAAATCATCCGCTTAGAACGAATGGGAGCGGTCGTAATTGGTTTAACTGAGAAGAAAATCGCGGAAATTTATGATGTGCGGTTACTATTAGAAACATTTGTCTTTGAACGGCTTGTCAAAATAGACATTGAGCCTTTAGTTAAGGATCTCAGCAAAATTCTTGAAATGATGAAAGTCTCAATCAAATATGAGGACGCTGACGAATTTTCATTTCAAGATGTGCTGTTCCATGAAACGATTATCCGAGCGATTGATCATTCATACATTCAGATGATCTGGAACAATCTAAAACCCGTCATGGAAAGCTTTATTCTTTTATCGATGCGGGTACGGTTAAAGGAAAAGTATGAAGACTTCACAAGGATTTTAGATAACCACGAGCTTTATATTCAAGCCATCAAAACAAAGGATAGGGCGCTGATGATTCAGTCTCTTCACCAAAACTTTGATGATGTGCAGGATAAGGTAGAAGACCTATGGCTCTCACAACAAATGCTGGCAAAAGGAGCTGAATACAACAATGACTAGTTATATGTTAGGAATCGATATCGGCACGACAAGCACAAAAGCTGTGCTGTTCAGTGAAAACGGAGATGTGGTACAGAAAGAAAGCATCGGCTACCCGCTCTATACACCGGACATCTCAACAGCTGAACAAAACCCGGAAGAGATATTTCAGGCAGTCATCCATACAACAGCGAGAATTACAAAACAGCATCCCGAAAAACAGATCTCTTTCATTTCGTTCAGCAGCGCCATGCACAGCGTCATTGCAATCGACGAAAATGACAAGCCGCTGACGCCATGCATCACATGGGCCGACAACCGAAGTGAAGGCTGGGCGCATAAGATCAAAGAGGAATTGAACGGACATGAGGTGTACAAACGTACGGGAACACCGATTCATCCGATGGCACCGTTAAGTAAAATTGCCTGGATCACGAATGAAAGAAAAGAAATCGCTTCCAAGGCAAAAAAATATATCGGCATCAAAGAATACATTTTTAAACAGCTGTTCAATGAGTATGTCATCGATTACTCCTTGGCATCAGCGACAGGCATGATGAACCTGAAAGGCTTGGATTGGGACGAAGAGGCACTGCGCATCGCAGGCATCACGCCGGATCACTTATCCAAACTCGTGCCGACAACCCAGATCTTTCAGCACTGCAGCACGGAAATAGCGATCCAAATGGGAATCGATCCGGAAACGCCTTTTGTCATCGGCGCCAGCGACGGCGTGCTGTCCAACCTCGGCGTCAACGCCATTAAAAAGGGCGAAATCGCCGTCACCATCGGAACAAGCGGTGCCATCCGGACGATTATTGACAAGCCGCAAACCGATGAAAAAGGGAGAATTTTTTGCTATGCCTTGACGGACAAGCATTGGGTTATTGGGGGACCTGTGAACAATGGGGGCATCGTCCTTCGCTGGATCAGAGACGAGTTTGCCTCCTCCGAAATCGAAACAGCGACACGGCTGGGCATTGATCCATATGACGTGCTGACGAAAATTGCCCAACGCGTCAGACCCGGTTCTGACGGTCTGCTGTTCCACCCATATCTCGCCGGAGAACGCGCTCCGTTGTGGAATCCGGATGTACGCGGCTCATTTTTCGGCCTGACCATGTCGCATAAGAAAGAGCATATGATACGCGCGGCATTGGAAGGCGTCATTTACAACCTGTACACGGTGTTCTTGGCGTTAACTGAATGCATGGATGGCCCGGTAACCCGCATCCAAGCAACAGGGGGATTTGCAAGGTCGGAGGTTTGGCGCCAAATGATGTCGGATATCTTCGAATCAGAGGTTGTCGTTCCGGAAAGCTACGAAAGCTCATGTCTCGGCGCCTGCATTTTAGGCCTGTATGCAACAGGAAAAATTGACTCTTTCGACGCCGTGTCCGACATGATCGGCAGCACATACAGACATACGCCGATCGAAGACTCAGCCAAGGAATACAGAACATTAATGCCGATTTTCATCAATCTATCAAGATTATTAGAAAATCAATATACACAAATTGCAGATTATCAGAGGGGCTTAATCACACACAAATAGTACATGACATGAAGGGGAGGGCATTACCATGCCGTTAATCATCGTTGCACTTGGGATCTTAGCATTACTATTTCTGATTATGGGCTTAAAATTAAACACATTTATTTCCCTGCTGGTCGTATCGTTCGGCGTGGCACTGGCACTCGGGATGCCGTTCGATAAAGTTGTCAGCTCCATCGAAGCAGGAATAGGGGGGACTCTTGGCCACATCGCGCTCATCTTCGGACTCGGTGCGATGCTGGGCAAGCTGATCGCGGATTCAGGAGGCGCACAGCGCATTGCGATGACGCTCGTCAACAAATTCGGTGAGAAAAATATTCAATGGGCCGTTGTCATTGCCTCATTTATTATTGGGATTGCGTTATTTTTTGAAGTAGGACTGGTTCTATTAATTCCGATTGTCTTTGCGATTTCAAGAGAATTGAAGATTTCTATTTTATTTCTCGGAATCCCGATGGTCGCGGCACTATCCGTCACACACGGTTTCCTGCCGCCGCACCCGGGACCTACGGCGATCGCCGGTGAGTATGGCGCAAACATTGGAGAAGTGCTGCTGTACGGCTTTATCGTTGCTGTTCCGACAGTGCTCATTGCAGGGCCGTTATTTACAAAGTTCGCGAAAAAAATCGTTCCTGCATCATTTGCGAAAAACGGCAATATTGCATCACTCGGCACACAAAAAACGTTTAACCTTGAAGAAACACCCGGCTTTGGAATCAGTGTCTTTACCGCAATGCTCCCGATTATCATCATGTCGGTCGCGACCATTATCGACCTGCTTCAAGAAACAATCGGGTTTGCAGATAACGGAGTTTTAGCTTTTATCAGATTGATTGGAAACGCATCGACTGCTATGATTATTTCGTTATTGGTCGCAGTCTATACAATGGGCATCAAGCGCAACATTCCAGTCAAAACCGTGATGGATTCTTGTTCAACTGCCATTTCACAAATCGGCATGATGCTTTTGATCATCGGAGGAGGCGGCGCCTTCAAACAAGTGCTGATCAACGGCGGTGTCGGCGATTACGTAGCAGACTTATTCAAAGGAACGGCATTATCGCCAATCATTCTGGCATGGCTCATCGCGGCGATCCTGCGCATTTCTCTAGGATCAGCGACTGTTGCCGCACTAAGCACAACAGGTCTGGTCATCCCGTTATTGGGCCATTCTGATGTTAACCTGGCGTTAGTCGTGCTCGCAACAGGCGCCGGAAGTGTCATCGCTTCACACGTCAATGACGCCGGCTTCTGGATGTTCAAGGAATACTTCGGATTAAGCATGAAAGAAACATTCGCCACATGGACATTGCTGGAAACCATTATTTCCGTTGCTGGACTGGGATTCATTTTATTGTTAAGTTTAGTTGTATGAAATTAAGAAGGAGCTGTAACACATGTTCAATACGATTGGTGTCATAGGCTTAGGCGTAATGGGAAGCAACATCGCCTTAAACATGGCAAATAAAGGTGAAAACGTCGCTGTCTATAATTACACCAGAGATTTAACGGACCAGCTTGTCCAAAAGCTGGATGGACAATCTCTCAGCCCGTATTACGAGCTTGAGGACTTTGTTCAATCGTTAGAAAAACCAAGAAAAATCTTTTTGATGGTCACAGCGGGAAAACCCGTAGATTCCGTCATCCAATCATTAAAGCCTTTGCTTGAAGAAGGCGACGTCATCATGGATGGAGGAAACTCCCATTATGAAGACACAGAAAGAAGATATGACGAGCTGAAGGAAAAAGGGATCGGCTACCTGGGAGTCGGCATTTCCGGCGGTGAAGTCGGTGCGTTAACAGGGCCTTCCATCATGCCGGGCGGAGATCGCGACGTCTATGAGAAAGCCGCTCCTATCCTGACGAAAATCGCAGCCCAAGTCGGAGATGACCCTTGCTGTGTCTATATCGGACCAAAAGGGGCAGGGCACTTTACAAAAATGGTGCACAACGGCATTGAATATGCCGACATGCAGCTGATTGCAGAAGCGTATACGTTTCTAAGAGAAACGCTTCGTCTGCCGCTCGATGAAATTGCATCTATTTTTGAAACATGGAATCAAGGTGAGCTGAAAAGCTATTTAATAGAGATTACAGCTGAGATTTTACGCAAAAAAGACGAAAAAACAGGGCAGCCTCTGATCGATGTCATTCTTGATAAAACCGGACAAAAAGGCACTGGGAAATGGACGAGCATGCAGGCGATTGATAACGGTATCCCGTCCACGATCATCACAGAGTCCTTGTTCGCCCGCTACTTGTCATCCTTAAAAGAAGAACGGATGGCAGCTCAAGACGTATTAGCAGGCCCGGAAGCCGAAGAAAAACACTTGGATAAAGACACCTGGATTGAATACGTCAGACAGGCTCTTTACATGGGGAAAGTATGCGCCTATGCACAAGGCTTTGCCCAATATAAGATGTCATCTGAGCTTTACGGCTGGAATCTGCCGCTCAAAGACATTGCCTTGATTTTCCGAGGCGGCTGCATCATCCGCGCTGATTTCCTTAACGTGATCAGCGAAGCATTCAGTGAGCAGCCAAATCTGGCAAACCTGCTGATCGCGCCTTATTTCACAGATAAGCTCCATGCCTATCAAACAGGCCTGCGAAAAGTCGTTTGCGAGGGTATCAGCACCGGAATCTCTTTCCCATGCTTAACTACCGCGCTCTCTTATTACGACGGCTACCGCACAGGGCGTTCCAATGCGAACCTCTTGCAGGCACAGCGCGATTACTTTGGCGCTCACACGTACGAACGGACTGATATGGACGGCGTTTTCCATACGAATTGGTCTGAATAACCTGTCATCAAAAACACGGTCAGTTTTCAACTGAACCGTGTTTTTTTCTTCTATCCCAAACAACAGAAGACATAAGTTATGTTTTAAATATCATAAACAGTGATACAATAATAGCTAGAAACAATCCCCAAGATCATCATGTGACAGCAGCTTGCTGTTCCGTTCTATTCTGCTTTTGGCCATTGTCCTTTGCCCTTGACCATGGTGTCATAAAATGTTCAAATGCCAAAACGGCCTGTCATTCTGATTTACAAAAGTCCCTGAAAACCTTGTCTAATTGAGAATCAGCCTCTCATTTGTTATAAAAGAAATGCCTAAATCCTACCTGTCACACCTTTATTAAGATGAAAAAAAGTAGGTTATGGCTTGACAAAAAATATATATTAATTAATAATTCATATATAATTAGAATTATTATTGAAAGCGATTATGCTTTCTAATACATTTTTAGGAGGAATATACATTATGTCTTTAATCGGTAAAGAAGTACTTCCATTCGAAGCAAAAGCATTCAAAAACGGTGAATTCATCGATGTAACAAACGAAGATTTGAAAGGCCAATGGAGCGTATTCTGCTTCTACCCAGCAGATTTCTCTTTCGTATGCCCAACTGAGCTTGAAGATCTTCAAGAACAATATGCTGCTCTTAAAGAATTAGGTGTTGAAGTCTACTCTGTTTCTACAGATACTCACTTCGTACACAAAGGCTGGCATGACAGCTCTGAAAAAATCAGCAAAATCACTTACGCAATGATCGGCGACCCATCTCAAACGATCTCTCGCAACTTCGATGTTCTTGACGAAGAAACTGGCCTTGCTGACCGCGGAACATTCATCATCGATCCAGATGGCGTTATCCAAACTGTTGAAATTAATGCAGGCGGTATCGGCCGTGACGCAAGCAACCTTGTAAACAAAGTAAAAGCAGCTCAATACGTTCGTCAAAACCCAGGTGAAGTTTGCCCGGCTAAATGGGAAGAAGGCGGCGAAACTCTTACACCTAGCCTTGATCTAGTAGGTAAAATCTAAGGAGTGCATTCAATTGGTACTTGATGCAAACATCAAAGCACAATTAAATCAATATATGCAGCTAATTGAGAATGACATTGTTCTCAAAGTTAGCGCAGGCGAAGATGACACTTCTAAGGACATGCTGGCTCTCGTTGATGAGCTGGCTTCCATGTCATCGAAAATTTCAGTTGAAAAAGCTGAATTAAACAGAACGCCGAGCTTCAGTGTCAATCGTGTCGGAGAAGACACTGGCGTGACTTTCGCCGGTATCCCTCTGGGCCACGAATTCACATCATTAGTGTTGGCGTTGCTCCAAGTGAGCGGCAGACCGCCTAAGGTGGACCAAAAAGTCATTGATCAGGTGAAGAAGATCAGTGGTGAATACCACTTCGAATCTTATATCAGCCTGACATGCCACAACTGTCCTGATGTTGTACAAGCTTTAAATATGATGAGCGTGCTGAACCCGAACATTACGCACACGATGATTGACGGTGCAGCATACAAAGCAGAAGTTGAAAGCAAAAACATCATGGCAGTGCCGACCGTTTACCTGAATGGCGAATCCTTCGGAAGCGGCCGTATGACGCTTGAAGAAATTCTTGCGAAAATGGGCAGCGGCACAGATGCATCTGAGTTTGCTGACAAAGAGCCGTTTGACGTTCTTGTGGTCGGAGGCGGACCTGCTGGTGCAAGTGCAGCGATCTACACTGCACGTAAAGGCATCCGCACTGGTGTTGTCGCTGAGCGCTTCGGCGGACAGGTGCTCGACACCATGAGCATCGAAAACTTCATCAGCGTCAAAGCGACGGAAGGACCGAAGCTTGCGGCAAGTCTTGAAGAGCATGTGAAGGAATATGATATTGATGTCATGAACCTTCAGCGTGCGAAACGCCTTGAGAAGAAAGATCTGTTCGAACTTGAACTCGAAAACGGCGCTGTTCTGAAAAGTAAAACAGTGATCCTTTCAACAGGTGCACGCTGGCGCAATGTCAACGTACCAGGTGAACAAGAGTTCAAAAACAAAGGTGTCGCATACTGCCCGCACTGTGATGGGCCATTGTTTGAAGGCAAAGACGTTGCGGTAATCGGCGGCGGAAACTCTGGTATCGAAGCAGCGATTGATCTTGCAGGTATTGTCAATCACGTTACTGTACTAGAATTCGCGCCGGAACTGAAAGCAGACGAAGTCCTGCAAAAACGTCTCTACAGCCTGCCTAACGTTACTGTCGTGAAAAACGCACAAACAAAAGAAATCACAGGTGATCAGAGTGTTAACGGCATCACATATGTAGACCGCGAAACAGGCGAAGAAAAACACGTTGAACTTCAAGGTGTATTCGTCCAAATCGGTCTCGTGCCAAACACAGAATGGTTAGAAGGAACGGTTGAACGCAACCGCATGGGCGAAATCATCGTCGACAAACATGGCGCAACAAGCGTACCAGGCTTATTTGCTGCCGGCGACTGCACAGACAGTGCGTACAACCAAATTATTATTTCTATGGGATCAGGTGCAACTGCCGCCCTCGGCGCGTTTGATTACCTAATCCGTAACTGATAAAAAAATCCGTTATTTTGCCAGATTGGCAGGATAGCGGATTTTTCTTTTTCTACAGAAAAAACCCGAACCAGGCACTACGGTAAAAGTGCTCGATTCGGGCCAGCTTCTTATAGTTCCTCGCCGTTCGTTTGAATGACATTTTTGTACCACTCAAAGGAGTCTTTCTTATATCGTTTCATGGATCCGTTTCCTTCATTGTCACGATCAACATAGATCATGCCGTAGCGTTTTTTCATTTCGCCAGTTGTGAAGGAGACAATATCAATAATGCCCCACGGCGTGTAGCCAATTAAATCAACACCATCGTACGTGACCGCTTTTTTCAATGCTTCAATATGCGATTTTAAATATTGAATGCGCTCCGGATCATGAACCTTGCCGTCCTCCTCCAGCGTATCCACTGCGCCAAAGCCATTTTCAACGATGAATAACGGGATTTGGTATCGGTCATAAAAACGATTTAACGTATATCTCAGCCCGGTTGGATCAATCGCCCATCCCCAGTCACTCGAAGTGATGTACGGATTTTCGACACCATTCGGCAAGCCGCCATTTACAATATCGTCAGTGTTATCATTTTTCACATCGCTTTTCACAGTTGTTGACATGTAATAGCTGAAGCCTAAGTAATCGACGGTTCCGTTTCTTAAAATCTCATCATCGCCGTCTTCGAATGTGATGTTGTAGCCTTCGCGTTCAAATTCCTTCAACGCGTAGCTTGGATAATAACCGCGCACCTGCACATCAGGGAAGAAATAGCGCTGCCTCATTTCTTCTTCAGCCAGCATCACATCTTTAGGATTGGAGGAGAAAGGATAAATCGGCACGTGTGATACCATGGCCCCGATCTGGAACTCTGGATTGATGTCTTTTCCTTTTGCCACTGCTAATGCGCTCGCCACTAGTTCGTGGTGTGCCGTTTGATACATGACCTCCTTGGCGTTTTCGTTTTCGCCAACCACAACACCTGAATTCGTCCATAGGAACAACGGATTGTTCACATCCATTTGGTTGTTGATCTCGTTAAATGTCATCCAGTACTTCACTTTCTCTTTGTAACGGGTAAAGCAAGCATCTGCAAAGTTGACGAAGAAGTCCACGACTTTCCGGTTTCTGAAGCCGCCATATTCTCTTGCCAGGTGCAGCGGCATTTCAAAGTGAGACAGGGTAATGACCGGCTCGATCCCATGCTTCAGCAATTCATCAAACACATCATCATAAAACTGCAAACCAGCTTCGTTCGGTTCAGCCTCATCGCCTTTCGGAAAAATCCGGCTCCAGCCGATGGACGTCCGCAGGCATTTTAATCCCATTTCCGCAAACAAAGCGATATCTTCCTTGTATCTGTGATAGAAATCAATGGCTTCATGGTTTGGATAAAATTCGTTTTCTTCAATCGTATCCGTGATTTTTCTCGGCACGCCGTGCGCACCCGCTGTCATCACATCGACGACACTCGGCCCTTTACCGCCTTGATTCCATCCGCCTTCAAATTGGTGGGCAGCTAAAGCACCGCCCCATAAAAAATCCTTCGGCATGTTTCCCATGTTTAATTCCTCCTCAGCTTACGACTGTAAATATTTTTTGATGTAATGCACTTTCCTCAATCTCTTCAATGAAAGCTTTATCAAACTCAACAAGCACTTCGCCTTTTTTGACGGTATCGCCTTCTTTTACCTTCAAGGAAAAAGGCCTGCCGTCTAATGTCACCGTATCCAGCCCGATGTGCGCAAGCAATTCGACGCTGAACGCAGGTCAATCGCATGCTTTGACAACCGTAATGACCCGGGATGGTGGCATCGATTTCACGATTTCCTTCGCTTTAGGGGTAGACCGCTTCTGCACCAATCGAAGTCTGGTAGCGCAGCGAGAAGCCCCAATCACATTCTCTTCCACGCCTACGGCCTCTAAAATGTCTTTTGCTAGTCTCGTATAATCTCTCACTTTCCCCGACATTTTCACCCACCCCTTTGTTTTGGTTGCGCTTTCATTATAATTGTACCGGTATAATTTATCAATACCGAAACAAAATATTTACGGACTAACTATCATTGTAAGCGGTTTATGCTATAATTTTGACAAGTGAAATTAAACGAATAAATGAGGAATGCGTATGTTAAAATACCAGCAAATCGCAGCGGAAATTGAAACATATATAGAAGAACACCAGCTTCAGCAGGGAGACAAACTGCCAGTCCTGGAAACCCTCATGGCCCAGTTTGAAGTCAGCAAAAGCACAATTACAAAGTCCCTCGAGCTATTAGAGCAAAAAGGCGCGATCTTTCAAGTCAGAGGAAGCGGCATTTTCGTCAGAAAACATAAACGAAAAGGCTATATCAGCCTTCTGTCGAATCAGGGGTTTAAAAAAGATCTCGAGGATTTCAACGTCACCTCAAAAGTCATCGAACTGGACGTGAGAAAGCCGACACCGGAAGCGGCGGAAAATCTGAACATCGAAATAAACGAAGACATCTACTATGTCAAAAGGGTCCGCTACATCAACGGCCAGACCCTTTGCTACGAAGAATCCTATTACAACAAATCCATCGTGACGTATTTAAACAACGAAATCGTTTCCCACTCCATCTTCCATTACATCCGGGAAGGACTGGGGTTGAAGATTGGTTTTTCTGATTTGTTTCTGCACGTGGGCCAGCTTAATGAGGAAGAAGCGGAATATTTGGGATTAGAGGCTGGACTGCCGAAGCTGTATATAGAAAGTATTTTTCACCTGACAAATGGGCAGCCGTTTGATTACTCGAAGATTTCGTATAATTATGAGCAGTCGCAGTTTGTGGTGCAGGCTAATAGTTTTTTATTGTGAAATTCGGTATCTAATAGGATTTCTTTTAATAATTCTCCACCAAATATTATGTTCAAAAAAAGCTACTTCACTGTGAAGTAGCTTCCTTTATTAAATGCCCATTTTGATCCATCTAGTTTTAGAAAAGCGAAGGATAATCGCATTTATGATAATAATTGAAACTAAATACAAAATAATAAATAAAACATCATTACTCCCAAGTGTCATGTTATCAGATTGCAGCACTCTTTCTATTCGGGGATACATAGTGTTACCTGCCTCAAAAGGAGCAATGAAACCAAACGTTTTATTGCTTATAGCTACTAAGATAACAGAAGTCATCCAATAAACGATACTGACACCTATACTAATTAATATATTAGGACATAACATGCTTATAGTTCCGATAATTAGAATATACTGCAGTATAACTGCAGAAAATAAAAAAAGTAATAATGCAAAATGCGAAAAATCATGGTACATCAACGATATGATTAGCAGGCCTAGCGTTATAAATGCAAAACATTCCAAAAATAAAACAGCTATCTTTTTATAAAAGAAAGTATAGATGTTCTCTCCAATTAACTTGTAAAAGAGAATATTTTTGTTTGAATACTCTCTATTAATAAAGAAAGCTATAACAAATGAAAATAACATCAAACCAAACTGGGTCGCAACAGTATAGGAGCTAAAGAAAAACATTTCAGGTGTAACATTGCTGACTTTATCAATTCCAACAAGTAAAAAATAACCCAGCAAAAATAAAAATACAAACATTGCTCCTAAAATAATGATAACTTTGTTGCTAATACTCTTTTTAAACTCTAATTTCATCTCAAGCCCCCACTGTTTTATTACTCATTTATATACACTTCAATTAATTTATCCACTGAATGATATTGTTGAATTTCTTGGTGATTAAATATATAATAATCCCCTTCTATCGCCTTTAAATCAGACAAATCATGTGTAATGTTGATGATAATCTTCTCGGGGTTCTCCTGAATATACTTGTTTAAGAAGCCATGAATCTCTATAACCGTTTTTTTGTCTAATGAATTCGTTATTTCATCTAAAACAATAATATTTTTATCCTCTAATAAGAAACTGAGCAATTTTAATTTTTGCTTTTGTCCATCACTCAAATTTTTGATCAGAACTTTTCCATCAATATTATCCAGATTAAGTAAATGTGCGATTTTATCTATCATTTCTGCATCAAATTTTTTACTCAAAAAGTGTAATAAAAAGTCCTTAGAAACATCATTAGGTATATTCGAAGAGCTGGATATTAAAGAAACATTTTGACGAATATCTCTGCCGATTCTTTTGCTATTATTTAACAAAAAGTCTTTAGCAAGCTGTGATTTACCGACTCCATTTTTTCCGACAACGTGATTAATTTTCCCGCTCGAAAAATGCAAGTCGGTGTCCTGAAGTAACGTTTTGCCTTTCACTTTTAAAGTGTAATTCGCTATATTCATATACATACTCCTAGGAAATATTTGTATTTTCGAGGTACCTCTTTCGTTTCCGGTTTGGAACTGTAAGAAATGTTTTTCGATGATTAATCTGGATATCTTTTACTCTAGTTTACAATATATAACACTCAATGTACAACAACGGCAGTTTCCTCAAGGCAATTCCTTACAAGATAACCGACAACAAGCTAAATAAATGGATCGTCAATACCATATCAATGCATATTGATAACAACAATAAGGAGGATACTGAACCTTTTAGCCTAAGCCCTTGACTAAATAACCTCCTCCGTAGATTCTGCTGAAAGGTTTTTCAGCTCTAGCTGCCTTAATCTTTCACTCGTTTCAATTGTCTATAAAAGCAGTTATGCGGTACTATCATATAAAGGTCCAATGTTTAAAAATAATGTCATACTTTTAAATTCACCTTATCATGCACATGCTCATAAATAGGGGTTTATTCTAAAAAGGGGATGGACGATTTTGGAAAGCAAGTACCTAGATCTACTCGCACAAAAATACGATTGTGAAGAAAAAGTGGTAACAGAAATCATTAATTTGAAAGCGATATTGAACCTGCCAAAAGGCACCGAGCATTTTGTCAGTGATTTGCACGGGGAGTATCAGGCATTCCAGCACGTGCTGCGCAATGGTTCAGGACGAGTCAAAGAGAAGATACGCGACATCTTCAGCGGTGTCATTTACGATAGAGAAATCGATGAATTAGCAGCACTGGTCTATTATCCGGAAGACAAACTGAAGTTAATCAAACATGACTTTGATGCGAAAGCAGCATTAAACGAGTGGTATAAAGAAACGATTAACCGAATGATTAAGCTCGTTTCATATTGCTCCTCCAAGTATACCCGCTCCAAACTGCGCAAAGCACTGCCTACTCAGTTTGCTTATATTACGGAGGAGCTGCTATACAAAACAGAACAAGCAGGCAACAAGGAGCAATATTACTCCGAAATCATTGATCAGATCATTGAGCTTGGCCAAGCCGATAAGCTGATCACCGGCCTTGCTTACAGCGTTCAGCGGCTGGTGGTCGACCATCTGCATGTGGTCGGCGATATTTACGACCGCGGCCCGCAGCCGGATAGGATTATGGAAGAACTGATCAACTATCATTCTGTCGATATTCAGTGGGGAAATCACGATGTCCTTTGGATCGGAGCCTATGCCGGGTCCAAAGTGTGCTTGGCCAATATTATCCGCATCTGTGCCCGCTACGATAACTTGGATATTATTGAAGACGTGTACGGCATCAACCTGAGACCGCTGCTGAACCTGGCCGAAAAATATTACGATGATAATCCAGCATTCCGTCCAAAAGCAGACGACAACAGGCCAGAGGATGAGATTAAGCAAATCACAAAAATCCATCAGGCGATTGCGATGATCCAATTCAAGCTTGAGAGCCCGATTATCAAGAGACGGCCGAACTTTAATATGGAAGAGCGGCTGTTATTAGAGAAAATAGATTATGACAAAAATGAAATCACGCTGAACGGTAAAACATATCAACTGGAAAACACCTGCTTTGCGACGATTAATCCGGAGCAGCCAGATCAGCTATTAGAAGAAGAAGCAGAAGTCATAGACAAGCTGCTATTCTCTGTCCAGCATTCCGAAAAGCTGGGCCGCCATATGAATTTTATGATGAAAAAAGGCAGCCTTTATTTAAAATATAACGGCAACCTGTTGATTCACGGCTGTATTCCTGTCGATGAAAACGGCAATATGGAAACGATGATGATTGAGGATAAACCGTATGCGGGCCGTGAGCTGCTCGATGTATTTGAACGATTCTTGCGGGAAGCCTTTGCCCACCCGGAAGAAACCGATGATCTGGCGACTGATATGGCCTGGTATTTATGGACAGGCGAGTACTCCTCTCTCTTTGGAAAACGCGCCATGACAACATTTGAGCGGTATTTCATTAAAGAGAAGGAAACGCATAAAGAAAAGAAAAACCCGTATTATTATTTACGAGAAGACGAGGCAACCTGCCGAAACATCCTGGCAGAATTCGGCCTCAATCCAGATCACGGCCATATCATCAACGGCCATACACCCGTAAAAGAAATCGAAGGAGAAGACCCAATCAAAGCAAACGGAAAAATGATCGTCATCGACGGCGGCTTCTCCAAAGCCTACCAATCCACAACAGGCATCGCTGGCTACACGCTGCTATACAACTCCTACGGCATGCAGCTCGTCGCCCATAAACACTTCAACTCCAAGGCAGAAGTCCTAAGCACCGGAACCGACGTCTTAACGGTGAAGCGATTAGTGGACAAAGAGCTTGAGCGGAAGAAAGTGAAGGAAACGAATGTGGGTGAGGAGCTGCTGCAGGAAGTGGCTATTTTGGAGAGTTTGCGGGAGTATCGGTATATGAAGTGAGGGATAGGGGGTTCAGAGATTATTCTCTGGGCTCTTTTTTCGGTTTTTCAATATCTCATTTAACACTGCACCTTGTGGACGTTATTTTGCACGAATGCAAATCTTAAAAAAGAATTACTCGCTATCAAACTAACTGATACATACGATGCCTACTTCTTGACGATTTAGAATTTTGATAATAATAGAACCATGCAACTTCAGATATTGTTCCTATGATTCATCTTCATATTTTGCTGGCTTTGCTCTCACTTCTGCCGGCCCGATTTGTAAAACCTTTAATCTTTATAATTCACACAGCACTCGTCGATGAGTGAAATTAGAAATTAAACGAAGTTTTTGTTACTCTTTCATGCTATCGTAAATTGAATAGTTCTGCTTAAAAAATAACCATTATGAATATTCTCATATTGCCTAATCAGAAGGGTTACAGAAGAGGACTATTTAGATTTACTAATTTATCACTCCTGTCCTCTTTATCTTAACTGATACATTCGTCTCTATTAAAACTTTCGGATATATATCATACCACTCGTTGTCTTCTAATTTAGAGTATTGTCTTAAACTTTTTATTTTCCTCCCAAAACCTAATGGGTCTGATTTCATTTCTTGCAATTTAGAGATAATTGATTTAAACTCATTATTCATCTTTTTCGAAATAAGCTTTTCGACCTTTTTTATATTTTCGGAATTAAAGTCGATAGTCGAGGACAATTCATTAATCTCAATCGATACTTGAAGGCTCAATACTACATGATCTTTACTAATAATCTTATAATCAGATTTTGAGTATGTTAACCAAATACTTTTTTCCCTTTAGATAATTTTCACTAGTGTTGCATAAATTTTATTTGAATTTTCAGTTTTATATCTTTCCTAATGAAGAGCCAAAAAAGTGAATATCCAAACAAAGGTGGCTCCATCCATTTGGTTTTTATTTACAATTAGACAAAAGAGACAACGATCATATGCTCATTAAGGGACAGCTTCCCCTTTAATTTTTCGAAGCCAGATATGTGCTGGCTTCCACAAAGCAGCCCTTAAATAACGGCTAATTTGCAGGAGTTTTCGCTTACTTTTTGTTTCGAGCTGCACGAGTACATGCAGACAAAAGACGATAAGCGCGATCAACACTTGGTTGTGAATCGCCCATTCACTTTGTCCGTAAAACTTTTTGATGCGGAGATGCTGTTTAATCCATTTGAAAAACAACTCACTTTCCTTGTATATTTTTTAATTCTAAGAACAAAAATACATGTGATAAAAAAACAAGGAGTGATTTGTATGTCATTAACACCGTATGATCCATTTAGACAACTAGCAAATATGAGAAGAAATTTTGACCGTTTTTTCTCTGACTTCCCTCTAGATCTTGGGATGGAAAACAATAATTTTGGTAATATCAGAGTTGATGTGCATGAAACTGAAAATGAAGTAATTGCTTCATGTGATATTCCAGGTCTTGAGAAAAAGGAAGATGTAAATATTGATATTGAAAATAATATGTTAAGCATCAACGGTACCATCAATAAAACAAATGAGATTAAAGAAGAAAGTATGTATAGAAAAGAACGCTATACAGGTAGCTTTCATAGGACTGTATCCTTGCCAAGCCCTGTATCTAATGAGGGAGTAAAAGCAACCTATAAGAACGGTGTTCTTGAAGTCAGAATGCCAAAGAAAACAAATGATAACAAAAAGAAAATTGATGTAGACTTTCACTAAATGAGTAAACTATTACCTGTTATGAAAGAGTTCGGCAAAGATTACTTGCAAGAAATAGCTAATGAACAACCAGATTTAGTTGATTTACTTATTTTAACTGTACATTTACCCTCTCATAAGAAAAAATTTATATTAAAGCAGTTAAACAATGATATTAAGAAATCTTTTCTCAAACAATAATGTATTACATTTGCATTACTTCATAAATTGGAGTAATGCTTTTATGTTTATAAAAGGGAGGGAAATTCACCTTGGAAGTCATAAAAGCTACTGAAGAAGACGTTAAACTATTAGCACGTTTAATTCGTGCAGAAGCTGAAGGAGAAGGAAAATTAGGTATGTTAATGGTTGGAAATGTAGCTGTAAACCGAGTGCTGTAGACGTCAAGTCAAAATTTACATTTTTTGCTTATTTGCTTTTTACACTTCTGCTGAAAATACACTTTTTCGATGTTTCATTCGATAGCTATCTCCATCCATATGAATGACTTCTACACGATGAAGTACACGATCTAAAATTGCAGTGGTAATTCCTTGATCTCCCATTAATTCACCCCACTGTTCAGGGCTTTTATTAGATGTGAGAATGATGGAACTTCGTTCATACAAATGATTAATTAAATGAAAAAACAAATTCGCTTCTCGTTGATCCATTGCCATGTACATTAAATCATCAATAATGACCAGATCGGCGCCTCTTAATCGCTTTAGCTGCACTTTTGATTTATTTAGAAATTCTTCCGTTTTTAAAAGATGAATAAGCTCACCCATAGTTACGAAATAGACGTTGAAACCTCTGTGAATAGACTCAATTCCCAAACCGATTGCTAAAAATGTTTTACCAACACCTGGCGGTCCCAATAAAATTAAATTATACTGCTGCTCAAGCCAGTTTAGCTCTGCGAGCTGGGTCAATTGGCGCCCCGTTAAAGCTGTTTGCTCTTCTAAATTAAATTCACTTAGTGACTTCACGTAAGGGAAGTGCGCCCACTTCATTCTTTTTTCTAAACTTTTTACTTCACGTTTTCTTAGTTCATAACGTGTGATAGATTCAAGAAATTCTAAATACGTCCAAGAAGATTTTTCAGCCTCACGTAGGAGCTTTGGTAGCTCCTCAGCTGTTTCGGATAACCTTAATTGGCGAAAGTGCTCCTGCAAGTCATTTACAGTTTTATTCACTGTGGTTCACCCCCTAAAATACTTGTGTAAGCAGTAAGAGAGCGAGTTGTCACTATGATGTTGTCTTGACTTGAATGTTTTATAAAGGGAATCTTCACCTTTTGGGTACATTCAGTTTGTAATGCATTTTGATGGTTTGCGATATCCCGAAAGTCATTGGCGCTGTAAAGTTTATCTATCAGGCATTTAGTCAAAGTGGCTTCAATCCACATTGGGTATTTCTCAATGACGTTTTGAATAATTATGAGCTGATCACGCCGATACCGTGGGTATCTTAAACAAATTTCATTTAAATAAGAAGTTGCACGTTCCTGATCTTCAAAATGTGAAACAAGTTGTTGCTTAAATTCTTCAATACCTTTTGAGCGATCCCGGATATGATGTAGATGTTGAATAAGCTTTCCCTTTTCATTACTAATGCTATGTTCAGCAATTACTTCTCCATCCAACTGTTTACGGATAATCAGCGTTGGTGGTTGGCTCGAAGTGACTTCAATAAAAACCTCATTATCAGAGACTGCACTATACGTTCCGAGAGGAACGGAATAACGGTTTGATTTGAACCGTATTGTATTGTCCTTACTAATATTCCTTGTTATACTTGGGGTAATGACGCTTTCGTATGAGAGTGGTGAAGAGACGGGCTGTAAGTGTTGCTTTTCGACGGGGAACACTTCAGCTGGTCTTTTTTTCGTTGTCTGATGAACATGTTGATTTCCAGTGCGATGTAGCCACTGTAACGCACGGTTATTCCAATCTTCAATATTGCTAAATACTCGGCTGTCTGCGAAATTTCCCTTTATGTACTTTACAACGTTCTCAATCATTCCTTTTGATTCTGGGTCTGCCTTACGACATAAATGAACTTTAAACTTACGATCATTTACATAGCTTTGAAATTCAGAAGTTAAAAGTAGCTGACCTGAATTTTCGCTTACTGTAATTAAACGATCCTGATCATACACAATTTCTTCTGTACGTCCTCCGTAAAATTGAAATGCATTTTCATGACATCGTATGGCATCATTTGTCGTAAAAGGCCGGTCCTGCCACTCCATGTATTTGTATCGAGAGTGAGCTAAGACAAAAGCGATGAAATATAGTTTGATTTCATTCTTTTCAGTGGTCTTCTGTTTCGTTTCTCCCCAATCCACCTGGATTTGCTTACCCATAGGTTGTTCAGGGATTGCTTCATACTGCCGAATGATTACTTTTTTCTCAATCTGATAAATCTCCCGTATCTCTTTCACATAGGCTCTTACTGTACTCTCGCCAACAACTAAATCTGGATAACGCTCTAAGAGCCAATCGTGGATTTGTGCTGCACTGAGATGAGGGTATTCTTCAAGCCAAGCGATAATCCAATCCCTGTAGGGATCCAATTTCTTACCTTTGCCTTGTAGCTGTTCCATGTATGCTTTTGTCTCTTCAAATGTCATTTTTAAATATTTATAAACGGTTGGTCTCGATACTTTGAGCTCCTGTGCAATTTGAGATACTTTAAACTTCCGTTGATGTAACTGTTGAATATTTAAATAAAGCATTAACTTCTCCTCCAAGACGCTGTCCCCCCTAGTAAAATAACACCTTCTATTATTTTACTAGAGTTCTAGCTTATTGAAGCAAAAATGTAAAATTACGTTGAGCAAAAACTGTCAATTATATTCTAGCGTTTACACTTGCTTATCAGTAGCAATAATGTTTTCTATAAGTTTTAAAACTTCTTTAAATTTTGCTTCTTCTACTTGTTGTTTAAAACAATTAATTGAATTAGCTATAATTCCTATATTTCTATCCTCAAAATCCTTTTCATTTAGATTTGTCTTTAGAACTTCCATTATTACAGGCGTCATTTGTAAGTTATAATCAAGTATCCGATATATTGCTATTAAATAACCAGTTGGATTCTGTAGAACTAGATTATATAATTTAACCTCTAAATATCCCATCAATCTATTTATGAATAGATAAACTTCTTTTTTTTCCTTTAACACTTTTTTCTCTTTGCCTATAAATTCTTTAATATATTTATTTTCTTCATATTTATTGTCTATTTTCAAACAAAATATTCTTTGCGTATTTTTCATCTATTTGGTAAGCATTGGATTCAAAAAACTCATTTAAATCAGTATAAATTTTAGGTATAATCGGTAATCCCTCCTTGTTTAAATTGCTTTCTATTTTCCCCTTATTAGATATTAATTTAAGAGTAATCCTTTAAAATATGAGGGTATATCATGTACTGAAATAGTCAACATTCACTTATGATAAGGCTCACCGTAGTTATTTAAGAGGCAAAAACATCTAATTAAAATAGAATTTGATTAAACCCCAAGGTATGAGTTGCATGTCAATTTGTACCTTTTTTGCATGAGTAAATGCTAAGCTTATCTTCTGAATATTAACAATAAAAACCAAGCAAATATCCTGTATAATAAAGAATATATTCGACTAGATCAGGAGAGAAACGTATGCAAAAAACTTTTTCGAAGAAGTTTAAAACTTTTGAAGAACAAATTAACCTATTAAAACATAGAGGATTAAGCTTTAGGGATGAAAAAGAAGCTGTAGATATATTATCAAAGAAAAATTATTTCGATGTTATTAATGGATTTGAAACACTGCTGCTAAAGGATCCAAAAGCCGAAAATAAAGAGTATAACAGCGATACAAAATTCGAACAATTCATAGAGCTATACAATTTCGATAAGATGTACTCAGCCATAGTATTCAAAGCAATTGATTCATTTGAAAATCGTTTAAAAACTTCGGTAGCATATCGCTTTTGCGAATTTGTTTACAATTCTAATCCTAACGCAAATCCAGCATGTTATATGGATATTTTAATGTATGAAAACCCATTCAGCTTACACAACCGATTGAATACCCTTCAACCGAGGAAAATTACTCAGAAGTTTGTAAATGATATAAATTATGAAATTAACAGGTTTATCAACGGGGAAATTGCAAATATCGAAAGCAAAATAACGACATTACAAACCTCAACAGTTCAGTACATATCTATAAAAGCTCGAAAAAAATTATTAAAAGCTATTTCTAATGTTAACAATTCCATCTTAAACGCCAATAGTGTTATTAACGTTATTAATAATGATATACGTTTAACACCAGCAGTGAGGAGATCTGGTGATCGTATTACTTGCTTAACCCCCTTTGCAACTTCCTTAACAGTAAATTTAACAAAGGTTTCTTCTGGTGTAGTAAATCCAAATACAGTAGAGAAATCGATACAAATTTTCATTAAGAATTTGCAGGAATTGAAAATTAGACTTGATAAAATATATAGTCAAGTCTCTGCAAATAGTAATACAGCTATTCATACTGTTCCTCATTTTGAATTGAAGAACTTCGTTGGCCATAACTTGTTTAAAACTAACCATGATAAAAAAGATAATAATAATTATATTGATTCTTCAAAAGCAAAATACAGCTATTTACAAAAGTATGAAGTACCTCCTTTTTGGGTTATTATTAAAACTCTAGAGCTAGGAAGCGTTCTTAAATTAATGTATGGATTAAATACAGCGATACTAGATAAAGTGGTGCTTGACATGGGACTAACTCCATCAGAAAAGCATATTTTATTTAATTCGACCAAAATTATTATAGATTTAAGAAATCATTGTGCGCACTTTGGCTTGGTTAACCGCTTCCGTACAAAACATCATATAAAAATAAATACTGATTTAATTAATAAGCTTAATTTACGAACAAAATCTGATGGAAATTCGCATTATGAAATACGACTATTTGATACTTTACAAGTTCTTGCACAATTCACATCTCTCCATGAAGTTAGTTCTTTATTTAAGGAGTTTTTTATGGCTCCTGATTGCTTAATTGACCCAAAGTTGCTAATGAGGCTACTTGATAGGATGGGTAATGACAATTTTTTAAATTGGTGTAGCTTTTAATATTGACCTTTGAATATTTCCATGCTAAGATGTAAATACTTAAACTACGTTAGCGTGACGGCGAGGGAGCCTATTAATTATATGGGTTCAACCTAAACAGTCCGAAGTCCCCTGTTTAACTCTTCGGAGTAGCTGGGGATACTTTGTTTTTTGTAAATATTATTTTCATTTTATTCCAAGAGAATACAAAGTAAAAATCGGCTCTTTACCTTGCTGATTTTAAAATCAACAGATTTACGTCCATTCGAATTGTTTAACGTCTGCATTCTCCAGCATTTGATAGATAACATTTATCTTAGATTTATCTTGTCCATAGAAGCGGTTTTTACAGAAAGTAAATATCATTCGAGTTTTTGCTCTAGACAATGCAACAAAAAAAGTAAATGTTTCGTCATCTGGGGAGTTCTCAAAATTCCAAAAGGCCCCGTCTTCTAGTCCCAATAAAATCACAGTTTCAAACTCAAGACCTTTACTTTTATGAATTGACATAATTGGGATTGAAAAAATACCCAGAAAATCGTCTACTGCTTTATTCCACACTTTATGTTTCTCAAATGAATAAAAAAGAAACTCTGCAGTTTGTTTTACTTTTCTTTCTAAATAATCTCCTTTTCTATATTCTGGATAGCTACCTTTAATTAATTCTAATCCTACCAGAGTTAAAATTTTGAATAACCATTGCTCTACTACTTTTTCGGTCACTTTCAATGTCTCATCTTTAAGAGTCTTTTTAAATTCAACAATGAAGCTATTAATTTCTGTTTCTATTTGGTAAGATTTTGTTTCATTTTCACCACGTAAATTTAAAACATTCGATATTAAACTAGACCACGCATTAGGGTCACGATCAGTTGTGGCTAAAGAAAATACGTCGATTACATATTTCATGAAATTTTCCGCTAGTAAGTCTTGCCATTGATCCTCTATCCTTGAGTGTATTCCTAAATTACTTAATTCATTTATAAGCATGTCACAATACATATCTGCCCGTTGTCTAACTAAAATACCTATATCTCTTCGTTGAAGTTTTTCTTGATCAATCCACGTTTTAATTTCTAATGCCAATGTTTTTGCTTCTTCAGAAGCATTGGTGAAGTTCCATACTTCGCATATTCCCACCTCTTCATTCTTCCATTTGTCAGAGGGTGATATTACTGTTGAACCCCCCATCATATCATTTATTATTGATGTTTGAATTCGGACTAAATTAGGGGCAGACCTATGGTTTAAAACCAACTCAAAATCTTTAGCCTTAAAGTCTTCCTTAAATTGATTAAATACACCCTCCATTGCACCCGCCCAACCCATAATCTTTTGTTTAAGATCACCTACAGCAGTCACTGAAACATTTGAATCCATGAAAATTGTTCTAACTAAGTCATATTGAATTAAGGTTGTATCTTGAAATTCATCCAAAAAAACATGACTATATGTAGCTCTGATTGCTCTTAGAATCTTAGGGTTTGATCTAAATAAGTATTCCACAATTCTTGAGATCATGGGGAATGTCAACATTGAACTTTCTTTATCATTAATATAGCTTTTCCAAAGTTGATACTTATACCAAGATTCTATTGAATCTATTTTTTCCGTTATTAATGGTAGTTTGTCATTTGCGTATGTCTTTGCAAAAAGGTCATAATCAAAGTAGTAATTCCAACCTATTTTTCCGATAGGTTCTTCTGCTTCTTCTCTAAGCTTAGTTACATCTCTTCTATTAAAATTAACTATTTCATATTCTAGAGTTGGTCTATAAAAGTCAGGTATAGCTAAATGAAATCTATCCATTAGTTGTTTTGCAAATGAGTCATATGTTAAGGAGACAAACCTATTTGCAAATTCTTTACCAGATCGTTTTTCAACTCGTTCTTTTAAATTTTTTGCTGCATCTTTCTTAAAACTTATAGCAAGTATTCTGGCAGGATATGTGCTGATGTTTGTTTCTAACAAATAACAAGCTTTCTGTGCTAACAATTCGGTTTTGCCTGCTCCGGGGCCAGCTAGTACGTAAGCATTTTTCTCATACTTTATTACATCTTCCGCAGCGCTTTCTAAAATTACAGAGTCTTTTGGGATCCAATTGTCTTTTTTTACATAGTTATTCAGAAAGATCACCATCAATAATTGATTTAATTCCCTTCATCAACTTTTTTAGTGGCATTGGCAATTGCTCACTTAACATCTTGGGATCTATATTTTCTAATGCAATAATATGAGTACTTGGTTTACCTCTACCTAGGAAAAAGTAATCATACCAGATCATCAACTCTTTCTGTTTTTCCGAATAGGTAATACCTGAGCCGCCTTCAGTTTTTAAGGTTGCTCTTATCCCCTTTTCTAAACGATCCATATATTCAATAGAATCTTTCTCTTTATCTACACCTTTTGGACCGCCATGTTTTGGAACAGTCTTTTTATATGCATCTAGAAAACTTTCAATCATCATTAAATCAATATCTAGTGGAGCCGAAAAGTATACTCCATAGTTTTCTAAAAACTCAACCCATGAATAAAGATTTTCTCTTTCATCTATCTCTTCTATAGACCAAGTATGCATACTAGAGAAATCCTCATCACTTAGTACCCCATTTTGTACAGAGAGTAGCTCATTCTTCTCGTAACCTATTTGTATCAACTGCTTTAATGCATATTTTATTCTACCCCATCCACCGCCATTTCGTTCTAAATCTAAATCCAACAGAGTTAAATAAGGAATATTCAATTGATGTAGTAATTTCCAAAAATGATTTACGTGTCTTCCACCCAATGGAACGATAGAAATATTACTTTGATCTAAATCTGTATCCAAAAGGTTAATTATCTTTGGAATTATAATCTCTTCACTATCACCTTCTCCTAAAATAACCAATTGGGAAAAATACAGTTCTGGATATGCCATAATCGCAGCTTTTATA
This sequence comes from Bacillus sp. N3378-2at, assembly GCF_033412715.1. Lineage (NCBI taxonomy): Bacteria > Bacillati > Bacillota > Bacilli > Caryophanales > Bacillaceae > Bacillus > Bacillus sp. N3378-2at. The sequence goes on along the minus strand of NZ_CP117986.1, from coordinate 2,852,474 downwards.
TATTTATATTCTTCTTCTTTATCTTTGTCAGGAAGTATTATTGGATTTACTACAGTTCTTATTTCTTTTTGATTAATTCTAAAATGAAGAATTGATTTTGGATCAACTCTTTTAATCATTGAAGGCGCATGGGTAGCAACTAAAACCTGTGCATTATCATTTTTAGAAACGTCAGTTAAAGCTTTCATTATTCGACCCAGTAAGTGTGGGGAAATATGATTTTCTGGTTCTTCTACGGCTAGTAACGTTAACACTGGTGGTTGAAGTTTATACACCTTTTTATCTTCCTCAGCTTCATCTTGCAATGCTTCATTTTCAATTTCTAAAAAAGAATTTACTAGAGATAAGTAAAAGATTGAACGTAGCCCATCACCTAATTGATCTACCTTGTATTTGCTTCCTGTTTCAGTTGGTTCAAAATATACCTCTACCTTTTTTAGAATTGAGTCTAAATCTGCATGGTTGAAAGCAACCATTGTTGAGCTGTAGCGAAAATCATTATGGTATTTTCTCCATTGACTATTAAGTATTTCTCTTAACCCTTTAACACCATTTACTTCATCAAAAATCCCGTCAACTTGCTTCATTTTTTCTTGTATGTCACTATTAATTTCTTTTGGCCAGTTAATTCCCTTTAAAATCCTCCCTAAGATAGTTCCTGATGCATTTTTTAATTGTATGGCCGGGTCTCTTGTTGCTGGTATATATATCATTTGAATTTGGGAACGCTCACTAGCTTTAACTGGCTGTAAATCTTCATCTTCTGCTTTCGTTCCTAGTGGGGATAGGACATAATATACTGCTTGCTCAATAATTCCTTCTAAAGTATTTCCTTCTGATAACTCAGCTTCTAGCCTTATACGTACATAAGGACTTCCATCAACTTCACCTGCAACCATATGATTAAAATGTGGGGGAATAGCAGTGCTTGCCTTCTCAGCATCATTTTCCAGTTCGTTAAAATCAATTACAGCCTCTATAGAAAGTGAAGACTTATCATAATCTAATGGATTTTCATTAGCAGGTATGTGGAAATCTGACTTTTCTATTAATCGATCTCTTTGATAAGGACTAAAAAGTTTTAATAGAGCTTGGATGGCAGAAGTTTTACCACTACTATTTGCTCCAACTAGAACTGACAATTCTTCTAATCCTATTTCAGTATTAGTTGGCCCAAATGATCGAAAGTTATTAATGATTAATTTAGTTATTTTCAAAAAAATTAACTCCTTTTAACAGAATTTAATTAGAAGGTTTGTCTCTTATCTATTTGCATACGTTTATTCATGCTCAAACCTATTTCCCTTTCTATATTTTACCATAAGCATTATTAATGAGTTCTCTTTTTGAAGCATTTGTCAGACCAACCCAATAGAGACACACAGCAGATTACCATTTTCACTATGACTTATCTAATACAGAAATGCTTGAAAAGAAAAGGTGTGCAATAATGTTAATTTTTTCACACCTCTTTATATAAACATTTTCTGGCTTATTCCTTAGATGTTCTCCTAAATTGAAGTTGAAGTTTACTATCCTCCAGAGAGTTCTCCTTTTTTATCTATTGCGGCGGCCTCTTCTCTTGAGGTTTGGATTTGAGTCAATATTTTGGACACAAAAAAGTTAAGTTCTTGTGTTATTAAAATTATATAGATGAAAAATGTTTGTTTTATGCCAGTGTTTGACACGGTGCCTCTGTGGGCATCACTTCCAAGCCATGTAAGTGCACAAGCTTATGCTATCTTCACTTGATCTTCAATATCTTGTGGAGTGTTATAACCTAAACTACTGTGAATTCTTTTTCGGTTATACCAGCCTTCAATAAACTGAAACATTGCTAGACTCGCAGTTTTATAGTCTAAATATGTAACATGATGAACTTCTTCCTTCTTTAAAATGGCATGAAATGATTCAATACAGGCATTATCATATGGGCAGCCTTTTTTACTGAAGGATTGTTTAATCTTTTTTGTTTCACAAAGCTTTTGAAAGTCTTCACTGGTATACTGGGAACCTAAATCTGAATGAAGGATTAATCCTTCACTTGGATGTTGAGTATCGAGAGCGTTATTTAAAGCCTTGATTACCAAATCTGTCACCATTGTTCGTCCAAACGAATAACCAACGATTTTTTTAGAATGCAAGTCCATAACGGAAGCTAGATAACACCAACCGTCTCTTAACGTATTGATATCTATTTAGCCCCCTAATGAATTTGGACACCTACTAAGAGTGGTTTTATACTTAAGGTTGCCAAATAAGGGGGCTTTTGTGATGCAAAGACGAAAACATTCTGCTGAATTTAAACAACAGGTGGTACAAGAAGCAATTGAAACAGGCAATAAAGCTTTGGTGGCGAGACGTCACGAGCTCAGTCCAAATCTCGTAAGCAAATGGGTAAAAGCTTTTCAGGAAAAAGGCAATCTAGATCATTCCGGCATTCAAGATATTGTTTCTCCCTCAGGGATCAAACAGTTGGAGGAGGAGAATGACCAGCTTAAAAAGCTGTTAGGCGAAAAAGATTTAGAAATTTCCATTCTCCGTGACGTACTAAAAAAGAAGAACCCTCACTTACTGAAACGCTTGAAATAGCGAATGAGTGGATTGCGAAAGGTTATGCCGTCCGTAAAGTCCTGAAGATTTTAGAGATTTCTCCTTCTACGTACTATTATCAATACAAGAAAGAAGAAAAGTCAGTAAGTGAGGGCAGACCCATTCCGGGCTATTCACTCACTAAGAACGGCAAAAAAATACCGGATGAACAAATACAGGAATGGCTGATGGAACTCATCTCAGGTGAAGCCGGTGTCTATGGCTATCGAAAGTTGTGCCTCCGCCTTCGAAGCGAGTATGCGCTACAGATTAACAAAAAGAAAGTGTACCGATTATGTAAGGAACTCGATATCCTACAGCCACAGCGAGAAGTGAAGTTCCACTATCCAAGAAAATTAGCGAGGAACCGGATCATCACTGAATCGAATCAGCTGTGGGAAGCAGATATTAAATACGGCTACATCGAAGGTGAAGAGCGTTTCTTCTTTATTCTATCGCTCATTGATGTATATGACCGTTCCATCATTGATTATCATATTGGTTTACATTGTACCGGACACTACGCTGGCCAACTCGTGCAGCGTGCCTTGTTTAAGCGTCAGCAATTTGAAAGAGAAACAAAGCCAGTCATTCGAACGGATAATGGTCCACAATTTATTTCTCTAGCGTTTCAGAAAGCATGTGAAACGTTCCACATCGAACATGAACGCATTCCGCCGAGAACACCGAATATGAATGCCCATATCGAGTCGTTTCACCGATTACTAGAGTATGAATGTTTGAGGCGGTTCGCTTTTCATTCCTACGCAGATGCGTATCATGAGGTGGCTGAATACATGGATTTCTACAATAATCGAAGAATCCATTCGAGTATTTTAGATTTAGCACCAAATGAATTTTATCAACGAAACCAAACAGAAGAGCTAACGATTAAAGAAGTGAGAGTATGAGGCAGGATGATTTTCTTGCCTCACCTAAAATAAAGAGCAATTCTATGAAATAATGAGCTAAGAGTAGTATGTGTCCAAAATTAGGGGGTTAACCCGATATAAGAAATGTCAGCGACCCATTTCTCATTAATTGTAGTAGTAGTAAAGTCTTGATTTAATAGGTTATCACGATCAATTACTTTCACTTTACTTGACTGAGGACGAAACTTCTTCCTCACAATGGAAAAGAGACCAGCAGCCTTCATCAGTCGTTGAACACGTTTTAAACTCACTTTAAATCCACCTTTTTGCAGGATCTTGTGAATTTTTGGGGCACCATAACGCATTTTGCTTTCTTCATGGATCTCTTTGATTCTTTTTGTTAGTTGCTTGTTTTCAGATTCACGATTAGATTCCGTTTTTTTAAACGATTGATAAAAAGTGCTTTTAGGTATACCAAGTACACTACACAGAGTTTGTGTAGCATGTTGGTCTTGAAGATCTACAATTACATCGATGAGCTTGTCTGTTTCTATTTTTTCGCAAATATGGCCATAGCCTTTTTTAAGATTTCATTTTCCTCCTGAAGACGGAGCATTTGCTTTTTCATATTGGCAATTTCATCAGCTGTCACAGTTGAGCCATCCTCCGTTTGTATTGGAGAAAATTTCTTTACCCATGCATAAATAGTTACTTCAGAAACGCCATATTCACTGCTTAAATCTTTAGCTGAGCTACCAGAGTTATAAAGATCAACGATCATCTTTTTAAAATCTTCGTTATATTTTTTGCCTGTATTTTTGTTTCCCATATGGACACAACCTTTCTTAGTAACATTTTAACACTTAACTAAGTTGTGTCCATGGAACTATACTAGCATCAGTTCTCTTAAATTGAAGTTGAACTTATTCCTTCAAAGTCATTGTTTCGCAAAGATATCTTAATGAAAAAAAATTAAATAAAGTGTTGCTCACGATAGTTTTTTCTGTTCGCATCTTATTGTCCAAAATAATCCTTATTTCCATTTTACGGGTTTTGTTAGTCAGTTCATAAAATAGTGATTTAGTGTAGTGAGTATTTTTCTCTAAGTATTTTCACCCCAAGAAATATCTAAATGCTCACTTCTTTAAATATACCTGTTTAACATTATAATAAATTCTAACCTTGTATTTAACCATTAAAAAACAGACAGAATACAAATTTTCTGTCTGTTTTGTTCATTTATTAGAGTTCTTAAATACTAGATGCCTTTAACCACCATAAAACTATCGAACAATCTCTATCAAATTAATTTAATTTTGCTTGTATCTTTCAGTAATACACACCATACTAAAGAGCATTAATTCACTAGATACTCTTTTTGATTAAGTCAAGGAGTTCATCAACTTGCTTCTGAAACTCACTTATTTTTTCTTCTCTTATCCTTCTTCGTTCTTCCATTATTGTATTCATTGATTTACTTTGATTTATACTTCTGGGCCACAATATTAACTATCTTCTTGTACATCCTTAGACACCACTTTTTAAAAAAGTCTTACAGTTCTTAGGGACAACAAAAGCAGTGAACTCCTTACCCAATCCTTCATTCGGTTGATCCTTAATTGCATTTATTAAAGATGGATTAGAAAAGCCAATGGGCAATGCAAATTCACCAGTATATTCGGCAAGTTGCTGATTTATATATTTCCCCTTACTTCTTCCGCAGCTGCAGCTTTTTTCTGACAGATCCAGATTAAATATATCATTACATTCAAGGCACATTAGAAGCTTCATTTGCATCCCTCAACCTTCATTAGTGTTCTTTTCCTTATCAATCATTTCTTGAATGTGGGTTATTACTCTGGGGTCTTTTCTATACTCTGTTATTTTTTCAGTGATTAGCTTGTTTTCAAACATGCCTCTTAACAGCCTATAGTTATTAGCTTTCATTTTAAAATTATAAGAGTCATCGAGTATTAGCTTTGCAAGTAACGTTATAATAAACTCTTCTTCCCGAATTCCTTCAATCCATAGCCAAGCATCTTCTGTAAGAAACATCCGAAACTTTTCAGTAAGCATCTCTATTTAACCCCCTAATTTTGGACACATACTACTCTTAGCTCATTATTTCATAGAATTGCTCTTTATTTTAGGTGAGGCAAGAAAATCATCCTGCCTCATACTCTCACTTCTTTAATCGTTAGCTCTTCTGTTTGGTTTCGTTGATAAAATTCATTTGGTGCTAAATCTAAAATACTCGAATGGATTCTTCGATTATTGTAGAAATCCATGTATTCAGCCACCTCATGATACGCATCTGCGTAGGAATGAAAAGCGAACCGCCTCAAACATTCATACTCTAGTAATCGGTGAAACGACTCGATATGGGCATTCATATTCGGTGTTCTCGGCGGAATGCGTTCATGTTCGATGTGGAACGTTTCACATGCTTTCTGAAACGCTAGAGAAATAAATTGTGGACCATTATCCGTTCGAATGACTGGCTTTGTTTCTCTTTCAAATTGCTGACGCTTAAACAAGGCACGCTGCACGAGTTGGCCAGCGTAGTGTCCGGTACAATGTAAACCAATATGATAATCAATGATGGAACGGTCATATACATCAATGAGCGATAGAATAAAGAAGAAACGCTCTTCACCTTCGATGTAGCCGTATTTAATATCTGCTTCCCACAGCTGATTCGATTCAGTGATGATCCGGTTCCTCGCTAATTTTCTTGGATAGTGGAACTTCACTTCTCGCTGTGGCTGTAGGATATCGAGTTCCTTACATAATCGGTACACTTTCTTTTTGTTAATCTGTAGCGCATACTCGCTTCGAAGGCGGAGGCACAACTTTCGATAGCCATAGACACCGGCTTCACCTGAGATGAGTTCCATCAGCCATTCCTGTATTTGTTCATCCGGTATTTTTTTGCCGTTCTTAGTGAGTGAATAGCCCGGAATGGGTCTGCCCTCACTTACTGACTTTTCTTCTTTCTTGTATTGATAATAGTACGTAGAAGGAGAAATCTCTAAAATCTTCAGGACTTTACGGACGGCATAACCTTTCGCAATCCACTCATTCGCTATTTCAAGCGTTTCAGTAAGTGAGGGTTCTTCTTTTTTAGTACGTCACGGAGAATGGAAATTTCTAAATCTTTTTCGCCTAACAGCTTTTTAAGCTGGTCATTCTCCTCCTCCAACTGTTTGATCCCTGAGGGAGAAACAATATCTTGAATGCCGGAATGATCTAGATTGCCTTTTTCCTGAAAAGCTTTTACCCATTTGCTTACGAGATTTGGACTGAGCTCGTGACGTCTCGCCACCAAAGCTTTATTGCCTGTTTCAATTGCTTCTTGTACCACCTGTTGTTTAAATTCAGCAGAATGTTTTCGTCTTTGCATCACAAAAGCCCCCTTATTTGGCAACCTTAAGTATAAAACCACTCTTAGTAGGTGTCCAAATTCATTAGGGGGCTAAATAGTTCTGAACTAATTTATGAGGTTCTATTTATGCTATTAATTATATAGCCTAACTATCTAAAGTTGATTAGGGAGGGGATTTACACTTGATTTTTGGGGGATAATGCCTTATTTAAAAAAAGATAAGGAAAAAAGTTCCTTATCTCTTTTAGTTCTTATTTTCCTTAAAAGGTTGCTAACATCTTATCATCTTTCTTTAACCCAATTATTATACAACGCCCTTGCTAAATCCTTTTTATCACTTTCAAAATTAGATATCCACTTTTCTTCTTCTAGATTGTTCAGCCAACTTTTCAAACTTGCTATTTGAGAGTTCTTAAATTCCCCATTTTCTTTCCTCCACATTTTCCCCAATCTTTCGGCAGCAAATCGTGGGACACCTAACATTGCTAATGCCGCTGCTTCCTTATTATTAACCCCAAAATATATATACGAAGGAATTAAAGATTCATCCGTGTCTAATTCTTCTTTCCCTAGAAGTATACCATTTGCCCTAAGCATTGCAGCCAACCCCCAAGAAAGGTTATTTGTGAGGTTACCGTAAATATACTTACCGCAATGCTGTATTTTTTCATCCAGATTGGCTTTAAAGGTGATATGCTTTTGAGCAATTTCCTTTAAAGGCTTACCACTTACCCAATCTTTAGTGATTTCTGAAACAAGTTTAGGATTAAAGTTTCCTCCTTGTTTATATATACCTAAGTTAATTTCAGGTATATTATTAATTAAATCAATATATTTCTCTAATGTATCATCATTATAACTGAAAATTTTGTTTGAATTTAAGTTTACATTCTGTTGTGAAAGTCTCCCTAATAAGTATTTCATACTTATACTAGACAAACCCGAACCGTCTATCGATTTCATTAACTTTTTCTTATTAAGATCTTTAGAAATATGCTTTCTATATAAGCGTGTAATATTTATCAGTTTCTTTGCTAACTCATCTTTACCTGCATTAAGCAATTGATGGTAAACTAAACTTCCACGTACAATATCTTCTATCTCTATATCCTCTTCTATATATAGAATATGGTATATATATTGTAAAAGATTAGTGAAACCGTCCGATTTTCGTAGTAAACTAAAATCAAATTCATCTTCTTCTTTATATAAATCTAGAGTTTCTAGTAATGAAGACAGGACATCATTATTCTTATCTGAAAGATATTTCCTAAATTGCTCTTCGTCTTTATCCGATTCATGAATAGCCAAAATATGACCTTCTTTATCAGTCAACGCTCTTCCAGCCCTACCTGCTATATTCCAGAACTCTGCATTTGTCATTGCACGTGAATATGTTCCATTTGGAACATTCATTGATTGAAAAACTACTGTTGAAATCGGGAAATTCATTCCTTGTGCCAAAGTGGTTGTTGCCGAAACAACTGTAATTAATCTATTTGCGATTGCCTCTTCTATTTCCTCTCTAATTATTAGCGGTAGTGATGAATGGTGATATGCACAACCGGTTAATACTGCTTTATAAAGTAAAGAATCCTTACCTAATTCCTCTTCAATTAACTCTAAAAGGGGCTTTAATTGCCGAATTAAAGTACTATCTAAATTTTGCCTCGATTCCACACAATATTTAGCAAATGATTCTGCCGTTATTCTTGTTGAGCAAAGAATTAGTACTCCTCCCAACTTTTCATAAACTTTGGCTGCTTCAAATGCTTGTTTTACTTTTGTTAACTTTCTTGTACTATGATGAATTTTAAAAGTAAACTCTCGGTTGTACATTGTATTTAGACTTGAGGGTATGTAATAAATTACTCCATAATGATTTCCACGTCCTAATGTATCAAGTTTATATAACCCCGTAAATTGTTGTGACGGTCTCCAATCTACAAAAATATCATGCCCCCGATTATCACCTAACCAAGTTGCAATTTCTTTAGCGTTCCTTATAAATGGACTTAGTAACAAAACCCTTAGGTTTCTGTTTTCTCTCCTTAAATTTGAGAGAAGAAGTTCTAATTTAGAACCTCGGCTACTATCTGCCAAGTTATGAGCCTCATCTACTACAACTAACCTCAAATTTTCTACTGAAGGATGATCGTTCCTTAGTAAGACATCCAATTTTTCTGGTGTAGTAACTAATACATCTGTATCTTGCAACAATAATTCTTCTTCAAGAGGGTCTATGTCAGCGAATGGAATTGCAATATCTACATTAATATCTAAATCTATAAAATCATTTCTCAAATCTTTTTTTACTTGATTTACTAAAGCCCGTGTAGGGACAATATACGCTATTTTTGCATTATGATATAAATTTAAAGTTTGTAATATATAAAACTTCGATAGCAGTGTTTTACCTGCACTAGTTGGCATTTGAACTATCAATGCTGTCTTATTCAAGTCAAATAAATTTTGGCTAAGAGCCCCTTGTTGTGATGGCCATAAATCAAAAACTGGATTATCGTTATTAGTACTTGTAAGATGCTCGATATATTCATCTACTTTTTCAGAAAGCCCATATGTATTTGTCCATAATGAACTTTTGACCATTTTTATTAATCCTATTTCAAACAGTTTTACTGTTATTTTTTCAGAGGGTCTATGTGAGTTCTCGATTAATTCTATTGCATCACTACATAGCCTTATAATGACTTTTTCTATATTATCTGGCTTACCAGTTAGTATGTATTTTGAGTATTCTTCTATTGCTTCTAATATATTTAGTTGAGTGGCTAACCAACTTAATACAGGAAATGGATTTTCATAATCTGTTAGAGTATTTAAATATCTCTCTTCTTCACTATCTTGTTTTACACTAATATTTTCCATAATATGTTTTGTGAATTTAATATCTTCCCAGCCGTTTAGTTTTCTAAGTAAAATGAGAAATAATAATTTATTAGTACTCTCTAAATATATGCCCCAATTTTTAACTTTTATTTTATTATATAGTCTACTAAAGTCCTCATCTTTTAATATCATTCTGACTTCAGCAGTAGATTCACTAAGTATTCCAGATACACCTAAGTTAAAAAGTTGGTTGATATAATCTACAGGATTACTCAGTTTATTTTCAAACCAGATTGTTTTACTAATATCATAGCCTTTTTTGATTAAAGAGAGAGAATCCTCTTTTGATAAACGATCTAGTTTGGAGCCAGTACTTTGATACAGAAATGCCAAAAACTCTGATTCAGAATGTTCTTTTGGCCTAGTATTATCATCAATACTAAGCCGTGAAGAAAGGTCATATTCTGTCCAATCTGTTAATATTTCTTTTGTCTTTCCACTACCCCGTATTTTATTTATCTGATTTTCCCAAACTGACTTTGTCATCTCTACCATTCCTTAGTATCTCGTATATTTCGTCGGAAAAGTCACCTAAATCATAATCTAAAGCAACAATATAATACTTTATTGCAGCACAATCTAATTCATGACTATTTGTTTTAAATTTTCCATAATCATCTTCTGACCAAAATTCTCTTTTTCTTAATAGAAATGGAACTACCACAATTTGTTTTTTTAACTCTTCCAATTTATTGTAGTCATTTTCCTCTATTATTGATATTATATTTGCTACAACTGCAACAAATTCCTTTTCATCCAAGATATCAAATGCACTGGCTAATGATTTTCTTAACCTTGTATCAATATTAACTATACTTTTTAATGCAGAGAACATACTGTCCTTTGCTTGATGAACTGTTGCAGGGGGACTATTTTTGTCTTCTGAAGCCTTGACCTCTGCGGCTACAATATAATCTAAACTTACACCCCCATTATCTTCCTTAAAGATAAAACCAAAACCATCAATACCTCTTTTCGGCATATCCGGATCTTCCTCATTAATACTGTATCTATATGGAAATTTTACATTTTCTTTTTTAGATAAGATATCTCGTGCGATAATTTCCGGCAACTTACTTCTAGTATTTTTTAACCAAGGCCTTTTAGGAGAAATACTTTTATCTGGATTAGGTGTGTTATGTTTTTTCATGAAATTGATAATTGCTTCTCTCTTATCGCTAGAGACGTTTTTCAGTTTCTCCTCTATTAAACTACTATCTAATCCGTACTCTTTTTCTAAAACCGGAATTATATAATCTAGGAACTTTTCTTTATCCTTCGGGTATTCGAATTCAAAAGTTGAATATAAATGCGGGTTATCTTCATATAACGAAATTACATTTGTATAAGGATAAGACACAACTACCACCTACACTTTTTCTCAAATAATAGTAATTTAAGTAAAATATATAATGTAAATAGATTTAAAGCATTACTTTATATTAAGGTTATAGATAATTTTGGTGATTGTAAACACTTTCCTAGTGAATTATACAATTCATAATAAGTTATTATAGTTTTCGGCTTATTAATCATCGTCTACATAGGAGATTTTAATAAGCCAACTTGCATTCATATAACTGTGTCATCCTTCTATTGTATCTAGCCACTCCTTATCAATAACTATTTCGACCCTTTGTTTTACCACTATTTGTGATACGGTTCCCCACGATTAATCCGAAAAGCCCGATAAATCTGCTCCACTAGTATGAGCCGCATCAACTGATGAGGGAACGTCATTTTCGAGAATGACAGCTTCTCATCCGCTCGCTTCATTACCGCGTCGCTCAATCCGAGTGATCCGCCGATGACGAAGGTGACTTTGCTTTTTCCATATGTCGCCAGCTTATCTATTGTATCGGCTAGTTCTTCGGATGTTTTCATTTTTCCTTCGATGGCGAGGGCGATGACGTGGGCGTCGGGGCTGATTTTTGATAGGATGCGGTCGCCTTCTTTGTCTTTTATGATTTTCATGTCCTGGTCGCTTAGGTTTTCCGGCGCTTTTTCGTCCGGGAGTTCGATGATGTCGATTTTTGCGTAGGCCGAAAGTCGTTTGGTGTATTCTTCAATGCCTTGTTTGAGGTATTTTTCTTTTAGTTTTCCGATTGTCACAATATTGATATTCACAGGTCATCCCCACTTTAAAAACAAGTTATTCATATATATTGTCCACAATTGTGGATATCTTTTCTGTATTTTGTGTAAGATCATTCGTTCCCCACTATATATACTGCGGGGTCCCCACATAATTCACAGGCTGTGAATAAACTGTTAGTATGTTCGATTTTTCTGATTTCGGGCGGCAGCTCGTGGTCGTCTATGTACATATCCAGTACCGTTTCGATGTGTTCTTCACAGGAATAATACGCTTGTTTCATGTTCAAATCCTCCGATGTTTTCTTCCATTTTTACAATTGTTCTCTTCTCAATATAACCTATTTATTCACATGTTAGTAGTGCTTCGGGCTGAGTTTTATCCACAATTCGACAAACAAGCTGTTGATGACTCTATTTCGCACGTGTGTTAGTTTGGATGTAACACATGTGTGGGGAGGTCTGTATTTGCGCTTTAGATGGATTTGGCTTTTTGTGATCATGTTGCTGCTTGCTGGGTGTCAGCCGTCTTATTGGGTGTTGGAGAAGGATCGAATCGGTGAAGGCAGTCCAGACTTAGAAATATACGCTAATTATCTCCAAATGCATGATGACGTGAAAGGATATCAAGTCTTCACCATTTTAGAAGGGAGAAAAATGGTTATTGTGTCTCTCGGAAGCAGCGAGAAAGATAAGAAGCTTGAAGTGTCAGACGTCAAATTCTCACCTAAAGAAACGATTGTAACTGTGAAACGAAAACCTGCTCCTACGGCAAATGAGAAAAACCCTTATATTTTGATTGGACTGGACAAAATCGAAGGGGATTTAATTGTCCAAGACGAATCAGGAGATCGCTTTGAAGAAACAGATTACCAGCAATAAAGCCGGCGTTCTGAGAACGTCCGGCTTTTTCTTTTACTTCAATGTCCCATGCGGGTCGATGACGAATTTTTTGGCTGCGCCTTTGTCAAAGTCGCTGTAGCCTTTTGGCGCGTCGTCCAGAGAAATGACGGTGGCGTTGACGGCTTTTGCGATCTGCGCTCTACCGCTCAGGATCGCTTTCATCAAATTGCGGTTGTATGTCATGGCAGGTGTTTGTCCGGTGACGAAGGTGTGGGCTTTGGCCCAGCCGAGTCCGAATCGGATTTTTAGTGAGCCTGTTTTAGCGTCCGCATCCTTTGCGCCGGGATCTTCGGTCACGTATAAGCCTGGAATGCCGAGGCTGCCTCCGACCTGGGTGACGTCCATGATCGAGTTCAGCACGGCGGCAGGCGCTTCCCCTTGATTGCCGTGGCCAGATGCTTCAAAGCCGACACAGTCCACTGCGGCATCAACGGTCGGTTCACCTAGTATTTGTTCAATTTGCTCGCCGAGGCGGTCGTGTTTTTGCACGTTGACCGTTTCACAGCCGAAGCTTCTTGCCTGTGCCAGTCTGTCTTCGTTCAGATCGCCGACAATCACGGTGGAGGCGCCTAGGAGCTGAGCGGAGTGTGCAGCTGCCAAGCCGACAGGCCCCGCTCCCGCGATGTAAACGGTTGAACCTGTTTGCACGCCCGCTGTGTAAGCTCCATGGAAGCCGGTCGGGAAAATGTCGGACAGCATGGTCAAATCGAGAATCTTTTCTAACGCCTGTTCTTTATCAGGGAATACCAAAAGCTGAAAGTCAGCGTATGGCACCATGACGTATTCAGACTGGCCGCCGATCCAGCCGCCCATATCGACGTAGCCGTAAGCAGATCCCGGCCGATCCGGATTGACATTCAGGCACACATGCGTTTTCTGCGTTTTGCACATCACACAGCGTCCGCAGGCAATATTGAAAGGAACGGATACGATATCGCCCTTTTTGATAAATTCGACATCACGCCCCGTTTCAATGACTTCTCCGGTGATTTCATGCCCGAGCACCAAGCCTTCAGGCGCCGTTGTGCGGCCTCTGACCATATGCTGGTCGCTTCCGCAAATGTTGGTTGTAATGACTTTGAGAATAACCCCATGCTCACATTTTCGATTCACATTCGCCTTCGGGACGCCGGGCCCGTCCCTCAAGATTAACTCCGGATAACCGATATCCTCCACCGCTACAGTCCCTTTGCCTTTGTACACAACCGCTTTGTTTCCTGTCAACGCCATTCCTCCCATTCATGTTTTTGGACTCTTGGTCCTTGAACATGACTTCGGTTCGGCATGACTCTTTCCCTTTTTCACGACTGTTTTTTCTGTATTCTTATAACAACAAATATGCCAAGAAAGCAGCCAATAATGGTTCCGCCGATGTCTAAGAAGTCGACTTTACATCCATTTAACAGGAATACAGTAATGGCCGAAACCAGGCTGATCATAACTGCCAGAAGAATAACCCGTTTGGTGCGCATGTAATTCCTCCTTTAGATTCGTTTCTAAACCATACCCAAAATCCTCTGCAAATTTCGGTTCAGCAAAAAAAGAGACTTCACACCAGTCTCTTTATAATTAGAGATCAATTAAAAAATTTCCTGAGAAATAATGTGACAATACTGGTTACTAACGCAATCGCCGTATATATAACAACCCAAAACATGAATGAGCTATTGCCCGAAGCTAACGTAACTAACAATATCAAGCTCGCGATAAGGACGATGAGCGGTGCCACCCAAAATCTCTTAAATAAAAAATGACCCGCTATACCAAATACACCTGCGATGATCGGAAAACCAAAAACGATAAATAAAACGGCGATGGCTCCCATACTACCCTCCTTGCCTTAAAACCTCTTCATCACCTCAAAATCATACAGCTTCAAATGACTCTTCGGCGTCACGACATCCTTTACCTTCCCAATCTCTTTTTCTTTCAATTTCTTTCCGGTTTTCAGGCTGTACTGTTCAATGTAGGCAGGCTTGTTATGCGTGTATGTGAAGAAATAGAGGCTGCTGCCTTTTTGGGTGATTTCTTTGAAATCGGCTTTCATTTTGTCCTGGGAAAAGGTGAAGGCGATGCTTGTTTTTCCTGTCTTGGCATCAATTTTGTGTACCTTTCCGAAGCCGTCAATGAAATACAGGTTCCCGTCATAAGGGAAAAAGCTGTTTTTAAAGCTGAAGGGCATGGAGCTGTATATCGTTTGTTCGTCGTTTTTGTATTCGTCGATGTCGTGCAGCTCTACTTTGCCGCTTTTTTTGTTGATCTTGACCATTTGATAGAGATTGCGGGCTTTTTGGCCGCGAACCATAACATAAACAGCTTGGTCGTCCACAGCAAGCTGGGATTCGACTGAGGCTCCTTCCCGGTACTGCCATTCTGTTATCTTGTGATAAGTGAGCTTCCTTTGATCTGCTTGAATCTGAAGGAGCTGATAACCTTTTTCGTCAGTTGTCGGAACGAGTGCGTAAATGGTGCCCTTATGAAAACCGGAGGCCCGGATGTAGTAGGGGATGACGTCTTTTTTCCACTCTCCGTTCATCTGGCGGTACAGCTCTGAGCGGTACCCGTCTCCCTTTTTGTCGTAGCCGGAGTTGTATAAGGTATAAAAGCCGTCCGTGTTTTGCAGAAAGCCTGCGCTGTCGCCTGTGTGCTGATAGGTTCTTTTATGGGAGCGCAGACCGTTTTTGATCGTATAAATCTTGTTTTTGTCCTCCAGCATCACACTGTCGCCGTGAACCTTGGCTGATCCCAGCTCAAGGCCCTTCATCTGAAAGGAAGACAGCGACCCGTCCTGGCTGATAAACAAGGCATAGCTTTTCCCGCCGCCAAATGCATCTTGATCCGCAGAGGTTGAAAAATATAACAGGACTTCTTTGTCATCCAAGAAACCGGAGTCTCGAAGATCCTGGTGACTTACAGTTTTATGGCTAGGAAAAATGAAGACAAATAGTGCGATTCCTGCGAGAATCAGCATGGCGATGGTAATCATCCACTTTTTCATATCCTTCTCCTTAGTTGATGGTCATGATGGTTGTCGTATACGAAGAACTTGTGATGTCGCGCGGATACACGCCTAAGCCTCCGTTGCTGTCTATATCAATGCCTGCTTTCAGCAAAAAGGCAGACCATAGGAGCTTTGAACAGTTTTTGGCGCCGTCATGGCCGGTATTTCTGTTATTGACGAAGTTAAATGAGTATGGGTCGCCTACTTTTGATACCGCCCAGTCGGCAGCAGCTGTTTTTTGAGATGAGGATACGCTGACGGTTTGCACAATGGAGTTGTCTTCCACGTCTCTGGCATTATAAGCGATCTGCCTGACGCCGTCGCTCGGGACAGATTCAACAATTTTGTCAGCAGCGGAGTACATGCCGACGTGGCCGTGATTGTAGTAGGCTGTGTAGGAGTTCGTGTAATAGATATTGCCTTTCGCGCTTGTCGGGAGTTTTTTCGTGCCGGACGAGCCGCCCATGATAGACATGCCGCTTTCCTTGGCGAGCCGGTCTCCCTCTGCTTTATCAGCCGTGATTTCCTTATAGAACTGTTTTAGGATAACATCCTGCTTTACGTGCTGTTGTTTGGCAATCTGGCTGGCAGATTTCATGATTTCTTCCGGTGTCGTGCCTGGCTGCAGTGCGGCGATTTCTTCAGCATAATTTGTGGTCTTTACGGCTTTGGCGGGAGAAACAAACAGGCCGCCGCACATTGTAAGCGCTACCAAAAACATCGACACTCGTTTCTTCAACTTCATTACATCTCCTCTTTTCTTGTGAGTGTAGGAAAGGTAATTTCCTCACCCACATTATATTAGGAAAATAAGGAAAGTAACTAGGTTATTTACAGAATTTTTAGAAATCGTTTACAGAAAAAGGCCTTTATCAGGCCCTTTTCGTTAAATCTTCTTGCTCATCACTACGTCTGTTTCTTGAAATCCGGTTTGCTCATATAGCTTTCGCGCCGTCTGATTATGAGCAAAGACATGAAGGGACAGCTTGCGGATTCCCATGCTGCGTGCCGTATGATCTAATGCTGCCAATGCTTGCTTTGCGTAGCCCTTTCCCCGATACGGTTCATATAACCCGAAATCATAAATAAACGCTTCCTGCTGCGGATGCTCCGGTTCAGCATGTATCCAGAGCCAGCCAACGGTATCCTTTTCATTCAGCTTGAGGCTCCACAAATGGTGATGGGGTGTTTCCAGCCCTCTCGGAAGCAGATCAGTAAACGCCTGCTTAGACAAAAGCTGTGCATCTTCAGGCAGCCATGTTCCCGCTTTTACCTTTTCTTCCGCGTAATGCTTTGTTGTGTATGTGAGATAAGACCGAAATTCTTCTGACTGCATTGGGGTCAGCATGATTGTCATATCATCTCTCCTTCATATATTGACTAGAGGATTTTACATAAAATAGAAAGAGGTGTTACTATCAGAATAAGCAACTGAGATTGATAAGTCACTAGAGAAAGGAGTTTCACATGAATAAGATCGCACCCGCAGAAATCGCTAGCATGCTCAACGATTGGTACCTTGCTATCAAGAAACATGAAGTGGAAGAGTCCTCCCGTTTATTTGAAGAAGTGAAGCCTTTATTGGATGACATGGAAGAGGATCAGGAGGTGCTTGCCTACTTCTCCTTATTGGAACTGCGCCACAAGGTTTTGCTTCACGAGGCGAGAGGACAGGGCTTTCAGCATGAGGAGCCTTCTCATATGAATGCTACGTCTGACATGCTGAAATATTACTTTTTTCTGTTTGAAGGCATGTATGAGGCCTATAAAAATAATTATGACATTGCCATTGGGCTGTATAAAGATGCAGAGCAGTATCTCGACAACATTCCCGATCCGATTGAGAAAGCTGAATTTCACCTGAAGGTCGGAAAGCTCTATTATAAGCTGGGACAAAATATTGTGTCCCTCAATCATACACGGCAAGCGGTCAAAACGTTCAGGGAAGAGACCGATTATAAAAAGAAGCTGGCTTCAGCCCTGATTACCATGTCAGGCAATTTTACAGAGATGAGCCAGTTTGAAGAAGCTGAGGCTTATTTGGACGAAGCAATTCGGATCACGAGTGAATTAGAGGATCATTTTTTTGAAGCCCAGCTTTTGCATAACTTCGGCCTTCTTCATGCGCAAAGCGGCAAATCAGAAGAAGCGGTTTCGAAATTAGAAGAGGCCTTACAGAACGATGAGTATGCCCGCTCTGCCTATTATTATCACTCTGCCTACCTGCTGATACGAGAGCTGTTTAAGATCAAAAAGAAAGAACAGGCCTTATCTTATTACCAAGAAGTGAAGGAAAAATTGACTGCTGAGCCGAATAGAATATGTGAGGCAAAAATAGACATTTTATATGCCATTTATGCAGAAGGGGGTCATGCGGAAACGTTTCACTTATGCAAACAACATATGGATGACTTGTTGTCCGAGAAAGAGTATGACAGTGTAAGAGAACTTTCCATTTTGGCTGGCGAACGGTATAGGGAACTTGAGCTTTACAAAGAAGCTGCCCACTTTTTTTATGAAGCATTACAGATTGAAGAACTGATTAAACGAACGGAGGTTATATAAATGAAAAGATTTCTGATTGGCGCAGGCGTCGCAGCGGTGATTTTATCAGGTTGGTTTATTGCGGACCATCAAACCCATTCACAGGAAATGAAAGTCGCTGAGAAAATGATTGGATAAATGAAAAACCCCCGCGGGATGCGGGGGTTCAATTTAACGAAAGAATCCTAAAACGGTTTGTAGTTTTAGGATTCTTTCATCTTTTCAGCGTGATTGAAAACCCTTGAAGTCTAGGAAGAACGAGCATTGGAGCGCAGCGAATGTTTGGAATTCGTGAGCACCGAAGCGCAGGCCTGACAACGAATGCGAGGGTTTGTCGACACGCTGAAACCCCCGCGGGTGCGGGGGTTTTCTTATTACAGCAGCTTCTTCCCTAGCAGAGATTCTACCAGCTCTACTGCTGTTTTGCCCGTTTTGTTTTTGTGATCAAGGATCGGGTTAACCTCAACGAATTCGGCTGAGGTAATGATGCCTGCGTCATACAGCATTTCCATAGCCAAATGGCTCTCCCGATAGCTGATGCCGCCGACGACAGGGGTTCCGACACCCGGTGCGTCGTTCGGATCAAGTCCGTCCAGATCAAGGCTCAGATGGACGCCATCACATGCTGATAAATAATCAAGGGTTTCTTCAATGACCTTTGTCATGCCAAGACGGTCGATTTCGTGCATTGTGTACACCTTCATGCCGCTTTCCTTAATGTACTTGCGCTCCCCTTCATCAAGTGACCGGGCGCCAATGATGACGACGTTTTCCGGTTTGATTTTAGGCGCGTAGCCTTCAAGGTTAACCAGTGACTCGTGGCCAATGCCGAGGCTGACCGCGAGCGGCATGCCGTGAATATTGCCCGATGGTGAAGTTTCAAGTGTATTCAAATCGCCGTGCGCGTCATACCAGATGACGCCGAGATTATCGTAATGCTTCGCTGTGCCTGCAAGCGTGCCGATCGCAATACTGTGGTCACCGCCCAGGACAAGCGGGAATTTTTTCTCTTCAATGACTTTGTTGACCTTTTGCGCGAGTTTTTCATTTCCCGCCAAAACGGAATTCAGGTTTTTCAGTTCCTCGTCATTTTTGATTTTTTCGCGGTTGATCGGAATGTCACCGAGATCTTCAACCGTATACCCCATGTCTGACAGCCGCTCGATCAGATGAGCGTACCGGATGGCACTCGGGCCCATATCTACTCCGCGTCGTGCTTGTCCTAAATCCATTGGCATTCCAATAACCGAAATCGTTTTATCCATCTGTGATTCCACCTCAACATTTAAGATAATGTCCTATGCGGGTTCTAACAAAGATGACTTACGGACAACGTTTTAAAGCTCTAGCTGACGATTCGCCTGCTGGCGTTTTTTAATGACGACATGATAAATGATGTAGCAAATGACCATAAACGGTACGCCGCAATACAGCGCGATACGCTGCTCCGGATCAAATGCAAGACTGATGAGCACGACCGTATTTAATGTTAGGCCGATCAGCGGAAGCACCGGGTACAGCGGTGTTTTAAATTTCAAATCTTCTATCTTCCCGCCTTCGCGGATATATTTGCGTCTAAACATGATTTGGGAAAGCGAGATCGTAATCCAGCCGACCTGCGCGCTCATACCCGCCAAAGATAACAGTACCATATATACAGTTTCAGCCTGCGCAAACTTTGTCAGAAGTGATAGGCAGGCCACAGCCATCGTTACGATTAACGAGTACATCGGCACACCGCGCTGATTTGTTTTTCCGAGCGCTTTGAAGGCCTGTCCTTCATTCGCCATCGCGTACAGAATACGTGTCGATGCGTATAAACCTGAATTCGCAACAGATAACAGCGCGATTAAAATAACAAAGTTCATGATATCAGCTGCATATGGGATCCCGATTTGCTCAAATACGGCAACAAATGGACTTTCCACGACACCCGCCTGTTTCCACGGAATCATGCCGGCAATGACAATGATTGAAAGCACAAAGAAGACAAGCGTTCTCCATACTGTCTGTTTGATTGACCGTGGAATCGTTTTTTCAGGGTCTTCACTTTCTCCGGCTGCAACCCCGATCAGCTCAGTCCCCTGAAACGCAAAGTTCACGGTAATCATCGTAATCAGCATTGCCTTTATGCCGTTCGGAAATAACCCGTCTTCATAAAAATGTGTCAAAAACGGCGCCTGCTCTCCGCCCTTCAGATCAATCAGGCCAAACATGGCAGCTCCGCCGAGAATAATAAATAAAAGGATAATCAAAATTTTAATGCCTGAAAACCAGAATTCTGATTCCGCAAAGGCTTTTGTGGTGATCGCATTTAAAATAAACATCAGTGCCGCAAAGACCAGACACCAGATCCACACGTCTATATGCGGAAACCATCGTTGCATCAGCTGCCCCGCTGATAAGAATTCAATGGCGCATGTAACCGCCCAGCCGAGCCAGTACAGCCAGCCGAACGCAAACCCGAAGGCCGGGCTGATAAATTTTGTCGCATAGGTCTGGAAGGACCCTGACACAGGAAAGGCGACTGCCAGCTCTCCTAAGCAGAGCATCGTCAAAAACATGATAAAGCCGCCCACTAAATAGGACAGAACCGCGCCGAGCGGTCCCGCTTGGTTAATGGTAAACCCGGTTCCAAGGAAGAAACCGGTTCCGATCACTCCGCCCAATGAAATCATGAACAAGTGGCGTGATTTCATTGTCCGCTGGAGCTGATTTCCGTTATCTTGGTTTGTATTCACATTCTGCACCCCTTCAGCAACTTGTATTGGATCTAAGCTGGAACATCTGCATGGTGCTATCCCAGTTTGCTGTCCAAAGAGTCTCTATCTATTTAATATAAAATTCACTTCTTCTCATAAAGATACATTATACTAAAATACTGTAGCTGAGCAAATAGGGAGTGCTGATTTTTCTGTTGTAAATTTATACAAACGAAGTGAATATCCCGCCATGGTACGGATTTATGCGTTTTGCAGCACGTGCTTAATTTTCTCTATCGCCCAATCCAAATCCTCTTTGGAAATGATTAATGGCGGTGCAAAACGAATGACTGTATCATGCGTTTCCTTGCATAAAAGCCCTTCTTCCTTCAAACGCTCACAATACGGACGTGCCGCTTCAGTCAATTCCACACCGATAAACAGCCCTCTGCCGCGGACTTCTTTAATAACCGGGTTGTCAATGCTCTCAAGCTCGCTTTTAAAGTATTCTCCAAGCTCAAGAGAACGATCCGCCAGCTTTTCATCCTCCAGCACTTCCAATGAGGCAATAGACACTGCACATGCAAGCGGGTTTCCGCCAAATGTGGAGCCGTGTGAGCCAGGGTTAAACACGCCTAAGATCTCGCGGTCCGCCGCAATGCATGAGATCGGGAACACACCGCCGCCAAGCGCTTTGCCCAAGATATACATATCCGGAACAATGCCGTCCCAGTCACAGGCAAACGTCTTGCCTGTACGTCCGAGACCCGTTTGAATTTCATCCGCAATAAACAAGACATTCTCTTCCTTACAAATCGCCGCCGCTTCCTGTAAAAATCCTTCCGGCGGAATTACAATACCCGCTTCGCCTTGAATCGGTTCAAACAAGAATGCCGCTGTATTCGGCGTAATGGCCTGTCGAAGCGCTTCCACATCGCCGTAAGGAATGAGTTTGATTCCCGGAAGCATCGGGCCGAATCCTCGTTTATATTCCTCTTCAGAAGAAAGAGATACCGCCAGCATCGTGCGGCCGTGGAAGTTCCCGACACATGCGATAATTTCCGCTTGATTGTCAGCTACGCCCTTCACTTCATACGCCCAGCGTCTCGCCGCTTTCACCGCGGATTCAACCGCTTCGGCTCCTGTATTCATCGGCAGAATCATCTCTTTGCCTGTCAGTTTAGCTGTTTTTTCGTAAAACGGCCCAAGCTGATCGTTATGAAACGCGCGTGACGTGAGGGTGATTTTATCAGCCTGATCCTTTAATGCCTGAATGATTTTCGGGTGTCTGTGCCCCTGGTTTACCGCAGAATAAGCACTCAGCATATCCATATATTCATTGCCTTCCGGGTCCTTTACCCAAGAACCCAGCGCTTCAGAAATAACAATCGGGAGCGGATGATAATTGTTGGCTCCGTAATGAGACGTCTGATCAATAATTTCTTTGGATTTAGATAAAGCTGTCATATTTGAATTCCCCCTTGTTTTCTGTTTCAACATGTTATCCTGCTTTCCCTTTATATAAATGCAAGTTCTGTGCCAAATCAAGAATTCGTGTGTTTTCTACAATTTTCGAGGACAAGGTGCAAAAACATTCTGATATTTCGAGCAAAAAGACTTCAGTAAGGGCAAAATTATTTTGCAGTTCAAATGAATATATCAACAAAGAAGGTCTTCACAAGCCAGATAAAAAGATCCTTTTAATTAAAAAATTAAAATAAGAATGACATTTATAAGAAATATTTCCACTATAAAAAGGCGTAATCTAAATTATGATTACGCCTTTTACCTATAGTTCTTAGTTCAGTTTATCTGCAACATCCTTAACAAACATCTCTGTCGCAAGTTTAGACTCTTTATCATTAGAAGTTATTCCCCAAAATTTAGTTGCATTATAAACGTACAGATAGTCTACAGCGCCACCTGCTGCTAGTACCAAAACAAAAATAGCAGCACCCAGAGTTTCAACACATTTACCTGAGACTAAATCCGCATGTTCAGAACTGCCCATGTTAACCTTCTCAGCAGCTTCTTTTAAAAGATCTCCACCCTTGCTGAATTCCTCATCAATTAATTTAAGATCCTTTTCATAAACCGATTTTTTCAAATCGTTAAAATATTGAGGATCGATTTTTTTCATTTCACTTATTAACAATTGAGTAAGTTCTTTAGATTTATCTGAATTTCTAACATTATAATCGTTGGTGTTCCAAATTTCAGGAAATTTTTTCGAGATTTCACCTTGACCAAAAACAATTCCAGCAAAAATTTCTTCACCTGAGTATTTATGTAGATTCTTTGCTTGAGTAATAGGTGTTGCACCAGAAAATATAGATACAACCAACACAATGAGCATTAAATAGACCAATTTAAGTTTTAAATCTTGAGCAGCTAAACGCATATCCATTTCTCCTCCCGATTTTTATTCCTATGGCTACGACTAGTGACAACAAAAACAATATCTATAATGACTTTCCTGCATCACCCCTTTTCATAAATAAATGGCTAATGTAAAACCGTTTTCCTAATGAAAAATGAAATTGTTTTTCTAAGGGCCTTAAATAGAGAATTAAAATACCTAGCATAATCATTGAAAAACTTATAAGACCAAACATTACTGCAAAAATTTCATGCATAAGTATTGCAATAATAAACATATATTTTCGATATGATTTAGGTGAAAATAAAAATGCAAATAATAACAATTGAATAATTAAAGTTCCCCAAGTTGGAATTACAACTAAAGGTGATGACAAAAAGTCATTAAATAAGGTATGTAATAAAGGCGGAAAACCTAACATTGGATCTTGAGCATAATAATAAACAGCCGTTCCATTTAACCAATCTTGATCAGCTAATTTTGCCGTAGCTGAATTAAAATATAAAATTGCAATTTGGATTCTAATAAATACAAAAGTTGTAAGTGCTATGACGCGAAAATATAAATCTTTCTTGTTGATTAGATCTGTACCAGTCTTTATACTTTCCCAATGCCATTTTCTTGAATCGGTCAAAGTTATAGGCAGGAGTAGTAACGTAAAAACTGCACTCACTTGCTCTCCCCCATCAATAGTCATAGCGGATACTTGTAAACTATAAGATATCCACCAATGTATAATTCCAGTCAATCTGGGCCTCCAGCCTGACACAACAACCAGTAATAAGATGACACAAATCCATCGTATTAAATTAAGGTATATATGGTTATTAGGCACTGTACAAAAAATGCTATATGTTCCATTACAATACGGTGTTTCTTGTCCTGCACCCGGTCTAAAGAAAATGCTAGAATCATTTAAAGCAAGTGTTAAAGCTGTAGATAAAGCCATAATACTTCTTGCCAAACCATAGACATTGGTCCAAGGTACGTTATCATTTGCCCACTTATAAATTTTAATGTTTAACGTTTCGAACATTTTACATTCACCCTCATAACCTTAGAAGTTGGAACGACCTTATATTGGCTCCATGCCCATGGAACAAGACTTCCGCTTACGATTCCCAGATCACCACAAAGTGAAGCATTAGGCGTAGGGTTTGCAATGTCCACTTGTACCTTCATCTCATCAAGACAATTCTTTGCATCCTTATCGCATGTTTTCCACTTTAATGAACTTGGTAGTTTAGAAATAAGTAATCCAAGTTCTATGCCCTGTGCTCTGCCATATCTATTAAGTCCAAATACATTTCTTATTTTGTTATTTGGCCATGAAAGCATATCTGTATCTCCACTCATACTGTATGCATAAAGATGATCAGATCTTGGATCCCTACTGTAAAACCCCCATCCCTGTGGAATAAATTGTTTCACCAAAAACTCTGCTCTAACAGTTGTCGAGAGAGGATTTTTCGGTAATGCAACTATGATACTTGAGAAAAGCAAGATCGTTAGACATGCACAAATTGTTAAAAAAAAGAGGCCTATTCTACTTTTATCACTACTAAAATCGTTCAATTCTGAACACTCTCCCGATTACAATTTATCCTATTTATTTCTAAATAAACCCATAAAATACAGAAAAATATTATCATAGGCTATATGAAAAATGAAGAGTTTTTTAATATTTAGTTATTTTTTCCCAGTTAAAAAGAGGTTAGAATAAGACTCTAACCTCTTTAAATAGGAAACATAACCCGGCTATTTATTTAGCTCTTTTTGATATATGAAATAAGATGCGAATACGGATAAGAGTATACTACCTATTGCCGCTATAAAAATAATCGGCTCGGTAAAAGACTCAGGAATAAATGCAGTTAAAACAATAATGATTCCGGCTAGAACAAATATTCTTGAACTCAATCTATGTGTAAGCCTCCATACATTTTCACTGCTTAATGTCCAAGGAGTTCTAATTCCCAAGAAAAAATTCGGTCTAACCTGCTGAATAAAATTACCAAAAACCATGAATATAGCTCCAAGAATAAATGAACCTAAATATGGAATAGGAAGTTTAATACCCAGCCCCGTCAATATTGTAATCAAATTAATGAGAAATAAGACGAGAAACATGGTATTAAAAATAGATAAGTATGCACGAGTAAAGGTCGGATAGTTTCGTCGGGGATCAATTTTAGGAATAAGCACCATAAGAATATATTGTACTATCATTATACCTACCAACGTTGCTATGGCCGTAGGTTTCTTTGAAAAGTCATCTGCTTCACCACTTATACCCCAGTGTGTTGCCAATTCATTAGGTAAGTGTGAATATGTTATAACCCAAGCTAAAATTGTTAAGGCTATCATAATTAGTGCAAAGAAATATTTTTTCATCATTCTCCACCTTCCTTCTTGTCATGGTCTGTATCTGTAAGGGAAAAAAACCAGCCAATAAGATCTTGAAGTACAGTCGTATTTAAAGAATAAATAATAAATTGTCCCTTTTTTTGGTCTCGTACTAAATCAGTGTTCTTTAAAATATTTAAGTGATGAGAAATACTAGGTTTTGACATATCAAATTGGTCAGCAATTTGCCCGGCTGTTAAATCTTGTTGTTTTAACAAATCCAAAATCCTTCTCCTTGTAGGATCGGCCAGAGCTTTAAAAGCCTTATTCAAATAATTCTCCCCCCTTTGGTAAACATTAGGATTTAGATATTTACCTAAATAATAAAACATTTTATTTTTCCAGTCAATATACAACACCAGTATTTCCTTCCTTTACGATAAAACGATATTAGGATTAACTGTAATACAAATCCTAAGTGCAAAATTCTTTTGCATATCCTCTCCATTTTTTTATAAAATAGAAGCAATATTAAGAAAACTGAGGGAGGTTCATACAGTGGTCAAAGACAGCGAATTCCTCACATTGGTTTTTCAGAGCATTTTAGATGAAATCGATGTTGGCCTGCACGTGGTAGACGAGCATGGAAACACAATCGTTTATAACAATAAAATGATGCAGATTGAAGATATGGAGAAGCATGACGTCTTGAATAAAAACCTGATGGATGTGTTTATGTTTTCAAAGCAGCAGGACAGCACACTGGTACAGGCTCTTCAGGAAGGCAAGACGATTAAAAACGTCAAACAGAGCTATTTCAATAATAAAGGCCAGGAAATTACGACGATCAATCATACATATCCCATCGTCCAAGACGGCAAAATCAGGGGCGCTGTTGAAATTGCCAAGGATGTGACAAAGCTTGAACGGCTGATCAGGGAGAATATGAACAAAAAAGGCAGCACAACCTATACGTTTGACAGTATTCTCGGCACCAGTCCGGCCATTCAAGACGTCATCGAAAACGCCAAGCGGGCAACCCGTACGTCATCATCTGTCCTTCTCGCAGGCGAAACCGGCACGGGAAAAGAACTGTTCGCGCAAAGTATCCATAATGGAAGCGATCGTTCTGGCGGCCCGTTTATTTCGCAAAACTGTGCGGCACTGCCAGACAGCCTTGTCGAAAGCATTTTGTTTGGGACGAAAAAAGGCGCGTTTACCGGCGCTGTCGACCAGCCCGGCCTGTTTGAACAAGCCCATGGCGGCACACTGCTGTTAGATGAAATCAACTCGCTAAATCTCAGCCTTCAGGCGAAGCTGCTGCGCGCCCTTCAAGAACGGAAAATCAGGCGCATCGGTTCAACAAAGGATACACCGATTGACGTACGTATTATTGCCACGATGAATGAAGACCCAATTGATGCAATTGCAGGCGAACGAATGCGGAAGGACTTGTATTATAGGCTGAGTGTCGTCACACTGATCATCCCGCCGCTTCGGGAACGAAAAGAAGACATCTTGCTTCTCGCGTCGGAGTTCATCCAGAAAAACAACCATCTGTTCCAAATGAATGTTGAACACATCAGCGATGACGTGAAGCAATTTTTCCTTTCTTATGACTGGCCGGGAAATATTCGCGAGCTTGAGCATATGATCGAAGGCGCAATGAATTTCATGACGGACGAGCAAACGATTACGGCTTCCCATCTGCCCTATCAATACCGCATGAAAATCAAGCCGGCTGACATCCCAGAGCCGGAAACACCAAGACACCAGCCAGCCGCGGACTTAAAAGAAAAAATGGAAAGCTTCGAAAAATATGTGATAGAGAACGTGTTAAGAAAACACGGCCATAACATCTCGAAAGCTGCTCAGGAGCTTGGCATCAGCAGACAAAGCCTCCAATATCGGCTGAAGAAATTTTCTCACTCGTCTAACGAATAATCCGGAGCAGGAAGCCTGATCAGAAAAACAGTGCCTCTGCCGATTTCACTTTTCACGTCAATCGTCCCATTGTGACTGTCGATAATCGATTTCGTTATGGCAAAGCCTAATCCCGTACCTCCATATTTCCGGGAGAATGCTGAAAATGGAGGTATTTACAGTTAGCAGCCATTTGCTGCTGTTTCACGTGTAACATCCATCTTGTATTTTTCTTCATATTCGATATATCCTTTTTCAACTGAACGGGCGTGACCCCCGTTCAGTTTTTTTCTGCATATCAAAACAGCCTGGCAAACGATGCCAGACTGTTTTGATTAACTGCCTAATTGGTCTGCGGAGGACAGCTTGATGTCTACAGATTTTTCTTTTCCGCCGCGGTAAAACTTCACCTTCACCCGGTCACCGACTTTTTTCTGATAAAGCCGTTTTCGCAGGTCAACAATATCATTTACTTTGTATCCGTCAAATTCCGTGATGACATCCAGTTCCTTCAGCCCTGCTTTTCCGGCAGGTGAAAAGGCGTCTACACCCATCACAACCACTCCATTGGTGACGTTCTTAGGAAGCTTTAATGTTTCATCCCAATGATAGCTTGCGATGTCGCTTAGGGATTTCATCTCAATGCCAAGGAACGGGCGTTTGACCTTTCCGTATCTCTCTAAATCCTCTATCACAGGGATCACGAGCTTAGATGGAATCGACAGGCCAATCCCTTCAACCGCCGACTCGGCAATTTTCATTGAATTGATGCCAATGACCTTCCCATCCATATTTAACAAAGCGCCGCCGCTGTTCCCAGGGTTAATGGCCGCATCTGTTTGCAGGACTTCTGCATTCCAGTCAGGCTGTCCATCACCGTTTGAATCCACTGGGATCGCCCTCTCCGTACCTGAGATGACGCCTTGTGTGACAGAGCCTGCAAACTCAAGGCCTAACGGGTTCCCGATCGCAATAACCGGCTCGCCAGACTTCACTTTATCTGAATTTCCGAAATCGGCGACTGCTTTAATTTTATCGCTTTTCACCCGTAAAACGGCAAGGTCCATCAGCTGGTCGCTGCCGACAAGATCAGCTGATACACGTGAACCGTCTTTCAAGCTGATTTCAATTTGGGAAGCGCCTTCGATGACATGATGGTTGGTCACGACATAAGCGGAGTTGTCATTTTTCTTATAGATGACGCCAGAGCCGCTCCCAGCCTCGCCGCTCTCTCCCCAAATATCTGATTTTTGGATGTTCACAACACCGACAACGGCGGGCGACACATTGCTGACAATCTTGGTGACGGCATTGTTGACACTGACATTCACCGTCCTGATTGATTCCCGGCCATTGTTGTTTTGCTGCTGATCTAAGGCGCCTGTATCCAGCCCTTCATTTGAAAGGTACGGCATGATAAACGCCATTAATACGGCACCGACAATCACGCCAATCAGACTCGAAAGAAAATATCCTTTTTTGCTTCTCTTTGGCTGTTCAGGAGTAGTATGTTCTTCCTCACGTTCGTAATCCACCATATTCCATCCTTTCCAAGAACGTTAATATGGTTATATTGTGGGTTAGAAACTCCTAGAATAGTCATGATTTACATAGAAAAATTATACAGCGCAAAGCGGAGTGGCCTTCTTCGGATCGGTGTCGTATAAGTCAAATGTCTCACCCGTCACAAATCCTTTAGAAGCCAATGTCTGCTGCACAGACATTCTTGCCAGCTCCTTCATGTTGTTGTCCTGGCTCAAATGCGCCAGGTAAATACGAGACGTCTCATCGCCAATGACATCCGTCATCGCCAAGGCAGCATCTTCATTTGACACGTGCCCGACGTCACTTAAAATCCGCCGCTTAATGCTCCACGGGTATCTTCCCATTTGCAGCATGCCGACATCATGATTGCTTTCAAACACAAACACATTCGCTGAACGGATAATGCCTTTCATCCGGTCGCTGACATATCCCGTATCTGTCATTAACGCGAGCTTTCGGCCGTTATAATGGAATACATAAAACATCGGCTCGGCCGCATCGTGGGAAACGCCAAATGATTCAACATCAAGTCCGCCGAACGACTTCACTGTTTCCATCGGAAATACAAACTTTTGATCGGTGTCAATTTTCCCGATTTGATTCTCCATCGCTTTCCAAGTCTTCTCATTCGCATAGATCGGAAGCTTGTACTTTCTGGCGACCACACCAAGGCCCTTAATATGGTCACTATGCTCATGCGTCACAAAAATGCCGTCTACATCATCCAGCTTACGCCCGATCTGCGCCATCAGCCCATCCATGGCTTTCCCGCTCAAACCGGCGTCCACTAAAAATGCGTGATCCTCTGTTTCAAGGTAAAACGCATTTCCCGTACTCCCGCTCGCAAGTACGCTAAATTGCAAGCTCATGTCTGTCTCACTCCATTATTTTCATTGATCTGTATCTAAAATCGTACTCTCCAAAGCATTCACAGTAAAATACTCTTGTACTGTCTTTTTCTCGCCGTTCACTTTTTTATCGTACTCGACTGTAATTCTCCATACCGGCGCCAGCACCTGCGTACTTGTCAGCGGATATTGTGCTACATAGCCGAATTTACAGCTCTTCACAGTGCTGTATTCTTTTAATTGATTTTGATAGTACAACAGCTCAACCGCATCCATTTCAGTAATTAAGCTTTCTTTCTGAATTTGCTTGAAGGTCTCAAGCGTAGTCTGGTCGTATGACACAACCTCGTTTTTACCGTTTAAGTGCAGCACCACTTGCCCGATCATATTAGAGGGATTGTCGGTCTTTTGGTAAATATAATGACCTTCGTACGTTTGGAAGAAAATAATTTCTTTCTTCGATTTATCAACCTTCCAAAGCTTATATTTTTCGCCATCTTGAATTTTCGAAGAAACAAGTGCCTGAGCATCGTCCTCGATATCCTTCTTTGATAGGGCGATTGGATTTGCAAACTTCATTTTCAGGCTCGTTACTTTATGATCATCACTAGGCATGTCCATCAAAGGCTTTTGATCCTTCAGCGCCTCAATTTCCTCCTTGGAGAAAGACTTTTGATTTGCCGTGATCCGATAGCCTTCTGTCGCTTCCTTATTCAAGCCTTCATACGTGATATGATCGGCCTTCATGTCATGCTCGACATCATTTTTAATGACTTCATATTCTTTGCCGGTAGCCTGCCATTTTTGAAAAAACTGATAGCCTAAGAAAATATCTAAAATGAGGAAGGCAACGATGAAGATTGATTTTGTCTTATTCCACTCCACTGTTAGCCCCCTCCTTCCTCAATAAATCCTTTGTAATCGGCACAATTTTTCCATTTACTTTCATCGCCCAAACCGGTTCCAATTCAACGAGAGGATCATCGTTGGTTGATGTTGATACCAATTGATAAGCAAGGAAGATCTGATCAATTTTGTCCGTATCATAAGCGGTTTGTTTCGAAAGCAGCATCCTCACTTCGCTGCCGCTCATGAGCTCTGTTTCACTTGTTTTAATCGGATTCGTTCCGAGACTGTAATTCGGCCGCTTATAGCTGAGAATATCATCATTCGCCCATTGCACCGTAATCGCCGATGTCGCCCCGAAAGGTTTGGCGGTGCTGTTAATGACCGGGATCTGATCCATAAAGATATAGAAGCTCAGCTGCTGGCTGTCATTAATATTGAAAAATTGATAGTGATCCGTCCAGCTTCCGGTATCCTCAAGGTATTTTTGGCTCTTTTTGATTAATTCACCTGTTTGATAGGATGTGCTCTGCACCAAATTGCGCTGTTGGAATTGCACCTGTCGCTGGCTTAGATTCACATCTAAACGGCTGATCCCATCTGTCAGCACATTTCTGTTGTTGTAATTCGAATCTTCTCTTACAATGCTCGGATCACTAAACAAAGCCTGCTTAAAGGTATTTGTTTTAATCGATTCAGTGACAAATTCTTTTTTGTCCATCGTAAGCGGTTTGTTCGGCAGCAAGAACTCTTTCTTTGAGCCAATGGAGAACAAACTGAACGCCGGCATATTTGATTGCCTGTTTTTCAAGTCATTCATAATGTTCCGGTAGTTCGCCGATTCAACCGTCACTTCGAGAATGAGCTGCTTGCTGTAAGACACCAAATAGATTTTCTTGTTCGCTTTTGTTTCATTGAACGGGATCAGAATATGGTCAAACGAACTGTATTCAAACGACTGATTAGACCATTTAAACAGTGTTTGGAAAATATCAATCGGAATCGTATCGCTGAATTGCAAGTCAAGCTTGGCTTCAGAACCGCCTATTCCATAAAACCAGCTCTTGAATCCAGCCTTGTCATACTGATCCGAAATATCTTTAATTCCTTTTACATCCCAATGCGGCAAGTCAGACCAAATTTCTTCATAGAGGGCATTGTCATCCACTTTGTAATGAGCGCCGTCATCATGAATAAACATGTCCCTCGGCCTTACCGTTTCAGACAGCTTTTGGGTGGTTTTTTCGATTTTGTGTTTCTCACGAACAGTAGACTCTGTTGAGGATGAGCCTTCAGAAAAGTTTGGCTGGAACGTCCATATCCCCCATGTAAAAACAAGACTGATGACGACGAGTACCGTAAGTAATATCGTTTTTATATTTTCACGCTTCATCCCAATCATCCTCTTGTTCCTCTTTATATGGAAGAGTAAATGTTATCGTCGTGCCTTTTCCTTCTATGCTGTCCGCCCAAATATCTCCACCGTGCGCCTGTACCATTTCCTTGGCAATCGCCAATCCCAGACCAGTGCCGCCAAGCTTTCTCGTTCTCGCTTTATCCACCCTGTAGAAGCGGTCAAAGACTTTTTCGACATCTTTTTTTGGAATGCCGATCCCTTCATCCTTCACGCTGATATAGAGAAGTTCTTCCTCTTCATTGACATCAATAGAGAACGTGACATGTCCGCCTTCCGGTGAATATTTTAAAGCATTAGAAATAATATTATCGAGCACCTGCGTTATTTTGTCCTGGTCAATCTCGACATACAGATCTCTGTCCGGCAGATTGCGGATAAACTCCACATGCTGCTCTTTTGTCATTTCAAAACGGTCAATAATAAGTGACATAAACCGGACAATCTGAATCCATTCCCGGTTAAATTGGTAATCCTTACTGTCAAATTTCGACAGCTGAAGCAGATCATTGACAAGTCGGATCATACGCTCTGTTTCATTTTGCGTCACCATTAAGAAGCGCGGAGCAATGTCTTTATTTTCCCACGCGCCTTCGGCTAACGCTTCTAAATAGCTGCGCATTGTCGTAAGCGGCGTCCGCAGCTCATGTGATACATTCGCAACGAATTCTCTGCGTTCCTGATCCATTTTCTCTTGTTCGGTTACATCGTAAATGACAGCGATTAAACCATCAATTTTGCCGTGTTCCCTTTGAATCACAGAGAAATTCACGCGAAGCACCGTTAATTCATCATCGCGCTCAATTTCAAGCAGCATAGAATCCTGCTGCTCCACTAAATCTTCAAAAGTATAATTCTCTTGAAGCCCCAGCAAACTCGTAATCGGCATTTCTAAGGCTGTTTCACGTGAAACGTTCAACAGTTCCAGCGCCGGGCTGTTTAAGAGAATAATCGCTCCGTTTCGGTTTGTGGCGATAACGCCGTCTGTCATATAAGCAATGACAGAGGCTAGCTTTCTGCGTTCTCCTTCAGTCATCGCCTGGGCATCTTCAAGCTCTCTCGTTAAGTGGTTAAACGTTGTGGCCAGCTGCCCAATTTCATCATGCCCGTACTTTTTAACCTTCCTCGAGAAATTCCCTTTCGCAAGCTCCATCGCCTGCTTTCGCATATCTGAAAGTGGGTGGGTAATGGTTCTTGCCAGAAAAATACCAAGAAGAGCCGTCAAAACAAGTGCCAAACCTGTGCCGGACGCCAGTATCGTGTTGATCGTCTTCATTTGATTAAAGACATCTTCCATACTCGCGACAACATAGATCGCGCCCACAACCTCTTGATTTTCAGTCATGACGGGCTTCGCGGAAATAAGAACTCTGATTTTGCTTTTCGGGTCATAATATTTTCTTAAATACGACTGTTTGGTAGAAAAAATTCTTTTGAAAATCAGATCGGTCGTTTGTTTCCCAGCCACTTCCTCACCGTACGGCTTTGAAGAACCGACCACTTCATAGCTTTTATCTACAAAGCTAATTTCCCGAACCTCATCACTTTTCGTGAAGTCATTCAAAATACGGCTGACGTCATCCTTTATGACGGTACTGTCGTTATCGCTCTTATATTCTTGTTCGATATAATAAGAAAGGTTGTCGATTCGCTGATTCAACGATTGTTCATAAGAGCTGATCAGCGACTTCTCTACCTGATTGACAAAATACACACCAATGATTTGCATGGCAATGATAATCAAAAGCACATAAATCAAGGTAATCTTAAATTGGATCGACCGAAAAAAACCAACCTTATTCATATGGGCATTAGTCCTGTTCTGGGTTTCTCAAGTAATAACCTACACCGCGGCGTGTGACGATCCAATTTGGATGGCTCGGGTTGTCCTCGATTTTTTCACGAAGCCGGCGGACTGTTACGTCAACCGTTCTGACATCGCCGAAGTAATCATAGCCCCAAACGGTTTGAAGCAAATGTTCACGGGTCATCACTTGTCCGATATGTTTTGCTAAATAATGAAGCAATTCGAACTCACGATGAGTCAATTCGATTGTTTCATCTCGTTTTGATACAACGTACGCGTCAGGGAAGATGACGAGAGAGCCGATATGAATCTCGTTAGAGGAAGGCTCTTCCTCCGCAGGCGCTGTTGTCAGCTGGCGGCGCAGGTTCGCTTTTACACGCGCCAAGAGCTCGCGTGTGCTGAATGGTTTTGTGACATAGTCATCAGCACCGATTTCGAGCCCGATAACCTTGTCAATTTCTGAATCCTTAGCCGTCAGCATAATGATTGGCATATCGTATTTCTTTCTGACTTCACGGCATACCTCAACGCCGTCTTTATTCGGGAGCATAATATCTAAAAGAATTAAATCAGGCTGAAGCTCTTCTACCATTTCAACGGCTTCGTTTCCGTCATGGGCACAGTGCACTTCATAGCCTTCTTTTCTTAAGTTAAATTCCAATATATCTGCAATCGGTTTTTCATCATCTACTACAAGGATCTTTTTATCCATCATTTTGATTTTCCTCCTGCCGAATGACTTCATTTCATCTATATAACATTCGTTTCATCACTTATGGCCCATGTAAAGAATGGGTCCTTGTCTATTATAACGGTTTAAGGTCAAAAGATAAAAAAAATAAAGGTTTAGAAAAAAAACACATGTTTCACCTTTATCGCCAGTTGTTTATCTATTGTCATGCTGGTCAACTTTTTTAAAAAAAGATAACTTTATTGAAACCTCCCCTCACCGGAGTGCGTCTTTATCAATGACGTCTTCTTCTTTGAACCGGCCGCAGGGCCGGTTCTCCCTTTTTCTTCTATTATAACACTCCTCATGTTTGCCTTTTTCCTAAAAGAAAAAAACGCACCTACGATTGCAGATGCGTTTGGTAAGTGGCTCGGGACGGAATCGAACCGCCGACACACGGATTTTCAGTCCGTTGCTCTACCAACTGAGCTACCGAGCCAAATGTTTTATTTTTCTCTACTAAGTAAAGTAAAATGGCGGTCCGGACGGGACTCGAACCCGCGACCTCCTGCGTGACAGGCAGGCATTCTAACCAACTGAACTACCGGACCTTACAGTAATTGCCCGGAGAGCTGTCGTGTCAGCTCTCACAGACAAATAAGGAATTTAGCAATAACGCTAAAGTAAATCAATGACCCGTACGGGATTCGAACCCGTGTTACCGCCGTGAAAGGGCGGTGTCTTAACCGCTTGACCAACGGGCCTTCACGAAATGGTGAGCCATGAAGGACTCGAACCTTCGACCCTCTGATTAAAAGTCAGATGCTCTACCAACTGAGCTAATGGCTCTTAAAGATGTCGGAATTTCTATAGAGCAAACGACTTAGATCTAGTTCTCATCTTGTACTCTATTGAAGCAGTTTCCGTAACAACGAGATTTATAATATCACGAACAAATAGAAGTGGCAATAACTTTTTTGGTTTTTTTCATATTTTTTTCTCAGACCAACTTATATGCGGCTTTCAAACAAAAAACAAGCCCCTGATATAGGGGCTTGTTGGCATATTCTATTTAGTTCGCACGGTACACACTGCGAAGGACATTTGTTTGTGAGCGGTCTGGACCGACAGAGAAAATAGAAAGCGGAATGCCTGTCAGCTGAGACACACGCTCAAGATAATGGCGCGCATTCTCCGGAAGCTCGCTCAAGCTCTTCGCATCTGTAATATCCTCAGTCCAGCCTGGCATTTCTTCATATACCGGCTCACATTCAGCAAGTGCCTTAAGACTTGCTGGAAATTCTTCAATGATTTCGCCTTTGTAGCGGTACGCCACACAGATTTTCAACGTTTCAATTCCTGTTAGGACGTCAATTGAGTTCAGAGAAAGATCTGTAATTCCGCTCACACGGCGGGCGTGGCGGACAACAACGCTGTCAAACCAGCCGACACGGCGCGGGCGGCCTGTTGTTGTTCCATATTCGCGTCCGACTTCACGGATTTGATCGCCGATTTCATCTTTCAGCTCAGTCGGGAAAGGACCGTCGCCGACACGAGTCGTATATGCTTTTGATACACCGACAACGTGCTTGATTTTGGTCGGGCCGACACCAGAACCGATCGTGACACCGCCGGCAACCGGGTTAGATGACGTAACAAACGGGTATGTTCCTTGGTCGATATCGAGCATAACCCCTTGTGCGCCTTCAAATAATACACGGCGCCCTTCATCAAGAGCATCGTTTAAGACAACAGATGTATCGCAAACATATTTTTTAATCTGCTGGCCGTACTCATAATATTTGTCTAAGATATCCTCAAGTTTAAACCCTTCTGTCTCGTACATTTTCTCGAGAAGACGGTTTTTTTCTTCAAGATTGCGCTCAAGCTTTTCCGCAAACGCGTCACGGTCTAACAGATCCGCGATGCGAATTCCGATGCGGGCTGCTTTATCCATGTAAGCAGGGCCGATTCCTTTTTTCGTTGTGCCGATCTTGTTAGCCCCTTTACGCTCTTCTTCCACTTCATCCAATTTCAAATGATACGGCAGAATGACGTGAGCTCTGTTGCTGATTCTCAGGTTATCTGTACTCACGTTGCGCTCATGAAGATACGCAAGCTCTGTGACTAATGCTTTCGGATCTACAACCATTCCGTTTCCGATTACACACGTTTTATCCTTATAGAAAATTCCAGACGGGATTAAGTGAAGCTTATATGTGATTCCGTCAAACTTGATTGTATGCCCTGCGTTATTACCGCCTTGATAACGGGCGATCACTTCTGCATTTTCTGATAGGAAATCTGTAATTTTACCTTTTCCTTCATCGCCCCATTGCGTACCTACTACAACTACTGAAGACATGTCCGTGCACCTCCGTTAACCTTTCAAAACGATTCTATTCAAACAAATCAAGTTTATCAGTGAAGAAACAGAAAGTCAATTGTAAATCCGAACATTAATTTATTGTAAATCTATATTCGTTCGCTTCCATTCGTTTTATAAGCGTTTTCTCACTGCTTTGTCATAAAAAGCTTGCGAAACTTTCATCCTTTAGCACAAGAAAGAATCATTTGTCTGATATCCCTTTTGAATTCATAAAAACGACCCGCCAGCCATCCGGGTCCTCTATCGTCACGCCCCCATTGCTCCAGTACGGGTTCTCTGATTCGACCTCTTGATAGCCCATGTGCTTTAGCTTTGAAGTGATCGCTGCCAGTTCATCTGCATTCGGCACATAAAAAACAAGAAGGCTGTCGGGATGTGGAACGGGGGCAGTGCTTCCCCCTTCATACTGGGTGAATTCCAAATGATAATCGGCATGAGGAAGGCCGAACATGACACCGTCATACCCGTTATGCTTTGAAAATTCTCCTATTCGTTTCAAACACAGTCCCTCTTCGTAAAAACGAATAATCTCATCAAGCTGGCCCGTAGGACGCGCAATTCGGATTTGTGCTGCGTGAAAAGACGAAAAACCTTTTCCCATATTGTTCCCATCTCCTTTTTGCACCATTTTATTAAAACGCTTTCAAAATCTCATCTGCTGAGCGAACGGTATTTCTTCCATCTTTCGAATGAAAAAACCCCAAGAGCAGCTCTTGGGGCTTATGCGCCGGGCGGAACACCTGCGTCATCAAAACGCCGTTCCAGGTTGACGAATTTGTTGTATTCTTTTACGAACGCAAGAGACACGGTTCCTACCGGGCCGTTACGCTGTTTGGCGATAATAATTTCGATAATATTTTTATTCTCGGTTTCTTTGTCATAGTAGTCATCACGATAAAGGAACGCGACAATATCCGCGTCCTGCTCGATACTTCCTGATTCCCGGATATCAGACATCATCGGCCGTTTATCCTGACGCTGCTCAACACCCCTGGAAAGCTGGGAAAGCGCGATAACTGGGACTTGCAGCTCCCTGGCAATCGACTTCAGTTCACGGGAAATTTCAGATACTTCCTGCTGACGGTTGTCCTTTGAACGACCGCTTCCCTGAATCAATTGCAGGTAATCAATCAAAATCATGCCCAGCCCGCTTTCCTGCTTCAAGCGGCGGCACTTGGCACGAATTTCGCTCACCCGAATACCCGGTGTATCATCGATGTAAATCCCGCTGTTCGACAGGCTTCCCATTGCCATCGTCAGCTTGCCCCAATCCTCTTCGGTCAGGTTACCTGTACGGAGATTCTGGGCATTGATATTTCCCTCGGCACAAAGCATACGCATAACGAGCTGCTCTGCACCCATCTCAAGACTGAAAATCGCGACGCTCTCATCGGTTTTCGTCGCCACGTTTTGTGCGATGTTCAGGGCAAAGGCTGTTTTCCCTACTGACGGACGGGCAGCCACAATGATCAAGTCGTTGCGCTGAAAACCCGCAGTCATCCGGTCAAGCTCTGTAAACCCTGTTGGAATCCCCGTGATATCACCTTTTCGATTGTGAAGCTGTTCGATATTATCATAGGTTTGGACAAGGACGTCCTTAATATTTTGGAAGGCACTCGTGTTTTTGCGCTGTGCCACTTCCATAATCGTTTTTTCCGCTTCACTGAGTAAATCCTCGACCTCATCCTCACGGGTATACCCGTCTTGAGCAATCGTTGTCGCAGTTCTAATTAATCGGCGAAGAATCGATTTTTCCTCAACGATTTTCGCGTAATATTCTATGTTAGCCGCTGTCGGCACCGAGTTTGCAATATCTGTCAAATATGAAATGCCGCCTACTTCTTCCAGCAGGTCTGTGTTCGCAAGCTCTGATGTTACCGTCACCAGATCAACCGGTTCACCTCGGTCACCGAGCACCAGCATCGCATTATAGATTTTTTGGTGGGACATTCTATAGAAATCATCTGGAATCAATACTTCTGAAGCCAGTGTTAAAGCAGACGGCTGTAAAAAAATAGCGCCTAACACGGCTTGTTCGGCTTCTATATTTTGCGGAGGAAGCCGGTCATTCAGAAGGTCTGTCATGCTAAGCACCGTCCTCTCATTAAAAAATCTCCAACCTCCATTCTACCATTTCTACAGAAAAAAAATAGAAAAATTGTCTGTTTCCTGTTTTTTTCAGTTAGCAGATTGGATCGTTTCGGACAGCAACAAGGCGGGAAAAATGCAATAAAACATGAGGGAGGAATGAAAGATGATAAAGAAATATGCGATTACGCCTAATGTTGATGCGGACGGCTGGTTTATTGAGGTGGAGAATGTAGCGCCGACAGCTTTGTATACGTCTAAAGACGCCGCTATTGAAAAGGCCAAACAGGTGGCTAAGGAAAACAGTCCGTCTAAGCTTGTAATTTATGACCAGTTTAAAAATGTGGAAGAAGAACACTCATTTTAATGAATGAAAGCCTTCGCTGCAGCGAGGGTTTTTTAGCGGTTATCGGTTTATTTCATCCATTGGATGCCTATGTGCATCATCAAATCTGCCGCTTTTTGATACAGATCCCACTCCCCGATCGAAGCAAATTTCCCCATCAGCTCCTGAAGCTTTAGCCTCATTGCTATATATTCTTCGAAAGTGACAGCTTTTTCAGTGTCTATTTGGTGTTCCTTCAGCATTTGTTTTAATAAGGATAACGGTGCGTGCATAAGAACCCTCCTTACCTCTTTTATAACGGTCATTTTCCGATTGCTCTATTCCTTTGTGACATCTTCTTACATTTCACATCTGATTCTTGTACAATGGACAGAAGAGAGGAGGGATCTTTTGTGAGACCTTTGCAAATTTCTGCTGAAACTGCACAAAAGCTTGCAGAGTCCTTGAATCTGCCGCTTGAACAGATCATGCATATGCCTCAGCATATTCTGCTTGCCAAAATGGCTGAACTGCAAAAAGAGGACAAATCATAGCCTTCATTCACATACTTGCTTACCTGTTTCGGGATAATATCATGTATATGTTAGAAAAGAGGAGTAACTGC
Source organism: Bacillus sp. N3378-2at (assembly GCF_033412715.1). Taxonomy (NCBI): domain Bacteria; kingdom Bacillati; phylum Bacillota; class Bacilli; order Caryophanales; family Bacillaceae; genus Bacillus; species Bacillus sp. N3378-2at. Next base: position 2,812,265 of record NZ_CP117986.1, on the reverse strand, counting down.
TTTGCCACATCCACATAATAAAAAAATCCAATCATTTTGGCTGATCACCGGCATTATCTTTATCGCCTTTAACTTACGGCCCGCGATCACTTCAGTCGGTCCGGTCATCAGCTCTATCCGGGCAGAACTGCACATGTCCAATGGGGCAGCCGGTTTTTTGACCGCACTGCCGCTGCTTTCGTTTGCAGTTCTTTCTCCGCTTGCACCTAAGCTTGGACAGCGCCTCGGAAATGAGCGAACTTTATGGCTAGGTCTCGTGATACTGCTTATCGGCGTTTTGACTCGTTCTACCGGCTATACTGCCGCTTTGTTTTTCGGAACGGCACTTATCGGCGTCGGGATTGCGATTGGTAACGTACTTTTGCCAAGCTTAATCAAACATAAATACCCTGAAAAGCCAGGGATCGTGATCAGCCTGTATACGACATCAATGAATATATTCGCAGCTTTAGCATCGGGTGTCAGCGTTCCTTTAGCGACCCAGATGGATGGCGGATGGAAACAGGCCTTTCTCTTATGGGGCGGGCTGGCTTTACTTGCATTGCTAATCTGGATACCTCAGCTGCGCCACCGGGATACGGCAAACCAGACAATGAAGCTGCAATCCAGTTCCATTTGGGCTTCCAAAATGGCATGGTATGTCACCATCTTTATGGGCCTGCAATCGTTTTTATTTTACAGCAGCATCGCTTGGTTTCCTGAAATTCTCCGTTCACACGGGATTGATACGGCAACAGCCGGATGGATGGTATCACTCATGCAATTTGCGAGTCTGCCTTCCACTTTTCTGACACCAGTTTTAGCTGACCGTGTGAAACAGCAGCGCGGTATCGTTGCGGCGCTGGCCTCAGTTTATCTGATCGGCCTTTGCGGATTATTAGCGGGCGGAAGCCATACATTGCTTGCCATCTGGATGATCATTATCGGTATCGGGCAAGGCTCCAGCATTAGTCTGGCGCTCACTTTGATTGGTCTCCGCAGTGAAAATGCCCAACAGGCCGCTGCGCTGTCAGGCATGTCTCAGTCATTCGGCTACCTGCTGGCAGCAGTCGGGCCAATCTTTGTCGGCTATCTCTTTGACCAGACGCATTCATGGACGATGCCGATAGTGCTTCTCATTGCTGCCCTGATCGTAATGGGAGCAGCTGGACAGAGAGCCGGACGAGATCGATACATTTTTCAGTCAGAAAAACAAAGAAATTCAGCATAAAAGCGGGGAAAATATCTCCGCTTTTTTCTTTGAATATTTATGGTTTATTCATAAGTTTTTCATATTTGTTTTTTACAATGAGACACCATAAAGAGGTGAAAAACGATGAAAACCAAACGATTCGACGCAGCCCTTATTCTTATTTTGCTGGCAGCAGCTTTTTTGAATACGTATCACATTTGGCAGGATGATACAGCGAACCAGTACTATTTGGCGGCTGTAAAAAGCATGACGCAAAGCTTCCATAATTTCTTTTATGCGTCATTTGACCCTTCTGGATTTGTGACAGTAGATAAGCCTCCTGTCGTGTTATGGATTCAAACGATTTTCGCACTGATTTTCGGTGTTCACACGTGGAGTGTCATCATTCCCCAGGCTCTTGCCGGAGTTGGATCTGTCTTCCTTCTCTACAGAGTGATCAAGCCGACTTTTGGAATTGGAGCGGCCCGCATTTCCGCACTTGTTATGGCACTGACCCCTATCGCAGTAGCTGTCAGCCGGACAAACAATATTGACAGCATGCTTGTCTTTACCATATTGCTCGGTTCAGCTTGCCTGTTTCGGGCAGTAAAACAAGGCAAGCTGGTTTGGCTGCTGACGGCATTTGCCCTAATTGGGCTCGCCTTTAATATGAAGATGATGCAAGCGTTTATGGTATTGCCTGCATTTGTGTTATTCTACCTGGTTGCATATCGGGTTTCTCTGAAGAAAAAAATCGGGTCCCTGCTTCTGTCTCTTGTCCTTCTGACAGGCCTTTCCCTCTCATGGGCGATTGCAGTGGATTCAGCCTCTTCCTCAAGCCGGCCTTATGTAGGAAGCAGCCAGACCAACTCAGTGCTAGAACTGGCCTTTGGCTACAACGGCACAGAGCGTCTGCTTGGGCAAACTACGGGCCTGGCAAAGGGTGATATGAATGCTGCTGGCGGAGGGAAGATGCAGAATCAAGACAACATGCAAGCGCCAAATGGCAACGGTTCATCTTTTTCTCAGAACGGAAATCAATCATTCGGAAACCATTCACATGCGCCTCAGCCGTCTAACGGACAAACCGGCGCTCTCAATGGAGGCGGAGGCACACCTCCCACAGGTGGCAACGGTCCTGGAAATGGAGGGCCTGGCGGTGGAGGCGGAAAAAGCGTGAATATGTTCGGCACCGGTGATCCTGGACCGCTTCGTCTTTTCCAATCAGCACTCTCCGGCCAAATCAGCTGGATGCTTCCATTCTCATTGATCGGATTACTGGGCGCAATCGTCAGCTGGTACCGTGATCGCCGCGGACATGCTGCTGAAATGAAAGAAACGCTATTCTGGGCGGCTTGGCTTGTTCCCGTGGCTGGTTTCTTCAGCATCGCAGGATTCTTCCACCAGTATTATTTGATTATGCTGGCACCGCCGATTGCCGCCCTTTCTGGTATCGGATGGTATACGATGCACCGCTTATACAAAAATAATAAAGACTGGTCCAGCTATCTTCTGCCGGCAGCCGTTCTGATCACAGCCGCGTTCCAGGTGTATATTCTGAGTGCTTATACAAGCCAAATCGGCAGTGTATGGATGTATGTCCTGGGGCTCTTAGGACTGGGCATCACCCTTGCACTTCTGATGCTTAAACGCAGCCATCCGTTCAGTAAGCAGCTGACCATCATCAGCTTGTGCGTTCTGCTTCTCACACCAGTTTACTGGTCAGCAACGCCGCTTCTATACGGTGGCAACAGCGTCCTTCCTGAATCCGGCCCGCAGCTCAAAGGCTCAGCAAACGGCGGGAACATGTTCTCTTCAGAGGTCGACAGCGGGCTCCTGTCCTATCTGAGAAAACACAATACCGGCGAAGAATATTTATTTGCTACTTTGACAACCGTAACAGCTGCGCCATACATCATTTACGAAAATGAATCTGTTATGGCAATGGGCGGATTTAACGGCACGGATCCCATTCTGACTGTGTCGGAACTGAAAAAACTGATCAAAGAAGGCAAAGTGAAATACTTCCTTCTGTCAGAAAACAACTCAGGCAACAGCGAACTTGTTTCCTGGATTAAGAAAAACGGAAAAGAAATAACATCTGACGAGTACAGCGGTTCCTCCAGCAGCACGAACAGCGTGCAGGGAATGCGAGGAGGACCTGGCGGAGAAAGCCAGCAAACTCTTTATCTCGTGGAATAAAAAAAGAGGCTTGGATGAATCCAAGCCTCTTTTCTATTAAGCTTCTTCTTTTACATGTACCTTTAACACAGCCTGCACTTCAGGATGCAGCTTCACAGGCACGTTCGTATATCCTAATGCACGAATGCCGTCCGGCAGTTCAAGCTTCCGCTTATCTACTTTAATGTTATGGTCTTTTTGGAGCTGTTCAGTAATTTGCTTGCTTGTCACTGAACCAAATAAACGGCCGCCCTCACCTGATTTTGCGCTAAGCTCAACAGTCAGTTTTTCTAATGTCTCTTTCAAGCTCTTAGCCTGCTCAAGCTCAGCAATGGCTTCTTTTTTCTCTTTCTGCTTTTGTCCGTTTAGCGCGCTGATGTTTGAAGCGTTCGCTTCAACCGCGAGGCCTTTTTTAATTAGAAAGTTATGCGCATAACCGTCTGCTACGTTTTTGACTTCGCCTTTTTTTCCTTTTCCTTTTACATCTTGTAAGAAAATAACCTTCATCTCTGTACGCCTCCCTCAAAATACTCATCTATGGCGTGCTTCAGCCGTTCCAGCGCTTCAGAAACTGAAATGCCGGACAACTGAGTCGCCGCATTTGTTAAATGCCCTCCGCCTTCCAGGGCCTCCATGATGATCTGAACATTTACCTCGCCAAGCGACCGCGCACTGATACAAACCGTTTGTTCATCCCGTCTCGCCACCGCAAATGAAGCCTCAACCTCACTCATCGACAGCAGCGAATCGGCAGCCTGCGCAATCAGCACTTGATCGAAGTATTCCTCTTCATTTTCAGGAAGAGAAGCAATCGCAATGTTATCTTTATAGAGGACCGTATGCTGGATCAGCTTCGCCCGTTGAATATAGGAATCAACGGTTTCTTTCAGGAACTTCTGCACCAGCACCGTGTCGGCGCCTTTTGCCCTTAAATAAGAAGCCGCATCAAAAGTCCGCGAGCCCGTGCGGAGAGAAAAGCTCTTTGTATCCACTATTATACCAGCTAATAGGGCTGTAGCTTCAATCATATTGATTTTTAAGCGCTTCGGCTGATATTCAAGCAGCTCTGTCACCAATTCCGCTGTGGAAGAAGCGTATGGTTCCATATAAACGAGCAGCGGATCTCTGATAAACTCCTCACCTCTGCGGTGATGGTCGATGACCACGATATGTTCAATTTTATTGACCAGCCGTTCCTCCATAACGAGTGACGGCTTATGTGTATCAACGATCACAAGCAGTGTGTCATCATTGGAAATTTCCATTGCTTCTTCAGGCGTAATAAATCTTGACCACAGTTCTTCATATTTTTTGATTTCCCCAATCAAACGCTGCACACTTGATCCGATTTGATTTGGGTCAATCACGATAAAACCATCTTTGTTATTTGCCTGAGCCACCTTTAAAATCCCGATCGCTGCGCCGATAGAATCCATGTCGGGGAATTTATGCCCCATGATAATCACATTGCTGCTTTCGGTGACGATTTCCTTTAAAGCGTGAGAAATCACGCGGGCCCGCACCCTTGTTCGTTTCTCCATTGGGTTTGTTTTACCGCCGTAAAACTTCACCTTGCCGTTTGGCAGCTTAATGGCTACCTGGTCTCCGCCGCGTCCCAGTGCTAAGTCCAAGCTGGATTGCGCCAAATCGCCAAGTTCTTTCAGGGAAGAGACTGAAGCCCCGACACCGACGCTTAACGTCAGCGCTACACCGTCAAACGAGGTTTTTTCCCGCACTTCATCAAGAATCGAAAACTTCGAATTTTCGAGTTCAGTTAAGATGTGTTCATTAAGTACAGCGATAAAGCGCTCTGAAGACGTCCTTTTCAAGAAGATCCCGTACTCCTGCGCCCAAGCGTTCAGCAAAGATGTCACCTGGCTGTTCATCGTGCTTCTCGTCTGGTCATCCAATCCTTGTGTCACATCATCATAGTTATCAAGGAAAATATATGCCAGGACGGTTCTTTCGTTTTCATATAGCTTTTCAATCTGAATTTGTTCTGTTACATCAAAGAAATATAACAGACGCTCATCCCGTTTGATGACAACCCTAAACTTGCGGTCATTCAATGTAACCGTTTCTGATTCCACCTCTTGTTTGATAAGCGGCACTACCGATTCACAAGTATCGTAAAGTGATCTCCCCACTAAAGTGCTTTCATTAAAGCAAGAGGAAAGAAACGGATTTGCCCATTCTATATAATATTGGTCATTAAAAAGCATGATTCCAATCGGCATTTCCATCAATGCCTCTTCACCGACTTTTTTCAACCTGTAGGACAACGTAGAAATATAAGCATCAATCTCTTGTCGAATAAGAGAATCAGCACGCTTAATAAAAAACAAAATAACTGCCAGCAGCAGCACTTCGACGGTTCCTAATATCCAGTTAAAATAAAAGCTGATGAGGATTGTAATAATTGACAGAGCAATCAATGCATAGATGGGATACCGAAACAGCGGTTTTTCATAAAAGCTTGGCATTTCTATCACTCCCCACCATGTGAGTAAAACTCATGTTCACTTCACCTTATTCCTTATATGAAAGCCCATATCTAAAACGCCTAAAATGCGAATGGCCGCCATGAAGACCGGATGCACAAACCCAAGTATGACAGCAATCACAGCCGCAGCCTTTGGATATTGTTTCTTATGGCAATAGAAAAAGATAAATGATAAACCTTGGATGAAAATCAGAAACCCGAGTATAAACTCCCCATTTAAAGCGATAGAGTACAGCATTTGGCCTTTTTCTAAAGGCAAAAATGAAAGCATGACAATAATCAAATACAGTACTACAACACTTTGCGGAAACTTCAACTCTCTAAAAGGCTTTAGATTAGGAATATCGGGGGAGAATCGCCTTAAGAGCGGCTTAGCGATAAGGTAACTGAGGAAAGAAAAAATAACTCCTACCATCACAATAGCTGTTGGAAAAAGATATTGAACGATACCCAATTGTTCTTCCATCAGTTTTAATTGCTTCTCAAACTGTCCAGCATTGCCCGACTGCTTCGCTACAGTTTCTACCATATCAAGAGATTGCCGGTATTGTGTCATCGCCTCATCAATGATATTGATACCCAAAAACTGAATGCTTATCACAAAATAGAAGACAATACTAAGCATATAAATAAGAGCGCCCGAAATAATGGCGTGCCCGGGCTCTTTCCTTTTGAAAAAATGTCCCATGGCAATGCCGGCGCAAGCTGACATAAAAGCTACAATAAGCCCGTTAAAGGACCCGACAATAAAAACAACCGGAAGACTGACAGCGCCCATCCATATCCCTAGCTTCAATCCATGTCTGATCGTATACAAGATCATTGGCAGCGGCAGTGCAAATAACAGAATTGTTCCAATCACAGGAACATAAACGACCAGAAGCGTAATGATCGCAAACAGACTGATTAAAATAGCACCTTCCATTAAAGCTCTCGTTTGTTTCACTTAGTCACCTCGTATCATCCTGAACATACGAATAGAAAAGAGCAGCATAAACGACTGCTCTTTTTCATCGCTGCAACATACGTTACACCGAATGTTTTTATATCATCTCTAAATTTTACTTTTATATTTTAACATAAGTCCAAATCGTAAGTAAAATGACGCTAATGTTTCATGTGAAACATGAAAAATGAAAAGACATTCTTTGAAAAGAATGCCCATCACAATTAATGTTTATCATCCATAAAGCCAGAAGATTCCTTGTTTTTCTTTTTAGTTTTTCTGACATACATAAAAATTAAGATCACCAGTAAAAGGGTTGTTGCTTGCAGAACGCCGCTGCTAAACAAGAAAAAGTTCTTTATCATGTCCCACATTGTGTTTCACCTCTTTGTGCATGTTCTCAACCCGTATCCTATATAAGGTGAATTTCCCTTTTTAAAAACTTCAAAACATCATGAACAACATTGAGCATTGGGCATATGCTGATATGGAATCTGATCGATAAAGGAGAATTTTCACATGGATGAACGCAGAACATTGGCTTGGCATGAAACATTAGAAATGCACGAGCTGGTTGCTTTTCAATCAAACGGACTCATTAAACTGAAGAAAATGATAAGAGAAGTAAAAGACCCTTAGCTCAGACAGCTTTATAACGTGTCTATTCAGGGTGTTGAGCAAAATTTGAGAGAGCTTCTTCCGTTCTTTCCACAGGCTCCGCACAGAGAAGATGAGGAAGAAGAACGCGCAGATAACCCATTTTACAGCGGTGACCTGCTCGGTTTTGCTAAAACATCTGTCCGCAGCTATGCCATCGCAATTACAGAAACAGCAACACCTCAATTAAGAAACGTACTGGTCAAACAGCTGAATGCTGCCATCCAGCTGCACGCCCATGTTTATCGATACATGTATCAGCATGGATATTATCCGTCTTACAACCTTTCTGAACTGTTGAAAAACGATGTCAGAAACGCCAACAGAGCCATTTCAATGAAATAAAACAAGCAGCAAAGGAGTTTTCCCTTTGCTGCTATTTCTGCTGATCCTTCAGTAAGCCGTTCGAACGATAAGATTCCAGCACGTCTCTGTTGGATTCTCCCCATTCTTTCATTTGCAAAACAATCGGTTCAAGCGTTCGCCCGAATTCCGTCAGAGAGTACTCAACCTTGGGCGGCACCTGTTGATAAACCTCACGATGCACGATGCCGTCCGCTTCCAGCTCCCTCAGCTGAAGAGTAAGCATTCTTTGAGTAATACTCGGGCAGATTCGCCGAAACTCATTAAATCGTTTCTTGCCATCTATCATGTGATAAAAAAGAATTCCTTTCCACTTTCCGCCAATGACATCTAGAGTAAATTCAACTGGACAGCCTTCTTTGTTCGGGTATATATTCTTTTTTCCACTCATTCTTGACCCTCCAATAGTACCTTTTTTGATACTACATTACATTTTGCAACTAAGCTACCCAGTATTTTACACACCTTTTCTCCTTAGCTCAAAGAAAATGCTTCTTATTCACATCAATTTTTAAGGGTTTGCATGATTACACCTGCAGCAAGACGTGTTAAACTATATAAAGATTACACTACTTAAAAAAAGGATAGGAGCTATCATGGAAAAGATACTTATTTTCGGACACCAAAACCCAGACACAGATACGATTTGTTCTGCGATCGCTTATGCTGATTTGAAAAACAAACTCGGCTTCAATGCTGAGCCTGTCCGCCTCGGACAAGTCAACGGCGAAACACAATACGCGCTTGACTATTTCAAACAAGAAAGCCCGCGTCTTGTTGAAACAGCTGCAAACGAAGTAAACGGCGTTATCCTGGTTGACCATAACGAACGCCAGCAAAGCATCAAAGACATTGAAGAGGTTCAGGTTTTAGAGGTTATCGACCATCACCGCATCGCTAACTTTGAAACAGCTGAGCCGCTTTACTATCGTGCTGAGCCTGTAGGCTGTACGGCTACCATCTTAAACAAAATGTACAAAGAGAATAACGTGAAAATCGAGAAAGAAATTGCCGGCCTTATGCTGTCTGCGATCATTTCTGATTCCCTGTTATTTAAATCTCCAACTTGCACGGACCAAGACGTAGCAGCAGCAAAAGAGCTTGCGGAGATCGCTGGAGTAAATGCTGAAGAATACGGCTTGAACATGCTGAAAGCAGGCGCTGATCTAAGCAAAAAAACAGTGGAAGAGCTCATTTCTCTTGATGCGAAAGAATTTACACTCGGCAGCAAGAAAGTCGAAATCGCACAAGTAAACACAGTGGACATTGAAGATGTAAAAAAACGCCAAGCTGAATTAGAAGCTGTGATCTCAAAAGTTGTGGCTGAGAAGAATCTTGATCTGTTCCTTCTCGTTATCACAGATATCTTAGAAAATGATTCACTTGCTCTTGCAATCGGTAACGAAGCAGCGAAAGTGGAAAAAGCGTTCAACGTTACATTAGAAAACAACACAGCCCTCTTAAAAGGCGTTGTTTCCCGTAAAAAACAAGTCGTTCCTGTCTTAACAGACGCAATGGCTGAATAAGCAAAAAGCATCCCGCGTCGGGATGCTTTTTCTTATTCACCCAGCTTCTCAATTTGTCCCATCACATCAGTAATTTGCTTTGCGTTTTGGACCAGGTCTGACTGCTCCAATTCTTTAAGCGATACCTTGCCTTCCTCGGCTTGTTTCAACACATCTTCAGCGCTTTTCTGCAAGGTTTCGTTATGTTCCTGAATGGTTTGATGAATCTCCGCTGCGGCATCAGGCGGCGTTAATTCATTAAAATCAGCGGCAGCCTTCTGAATCGACTCAAGCTGCGTTTCAAGTTTTTCTTTCGCCTCGGTGTCATTTACAGCTTTCTCAGCCAATTCAGGCGCTTCCTCTGCAAATGTCTTCACCTTCTCCACATAACCAGCTGCTTCACTCGTATAGTTCAATCCGTCGTTCACCTGATCAAGCATGCCGCATCCGCCTGCACTCAAAAGTCCCACTCCGGCAAGTACTGTCAAAATGATCTTCATCTTCAGCCCCCTCATCGTTTCTTTTTCATTTTTTCTTTTAAGATCGGAATTAATTTCTCTTTCGCTAACGGCAGCCCTTTCCTCACCAATTCACGCTTCAGCCACTTTTTCAGCTTAGACATTCTGATGCTCCTCTCCCTTTTTGATAAAAATGAAAAAACTCCACCAATTTGGTGAAGTTCCTGAAACAAAAAGACCTTCACCAAATCAGATTTGGCAAAGGTCTCGCTAACAATGAGATTGCCAGCAAAGCCGAGGACACCTTGTCCCGTAATGACGACTTTACTGTGAAAGCTACTCCCCTTTGGAGTGTTCATTTTTATTACTTTCATTCTAAAGCACCGATCTGTTCCAGTCAAATTCCTGCCGTTTATATAAAAGCGCGCTGTGGTATTTAAAATTTGAATGGTTTTTCTATCAGGAGATCATGCTATGACAGAGGAGGTTTTCATCATGAGTCAAGAGCGCGTGAAACGGCCTGGGCATACCAGATGGTACATATCTTCGTTACTTAGCGGCATTATTATTCTTAATTATTTTGACCGAGTGGCCATCTCGGTAGCGGCCCCTGCGATACAAGATTCGTTTCACCTTACTGCAACTGAACTCGGCATCGTGTTTTCCATTTACACCTATTCCTATACACTGATGCAGCTGCCTGTCGGAAGTTTGCTGGACCGTTTTGGGGTCGCATGGGTCACGAGGGTTGGAATGACAATATGGAGCTTTTTAACGATCCTTCTTGCTTTTTTGCAAGGAAAATTGCTGTTGTATCTGTTCCGGTTTCTCATTGGGCTGACGAGCGCCTCTGCGTTCCCTGCTGCCTCTAAAGCAACCGCTCTCTGGTTTCCTCCAAGTGAGCGGGGATTGGCAAACTCACTGTTCGATTCGGCCGCCAAGTTTTCAAATGTAATCGGCGCGCCATTGGTCGCCTTTCTTGTCACAACATTTGACTGGCGTGTCGCTTTTTTGACGATTGGATGCATCAATGTGCTGTTTACGATCTTTTTCTGGCAGTATTATGAACAGCCTGAACGGCACAAACGTATTTCTAAAAGTGAACTAAACTATATTCAAAAACACAATGCCATTACAACAGAGCAAATCCCTTACAAAACGGGCCCGCTTTTAAAAAAGCTTTTCACCAATCGGAAAGTATGGGGCTTAATGATCGGATTTACAGGGTACGGGTATACATTCAACCTGCTGCTCACCTGGCTTCCGACTTTCTTTAAACATACATACGGTATGGATCTCATGTCGTCCGGTTTATTTACGGCAGTGCCGTGGCTGATCTCAACCATTTCCGGAATTGCCGTCGGCGGCTGGCTCGTCGATTATTTTATTAAGAAAGGCTATCCTAACACCAAGGTGTACCGAACCGTAATCATAGTCGGAATGAGCTTTGGCTTTTTCTTTTTAGGCTCCATTCTGACGAACAATATTACCGTAGCCATTATTTGCATTTCCATCGGACTCGCCGGAATTTCAGCAACCGCTCCGGTCGGCTGGTCCATCTCCGCAGAACTCGCGCCGATCGGTTCCGTATCCATGCTGAGCTCCATGGTGAATCTCGCAAATAACCTGTTCGGAGGCATTATTGCTGCGTCACTGACAGGGTATTTGTTTGATGTGACAGGCTCCTTTACCCTCAGCTTTCTGGTAGCTGGTTTTGTGCTGTTGCTGGGATTGGTTTTTTATGTGTTTGTATTAGGAGATGTAAAACGAATTAAACTGGAATAAAGAGTGCTTGCTGAAAAGCACTCTTTTCTTTGAATCCGCCAGGTGTTATTTTCTTTCTCCCAACATTCACTAGGCTGTTCTCAGACGAAAACACCACCATTTTATCCTTGACTCCAACCAAAGGTAAGGCCTCATAGTGAAAGAAGAAAGGAGGAGTCAGATGGTGAAATTAACAGTAAAAGAACTATCCAATATTGCGAATGTCACAATCAAAACGCTTTATCATTACCACAAAATCGGCTTGCTCCCAAAGGAAATAAGCGAAGCCGGATATCGGTACTATGGTGCTGACGAACTAAAAAGACTGCAGGAAATCCTTTTTTACAAAGAATTAGATATTCCTTTGTCAGAAATCAAAAGATTATTAAATGAGGATGCTGAAAGAACAAGTACATTAGAAAAACAAAAAAAGCTGTTTGAAAAGAAAATTGAAAAGTATCAGCGTCTCATTCAAACAGTCAACACATCTTTAGAATACACGAGAAAAGGTGAAAACATGGATCATAAGGTAATGTTTAAAGGATTTGAAAGCGCTGAAGAATGGAAACAATCTTTAGCAGAACAAAATGGGTATTTAAAAGAGCGTTACGATTTTGAATTGGATACACATACAATCAATGTCGATGAAATGAACAAAATGGCAATAGAGGCTAAACATTTTCTTGATAGGATGGCTGATTTTTTAAGAAATGGTGTAACGTATCATGACCCTTCCGTGCAAGAGCATGTCATGAATCATCTTAAGTTCCTAAATCAGAACGGGCATCCGACAAGTAAAGAAGACTACGTAAAACAAACACGTTTTTTTATGCAAGATGATTTCCATAGAGGAATGTTAGAAGAGCAGCAAGCCGGTTTATCTTATTATTTGGTTGTCGTTGCAGAACACCTGTAGTGTTTTGTCACCCTTTATAGGGTGACAGCCATCAGGATTACGAGACAGCCCCGCCAACAATCGAAACATTCTGCCGGTCAACGGCAAAACGCCGTCCGTTCCATTTTAATACGGTTTGAACATATCCCAATGAGTCGGCGTTATACCTTCCCGCTATCCGCTGGTACGCCAATAATTCGTATACGCCGTCTCTGTCAAAATCAACCGGATACAAGCCCGATAAAGGATTCACCCATCCTTCTATCGGCATTTTTAACACACCTTGGCTGTTATAAATCTCATTCAAATATTCCCTGCCTTTGTAAGTAAGGTCGAGGATATACGTTTCGTTTTGCTGATGACTGATGACGCTCGCTTTATATTGATTTTGATACCTCACACTGTACTTTATTTCATCATTCAATACATCTGAATTGAAAATTCGCCGGAACTGCCTGTTTAGATAGGCAAACACGTATGCATAAATAGCACCGCCGCTTCCCCCTGTGTCCATTACCACTGCCACATCCTCAATCTTGTCGCCTGTCATATCCCCCAGAAAAAGTGACGGATTGTATCCCATATTGTTTTGAAGCTGAATCTGCTGCTCCTGATGGGTTCTGCCATCACGGATCACCAATGTGATATTTCTCCATAACGGGCTGCCGGGCATTTGATTTCCAGTTAGAAAGACCTCGTCAATAACGCCGTCTCCCGTTACATCGCCGCGAGTAGATGCAATGATTGCACGTGAGGAGACAGGCTGCCGAAATACGTATGGATGTTGAACAAGTCCTCTGCTTTCATAAAACCAATAAGGAGCCATTCTGATGTCATACACATTCAATTGTGTCACCTTCCCTAATCAGCTGAATGAATCATTATATGCAGGTATGGCACATCAAAGACATATCTTACACACCAATTAAATCCGTACCATATGAGTTATCGATTACACAAAGCCACTCGCCTTGCGCATTCTTCTTAAATACATAGGTCGCCCTTCTTTCCATCGCATACTCGGAGTCCTTTTTATCCGAATCAAGCAGTGTCTGAGAAAGGACGAGTACCGTGTCACCTGCTTCCAACAGGATCATTTCCCCTTGTCTCGGCACAATATGATGATTGAAATCGTTCGCAATCGTGATAAACGCTTTTTTGATTTCTTCTTTGCCTCGCGCGATCATGCCGGGCTTCACGACTAAAACGGCATCTTCCGAATAATAATTCATCAGTGTATCAAAATCTTCATTTTGGATTGCCAAATCACACGCAGAGATGATGTCTTTCAATTGCTGTTCCAAATGAATTCCCCCAATCATCATGATTGGATATATTATACATCGCTAGACCACTGAAACCTTGAAAACAAAATGAAAAGTATCCTTTTTTCCTATATAATCAAATAGATATATTTAACAAAGTACCCAAGTGAAGGGGTGAACATTATTGTCTGCGGAAGTAACGTTACATGACAATATACATCATGATTTAAGTGCGGATTGCCAGCACTGTTTTGGCCTGTGCTGTGTCGCCTTGCCTTATGCGAAGTCGGCAGATTTTGCTTTTGATAAAGACGGGGGCACGCCTTGCCGCAACTTACAATCAAACTATCAATGTTCTATACATAAAGATCTCAGAGAAAAAGGATTTCGAGGCTGCTCTGCATATGAATGCTTTGGCGCCGGCCAAAAAGTATCCCAAATCACTTATGAGGGAAAGGATTGGCGAAACTGCCCCGAAACGGCCAACCAGATGTTTGACGTTTTTCCTATCATGCAGCAGCTGCACGAAATGCTCTGGTATTTACATGAAGCTCTTTCTATAGATATAGCCAAGCCGATTCATTCTGAACTGAGAACCACTTTCGAAAAAATAGAAAGGCTCACCAGACTCAGCAAAGAACGATTGCTGACACTGCAGGTGGACGAGCATCGAGCTGAGGTCAATGAATGGCTGTTAAAAACAAGTGAGCTGGTGCGTGCCCAAGCCCGCCATCCAAAACTCCCGAAAAAGGTCAGCCGGGGAAGTGTCCTGATCGGCGCGAAACTGAAAGGGCTTGATCTGCGAGGAGCAAATCTAAGAGGGGCGCTGCTCATAGCCGCCGATCTGAGAAATGCCGATTTGAGAATGACAGACTTTATCGGTGCAGATATGAGAGACGCTGATCTCAGCGGCGCCGACCTGACCGGGAGCATCTTTCTGACACAGGCACAGGTGAACGCCGCCAACGGCGATTCGAACACAAAGCTGCCGCTGTCTGTACGAATCCCTGCCCATTGGAAATAAAAAAGGACTCCGCTAACGGTCCTTTTTTGCTGTCATCAATTGAATCCTTTTTCGTTGCTTTTATCCGGCATTTTCGCACTTCTTGCCAAGTATCCCGACAGCCATAGCGCAATCAGCAGCATGAAGGTGATCATACCGACAACGCCCAGCCAGTGAAAACCAGACCAGAATAGCCCTCCGATTGTTCTGAAAACACTTGAACCGGCGTAATAAAAGAACAAATACAGCGATGAAGCCTGTGCTTTGTTGTGAAGGGCTCTCCTGCCCACCCAGCTGCTGGCAACTGAATGCCCTCCGAAAAAACCGAATGTAAAGAGGGCAATCCCCAGAATTTTCACTGCCAGCATATTGTTTATCGTAAATAACGCACCTGCAATGACGATGAAAATATTCATCACCAATATTTTCGGATAGCCATACCGATCAACCATTCTTCCAATGAAAGACGAGCTGAAAATGCCTACAATCATCACAATAAAGATCCAGCTGGAAAATGCTTTATTAAGCGAATACGGCGGGCCCAACAGCACATACACAATGTAATTAAACAAGGCAACATTGCTTCCAAGCAGCAAAAAAACAATGAGAAACAAGCTGAATAGTTTACGGTCCCTCAAGTGGCCGATCAGAGACATTCCCAATTTCCCGAGCTTCAATTTTCTTGGTTATGATCATACACGACATGCCCCGGAGAATGACCAGGTGTTAAATAGTATTTCAGAGGCAGGTGAGCAAGCGTTGCTCCGTCAGCGGCTGGACAATATGGGCTACCCCTGTGTTCTCCACTTCATTTTTGTTCGGATATGGCTCTTCCCCATTGATGTACTTTAGTTCTTTCTGGTGCGCAAAAATCGGAATATCAAATCTCTCTAACCATTTTGATGCACCTCCGATATGATCACTGTGGCCATGGGTAAGCAAAATGGCTTTTGGATTGCCGATCACTAACGCTGCCCTAATTTGAGCATCAGCAAAACGTTCTATACCCGTATCAACAATATAAACATCATCACCATCTTTGATAAACCAGGTATGAACCGGAATCCGAAGAGGCACATCAAGCTCAAATTCACATTGATAGACATGTTCTGATAGTTGTCTCAAGTTCACGCAAACCACTCCCTTTGGAGATTTTTGATAGTTCAAAAGAAAACAGAAGTGAACGGCCAGCGGACTGGAATTCTTGAGGAGGAGACGCCGATTTTCGCCAGCATCAGCTCGACTTGTTAACGTTGTCCATTAATAATCCCTTTTGTTCCCCTTCTTCACATATTCCCAATCACGTTCTATATTCTTCCTCACTCTATGAAGGAGTGCAGAAATGGTTTCCTTTTCCTCTGAAGTAAAACCGGACAAGGCTACTTCCGTGGAATGTTCTCCTTCTCTTCTTAACAATGGATATACCTTTTTCCCTTTCTCAGTCGGGAACAGTTTTTTTATTTTTTTATTTTGCTCATCCGGCAATTTTTGAATAAATCCCTGCATTTCCAGCTTCTTAATGGCCCGCGCGGCCGTTGTCCGGTCCACTTTTATCATTTCCGCCAATTTTTCTTGAATAATTCCCGGATTTTCGTATATACGTACGAGATAGAGATACTGCCCTCTTGTTAAGTCCAAATCTTTAAATTCGATGTTGCTTATGGAATCCAACGCTCTTGCTATCATGCCGATCTCACGCAAAATATCATTCATTCCTAAAACCCCTCACGTACTTTTGTTGCAATTACAACAAAAATGTTTTAACCTTACTATAATAAGACCACATGCATGCTGTACAGTCCAGACTAATATCAGAAAAGGATTGATTCATAATGAATATAAAAAGAATAACAACTGAAGCTGATTTACATGAAGCTTTGAATATTAGAAAGACGGTTTTCATTGAGGAGCAACATGTATCGGAATCCGAAGAGTTCGATGAATTTGATACGCTCCAGGAACAATGCCAGCATGTCTTGGTATATCATGAGAATCAGCCTGTCGGCACGGGCCGTGTGCGCATCGTTGGCCATACAGCAAAGCTGGAAAGAATCTGCATCCTAAAACCTTACCGTAAGTACGGATTGGGGAAAGTCATCGTAAGCGGGTTAGAAGAAATCATAAAAGAAAAAGGATTGACTGCATGTAAGCTGCATGGTCAAACACAAGCAGCAGGCTTTTATCAAAAACTGGGCTACCAGATTTCTTCACAGGCATTTATGGAAGACGGCATCCCTCATGTCTTGATGACAAAAGACATATCGCGGAATATAACATGAAATATATTTTTTACGGATTAGGCATACTCATATTAAGTTTGGGCATTTCCTTAACCATACAATCAGGACTGGGCACATCACCCTTCGATGCCCTTTTGGTTGGTCTGTCAAAAGAAATCGGTCTTACCGTAGGGAGCTGGGAGGTCCTTATTTCTGTGATCCTCTTAATCTGCAACGCTATATTAACGAGAAAAAAACCTATTTTGCTAGGCTTAATTACAGCATTCATTACTGGAATAGGCATTGACCTATGGTTGTTTGTTGTAAAAAACACCCTCTATCTAAACGCGTTGTTAAGCAAACTGCTTTGTTTCGGAATTGGTTTGGTGCTCATCGGTCTTGGAACAGCCATCTATCTTCAGACGAAATTCGCATCAACGCCCATCGATCATTTAACACTTATTATCCGAGATCTCTCCAAAAGAACAATCTTGTTTTCAAGAACATTGGTATATGCTCTTTTCTTAGTATTAGCAATTGTCTTTAGAGGTCCTATCGGCATTGGAACCCTTTTAACCGTCTGTTTAGGAGGAATGATCCTTCACGTTTTTATGCCTATTGTGGAAAGACACCTCTTATCAAAAAAAAGAAGGGGTTAAAAAATCTCTTCTTTGAAAAAACGACACGCAAAACAAGCTTCGTTTCGTTCAAATTTTATGATGAATTAAAATTTATAGTACCAAAAAATCGCAATTTCATTTGCTGTTGGAAGGTTGGAATAAAGCATCGTATCAACTGCACCTATTATAAAGTGATGTTTGGCATAAAAACGACAAGCTGAAACATTAATATCTTGTGTTTCAAGCATAAGACCACAAAAACGATTCTCCTTTGCCCACTCAATCGCTTTATGTAATAATGCTGTTCCAACGCCTTTTTGTCTATAGTCTTTTGCAACGGCAATGTCCTCTATTAGTGCATACCCATTCCAGTTAGAACGAATCTTAATCCGGCCGATGCAGTTGTTTTCAACATAATATAAAAAGACAACCTTCCCTTCATCTTCAATATAACTAACATCCATTTCATCATCTTCATATTGTTTAAAATAAGGTTTAGAAAATCGTTCCTCAGTATATGTCCAAACACCGTTTTCAAAAGTAGGTATCATTCTCCCAAAAACAACGAAAGGTTCGTTTGGTTTATTGAAATCTTTCAAATTCATTTGAGTCATTTTCTTGATCATATCAATCCCCTCCTAAACGAGATTATATTAGCATACTCGTTTCGATCGATAACAGCTTCCAAAAGGGCACTCTTTAAAAGAACAGCATCCATTACCTTTTATATATAGCGATTTTTCTATTTCACTGTCTTAATGGGGTATTTCAACAGAGGCTTGTGGTACAGTAAAAAGGAATAGAAACAAGAGAAAAGAAGATGAACCTATGCCCACTAACAATAAACTCAATGAGAAATATCATACTTCCTTCAACTCGCCCACAACCCTGTTGACTAGTATCCGTGGAGAGAGGAAGCTTTGACACAGCTTCTGCCATTGATGACATCTCTATTGAAGTATCCAAAGGACAACCAAGGATCGCTCTTTGACTTTTTCAAGAAGAAAGTAGAGTGAATAAAGGAGTGATTGAGTATGTTAACAAGAGAAGATATCTTTAAACACGTCAAAGAAAAATACGGTACATCGCCTGATTACCCGTGGGTGAAATACCCAAACTATGCTTCTTTGAGACATACATCAAACAAAAAATGGTACGGTCTTATCATGAATGTTCTCCCAGAAAAATTAGGCTTGGATGGTCATGGCGAAATAGATATTCTAAATCTAAAATGTCCCCCTGAAATAAGTGATAGCTTAAGAAACGGGGAAAATATCTTACCCGGATATCATATGGATAAGGAACATTGGATTTCAATTGTTTTAGAACGGACAGATCCAGAAGGCGAAATCTATAACTTAATCGAGCAGAGCTTTCATTTAACCAAGTGAAGATAAAGAGTGTTCCGGCTAATCAAGCTGCGAAAAGTAGTGGGCACTTTCATTTTAGGATACTGTTCTTCACTCAGTCCATAAACGCAACTTAGTCTATCTGGTGCGAGAGTGGGAGAAGAATTTCTACCAACTTCTTATGGAAAAGGATGAATAGTTATGACAAATAACTTAAAACAGAGAAGAATCATTTTAGATTTAGCAGTTACTTTAGATGGTTTTATTGAAGGGAAAAATGGAGAAGTTGATTGGTGCATTATGGACCCTGATATGGGGTTTACTGATTTCTTAAATCAAATTGATACTATTTTATATAGCAGAAAAAGCTACGATTTATGGGGACAATATATTCCAAAAGATGAAGACCCTGATACAGAAAAGGAACTTTGGAAATTGGTTCATAGTAAAAAGAAATATGTTTTTTCCAGAACACAAAATGAGATTGATAATCAAGCCATATTTATAAATGATAATATTCTTGAAGAAGTAAATAAATTGAAGAAAAAGTCTGGCAAAGACATCTGGCTATATGGTGGAGCGAGTCTCATTACAACTTTTATAAATTTGGGGCTTGTTGATGAATTTAGATTATCTATTCACCCTGTTGTTTTGGGAGAAGGAAAACCGTTGTTTATTGATGTAAAACAGAGGATAAATTTAAAAATGGTGAATACAAGAACATTTTCCTCTGGCGTTGTGCAAATCGTTTATCATTGGAATGGCTAAAAAAATCTTTCCCTCCAAAATATACATTGTAAGGTAACACTCGACAGTTATTTTTCTTATTGAACTAAAGGGGGAATCCGATGGGTTCTCCTTAATACTATTGAATTATCAACTTTAACAGAGCTAAAAATATCCATTCTTGTATTAAAAGAAAAGAAGACTGGAAAGGACGCATTAACATAATTAAACATTATAGTATATTTCATTCTCCCTCTTTTAAGTAAATCGGCTAAGTTTTGTGTTTATAAAAAAACGAAAGAAGGTGATCCTATGCCCACTAACAATAAGCCCAATAGATTAATCGCTGAGAAGTCTCCTTATTTACTTCAACATGCTCATAACCCTGTGAATTGGTTCCCTTGGGGAGATGAAGCATTTGAAAAAGCGAAACGCGAAAACAAGCCTGTTCTGGTCAGCATCGGTTATTCGACTTGTCATTGGTGCCATGTCTCTTAAAATAACCACAAAAAGCAACCAGTTTCGGCTGCCTTTTAATAAATTTAATGCAAATTTTTAGAAACCTTAGTTTGAAAACTTTTCTCTAACCTATGACCCTTAATATCTTCCTCAGACATGTCGAAACCCACGCTCAGGATAACGTTCAAGTGGGACCACTGCTTAAACTTCAAACATCACATATGTGTCATTCACTTGTGGTGTTTCAATTGCGGTTAGATCTGAAATACATAGTAGGTCTAATGTTGTCCGCTTTAAATAGAAGGTGGGAAAGAAATGTCCCTGCTTCCTTACTGTATAGGAATTAATATTTCACACAAATGATTATCAATCATTTGTGGAGTATATCTTTCTATAATTGGTTGTTCTCTTATTGATAGATTATTTCTTTCTATCTCAGAAGAAATATTGCCCCAAAAGTCTCTGACTGCCTCTTTTGTATGGTCAAGCAAGAAAACAGCATATTTCCCACCAGAAAATTCTCCAACATGAGCTGGTTTTTTCACATTCAAATCTTTATTTATAACAACACAAACATCATAACGACATTCCTCTTTAGGAGTAATCTCTGGGTTATCTTGCGGTATGCCTAAAATTGTAGAATTATCAAATACATCATTCAATTTTGCCCACTTTTTAAAAGTCTCCATTAATTCTTTGTTTTGCTTTTCACCGTACTCCCCAACATTTCTGAAATAAGCAATCCTTGATTCAGGTAATTCTTCAATAGTTATTTTCAAATTTTAGTCCTCCTTTCTTAGATAAGGTAATTCGATTTAAAATGTTTTTCAAGTTATTTTTTAAAAATATTCTGATTATAATATAGTTTAATTAAGCCATTAGCCACTGTATATTCCGAAGATCCATAAAAAAAAGAAGAGATTACCTCAAAAGGTCTCTTCTTCTTTTTTTTGGTATATTAAATAATGTATAGACAATACTGAATAAAAATTTGTATAGAAAGAAGGTGATTCCATGCCAACTAACAACAAACCCAATAGACTAATCGCTGAGAAGTCTCCTTACTTACTTCAACACGCTCACAATCCTGTTGACTGGCACCCGTGGGGAGAAGAAGCCTTCAACAAAGCAAAAAAAGAAAACAAACCGATATTGGTAAGTATTGGATACAGCTGTTGTCATTGGTGCCACGTTATGGCCCACGAAAGCTTTGAAGATGAAGAAATCGCGCGTCTTCTCAATGAACGGTTTGTGGCGATTAAAGTCGACCGGGAAGAGCGGCCGGATGTGGATTCTGTTTATATGAGAATCTGCCAGCTGATGACCGGGCAGGGCGGCTGGCCGCTGAATGTGTTTATCACGCCTGATCAGAAGCCGTTTTACGCGGGTACATATTTTCCAAAGACGAGCAAATTCAATCGTCCCGGTTTTGTTGATGTGCTTGAGCATCTGTCTGAGACGTTTGCGAACGACCGCGAGCATGTCGAGGATATTGCGGAGAACGCCGCTAAACATTTGCAGACCAAAACAGCCGCCAAATCAGGCGAAGGCCTTAGCGAGTCAGCGATTCACCGGACATTCCAGCAGCTTGCCAGCGGGTTTGATACGATCTACGGCGGTTTCGGGCAGGCACCGAAATTTCCGATGCCCCATATGCTGATGTATTTGCTTCGTTATCATCACAATACGGGGCAGGAGAACGCTTTATACAACGTGACGAAAACGCTGGACAGCATGGCGAATGGCGGCATTTACGATCATATCGGCTATGGGTTCGCCCGCTATTCGACCGATGACGAGTGGCTCGTTCCCCATTTTGAAAAAATGCTGTACGACAATGCGCTGCTGCTGACCGCTTATACAGAAGCCTATCAGGTCACGCAAAACAGCCGCTATAAAGAGATTTGTGAGCAGATCATTACGTTCATTCAGAGGGAAATGACTCATGAAGACGGAAGCTTTTTCTCTGCTTTAGACGCGGATACAGAAGGAGAAGAAGGAAAGTACTACGTGTGGTCAAAGGAAGAAATTCTGAAAACGCTCGGGGACGATCTCGGAACGCTGTATTGCCAAGTGTATGACATCACTGAAGAAGGAAACTTTGAAGGCAAAAATATTCCTAACCTCATTCACACAAAGTGGGAACAAATCAAAGCCGATGCCGGGTTAACCGAAAAAGAGCTCAGTCTCAAACTCGAAGAAGCAAGACAGCAGCTCTTGAAGACACGCGAGGAAAGAACCTATCCGCATGTCGATGATAAAGTGCTTACCTCATGGAACGCGCTGATGATCGCGGGTCTTGCGAAAGCGGCAAAGGTATACCAGGAACCGAAATATCTCAGCCTAGCGAAAGACGCCATCACATTTATTGAAAACAAATTAATCATCGACGGCCGTGTAATGGTCCGATATCGAGACGGCGAAGTGAAAAACAAAGGCTTTATCGACGATTACGCTTTTCTCCTATGGGCTTATCTGGATCTCTATGAAGCTTCGTTTGATCTTTCTTATTTACAAAAAGCGAAGAAACTGACAGACGATATCATCAGCTTATTTTGGGATGAGGAGCATGGCGGATTCTACTTCACCGGACACGATGCAGAAGCCTTAATCGTACGGGAAAAAGAAGTGTACGACGGCGCCGTGCCTTCCGGAAACAGTGTGGCGGCTGTTCAGCTGCTGCGTCTCGGGCAAGTCACAGGCGACTCATCACTAATTGAAAAAGCAGAAACGATGTTTTCCGTGTTCAAGCCAGACATCGACGCGTATCCGAGCGGCCATGCTTTCTTTATGCAAAGTGTATTAAGACATCTGATGCCTAAGAAAGAAATCGTGATTTTTGGAAGTGCAGACGATCCAGCCAGAAAACAAATCATAACAGAGCTCCAAAAAGCCTTTAAGCCTAACGACTCCATTCTGGTAGCAGAGCATCCTGATCAATGCAAAGACATTGCGCCATTCGCGGCAGACTACCGCATCATAGACGGCAAAACAACCGTGTATATTTGTGAAAACTTCGCCTGCCAGCAGCCGACAACGAATATCGAAGAAGCCATCCACACGTTAATAAGCAGCAGGGATTAAGACCCTTGCTGCTTACTTTTTGATTTCTTATGGTACCATAAAGCGATCCCCGCAAACACAAGATTGACCGCTATCGTAAAGAAAGCCTCCCACATCGGGTTCCCCCGCGTAACCGTAAAGAGAGAAGGAATTCCTCCATACACACTGTTTTTTTCTGTAATAAACATACACAAAAACATATTATTCGCGGCATGGGCGCCAAGTGATATTTCGATGCTTCCAGTTTTAATCGTGTAATAGGTCCACACAAAACCAAATGTTAAATACTCAATTCCTGCCCAGACAGCGCCATTGTTCATTTCTGGATTCGCAAAATGCAATACGCCAAACAATCCTCCGACAATCAGTGTCAAAAATAGAGGATTTTTCGTCAATCTCCCGAAAGCTTGAAGCAAAAATCCCCTGAAAAACAGTTCCTCAGCTGATGTCTGAATCGGAACCAAAATGAGGGCAGCCGCTAGCAGCCAGATAAAGCGTGAGGCATTAAACTCCTGCATTGAATAGCTATCAGGATGAATCGCAAAATCAATCAATTGTACGGCGATCATCAGCAAGAAATAAGCAATAAAACCAAAGGAAATTCTCCGCCAATTCATCTTTGAATTTGGTGTAATCACAGTTCGGAAAGGCCGCTTCAAAATAAAGCGCACAGCCAGCCAAACTCCCGGAATGGCGAATAAATAAATCACATGGGACAAATAAAGATCTACGAGAGGATCACTCAGCACAGCTTCATCCAAATCAAACGTGATATTGGGATTCACAATAACCGTGAACAGTATAGCGAAAAGGTAAGCTATATTCCCGAATACATATAACCCTACCATCACCAAAAAAGCGAAAAAATATCTCCACAACGTATTGTTTCCTTCTATAGGACGGATAAATGAATTCATTCCTTCTATGTCTCTTCCTTTCAATGAGAATATTACTATATATTTGCATAAATTGGTCTATGAATCTACTGTTTTGGAAATCTTTTAAGCAAAATTAAAATATAAAGTGTGAATTTAGTTCTTCCATCTAGTGATTTGAACTCTGTTGCCAATGAACCAAGATACTTATAATAGTCCCAAGAGGGGAATTTTCAGTCTTTTCTTACTACTAAAAGGGGGTTTTTTATGAATACGATCTTCAAACAAAAGAATACACATCCTTTCTCAAACGCAGCGAATCGTTTAGACCGCCTTCCGATTTCACGCGTTCATTTCCAAGTGTTAACCGCTCTCGGCATTGTTTATTTCTTTGATCTCGCAGATTTATTTACCCTCAGCAATGTAGCGCCGGCACTGATTGAACATTGGGGCATCCCGCTTTCAACTATTGCTAACGTAACGGCTGCTTCGTTTTTAGGCATGTTTTTAGGCGCTTCACTGGGCGGACGGCTGTCCGATCGAATCGGCCGCAAAAAAGCCTTAAATCTATTTGTCTTTGTTTTCTCAATCGCATCGCTATGCAATGCTGCGGCATGGGACATTCCATCTTTAATGACATTCCGTTTTCTCACCGGATTTGGCGTTGCAGCCGCCATGGTCATTACGAATAGCTATTTGGCGGAATTTTTCCCTTCAAGTGTACGTGGAAAATATATTTCTTTTTGTGCCATGATTGGATTGATCGGGGTGCCGATCACCAACATTGTGTCTGCCTTTGTCATTCCTCTTGGTTCATGGGGATGGAGGCTAGTATTTGTATGGGGTGCCGTCGGCCTTATTTATTTTTTCTTTATTCGACGGCTGGAAGAGTCGCCTCGCTGGCACGAAAATCGCGGGGAATATGCGAAAGCCGATGCGATCCTCAACCGAATTGAGGCACAGGTTGAAAAGGAGAAAGGCCCGCTTCCGGCAGCATCCCAGCCTAAAGTAAGCGAAACTGTTAAGCAGCATGCAGGTTACGCCGGCTTATTGAAAGGCAGAAACCTCAAAATCACCATCGTATTATCAGCTGTATGGATTTTTGAAACGTTTGGGTTTTACGGATTTGCTTCATGGGTTCCAAGCCTGCTAAAAAGCAATGGCGTAACCATGGAAAATACATTATGGTATAACGTATTGCATTCCGTCGGCGCTCCACTTGGCGCACTGCTCGGCTCCATGATTTCCGAAAGATTTCAAAGAAAATGGATTTTAGCTGCGAGTGCGTTTCTGACGGCCATCGCCGGGCTCTTATATGGTATGACTTTTATTCCCATCATGATCATTGTATTTGGTTTTATCGTGAATATCACAGAACGGGTCTTTACCTCGAACTTATACGCCTATACATCTGAACCTTATCCGACTGAATACCGCTCGTCTGGCAGCGGTTTAGCCTATGGTCTTGGCCGTTTTTCAAACATTTTTGGCTCATTGCTTGTCGGATTTATTGCCGTTCAGCTCGGCTATATCAGCGTCTTCTTATTTATTGGGGGCTGCTGGCTCGCTTGCTCCTTGCTGTTAATCTTCTTCGGTCCTAATACGAATGCAAAACAGATTTAAAAAAGTCAGTGCGGACCTGCCGCACTGATCTCACTACAATTCCTTCAACATTCTCGCAGCCCTTAGCATTCAAGTCACTCCAGATGTCAGATTGTAATCTCGATCAAATTTCCTTCATCATCTTCAAGCACACTTTCATAGTAGCCATCTCCAGTTGTCCTTGGGCCGTTTACTACTGCGAAACCATCCTTCTTCAATCGATCAGTCAGTTCATCAACCTTCTTCCGGCTTCCAACAGAAAAGGCAATATGGGCCCAGCCTGTCATCGTTGGTGAAGGCGGATCAGTCACATTTCCTTTTTTCATCATTTCCAGCCTTCCTCCGGAATCAAACGTAATAAAATAAGACTTAAAATCTTTTTTCTCATTATGGTACAAATCATTCGCTTTGCCGTTAAAATACGTTTCGTAAAAAGCCTTCATTCGCTCTAAATCTTTGACCCAGATCGCTGTATGTATATTCAATCTCCCCCTCATAAGGCAATACTAAAATAGACTGATTTTGTATTATATTTATAAGTATACTTAATTAAAAACCTAGTTTATTTTCTGATAATTTAAAATAATATATTGACTCATTTATTTTCCCTGTGATAACCTAAATTAAACCAGTTATTTTTTGGTTAATAAGTATATGAAAGGGGTGTTTTTGATGATTAAAGTTACTACTAAAGTTGAGTCTAAAGTTAAAGATCGATTGCTTGTTAATGTTATTACTCCTTAATGCTTACTTAAAATCAAACTAAACAGAGGCGGAAGATGATTATTATATCTTCCGCTGCAATTTTTCTAATCATATATATAAATGAGGTGTAATTAAATGGAACATAGATATAGTTTAAATACTTCCATAAGATGCGACCTATTAAATGACGGACTAGTTGTTATGGTTGCCGATAATGAACCTGTATTAATTACAGAAGGAATTGATGAATACCTAGAATTCTTAAGTATATTTCGCTTTCCAGTTTCCAAAGAAATAGGATTAGAACAACTGAACAATGCATTTTATGTGAATAATAGTAACTACAATAAAATATTTGAGTTTTCAATCGAGAATAACATTATTAAAACGTATGACGATAATGTTGACTCGATTAAGACTTTATCAGATTATCAATTACAAAAATTTGATCGACAAATCAAGTCTTTTAATACTCTAAAAGGCTTAAATTATTCAGATGCTCATGGTATGCAATGCAAACTTGTGAACTCTAAAATAATAATTATAGGTGTTGGTGGAATTGGAAGTTATTTATCACTATCTCTAGCATCAATGGGCGTTGAGGACATGGTTATCATCGATAAAGATGAAATCGAGTTAAGCAATACCTCTAGGCAAATTCTTTATTCAGAAGATGATATAGGGAAAAGCAAGGTTCAAGTTGCTGCAAGAAAATTAAAAAAATACAATAAAAACTTAAAATTACATACATATGAAAAATTTATAACTACAATTGATGATCTTCAGATTATCAGAGACCATCATGATGCAGATCTGATAGTTCTGTGTGCTGATACCCCCAGAGGAGAAATCCAATACATGGTTGATCAAATTTCACAAGATTTAAAGATCCCTTGGATGTTTTTTGGGCCTTATAATCACTCAAAAGTCGTAATAGGACCGCTAATTATACCTGGGAAGACAAAAAGTTATTCAGATATTTTCCCAAAACTAATGGTGAAAAATGATTGTCGTACTGAAATTATTAATGAAAATTTTATAGCATCTATAATAGATCCTTTTAATGGTATAGCAGCTAAAATGGCTTCAATAGAAATTTTAAAGTATATTACAGGCTACCATATGAATTCCATTGAACAAAAGCGGATCCTGTTAGATACTGATGATTGGATTATTGAAAAGAGGTTATTAGATTGATGCTAGCTGAATTAATTCAACAAAAACAAAGTATATTTAAAATACTGGATCATATTGATAAAAATAACCTTAGTAAAAAGTATGATATTATTGTTTCTAAAAATCCTGATGATTACCATGAATTAAGTATGAGCACAAAAAAAATATCACAATTTTATGAGAAATCTAAAGGGAATATCGATATTTTTTTAGAATTATTAAAACTAGATGATAATCAATTCTCTTCAATGATATATTTAAAAAAGAAAAAACAAATAAACGAAATACCTAAACTTTTAAGAGATGTTGGATATATAATTGTTCCACAGGAAAATGATTTTATTAATAGAATTTATGTTCCAAGAAGACAATTAGAAAAAAAAATGAAGATTGTATTATCAAAGAAAATAAAAAATAATATACTATTAGTTGGTGAACCTGGTACTGGGAAAACTACTCTAGTTGAATATTATGCTAGAAACCACAAATCACAAAAGATTCTTTGTATAGAAGTAGCTAAAATGATTGGAGGCAGCCAATACAGAGGAGAATTCGAACAAAAAGTTGTAGATATCTTAAATTATGCAGTCAAAGAAGATTTAATAATATTTTTTGATGAATTACATTCTCTAATTGACTTAGGGCATTCTACAGGGGGAATGTCAGCAACAAATATATTAAAACCTTATCTATCCGGTCAAAAACTTAAATTTATTGGAGCAACAACTATTAAAGAGGCAAATATATTATTAGAAGATGAAGCGTTTAAAAGACGTTTTAGCATTATTAAAGTTCCAGAATTTGAACTATCTCAATTGTTAAAATTAAAGGGAAAGTTCTTAGGAGATTTTAATATTCCAAGTATTAGTAATAAGGATTTTCAAATGATACTTGATAATTTAAAAAATCAATTACCTAATCAACACTTTCCAGATAAACTTATTGACTTTCTTGACTACTACTCTGCTACTACAAGAGTCTTACATACTGAAGTTTCAATCGAAAATACATTAAAGGATTATATATATGAATGTTCCAGTGTCTATTAAAAAGAATATTAATATCTTTATTATATCAGATTTTCTTTGGAATTTAGGACGAACAGTACCTCATGCTGTCCTAACAGTTTATTTGTTAGGACGAGGCGTTACTCTACAAGAGATCGCTTTACTACAAATTGTGTATATGACTACTTTGTTCATTCTTGAATTTCCAAGTGGAATTTTAAGTGATAACTGGTCAAGAAAAAGAATGTATATAATATCAATTTTTCTTATTCTTCTTGGCTATTCACTAATTTACATTTCGACTGAAAGTAAAGTGCTTCTATACATTGCATGGATTCTTTACGGAGCAAGTGCAGCATTTAAATCAGGAACTCTTGAAAGTGAGATTATTAATGAATTAAATGCTGAGAAAAAAAACTTAAAAAAATTCACTGAATTAGACTCTTATGCACTAAATATTTCATCTGCTTTAGGGGCTATTATAGGAAGTGTACTTTTCAAGTATTTTATTGATAATATCTACCTAATATCTATATTCTTATTTATAGGAAGTATAGTCGTATCTCTAGGTTTTAAACAAAAAAATAATAAAAAATCCTTTAAAAAAGAAAAGGAAAAGGAAAAATTTCAAAACCATAATATTTTAAAGACAACGATTTATGATACTATAAATTCTATTGCTTACTTTTTCAAAAACCCAAGAATATTTGAACTTATCCTATTATATGCCTCGTTATCTTTCTTTTTACAACCCTTTTTTCAATATTGGCAGGTTCTTTACCAACAAAAAAATATTTCTATTAGTTATTTTGGGTATACTTATGTAATATTTCAGTTATGCAACATATTAGGAATTTATATATTCTCAAAAATTAAGTACAAGCAAATTTACTCCTATCCCCTTTTACTATTAGTGAATATCAGCGCTTATGTAATAATGGAATTTAGTTACAAAATAACATTCTTTCTATTATTCCCAATAACGTTGTGCTTTTATTATATATACTATCAAAATTTACTTGTGGAAATTAGAAAGAATAGTCCTGCTTCTAATATTAGCACACTTAATTCATTAATCGGAACTTTAATGAATCTTTCCTCCATCTTTGTGTTGTCTAGTATTTCTTTTATACTAAGTTTTATTAGTGTTATTGGAATGTTTAAATTGTTCTATTTTATATTTTTATTTTTATCTTTTTCAATAATGATTTGGACGAAGTATCGAATAAACAAAAGAAAAAAAATAAATTTCAAAAAAGACAACCTAAAAAGTCGAAAACTGTTTTTTAAATGATGCTTTATTTTCTCTAACCAAGAACCATAGAAAACTGTACACTATAACTAGTGTATATTTATCCATCCTTAAATCTTGGTAAGATGAGAGAAAGTTCTCAAGTGTCCTCCTAACTCTTTCAAATATTGGCTAACAATCGGCCTCTATATAAGTTATTGGCCGATTATTAGCCAAGTTCAAAGACTGGTCATACAAAATTTTAAACCCAATCATTTTTTGAGAACTAACACACTTAGCTTAGTTTTTTTTGAAGGAAATTTTCGCGAAAGGTAATCTTGCTGAATCGATTTCAATTATTTTATAATCTCAATCTTAATACTTGGACCTTTTATTACCTTCTTAATCAAGTATCTTAGATACAATCAACTTCAATGTAATAAATTCAAGCAGTTTATGCTTATCCTTGAGTATGCGGCATAACATTTAAACACGCGAAAAATATGTGTATTTAAATATATCATTAAGTTTGCATCACTTTTTTAAAAAATTTTATCGCTTTGCTATTCAGCAAAAACAGCTCTACAGCTCATTTACACCTTTTGTTCTTCTCAAAGAATTCTGATTTTACCCTTTTCGTCTTTGTCGATTTTCTGGCCTTGTCCGGTTAAAAACTTCCGTTTGCCAATGCCGGTAGTCTCCGCTACTATCCCTCATGTAAGTACCTCTTACTCAATAAGCAGTTCCCTTACAGGCTCTTCCATGGTAACGGAGTCAGACGTGAAGTTGATGTCCTCGGTGAATTGATTCCAAGCAGATCGAATTGACTTACACACGTTGCAAAACTGTTAATACAAATGCAAATTTAGCATGATCCTGTTTCATCTTCCAGCGGACTGCCAAATTTTCAACTTCAGTAAGCAGCTGTACAATGCTTCATGAAAGTCTGCTTTATGTGATTTCGAGAGCTTTCCCCAAGTTGGGCACGGGATGTAATGATAAGACCGTCTATTTTCTTCATTCTTAACAGCTCTAAATATTTGATTTCAATAGCGGGGTTATAATTGGTGGGGAGGAGGGTCGTTGCATACTCATTTTGAAAAGCCGCCTTGGTGATTCCGTTAACGATTTTATCAAAGCAGGGATGATCGCTATAAGGCAGAATCACACCGACCGTATGGGTTTTCCCGCGAATGAGATCGATTGCGGTTCGATTTGGTGTATAATCCAAATCCTTCATGACTTGTTGAACAAGCTTTCTCTTTTCTTCAGACACATACGGATGATGATTCAATACACGCGAGACAGTCGAAACAGATACATTTGCCAGTCTTGCGATCTCTTTTATATTTGCCATCTCTTTCTCCTTTTTCATATAAAAAAAGCAGTAAGTGTAAAATCCTTACTGCTATCTCATCATATATTGATGATAAGTTCAACAGGACAATGGTCGGAACCCATGACATCCGCTGATATGCTGGCATCTTCAATCTGTTCCTTAAGTCTTTCAGAAACAACAAAATAATCAATCCGCCATCCAATATTTCTGTCCCGGGCGCCGGCACGATACGACCACCAGGAATAAGCGCCTTCAAGATCAGGATAAACATGACGGAAAGAATCAACAAAACCAGCTTCTAAGAAACGAGTGAATGCCTCTCTTTCTTGATCTGAAAATCCAGCGTTATTCCGGTTCGCCTTTGGATTTTTCAAATCAATCTCCTGATGGGCTACATTCAAATCACCGCATAAAATCACTGGTTTTTTCTGATCCAATTCAAGAATATAAGACAGTAAAGCCTCTTCCCATTGCATGCGGTAATCAATCCGCTCTAATCCCCTTCTGGAATTGGGCGTGTAAACAGTTATCACAAACACGTTTTCAAATTCCAGCGTAATCACTCTGCCTTCTTGGTCATGCTCTTCTAATCCGATACCGTAGATGACCTGCAGCGGTTCTTGCTTAGAAAAAACAGCTGTGCCGGAATATCCTTTTTTAACTGCATAATTCCAGTACACATGATAGCCTTCAGGCTGGAGATCAACCTGGCCGTCCTGTATCTTCGTTTCCTGAAGACATATAATATCTGCATCCTCTTCTTTCAAATAAGAGAGGAAATCCATTTTTCTCATCACAGCCCGCAGGCCGTTTACATTCCATGAAATCAACTTCATGTTTCATCCTCCCCCCTATAAAAAAGAGCAAGAACCCGAAGGTCCTTGCTCTTTACGTATCAGCTTACTCACCGCTTACGTATGGAAGTAAAGCCATTTGACGTGCGCGTTTGATCGCTGCAGTCAATTTACGTTGGTATTTAGCGTTTGTTCCAGTTACACGACGTGGTAAAATTTTACCGCGCTCAGAAACAAACTTTTTAAGAAGATCTACATCTTTGTAGTCGATGTGCGTGATACCGTTAGAAGTGAAATAACACACTTTACGGCGTTTCGCACGACCGCCTCTGCGTCCTCCTGCCATTGTCATTTCCCTCCTTTCTTTTTCATTTTAGGTGATAATCACATTAGAATGGAAGATCATCATCCGAGATGTCAATCGGTTTGCCGTCGTTGGCAAATGGGTCATCATTAAAGCTGTTCCCCTGATTGCGTCTCTGGTTGTTTTGATTTCCCCCAAATGGATTATCATTTTGGCCTCCGCCAAAGTACTGGCCTCCGCCGCTGTTTCCTTCGTTGTATCCACCTGAACCAGAACCGCCGCCGTTTTTCGGCTCAAGAAATTGAACACTTTCAGCTTGGACCTCTGTCACGAAGACACGCTGTCCTTGCTGGTTTTCATAGTTTCTTGTTTGTAAACGGCCATCTACGCCTGCAAGGCTTCCTTTTTTCAAGAAGTTTGCAACGTTTTCGGCTTGTCTTCTCCAAGTGACACAATTAATGAAATCGGCCTCACGTTCTCCGGACTGGTTCGTAAATGTACGATTCACAGCAAGAGTAAACGTAGCAACAGCCGCACCGTTTGGCGTATAACGAAGCTCTGGGTCTTTTGTCAGTCTTCCGACTAATACAACTCGGTTAAGCATAAGAAAGACCACCTTTTACCATTATATATTTCAAAATTGCTTATTCTTCTTCTTTAACAACAATGTGGCGAATGATATCGTCACTGATCTTAGCTAGACGGTCAAATTCTTGAACTGCCGCAGCGTCAGATTGAACGTTTACGATTTGGTAGAAACCGTCGCGGAAATCGTTGATTTCGTAAGCAAGACGACGTTTACCCCAATCCTTTGTTCCAGTGATCTCCGCACCGTTAGAAGTCAGAACGTTGTTGAAACGCTCGATAACTGCTTTTTTAGACTCTTCGTCAATGTTTGGGCGGATAATGTACATAACTTCGTACTTTCTCATCTGTTTGCACCTCCTTTTGGACTAAGCGGCCCATAATGGGCAAGGAGCAATAATTCTATTACTCACAATTTTATATTATACCAAAGCTCTTGTCCCTTTACAACTGCATCCTATACATTAAATCGGAAATGAATAACATCTCCGTCTTGGACCACATATTCTTTCCCTTCAAGGCGGACTTTTCCTGCCTCTTTAGCTCCTGCCATACCGCCGCCCGCAAGAAGATCCTCATAAGCAACTGTCTCAGCACGAATGAAGCCCCGCTCAAAGTCACTATGAATAATTCCTGCACACTCAGGTGCTTTCATGCCTTTTTTGAATGTCCAAGCTCTGACTTCCTGTTCTCCGGCTGTGAAATATGTTGCGAGGCCGAGAAGAGAGTAAGACGCTTTGATCAGCTGATCAAGACCTGATTCTTGAATGCCCAGCTCTTCCAAGAACATTTGCTTTTCTTCGCCTTCAAGCTCAGCGATTTCAGATTCGATTTTTGCACATACAACGATAACTTCTGCGTTTTCGCCGGCAGCGTACTCGCGAATCTTCGCTACATTTTCATTGCCAGATGGATCAGCAACTTCATCTTCACTTACGTTGGCCACGTACAAAATAGGCTTCGAAGTCAGTAAATGGAGCTGCTTCACAAGCTTTTGCTGCTCCTCAGTGAATTCTACAGATCGAGCAGGCTTTTCACTCTCAAACGCTTCTTTCAGTTTAGATAAAATCTCAAACTCAAATACAGCGTCTTTATCTTTTTGCTTCGCAAGCTTGCTGACGCGTGTAATCCGCTTTTCAACCGTTTCCATATCAGCGAGGATCAGCTCAAGGTTGATCGTTTCAATGTCATCAATCGGATCAACCTTTCCGGAAACGTGTGTAATGTTGTCATCGGAAAAAGCACGGACAACGTGGCAAATCGCGTCAACTTGGCGAATATGAGATAGGAACTTGTTGCCGAGTCCTTCTCCTTTAGATGCGCCCTTTACAATCCCTGCAATATCAGTGAATTCAAAAGCAGTCGGCACAGTCTTCTTCGGGTTGACCAGCTCAGTCAGCTTTTGCAGACGATCATCCGGCACCTCTACAATTCCCACGTTCGGATCAATTGTACAGAACGGGTAGTTGGCTGATTCGGCACCGGCCTGTGTAATTGCGTTAAATAGTGTTGATTTTCCGACGTTCGGCAAACCAACAATTCCAGCTGTTAAAGCCATTCTTTCATCTCCTCTATATAAAACCGTCATTGTATGAGTGTATTTTGAACCTAGAGCAATTATAAGGAGGTTCACTGGAAAAGACAAGCTGACAAAAAAGCATTTTCAACCTGCCAATCCCTTTGATTATGCTTTTTTCAAGCCTACTAAACAGTCAAAAAGCGTACTTCCCATTCCATTATCAGAATTTGTATCATTTGTCAGTGCATTGACTGACCCTCCAAAAGCCGCCCACATGCCTTCATCTATATTAATCGTCTTCGCATGAGCCTGCTTCATCACTTTCACCTTGCCCTTCAAGCGTCCGCGGTCATTAAAGATGACAACCTCGTCTCCATCCTGAAGATTCTGCTCAGCAGCTATATCTGGAGAAATATCGACCTGAACGTGCTGAAGCTTTTCAATAAACGGCACATGCTGTGAATGGTTGGAACGCTGCGGATGAATGGATAACAGCGTATAAGGGTACTTTTCAGCTAACTCCTCATTATGGAAAACAGATTCTTCGGGCACATTTAATTGAAGCGAGCCGCTAAATCCTTTTTGCTCAGCTAGCGACGAAGTAAATTCAAATTTTCCACTCGGCGTCAAAAACTGATAATCATCCCACGGCACCTGTTTTACTGGAAGAGGGAGGTGGCCTTTTTCTTTTAAACGCTCAAGTGTCACATCCTCTGCTTCCAATGAGGAAAGCCCCATCTCTAAAAATTCTTGAGTGCTGTATTCAAACAGCTCGCCAAACCCAAGACGTTTTGCAAGCTCTGACCAGATCCAGCTGTCCGATTTCGCTTCACCCTGCGGCTCCACAAGCTTCTTCCCGTACTGAACATAATGATGATACATACTGGAATAGTAGATATCTTCTTCTTCAAAAACAGTGGCAGTCGGCAAAACATAATCACACAGCTCTGCGGTATCCGTCATAATGGAATCAATCGCGACCGTCATGGGAACCTTTTCAAATGCTTGTCTCACCTTATTTGTATTCGGCACCTGAGTCAGCGGATTT
The DNA here is from genome assembly GCF_033412715.1 of Bacillus sp. N3378-2at. Taxonomy (NCBI): domain Bacteria; kingdom Bacillati; phylum Bacillota; class Bacilli; order Caryophanales; family Bacillaceae; genus Bacillus; species Bacillus sp. N3378-2at. The sequence continues at coordinate 2,776,933 of NZ_CP117986.1, read as the reverse complement.
CCGCACGTCACAATAATCATCTCAATCGCAGGATCAGCAGCGGTCAACACTTCTTCAGCCTGTGTCATCATTGAAAAAGAACGGGATGTTGTTTTTAATTCCGGCAGCGTCAGCTTTGTTTTTGCAAAGCTCTCACCAATCTGGACATTTCCGAAATTCGCGCCGCCGCCCTTAATTCCGACATTTCCGCTTGCCGCAACGAGTGCATCAATCCAACGAATCGTTCCCCCGCCGTTTTTATAACGCTGCATGCCAAGCCCCATAAAAGTAGACACCGGACCATCAGCATACAAAGCGGCCAGATACTCCAGGTCCTCCATAGAAGTTTCTGTTTTCACAATAAACTCTTCCAGAGAAACGGTCTTCAAAAGCTCTTTCACATCATCAAAACCGACAGAGTGCTCAGAAATAAACGTTTCATCCGTTCTTCCCGTCTCAATCAGAACTTTCAAAACGGCTGCCGCAAGCCAGCCGTCCATTCCTGGCTTTACAGAGATATAGCGATCGGCAAGCTTGGCAGTCGGATTGAAGATCGGATCAATCACCGTAATTGTGGCGCCCTTCTTTTTCACCTGCTGCAAGTGGTGGTATAAGTGCATATTTGTTCTGGATACATTTCTTCCCCACACAACAACATGCTTGCTGTTGTAAATATCAAGCGGTCCGTGACCGTACGAACGGCCAAAATCCCAGCTTTGCGCCTCGATACCGGAGCCCCAGCATATGCTTCCGACGATTTCGGTCACGCCGCCATATCCATTAAAAAAACGCTGATCAAGCGCTTTTAACAGACCGTTATTCGCATAATCATGGCTGTGCAAAACAGCAGTCGTCTCCGACGTTTCCTTGATTTCCCGAAGTTTATCGGCAATTTCATCAAGTGCCTGCTCCCAAGAAATCCGCACAAACTCGCCATTTTGTTTTTTCATTGGATAGCGAAGCCGATCAGGCGAATTTGTTTTTGTCTCAAGCATTCTGCCGCGGCCGCAGATTTTACCTTCCGTAATCGGATGGTTTGGATCTCCGTCCACTTTTGTTACCTTTCCATCATCAACAGTCACCAAAAAGCCGCAGCTGTCCCAACAATTCAGCGGACATGCCGACTGATGCACTTTGCTCATCGCCGTCTTCTCCTTACCTTCTATATGAAAAAGCATGAGTGTCGGCCTATTTATGAAGTAGGCTCCTCATGCTTGACTAGTACTTTTTTTAGTTTTCTTTCAAATTCTCTTCTCGGAATCATAACACTGTGAGAGCATCCCTCACACTTAATTCGAATATCCATTCCCATGCGTATAATTTTCCAGCTGTTCGCTCCGCATGGATGCGGTTTTTTCATTTCTACGATATCATTCAGGCCAAAGTCTTTATCCGCCAAGACCCTTCACCTCTTTTCCTAAACTGCTGTATCTATTGTACAAAAAAACTGATCATAAGAGCAATCAAGATACCTGAAAAGAAATACATCCTCTTATTTCCATTTACTCAAAATAGGATATAAGAGCAGACAAACTAACAAATACAAATTGAGCATCCCATATATCGGATACAAGAACGCGATCAAATCAGAAAATCCGAAAGAAGTAAAAGGTACCATTAACACTAACAAAATCAACACAATCATCCATCTAGGCATATGAATAAACGCCATCAGCCGGCTGGACAGCCCCAGCAAACCTGCTACCGTCGTCGTGTAAATCGCCAGGCACAGCACCGCCGTCATACATAAAAAAAGGAAATAAGGCGCACCCTCCAGAACGGCAAACAGCGGTATTTCAAACTGAGAAAGGGAGCCCGCCAGCTCCACCAACGTTTCATTATAAACAAATGAGATCACGCCAAAAATAAGACCGCTTGCCACACTTGCGATTTTTGCTTCTCCGAGCCCTTTCATCTCTTTCCCAACAGAGGATAAAATCGCAACAACTGAAAGGATGTTTAAAGAGGTAAACGTAATGCTCGCAGGCCAGTTATACTGCTGGGACAAATCAATCGTCCACGTATGGTGATGTGTGCTCTGAAAGGAGATCAGCGCATATAAAAGCCCCGCTACTAACACAGGAATCAAAATACTATTTATAGATAATATTCCTTTCACATCCCACAAAAACAAACACACTGTCACAATACAAATCAGCGTGATTCCCCACCAGAAAGGAAGCTTGTACATTTGCAGGGTCACACCGCCTCCGGCAATCATCACCATAGTCGTCGAAAACAAATAAAAAATGATGAGGACATCATAAATTTTCGCCAGCCATGGCCCCATTAAATGCTCCAGAACCGGCAGAAAATGAGTGGATTGAACTTTAAAACTGATTTTCATCACAATATAAGACGAGAAAATGAACATAATTGTAAACAGCACAATAGCAAGTCCGCTTTCCGCCCCAAAAAACTGCCATATCTCCTGACCGCTCGCATATCCGGCCCCAATCAGGCTCCCTAATATGAGCAGCATCCACTTCATTCCGGCTCTCCACAACACTATCACCTCATAGACAAAGTTCAGCTTGTTCCCGTTATTGTTACTATATAAATAAAGGAAAGCAAACATGCCATATTTTCATAGACATTTAAACACAAGGTGAAATTATCATACGAAATAAACATAAAAAAGACTGCTAATGCGGCAGTCTAAAAAGAGATATTTATTTGTTTGTCCTTGGAATGAAGAAGTGAACTTCACTCTTCACTTTTTTCTAACCATTCCTATCTATTCAAGTGTTTCATAAGCAGACCATTGCTTGATCATGATCGAGGCAATGGGGGACAATACTTGTAATCACCCACTAACCATTCATATCATAACCTCTACTTTTTTAAAATCTCCGGTGCCATACACAAAGCATAAAAAATCATACTGCTGGATATACTGTAAACAACCTTACATAACTACACACACCATAGCAATTCTGTTACCTACTATAACAAGGAAGTGAAACCCATGAATCGAAAAGGCGGGCTTTTTTCCTCTCAGGAACGAGTAAAGCAATATGTTTCACATACAGATGCTGCAGCGGCAAAACAAATCCAAACCATCCTTTCTTCATCCTTACGTAAAGCTGCCGGCAAACCAATTGTCGTGGTTTGTATCGGAACAGACCGTTCAACCGGTGACTCATTAGGCCCGCTCGTAGGGATGAAACTCAAACAGATGCAGCTCACCAGATTCCATGTCTACGGAACCTTATCTGACCCCGTCCATGCTGTGAACATGAAGGATAAAATCAATGACATTCATAAATTACATAAAAACCCATTTGTTATAGCGGTGGATGCATGCTTAGGCCGCGTTAAGAGTGTGGGTTCATTTCAAATCGGGGACGGGCCATTAAAGCCCGGAGCCGGTGTGCAAAAAGACCTTCCTGAAGTGGGAGATCTTCATATTAACGGAATCGTAAATGTCAGCGGTTTTATGGAATATTTTGTATTACAAAATACTAGACTCAACTTGGTCATGAATATGGCAAATGTTCTAGCGGAAGGTTTGAGTTTAACAGATCGGACAGAGTGGAGGCAAGAACGCCTTAACCCGCTGCAAAGGCTCACTGGGCGCATATAAATGAAAAAACCATCTTCGTTTGAAAGATGGTTTTTTCATTTATGATTCTCGTTCAGACAAAAGCTCTAAAATCCGGTCAAGGTCTTCATTAGAGAAAAATTCAATTTCGATTTTGCCTTTTTTCTTCTGTCTTTTAATATTAACTGTTGTTCCAAAATAATTTTGGAGATAGGATTCTCGCTCTTTTAGAACCGCATCTTTCACAGGTTCTTTTTTCTTTGTTTCACGTGGAACATTCTGATTCAACTGCTGAATCAGCTGCTCAAGCTGGCGAACATTGAGCTGCTCCGCAATCACTTTTTGTACCAGCGGTTCAAGCTTATTTTTGTTTTTTAAGCCAAGAAGCGTGCGTCCATGTCCCATAGAAAGCGTACCTTCGGCAATAAGCTGCTGAATATTTTCTGGCAGTGTCAGCAGTCTTAAATGATTCGCAATATGCGGTCTGCTTTTCCCAAGACGTTTGGCAAGCTGCTCTTGTGTGAGATCTAAGTGTTTCAACAAGGAGTCATATGCCTGAGCCTCTTCAAGCGGAGATAAATCTTCACGCTGAAGATTTTCTAATAAAGCAATTTCCCTCATTAACGCCTCTGATAATTCACGGACAATGGCCGGAACTGTATCTAAACCTGCCAGCTTTGCCGCTCGAAAACGCCGTTCACCCGCAACAATATCATAGCCTTTTAAAGATTTTCTGACGATAAGCGGCTGAAGAATGCCATGCTGCAGCACAGATTCTTTTAGTTCAGCTAATGCCTCGTCATCAAAGTGTTTTCTTGGCTGATAAGGATTAGGGCGTAAATCGGCAATTTTAATTTCTTCAACTGTCTCTTCAGACAAATCTACCTGATTAAATAACGCATTAATCCCTTTTCCAAGGCCTTTAGCCATTCGCAGCCACTTCCTTTGCTAAATCTAAATATACTTCCGCACCTCTTGACCGCGGATCGTATAAAATGATGGGTTTTCCGTGACTCGGTGCCTCACTCAGACGGACATTACGCGGAATAACTGTCTTATATACTTTATCCCTAAAATACTTTTTAACCTCTTCAATCACTTGAATGCCAAGGTTTGTCCGGGCATCAAGCATTGTCAGCAATACACCTTCAATCATTAAATCAGTATTCAAATGCTTTTGCACAAGACGTACTGTATTTAATAACTGGCTGAGCCCCTCCAAGGCATAATATTCGCACTGTACAGGAATCACAACGGAATCCGAGGCAGTAAGGGCGTTAATCGTCAGCAAGCCCAATGACGGCGGACAATCAATGATAATATAATCATAATTTTGCTTTACTGCTTCAAGCGCTCTCTTCAATCTCACTTCTCTTGATATTGTAGGAACCAGCTCGATCTCAGCCCCGGCAAGCTGAATCGTCGCAGGAATCACATCCAAGTTCTCTACTGTCGTTGCTTTAATAATATCTATTACATCTGCATCATCTACTAAAATATCGTACACACACTGCTCTACATCGGCTTTTTCAATCCCTAATCCGCTTGTCGCATTTCCCTGCGGATCAATATCTACCAGCAGAACCCTTTTCCCTATGTAAGCCAAACATGCCCCAAGGTTGACAGACGTCGTTGTTTTGCCGACCCCGCCTTTTTGGTTCGTAATTGCTATGATTTTTCCCACGATGTCACCTACTTTCACATGAACATGTACTATCTTGCTTCTATTCTATCAAAAAAAGATTAAAGCGTTTCATTTTTTTCATCATTTTGTTCCGAATCAGAAGGGAAATAATTGAAAATTCAAGCACGCTTTATGCTTTCTCTTATAAATTCTGCAATTTCTATGTTTTTTTGACTTAAAAAAGGAATTTCTTAAAGAAAAAAAGAAGAAGTCACAGTACAGAACGTGGAAACAGGATGGTGAGAAAATGGTTTATCAAACGAAGAGAGATGTACCCGTTACGCTGATGATTGTGTTTCTCATATTACTGATACAAGCAGATGCCATTGTTCCTTTTGTGCTGGGAAATATGAGAGTTTCCGGCTGGATCATTTTTATTCTGCTGACTCTTTTAAATGGACTCATCATTTGGAGCTTTATTGACCTAAAATATGTATTGAAGGAACACCATCTGATCATTAAAGCCGGATTGATCAAACATCAAATTCCTTATGAAAAAATCGATAAAGTCGTTCAAAAAAAGAAACTGTGGTCCGGTTTTCGTCTGATCGGCTCTCGCCATGCCATCACGATATATTATAAGGGGGGATGGGGACATGCAGTAATTTCACCGCAAAAATCTGAAGAATTTATCCACAAGCTCAAAGAAAAGAATTCTAATATAATAATATTCACTAAAAGTAAGTGATTACCTTTTATTAAAAATATAAAAAGCTCTCCTGCTTTTCAGGAGAGCTTCTATTTTGGTATGCGAATCGTTAATTGAATATATTCTTCAAATTCTTCTTCTTCCGTATTCAATTTTACACCGCTGTCTTCCACCATTGATAGTGACTGGCGAATCGTGTTCATCGCAATTCTTGTATCTCTGCTGAATGCTTTGCGTCTCGGCTTTGGCTTTCTCTGGCCTTGCTCCAGCATTTTCACCACGCGGTCTTCCGTCTGCTTTACATTTAAACTTTTCTCAATAATCTCTGTGAGCAGTGTGACTTGGAGCTCAGGCTGTTTCAGCGGAATCAGCGCTCTGGCATGGCGCTCGGTGATTTTCTTCTCCATAATCGCCTCTTGGACCGGCTGAGGCAGCTTTAATAACCGAAGCTTATTCGCGATTGTAGACTGCCCTTTTCCTAAGCGCTGTGCGAGTGCCTCCTGTGTTAAATCATGCAGCTCAAGCAGCCTAGCATAAGCATGCGCTTCCTCAATAGAAGACAGTTCTTCCCGCTGCAAGTTCTCGATTAACGCCACAGAAGCGGTTTCCGTGTCGGAAAAATCCTTAATAATTGCCGGAATCTTTTCCCACTCAAGCGATTGCACCGCTCTCCAGCGTCTTTCACCTGCAATGAGTTCGTATTGGCCTTCTTCTTCTGTATGCCTAACAACAATCGGCTGAATAATGCCGTGTGTATGAATGGTCATTGCTAACTCTTTGATTTTTTCATCTGAGAAAATGGTGCGTGGCTGAAAACGGTTGGGAACGATAGCATTTACCGGTATTTCCAGAATCTCTTCTTTGTTTGTATCATGTTCAGCAATCTCCGGCTCCTGTTCCTTCTCACCAAGCCCGAAGAAACGAGAGAATGAATGCTTCATGTACCTACACCACCTTTAAAAACTGCCATTTTTATAATTCTATTTTCTCATGGTTTTTCCTGCTGTACATCCATCAATTTTGATGAAAATATGATGGTATTGTCATATCAGGCTGTCTAAATTACCCTTCAATTGGCGATTTATTAGGAGTTCCCGGTTTTCTTGGATACTTCTTAGGTGTATTTTTTATTTTGCGTATCACCATAATATTACGATCGCTTTCTTCAATAGGCAGCTTAAAAGAATGGATATTCTCAAGTTCTCCTCCAAGCGTCGTGATTGCTTTTTTGCCTGCATTCAGTTCTTCTTCCGCTGATGCGGCTTTTAAAGCAACAAATAAACCGTTTTTCTTCACCAGAGGCAAGCAAAGCTCACTCAAAACAGATAATCTCGCAACTGCTCGCGCTGTCACAATATCATAGCTTTCACGCACGTCTTTCCGTTGCCCGAACGTTTCAGCTCTGTCATGGCAGTATGTTGTATTCTCCAATTGCAAAGCCTCAGATAGCTTTTCTAAAAACGTGATCCGTTTATTCAGTGAATCTACGATTGTGACATTGAGGTGCGGAAAGCATATTTTTATCGGCAGACTTGGAAAACCCGCTCCCGCTCCGACATCACAAATCGTGTTCACCTGATTGAAGTCGACATAAAAAGCAGCTGTAATGGAATCATAAAAATGCTTTAAATACACTTCTTTTTTCTCTGTTATTGAAGTCAGATTGATTTTTTCGTTCCATTCAACCAGCATGTCGTAATACAGCTCAAATTGCTCTAGCTGACGGGGAGAAAGGGAGATCCCTTTTTCCGCCAAACCAGAAGTAAATTCTTCAATATTCATGCCGTCATCCTTTCTATTCGGCTATCTTCGCAATGCGTCCCTGCTCTAAATACACCAATAGAATTGAAATGTCCGCCGGGTTTACACCGGAAATGCGGGAAGCTTGGGCAACAGACAAAGGCCGTACATTTTTCAGTTTTTGACGCGCCTCGGTCGCAATCCCCTTAATTGCGTCATAATCAATTCGATCTGGAATTTTTTTATTTTCCATCTTCTTCAGTTTTTCCACTTGCTGAAGAGATTTTTCAATATATCCTTCATATTTCACTTGGATTTCTACTTGTTCTGCCACGTCTTGAGGAACTGGCACTTCTGGCGGCGCCAGTTTTGTGACTGTTTCATAGTTCATTTCAGGACGCTTCATCAAGTCTGTGCCGCGAACTCCATCTTTCAATTCGCTTCCGCCAAGAGAACGGATATATTCTTGATTTTCCGGAGACGGCTTGATAATTACAGAATGAAGACGTTTTTTCTCCGCCTCGATCGCCGCTTTTTTCTTCTCAAAAGCCGCATAGCGCTCATCAGAAATCAATCCAATGCGGTGTCCGATTTCTGTCAGACGCAAATCAGCATTGTCATGGCGAAGCAGCAATCTGTATTCCGCACGTGATGTCAAAAGACGATATGGCTCATTGGTACCTTTTGTCACAAGGTCATCAATCAGAACACCAATATAGGCGTCAGAACGGCTTAAAATCACTTCTTCTTTTCCAAGCGCTTTTCGTCCTGCATTGATTCCCGCCATAATCCCTTGTCCCGCAGCTTCTTCATAACCGGAAGTTCCGTTAATTTGGCCTGCAGTGTAAAGGTTTGTGATTTTTTTTGTTTCAAGTGTCGGCCAGAGCTGTGTCGGTACGATTGCATCATACTCGATCGCATAGCCGGCTCTCATCATTTGCACGTTTTCAAGTCCAGGAATCGTTGCAAGCATTCTTTGCTGTACGTCTTCTGGAAGACTTGTAGATAAACCTTGGACATAGACTTCCTGTGTATTTCTGCCTTCCGGCTCAAGGAAGATCTGGTGACGCGGTTTATCATTAAATCGTACAACTTTATCTTCAATGGATGGGCAGTATCTTGGGCCCGTACCTTTGATCATACCGGAATACATCGGTGAACGGTGCAGGTTGCTGTCAATAATCTCATGTGTCTCAGGGCTTGTATATGTCAGCCAGCAAGGGAGCTGATCTGTGATATATTCCACTGTTTCATATGAGAAAGCGCGAGGCACATCGTCACCAGGCTGAATTTCCGTTTTGCTGTAATCAATCGTGTCGCTTTTAACGCGAGGCGGCGTACCTGTTTTAAAACGAACAAGGTCAAAACCAAGTTCCTCCAAATGCTCAGAAAGCTTAATAGAAGGCTGCTGGTTATTTGGGCCGCTTGAGTAAGACAGATCACCAAGAATGATACGTCCTCTTAAATATGTCCCTGTCGTCATGACAACTGCTTTCGCACGATAATGTGCGCCGGTTTGTGTAATAACGCCTCGGCATTCGCCGTCTTCAACGATCAGCCGCTCCACAATTCCTTGCAGCAATGTTAAGTTTGGTTCTTTTTCAAGCGTATTTTTCATTTCGTGCTGATATTGGAATTTGTCTGCTTGCGCACGCAATGCACGAACCGCAGGACCTTTTCCTGTATTCAGCATTCTCATTTGAATATGCGTTTTATCGATGTTTCTTCCCATTTCTCCGCCGAGCGCGTCAATTTCGCGGACGACAATCCCTTTTGCGGGGCCGCCGACAGACGGATTACATGGCATAAATGCAACCATATCTAGGTTGATGGTCAAGACAAGCGTTTTGGCGCCTTGGCGTGCAGATGCGAGGGCAGCCTCAACACCGGCATGCCCGGCGCCAATCACAATCACATCGTATTGGCCTGCTTCATACCCCATGATTCTAGTTCCTCCTTTTATTATTTTCCTAAACAGAATTGTGAAAAGAGCTGATCAATTAAGCTTTCGTGGACAGAATCTCCAATGATTTCCCCTAAAAGCTCCCAGCATCTTGTAAGGTCAATTTGCACCATGTCGATCGGGACATCCTGTTCGATGCCGCTAAGCGCATCTTCAATGGCGCGTTTTGCTTGCTGTAAAATAGAGATGTGACGTGTGTTGCTGACATAAGTCAGATCACCGCTTTCAATGGCACCCGTGTAGAACAATGATTGAATCGCTTCTTCCAGATCATTGATGCCTTCCTCTTTTAAAAGAGATGTCGTAACAACTGGACGTCCATTGGCAAGCTCACGGACACGTTCAGTGTCAATCTTCGCCTCAAGGTCAGTCTTATTCAAAATCACGATAACATCCATGCCCTCAACGGCTTCAAAAAGCTTCACGTCTTCTTCAGAAAGCTCTTCACTATAATTAAGCACAAGTAAAATCAGGTCCGCTTCCTTTAGAACCTGGCGAGAACGTTCAACACCGATTCGCTCAACAATATCCTCTGTTTCGCGAATACCTGCTGTATCAACCAGACGAAGCGGGACGCCCCTTACATTCACGTATTCCTCAATTACATCCCGTGTCGTTCCGGGAATATCGGTTACAATGGCTTTTGCCTCATGAACGAGGCTGTTCAGAAGAGATGATTTTCCTACGTTCGGCCGGCCGATAATGACGGTAGAAAGACCTTCACGCAAGATTTTTCCTTGCTCAGAAGTCCTCAGCAGCGCCTCAATTTCCTTTTTCACGGCGGTTGCCTTTTCGACTAAAATCTGATGCGTCATTTCCTCTACATCATCATACTCCGGATAATCGATATTCACCTCAACATGGGCCAGTGTTTCTAAAATCTCACTGCGCAAACGGCGCACCAAAGCAGAAAGACGCCCTTCCATTTGATTCATAGCAACGTTCATTGCCCGGTCCGTTTTCGCTCTGATTAAGTCCATAACCGCTTCCGCCTGTGAAAGATCGATTCGCCCGTTTAAAAACGCACGTTTCGTAAATTCGCCAGGCTCTGCCAGTCTCGCCCCCTCTCTCAATGCGAGCTGAAGCACTTGGTTCACAGTCACAATTCCCCCGTGACAGTTTATCTCGATAACATCTTCCCGTGTAAAAGTTCTCGGCGCTTTTAACACTGATACCATTACTTCCTCAACGACACGATCCGAAGGTCTGTCTACGATATGACCATAATGAATCGTATGTGATTCGACCGAGCTGAGTGTTTTCCCCTTCGGTCCCTTATAAATTTTATCTGCGATTTGAATGGCTTCTGGTCCGCTCAACCGTACAATCGCAATCGCGCCTTCTCCCATCGGTGTGGAAATTGCCGCAATTGTATCCATGTTGTTCACCTCTCTTTACTTATACTTCATCTATATAAAAAAATTTTTATTATGCCAAAACTAAAAGATAACATAGTTTGGTTCGAAGTGGAAGATTTGTTATCCACAGAAATAGAAATTCGTCCCTTATTACTTTAACTTATCCACATGTGAATAACAATTAATTTTATTTCCTGAACTTCCTTTTTATCAACAGGATACACCTAAAAAGAAAAAACTTAAACGGCAAAACCTTGATATTACTAGGAAAAGTAGATTTTTCTGATACAAAAAAACCGAAATCCAATTTTTATCGGACTTCGGTTTTATGCTATCTTTTATGGGAAATAACGAGATGACGATTTTCGCCTTCACCCATTGAATATGTTTTGATCTGGTGGTTTGCATATCCAGAAAGAGTATCGTGAATAATTTTTCTTTCGCTGGACGGCATAGGCTCAAGCTGGATGGATTTTTTCGTTTTCAAAACTTGGTCAGCAAGCTTGATGGCCAGCTGGCTCAGTGTTTCTTTTCTTTTCAAACGATAGTTTTCTGCATCCACCGTCACATTTTTGTATTGGCCTGGATAACGGTTAAGGGCAAGCTGTGTCAAAGTTTCAAGAGCGTTTAAGGTTTGTCCTCTTTTCCCAATCAACAATGCTGCCTTTTCACCTGTTATATGATATCTCACTGTCTTTTTGCTTTCTTGAACAGTCACATCAGACTTCCCGGCAATGGCTTCGGCGATCGTTTGAAGATATAACTTCGCTTGCTGAATCGGATCAATCTTTTCAACCAGCTTTACGATCGCAGGCTTTTTGCCGAAAATGCCGAGAAACCCTTTGTTTCCCTCTTCAATAATAATAATTTCTACCTTATCCTTCGTTAATCCCAGCTCTTGCAATCCGGACTGTACTGCTTCATCGACATTTCGCCCTGCAGCAGTCACATTCCTCACTTTTTCTTTCCTCCGGCTTTTTGCGGCTCAGGATTTTTTTTAATATCAGGTCCTTTAATGAGGAAAGTTTGCGCAATCATAAACAAGTTACCGACTACCCAATAAAGAGAAAGAGCCGCCGGGAAGTTGATCGCAAATACGATAATCATAATTGGCATAATCCAAAGCATCATCGCCATTTGCGGATTTTGCTGCGCATTGCCCGCCATCATCAGTTTTTGCTGAACAAATGTAGCGACACCGGCAACGATAGGAAGAATATAGTAAGGATCTTTTTCTCCTAAGTCAAACCATAAGAAGCTATGCTCTGAAATCGCCTGGGTTCTCATGATCGCATGATAGAATCCAATTAAAATCGGCATCTGGATCAAAATCGGGAAACATCCCGCCAATGGATTGACACCATGCTTTTGGAATAAAGCCATTGTTTCCTGCTGAAGCTTTTGCTGCGTTTTTTGATCCTTTGAGCTGTATTTTTCTTTAAGCTTTTGCATTTCCGGCTGTAAAGCCTGCATCGCTTTCGAACTTCTCAGCTGCTTAATCATCAGCGGTAAAATTAATAAACGAATTAAAATGGTAACTAGAATAATTGAAAGCCCGTAGTTATCTCCCGTCAATTTCGCTACATACGTAATGAGCTCAGACAATGGATATACTACGTACTTGTCCCAGAAATGCGGACTATCTGCAGTAATCGGCTCTTTCACACTCGAGCATCCAGCCAAAAGCATGAATACGCCAACCATACTTAATAGCAACCCTATTCTCCTTTTCAACAACATTTCCTCCTATAATTAATCTTTACACTCTTTTATTGCAAAGCATACTTGTATGTATTTTAGCATCTTTCAGTTTTAAATGGTGTCTTTTTCTGATCAACCAGAAAGGAAGCGCTTTTAAAAGTTGTAAGAAAGCGTGGTGATGCCTACTTTGACGAAGATTTCTTATATAATGAAGACTTTCTGAATAGATGCTGCAAACTTTTTTTCGTTTCCTCAAATGTCAGCTGGCTCGCCGGTTTTCTGGCAATAATGATGTAATCCTTTTCCTTCAGTCTCTCTTTCTCTTCAAGAAAGGCCTGCCGAATCAAACGTTTGATCCGATTTCGCATCACAGCATTGCCAATTTTTTTGCTGACGGAAAGCCCGACACGCAGTTCATCATTTTCAGGCTGATCAAGCGTATATAAGACAAACTGGCGGTTTGCAACTGATGTCCCATGTTTAAACACTTTTTGAAAATCTTCATTTTTCTTTAAACGATTTCGCTTCTTCAAATGACTCACTCCGATACTGGCTGGCAGAAACTTTTAAAATTTATTATGAACATGAGATGCATCTGAACCAGGAAGCATGCCCCGGTTCATTACGCATCACATCTATCTTTTCCCATAACGTGAAAAAAGACCACTGACATTATTCAGTGGCCTAAGCTGATAATACTTTTCTGCCTTTGCGGCGACGGCGTGCTAAAACTAGACGACCGTTTTTTGAACTCATACGGCTTCTGAAGCCATGAACTTTGCTGCGTTTACGGTTATTCGGTTGGAATGTTCTTTTCATTTATGACACCTCCCTCGAGGAATAGCTGTTAAAGACAGTCTTACTTATTATATTTGCGTTACCTATTCATTGTCAACTTCACTAGTGCTTTTATTTCTTGCAACCATAATAGGATACCATACCTTTTCAACTTTCGAAACCTTATTTTTTAGATTCCTTATTTTTACGGAAAAAAGACAAATCCAAATAATTTGCCCCTAAAATCACGCATGTGGATATCTTTTTCGGCTTTTTTTAGTATCCACAGAGGTTATCGACAACATTTTCACATTACCAACCCCTGTGGACAAGGCTTTTTCAACAGGTTGTCCGCTTTGTGGATAAGATTGTGACAACCATTGCAAGCTCTCGTTTATTTTGGTATTATATTTGTGTTTTAACTCTTGATTACTAATCCTACCTTTCCTCTTTATCCACAAAGTGTGGATAAGTTGTGGATTGATTTCACACAGCTTGTGTAGCAGGTTGTCCACAAGTTGTGAAATTTGTCGAAAAGCTATTTATCTACTATATTATATGTTTTCAACATTTAATGTGTACGAATGGTAAGCGCCATTTGCTCTTTTTTTGTGTTCTATAACAGAGAAAGACAACATTTTCTATGAAAAGGAGGGACGTGCCGGAAGATGGAAAATATATTAGACCTGTGGAACCAAGCCCTTGCTCAAATCGAAAAAAAGTTGAGCAAACCGAGTTTTGAGACTTGGATGAAGTCAACCAAAGCCCACTCACTGCAAGGCGATACATTAACGATCACGGCTCCCAATGAATTTGCCAGAGACTGGCTGGAGTCCAGATACTTGCATCTGATTGCAGATACTATATATGAATTAACCGGGGAAGAATTGAGCATTAAGTTTGTCATTCCTCAAAATCAAGATGTTGAGGACTTTATGCCGAAACCGCAAGTCAAAAAAGCGGTCAAAGAAGATACATCTGATTTTCCTCAAAATATGCTCAATCCAAAATATACTTTTGATACTTTTGTCATCGGATCTGGAAACCGATTTGCACACGCTGCTTCCCTCGCAGTAGCGGAAGCACCCGCGAAAGCTTACAACCCTTTATTTATCTATGGGGGCGTCGGCTTAGGGAAAACGCACTTAATGCATGCGATCGGCCATTATGTAATAGATCATAATCCTTCTGCCAAAGTGGTTTATCTGTCTTCTGAGAAATTTACAAACGAATTCATCAACTCTATCCGAGATAATAAAGCCGTCGACTTCCGCAATCGCTATCGAAATGTTGATGTGCTTTTGATAGATGATATTCAATTTTTAGCGGGGAAAGAACAAACCCAGGAAGAATTTTTCCATACATTTAACACATTGCACGAAGAAAGCAAACAAATCGTCATTTCAAGTGACCGACCGCCAAAGGAAATTCCGACACTTGAGGACAGATTGCGCTCTCGTTTTGAATGGGGACTTATTACAGATATCACACCGCCTGATCTAGAAACGAGAATTGCAATTTTAAGAAAAAAAGCCAAAGCAGAAGGCCTCGATATTCCGAACGAGGTTATGCTTTACATCGCGAATCAAATCGACAGCAATATTCGGGAACTCGAAGGAGCATTAATCAGAGTTGTCGCTTATTCATCTTTAATTAATAAAGATATTAATGCTGATCTGGCCGCTGAGGCGTTGAAAGATATTATTCCTTCCTCAAAACCGAAAGTCATTACGATAAAAGAAATTCAGAGGGTAGTAGGCCAGCAATTTAATATTAAACTCGAGGATTTCAAAGCAAAAAAACGGACAAAGTCAGTAGCTTTTCCGCGTCAAATCGCCATGTACTTATCAAGGGAAATGACTGATTCCTCTCTTCCTAAAATCGGTGAAGAGTTTGGAGGACGTGATCATACGACCGTTATTCATGCGCATGAAAAAATTTCGAAACTGCTGGCAGATGATGAACAGCTTCAGCAGCATGTAAAAGAAATTAAAGAACAGCTTAAATAGCAGGACCAGGGATCAATCGGGGAAAGTGTGAATAACTTTTCGGAAGTCATACACAGTCTGTCCACATGTGGATAGGCTGTGTTTCCTGTCTTTTTCACAACTTATCCACAAATCCACAGGCCCTACTATTACTTCTACTATTTTTTATAAATATATATATTAATACATTATCCGTTAGGAGGATAAAAATGAAATTCACGATTCAAAAAGATCGTCTTGTTGAAAGTGTCCAAGATGTATTAAAAGCAGTTTCATCCAGAACCACGATTCCCATTCTGACTGGTATTAAAATTGTTGCATCAGATGATGGAGTATCCTTTACAGGGAGTGACTCAGATATTTCTATTGAATCCTTCATTCCAAAAGAAGAAGGAGATAAAGAAATCGTCACTATTGAACAGCCCGGAAGCATCGTTTTACAGGCTCGCTTTTTTAGTGAAATTGTAAAAAAATTGCCGATGGCAACTGTAGAAATTGAAGTCCAAAATCAGTATTTGACGATTATCCGTTCTGGTAAAGCTGAATTTAATCTAAACGGACTGGATGCTGACGAGTATCCGCACTTGCCGCAGATTGAAGAGCATCATGCGATTCAGATCCCAACTGATTTGTTAAAAAATCTAATCAGACAAACAGTATTTGCAGTGTCCACCTCAGAAACACGCCCTATCTTGACAGGTGTAAACTGGAAAGTGGAGCAAAGTGAATTATTATGCACTGCAACGGATAGCCACCGTCTTGCATTAAGAAAGGCCAAACTTGATATTCCAGAAGACAGATCTTATAACGTCGTGATTCCGGGAAAAAGTTTAACTGAACTCAGCAAGATTTTAGATGACAACCAGGAACTTGTAGATATCGTCATCACAGAAACCCAAGTTCTGTTTAAAGCGAAAAACGTCTTATTCTTCTCACGGCTTCTGGACGGGAATTATCCAGACACAACCAGCCTGATTCCGCAAGACAGCAAAACAGAAATCATTGTGAACACAAAAGAATTCCTTCAGGCCATTGATCGTGCATCTCTTTTAGCTAGAGAGGGACGCAACAACGTTGTAAAACTGTCCGCAAAACCGGCTGAATCCATTGAAATTTCTTCCAATTCACCGGAAATCGGTAAAGTTGTGGAAGCAATTGCTGCGGATCAAATTGAAGGTGAGGAATTAAATATCTCTTTTAGTCCAAAATATATGCTGGATGCACTAAAGGTGCTTGAAGGAGCAGAAATACGCGTAAGCTTTACAGGTGCAATGAGACCTTTCTTAATTCGCACGCCGAATGATGAAACGATTGTACAGCTTATCCTCCCTGTCAGAACCTATTAATCCGATACACTGCTGCCGACTTGTCGGCAGCTTTTCTATTCGGTATCTGCTCCGACAAGTTTTCCCTTTCCCTAATTCGTTTTTTTTTAGTACAATTAGATATTAGTGATATTTGAAAGAGGTCGATATAATGGCAAATCCGATTTCAATTGATACAGAGATGATTACACTCGGACAATTCTTAAAATTAGCCGATGTGATTCAGTCTGGCGGTATGGCGAAGTGGTTTTTAAGCGAGCATGAAGTGCTTGTGAACGATGAGCCGGACAACCGCCGGGGCAGAAAGCTGTATGTTGGAGATGTGGTAGAGATTGAAGGATTTGGTTCATTTCAAGTCGTCAATTAAAGCGGGTGACACTGATTGTATATCCAGAACTTAGAACTTTCATCTTACCGCAACTACGACCATGCTGAACTTCAATTTGAAAATAAAGTAAATGTGATCATCGGAGAAAACGCCCAGGGGAAGACAAACCTCATGGAGGCGATCTATGTCTTGTCCATGGCGAAATCGCACCGGACATCAAATGACAAAGAACTTATACGGTGGGACAAAGACTATGCTAAAATAGAGGGAAGAGTGATGAAGCAAAACGGGGCGATCCCGATGCAGCTCGTCATCTCCAAAAAGGGTAAAAAGGGCAAGGTCAATCATATTGAACAGCAAAAGCTCAGCCAGTATGTCGGGGCCCTCAACACCATTATGTTCGCGCCGGAAGATTTAAATCTTGTAAAGGGAAGCCCTCAAGTGAGAAGGCGGTTTCTTGACATGGAAATTGGACAGGTTTCTCCCGTCTATCTTCATGATCTTTCTCTTTACCAGAAAATCCTTTCCCAGCGGAATCATTTTTTGAAACAGCTGCAAACAAGAAAACAAACTGACCGGACGATGCTCGATGTTCTGACCGATCAGCTTATAGAAGTTGCAGCAAAAGTCGTCGTAAAACGCCTGCAGTTTACAGCACAGCTCGAGAAATGGGCGCAGCCCATCCATGCAGGCATCTCAAGAGGGCTTGAAGAACTTACCCTGAAATACCATACAGCTCTTGATGTATCAGATCCCCTAGATTTGTCGAAAATAGGAGATAGCTATCAAGAAGCGTTTTCTAAATTAAGAGAAAAAGAAATTGAGCGTGGTGTGACGCTGTCAGGGCCTCATCGCGATGATGTTCTTTTCTATGTGAACGGACGCGATGTGCAGACGTATGGTTCTCAAGGACAGCAGCGAACGACGGCGTTGTCCCTTAAGCTGGCGGAGATTGACCTGATCCATGAAGAAATCGGAGAATATCCCATTTTACTATTGGATGATGTACTGAGTGAACTGGATGATTATCGCCAGTCACACTTGCTTCATACGATCCAAGGCCGTGTACAAACGTTTGTCACAACGACAAGCGTTGATGGCATTGATCACGAAACCTTACGTCAAGCAGGAATGTTCCGTGTGCAAAATGGTGCGTTAGTGAAGTGAAGAAATGAGGTGAGCAATTGTATATTCATTTAGGTGATGACTTTGTGGTTTCAACACGAGATATTGTCGGCATTTTTGACTTTAAAGCCAACATGTCGCCTATTGTTGAAGAATTTCTGAAAAAACAGAAACACAAGGTGGTGCCTTCCGTAAACGGCACGCCCAAATCTATCGTAGTCACGGTTCAGAATATATATTACTCTCCCTTATCTTCCAGCACATTAAAAAAACGTGCGCAATTTATGTTTGAAATAGATTCTTAGAAATTTTTTATCACGAATATATCGTTTAGAAAAGTGTAGGTGAATGACGTGGCTATGGAACAGCAGCAAAACAGTTATGATGAAAATCAGATACAGGTACTAGAAGGATTGGAAGCTGTTCGTAAAAGACCGGGGATGTATATCGGTTCGACAAACAGCAAAGGCCTTCACCACCTGGTATGGGAAATTGTCGACAATAGTATTGACGAAGCCCTCGCCGGTTATTGTACGGATATCAATATCCAAATCGAAAAAGACAACAGTATCACGGTTGTAGATAATGGCCGCGGTATTCCAGTCGGTATTCATGAAAAAATGGGCCGTCCTGCGGTAGAAGTCATTATGACGGTACTTCATGCCGGAGGAAAATTTGACGGAAGCGGCTATAAAGTATCCGGAGGATTACACGGTGTAGGTGCGTCTGTCGTAAACGCACTATCAACAGAGCTTGATGTGACGGTTCACCGTGACGGTAAAATTCACCGCCAAACTTATAAACGCGGAGTTCCGGTTACAGACCTTGAAATCATTGGCGAAACGGATCATACAGGAACGACGACACATTTTGTCCCGGACCCTGAAATTTTCTCAGAAACAACCGAGTATGATTATGATCTGCTTGCCAACCGCGTACGTGAATTAGCCTTTTTAACAAAGGGCGTAAACATCACGATTGAGGATAAACGTGAAGGACAAGAGCGCAAAAATGAATACCATTACGAAGGCGGAATTAAAAGTTATGTAGAGTATTTAAACCGCTCTAAAGAGGTTGTCCATGAAGAGCCGATTTACATTGAAGGCGAAAAGGACGGCATTACGGTTGAAGTGGCTTTGCAATACAATGACAGCTACACAAGCAACATTTACTCGTTTACAAACAACATTAACACGTACGAAGGCGGTACCCATGAAGCTGGCTTCAAAACGGGCCTGACTCGTGTTATCAACGATTACGCCAGAAAAAAAGGGCTTATTAAAGAAAATGATCCAAACCTAAGCGGAGATGACGTAAGGGAAGGGCTGACAGCGATTATTTCAATCAAACACCCTGATCCGCAGTTTGAGGGCCAAACGAAAACAAAGCTGGGCAACTCAGAAGCACGGACGATCACCGATACGTTATTTTCTACGGCGATGGAAACATTTATGCTGGAAAATCCAGATGCAGCCAAAAAAATTGTCGATAAAGGCTTAATGGCGGCAAGAGCAAGAATGGCTGCGAAAAAAGCCCGTGAACTAACACGTCGTAAGAGTGCTTTGGAAATTTCAAACCTGCCCGGTAAGTTAGCGGACTGCTCTTCAAAAGATCCGAGCATCTCCGAGTTATATATCGTAGAGGGTGACTCTGCCGGAGGATCTGCTAAACAAGGACGCGACAGACATTTCCAAGCCATTTTGCCGCTTAGAGGTAAAATCCTAAACGTTGAAAAGGCCAGACTGGATAAAATCCTTTCTAACAACGAAGTTCGCTCTATGATCACAGCGCTCGGCACAGGTATTGGGGAAGACTTCAACCTTGAGAAAGCCCGTTACCACAAAGTTGTCATTATGACAGATGCCGATGTTGACGGCGCGCACATCAGAACACTGCTGTTAACGTTCTTTTACAGATATATGCGCCAAATTATCGAAAATGGCTACGTGTACATTGCACAGCCGCCGCTCTACAAGGTTCAACAGGGGAAACGTGTTGAATATGCGTACAATGACAAGGAGCTTGAAGAGCTGTTAAAAACTCTTCCTCAAACGCCTAAGCCTGGACTGCAGCGTTACAAAGGTCTTGGTGAAATGAATGCCACCCAGCTATGGGAGACAACCATGGATCCTAGCTCCAGAACACTTCTTCAGGTAACTCTTGAAGATGCAATGGATGCGGACGAGACTTTTGAAATGCTTATGGGCGACAAAGTAGAACCGCGCCGAAACTTCATAGAAGCGAATGCGAGATACGTTAAAAATCTTGACATCTAATCATAAAAAGCCTTATTTCCAATAAGAAATAAGGCTTTTTTCTGAACAAGATCAGATGCAGCAATGCTTGCAATACCTATATATTCTAGCAATTTAATGTGTATAATCATAAGTTTATTGATATAATGGAGAATAGTGAAATCGTATTGAAGGTCATAATGGACAATCTACTCCCACATATTTCATGTGATACTTCAGGGAGGTTTTTTAATGAGTGAACAAAACACACCACAAGTTCGTGAAATAAATATCAGTCAGGAAATGCGTACGTCCTTCTTGGATTATGCAATGAGCGTTATCGTGTCCCGTGCTCTTCCGGATGTTCGAGACGGTTTAAAACCGGTTCATAGACGGATTTTGTATGCAATGAATGATTTAGGCATGACAAGTGACAAGCCTTATAAAAAATCCGCGCGTATCGTTGGAGAAGTTATCGGGAAATACCACCCGCACGGTGATTCAGCGGTATATGAATCCATGGTTAGAATGGCTCAGGATTTCAACTACCGTTATATGCTCGTTGACGGTCATGGAAACTTCGGTTCTGTTGACGGAGACTCAGCGGCGGCCATGCGTTATACAGAAGCAAGAATGTCTAAAATCTCAATGGAGATTCTTCGCGACATCACAAAAGACACAATCGATTACCAGGATAACTATGACGGGTCAGAAAGAGAACCTGTCGTTATGCCTTCAAGGTTCCCGAATCTGCTCGTGAACGGTGCTGCCGGCATTGCGGTAGGTATGGCAACAAACATTCCTCCTCACCAGCTGGGAGAAATCATTGACGGTGTACTTGCTGTCAGTGAGAATCCGGACATTACCATTCCAGAGCTTATGGAAGTCATTCCAGGGCCTGATTTCCCGACCGCGGGTCAAATCTTGGGACGCAGCGGTATCCGGAAAGCATACGAATCAGGCCGAGGCTCTATCACGATCCGGGCAAAAGCTGAGATCGAACAAACATCTTCGGGTAAAGAAAGAATTATCGTTACAGAGTTACCTTACCAAGTAAATAAGGCGAAATTAATTGAGAAAATTGCTGATCTCGTAAGGGACAAAAAGATAGAGGGTATCACAGATCTGCGTGATGAGTCAGATCGTACAGGTATGAGAATTGTCATTGAAATAAGACGCGATGCCAATGCAAATGTCATCTTAAACAATCTGTACAAACAAACTGCTCTACAAACATCTTTTGGCATCAACCTGCTTGCACTTGTTGATGGCCAGCCGAAAGTTTTAACTCTTAAGCAATGCCTGGAGCATTACCTTGACCACCAAAAAGTTGTCATTAGACGCCGTACTGCTTATGAATTGCGTAAAGCAGAAGCGAGAGCTCATATCTTGGA
Organism: Bacillus sp. N3378-2at; assembly: GCF_033412715.1. Lineage (NCBI taxonomy): Bacteria > Bacillati > Bacillota > Bacilli > Caryophanales > Bacillaceae > Bacillus > Bacillus sp. N3378-2at. The sequence goes on along the minus strand of NZ_CP117986.1, from coordinate 2,755,144 downwards.
AGGATTGAGAGTTGCACTGGATCATCTCGATGCAGTTATCTCCCTTATCCGTAATTCTCAAACGGCTGAAATTGCGAGAACAGGTTTAATTGAACAATTCTCACTGACAGAGAAGCAAGCACAAGCGATCCTTGACATGAGGCTCCAGCGTTTAACGGGACTGGAACGTGAAAAGATCGAAGAAGAATACCAATCTCTTGTTAAATTAATTGCAGAGCTAAAAGACATCTTGGCAAATGAATATAAAGTGCTTGAGATCATTCGTGAAGAACTCACGGAAATCAAAGAGCGTTTTAACGATGAAAGACGTACTGAGATCGTCACTTCTGGACTGGAGACAATTGAAGATGAAGATCTCATCGAGAGAGAAAATATCGTAGTTACTCTGACGCACAACGGATACGTCAAACGTCTTCCTGCATCAACTTACCGCAGTCAAAAACGGGGCGGAAAAGGTGTACAAGGTATGGGAACAAACGAAGATGATTTCGTTGAACATTTGATATCTACGTCAACTCATGACACGATTCTCTTCTTCTCGAACAAGGGGAAAGTGTATCGTGCAAAAGGGTATGAAATCCCTGAATACGGCAGAACGGCAAAAGGAATCCCGATTATTAACCTGCTGGAGGTAGAAAAGGGTGAGTGGATCAACGCGATTATTCCAGTCACGGAATTCAATGCGGAGCTTTACCTTTTCTTCACTACAAAGCATGGGGTTTCAAAACGAACATCACTATCTCAATTCGCTAATATCCGCAACAATGGTCTAATCGCTCTGAGTCTTCGTGAAGACGATGAACTGATGGGTGTACGTCTGACTGATGGCACAAAACAAATCATCATTGGAACGAAAAACGGTTTACTGATCCGTTTCCCTGAAACAGATGTTCGGGAGATGGGAAGAACTGCGGCGGGCGTAAAAGGCATCACCCTGACGGATGACGACGTTGTTGTCGGCATGGAGATATTAGAGGAAGAATCACACGTCCTTATCGTTACTGAAAAAGGGTACGGAAAACGAACTCCGGCTGAAGAGTACAGAACCCAAAGCCGGGGCGGAAAAGGACTCAAAACAGCGAAAATCACCGAGAACAACGGCCAACTAGTAGCAGTGAAAGCTACTAAAGGTGAAGAGGATCTAATGATTATTACAGCTAGCGGCGTACTCATCAGAATGGACATCAATGATATCTCCATCACCGGACGTGTCACTCAAGGTGTGCGTCTCATCAGAATGGCAGAAGAAGAGCATGTTGCTACAGTAGCTTTAGTAGAGAAAAACGAAGAAGATGAGAATGAAGAAGAACAAGAAGAAGTGTGAAAAAAAGCGCAGCTGAAATAGCTGTGCTTTTTTTGTCATAACCCTTTACAGCCATAAAAATTATGGTATAATCATTTCTGTTGTCTTTTTAAAGACACAAGCATGACCATTATGACTAGTAAAAACTTTTTTAAAAAAGTATTGACCTAGTTAACTAAAAATGTTACTATTAAGTAGTCGCTTCGAGAGAAGCACACAAAGTTCTTTGAAAACTAAACAAGACAAAACGTACCTGTTAATTCAGTTTTTAAAAATCGCACAGTGATGTGCGTAGTCAGTCAAACTACTTTATCGGAGAGTTTGATCCTGGCTCAGGACGAACGCTGGCGGCGTGCCTAATACATGCAAGTCGAGCGGACAGATGGGAGCTTGCTCCCTGATGTTAGCGGCGGACGGGTGAGTAACACGTGGGTAACCTACCTGTAAGACTGGGATAACTCCGGGAAACCGGGGCTAATACCGGATGGTTGTTTGAACCGCATGGTTCAAACATAAAAGGTGGCTTCGGCTACCACTTACAGATGGACCCGCGGCGCATTAGCTAGTTGGTGAGGTAACGGCTCACCAAGGCGACGATGCGTAGCCGACCTGAGAGGGTGATCGGCCACACTGGGACTGAGACACGGCCCAGACTCCTACGGGAGGCAGCAGTAGGGAATCTTCCGCAATGGACGAAAGTCTGACGGAGCAACGCCGCGTGAGTGATGAAGGTTTTCGGATCGTAAAGCTCTGTTGTTAGGGAAGAACAAGTACCGTTCGAATAGGGCGGTACCTTGACGGTACCTAACCAGAAAGCCACGGCTAACTACGTGCCAGCAGCCGCGGTAATACGTAGGTGGCAAGCGTTGTCCGGAATTATTGGGCGTAAAGGGCTCGCAGGCGGTTTCTTAAGTCTGATGTGAAAGCCCCCGGCTCAACCGGGGAGGGTCATTGGAAACTGGGGAACTTGAGTGCAGAAGAGGAGAGTGGAATTCCACGTGTAGCGGTGAAATGCGTAGAGATGTGGAGGAACACCAGTGGCGAAGGCGACTCTCTGGTCTGTAACTGACGCTGAGGAGCGAAAGCGTGGGGAGCGAACAGGATTAGATACCCTGGTAGTCCACGCCGTAAACGATGAGTGCTAAGTGTTAGGGGGTTTCCGCCCCTTAGTGCTGCAGCTAACGCATTAAGCACTCCGCCTGGGGAGTACGGTCGCAAGACTGAAACTCAAAGGAATTGACGGGGGCCCGCACAAGCGGTGGAGCATGTGGTTTAATTCGAAGCAACGCGAAGAACCTTACCAGGTCTTGACATCCTCTGACAATCCTAGAGATAGGACGT
>NZ_CP117986.1:2130000-2747500 GCF_033412715.1 Bacillus sp. N3378-2at | reverse complement strand
TTCCTTGACATGCTCTTGGCTAGTTGATAATCTACATATAATATTTTGCCGAAAAGAGGGGGATTTACTAATGTGGGAAAGTAAATTTTCAAAAGAAGGCTTAACGTTCGACGATGTGCTGCTTGTGCCAGCAAAGTCTGAGGTACTTCCGCATGATGTGGATTTATCTGTAGAACTTACAAAAACGTTAAAGCTAAATATTCCTGTCATCAGCGCAGGTATGGACACTGTAACAGAATCAGCAATGGCAATTGCAATGGCAAGACAGGGCGGCTTGGGCATCATTCACAAAAATATGTCCATTGAACAGCAGGCTGAACAAGTTGATAAAGTAAAGCGTTCTGAGCGCGGCGTTATCACAAATCCCTTCTTTTTAACTCCTGATCACCAAGTATTTGATGCGGAGCATTTGATGGGGAAATACAGAATTTCCGGTGTTCCGATTGTAAATAACGAAGAAGACCAGAAGCTTGTTGGAATTATTACAAACCGTGACCTTCGTTTTATTTCTGACTACTCAATGAAAATCAGCGACGTCATGACGAAAGAAGAGCTAGTTACTGCATCTGTAGGAACTACTCTGGATGAAGCTGAAAAGATTTTGCAAAAACATAAAATTGAAAAGCTTCCTCTCGTAGATGACCAGAATAAATTAAAAGGTCTTATCACAATTAAAGACATTGAAAAAGTCATTGAGTTCCCGAACTCATCTAAAGACATTCACGGCCGCCTGATCGTTGGCGCGGCAGTTGGTGTAACTGGCGATACAATGACTCGCGTCAAAAAGCTTGTTGAAGCCAATGTTGATGTGATTGTTATCGATACAGCTCACGGACACTCTCAAGGCGTTTTAAACACAGTTACAAAAATCCGTGAAACGTATCCCGAATTAAACATTATTGCTGGAAACGTGGCAACAGCTGAAGCGACAAGAGCGCTTATCGAAGCTGGAGCAGACGTTGTCAAAGTTGGAATAGGGCCTGGTTCAATTTGTACTACACGTGTTGTAGCCGGGGTGGGTGTTCCGCAAATTACAGCAATTTATGATTGTGCGACTGAAGCAAGAAAACACGGCAAAACAATCATCGCCGACGGTGGGATTAAATTCTCTGGCGATATCACTAAAGCATTGGCAGCCGGCGGACATGCTGTTATGCTCGGAAGCTTGCTTGCAGGCACATCAGAAAGCCCTGGTGAAACTGAAATCTACCAAGGCAGAAGATTTAAGGTATACCGCGGCATGGGATCAGTTGCTGCAATGGAAAAAGGAAGTAAAGACCGTTACTTCCAAGAAGAAAACAAAAAATTTGTTCCTGAAGGAATTGAAGGACGCACACCTTACAAAGGGCCAGTTGAAGAAACCGTTTATCAGCTAGTCGGAGGCCTTCGTTCTGGTATGGGGTATTGCGGGTCCAAAGATCTGCGTGCGCTAAGAGAAGAAGCTCAGTTCATTCGCATGACTGGCGCAGGACTTCGCGAAAGCCATCCGCATGACGTACAGATTACAAAAGAATCACCTAACTATACAATTTCATAATAAATTGTTACAAATTAAAAACATTTGACAGGGTCTCTGACTCTGTCTATTTTTTTTATACTGATTATGATAAAATTTATACTGTTGTGCATTGAAAATGTCCTTAACGGCTTAATTATAGATGAAGAAAATGAAATACGGAGGTCGTACGATTGAACATCAAGAAATGTAAACAGCTACTGATGTCATTGGTTGTGTTAACTCTAGCTGTCACGTGTCTGGCTCCAATGTCAAAAGCAAAAGCAGCCAGCGATCCAATTGATATCAATGCATCTGCTGCTATTATGATCGAAGCTTCTTCAGGTAAAATTCTTTACAGTAAAAATGCAGATAAGAGACTGCCAATTGCGAGTATGACAAAAATGATGACAGAGTATCTGTTATTAGAAGCAATTGATCAAGGTAAAGTGAAATGGGACCAAACCTATACGCCTGATGACTATGTGTATGAAATTTCCCAAGATAACAGCTTATCAAACGTTCCTCTTCGGAAAGACGGGAAATACACAGTAAAAGAATTATATCAAGCTACAGCAATTTATTCTGCAAATGCTGCTGCTATTGCGATTGCAGAAATCGTTGCCGGTTCTGAAACTAAGTTTGTTGAAAAAATGAATGCAAAAGCAAAAGAACTAGGCTTAACAGATTACAAATTTGTTAACGCAACAGGTCTTGAAAACAAAGATCTTCACGGGCATCAGCCTGAGGGGACAAGCGTAAATGAAGAAAGTGAAGTTTCTGCAAAGGATATGGCCATTCTTGCGGATCACCTGATTACTGACTACCCTGAGATACTGGAGACTTCCAGTATCGCCAAAACGAAATTCAGAGAAGGCACCGATGATGAAATGGACATGCCGAACTGGAATTTTATGCTGAAGGGGCTTGTCAGCGAGTATAAAAAAGCGACTGTAGACGGACTGAAAACAGGTTCTACTGACTCTGCGGGTTCATGCTTTACAGGAACAGCTGAACGCAACGGTATGCGTGTCATCACTGTTGTATTATACGCAAAGGGCAACCTTCATACAGGCCGTTTCGATGAAACGAAGAAAATGTTTGATTATGCTTTCGACAATTTCTCCATGAAAGAAATTTATGCTGAAGGCGATCAAGTAAAAGGCCATAAAACAGTTTCAGTTGATAAGGGTAAAGAGAAAGAAGTAGGCATTGTGACAAACAAGGCGTTCTCTCTTCCTGTCAAAAATGGTGAGGAAAAGAATTACAAAGCGAAGGTCACACTGAATAAAGATAACTTAACTGCTCCTGTGAAAAAAGGAACCAAGGTTGGGAAGCTGACTGCGGAATACACAGGTGATGAAAAGGATTACGGATTCCTTAACAGCGATCTGGCTGGTGTAGACCTTGTTACAAAAGAAAATGTAGAAAAAGCAAACTGGTTTGTTTTGACAATGCGCAGTATCGGCGGATTTTTTGCCGGAATTTGGGGAAGCATTGTTGATACGGTAACCGGCTGGTTTTAATCAATTGAAAGAGCTCTGATGGATGTTAGGGCTCTTTCGCGTAATATACTGAAAAAATCCAATTTTTAATAAAAAATGATTTTCAAAGCACTAAAAACCGAATAAAATAGTTTATATCCATATGAATTATTGGATTTCTAGGATACAATAAGGATTAGAAATCATATAACTATACCTTGATTAGGGGGACCAAGAAATGGCTCAAACAGGTACTGAACGTGTAAAACGCGGAATGGCAGAAATGCAAAAAGGCGGCGTCATCATGGACGTCATCAATGCGGAACAAGCGAAAATCGCTGAAGAAGCTGGAGCTGTCGCTGTAATGGCGCTAGAACGTGTGCCGGCAGATATTCGCGCGGCTGGAGGAGTTGCCCGTATGGCTGACCCTACAATCGTGGAAGAAGTAATGAATGCAGTATCTATCCCTGTAATGGCAAAAGCGCGTATCGGACATGTTGTTGAAGCGCGTGTGCTTGAAGCTATGGGTGTTGACTATATTGATGAAAGTGAAGTTCTGACGCCGGCTGATGAAGAATTTCATTTAAATAAAAATGAATACACAGTTCCTTTTGTTTGTGGCTGCCGTGATCTTGGTGAAGCAACACGCCGTATTGCGGAAGGTGCTTCTATGCTTCGCACAAAAGGTGAGCCTGGAACAGGTAATATTGTTGAGGCTGTTCGCCATATGCGTAAAGTTAACGCTCAAGTGCGCAAAGTAGTTGCGATGAGTGAGGATGAGCTAATGACAGAAGCGAAAAACCTAGGTGCTCCTTACGAGCTTCTTCTTCAAATTAAAAAAGACGGCAAGCTTCCTGTCGTTAACTTTGCCGCTGGCGGCGTAGCAACTCCAGCTGATGCTGCTCTCATGATGCAGCTTGGTGCTGACGGAGTATTTGTTGGTTCTGGTATTTTTAAATCAGACAACCCTGCTAAATTTGCGAAAGCAATTGTGGAAGCAACAACTCACTTTACTGATTACAAATTAATCGCTGAGTTGTCAAAAGAGCTTGGTACTGCAATGAAAGGGATTGAAATCTCAAACTTACTTCCAGAACAGCGTATGCAAGAACGCGGCTGGTAAGAACATAGGAGCGCTGCTGACATGTTAACAATAGGTGTACTAGGACTTCAAGGAGCAGTTAGAGAGCACATCCATGCGATTGAAGCATGCGGCGCGGCTGGTCTTGTCGTAAAACGTCCGGAGCAGCTGAACGAAGTTGACGGGTTGATTTTGCCGGGCGGTGAGAGCACGACGATGCGCCGTTTGATCGATACGTATCAATTCATGGAGCCGCTTCGTGAATTCGCTGCTCAGGGCAAACCGATGTTTGGAACATGTGCCGGATTAATTATATTAGCAAAAGAAATTGCCGGTTCAGATAATCCTCATTTAGGTCTTCTGAATGTGGTTGTAGAACGTAATTCATTTGGCCGGCAGGTTGACAGCTTTGAAGCTGATTTAACAATTAAAGGCTTGGACGAGCCTTTTACTGGGGTATTCATCCGTGCTCCGCATATTTTAGAAGCTGGTGAAAATGTTGAAGTTCTATCGGAGCATAATGGTCGTATTGTAGCCGCGAAACAGGGGCAATTCCTTGGCTGCTCATTCCATCCGGAGCTGACAGAAGATCACCGAGTGACGCAGCTGTTTGTTGAAATGGTTGAGGAATATAAGCAAAAGGCACTTGTATAAAACAGTTGAAAGCTGTGGAAACTTATAGTACATTATAAGCACAAATAAAGATCGAAAAGCGTTGATAGGAACTAGTAGGGAGCCTCTCTTTCTAAGAGAGCCGATGGTTGGTGCGAATCGGTGAAAGATGCTGTCTGAATCCATCCTTGAGCGAAATGCTGAAGCGAGTAGGCATTTACGGGATAACCGTTATGTTTGAAAGTGGAAAACGAGTCTTTGATTTGTTTTCAATCAGGGTGGCAACGCGAGAGCTCTCGTCCCTTTATGGGGATGAGGGCTCTTTTTATTTTCGACAAATCAATAAAAAAAGGAGTGTTTCGCATGCTTGATACGAAAATGCTGAGAGCAAATTTTCAAGAAATTAAAGCAAAGCTTGTACACAAAGGCGAAGACTTAACTGATTTTGATAAGTTTGAGGCGCTGGATGATAGACGAAGAGAGCTTATCGGCAAGGTTGAAGAGTTAAAAGGAAAACGAAATGAAGTTTCTCAGCAGGTTGCTGTGCTGAAGCGTGAGAAAAAAGAAGCGGATCACATTATTAAAGAAATGCGTGAAGTCGGCGAGGAAATTAAAAAGCTTGATGAAGAATTGCGAACAGTGGAAGCTGAGCTTGATACAATCCTTCTCTCAATCCCGAATATTCCGCATGAGTCTGTACCTGTCGGTGAAACAGAAGACGACAACGTAGAAGTGCGTAAATGGGGTGAAAAGCCTTCATTTGCTTATGAGCCGAAGCCGCACTGGGATATTGCGGATGAGCTGGGTATTCTGGATTTTGAACGTGCTGCCAAAGTAACAGGAAGCCGTTTCGTGTTCTATAAAGGCTTAGGTGCTCGTCTGGAGCGTGCGCTTTATAACTTTATGCTTGATCTGCATGTGGATGAGTATAACTACACTGAAGTGATCCCGCCATATATGGTAAACCGCGCAAGCATGACGGGAACGGGGCAGCTTCCTAAATTTGAAGAGGATGCATTTAAAATCAGAGAAGAAGATTATTTCTTAATTCCAACGGCGGAAGTGCCGATTACAAACATGCATCGCGATGAAATCCTTTCAGGTGACAGCCTGCCGATCAACTATGCGGCATTCAGTGCTTGCTTCCGTTCTGAAGCTGGTTCAGCAGGACGTGACACACGCGGATTAATTCGTCAGCACCAATTTAATAAAGTTGAGCTTGTAAAGTTTGTGAAGCCTGAAGATTCTTATGAAGAATTAGAGAAGCTTACAAACCAAGCAGAACGGGTTCTTCAGCTGCTTGAGCTTCCATACCGTGTCATGAGCATGTGTACGGGTGATTTAGGCTTTACGGCTGCGAAAAAATACGATATCGAAGTTTGGATTCCAAGCCAAGACACATATCGAGAAATCTCTTCTTGCAGCAACTTCGAAGCGTTCCAGGCGAGACGTGCGAATATTCGATTCAGACGTGAAGCGAAAGGCAAGCCTGAGCATGTACACACACTGAACGGTTCAGGACTGGCGGTTGGAAGAACAGTTGCCGCTATCTTAGAAAATTATCAGCAGGAAGACGGAAGCGTTGTGATTCCGAAAGTGCTTCGTCCTTATATGGGGAATAGAGAAGTAATGAAACCGTAAATTATGGAAAGGCGTGCCTGACAAGGTGCGCCTTTTTGCTTATGTAAACACGGCATTTTCATAAAAACAAAAAAAGTTTTTAAAAATGCTTGACCACACGAGAACATACGTGATATAGTAAGTCTTGTCGATACGGAGGAATACCCAAGTCCGGCTGAAGGGATCGGTCTTGAAAACCGACAGGGGTGTCAAAGCCCGCGGGGGTTCGAATCCCTCTTCCTCCGCCATATTGATTTTAATTCTAATGAAACACAAGCATATATTGGAGATTGTTTTGTCCGTTGCATTCGGTGCGGCGGATTTTTTATTTTAAAGAAAAAGTGAATCTCGACTGAGATTCACTTTTTTTGATTATCATGAATAACTGAAGCAATTTGATCTACAATATTTTCAATCGAGTTTTCGTCGTTCAGAAGATCATAATCTTCAATGCGAAGTTTTAAAACAGGGCAGGCATTAAAACCGCTTATCCAGTTCTCGTAGCGTGTATGCATTTCTTCCCAATAAGACCTGCTTGTCTGAAGCTCCATCTCACGGCCGCGTTGTTCAATCCGGTTTAAAATGTTCTCCAGATCTCCTTCTAAATAGATCAACACATCTGGGTGTGGGAAATACGGTGTCATTACCATTGCTTCGAAAAGGCTTGTGTAAGTCTTATAATCAACCTTTGACATTGTCCCTTTATCAGCATGCATTTTTGCGAAAATTCCTGTATCTTCATAAATCGAACGATCCTGTACAAAACCTCCGCCGGCTTCAAAAATTGTTTTCTGTTCTTTGAAGCGTTCAGCTAAGAAGTAAATTTGAAGGTGAAAGCTCCAACGTTCAAAATCATGATAGAACTTTTCCAAGTATGGATTATGATCGACTTCCTCCAACGATGTTTTAAATCCAAGCCGTTTAGCTAAAGTTTTTGTTAAAGTCGATTTTCCGACACCTACTGTTCCTGCTACTGTAATAATTGAATTGTTAGGGATATGATGTTCCTTCATACGATAAGCTCCTTTACATGGGCGGCAATGCGTTCAAAGTCGCTCTTATTCAAAACGAAATCCTTTGAATCACCATCTACGGTTAACACTGTAAGTTCAGGGTCTGCTTCCTGCAGCTGCTTGATGGCGACTTCATAATCTGAAATCAGCTGCTCCAAATAGCTAGTTTCAATTTTTTTCTCAAAGGGGCGCCCGCGTTTTTCAATGCGGTGTAGCAATGTAGGCAGACTGGCCTTTATGTAAATGATGAAATTCGGCTTTGGCAGATCATCCGTTAGCAGGTGATATATCTTTTTGTATTTTTCCAGCTGATGTGGAGACAAGGTGCGTTCCGCAAAAATCACATTTTTATAAATATGATAATCAGCTATTACAGGCTGTCCCTTTTTTAAAAAGTGATCACTGGTGTCTTCAAGCTGTTTGTATCTGTGACAAAGAAAAAACATCTCGAGCTGGAAGCTCCATTCCTCTATATTGTCATAAAACTTATCAAGGTACGGGTTATCCTCTACAATCTCATTGATCATAGGGAATCCGAATTCTTGTGAGAGCATCGTTGCGAGAGTTGTTTTTCCTGCCCCGATAGGACCTTCTATTGCAATAAAAGGGGCTGTATTCATCGGAATCCTCCTTATATCTGAAAAACGTGCGTCAGTTACCGACCTTCATATTGTATCACAACCCTTGGGTGCCCCCATGAAAAAAAGACGTTTCCAAATTATCGAAACGTCTTTTTGACAACATTAAATTGATCAGACAGCAGCAGCCAGTTTTGTGGAAAGGAAAGACCCAGCTTCCAATAGCTGATGCCTCTTAAATTCAGCTCTTTAATCAGATTGAATTTTGCTTGAATCGAGCGGGCATCCTCGAACCATACCTCGTGCCTTCTGTTTTCTGCATCAGTATAGCGGAAGAAAGGAGCTTGAGCGGTTTGATCATACTGAATGGAAGCATTGTTCTGATCAGCTATGACAATGGCTTGCTGAGGGCTTACTGCTCTTGCCGGAGTTCCCCCTGCTGTATATGGCAGCGTCCAGTCATATCCATATAAATTCTGGCCCATGACAATTTTGTTCGCAGGCATTTCAGTCAAAGCATATTCTATGACATCACGGACAGGTCCAATTGGAGAAACCGCTTGAGGCGGCCCGCCGCTATAGCCCCATTCATATGTCATGAGAACAACAAAGTCGACAATTTGGCCATGTGCCCTGTAATCATGAGCTTCATACCATCTGCCCTGCTGTGTTGCACTTGTTTTAGGAGCAAGAGCCGTAGAAATTTCTAAGCCCTCTCGATGAAAAAGATCCCTTGCTTCGCGGAGGAATTGATTATAAGCCTCTCTATCCTGGGGCCGCAAATATTCAAAGTCGAAATGAATGTCACGGAAGCCATATCTTCTGGCATTCTCGACTATTTCATTTAGAAGCCGTCTTTTTACAGTTTCGTCGTTCAAAAGGATCCGGCCAAGTTCATCGCTGAATGCTTGGTTTTCTAGGTTCGTTATAATCATCATCAATGTTGTATTTTGACTTTCTGTAATGCTCCTTAAATTCGTTAAAGGCGGTGCGACTAAGGTTCCGTTACGCTGTGCCTGGAAGCTGAATGCGCCAAGGTACGTTAAGTAGGGCGACGATTCTCTGGCCGCCTGCTGGAGATTTTCGCTGACTTGATTTCCTCGGGGCTCCAAATAAGCATTTGATTCGATGTCTCGTTTAGGAGATGGTGGGATGTATAAACGGAAACCAATCTGAAGCACGGTATTTAACTGGATGCGGTTAACCCTTGCGAGCTCGGCTGCCGTTGTATTGAACTGCCGGGCGATAGATGTCAGGGTATCACCTCGCTTCACATCATAGAACTGGCCAGCTATTGGAATGACAATGGTTTGTCCGACAACAAGGCTGTCGGGATTCGGTATTTCATTCGTTTCAGCGATCTCATTTGCGGTTGTTCTGTATTGTGAAGCGATAGCAGAAAGAGTGTCGCCTTGTTTTACCACATAAATTTGAATGAAAAACGCCTCCTTTCATATCGCTATCAATGTATGAAAGAAAAGCGCTGATCATGTTTATTTTTCTGTAATTTGTTCTTCCGTCGTAATTTCTGCGAAAAGAACATTCTCCATCATAGTTAAGGCGAATTCGTTATCTTCGTCACTGTTTGACGCGATACAGTCCTTAGGAATCGTGATGCTGTATTCCCTCATATAAGCGTCATTAGCAGTAAACAGCACACATATATTGCCGGCTATACCTGTTAAGATAATATGTCTCACCTGCAACTCAGTAAGAAGGGTGTGAAGTGCAGTTTCGTAGAAAGCGGAATGTTTCGGTTTGATTAAAAAATAATCAGCATCTTTCGGAGCTATCTTTGTGATGATATCCTTGCTTCTTTCATTTGTGCATTCTTGCTGAATGTTTTTAATGTCAGCTTGCCAAAGTCCATAATGATCATTGATGTAAATAATCGGCCATTCATTTTGTCTCGCGTGCTCCTTTAATGATAAAATATGAGGAACGATTTTTTCTGTTTTTTTAGCGAGGGTTTCTCCCATATCGAATTCAAAATTATTGATCATGTCTACAATGAGAAGGGCTGTATCTGCTTTGGACAATCGACAGTCTCCTTTCCGTTTCAGTTATAGTTAATATGTAGCCTTTTTAGGCGATGAAAAAACTTTGAAAAGAGAGCTTATCCTTATGACACAAGATGAACTTTATATGAAAGAAGCAATTAAAGAAGCGAAAAAGGCTGAAGAGAAAGGTGAAGTGCCAATAGGTGCGGTGCTTGTCGTTAATGATGAAATTATAGCGCGTGCACATAATTTAAGAGAGACTGAGCAACGATCTATTGCCCATGCAGAAATGCTTGTAATTGATGAAGCATGTAAGGCACTCGGAACATGGCGGCTGGAAGGTGCGACTCTTTATGTGACGCTTGAGCCATGTCCAATGTGTGCTGGTGCCGTCGTACTTTCTCGAGTGGAAAAAGTGGTTTTTGGCGCATTTGATCCGAAAGGCGGCTGTTCAGGCACACTAATGAACCTTCTTCAGGAGGAACGCTTTAATCATCAGGCTGAAGTGGTGAGCGGTGTACTTGAGGAAGAATGCGGCGGAATGCTCAGTGCGTTTTTCAGAGAACTAAGAAAAAAGAAGAAAGCCGCCAGGAAAAACTTGTCTGAATAGTACGGTTGCAATTTTTAGGGGAAACAGATATACTTAAGTGTGCATCGTAATAGATGCAACATAAAATTTGATATTTATTTTGCCGTGCTAAGCGGGGAGGTAGCGGTGCCCTGTACCTGCAATCCGCTCTAGCAGGGCCGAATCCCTTCTCGAGGTTCGTTTACTTTAAGGCCTGCCTTAAGTAAGTGGTGTTGACGTTTGGGTCCTGCGCAATGGGAATTCATGAACCATGTCAGGTCCGGAAGGAAGCAGCATTAAGTGAAACCTCTCATGTGCCGCAGGGTTGCCTGGGCCGAGCTAACTGCTTAAGTAACGCTTAGGGTAGCGAATCGACAGAAGGTGCACGGTAAATCAATCATCAAATTTTCAGACTCACCTAACATTAGGTGAGTTTTTTGTTATGTAAAAAGAGCTTTTGGAATCGAAACAAGGTTCATGTATAATGGGAATGATGAATAACGGAGGAGGGCAAACCCGTGAGTTACCAAGCTTTATATCGAGTATTCAGGCCTCAGCGCTTTGAAGATGTGGTCGGACAAGAACACATTACAAAAACGCTGCAAAATGCCCTTTTGCAAAAAAAGTTTTCTCACGCCTATCTGTTTTCCGGGCCAAGAGGAACCGGAAAAACCAGTGCAGCCAAAATATTTGCTAAGGCTGTCAACTGTGAACATGCTCCTGTTGATGAGCCATGCAACGAATGTGCGGCCTGTAAAGGGATAACAAACGGGTCAATATCCGATGTCATAGAAATTGACGCCGCTTCTAATAACGGTGTTGATGAGATTCGTGACATTCGCGATAAAGTGAAGTTTGCCCCATCGGCCGTCACATATAAGGTATATATCATAGATGAGGTGCATATGCTTTCTATCGGCGCTTTTAATGCATTACTAAAAACATTAGAAGAGCCGCCTGAGCATTGTATCTTCATATTAGCAACAACTGAACCGCACAAAATTCCTTTAACCATTATCTCTAGATGTCAGCGTTTTGACTTTAAACGAATTACCTCCCAAGCGATTGTAGGGCGCATGAATAAAATTGTTGATGCTGAACAGCTGCAAGTGGAGGAAGGATCGCTGGATATCATCGCGAGTGCTGCAGACGGAGGGATGAGGGATGCCCTGAGCCTTCTTGATCAGGCCATATCATTCAGCGGCGATATCCTGAAAGTCGAAGATGCGCTTTTAATTACGGGTGCTGTTTCTCAATTATATATCGGGAAGCTTGCACAATCCCTGCATGATAAAAACGTTTCTGACGCACTGGAAACATTAAATGAATTGCTTCAGCAAGGAAAAGATCCAGCTAAGCTGATAGAAGATATGATTTTCTATTTCAGGGACATGCTGCTGTACAAAACAGCCCCTGGCTTAGAGGGAGTGCTTGAGAAAGTAAAAGTCGATGAAACGTTCCGGAAACTAAGTGAACAAATTCCGGCTCAGGCCCTATATGAAATGATTGATATTCTGAACAAGAGCCATCAGGAAATGAAATGGACAAATCATCCGCGTATCTTTTTCGAAGTGGCCGTTGTGAAGATTTGCCAAACCTCACATCAATCTGCTGCTGATCTCCCGGAAGTGGATATGCTGATGAAAAAAATCCAGCAGCTCGAACAGGAAGTAGAGCGGCTCAAAACAACGGGCATAAAAGCAGCTGCGGAAAGCCCGAAAAAAGAAGCGCCGCGTGTGCCAAAGGGCGGGAAATCCAATTACAAAGCGCCAGTAGGCAGAATTCATGAGATTTTGAAGGAAGCCACAAGACCGGATCTTGATCTGCTCAGAAACAGTTGGGGCAAGCTTCTTGCTCATCTCAAACAGCAAAACAAAGTATCGCATGCCGCTTTGCTGAATGACAGTGAACCTGTGGCTGCCGGATCGGCGGCATTTGTTCTGAAATTCAAATATGAAATTCATTGTAAAATGGTTGCTGAGGATAACAACGGAGTCCGGACTAATCTTGAGCAGATTTTAGAATCGATGCTCGGAAAAAGAATGGATTTGATTGGCGTTCCAGAAGCACAATGGGGTAAAATAAGAGAAGAATTTTTAGAAGATCATCAGCAGGAAAATGAAGGATCAAATGAACCGGCTGAAGAAGACCCGCTTATTGCCGAAGCGAAAAAGCTTGTTGGAGCGGATTTAATTGAAATAAAAGACTAACAAAATGAAAGAGAGTGAATGCTATGCGTGGCGGAATGGGTAATATGCAAAAAATGATGAAACAAATGCAAAAAATGCAAAAGGACATGGCGAAGGCTCAAGAAGAGCTTGCAGAAAAGGTTGTTGAAGGAACTGCAGGCGGCGGTATGGTAACAGTAAAAGCAAACGGCCAAAAAGAAATCCTGGATGTTATCATCAAAGAAGAAGTCGTTGATCCTGAAGATATTGATATGCTTCAAGATTTAGTGCTTGCTGCAACGAATGAAGCTTTGAAAAAAGTTGACGAAATCACAAACGAAACAATGGGTCAATTTACAAAGGGAATGAACATGCCAGGTTTATTCTAGGGGGATAAAAGAACATGCAATATCCTGAACCAATATCAAAGCTGATTGACAGCTTTATGAAATTGCCAGGGATCGGACCGAAAACAGCGGTTCGTCTGGCTTTTTTTGTTCTAGGTATGAAAGAAGATGTAGTATTAGATTTTGCGAAAGCATTAGTAAATGCGAAACGCAACCTGACATATTGTTCAGTTTGCGGGCATATTACAGATCAGGACCCTTGCTATATATGTGAAGATACGCGCAGGGATAAGTCTGTTATCTGTGTTGTGCAAGACCCTAAGGATGTTATCGCTATGGAGAAAATGAAGGAATACAACGGACAGTATCACGTTCTTCACGGCGCTATTTCTCCAATGGACGGCATTGGACCGGAGGATATTAAAATACCAGAATTGTTAAAACGATTACAGGATGATCAAGTGACAGAAGTGATCCTCGCGACAAACCCTAATATAGAAGGGGAAGCAACGGCGATGTATATATCAAGGCTCCTCAAGCCGTCTGGTATTAAGCTCTCCCGTATTGCCCACGGACTGCCCGTCGGCGGTGACTTGGAATATGCTGACGAGGTCACTCTTTCTAAAGCACTTGAAGGAAGACGCGAATTGTAAGGAGGAAAAAGCGATCCATGGGTTTTCTTCGCAAGAAAACATTAAGAAGAGAGTTTGATGAAAAACTAACCGAGCAGCTTTTTAAGCAAAAGGAAGAGTGGAACAGGCAAAAAAAGCTGGTCGAAAAAAGCTTAGAACCGTCTGCTGAAGTGTTATACGAACTGAAAGTAGCTGAAGCGAAGTATTTTTTTTACTTAAGGGAAGCGAAGCAGCGAAATTTAAAAATCAGCCGGTGGAAGTAAGTGGTCTAAACTCCTGGATCTTCTCATAAGCTTGTACTAGAACAAGCGAAGGAGATGAGAAGATTCATGGAGCCTATTTTTATTATTGGGATTATTTTAGGATTGGTTATTCTTCTTTTTTTATCAGGTTCAGCTGCGAAGCCTTTAAAGTGGATTGGCATCACAGCTGTTAAATTTGTGGCAGGTGCTTTGCTGCTGGTTTGTGTAAATATGTTTGGCGGCAGTCTTGGCATTCATGTGCCGATTAATCTGGTTACAACAGCTATCAGCGGAATTTTAGGGATACCCGGAATAGCTGCGTTAGTCGTTATTAAGCAATTTATCATTTAATTGATATTATGTATTGACTTAGACAACCGAAGGTGTTATTCTAGTATACGTCGCTGATGACGAACAGCTTTTTTGAAAAGAAAATGTTAAAAAAGTTGTTGACAGTAGCGACGGTAAATGTTATGATAATAAAGTCGCTTAAACGAGCGGTAAACAAAGTTCTTTGAAAACTAAACAAGACAAAACGTGCCTGTTAATTCAGTTTTTAAAAATCGCACAGCGATGTGCGTAGTCAGTCAAACTACTTTATCGGAGAGTTTGATCCTGGCTCAGGACGAACGCTGGCGGCGTGCCTAATACATGCAAGTCGAGCGGACAGATGGGAGCTTGCTCCCTGATGTTAGCGGCGGACGGGTGAGTAACACGTGGGTAACCTTCCTGTAAGACTGGGATAACTCCGGGAAACCGGGGCTAATACCGGATGGTTGTTTGAACCGCATGGTTCAAACATAAAAGGTGGCTTCGGCTACCACTTACAGATGGACCCGCGGCGCATTAGCTAGTTGGTGAGGTAATGGCTCACCAAGGCAACGATGCGTAGCCGACCTGAGAGGGTGATCGGCCACACTGGGACTGAGACACGGCCCAGACTCCTACGGGAGGCAGCAGTAGGGAATCTTCCGCAATGGACGAAAGTCTGACGGAGCAACGCCGCGTGAGTGATGAAGGTTTTCGGATCGTAAAGCTCTGTTGTCAGGGAAGAACAAGTACCGTTCGAATAGGGCGGTACCTTGACGGTACCTAACCAGAAAGCCACGGCTAACTACGTGCCAGCAGCCGCGGTAATACGTAGGTGGCAAGCGTTGTCCGGAATTATTGGGCGTAAAGGGCTCGCAGGCGGTTTCTTAAGTCTGATGTGAAAGCCCCCGGCTCAACCGGGGAGGGTCATTGGAAACTGGGGAACTTGAGTGCAGAAGAGGAGAGTGGAATTCCACGTGTAGCGGTGAAATGCGTAGAGATGTGGAGGAACACCAGTGGCGAAGGCGACTCTCTGGTCTGTAACTGACGCTGAGGAGCGAAAGCGTGGGGAGCGAACAGGATTAGAT
The DNA here is from genome assembly GCF_033412715.1 of Bacillus sp. N3378-2at. Classification (NCBI taxonomy): domain Bacteria; kingdom Bacillati; phylum Bacillota; class Bacilli; order Caryophanales; family Bacillaceae; genus Bacillus; species Bacillus sp. N3378-2at. Next base: position 2,732,263 of record NZ_CP117986.1, on the reverse strand, counting down.
ACCCTGGTAGTCCACGCCGTAAACGATGAGTGCTAAGTGTTAGGGGGTTTCCGCCCCTTAGTGCTGCAGCTAACGCATTAAGCACTCCGCCTGGGGAGTACGGTCGCAAGACTGAAACTCAAAGGAATTGACGGGGGCCCGCACAAGCGGTGGAGCATGTGGTTTAATTCGAAGCAACGCGAAGAACCTTACCAGGTCTTGACATCCTCTGACAATCCTAGAGATAGGACGTCCCCTTCGGGGGCAGAGTGACAGGTGGTGCATGGTTGTCGTCAGCTCGTGTCGTGAGATGTTGGGTTAAGTCCCGCAACGAGCGCAACCCTTGATCTTAGTTGCCAGCATTCAGTTGGGCACTCTAAGGTGACTGCCGGTGACAAACCGGAGGAAGGTGGGGATGACGTCAAATCATCATGCCCCTTATGACCTGGGCTACACACGTGCTACAATGGACAGAACAAAGGGCAGCGAAACCGCGAGGTTAAGCCAATCCCACAAATCTGTTCTCAGTTCGGATCGCAGTCTGCAACTCGACTGCGTGAAGCTGGAATCGCTAGTAATCGCGGATCAGCATGCCGCGGTGAATACGTTCCCGGGCCTTGTACACACCGCCCGTCACACCACGAGAGTTTGTAACACCCGAAGTCGGTGAGGTAACCTTTTAGGAGCCAGCCGCCGAAGGTGGGACAGATGATTGGGGTGAAGTCGTAACAAGGTAGCCGTATCGGAAGGTGCGGCTGGATCACCTCCTTTCTAAGGATATTTTACGGAATATAAGACCTTGGGTCTTATAAACAGAACGTTCCCTGTCTTGTTTAGTTTTGAAGGAACTTTGTTCCTTGAATAAGTTAAGATGGGCCTGTAGCTCAGCTGGTTAGAGCGCACGCCTGATAAGCGTGAGGTCGGTGGTTCGAGTCCACTCAGGCCCACCATCTTATATAACGGGGCCTTAGCTCAGCTGGGAGAGCGCCTGCTTTGCACGCAGGAGGTCAGCGGTTCGATCCCGCTAGGCTCCACCAACGTGTTCTTTGAAAACTAGATAACAGTAGACATCACATTCAATTAGTAATACAAGATATCACATAGTGGTTCTTTTTAACGGTTAAGTTAGAAAGGGCGCACGGTGGATGCCTTGGCACTAGGAGCCGATGAAGGACGGGACGAACACCGATATGCTTCGGGGAGCTGTAAGCAAGCTTTGATCCGGAGATTTCCGAATGGGGAAACCCACCACTCGTAATGGAGTGGTATCCATATCTGAATTCATAGGATATGAGAAGGCAGACCCGGGGAACTGAAACATCTAAGTACCCGGAGGAAGAGAAAGCAAATGCGATTCCCTGAGTAGCGGCGAGCGAAACGGGATTAGCCCAAACCAAGAGGCTTGCCTCTTGGGGTTGTAGGACACTCTGTACGGAGTTACAAAAGAACGAGGTAGATGAAGAGGTCTGGAAAGGCCCGCCATAGGAGGTAACAGCCCTGTAGTCAAAACTTCGTTCTCTCCTGAGTGGATCCTGAGTACGGCGGAACACGTGAAATTCCGTCGGAATCCGGGAGGACCATCTCCCAAGGCTAAATACTCCCTAGTGACCGATAGTGAACCAGTACCGTGAGGGAAAGGTGAAAAGCACCCCGGAAGGGGAGTGAAAGAGATCCTGAAACCGTGTGCCTACAAGTAGTCAGAGCCCGTTAACGGGTGATGGCGTGCCTTTTGTAGAATGAACCGGCGAGTTACGATCCCGTGCAAGGTTAAGCAGAAGATGCGGAGCCGCAGCGAAAGCGAGTCTGAATAGGGCGCATGAGTACGTGGTCGTAGACCCGAAACCAGGTGATCTACCCATGTCCAGGGTGAAGTTCAGGTAACACTGAATGGAGGCCCGAACCCACGCACGTTGAAAAGTGCGGGGATGAGGTGTGGGTAGGGGTGAAATGCCAATCGAACCTGGAGATAGCTGGTTCTCTCCGAAATAGCTTTAGGGCTAGCCTCAAGGTAAGAGTCTTGGAGGTAGAGCACTGATTGGACTAGGGGCCCCTACCGGGTTACCGAATTCAGTCAAACTCCGAATGCCAATGACTTATCCTTGGGAGTCAGACTGCGAGTGATAAGATCCGTAGTCGAAAGGGAAACAGCCCAGACCGCCAGCTAAGGTCCCAAAGTATACGTTAAGTGGAAAAGGATGTGGAGTTGCTTAGACAACCAGGATGTTGGCTTAGAAGCAGCCACCATTTAAAGAGTGCGTAATAGCTCACTGGTCGAGTGACTCTGCGCCGAAAATGTACCGGGGCTAAACGTATCACCGAAGCTGCGGACTGTTCTTCGAACAGTGGTAGGAGAGCGTTCTAAGGGCTGTGAAGCCAGACCGGAAGGACTGGTGGAGCGCTTAGAAGTGAGAATGCCGGTATGAGTAGCGAAAGAGGGGTGAGAATCCCCTCCACCGAATGCCTAAGGTTTCCTGAGGAAGGCTCGTCCGCTCAGGGTTAGTCGGGACCTAAGCCGAGGCCGAAAGGCGTAGGCGATGGACAACAGGTTGATATTCCTGTACCACCTCCTCACCATTTGAGCAATGGGGGGACGCAGGAGGATAGGGTAAGCGCGGTATTGGATATCCGCGTCCAAGCAGTTAGGCTGGGAAATAGGCAAATCCGTTTCCCATAAGGCTGAGCTGTGATGGCGAGCGAAATATAGTAGCGAAGTTCCTGATTCCACACTGCCAAGAAAAGCCTCTAGCGAGGTGAGAGGTGCCCGTACCGCAAACCGACACAGGTAGGCGAGGAGAGAATCCTAAGGTGATCGAGAGAACTCTCGTTAAGGAACTCGGCAAAATGACCCCGTAACTTCGGGAGAAGGGGTGCTCTGTTAGGGTGCAAGCCCGAGAGAGCCGCAGTGAATAGGCCCAGGCGACTGTTTAGCAAAAACACAGGTCTCTGCGAAGCCGTAAGGCGAAGTATAGGGGCTGACGCCTGCCCGGTGCTGGAAGGTTAAGAGGAGCGCTTAGCGTAAGCGAAGGTGCGAATTGAAGCCCCAGTAAACGGCGGCCGTAACTATAACGGTCCTAAGGTAGCGAAATTCCTTGTCGGGTAAGTTCCGACCCGCACGAAAGGCGCAACGATCTGGGCACTGTCTCAACGAGAGACTCGGTGAAATTATAGTACCTGTGAAGATGCAGGTTACCCGCGACAGGACGGAAAGACCCCGTGGAGCTTTACTGCAGCCTGATATTGAATGTTGGTACAGCTTGTACAGGATAGGTAGGAGCCTTGGAAACCGGAGCGCTAGCTTCGGTGGAGGCATCGGTGGGATACTACCCTGGCTGTATTGACCTTCTAACCCGCCGCCCTTATCGGGCGGGGAGACAGTGTCAGGTGGGCAGTTTGACTGGGGCGGTCGCCTCCTAAAAGGTAACGGAGGCGCCCAAAGGTTCCCTCAGAATGGTTGGAAATCATTCGCAGAGTGTAAAGGCACAAGGGAGCTTGACTGCGAGACCTACAAGTCGAGCAGGGACGAAAGTCGGGCTTAGTGATCCGGTGGTTCCGCATGGAAGGGCCATCGCTCAACGGATAAAAGCTACCCCGGGGATAACAGGCTTATCTCCCCCAAGAGTCCACATCGACGGGGAGGTTTGGCACCTCGATGTCGGCTCATCGCATCCTGGGGCTGTAGTCGGTCCCAAGGGTTGGGCTGTTCGCCCATTAAAGCGGTACGCGAGCTGGGTTCAGAACGTCGTGAGACAGTTCGGTCCCTATCCGTCGCGGGCGCAGGAAATTTGAGAGGAGCTGTCCTTAGTACGAGAGGACCGGGATGGACGCACCGCTGGTGTACCAGTTGTTCTGCCAAGGGCATCGCTGGGTAGCTATGTGCGGACGGGATAAGTGCTGAAAGCATCTAAGCATGAAGCCCCCCTCAAGATGAGATTTCCCATTCCGCAAGGAAGTAAGATCCCTGAAAGATGATCAGGTTGATAGGTCTGAGGTGGAAGTGTGGCGACACATGGAGCTGACAGATACTAATCGATCGAGGACTTAACCATATTTTTGAATGATGTCACACCTGTTATCTAGTTTTGAGAGAACACTCTCAATTTGTTTGGTGGCGATAGCGAAGAGGTCACACCCGTTCCCATACCGAACACGGAAGTTAAGCTCTTCAGCGCCGATGGTAGTCGGGGGTTTCCCCCTGTGAGAGTAGGACGCCGCCAAGCAAGCTTAAACCCAGCTCATTGAGCTGGGTTTTTTGTTTACTCAAGATCGAGAAAATCAAACAAATACAAACACCGAGGGCTTATACAGCCCATATACTAATTTCAAGTTTCGAAAAGATCTAAATAGTGTATACAATATCCGTTTTAAGGGGAGGCTAATTGTACGGAGGTGGAGAAGATGGACGAAACAGTTAAACTTAATCATACATGTGTGATTTGTGATCAAGAGAAGAATAGAGGCATTCATCTTTATACGAAATTCATATGCTTAGATTGTGAGAGAAAAGTAATTTCTACATCAACTTCTGATCCTGACTATGCGTTTTACGTAAAAAAACTAAAGAGCATTCATACACCGCCATTATATTCATAGACCTGAAAAGGTCTTTTTTTGTACTCTTAATAATAAAAAGAAGATGAAACTTGTTTAAGGATTGAACGTAGTAGATAATAATATTAAAACTGAGTATAGACACAGGAGTCGATTATCTCATGCAGAGATTTTTTCACTTTTTGATGTGGAGTTTAACTAGCAGTGCGACTTTTGTTTTCATTGGAATATTGAGCTTTTTTGGTTTAAACCAGTCGCTTTTTTTATCTATTGTTTATGGGCTTGCTTCTGGAGCAGCCGTATATATAGCTGGCATCTGGAATGCAAGACGGTTATTTCTTAAAAAGCATGAATTGACAGGAAGAGAGTATGCTTACATTAAGAAAAACTTAGAGGAAGCAAGGCAGAAAATGGTCCGTCTTAGGAAAACCTTGTTTCAGGCTAAAAGCATTCAAATGTTTAAGCAAAATGCAGAAATGCTAAGGATTGTGAGAAGGATTTATCTCCTCACCAAAAAAGAGCCAAAGCGGTTTTATCAGGCAGAACGATTTTTTTATCAAACTCTCGATTCGGTTGTTGAATTGACAGAGAAGTATGCTTTTCTATCATCTCACCCAAAAAAAAGCAAAGAACTGTCGATGTCGTTAAGTGAGACACGCATCACTCTTACTGAATTGACCAAGCGTTTAGAGGAAGATTTAACTCAGGCAATGGATGATGAATTTGACGAGTTGCAGTTTGAATTAGACGCAGCAAAACATTCATTAAAGAAATAAGGGAAGAGGGTAAGAGCGATGAACCGAGACCAAAGCGACCTTCATATAGATGAATTATTGGCAGATCCTTTTGGTGGTAACATAGAGATACCAGGTTCGGAGGCTGTAAAAGCAGAGAAAGAGCAAGTACGGCTTGTTGATGTTCTTCCTGAGGAAAACAAGGAAAAAGCAATTCAGCTTGCTGGACAGATTGATCATAAAAATATGCAAAGCATTGTCTTATACGGTTCACAAGCTCAATCTAAACTGCTGAACTTTTCTCATGATATGATTAATCATGTTCAAAAGAAGGATGTCGGGGAGATTGGCGAAATACTTGGAGAGCTGATGAAAAAGCTGGAGCAAGTAAATCCTGATGATCTCCAATCTAAGAAAAAGGGTATTTTGGCACGCATGTTTGGAAGAGTATCAAGTTCTCTTCAAGAGGTGCTGTCTAAATACCAAAAGACCAGTGTGCAGATAGACAGAATCAGCTTGAAGCTGGAGCACTCTAAAAATGCTTTAATCAGTGACAACAAGCTGTTAGAGCAGTTATATGAAAAAAATAAAGAATATTTTGCCGCGCTGAATGTTTATATTGCTGCAGGAGAACTGAAGCTGGAGGAATTAAAAACGAAAACAATTCCTGAACTGAAGCAACAGGCTGAATCGAGTGATCATAACCAAATGGCCGTTCAAGAGGTGAATGATTTAATTCAATTTGCTGACCGGTTAGATAAAAGGGTGCATGATTTGTTGCTGAGCAGGCAAGTTACAATTCAAAGTGCACCGCAAATCAGGCTGATTCAAAATACAAACCAAGCGTTAGCTGAAAAGATTCAGTCATCCATTGTGACAGCGATTCCGTTATGGAAAAATCAAGTTGCCATTGCGCTGACGCTTTTAAGGCAGCGCAATGCAGTGGATGCACAACAGAAAGTATCTGATACAACCAATGAGCTTTTGCTGAAAAATGCGGAGCTTTTAAAAACCAATACAATTGAAACTGCACGGGCAAATGAAAGAGGCCTTGTTGATATAGATACCTTGAAGAAGGTGCAGGAAAGCTTAATAAGCACGCTTGAAGAAACACTGACTATACAAGAAGAAGGACGAATCAAACGCCGTCAGGCAGAAGAAGAGCTCATGATGATGGAAGGCGACCTGAAGCAAAAGCTGCTTACAATAAAGGAAAGATAGTTACCAGTAAGTCTGGCTTTAAGTTCTGTCAGAGGCACGATATAATAAGGTGTAAGAAGACACATTCAAAGGATTGTTTTCATGAACACACCTTTATATAAAGCATTAATTCAACATGCGAGAAGAAATTCTCATTCATTTCATGTTCCGGGACATCACAATGGAGATGTCTTTTTTGATGACGCTAAGTCAATATTCGATCCGCTTCTCACCATTGATGTAACTGAACTGGCAGGATTGGATGATCTCCATCATCCTTCCGGGGTGATTAAGGAAGCTCAGGAGCTTGTCAGTCAATTATATGGATCGGCGGAAAGTTTTTTTCTGGTAAATGGTACGACTGTCGGAAACTTAGCGATGATTTTATCTGTTTGTGAACCTGGTGATACAATTCTGGTTCAAAGAAACTGTCATAAATCTGTATTTCATGCTGTTGATTTGGCCGGTGCTAAGCCGGTTTATCTTGCACCTGACGTTGATTCAGCGATGCATGTGCCTACGCATGTTCCGCTTGGAACAATTAAAGAGGCCCTGGAAGCATATCCAGATGCGAAAGGCTTGGTACTGACCAATCCGACATATTACGGACATAGTGCTGATTTGACTGAGATCATTACTGAAGCCCATCATTACGGGATTCCTGTTTTGGTCGATGAAGCGCATGGCGCACATTTTATTTTAGGTGAGCCTTTTCCGGTCTCAGCTTTAAAAATGGGGGCAGATATTGTTGTTCAGTCGGCCCACAAAACGTTGCCTGCCATGACGATGGGTTCTTATTTGCATCTTAACAGCAGCTGCAGGATTAACAGGGATCGGGTGGCAGAGTATTTAAACCGATTACAAAGCAGCAGCCCGTCTTATCCGATAATGGCTTCGTTAGATATTGCCCGCGCTTATGTACAGCATATTATAGAAGAACAAAAGCTTTCTGACATTCTGCAGCGGATACAAACACTTAAACAAACGTTTGATTCACTTACAAATGCAGAAGCTGTTAACCCTGCTAATCCACTGATCATCACGGACCCGCTGAAGCTCACAATTCGTTCAAAACGCGGGCATTCTGGCTATACGCTGCAAAGCATATTAGAGCGTGCCAACATATTCACTGAGCTTGCTGATGAAAATCAAGTTCTGCTCGTTCTCCCATTGGGGGGAAAACGGAGAATAAATGCTGAAACCATTAGAAGCATTGATGAAAAGATTGAGAAAACGCCTCCGGATCAGGCGTTTGTTTCTGCAGAATGGGGAGTGCAGCCTGTTACTGTCTTGCCTTATCCAAAAAAGGTCTTACATTCGTTTAAGAAAGAATATGTGGACTTTGAGGAAGCAACTGGCCGGCTGAATGCAGAAGATATCATCCCTTATCCTCCGGGTATCCCGATGATTATGGCGGGAGAAAGAATAACAAAAGAAAGTGTGCAAAAGCTCAGCCGCTTGATCAGCATGAAAACGCATGTTCAAGGGAATATGAAAATCAAAGAGAAACAACTACTTGTTTATATAGAAGAGGAGAAATCATGAGCGGTTTATTTATTACATTCGAAGGTCCTGAAGGTGCAGGAAAAACGACTGTTCTGCAGGAGATCAAAAACATACTGACAGCAGAAGGCCTTCAGGTTATGGCAACTCGAGAGCCAGGCGGAATAGATATTGCAGAACAAATTCGAGAGGTTATTCTGAATGAGAACAACACATTAATGGACCCAAAAACAGAAGCTCTCTTATATGCGGCTGCAAGGCGCCAGCATTTAGTTGAAAAAGTAAAACCTGCTTTAGAACAGGGGTTTATCGTTCTTTGCGACAGATTTATAGACAGTTCTCTTGCGTATCAAGGATATGCAAGAGGACTTGGAATTGATGAGGTTCTGTCGATTAATGAATTTGCCATTGGAGATATGATGCCCCATGTAACGGTTTATTTTTCAATTGATCCGGAAGAAGGACTGAAGCGTATTTACGCAAACGGCTCACGGGAGAAAAACAGGCTCGATTTAGAAAAACTGGACTTTCATACAAAAGTACAAGAAGGTTATCAAGAGCTGATGAAGCGATTTCCGGAAAGATTTCATTCAGTTGATGCCGGGCAATCCAAAGGCCTCGTCGTTCAGGATGTTCTAAAGGTGATCGATGAAGCGTTGAAAAAAATTCAATTGTGACCTGTTTCCCAATAGTTGATATAATAATGTAAACGAGATCACGTTGTTTCCAATCTAAAGGAGGCCTTCACAGATGAAATTGATAGTGGCAGTTGTACAAGATCAGGACAGCAACAGACTTTTGAAAACCTTAACGGATCACAACTTCAGAGTCACAAAGCTTGCGACGACAGGAGGATTTCTTAAATCAGGCAATACAACGTTTATGATCGGTGTCGAGGATATACGCGTCAATAAAGCGTTGAGTCTCATTAAAGAAAACGGGCAGAAACGTGATCAGATGATTGCCCCTGTATCTCCAATGGGCGGAAATGCTGATTCCTATGTCCCTTATCCAGTCGAAGTTGAAGTTGGCGGAGCGACAGTATTTGTCCTTCCAGTCGATGAATTTCATCAATTTTAAGGATCTGAAACTGTGAAAATTAATAAAGATATACGTACATTTATAGATAATAAGCAGATTCCCTCTGTGAAAACATCTGAGATCACGGCATCGTTTAAAACATCAATGGAAAACCAAAGCAGCAAAATGAAGCTTGATCAGCTTACCAGGCTGTTATCTGATATAGAAGCATTCGGAAAAAGGCTAACGAAATCTCGGAATTTTAAAGACTTAGCGAGATTTAAAGGACTTGTGAAACGTTTTGTCAAAGAAGCTGTGGACAGCGGCCTTTCACATGAAACATCGAAAAGCTTTGACCTTTACGGGAACAGCAGAACGCTGGGACTTGTGAAAGAAATAGATGACAAATTGATACAGCTTACGGAAGAGATGATGGATCAGGAAAAACCGGCAATTGATTTGCTGGAGCGTATTGGCGAAATAAAAGGTTTATTAATTAACCTTTACACATAGAGAGTGATACAATGGCAATATCTTGGAAGGAAATGAACGAGCTTCAGCCCAGAGTGATGAAGCTTTTATATAATAGTATTGAGAAGGACAGACTATCACACGCTTATTTGTTTGAGGGAAAAAAAGGAACAGGCAAGCTTGATGCCGCGCTGCTTCTTGCAAAAAGCTTCTTTTGTCTGGAGGATGGCGCGGAGCCTTGTGAGAGCTGCCGAAACTGTAAACGGATAGAGTCAGGGAACCATCCTGATCTCCATCTTGTTCAGCCTGATGGCTTATCAATCAAAAAGGCGCAAATTCAAGCGCTCCAAGAAGAGTTTTCTAAGACAGGACTTGAATCGCATAAAAAGCTGTATATTATTTCGCACGCAGATCAAATGACAGCAAATGCGGCGAACAGCCTGCTGAAATTTTTAGAAGAACCGAACAAAGACACAATGGCCGTCCTCATCACTGAGCAGCCCCAAAGGTTATTGGATACCATCATTTCAAGATGCCAAACCCTTCCTTTTCAGCCTTTGCAACCGAAAGCAATTGAAGATAGACTGATCGAACAGGACGTCTCGCCTCATATGGCAAGGCTTCTGGCCAACATGACCAATAATGTAGCAGAAGCAGTCGAATTAAGTCGAAATGATGAGTTTGCAGAGTCTAGAGCGAAAGTGATAAAATTGTATGAAGTCCTACACCAGCGGAAAGGACATGCTTTTTTCTTTATTCAAGATCAATGGATGCCCTTTTTCAAAGAAAAAACCCATCAAGAAATGGGTCTTGATATGCTCTTATTGATATATCGTGATGTGTTGTCCATCCAAATAGGAAATGAAGATAAATTGATTTATCAAGACTTATTCCAATCAATAAAACAGCATGCGCTACAATCAACACAACAAAGCGTTACGAATCAGATACTTGCTGTTTTAGAAGCAAAGAAACGGCTTCATTCCAATGTGAATGTACAAGGATTAATGGAGCACTTGGTGTTAATGTTGCAGGAGGGATAAGCTTGTACAATGTAATTGGTGTCCGCTTTAAGAAAGCGGGTAAAATATATTATTTTGATCCGAATGGATTTCATATAGAACATGACAGCTGCGTAATTGTAGAAACTGTCAGAGGCGTTGAGTACGGCCAGGTCGTAATTGCAAATAAACAGGTGGATGAGCATGATGTGGTGCTTCCCCTTCGAAAAGTGATACGTGTGGCTGACGAGCGCGATCTTCTCATTGTAGAAGAAAATAAACAGGAAGCACTATCAGCATTTGATATCTGCCAAAAGAAAGTGATTGAGCATGGCTTGGATATGAAGCTGGTCGATGTTGAATTCACGTTTGATCGCAATAAAGTCATTTTTTACTTCACTGCTGACGGCCGAGTCGACTTTAGAGAGCTTGTAAAGGATTTGGCTTCTATCTTTAAGACAAGAATTGAGCTGCGCCAAATCGGAGTGAGGGATGAGGCAAAAATGCTCGGAGGAATCGGTCCTTGCGGAAGAATGCTTTGCTGTTCAACGTTTCTTGGAGATTTTGAACCCGTTTCCATTAAAATGGCCAAGGATCAGAACTTGTCTTTAAATCCTACGAAGATTTCGGGTCTTTGCGGACGATTGATGTGCTGTCTAAAATATGAGAACGATGAGTATGAGACGGCAAAAGAACAGCTTCCGGATATAGGAGAAATGATTACGACAGCAAACGGTCCCGCGAAGGTCGTCGGACTAAATATTCTGGAACGGGTGCTTCAGGTGGAACTGATAAACCGTGAAAAAGTGATAGAATATACTTGGGAAGAGCTCTTGGAAGAGGGCGTCGTATCCGCACAAACCACAGATTAACGAGGTGTGGAACCTTGGATAAAAAAGAGTTATTTGATACAGTCATTAACTTAGAAGAACAAATTGGCTCACTGTACCGGCAGCTGGGGGATTTGAAGCAGCATATCGGTGAGATGATTGAGGAAAATCATCATTTACAGCTTGAAAACAAGCATTTGCGCAAACGGCTGGACGATACGACGCAGCAGATTGAAAAGTTCAAAGCTGATAAAAAAGAATCAAAAACACAGAAGACGGAGCAAACTGATATAGGGGAAGGATATGATAATCTGGCACGTCTGTATCAAGAAGGATTTCATATCTGCAATGTCCACTATGGAAGTGTTCGAAAAGAGGATTGTCTTTTCTGTCTGTCATTCTTAAATAAAAAATAGGGAAAAGGCTTCCGCATAAGACGGGAGCCTTTTTCAAAGGTACTGAAAGGATAAGAAGATGGTTTCATTACATGATGATGAAAGATTAGATTATTTGCTGGCAGAGGACATGAAAATCATACAAAGCCCAACAGTGTTTGCTTTTTCGTTGGACGCTGTGCTTCTGTCCAAATTTGCGTACGTTCCGATTCAAAAAGGGAAAATTGTTGATTTATGCACCGGCAATGGTATTGTGCCGCTGCTGCTCAGTACAAGATCAAAAGCAGACATTCTGGGAGTCGAAATTCAAGAAAGGCTGCATGATATGGCTGTTCGCAGCGTGGAGTATAATAAGCTGGACGATCAGATCCAGATCATACATGATGACCTGAAAAACATGCCGGAGAAACTTGGACATAATCGATATGATGTTGTCACCTGCAATCCGCCGTATTTTAAAACGCCGAAACAAACTGAACAAAACATGAACGAGCATCTCCGAATCGCAAGACATGAAATCCACTGCACGCTGGAGGATGTCATTTCAGTCAGCAGCAAGCTGCTCAAGCAAGGGGGAAAAGCAGCTCTTGTTCACCGGCCGGGAAGGCTTCTGGAGATTTTTGAACTGATGAAGGCTTATCAAATCGAGCCAAAACGTGTACAATTTGTCTATCCGAAGCAAGGGAAAGAAGCCAATACCATTTTGGTTGAAGGTATCAAAGGCGGGCGTCCGGATTTAAAAATTCTTCCTCCTTTATTCGTTTATGATGAACAAAATGAATATACAAAAGAAATCAGGACCATTTTATATGGAGACAAATAACCATTTCTTCTACGTCGTGAAATGTAAGGACAATAGCTGGTATGCCGGATATACCAACGATCTGCATAAACGAGTGAAAACACACAATGATGGAAAGGGCGCAAAGTACACAAAAGTAAGACGTCCGGTTGAATTAATTTTTGCCGAGAGCTTTTCAACAAAGCGGGAAGCTATGCAGGCGGAATATTATTTCAAAAAACTAACTCGAAAGAAAAAAGAGCTTTATATAGAAGAAAAGCGGAACAGCAAGGAGGCTGTATATGTTAAGGCGCCAAATGAGCTTTAATGGAAAGTCGGACATGGGAATTCTTTACTTGGTCCCAACCCCAATCGGAAATCTAGAGGACATGACATTCCGGGCGATCGACACGCTGAAATCAGTAGATGCGATTGCTGCGGAAGATACGAGGCAAACGAAAAAGCTTTGTCATGTATATGAAATTGAAACACCGCTCGTCAGCTATCACGAACACAATAAAGAAAGCAGTGGGCACAAAATTATTGAATGGCTGAAATCGGGAAAAAACATTGCTCTTGTCAGTGATGCCGGTCTGCCGACGATTTCTGATCCCGGAGCCGAAATTGTAAAAGATTTTACGGATATAGGCGGTTATGTTGTTCCGTTGCCGGGAGCAAATGCTGCATTAACAGCTCTTATTGCTTCAGGTATTGTACCGCAGCCTTTTTTCTTTTACGGTTTTCTCAACAGACAGAAAAAAGAAAAGAAGAAGGAGCTTGAAGCCCTTAAAAAACGGCAGGAAACGATCATTTTTTATGAAGCGCCTCACAGATTGAAGGAAACCTTGTCAGCGATGGCAGAGATATTAGGAGATCGGGAAATCGCTGTAACGCGTGAACTCACTAAGAAATATGAAGAGTTTATCCGAGGAACGATATCCGAGGTCATTGGATGGGCAAACGAGGATCAGATACGCGGCGAGTTTTGTCTTGTTGTAGAAGGAAGTAATAATGAAGAGGTAGATGAGGAAGAACAATGGTGGGAAACCCTCACTGCGAAAGAACATGTCGAGCATTACATCTCGAAAGGCGCTACTTCTAAAGAAGCCATTAAAAAAGCAGCAGTCGATCGCAATGTACCAAAGCGTGAAGTGTACGATGCTTACCATATTAAGCAATAAAAAAACGTTCTTGTGTCATAACAAGAACGTTTTTTGTACAAGAAATGATTATTTAAGGTTTTGAAGCTGGTTTTGGATTTCGCTGATGATTTGCTCAGCGCCTTCTTTACTAAGAACCAATTTACCGCCTGCAAGTTTAAGGTTATCATCAGAAACTTCACCAGTTACTTGGCAAGTCATGTTTGGTTTATATTTTTTAAGGATGATTTTTTCATCATCAACATAGATTTCAAGAGCATCTTTTTCTGCGATTCCAAGAGTACGACGCAGTTCGATAGGAATAACTACACGTCCTAATTCATCAACTTTACGTACAATACCAGTAGATTTCATAAACATTCTCCTCCCAAGAGATACTTATTTGTTTAAATTATATTTTTCTTCGTCATTATTCGACAAAATCCTTACCTTCATAGCATAACAAGGTTTCCAATAATCGTCAATCATTTTGTTTACTATTGATTGTAAGAATTAGTTCTTATAGTCAGTAATGTCTTAGAAACTACCGAAATAACAGCATTTTATAAATATTTAATAAAGCTATTATCCTACTAAAAATCCTTTTAAATCAAGACTTTCGAACCAAAGTTTTTTATTTCATTTGATTATATACGACAAAATTCGACACGAACAGACTTTTTTTATTTTCATTAAAGATTTTTAATTTTAATTATTCTTTTTCAGGGCGTATGTATATATTCTTGATCTTAAAGGCTAAGATGGTATCATAGATAAAGGATAAATATAAATAATATTCATATATGATTTGCACTTATCGCCGCTCTCGTCCTTTGGGCGGGAGCTTTTTGACATTCTGATTAGGAGGTTTCAAGATGCCGCAAGAAAACAATACATTTTACATTACAACACCGATTTATTATCCGAGCGGAAAATTACATATCGGCCATGCATATACGACAGTCGCGGGAGATGCAATGGCACGTTACAAAAGACTAAAAGGGTTCGATGTTCGCTATTTAACGGGAACGGACGAGCATGGACAAAAGATCCAGCAAAAAGCTGAACAGGAAAACATTACACCTCAGGAGTATGTGGATCGCGCAGCGGCAGATATTCAAAAACTGTGGAAGCAGCTTGAAATCTCAAACGACGACTTTATCCGCACGACAGAAAAACGGCATAAAGTTGTCATTGAAAAAGTGTTTCAAAAGCTTCTTGATAACGGGGACATCTATCTTGATGAGTATGAAGGCTGGTACAGCATCCCTGATGAAACGTTCTACACGGAAACTCAGCTCGTTGATATTGAGCGGAATGAAAAGGGAGAGGTCATCGGCGGAAAAAGCCCTGACAGCGGTCACCCAGTTGAATTGATCAAAGAGGAATCTTATTTCTTCCGCATGGGGAAATACGCGGATCGTCTTCTGAAATACTATGAAGAAAACCCGACATTCATTCAGCCAGAATCACGCAAAAACGAAATGATTAATAACTTTATCAAACCTGGACTTGAGGATTTGGCAGTATCACGTACCACTTTTGATTGGGGCGTGAAGGTGCCGGAAAATCCAAAGCATGTTGTATATGTTTGGATTGACGCACTATTTAACTATTTAACGGCACTCGGTTATGATACAGAAAATGATGAGCTTTATCAAAAATATTGGCCTGCCGATGTTCATTTAGTCGGTAAGGAGATTGTACGATTCCATACTATTTACTGGCCAATTATGCTGATGGCGCTGGATCTTCCGCTGCCAAAGCAAGTATTCGCGCATGGCTGGCTTTTGATGAAAGACGGAAAAATGTCGAAATCAAAAGGAAACGTTGTAGATCCGGTTACATTAATTGAGCGCTATGGTTTAGACGAGCTTCGCTATTACCTGCTTCGCGAAGTGCCGTTCGGATCTGACGGTGTTTTCACGCCGGAAGGATTTGTTGAGCGAATCAACTATGATTTAGCGAATGATTTAGGAAATCTATTGAATCGTACTGTTGCGATGATCAATAAGTATTTTGACGGACAAATTGGTTCTTACAAAGGTGCTGTTACGGAATTTGACCAAACGCTCACTTCTGTTGCTGAAGAAACAGTGAAAGCTTATGAGAAAGCAATGGAAAATATGGAGTTCTCGGTAGCACTTTCGACTTTATGGCAGCTCATCAGCCGCACAAACAAATACATTGATGAGACAGCTCCATGGGTGCTTGCGAAAGATCCGGCAAAAGAAGAAGAATTGCGATCAGTTATGTATCATCTCGCTGAATCATTGCGTATTTCAGCGGTACTGCTTCAGCCATTCTTAACAAAAACACCTGAAAAAATGTTCGAGCAGCTAGGCATTACTGATGACTCTCTAAAAGCTTGGGACAGCATTACAGCTTTCGGCCAGCTGAAAGATACAAAAGTACAAAAAGGCGAGCCGTTGTTCCCTCGTTTAGAGGCAGAAGAAGAAATTGCTTACATCAAAGGGAAAATGCAAGGTTCGGCACCAGCGAAAGAAGAAACAAGAGAAGAAGAGCCGCAAGAGGTCGATCGTTTACCTGAAATTACGATTGATCAATTCATGGATGTAGAGCTTCGCGTAGCTGAGGTCATTGAGGCAGAGCCAGTGAAAAAAGCAGACCGTTTATTGAAGCTGCAGCTTGATCTTGGTTTTGAAAAGCGCCAAGTGGTATCCGGCATTGCGAAGCATTATACGCCTGAAGAGCTTGTTGGAAAAAAACTCGTTTGTGTAACAAATCTAAAACCGGTTAAACTCAGAGGAGAGCTTTCTCAAGGTATGATCCTTGCAGGAGAAGCAGACGGCGTTTTAAAGGTCGTGTCTATCGATCAGTCGTTACCAAAAGGCACAAGAATTAAATAATGATAAAACAAAAGGTGTTTCACGTGTAACAATTCGTCGAACACCTTTTGTGTTTCGACAAGAAAGGAGTTTTTCACTTATGTTGTTTGACACTCACGCGCATTTAAATGCAGAACAATATGATACTGATCTGGATGAGGTTATTGAACGGGCAAAAGCTGAAAAAGTTGAACGAATTGTCGTAGTTGGTTTTGACCGTCCGACGATTACCCGTGCGATGGAAATGATTGAGGAATATGATTTTATTTATGCAGCCATTGGCTGGCACCCTGTTGACGCTATTGACATGACAGAGGAAGACTTAGCGTGGATTAAAGAGCTTTCTGCTCATGAGAAAGTGGTAGCGATAGGGGAAATGGGACTGGATTATCATTGGGATAAATCACCTAAAGATATTCAAAAAGAGGTGTTTAGAAAACAAATCGCCTTAGCGAAAGAGGTCAATTTGCCTATTATCATTCATAACCGTGATGCAACGGAGGATGTCGTGACCATTTTAAAAGAGGAAGGCGCAGAAGCTGTGGGCGGAATCATGCACTGCTTTACAGGAAGTGCGGAAGTGGCAAGAGAATGCATGAAAATGAATTTTTATTTGTCATTTGGAGGACCGGTGACATTTAAAAATGCGAAGAAACCGAAGGAAGTAGTGAAGGAAATTCCCAATGACCGGCTGCTGATTGAAACGGACTGCCCGTTTCTCACACCGCACCCTTTCCGCGGGAAAAGAAATGAGCCAAGCTATGTGAAATATGTGGCAGAACAAATCGCCGAATTAAAAGAAATGACCTTTGAAGAGATTGCGTCAATCACGACTGAAAATGCGAAAAGACTTTTCCGTATAAACTGACAAAAAACGCTAGCGGGTTTTGTAAGAGCTTGTCCCTTACAGCGTTTTTCTATAAAAGTTCTACATGCTTTCTTCTCCTCATAGGATAGGTTTGTCGACAAGTCTTTCTTCCGTTTCTCAGTGTATTTCAGGATAATGAAGAGGACACTGAGCTTTTGGGAGAAAGAGAAGGGAGGGTTGACAGCCTTTTAGATACTCTATATAATCTCTCCGAGGAGAAGGAGGCGTTTTTCATCACACAAAAAATGAAAAAGCTGTTTTCCGTAAAGCTTAGCAAAAGCAAAGTCATTCTGGTTGCTGCTTGTTTGCTTTTGGCAGGAAGCGGGACTGCGTACGCGGCTCATGAGCTGACGAAACAATCAGTCTCAGTTTCTATCAATGGCAAAAAGAAACATATACGCACACATGCAAATACAGTCGGTGATCTTTTGGAGACGCTTGATATAAAGACAAGAGACGAAGACAAGATCACACCTGCTAAACAGACAAAGATAACAGCAGACATGGACGTTGTGTATGAGGCTGCAAAACCTGTGAAGCTTACAATAAACGGGGAAGAAAAGACGTTATGGTCAACAGCAAAAACGGTCGGTGCATTACTGGACGAACAAGATGTTGATGTGAAAGAACAAGATCAAATTGATCCCGCAATAGATACGGATATTTCGAAAGACATGAAGATTAACATAGAGCCCGCATTTCAGGTTACTGTGAATGATGCAGGGAAACAAAAGAAGATCTGGACGACTTCGACTACGGTCGCTGACTTTTTAAAACAGCAAAAGATGAACATAAAAGACGAAGATAAAATCAAGCCTGCGTTAGATGCAAAGCTGACGAAAGGAAAGGCTGATATTACAATTACTCGTATCGAAAAGGTCACCGATGTAGTTGAAGAGAAGATTGCGTTCGATGTGAAAAAGCAAGAAGACGCTTCTCTTGAAAAAGGGAAAGAAAAGGTCGTCCAAAAAGGAAAAGAAGGCAAGCTAAAAAAACATTTCGAAGTCGTTAAAGAAAACGGTAAAGAAGTGTCCAGAGAGCTTGTAAAAGAAGAAACAGCTGAACAAAGCAAAGATAAAGTGATTGCTGTCGGCACAAAGCAAAGCAGTCCAAAATTTGAAACGGTCAGTGCTTCAGGTGATTCAAAAACAGTTGTGTCCCGCAGCAATGAATCAACAGGCAAAGTCATGACTGTATCATCTACGGCTTATACGGCAAGCTGCAGCGGTTGTTCAGGACATACAGCGACAGGCGTCAATTTAAAAAATAATCCGAATGCCAAAGTCATCGCTGTGGATCCAAATGTCATTCCGCTAGGCTCCAAAGTCCACGTGGAAGGCTATGGATATGCCATTGCTGCAGATACCGGTTCAGCGATTAAAGGGAACAAGATAGACGTCTTTTTCCCAGAGAAATCATCGGCGTACCGATGGGGAAATAAAACAGTCAAAATTAAAATCTTAAATTAGTATATACTTATGTATTCAGAGGGTTTTGCGCCCTCTGTTTTTTTCGTTATAATAGACAAAGTGCATTTTCTGCTTATTAGACGCTCGATATAAGAAAAAGTTTCATGAATATACAAAAGTTTTTATTTTGTCTTGGAGGAAATAATGAAAATTAAAGAGATCATTGTGGTCGAGGGGCGTGACGATACGGCCCGCATCAAATTGGCTGTTGATGCAGACACAATTGAAACAAATGGTTCAGCCATCGATGATCATGTGATTGACCAAATCCGTTTGGCCCAGAAGACGAGAGGCGTCATTATTTTAACGGATCCGGACTTTCCGGGAGAGAAGATTCGCAAAACCATCTCAGAGGCTGTACCCGGCTGTAAGCATGCATTTTTGCCAAAACATCTTGCCAAACCTAAAAACAAGCGGGGAATTGGTGTGGAGCATGCATCGGTTGAAAGCATTAGGGCATGTTTAGAAAATGTGCATGAGGAGATGGAAGCGCAGCCGAGTGACATTTCAGCTGAGGATTTGATTCATGCCGGACTAATAGGCGGGCATGCGGCCAAATGCCGCCGGGAACGACTGGGTGATCTGTTGAAAATCGGCTATACAAATGGCAAACAGCTTCAAAAACGGCTGCAAATGTTTCAAATTAAAAAAAGTGATTTTATGAGTGCGCTCGATACCGTTATGCGGGAGGAACAGAATGAATAAAGATATTGCGACACCGATTAGAACGAAAGAGATACTGAAGAAATACGGTTTTTCTTTTAAAAAGAGCTTAGGACAGAATTTCTTAATTGATACGAACATTTTAAACAGAATTGTTGATCACGCGGAAGTGACGGAGAAAACAGGTGTCATTGAAATCGGCCCGGGAATCGGGGCTTTAACCGAACAGCTTGCCAAGCGGGCGAAAAAGGTCGTGGCATTTGAGATTGACCAGCGATTATTGCCGATTCTGAAGGATACACTGTCACCTTACGAAAATGTCACTGTCATTCATCAGGACGTGTTAAAGGCTGATGTCAAATCAGTCATTGAAGAACAATTTCAAGATTGTGATGAGATCATGGTAGTTGCCAACCTTCCTTATTACGTAACAACACCGATTATCATGAAACTGCTTGAAGAACATCTTCCGCTGAAAGGGATTGTGGTTATGCTGCAAAAAGAAGTGGCTGAGCGCATGGCGGCTGATCCTTCATCTAAGGAATACGGCTCGCTTTCAATCGCGGTGCAGTTTTATACAGAAGCCAAAACGGTGATGATCGTCCCGAAAACCGTATTTGTTCCTCAGCCTAATGTCGATTCCGCAGTCATTCGTCTGATTCTCCGAGACGGCCCGGCAGTGGACGTGGAAAACGAATCCTTTTTCTTTCAGCTCATCAAGGCAAGCTTTGCACAGCGCCGTAAAACGCTGCTCAATAACTTAGTTAACAATCTGCCTGAAGGAAAAGCACAAAAATCAACGATTGAACAAGTGCTCGAAGAAACAAATATTGACGGTAAGCGCCGAGGTGAATCCCTGTCTATTGAGGAATTCGCAGCGCTGTCTAACGGATTGTATAAAGCCCTTTTCTAAAAGGGCTTTTTGTTTTGCGCACCACATGGACTGCCGCTACATAGGCTAGAGAAGGACCTTTCATTCAATGATAAGAAAAAACTTGGACTCAGCGAAAAAAGGCGCTTTCTCAAGGCTCTTTCTTTCATGATGAGGCTTAGTCTATGTGTGGAGTGAGGAACGTGCAATTTCAAATAGGGGATATGGTAGCCAGAAAATCCTATCAGATGGATGTTTTGTTTCGAATTATAGGAATAGAGCAAACAAGCAAAGGAAATTCAATTGCCATTTTGCATGGAGATGAAGTCAGGCTGATTGCTGATTCGGATTTTTCTGATCTGGTGGCAGTGAAAAAGGATGAGCAGATGATGCGGAAAAAGAAAGATGAGAGCAGAATGAATGAGTCGCTCGAATTGCTCCGCCAAGATTATAAGCTGCTCAGAGAAAAGCAGGAGTACTATGCGACAAGCCAATATCAGCATCAGGAGCATTATTTCCATATGCCGGGCAAAGTGCTTCATCTGGATGGTGACGAAGCATATCTGAAAAAATGCCTGAATGTCTATAAAAAAATTGGAGTGCCGGTCTATGGCATCCATTGCCATGAAAAGAAAATGTCTGCTTCTATTGAAGAATTGCTCGACAAATATCGACCTGATATCCTGGTGATCACAGGGCATGATGCGTATTCGAAGCAAAAGGGCGGCATTGATGATTTGAATGCGTACAGACATTCTAAGCACTTTGTTGAAACTGTTCAAACAGCCCGAAAAAAGATCCCTCACTTAGATCAGCTTGTTATTTTTGCGGGGGCCTGCCAATCCCATTTTGAATCACTCATCAGAGCGGGTGCGAATTTTGCAAGTTCACCGTCAAGAGTCAATATTCATGCGCTTGATCCGGTATATATCGTCGCGAAGATCAGCTTTACGCCGTTTATGGAACGGATTAATGTATGGGAAGTGCTCCGTAATACGCTGACAAGAGAGAAAGGGCTTGGAGGTATTGAAACAAGAGGAGTTCTGAGAATTGGTATGCCTTATAAGTCCAATTAACAGTTGAAAACCTGCATAGGAGAGCTATGCGGGTTTTTTATTTTACATAATGATACATAATTTACCGAAACTTGCGGAACATAATTGAGGAATCATAGAATTTTGTCAAAATAATTTTATTGACAACGTCTTATTAACGTTGATATAATTTAAATTTTATTTGACAAAAATGGGCTCGTGTTGTACAATAAATGTAGTGAGGTGGATGCAATGGCGAAGACGTTGTCCGATATTAAAAGATCGCTTGATGGGAATTTAGGTAAAAGGCTGACGTTAAAAGCAAACGGTGGCCGCCGAAAAACGATTGAGCGTTCGGGCATTTTAGCTGAGACGTACCCTTCTGTTTTTGTGATACAACTAGATCAAGACGAGAACTCGTTTGAAAGAGTTTCATACAGTTATGCTGATATTTTGACTGAGACTGTTGAGCTGACATTTAATGATGACGCCGCAAGCTCAGTGGCATTTTAACGGGCAGTGAACCTTTTGTTTACTGCTTTTTGTTTTGCCCTTTTTTGGTTTCCAATAATTTTAACGAAAGTTCCATCTGATTTAACAAAAGATAAAACAGTCACATATTATCGTGACGTGCACGAATGGCTATCACTTCTAAAAAAGGAGTTGTTTCGTTTGGGCAGACGTCGTGGAGTTATGTCAGATGAGTTTAAATATGAGCTGGCTAAAGACCTTGGTTTTTATGACACAGTAAAAAATGGCGGCTGGGGCGAAATTCGGGCTCGCGATGCCGGTAACATGGTGAAGCGTGCTATTGAAATCGCCGAACAGCAAATGGCTCAGAATCAGAATAACCGATAAGGATGTGACCTGGGGGACGTGCTGTTCCCTGGTTTTTTTATTTTGGATATAAATACATAATGGGCTGAATATGGATATGTTCATCCTGTACTTCAAATGTGATACAATGTTCATACTTATGTTTAGATGGAGAAGTAGGTGAAAGCTATGCGTATTTTAGAAAAAGCGCCAGCTAAGATCAATCTGTCACTTGACGTCACCCGAAAACGCCCGGATGGCTATCATGAAGTCGAAATGATCATGACGACAATTGATTTAGCTGATCGAATTGAATTGACGGAGCTTGCAGAGGATGAAGTGAGGGTTTCCTCCCACAACCGATTTGTGCCTGATGACCAAAGAAACTTAGCTTATCAGGCTGCCAAGCTGATCAAGGACAGATACAACGTGAAAAAGGGAGTTTCCATCATGATTACGAAGGTAATTCCGGTGGCTGCCGGTCTTGCCGGCGGGAGCAGTGATGCGGCGGCGACGCTCAGAGGGCTGAACAGACTGTGGAATTTAAATCTGTCTGCGGAAACGCTTGCTGAGCTTGGAGCGGAAATTGGCTCTGACGTTTCATTTTGTGTCTATGGCGGAACTGCATTAGCAACAGGGCGCGGCGAGAAAATTAAACATATCAGCACGCCTCCGCACTGCTGGGTCATTTTAGCGAAGCCGACTATCGGTGTTTCAACTGCTGAAGTGTACAGAGCGCTGAAACTGGATGGTATAGAGCATCCCGATGTACAAGGAATGATCGAGGCGATAGAAGAAAAGAGTTTTCAGGAGATGTGCAGCCGTTTAGGCAATGTGCTTGAATCTGTTACGCTCGATATGCATCCTGAAGTTGCAATGATCAAAAACCAGATGAAACGCTTTGGTGCAGATGCCGTGTTAATGAGCGGGAGCGGCCCGACAGTGTTTGGACTGGTTCAGTATGAGTCGAAGGTGCAGAGAATTTATAACGGGTTAAGAGGCTTCTGCGATCAAGTTTATGCGGTGAGAATGATCGGCGAACAGAACGCTCTTGATTAAATCCGTATGTTAAGTTATATTGATCTTAAAATATTCGGATTTTGGGGGTAAGTTCATGAAGTTTCGTCGCAGCGGCAGATTGGTGGACTTAACAAATTATTTGTTAACCCATCCGCACGAGTTAATACCGCTAACCTTTTTCTCTGAGCGGTATGAATCTGCAAAATCATCGATCAGTGAAGATTTAACAATTATTAAACAAACCTTTGAACAGCAGGGGATTGGTACTTTGCTTACTGTTCCCGGAGCTGCCGGAGGCGTTAAATATATTCCGAAAATGAAGCAGGCTGAAGCTGAAGAGTTTGTGCAGACACTTGGACAGTCGCTGGCAAATCCTGAGCGTATCCTTCCGGGCGGTTATGTATATTTAACGGATATCTTAGGAAAGCCATCTGTACTCTCCAAGGTAGGGAAGCTGTTTGCTTCCGTGTTTGCAGAGCGCGAAATTGATGTTGTCATGACCGTTGCCACGAAAGGCATCCCTCTTGCGTATGCAGCTGCAAGTTATTTGAATGTACCTGTTGTGATCGTTCGTAAAGACAATAAGGTAACAGAGGGCTCCACAGTCAGCATTAATTACGTTTCAGGCTCCTCAAACCGCATTCAAACAATGTCACTTGCGAAAAGAAGCATGAAAACGGGGTCAAACGTACTCATTATTGATGACTTTATGAAAGCAGGCGGCACCATTAATGGTATGATTAATCTGTTGGATGAGTTTAACGCAAATGTGGCGGGAATCGGCGTCTTAGTTGAAGCCGAAGGAGTAGATGAACGTCTTGTTGACGAATATATGTCACTTCTTACTCTTTCAACCATCAACATGAAAGAGAAGTCCATTGAAATTCAGAATGGCAATTTTCTGCGTTTTCTTAAAGACAATCTTTTAAAGAATGGAGAGACAGAATCATGACAAAAGCAGTCCACACAAAACATGCGCCAGCGGCAATCGGGCCTTATTCACAAGGGATTATCGTCAACAATATGTTTTACAGCTCAGGCCAAATCCCTTTGACTCCTTCAGGCGAAATGGTGAACGGCGATATTAAGGAGCAGACTCATCAAGTATTCAGCAATTTAAAGGCGGTTCTGGAAGAAGCGGGTGCTTCTTTTGAAACAGTTGTAAAAGCAACTGTATTTATCGCGGATATGGAACAGTTTGCGGAAGTAAACGAAGTGTACGGACAATACTTTGACACTCACAAACCGGCGAGATCTTGTGTTGAAGTCGCGAGACTCCCGAAGGATGCGTTAGTCGAGATTGAAGTTATTGCACTGGTGAAATAATAAGAAAAGTGATTCTGGGAGAGCCCGGGATCACTTTTTTATTTACCTTATGCCCGAAATGAAAGCTTTATGACCTAATTGTGTAACTATATCCTATTTTTTCAAAAAATATTTTAAAAACGAGCAGGATTTCAGAAAAAATCGTGGAATTGATACACTAATGCTTTTATATAGGGAAAAGGTGGTGAACTACTGTGGAAGTTACTGACGTAAGATTACGCCGCGTGAATACCGATGGTCGCATGAGAGCGATTGCATCCATCACGCTGGATCACGAATTTGTTGTACATGATATTCGTGTGATTGATGGAAACAATGGTCTTTTCGTTGCGATGCCGAGTAAACGCACCCCTGATGGAGAGTTCCGCGATATTGCTCATCCTATTAATTCAAGCACGCGAGGAAAGATTCAAGATGCCGTGTTAAATGAGTATCATCGTCTGGGTGACACTGAAGCATTAGAATTCGAAGAAGCTGGAGCTTCTTAAAAAATAACCAAAAAGCAAGGACTGCTGAAAGGGCTGACATAAGCCTTTTGCCGGCGGTCCTTTTTTAATTCTGATTTTTCAAACTTAGTTGCACTCAATAGAAAATTCTTGCACTTCATGAAGTCTCCTTGAAATCAGAAGATATTTAGGATATATTTTTCTATGGATAAAAGGGATATTGGAGGCCAATAAATGGATAAGCGGTTTGCAGTTGTTTTAGCGGCTGGACAAGGAACGAGAATGAAATCGAAGCTTTATAAAGTCCTTCATCCAGTTTGCGGTAAGCCTATGGTAGAGCACGTCGTGGACGAAGCCTTAAAATTATCTTTATCGAAGCTTGTCACGATTGTCGGACATGGTGCGGAAGAAGTGAAAAAGCAGCTTGGTGATAAAAGCGAGTACGCGCTTCAAGCAGAACAGCTTGGCACTGCTCATGCTGTAAAACAGGCACAGCCATTTCTTGCTGACGAAAAAGGCGTCACAATTGTCATTTGCGGAGATACGCCGCTTTTGACAGCAGAGACGATGGAACAGATGCTGAAAGAACATGCACAAAGAGAAGCGAAAGCTACGATTTTAACTGCGGTTGCAGAAGATCCAACTGGATACGGCCGCATTATTCGCAGCGAAAACGGAGCGGTTCAAAAAATCGTTGAGCATAAGGACGCCTCTGAAGAAGAACGTCTTGTAACTGAGATCAACACCGGTACGTATTGTTTTGACAATGAAGCGCTATTTCGGGCTATTGATCAGGTGTCTAATGATAATGCCCAAGGCGAGTATTATTTGCCGGATGTCATAGAGATTCTTAAAAATGAAGGCGAAACTGTTGCCGCTTACCAGACTGGTAATTTCCAAGAAACGCTCGGAGTTAATGATAGAGTTGCTCTTTCTCAGGCAGAACAATTTATGAAAGAGCGCATTAATAAACGGCATATGCAAAATGGCGTGACGTTGATCGACCCGATGAATACGTATATTTCTCCTGACGCTGTTATCGGAAGCGATACTGTGATTTACCCTGGAACTGTGATTAAAGGTGAGGTGCAAATCGGAGAAGATACGATTATTGGCCCTCATACGGAGATTATGAATAGTGCCATTGGCAGCCGTACGGTTATTAAACAATCGGTAGTCAATCACAGTAAAGTGGGGAATGATGTAAACATAGGACCTTTTGCTCACATCAGACCTGATTCTGTCATCGGGAATGAAGTGAAGATCGGGAATTTTGTAGAAATTAAAAAGACTCAATTCGGAGACCGAAGCAAGGCATCTCATCTAAGCTATGTCGGCGATGCTGAGGTAGGCACTGATGTAAACCTGGGCTGCGGTTCAATTACTGTCAATTATGATGGAAAGAATAAGTATTTGACAAAAATTGAAGATGGCGCGTTTATCGGCTGTAATTCCAACTTGGTTGCCCCTGTCACAGTCGGAGAAGGCGCTTATGTGGCGGCAGGTTCAACTGTTACGGAAGATGTACCTGGAAAAGCACTTGCTATTGCCAGAGCGAGACAAGTAAATAAAGACGATTATGTGAAAAATATTCATAAAAAATAATCCTAAATTCGGAGGTTTATCCATGTCTAATCAATACGGAGATAAGAATTTAAAGATTTTTTCTTTGAATTCGAATCCAGAGCTTGCAAAAGAAATCGCAGATATAGTTGGAGTTCAATTAGGGAAATGTTCTGTCACAAGATTTAGTGACGGGGAAGTCCAAATTAATATCGAAGAAAGTATTCGCGGATGTGATTGTTACATCATCCAGTCTACAAGTGACCCCGTTAACGAGCATATTATGGAACTGCTGATTATGGTAGATGCGTTAAAACGCGCTTCTGCAAAAACGATTAACATTGTTATTCCTTATTACGGTTATGCGCGTCAAGACAGAAAAGCAAGATCCCGTGAGCCAATCACAGCTAAACTTTTCGCTAACCTGCTTGAAACAGCCGGTGCGACTCGTGTGATTGCACTTGACCTGCATGCGCCGCAAATTCAAGGATTCTTTGATATACCGATTGACCACTTAATGGGTGTTCCGATTTTAGGAGAATATTTTGAAGGCAAAAATCTTGAAGATATCGTCATTGTTTCACCAGACCATGGCGGTGTGACACGTGCCCGCAAACTGGCTGACCGACTAAAAGCGCCAATTGCGATTATCGATAAACGCCGTCCGCGTCCAAACGTGGCGGAAGTCATGAATATTGTAGGTAACATCGAAGGGAAGACTGCTATCCTCATCGATGACATTATTGATACTGCAGGTACGATTACACTTGCTGCTAATGCGCTCGTTGAAAACGGAGCGAAAGAAGTATATGCATGCTGTACACACCCTGTACTATCAGGCCCTGCGGTAGAACGGATTAATAATTCAACAATTAAAGAGCTTGTTGTGACAAACAGCATCAAGCTTCCCGAAGAAAAGAAAATTGAACGCTTTAGGCAGCTTTCAGTCGGACCGCTTCTGGCAGAAGCAATTATTCGCGTTCATGAGCAGCAATCAGTCAGCTATCTGTTCAGCTAAACCATTTTTCGAGGTTTAAATCCTTATCGTTATGGGTATTGTTTGTAATAGGACAACTAAAACGACAATAGGATGGTGCTGAATATGGCAACTTTAACGGCAAAAGAAAGAACGGACTTTACTCGTTCGTCTCTTCGGAATATCCGTACTTCAGGACATGTTCCAGGTATCATATATGGGAAGGATACGGGTAACAAACCTGTGTCATTAGACAGTGTGGAGCTCATCAAAACGCTGAGGGACGAAGGCAAAAATGCAGTCATTACGCTTGAGGTCAGCGGAGAAAAACACTCAGTCATGGTAACAGACCTGCAGACGGACCCGCTGAAAAATGAAATCACTCATGCTGATTTTCAAGTAGTTAATATGAGTGAGGACATTGAAGTGGAAGTTCCGATTCATCTGACCGGAGAAGCCATTGGAGTGAAAAACGGAGGCGTACTGCAGCAGCCGTTATATGCACTTACTGTAAAGGCCAAGCCAAAAGCCATTCCGCAAACGATTGAGGCTGATATTTCAAGCCTCGATGTAAATGAAGTACTGACGATTGCGGATTTGCCTGCTGGCGGTGACTACTCCTTTAATCATGAGTCAGATGAGGTTGTGGCTTCAATCCTTCCTCCGCAGCAGCAGGAAGCAGCTGAGGTCGATGAAGAGGAATCTGCCGATGCTCAGCCAGAAGGTGAAAACGAACAATAATAGCTTAAGGCGTAACCCTCCCGCGGTTACGTCTTTTGTGCTAGAATGAGAAGAATTATAGCCCGTTTATGAAGACGGGAGTTATGTGACTAAGGGAGGATTCGCCATGCTTGTGATTGCCGGTCTCGGAAACCCGGGGAAGAACTATGAAAATACACGGCATAATGTCGGATTTATGGTGATAGATCAGCTTGCAAAGGAATGGAATATAGAGCTGAATCAAAATAAATTTAACGGATTATACGGAACCGGATTTGTTTCCGGCAAAAAGGTTCTACTTGTTAAACCGCTTACATATATGAATTTATCAGGAGAATGTTTGCGGCCTTTAATGGACTACTATGATGTCGATAACGAAGATTTGACAGTCATTTACGACGACCTTGACCTTCCTACTGGCAAGATCCGTTTAAGAACGAAAGGAAGCGCCGGAGGGCACAATGGCATCAAATCACTGATCCAGCATCTTGGTACATCCGAGTTTGACCGTATCCGCATCGGAATCGGCAGGCCTGTAAACGGCATGAAGGTCGTTGATTATGTGTTAGGCTCCTTTACCAAGGAGGAGGCACCTGAGATCGAAGAAGCGGTTGATAAATCTGTGAAGGCTTGTGAGGCTTCTTTGAGTAAACCGTTTTTAGAAGTCATGAACGAATTTAACGCAAAGGTATAAAATGTAACAACAAAGTCCATACTACACCAAAATGACTTTTTCATCAGGAGGTCCCTTGTATGGCTTTGCATTATTATTGTCGTCATTGCGGAGTGAAAGTAGGCAGTCTCGAATCTTCAATGGTATCGACAGACTCACTTGGATTTCAGCACTTAACAAATGAGGAAAGAAACGATATGATTTCTTATAAAGAAAATGGAGATGTCCATGTTTTGACGATATGTGAAGACTGCCAAGAGGCGCTTGACCGAAATCCGCATTACCACGAATATCACACATTTATTCAATAAAAAGCTTTGGTGTAGACACTAGACCAAAGCGTTTTTCTGTTCTCACAGGAAACAGAGAGGAGGGGCCATATGGACAACATTCAAACCTTTATAAAAGAAAGCGATGACTTTAAATCCATCATCAACGGTTTACACGAGGGCCTGAAGGAACAGCTGCTCGCGGGTCTGTCGGGTTCCGCGCGTTCTGTTTTTACTTCTGCTCTGGCTAATGAAACGAATAAGCCTATCTTTCTAATCACCCATAACTTATATCAAGCCCAGAAAGTAACAGATGATCTGACTTCACTTCTAGAGGATCGGTCTGTCCTTTTGTACCCCGTCAATGAACTCATTTCATCAGAAATCGCAGTTGCAAGCCCTGAATTGCGGGCGCAGCGATTAGATGTCATTAATAGACTAACGAATGGAGAAGCGCCAATTGTCGTTGCTCCGGTAGCTGCAATCAGAAGAATGCTGCCGCCTGTAGAGGTGTGGAAAAGCAGCCAGATGCTCATTCAAGTAGGCCATGATATCGAACCTGACCAGCTTGCCTCACGGCTGGTAGAGGTAGGGTATGAGCGGTCTGATATGGTTTCTGCGCCCGGGGAATTCAGTATTCGCGGTGGAATCATTGACATTTATCCGTTGACTTCAGAGAATCCGGTGAGAATTGAACTTTTTGACACCGAGGTGGATTCAATCCGCAGCTTTAATTCAGATGATCAGCGGTCAATTGAGACCCTTACCTCGATCAATATCGGTCCCGCGAAGGAATTAATTATCAGACCGGAAGAAAAAGCGCGGGCGATGGAGAAAATCGATAGTGGTCTTGCCGCGAGTCTGAAAAAATTAAAGGCTGACAAACAAAAAGAAATACTTCATGCGAATATTTCCCACGATAAAGAACGCTTGTCTGAAGGCCAGACAGATCAGGAGCTCGTGAAGTATCTCTCATATTTCTATGAAAAACCTGCTAGTTTACTAGATTATACACCTGATAATACACTTCTGATTTTGGATGAAGTCAGTCGGATTCATGAGATGGAAGAACAGCTTCAAAAAGAAGAAGCGGAGTTTATAACAAATCTTCTTGAGGAAGGGAAGATTTTGCATGACATTCGTTTGTCATTCAGCTTCCAAAAAATAGTGGCTGAGCAAAAACGGCCTCTGCTGTACTACTCTTTATTTTTACGGCATGTACACCATACGAGCCCGCAAAACATCGTCAATGTGTCAGGCCGGCAAATGCAGAGTTTCCATGGCCAAATGAACGTGCTTGCGGGCGAAATGGAGCGTTTTAAAAAATCAAATTTCACTGTTGTGTTCTTAGGAGCAAACAAGGAACGTACACAGAAATTGTCATCTGTTTTGGCTGATTATGATATCGAGGCCGCCGTGACAGACAGCAAAAAAGCGCTTGTTCAGGGACAGGTCTATATCATGGAAGGCGAGCTCCAATCGGGATTTGAGCTGCCGTTAATGAAGCTTGCCGTTATTACGGAAGAAGAACTGTTCAAAAACCGTGTAAAGAAGAAGCCGCGAAAACAGAAGCTTACCAATGCAGAGCGCATCAAAAGCTATTCTGAGCTTCAAATTGGAGATTATGTCGTTCATATTAATCACGGGATCGGAAAATACCTGGGGATCGAAACTCTTGAAATCAACGGCATTCATAAAGACTATTTAAATATACATTATCAGGGAAGTGACAAGCTTTACGTCCCTGTAGAACAAATTGATCAGGTCCAAAAATATGTCGGCTCCGAAGGAAAAGAGCCAAAGCTGTATAAATTAGGCGGAAGTGAATGGAAGCGGGTCAAGAAAAAAGTAGAGACATCCGTTCAGGATATTGCTGATGACTTAATTAAGCTGTATGCCGAAAGAGAAGCGAGCAAGGGCTATGCGTTTTCTCCTGACCATGAGATGCAGCGGGAATTCGAATCGGCTTTCCCTTATCAAGAGACTGAGGATCAGCTCCGTTCTATTCACGAAATCAAAAAAGACATGGAAAGAGAACGTCCGATGGACCGCTTGCTGTGCGGAGATGTGGGCTACGGTAAAACAGAGGTTGCCATACGTGCCGCGTTTAAGGCGATCGGTGACGGAAAGCAGGTAGCTCTGCTCGTTCCGACAACAATTTTGGCACAGCAGCACTATGAAACCATAAAAGAGCGCTTCCAGGACTATCCGATTAATATCGGCCTTCTCAGCAGGTTCAGAACGAGAAAAGAAGCAAACGAAACAATCAAAGGGCTGAAAAACGGAACGGTTGATATCGTCATCGGGACGCACCGGCTGCTATCAAAGGATGTCGTGTATAAAGACTTAGGGCTCCTCATCATTGATGAAGAGCAGCGTTTCGGTGTAACCCATAAAGAAAAGATCAAGCAAATAAAAGCCAATGTTGATGTATTAACGTTAACAGCAACGCCGATTCCGCGTACGCTGCATATGTCTATGCTTGGCGTAAGGGACCTTTCAGTCATCGAGACTCCGCCGGAAAATCGGTTCCCTGTACAGACGTATGTTGTGGAATACAACGGAGCTCTTGTCAGAGAGGCAATTGAACGTGAGCTTGCACGCGGAGGCCAGGTCTATTTCTTGTACAACCGGGTAGAGGACATTGAGCGGAAAGCGGATGAAATTTCAATGCTAGTCCCTGACGCGAAGGTAGCATATGCGCATGGGAAAATGACAGAAAATGAATTAGAAACCGTTATGCTAAGTTTCCTTGAAGGAGAATCAGACGTTCTCGTCAGCACAACCATTATCGAAACTGGCGTGGACATCCCGAACGTCAATACGCTGATCGTATTTGACGCCGACAAGATGGGACTTTCTCAGCTTTACCAGCTGCGGGGGCGTGTCGGCCGTTCTAACCGTGTGGCGTATGCGTACTTCACGTACCGCCGGGATAAAGTGCTGACAGAAGTGGCTGAAAAAAGGCTGCAGGCTATTAAAGAATTCACAGAGCTAGGTTCCGGTTTTAAAATCGCAATGCGTGACTTAACGATTCGCGGAGCCGGGAATCTTCTTGGTGCCCAGCAGCATGGCTTCATCGATTCAGTCGGATTTGACCTCTATTCACAAATGCTGAAGGAGGCCATTGAGGAGCGTAAAGGAGACACAGCGAAGACAGAGCAGTTTGAAACAGAAATTGATGTCGAGCTTGATGCGTATATTCCGGAAACTTATATTCAAGACGGCAAACAGAAAATTGATATGTATAAACGCTTCAGGTCTGTGGCGACAATTGAAGAGAAGAATGAGCTTCAAGATGAAATGATCGACCGCTTTGGAAACTATCCAAAAGAAGTCGAATACTTGTTTACTGTTGCAGAAATGAAGGTCTATGCGAGACAGGAACGTGTCGAGCTGATTAAGCAGGATAAAGATGCTGTCAGATTGACGATTTCTGAAGAAGCAAGTGCTGAAATTGACGGGCAGAAGCTGTTTGAGCTTGGCAATCAATATGGCAGACAAATCGGACTGGGAATGGAAGGAAAAAAACTCAAAATCTCCATACAGACGAAAGGCCGTAGTGCTGATGAATGGCTCGACACCGTGCTGGGCATGCTGAAGGGCTTAAAAGATGTGAAGAAGCAAACCATTTCATCAACGTAAATTTTGTTACTCTCTGGTGTATATTACATTTGATGTGACGGATACTAATTTCAAGCGAGGCGGAAGGTACATAAAGTAACTGCTTTAGGTCTTTCCCACATGTATATACCATCAAATGAAAGAGAGGCACCAGAGATGAAAGCAACCGGTATCGTACGTCGTATTGATGACTTAGGCCGGGTCGTGATTCCTAAAGAAATTCGAAGAACTCTGAGAATCAGGGAAGGCGATCCGCTTGAGATTTTTGTAGATCGTGACGGAGAAGTGATTTTGAAAAAGTATTCACCGATCAGTGAGCTTGGAGACTTTGCAAAGGAGTATGCAGACGCGCTTTACGACAGCCTCGGCCATTCAGTGCTGATTTGTGATCGTGATGTATATATTGCCGTGTCCGGCAGCTCCAAAAAAGATTACTTAAACAAGTCAATCAGTGAAATGCTGGAAAGAACAATGGATCAGCGCAGCTCCGTGCTTGAGAGTGATGCGAAATCAGTACAGCTTGTGAATGGAATTGATGAGGACATGAATTCTTATACTGTCGGCCCAATTGTGGCGAACGGTGATCCGATAGGTGCTGTGGTGATCTTTTCAAAAGACCAGACAATGGGCGAAGTAGAGCATAAAGCCGTTGAAACAGCAGCTGGATTTTTGGCTCGTCAAATGGAACAGTAGGTCTTATTCCTTTCTTCGAAAATAGGTATGTAAAGAACAGCTCTCCTTGGGACGCTGTTCTTTTTCATGCGTGCCGAAAAAGGAATCCAAGGGTTGGGATGTGGTATAATAACCTCGTTTTTATTTGTGCCGCGGTAATACGTGAACCGTATTGCCCCTGACGTTGGGAAGGAGCTTTTGGATGGACGATTCAATAGGCGTTAAACGGCATTGGATTTGGCAGGGGGCTTTTGTTTTAATTCTGGCAGGCGTCATCACAAAAATTTTAAGCGCTGTTTACAGAGTCCCGTTTCAAAACATTGTCGGCGATGTTGGATTTTATATATATCAGCAGGTATATCCCTTTCTTGGTATTGCGGTCATGCTGTCCACATCAGGATTTCCAGTCATTATTTCAAAGCTGATGAATGATTATAGTGAAAAAAATCATCACACCATATTAAAAATATCAGCGTTGTTTTTGTCTTTAATCGGTATTTTATTATTTCTTTGTTTATATCTGGGTGCTGTTCCTATTGCACTCTT
The DNA here is from genome assembly GCF_033412715.1 of Bacillus sp. N3378-2at. Taxonomy (NCBI): domain Bacteria; kingdom Bacillati; phylum Bacillota; class Bacilli; order Caryophanales; family Bacillaceae; genus Bacillus; species Bacillus sp. N3378-2at. The sequence continues at coordinate 2,698,257 of NZ_CP117986.1, read as the reverse complement.
TATGGGGGATTCGCATCTAGCCGTGTTAATTCAAGTGGCCGCATGCGCGTTTCTGCTGTTCCCATTTGTCGCGTTGCTTAGAGGCGGTTTTCAGGGGCGGCACGAAATGCTCCCTTCAGCCTTATCACAGATGACAGAGCAGTTTCTGCGTGTTGCGGTGCTCTTGGGTTTATCATTTTGGCTCGTGAAAAAGGGAGCCTCGCTTTATACTGCGGGAGCGGCAGCCGCTTCAGGCTCTCTTGCTGGAAGTTTGGTTGCATTGGTGATACTGGGGGTTTTTTGGTTCAAAACGAAAAGAGAAAACCAAACGGATAGGCAAAACGAAAATGTCATCACAACAAAAGAATTGACGAAAAAACTGCTTTTATATTCGGTTACAATTTGTGTAAGCAGTTTGCTGCTTTTGTTTATCCAGCTTGTTGATGCTTTGAATTTATATGCATTGCTTTCAGGTGGTGAGGCAAGCGAAGAAGCAAAACGCCTGAAGGGGATCTATGATCGGGGACAACCGTTGCTGCAGCTCGGCTCCGTTTTTGCCGTAAGCATTGCGACGTCACTCGTTCCGTATATTTCTATGGCTGTAAAAAACAAAGAGCTGAAGATCATGAAAGAAAAAATCACGTCATCTTTGAAACTATGCCTTGTGCTCGGTACAGGCGCATCGGTTGGGTTGATTTGCATTCTAAAGCCGGTAAATATCATGCTGTTTCAAAATGGAGAAGGGACAGGTGCGTTACAAGTATTTAGCTGTTCCATTTTGTTTGCATCTATGGCGGTAACGGCAGCGGCAGTCTTACAGGGAGCGGGGTACACAGTTTTTCCTGCGATAGCGGTGGGCGCGGGTGTTGCGGTGAAATGGGTGTTAAATACACTTTTGGTTCCGCGCTATGGGATTGAAGGCGCATCGCTTGCGACAGCGGCTTCCTTTGCGGCTGTCGCCGGCCTTAACTTGTATCAGCTTCGGCAAAAGGAATGGCTTGATAAGCTTAGAGGCGTTTTGATTCCGATTATTGGATCTGCTCTTTTGATGTCAGCTGTCTTGCTTGCGTATACGCGTCTATGGACTTTCTTGTTTCCTGCAACAGGAAGAGGAGCGGCTGTGATTGAGAGCCTTTCTGCTGTTGCCATTGGTGGCGCGGTGTTTATTTATTGTATGATGAGATTGGGAATATTTACAGATGAAGAGCTGAACAGTGTGCCATTCGGCAGCAAGTTAAGCAAATTCATGAGAAGGAGAGAACAAAATGGCGGGTAAAATTACAGTCGTCGGACTTGGTGCCGGAGACATGGACCAATTGACAATTGGTATACACAAGCTGCTGACGAAGGCAGATACGCTGTATGTCAGAACCAAGGATCATCCTTTAATTGAGGAGCTTGAAAAAGAAACGAAGAACATCCGTTACTTTGACGATATATATGAGAAACATGATCAGTTCGAGGCGGTATATGAAGAAATTGCAGATATCCTCTTTGAAGCGGCGCGGCGTGAGGACGTGGTTTACGCTGTGCCGGGACACCCTTTTGTCGCAGAAAAAACAGTTCAGCTGCTGACGGAGCGGGAGGAAAAGGAAAACGTTCAAGTGAAAGTCGCGGGTGGACAAAGTTTCCTTGATGCCACATTCAATGCCTTGCAAATTGACCCGATTGAAGGTTTTCAATTTGTGGATGCCGGCACATTGTCCGCGGATGAGCTTGAGCTCAGACATCATCTGATCATATGTCAGGTTTACGACCAAATGACGGCTTCTGAAGTCAAGCTGACATTGATGGAGAAGCTGCCTGATGATTATGAGGTCGTCATTGTGACTGCAGCAGGCAGCCGTGGCGAGGAGATCAAGACAGTGCCATTATTTGAGCTGGACCGCAATGTCGCCTTGAACAACTTAACAAGTGTGTATATTCCGCCGATTAAAGAAGAGAAGCTGCTTTATCACGAATTCTCCACGTTCCGAAGCATCATCAGAGAGCTTCGCGGACCTAATGGATGTCCGTGGGATAAAAAGCAGACGCATCAGTCATTAAAGCAGTACATGATTGAAGAATGTTATGAGCTTCTCGAAGCTATTGACGAAGAAGACACAGACCATATGATCGAAGAGCTTGGTGACGTTTTGCTTCAGGTCTTGCTTCACGCGCAAATTGGTGAAGATGAAGGTTATTTCACAATTGATGATGTCATAAAAGGAATCAGTGAAAAAATGGTCCGAAGACATCCCCATGTGTTTAAAGATGTTAAGGTTCAGGATGAAAACGATGTTTTGGCCAATTGGGAAGATATAAAAAAGGCCGAAAAAAATACATCTGAATCATCGTTACTAGACAGCGTACCGAAAACCCTTCCAGCTCTTTCGAAAGCTGCTAAATTGCAGAAAAAAGCAGCGAAGGTCGGTTTTGACTGGGAAGACGTCAGCGATATTTGGGAAAAGGTAAGTGAGGAAATGAAGGAGTTTTCTTCTGAGGTTTCTGAAGCTCCTCACGAACACAATCTTAAAGCTGAGTTTGGCGACATTTTGTTCGCGCTGGTGAATGTAGCCCGCTTCTACAAAATAGAGCCAGAGGAAGCGCTGGCCATGACTAATGACAAATTCCGGAGACGGTTCTCGTACATTGAGGAAACAGCGAAGGAAGAGGGAGTCGAGTTGGCTGATATGTCCCTTGAGGACATGGACAAACTGTGGAATGAAGCAAAAGAAACTGAGAGGAGATCATAGATATGAGATTAGATAAATTTTTGAAGGTATCACGGCTGATCAAACGGCGTACACTAGCGAAGGAAGTAGCTGACCAAGGACGAATCTCTATTAACGGAAACCAAGCTAAAGCTAGCTCTGACGTAAAACCGGGAGATGAACTAACGGTCCGCTTCGGCCAAAAGCTTGTAACGGTTCAAGTTAATGAATTGAAAGACACGACGAAAAAAGAAGAAGCTGCAAACATGTACACGATTCTAAAAGAAGAAAAACTCGGCGAATAGGCTTGTTCTAAAAAAATCCCCCACCTCATACAATGCAGTAATAATACTAAAAGTATCGAGGATATGGGGGCTGAATAGATGAATTCATATTATGATCAAAAAGGTTCTTCGTCTGTTCCGGAACAGCATGATGTGACAATGAAAGGCCGGAAGCATTTAGATATTTCTGGGGTTAAGCATGTGGAGAGTTTTGATAACGAAGAATTCCTGCTGGAAACGGTGATGGGAATGCTCTCCGTCAGAGGCCAAAACCTGCAGATGAAAAATCTTGATGTGGAAAAAGGGATTGTTTCGATTAAAGGCAGGGTATTTGATTTAGTGTACTTAGACGAACAACAAGGGGATAAAGCTAAAGGGTTTTTTAGCAAGTTGTTTAAATGACGCTGACCACACAATTCTATACAATGCTGGCGATGTCCGGTATGGGTCTCTGGCTTGGTGCTTCGCTTGATACATACCGGCTCTTTGTCATTCGTGCCAAAACAGCCAGATGGCTATTATTTATTCATGATATTCTTTTCTGGATTGTGCAAGGGCTGCTTTTCTTTTATGTCTTGCTTCATGTAAATGAGGGAGAATTCAGGATTTACATCTTTTTAGCGGTTCTGCTGGGCGTTGCGACGTATCAGAGCCTTTGCAAACGAATCTATATAAAAATACTGAAATTCGTCATTTACCTTGTTGTTTCTGTTTATCAATTCTTCAAAAAACTCATTCAGCACGTGTTATTTCGTCCTATTGTGTGGACATGCGGAGCGATCATCTGGCTGGCGGCATTTTTATTCAAGAAAACATACAGCCTGATAGGTTTTCTCCTGCTGTGTCTATATAAAATAGTCATGGTTCTGTGTTTTCCGATCCGTTTTATCGCGAAACAATGTTTGAAACTTCTTCCTGTGAAAATGCGTCTAACTTTTAGACGTTATTTTGAAAAAGGTGCAGGATTTCTCAAAAAGAAGAAGAAACTATTGATAACCATAAGAACGACCATTACACGGTTTTTGAAGAAATGAAAGGAGGACCGTCTGGTTTGAATTTTTCCAGGGAACGAACGATAACTGAAATACAAAACGACTATAAAGAACAAGTAGAACGGCAAAATCAGCTGAAGAAACGAAGACGCAAAGGGCTGTACAGACGGTTAACTGTATTCGGCGCCCTAGTATTCCTGACGGCAATTGTGCTGGCAAGCTCTGTATGGTCCCAAACATCTTCCCTTAGTGCAAAAGAAGAAAAGAAAGAACAGCTTGAAAAAGAACTGAAAAGTTTAAAGACAAAACAAACGGATTTAAAAGAAGAAATATCCAAATTGAAGGATGAGGATTACGTCACAGAGCTTGCCAGAAGGGACTTATTCATGTCTGGAGACGGAGAAATTATCTTCAATGTGGAGAAGAAGAGCAAGTAGCCTTGTTGACACTTAAATTTTTATTTAGGTATAATTAAGCAAACGATCTTTTTATAAGCCTAAGGAGGAGCACTTTTTTTATGTCGATTGAAGTTGGCAGCAAGTTGCAAGGGAAAATTACAGGTATTACAAATTTTGGAGCATTTGTTGAATTGCCTGGAGGCTCAACCGGTCTCGTTCACATTAGTGAGGTAGCTGATAATTATGTCAAAGACATTAACGACCACTTAAAAGTCGGCGACCAAGTTGAAGTGAAAGTCATCAACGTTGAAAAAGACGGGAAAATTGGTTTATCTATTAAAAAAGCTAAAGACCGTCCGCAAGCCAGACCTAGAAATGATTTCCGTCCGAAAGAATCTTTTGAACAGAAAATGAATAAGTTTTTAAAAGACAGCGAAGATCGCTTGTCATCTTTAAAACGCAATACGGAATCAAAACGTGGAGGGCGCGGAGCAAGAAGAGGATAACTTGCTGCTTTCTATAAAATAAATGAAGCATCCGTTCATCCCGACGGATGCTTTTTTATTATCCTCACCCCTTTAAAAGTCAGAAAATTACAACATTAAAGTTTCTGTTGACGAAAGAGACAAACCTTTGTATTATATAACTTGTGCTTAGAAGCACAAAACAATATGGCGGTGTAGCTCAGCTGGCTAGAGCGTACGGTTCATACCCGTGAGGTCGGGGGTTCGATCCCCTCCGCCGCTACCATATTTGTTTGGCCCGTTGGTCAAGCGGTTAAGACACCGCCCTTTCACGGCGGTAACACGGGTTCGAATCCCGTACGGGTCATCCTAAAAAATCGGTTTCTCTTGCAGAAGCCGATTTTTTTCATTTTTAGACAACATTCCGGAAATTCTTTTCATAAACGAATATCAAGGCAGAAACCGTCGAAGATTTCTTTGGTATTGTTACCTTCTTTTGACAAAATCCTATCTGTGCTTTCGCTATAATGACAGGCAACGAATATAACAGGTGGGAGATGAGAGGAATGGAAAAAGCAGAAAGAAGAGTGAACGGGCCAATGGCGGGACAAGCTTTGGAAAAACTCCAATCGTTTTTTAACAGGGGCACGAAGCTGGTGACTCATCATTTGCATTCACTGTTTTTCTATAAAGGATTCATTTATGTTGTCATCGGATTTTTGCTTGGACGGGCTTTCATATTATCCGAGGTGCTTCCTTTCGCACTTCCTTTCTTTGGAGCGATGCTTCTAATCAGAAGAGACAAAGCGTTTTATGCGGTTTTGGCTGTGCTTGCAGGTGCGCTGACCATATCTCCAAAGCACTCATTGCTCATACTGGCGGCATTGCTGGCATTCTTCGTATTTTCTAAAGTGGCTGCCTTCATTACCGACGATCGTGTTAAAGCGCTCCCGATTGTCGTGTTCTTCTCCATGGCTGCAGCAAGAGCCGGGTTTGTTTATGCCCAAAATGGCGTATTTACAACCTATGATTATGTAATGGCTATCGTTGAGGCTGGACTATCGTTTATCTTAACACTGATTTTCCTTCAGAGCCTTCCGATTTTTACTGTGAAAAAAGTGAAACAATCATTAAAAATAGAGGAAATCATTTGCTTTATGATTCTTATTGCCTCTGTTTTAACGGGGCTGGCTGGCTTGTCCTACCAAGGGATGCAGGCAGAACATATATTGGCTCGTTATGTTGTGTTGAGTTTTTCCTTTATTGGCGGAGCAAGCATCGGCTGTACGGTTGGGGTTGTGACCGGCCTGATTCTTGGCTTGGCGAATATCGGAAACCTATATCAAATGAGTCTGCTTGCTTTTTCCGGTTTATTGGGCGGTTTGCTGAAGGAAGGGAAAAAAGCGGGTGCAGCAATTGGTTTGATCGTTGGATCACTTCTTATATCTTTATATGGTGAAGGCTCTGCCGGTCTGATGACAACGCTCTATGAGTCATTAATCGCAGTCGGCCTGTTTTTGCTCACACCTCAATCTATTACGAGGAAAGTGGCGAGATATATTCCGGGAACTGTCGAGCATCTTCAAGAGCAACAGCAATACGCTAGAAAAATCCGTGATGTCACTGCTCAGAAGGTAGACCAATTCTCCAATGTATTTCACGCGCTGTCTGAAAGCTTTGCAACCTTTTATCAAGCATCAGACGAACAGACAGATGACAGCGAAGTTGATCTGTTCTTAAGCAAAATCACGGAGCATTCCTGCCAGACGTGCTACAAGAAAAACAGGTGCTGGGTACAGAACTTTGATAAAACATATGACTTAATGAAACAAGTTATGCTTGAAACAGAGGAAAAAGAATATGCATCAAACCGAAGGCTGAAAAAAGAGTTTCAACAGTATTGTTCTAAATCCAAGCAGGTTGAAGAGCTGATTGAGGATGAGCTCGCACATCATCATGCCCATTTGACACTCAAGAAAAAAGTCCAAGACAGCAGGCGCCTTGTTGCTGAACAGCTTTTAGGCGTTTCTGAGGTTATGGCCGACTTTTCTCGGGAAATAAAAAGAGAGCGAGAACAGCACTTTCTGCAGGAAGAGCAAATCATAGAAGCGCTTCAGCATTTCGGAATTGAGATTCAGCATGTCGAGATCTATAGTCTTGAACAAGGAAATATCGATATTGAAATGACCATTCCGTTCAGCGGACATGGAGAAAGTGAAAAAATCATTGCTCCTATGCTTTCTGACATTCTGGAGGAACAAATTCTTGTGAAAGCCGAACAGCACTCTCCGCATCCGAATGGATACAGCCATGTCGCCTTTGGATCAACAAAATCATACAGGGTGTCCACGGGAGCTGCTCACGCTGCGAAGGGCGGCGGCCTTGTCTCCGGTGACAGCTACAGCATGATGGAGCTTGGAGCCAGAAAATATGCTGCAGCAATCAGTGACGGAATGGGCAATGGCGCAAGAGCGCACTTTGAAAGCAATGAAACGATCAAGCTTCTTGAAAAAATCCTTGAATCGGGCATTGATGAAAAAATAGCAATTAAAACGATCAACAGCATACTGTCTCTAAGGACAACTGACGAAATATATTCCACGCTTGACCTATCTATTATCGATCTTCAAGATGCCAGCTGTAAATTTTTGAAGGTTGGATCGACGCCCAGCTTTATCAAACGGGGTGACCAGGTCATGAAAGTTCAAGCGAGCAATCTGCCAATCGGTATTATTAATGAATTCGATGTGGAGGTTGTGAGTGAACAGCTGAAAGCGGGTGACCTCTTAATTATGATGAGTGATGGCATTTTTGAGGGGCCTAAGCATGTGGAAAATCACGACTTATGGATGAAACGTAAAATGAAAGGGTTGAAAACAAATGACCCGCAGGAGATTGCCGATTTGCTTATGGAAGAAGTCATCCGCACAAGATCCGGCCAAATTGAGGACGATATGACTGTTGTTGTCGTCCGGATTGATCACAATACACCGAAGTGGGCATCCATTCCTGTTCCGGCAATCTTTCAAAACAAACAAGAAATTTCATAACGCTTCCGTATAAATCAAATTTCTTCTGGCGAAGATGGGAATATATGAATCTGAGAATCCTCGTATTCTCCAGGAGGAATGAATGTGAACAACGGACATTTAAATCAAATTTTGCTGATAACGGATGGCTGCTCAAACCATGGGGAAGACCCGCTTGCAATGGCTGCTTTTGCTAAAGAGCAGGGGATTACGGTAAATGTTATTGGTATAATGGAAGAAAATCAAATTGACCCTGAGGCAATGAAGGAAGTCGAAGGGATTGCACTTGCCGGAGGAGGCGTGCACCAAGTCGTTTATGCATCTCAGCTTTCACAAACTGTTCAAATGGTAACAAAAAAAGCGATGACGCAAACCTTACAAGGTGTAGTCAATCAAGAACTGAAACAGATTCTCGGAAAGAATGTGGAAATGGAAGAGCTTTCCCCGGAAAAACGCGGCGAAGTCATGGAAGTGGTAGACGAGCTTGGAGAAACGGTGCATCTTCAGGTTTTGGTTCTTGTTGATACAAGTGCAAGTATGGCGCCAAAGCTTCCAACAGTAAAAGAGGCACTGATTGATTTGTCTGTAAGCCTCAATTCTCGAATCGGGAATAACGAATTTGCGATGTGTATATTTCCCGGGAAAAAACAAGAGGTCGAGCTTGTGCTGAACTGGACACCGAAGCTGCAATCTCTTTCCACACTCTTTGCAAAGCTTTCGACAGGCGGCATCACGCCGACAGGTCCGGCAATTCGTGAAGCGACACTGCAGTTTGAAAAAATACGCTCAAGAAGGGGCATGCTGGCAGATGATGAACGACGCTTTGACGAGTTTGGCATGTAGCCTCAAGCCGGGTACGACAATCAAAGGCAAGTGGAATGGAAACACTTATACATTGCGTAAACAGCTTGGTAAAGGGGCCAATGGAATTGTGTATTTGGCAGAAGCATCAGATGGACATGTTGCCTTAAAGGTGAGTGATGACAGCCTGTCTATTACTTCTGAAGTGAATGTCTTGAAATCTTTCTCAAAGGCCCAGTCCGTTACGATGGGGCCTTCTTTTTTTGATACGGATGATACTTATATTCCCGGTACCAATACGAAAGTTTCATTTTATGCAATGGAATACATAAAAGGGCCGCTGCTTTTGAAGTATGTCAGTGATAAAGGAGGAGAGTGGATACCTGTATTAATGATTCAGCTGTTATCCAGCTTATCGGTGCTTCACCAGCAAGGATGGATATTCGGCGATCTTAAACCTGACAATCTGATCGTAACTGGTCCGCCCGCAAGGATCCGCTGCATTGATGTGGGCGGCACGACAAAGGAAGGCCGGGCGATAAAAGAGTATACGGAGTTTTATGACAGAGGCTATTGGGGGTATGGAACAAGAAAGGCAGAGCCATCCTATGATCTGTTCGCAGTTGCCATGATTATGATCAACAGTGTGCATAAAAAAGAATTTAAGAAAACGAACCAGCCCAAAGAACAGCTTAGGTCTCTCATCGAAGGAAACCCGCTGCTTCAAAAGTATAAAAAAGCGCTTTTTTCAGCCTTGAACGGAGATTATCAATCCGCAGATGAAATGAAAAAGGATATGCTAGACGCGGGGCAAAAAGCAGCACAAAGAAAACAGCATATAAAAGCATCACCGCAGCCTGCCACACGACAAAGACAGCAAATACCGCGCCAAAGAAAAATAACGAAGACGCGATATACCCCAAAACAGAAACCGGCTAAGTCGGGGGGGTTATTTGAAACAACGCTGATCGTGATCAGTGTTTTAGCGCTTTATTTCGCCTATATTATTTTTTTCTTAATCTGAATGGTGCAAACTGCAGAGCCTATGCTTCTTCTTTGCTTGGAGGGGTTGAAAGTGTTAGGATATGAATATCTTTAAAATACCTGCTCATTGTGAGGAGGACATTGTGAAAAGTGTCAAAGATTTTTTAAACAAACACAATCTTACGTTAAAAGGGGCGACAATCATTGTAGGCGTTTCTGGCGGTCCGGACTCAATGGCTCTTCTTCACGCGTTGCATACGTTATGCGGCCGTTCAGCGAATGTTATTGCAGCTCACGTTGACCATCGGTTCAGAGGTGCGGAATCCGAGGAGGACATGCGTTTTGTCCAAGCTTATTGTAAAGCTGAACAGCTCGTGTGCGAAACGGCTCAAATCAATGTAACCGCATATGCACAGGAAAAAGGACTCAATAAGCAGGCTGCAGCACGTGATTGCCGCTACCAGTTTTTTGAAGAAATCATGTCGAAGCACCAAGCGGACTATCTAGCTCTTGCGCATCATGGTGATGACCAGGTTGAAACAATGCTTATGAAACTGGCTAAGGGTACGCTTGGAACGGGACTTGCGGGAATGCAGCCGGTTAGACGTTTTGGGACGGGGCGGATCATCAGGCCGTTCTTAACCATTACAAAGGAAGAGATCCTTCACTATTGCCGTGAAAACGGTTTGAGCTACCGGACGGATGAAAGCAACGCCAAAGATGACTACACAAGAAACAGATTCAGAAAAACAGTGCTCCCGTTTTTGAAGCAGGAATCTCCGGATGTGCATAAAAGGTTTCAGAAAGTGAGTGAAGCACTGACGGAAGATGAGCAATTCTTACAGTCATTAACGAAAGATGAAATGAATAAAGTAATCACAAGCCAGTCTAATACATCAGTTGAAATCAATTCCTCTCAATTGCTTGCCCTCCCGATGCCTTTACAAAGAAGAGGAGTTCAACTAATATTAAACTATCTTTATGAAAACGTTCCATCATCCTTTTCAGCCCATCACATTCAGCAGTTTCTCGATTGGGCGGAAAATGGCAGTCCTTCAGGAGTACTGGACTTTCCGAAAGGACTGAAGGTGGTCAAATCATATCAGACATGTTTGTTTACATTTGAACAATGGCAGTGCAAAAATGTTCCCTTTGAATACCAAATTAGCGGAGCTGCTGATGAAACGGCAGTGCTCCCTAATGGATATCTGATAGAGGCAAGGCATTATGCGGACTCGCCTGAAGAACATGGGAATGCTGTTTTTATCACAAGTGAAAAAAAGGTGCGGTTTCCCTTAACAATCCGGACGAGAAAAGCTGGAGACCGGATCAAACTAAAAGGGATGAACGGCTCAAAAAAGGTAAAGGATATATTTATTGATAAGAAACTGCCTCTCCAAGAAAGAGACAACTGGCCGATTGTGACGGACGCAAGCGGTGAAATTATCTGGATACCTGGCTTGAAAAAATCAATTTTTGAAGATCTTGTGATTCCAAACAGCGACCGCATTGTATTACAATATAGACAGCATGAAAAGTGTAGGGGGCAAGCAAAATCATGATGAAACATGATATCGAGAAAGTACTGATCTCAGAGGAAGAGATACAAAAGAAAGTAAAAGAGTTAGGTGCAGAATTAACGAGCGAGTATCAAGATACATTTCCGTTGGCAATCGGTGTGTTAAAAGGAGCACTTCCTTTTATGGCGGATCTTATCAAGCATATTGATACATATTTGGAAATGGATTTCATGGATGTATCAAGCTACGGAAATTCTACGGTTTCTTCTGGAGAAGTAAAAATCATTAAAGATTTGGATACATCTGTAGAGGGCCGGGACATCTTAATTATTGAAGATATCATCGACAGTGGGTTAACCTTAAGTTATCTCGTAGAGCTCTTCCGATACCGTAAAGCAAAATCAATTAAGATTGTTACCCTTTTGGATAAACCGAGCGGAAGAAAAGCGGACATCAAAGCAGACTTTGTCGGTTTTGAAGTTCCTGACGCGTTTGTAGTGGGTTACGGACTTGATTATGCTGAGCGCTATCGCAATCTGCCTTATATCGGAGTGTTAAAACCGGCAGTTTATGAAAGCTGATCGGCAGCCTGCTTCCGAGATGGTTATTGTTTGTATTGGAATGATTTTCTATGGTACTATTGAACATAGTTGTGCTTACTGTGGGAGGAGGTAAGGAATGAATCGGGTCTTCCGTAATACCATTTTTTATTTACTTATTTTATTAGTAGTAATCGGGGTTGTGAGCTACTTCCAGACCTCAAATCCGAAAACAGAAAATATGTCGTACAGTACGTTCATCAAAAACCTGGATGACGGGAAAGTTGATAGCGTATCGGTTCAGCCTGTCAGAGGTGTTTATGAGGTAAAAGGGCAGCTGAAAAACTACGACAAAGATCAATACTTTTTGACTCATGTTCCTGAAGGAAAGGGAGCAGACCAGATATTTAACGCTTTGAAAAAGACAGACGTAAAGGTTGAGCCCGCTCAAGAAACAAGCGGATGGGTGACGTTCCTGACGACCATCATCCCATTTGTCATTATCTTTATTCTGTTTTTCTTCCTGCTCAATCAGGCTCAAGGTGGCGGCAGCCGTGTCATGAACTTTGGCAAGAGTAAAGCGAAGCTGTATACAGAGGAAAAGAAACGCGTCAAATTTAAAGACGTTGCAGGGGCTGACGAAGAAAAGCAAGAACTTGTTGAAGTTGTTGAGTTTCTGAAAGATCCCCGCAAGTTTGCCGAGCTTGGCGCCAGAATACCGAAAGGCGTGCTTTTAGTCGGACCTCCGGGTACCGGTAAAACATTGCTTGCCAAGGCTTGTGCAGGTGAAGCCGGCGTACCTTTCTTCAGCATCAGCGGATCTGATTTCGTTGAAATGTTTGTAGGGGTCGGTGCTTCCCGTGTGCGTGACTTGTTTGAAAATGCAAAAAAGAATGCGCCTTGTTTGATTTTCATTGATGAAATTGATGCAGTCGGACGCCAGCGTGGTGCTGGTCTCGGCGGTGGACACGATGAACGTGAACAGACGCTAAACCAATTGCTTGTTGAAATGGACGGATTCAGCGCTAATGAAGGAATTATCATCATTGCTGCGACGAACCGTGCGGACATCTTGGACCCAGCCTTACTTCGTCCGGGACGTTTTGACCGTCAAATCACAGTGGACCGCCCAGATGTCATTGGCCGTGAAGCTGTATTGAAAGTCCATGCGAGAAACAAACCGCTGGATGAAACGGTTAACCTAAAATCAATTGCCATGAGAACACCAGGCTTCTCAGGCGCTGACTTAGAAAATCTCTTGAATGAAGCTGCGCTTGTAGCAGCTCGTCAAAACAAGAAAAAAATCGATGCGCGTGATATTGACGAAGCGACGGACCGTGTAATTGCCGGACCTGCTAAGAAGAGCCGCGTTATCTCCAAGAAAGAACGCAATATCGTGGCTTATCACGAAGGCGGACACACCGTTATCGGACTCGTTTTAGATGAGGCAGATATGGTTCATAAAGTAACGATTGTTCCTCGGGGCCAGGCTGGCGGTTATGCTGTTATGCTGCCAAGAGAAGACCGTTATTTCCAAACAAAGCCGGAACTGCTTGATAAAATTGTCGGCCTCTTGGGCGGACGTGTTGCTGAAGAGATTATCTTCGGTGAAGTCAGCACAGGGGCGCACAATGACTTCCAGCGTGCGACGAATATTGCAAGACGAATGGTTACGGAATTCGGTATGTCAGAAAAACTGGGACCGTTGCAATTTGGACAGTCTCAGGGCGGTCAGGTATTCTTAGGCCGTGATTTCAACAACGAACAGAACTACAGTGATCAAATCGCTTACGAAATTGATCAGGAAATTCAGCGCATCATCAAAGAATGTTATGAGCGTGCGAAACAAATCCTGACTGAAAATCGTGACAAGCTTGAATTGATTGCCCAAACGCTTCTGAAAGTTGAAACGCTTGACGCTGAACAGATCAAACACCTTATCGATCATGGAACATTACCTGAGCGTAATTTCTCAGATGATGAAAAGAACGATGATGTGAAAGTAAACATTCTGACAAAAACAGAAGAAAAGAAAGACGATACGAAGGAGTAATTCGCTTTCTTTCTAAAAAAACTGCCGGCTGACGCTGGCAGTTTTTTTATGTAAATGATGGGCTCAGCTGCGGCTTTTACAATCATCCAATTCTGGTATCGATTTGTTTACAAATGAGCCGCTGATCGTGTATGGTATTGTAGAATGTTTGTAAAAAGTAAAGTAGAGAAACTATTCAAAAGTGGTGATAGAGGTTGTTACTGGTTATCGATGTGGGGAACACCAATACTGTACTTGGTGTATATCATGATGGAAAATTAGAATATCACTGGCGTATAGAAACAAGCAGGCATAAAACAGAAGATGAGTTTGGGATGATTTTGCGCTCCTTATTTGATCACTCCGGGCTTATGTTTGAACAGATAGATGGCATTATTATTTCGTCAGTAGTGCCGCCAATCATGTTTGCGTTAGAAAGAATGTGCACAAAATACTTTCATATCGAGCCTCAAATTGTTGGTCCAGGTATGAAAACCGGTTTAAATATAAAATATGACAATCCGAAAGAAGTGGGGGCAGACAGAATCGTAAATGCTGTCGCTGCGATACACTTGTACGGCAATCCATTAATTGTTGTCGATTTCGGAACCGCCACAACGTACTGCTATATTGATGAAAACAAACAATACATGGGCGGGGCGATTGCCCCTGGGATTACAATTTCGACAGAGGCGCTTTACTCGCGTGCAGCAAAGCTTCCGCGTATCGAAATCACCCGGCCCGACAATATTATCGGAAAAAACACTGTTAGCGCGATGCAATCTGGGATTTTATTTGGCTATGTCGGCCAAGTGGAAGGAATCGTTAAGCGAATGAAATGGCAGGCAAAACAGGAACCAAAGGTCATTGCGACAGGAGGCCTGGCGCCGCTCATTGCGAACGAATCAGATTGTATAGACATCGTTGATCCATTCTTAACCCTAAAAGGGCTGGAATTGATTTATGAAAGAAACCGCGTAGGAAGTGTATAGGAGGTTTAGTAATGGATTATTTAGTAAAAGCACTTGCGTATGACGGAAAAGTTCGGGCTTATGCGGCGAGAACGACTGATATGGTAAATGAGGGGCAGAGACGCCATGGTACGTGGCCGACAGCATCCGCTGCATTGGGCCGCACAATGACAGCTTCACTTATGCTCGGCGCTATGCTGAAGGGCGATGATAAGCTGACCGTGAAAATCGAGGGCGGAGGTCCGATCGGAGCTATTGTAGCTGATGCCAATGCCAAAGGAGAAGTCAGAGCCTATGTCTCTAACCCGCAAGTTCATTTTGATTTAAATGAACAAGGCAAGCTTGATGTCAGACGTGCGGTTGGAACAAACGGAACGTTAAGTGTCGTAAAAGATTTAGGTTTGCGCGAGTTCTTCACAGGACAAGTAGAAATCGTTTCAGGAGAATTAGGCGATGATTTCACTTACTATCTTGTATCATCTGAGCAGGTTCCTTCATCAGTGGGCGTAGGTGTGCTCGTAAATCCTGACAATACCATTCTTGCGGCAGGGGGCTTTATTATTCAGCTGATGCCGGGAACAGATGATGAAACAATCACAAAAATTGAACAGCGTCTATCTCAAGTAGAGCCGATTTCTAAGCTCATCCAAAAAGGGCTGACACCAGAAGAAATTTTAGAAGAAGTCCTAGGCGAGAAACCTGAGATTTTGGAAACGATGCCTGTCAGATTCCATTGCCCTTGTTCAAAAGAACGGTTCGAAACAGCCATTTTGGGACTAGGCAAAAAAGAAATTCAAGATATGATAGAAGAAGATGGACAAGCCGAAGCAGTATGCCATTTTTGTAATGAAAAGTACTTATTTACAAAAGAAGAGCTGGAAGGGCTTCGTGACCAAACTACCCGCTAAGCTCTTTAGCGGGTTTTTAATTTGAGAAAAGGGGCTGAAAGCAGGTTTGAAATCAAGAACAATCTGGACCATTATTTTAGGGGCGCTGTTGGTTTGCTGTATTGCTGTTGCATATACGCTGACGAAATCCCAAACCGGCGCATCGTCATCCGGTGAGTCTATTGCGACTATCGGAGGCAAGAGTGTGACAAGAGAAGAATGGCTGAAAGAAATGGAAGATCAGTATGGTAAGTCAACGCTTGAAGATATGATCAATGTCCGAGTTGTTGAGCAGCTGGCTAAAAAGAACAACCTTAAAATATCCAAAAGCGAAGTTGATCGTGAGTTTTTGCTGATTAAAGCGGTCAATAATTCCTTTTACGAAGATGAACATACGACGGAGAAAGAGTGGAAAGACCAAATTCGTTATAATATCCTCCTTGAGGAATTGTTAACAAGGGATATCGATATCTCAAACAAAGAATTGGAATCATTCTATAATAAAAATAAGGAACTATATCAGTTTGATGATTCGTATCGAATTCGGCACATTGTTGTAAAGGATGAAGAAGAAGCGAGAGAAGTCCTGAAAGAACTGAAAGGCGGATCAAGCTTTGAAGCTGTCGCTGCCGAAAGATCCACTGACAGATATACATCACCATACGGCGGAGATTTAGGTTTTGTCACAGAGGCATCAGACAACATTCCATCAGCATACATTGAAGAGGCGAAAACACTCAAAGAGGATGAATGGTCTCAGGAACCAATAAAGGTCAACAACGGATATGCCATTATCCAGCTGAAAGAAAAACTAAAGGCAAGAACGTTCTCATTTGATGAAGTAAAGGACCAGATCAGACGGCAAATCGCAATGGATCAGCTAGGCGATAAAGCGACAGTTAAGACACTTTGGAAAGAAGCCGATGTATCTTGGTTTTATGGGGAAAAAAGTACTAAGTGATTGACAAAAAATTTTGAAATTGATAGATTATATACATAATACCAATACAAATAGTCGGAAATTGAGGTGTCGAGAATGGTACGTGTAGCAAACTCCATTACTGAATTAATTGGGAATACGCCAATCGTTAAATTAAATCGCCTTGCAGATGAAAACAGTGCGGATGTATATCTAAAACTTGAATACATGAACCCTGGAAGCAGTGTAAAAGACCGTATCGGTTTAGCCATGATTGAAGCGGCTGAAAAAGAAGGAAAATTAAAAGCCGGTGATACGATCATTGAACCGACAAGCGGAAATACAGGAATCGGGCTTGCAATGGTTGCTGCTGCTAAAGGATTAAAAGCCATTTTGGTTATGCCTGATACAATGAGCATGGAGCGCCGCAACCTTCTTCGTGCATACGGTGCTGAGCTTGTGCTGACTCCTGGTGCGGAAGGCATGAAAGGCGCCATTAAGAAAGCTGAAGAGCTTGCTGAAAAGCACGGATATTTTGTGCCTCAGCAGTTTAACAACCCTTCTAACCCAGAAATTCACCGCCAAACAACAGGTAAAGAAATCGTTGAGCAATTCGGTGATGACCAGCTTGACGCATTTGTAGCTGGAATCGGAACGGGCGGAACGATTACGGGAGCGGGCGAAGTGCTGAAGGAAGCGTACCCTTCCATTAAGATTTATGCTGTTGAACCGTCAGATTCCCCAGTGCTTTCAGGAGGAAAACCAGGCCCCCACAAAATTCAGGGAATCGGAGCTGGATTCGTGCCGGACATCTTAAACACTGAAGTATATGATGAAATCTTCCCTGTGAAGAATGAAGAAGCATTCGAATATGCCCGCAGAGCTGCACGTGAAGAAGGAATTCTCGGAGGCATCTCATCAGGTGCTGCAATTTATGCTGCTCTTCAAGTAGCAAAAAAACTCGGAAAAGGCAAAAAAGTATTGGCCATCATTCCAAGTAACGGCGAACGTTATCTAAGCACGCCGCTGTATCAATTCGATTAAAAAAAGCCAAAACTCCCGGTCCGCCGGGAGTTTTTTTATATTTCGTGCATCAAATATGCCATGTCTGCGACGAATGTTATTCTTGGAAGAGAAATTCACTTTTTTCACTCACAACATTGCTTTACAATTAAAAACAAGTAAAAAAGAAAATAGAGGAATGATACAAATGGCACAACGCAGACCGGCAGGCAAAAAAGTACCTTTTCAAAAAGACTCATTCTTACAACAATTTGAGAAACTTGCGCAATCCCGAAAACACCATGTACTTCTCGAAAGTGCAAGAGGCGGCAGATACAGTATAGCCGGTCTTGATCCAATTGCGACTGTGAAAGGAAAAGACGGAATAACTACAATTAAGCATGGTGATGAGATGCTGTTTAAAGAAGGTGATCCATTACGGGCCTTCCACAGCTGGTTTAAAACGCTGGAAACAGAAACGAATCATGAGTTCCCTGACTTTCAAGGCGGGGCAATCGGGTTTCTCAGCTATGATTACGCACGGTACATTGAAAATTTTAAAATGCTCTCATTAGATGATCTAGAAACACCAGATATTTATTTTCTTGTTTTTGATGATATAGCAGTTTATGACCATCAAGAAGAGTCTCTATGGCTGATTACTCATGTTAATGGTTCTGATCAGGAAACAGCGGATGTGAAGCTATCTGAGTTAGAGCAGATGTGGCTGACTGAGCTTCCCGCTGTCTCTTTGCGAGAGATGAACCCTGAAACAGATGGTTCCTTCGCGGCGCCATTTACCGAGGATGGGTTCTCACAAGCTGTAGAGAAAATCAAACAATACATTGCCAGCGGAGATGTGTTTCAAGTCAATCTATCAATAAGGCAGTCACAGTCACTGTCTGCCCACCCATATCAAATTTACAAAACCTTGAGAGAAGTAAATCCTTCTCCTTATATGGCGTATTTAGAAACACCTGATTTCCAAATCATTTGCGGCTCGCCTGAACTGCTTGTCAGCAAAAAGGGCAAGCTATTAGAGACGAGACCGATTGCGGGCACCCGTTCCAGAGGGAAAACAAATGAAGAAGACGAGGTGCTTGCAAACGAATTGATACACAATGAAAAAGAACGCGCGGAACATGTCATGCTGGTTGATCTTGAGCGAAATGATCTGGGAAGAGTATCGCGTTACGGGTCTGTGCGCGTAAATGAATTCATGGCAATTGAAAAATACTCGCATGTAATGCACATTGTGTCTAATGTCCAAGGTGAACTGCAGGATGGGTATGATGCTGTTGATATTATTCATGCTGTGTTTCCCGGAGGAACCATTACTGGTGCACCGAAAGTAAGAACGATGGAAATAATAGAAGAACTTGAGCCGACACGCCGGGGGCTTTATACTGGATCTATAGGATGGTTTGGATATAATCACGATCTGCAGTTTAATATCGTCATTCGAACCATTTATGCAACCGGAGGGCAGGCATTTATGCAGTCCGGCGCAGGAGTTGTGATTGATTCTGTTCCGAAGCACGAATACAAGGAATCATTCAAAAAAGCTTTTGCGATGCAAAGAGCATTAGAGCTGAGCAAAGAAGAGACAAAAATTAGATGAGGTGAGCGGAGAAATGATTTTAATGATTGATAACTACGATTCATTCACGTACAACTTGGTACAGTATTTGGGCGAGCTTGGGGAAGAGCTGGTTGTGAAACGCAATGACAGCATCACAATCGAAGAAATTGAAGAACTGTCTCCGGACTTTCTGATGATATCTCCCGGACCGTGCAGCCCTGATGAGGCGGGAATCAGCCTCGAAGCAATTAAACATTTCGCAGGGGAAATTCCTATTTTCGGTGTATGTCTCGGACATCAGTCCATCGCACAAGTGTTCGGTGGTGACGTTGTTAGGGCAGAACGGCTTATGCACGGGAAAACCTCGGATATCGAGCATGACGGCAAAACCATTTTTGAAGGGTTGAAAAACCCCCTTGTTGCGACGCGATACCACTCGCTGATCGTAAAACCTGAGACGCTGCCAAGCTGTTTTACAGTAACAGCACAAACGAAAGAAGGAGAAATCATGGCTATTCGCCACAATGACCTCCCGATAGAGGGCGTGCAATTTCACCCAGAGTCTATTATGACCTCCTTTGGGAAAGAAATGCTCAGAAATTTTATTGAGACATATCGCAAGGAAGTTATTGCGTGATGATATATGTGAACGGCCGGTATATGGAGGAGAAAGATGCAGTTCTTTCTCCTTTTGACCATGGGTTTTTATATGGGATCGGTGTTTTCGAAACCTTCAGGCTCTACGAAGGCTGCCCGTTTTTGCTTGATTGGCATATAGAAAGGCTTGAACGCGCGCTTAAGGATCTGCAAATCGAATATACTGTTTCAAAGCATGAGATCCTTGAGATGCTGGACAAGCTGCTTAAGCTAAATGATATCAAGGATGGTAATGCCCGCGTCAGACTGAACATATCAGCGGGAATCAGCGATAAAGGCTTTGTCGCCCAGACGTACGATAAGCCGACCGTTTTATGCTTTGTGAATCAGCTGAAACCAGAAAGCCTTCCTTTGCAAAAAGAAGGGAAGGTTTTATCGATACGGAGAAACACTCCTGAGGGATCGTTCCGGTTAAAATCTCATCATTATCTAAATAATATGTATGCGAAACGGGAAATTGGAAATGATCCGCGTGTCGAGGGAATTTTCCTAACGGAGGATGGAGCTGTTGCAGAGGGTATCATATCTAATGTCTTTTGGAGAAAAGGTCGTTGTATCTATACGCCATCGCTTGATACTGGTATTCTGGACGGCGTCACGAGACGTTTTATCATAGAAAATGCAAAGAATATCGGCCTGGAGCTCAAAACGGGCCGATATGAGCTAGAAGCTCTCTTGACAGCTGACGAAGCGTGGATGACGAACTCGGTTCTTGAAATCATCCCGTTTACTAAAATAGAAGAAGTAAACTATGGAAGCCAAAGCGGAGAAGCAACCTCCGCTCTTCAATTGTTATACAAAAAAGAAATAAAGAACATGATTCATGAAAAGGGAGGAAGAGCATGGCGCAGCACACAATAGATCAAACACAAGTCATCCACACTAAGCCCAGCGCTTTATCATATAAAGAGAAGACGCTGGTGATGGGAATTTTAAACGTAACGCCTGACTCTTTCTCGGACGGCGGAAAATATGACAGCTTGGACAAGGCGCTGCTGCACGCGAAAGAGATGATCGATGATGGTGCCCATATCATTGATATCGGAGGGGAATCGACAAGGCCTGGCGCTGAGTGGGTATCTGAGGATGAGGAGATGTCCAGAGTCATTCCGGTGATTGAGCGGATTACGAAAGAGCTTGGTGTTCCTATTTCTGTAGATACGTACAAGGCTTCTGTCGCAGATGAAGCAGTGAAAGCCGGCGCATCCATTATCAATGATATTTGGGGTGCCAAACATGATCCGAAGATGGCTTCCGTTGCAGCTGAACATAATGTTCCAATTGTTCTCATGCATAACCGCCCTGAAAGAAACTACAATGACTTATTGCCGGATATGCTGTCGGACTTAATGGAGAGTGTAAAAATTGCTGTTGAGGCCGGAGTAGACGAGAAGAACATTATTCTTGATCCCGGTATCGGTTTCGCGAAAACCTATCACGATAACTTGGCAGTGATGAACAAACTAGAGATTTTCAGCGGAGTGGGATATCCGGTTCTTCTGGCAACCTCCCGAAAAAGATTCATCGGGCGTGTTCTGGATCTTCCGCCTGAGGAGCGGGCTGAGGGCACAGGCGCGACTGTGTGTCTCGGCATTCAAAAAGGCTGTGACATTGTCAGGGTCCATGATGTAAAGCAAATTGCCAGAATGGCGAAAATGATGGACGCGATGCTGAATAAGGGAGGGGTGCACCATGGATAAAGTTTATGTAGAAGGTATGGAGTTTTACGGATATCACGGTGTGTTCAAAGAAGAAAACAAACTTGGCCAGCGGTTTAAAGTCGATTTAACCGCTGAGCTGGATTTAAGCAAAGCTGGACAAACAGACGACCTTGAGCAAACGATCAACTATGCTGAGCTCTATCATGTATGTAAAGATATCGTGGAAGGGGAGCCTGTAAAATTGGTAGAAACGCTGGCGGAACGTATTGCTGGCACTGTTCTCGAAAAATTTCAGCCTGTTCAGCAATGTACGGTGAAAGTGATTAAGCCAGACCCGCCAATTCCCGGACACTATAAATCAGTAGCAATTGAAATTACGAGAAAAAAGTCATGAACAACATAGCTTATATTGCACTTGGATCTAATATTGGAGATAGAGAAACGTATTTAAGGCAAGCAGTGGCTTCACTGCATCAGCATGCTGCGGTGACAGTCACTAAAGTGTCGTCTATTTACGAAACTGACCCGGTCGGATACGAAGATCAAGCTCAATTTTTGAATATGGCTGTTGAAATCAAGACATCATTGAACCCTTTTGAACTCCTTGAACTGACGCAGCAGATAGAAAATGAATTAGGCAGAACAAGGGAAGTAAGATGGGGGCCGCGGACGGCAGACCTTGACATTTTGTTATTTAATCGTGAAAATATTGAATCAGAGCAACTAATTGTTCCGCATCCGAGAATGTATGAGCGTTTGTTTGTCCTTGCGCCGCTTGCGGAAATTTGCCAGCAGGTTGAAAAAGAGGCTACAAGCGCCGAAACAGACCAAGAAGGTGTAAGAGTATGGAAGCAGAAATCTGGGGTAGACGAATTCGTGCATTCAGAAAGCTGAAAGGTTATACTCAAGAAGGATTTGCAAAAGCATTAGGTATATCAGTTTCTATTCTCGGCGAAATTGAACGCGGAAACCGATTGCCGTCAGCTGCCATCATTCAAGATGCAGCAGATGTTTTAAATATAAGTGCGGACGAATTGGCGCCGCCAGAAAAATAGAACAAATGAAAGGAGGAGAAAAATTGTTCAAAATTGGAGATATTCAATTGAAAAACCGGGTTGTGCTCGCACCTATGGCTGGTGTCTGCAACTCTGCGTTCAGATTGACTGTAAAGGAATTCGGAGCCGGATTGGTATGCGCTGAAATGGTCAGTGACAAAGCGATCCTTTACAACAATGCAAGAACAATGGGTATGCTTTATATTGATGAACGTGAGAAACCACTGAGCCTTCAAATTTTCGGAGGAAAAAAGGAAACCCTTGTGGAAGCGGCGAAGTTTGTAGACCAAAACACAACTGCTGATATCATTGATATTAACATGGGATGTCCCGTGCCGAAGATTACAAAATGCGATGCGGGAGCCAAATGGCTTCTCGATCCTGATAAGATTTACGAAATGGTTTCTGCAGTAGTGGATGCTGTTAATAAGCCAGTTACAGTGAAAATGAGAATGGGCTGGGATGAAGACCACATTTTCGCAGTGAAAAATGCACAGGCTGTAGAACGTGCGGGCGGTAAAGCAGTGGCGCTTCACGGCCGTACGAGAGTGCAGATGTACGAAGGAACGGCAAACTGGGATATCATCAAAGAAGTAAAACAATCAGTATCGATTCCGGTTATCGGAAACGGCGATGTTAAGACACCGCAGGATGCTAAGCGTATGCTCGATGAGACAGGAGTAGACGGGGTCATGATCGGACGCGCTGCATTGGGTAACCCGTGGATGATTTACCGTACGGTTCAGTATCTTGAAACAGGTAAATTAAAAGAAGAGCCGCAAGTACGCGAAAAAATGGCCGTATGCAAACTGCATCTTGACCGCCTGATTGACTTAAAAGGTGAAAACGTAGCGGTAAGAGAAATGAGAAAGCACGCTGCATGGTATCTGAAAGGCGTGAAAGGCAATGCGAACGTTCGTAATGAAATCAATCATTGCGAGACGAGAGAAGAGTTTGTACAGCTTTTAGATGCATTTACGGTTGAAGTTGAGGCAAAAGAGCTTCAAAATGCAAAAGTAGGATAATACTCACCTCTATTTGCTGCTCACTGCTAGTTTTACGCTGGCAGTTTTTCTGCTTTTTTCATGAAACAATATCTGTAATGGAGTGATAACAATGAGTCAAGAAGAGCATAACCATGAAGAATTGAATGATCAGCTGCAAGTCAGACGCGATAAAATGAATCAGCTGAGAGATAACGGCATCGATCCATTCGGCGCACGTTTTGAAAGAACTCATCAGTCTCAAGAAGTTATTTCGGCATATCAAGATCTAACCAAAGAAGAGTTAGAAGAAAAAGCGATTGAAGTTACAATCGCAGGCCGCATGATGACAAAACGCGGCAAAGGAAAAGCCGGCTTTGCCCATCTTCAGGATTTAGAAGGCCAAATCCAAATCTACGTAAGAAAAGACAGTGTCGGTGACGACCAATATGAAATCTTCAAGTCTTCTGACCTCGGTGATCTTATCGGCGTAACCGGAAAAGTCTTCAAAACAAATGTAGGCGAATTGTCTGTTAAAGCAACTTCCTTTGAATTGCTGACAAAAGCGCTTCGTCCGCTTCCTGACAAATACCATGGTTTAAAAGACGTTGAGCAGCGCTACCGTCAGCGCTACCTGGATCTTATCGTAAACCCAGACAGCAAACATACGTTTATTACACGAAGCAAGATCATTCAAGCTATGAGAAGATACCTTGATGATCATGGATACTTAGAAGTAGAAACACCTACAATGCACAGCATTCCTGGGGGAGCTTCTGCACGTCCGTTTATCACTCACCACAACGCGTTAGACATTCCACTCTATATGCGTATTGCTATCGAACTGCACCTAAAACGTCTAATTGTCGGCGGTTTAGAAAAAGTATATGAAATCGGCCGTGTTTTCCGTAACGAAGGTGTCTCTACACGCCATAACCCTGAATTTACAATGATTGAGTTATATGAAGCATATGCGGACTATAAAGATATCATGAGCTTAACTGAAAACCTTGTCGCTCATATCGCCCAAGAAGTGCTTGGCACAACTACGATTCAATACGGGGAAGAGCAAATCGACCTTAAACCGGAGTGGAAAAGAATCCATATGGTTGACGCAGTCAAAGAAGCGACCGGCGTTGATTTCTGGGAAGAGGTTACTGTTGAACAGGCGCGTGAATATGCAAAAGAACATGGAGTAGAAATTAAAGACTCTATGACAGTAGGCCATATCATCAACGAATTCTTCGAACAAAAAATTGAAGAAACGCTTATTCAGCCAACGTTTATTTACGGGCATCCTGTAGAAATTTCTCCTCTTGCTAAGAAAAACCCTGAGGACCCGCGTTTTACAGACCGTTTTGAGCTGTTTATCGTTGGCCGTGAACATGCCAACGCGTTTACAGAGCTGAATGATCCTATTGATCAAAGAGAACGCTTTGAAGCGCAATTAAAAGAGCGTGAAGCCGGTAATGATGAAGCTCATCTAATGGATGAAGACTTTGTTGAAGCTCTGGAATACGGTATGCCGCCAACAGGAGGTTTAGGCATCGGTATCGACCGTCTGGTTATGCTGCTGACGAATGCCCCTTCTATTCGCGATGTGCTGTTATTCCCGCAAATGAGACAACGCTAATAAAGAAGAGCGGTATCCTCCATAGGGAAAGGATGCCGCTCTTTTTAAATTCCTTAGTATTTCTTCAAAAAAACTATTGCACTATTATTTACTAGGTGGTATATTATTATTCGTTGCCGCTAAACAAGGCGATAACGAAAAAAAGAACTTCAAAAAAAGTTATTGACTTCACTGAGTCAACGAGTTATAATAATAAAGTCGCTTGAACGAAGTGAACAAAATGATCTTTGAAAACTAAACAAGACAAAACGTACCTGTTAATTCAGTTTTTAAAAATCGCACAGCGATGTGCGTAGTCAGTCAAACTACTTTATCGGAGAGTTTGATCCTGGCTCAGGACGAACGCTGGCGGCGTGCCTAATACATGCAAGTCGAGCGGACAGATGGGAGCTTGCTCCCTGATGTTAGCGGCGGACGGGTGAGTAACACGTGGGTAACCTGCCTGTAAGACTGGGATAACTCCGGGAAACCGGGGCTAATACCGGATGGTTGTTTGAACCGCATGGTTCAAACATAAAAGGTGGCTTCGGCTACCACTTACAGATGGACCCGCGGCGCATTAGCTAGTTGGTGAGGTAATGGCTCACCAAGGCAACGATGCGTAGCCGACCTGAGAGGGTGATCGGCCACACTGGGACTGAGACACGGCCCAGACTCCTACGGGAGGCAGCAGTAGGGAATCTTCCGCAATGGACGAAAGTCTGACGGAGCAACGCCGCGTGAGTGATGAAGGTTTTCGGATCGTAAAGCTCTGTTGTTAGGGAAGAACAAGTACCGTTCGAATAGGGCGGCACCTTGACGGTACCTAACCAGAAAGCCACGGCTAACTACGTGCCAGCAGCCGCGGTAATACGTAGGTGGCAAGCGTTGTCCGGAATTATTGGGCGTAAAGGGCTCGCAGGCGGTTTCTTAAGTCTGATGTGAAAGCCCCCGGCTCAACCGGGGAGGGTCATTGGAAACTGGGGAACTTGAGTGCAGAAGAGGAGAGTGGAATTCCACGTGTAGCGGTGAAATGCGTAGAGATGTGGAGGAACACCAGTGGCGAAGGCGACTCTCTGGTCTGTAACTGACGCTGAGGAGCGAAAGCGTGGGGAGCGAACAGGATTAGATACCCTGGTAGTCCACGCCGTAAACGATGAGTGCTAAGTGTTAGGGGGTTTCCGCCCCTTAGTGCTGCAGCTAACGCATTAAGCACTCCGCCTGGGGAGTACGGTCGCAAGACTGAAACTCAAAGGAATTGACGGGGGCCCGCACAAGCGGTGGAGCATGTGGTTTAATTCGAAGCAACGCGAAGAACCTTACCAGGTCTTGACATCCTCTGACAATCCTAGAGATAGGACGTCCCCTTCGGGGGCAGAGTGACAGGTGGTGCATGGTTGTCGTCAGCTCGTGTCGTGAGATGTTGGGTTAAGTCCCGCAACGAGCGCAACCCTTGATCTTAGTTGCCAGCATTCAGTTGGGCACTCTAAGGTGACTGCCGGTGACAAACCGGAGGAAGGTGGGGATGACGTCAAATCATCATGCCCCTTATGACCTGGGCTACACACGTGCTACAATGGACAGAACAAAGGGCAGCGAAACCGCGAGGTTAAGCCAATCCCACAAATCTGTTCTCAGTTCGGATCGCAGTCTGCAACTCGACTGCGTGAAGCTGGAATCGCTAGTAATCGCGGATCAGCATGCCGCGGTGAATACGTTCCCGGGCCTTGTACACACCGCCCGTCACACCACGAGAGTTTGTAACACCCGAAGTCGGTGAGGTAACCTTTTAGGAGCCAGCCGCCGAAGGTGGGACAGATGATTGGGGTGAAGTCGTAACAAGGTAGCCGTATCGGAAGGTGCGGCTGGATCACCTCCTTTCTAAGGATATTATACGGAATATAAGACCTTGGGTCTTATAAACAGAACGTTCTCTGTCTTGTTTAGTTTTGAAGGATCATTCCTTCGAAACGTGTTCTTTGAAAACTAGATAACAGTAGACATCACATTCAATTAGTAACACAAGATATCACATAGTGATTCTTTTTAACGGTTAAGTTAGAAAGGGCGCACGGTGGATGCCTTGGCACTAGGAGCCGATGAAGGACGGGACGAACACCGATATGCTTCGGGGAGCTGTAAGCAAGCTTTGATCCGGAGATTTCCGAATGGGGAAACCCACCACTCGTAATGGAGTGGTATCCATATCTGAATTCATAGGATATGAGAAGGCAGACCCGGGGAACTGAAACATCTAAGTACCCGGAGGAAGAGAAAGCAAATGCGATTCCCTGAGTAGCGGCGAGCGAAACGGGATTAGCCCAAACCAAGAGGCTTGCCTCTTGGGGTTGTAGGACACTCTGTACGGAGTTACAAAGGAACGAGGTAGATGAAGAGGTCTGGAAAGGCCCGCCATAGGAGGTAACAGCCCTGTAGTCAAAACTTCGTTCTCTCCTGAGTGGATCCTGAGTACGGCGGAACACGTGAAATTCCGTCGGAATCCGGGAGGACCATCTCCCAAGGCTAAATACTCCCTAGTGACCGATAGTGAACCAGTACCGTGAGGGAAAGGTGAAAAGCACCCCGGAAGGGGAGTGAAAGAGATCCTGAAACCGTGTGCCTACAAGTAGTCAGAGCCCGTTAACGGGTGATGGCGTGCCTTTTGTAGAATGAACCGGCGAGTTACGATCCCGTGCAAGGTTAAGCAGAAGATGCGGAGCCGCAGCGAAAGCGAGTCTGAATAGGGCGCATGAGTACGTGGTCGTAGACCCGAAACCAGGTGATCTACCCATGTCCAGGGTGAAGTTCAGGTAACACTGAATGGAGGCCCGAACCCACGCACGTTGAAAAGTGCGGGGATGAGGTGTGGGTAGGGGTGAAATGCCAATCGAACCTGGAGATAGCTGGTTCTCTCCGAAATAGCTTTAGGGCTAGCCTCAAGGTAAGAGTCTTGGAGGTAGAGCACTGATTGGACTAGGGGCCCCTACCGGGTTACCGAATTCAGTCAAACTCCGAATGCCAATGACTTATCCTTGGGAGTCAGACTGCGAGTGATAAGATCCGTAGTCGAAAGGGAAACAGCCCAGACCGCCAGCTAAGGTCCCAAAGTATACGTTAAGTGGAAAAGGATGTGGAGTTGCTTAGACAACCAGGATGTTGGCTTAGAAGCAGCCACCATTTAAAGAGTGCGTAATAGCTCACTGGTCGAGTGACTCTGCGCCGAAAATGTACCGGGGCTAAACGTATCACCGAAGCTGCGGACTGTTCTTCGAACAGTGGTAGGAGAGCGTTCTAAGGGCTGTGAAGCCAGACCGGAAGGACTGGTGGAGCGCTTAGAAGTGAGAATGCCGGTATGAGTAGCGAAAGAGGGGTGAGAATCCCCTCCACCGAATGCCTAAGGTTTCCTGAGGAAGGCTCGTCCGCTCAGGGTTAGTCGGGACCTAAGCCGAGGCCGAAAGGCGTAGGCGATGGACAACAGGTTGATATTCCTGTACCACCTCCTCACCATTTGAGCAATGGGGGGACGCAGGAGGATAGGGTAAGCGCGGTATTGGATATCCGCGTCCAAGCAGTTAGGCTGGGAAATAGGCAAATCCGTTTCCCATAAGGCTGAGCTGTGATGGCGAGCGAAATATAGTAGCGAAGTTCCTGATTCCACACTGCCAAGAAAAGCCTCTAGCGAGGTGAGAGGTGCCCGTACCGCAAACCGACACAGGTAGGCGAGGAGAGAATCCTAAGGTGATCGAGAGAACTCTCGTTAAGGAACTCGGCAAAATGACCCCGTAACTTCGGGAGAAGGGGTGCTCTGTTAGGGTGCAAGCCCGAGAGAGCCGCAGTGAATAGGCCCAGGCGACTGTTTAGCAAAAACACAGGTCTCTGCGAAGCCGTAAGGCGAAGTATAGGGGCTGACGCCTGCCCGGTGCTGGAAGGTTAAGAGGAGCGCTTAGCGTAAGCGAAGGTGCGAATTGAAGCCCCAGTAAACGGCGGCCGTAACTATAACGGTCCTAAGGTAGCGAAATTCCTTGTCGGGTAAGTTCCGACCCGCACGAAAGGCGCAACGATCTGGGCACTGTCTCAACGAGAGACTCGGTGAAATTATAGTACCTGTGAAGATGCAGGTTACCCGCGACAGGACGGAAAGACCCCGTGGAGCTTTACTGCAGCCTGATATTGAATGTTGGTACAGCTTGTACAGGATAGGTAGGAGCCTTGGAAACCGGAGCGCCAGCTTCGGTGGAGGCATCGGTGGGATACTACCCTGGCTGTATTGACCTTCTAACCCGCCGCCCTTATCGGGCGGGGAGACAGTGTCAGGTGGGCAGTTTGACTGGGGCGGTCGCCTCCTAAAAGGTAACGGAGGCGCCCAAAGGTTCCCTCAGAATGGTTGGAAATCATTCGCAGAGTGTAAAGGCACAAGGGAGCTTGACTGCGAGACCTACAAGTCGAGCAGGGACGAAAGTCGGGCTTAGTGATCCGGTGGTTCCGCATGGAAGGGCCATCGCTCAACGGATAAAAGCTACCCCGGGGATAACAGGCTTATCTCCCCCAAGAGTCCACATCGACGGGGAGGTTTGGCACCTCGATGTCGGCTCATCGCATCCTGGGGCTGTAGTCGGTCCCAAGGGTTGGGCTGTTCGCCCATTAAAGCGGTACGCGAGCTGGGTTCAGAACGTCGTGAGACAGTTCGGTCCCTATCCGTCGCGGGCGCAGGAAATTTGAGAGGAGCTGTCCTTAGTACGAGAGGACCGGGATGGACGCACCGCTGGTGTACCAGTTGTTCTGCCAAGGGCATCGCTGGGTAGCTATGTGCGGACGGGATAAGTGCTGAAAGCATCTAAGCATGAAGCCCCCCTCAAGATGAGATTTCCCATTCCGCAAGGAAGTAAGATCCCTGAAAGATGATCAGGTTGATAGGTCTGAGGTGGAAGTGTGGCGACACATGGAGCTGACAGATACTAATCGATCGAGGACTTAACCATATTTTGAATGATGTCACACCTGTTATCTAGTTTTGAGAGAACACTCTCAATTTGTTTGGTGGCGATAGCGAAGAGGTCACACCCGTTCCCATACCGAACACGGAAGTTAAGCTCTTCAGCGCCGATGGTAGTCGGGGGGTTCCCCCTGTGAGAGTAGGACGCCGCCAAGCAATTGCACGTTAGTGCAATTATGGAGGATTAGCTCAGCTGGGAGAGCATCTGCCTTACAAGCAGAGGGTCGGCGGTTCGAGCCCGTCATCCTCCACCATTATGCCGGTGTAGCTCAATTGGTAGAGCAACTGACTTGTAATCAGTAGGTTGGGGGTTCAAGTCCTCTTGCCGGCACCACTTTTATATGATATAATACTCAAGTCTCTTGTAGAAGAGCCATTAGCTCAGTTGGTAGAGCATCTGACTTTTAATCAGAGGGTCGAAGGTTCGAGTCCTTCATGGCTCACCATTTTACGCGGGTGTGGCGGAATTGGCAGACGCGCTAGACTTAGGATCTAGTGTCTTTATGACGTGGGGGTTCAAGTCCCTTCACCCGCATTATATAGGATAACAGTTAGAAAAACTGGACATCCTGTCTGCGGAAGTAGTTCAGTGGTAGAACACCACCTTGCCAAGGTGGGGGTCGCGGGTTCGAATCCCGTCTTCCGCTCCAACTATACCATCCACGCCGGGGTGGTGGAATTGGCAGACACACAGGACTTAAAATCCTGCGGTAGGTGACTACCGTGCCGGTTCAAGTCCGGCCCTCGGCATTATGTTTTGCGCCCGTAGCTCAATTGGATAGAGCGTTTGACTACGGATCAAAAGGTTAGGGGTTCGACTCCTCTCGGGCGCGCCATATCTTTTAATAGAATAGATAGGAAATCGGGAAGTAGCTCAGCTTGGTAGAGCACATGGTTTGGGACCATGGGGTCGCAGGTTCGAATCCTGTCTTCCCGACCATTTTTTATGGGGCCTTAGCTCAGCTGGGAGAGCGCCTGCTTTGCACGCAGGAGGTCAGCGGTTCGATCCCGCTAGGCTCCACCAAAAGTTTTTTAAAAAAGTTATTGACTTTGAAGAAGTGACGTTGTATACTAATAAAGTTGCTTTAACAAAGCGGACAAACAAAATGATCTTTGAAAACTAAACAAGACAAAACGTACCTGTTAATTCAGTTTTTAAAAATCGCACAGCAATGTGCGTAGTCAGTCAAACTACTTTATCGGAGAGTTTGATCCTGGCTCAGGACGAACGCTGGCGGCGTGCCTAATACATGCAAGTCGAGCGGACAGATGGGAGCTTGCTCCCTGATGTTAGCGGCGGACGGGTGAGTAACACGTGGGTAACCTGCCTGTAAGACTGGGATAACTCCGGGAAACCGGGGCTAATACCGGATGGTTGTTTGAATCGCATGGTTCAAACATAAAAGGTGGCTTCGGCTACCACTTACAGATGGACCCGCGGCGCATTAGCTAGTTGGTGAGGTAACGGCTCACCAAGGCGACGATGCGTAGCCGACCTGAGAGGGTGATCGGCCACACTGGGACTGAGACACGGCCCAGACTCCTACGGGAGGCAGCAGTAGGGAATCTTCCGCAATGGACGAAAGTCTGACGGAGCAACGCCGCGTGAGTGATGAAGGTTTTCGGATCGTAAAGCTCTGTTGTTAGGGAAGAACAAGTACCGTTCGAATAGGGCGGTACCTTGACGGTACCTAACCAGAAAGCCACGGCTAACTACGTGCCAGCAGCCGCGGTAATACGTAGGTGGCAAGCGTTGTCCGGAATTATTGGGCGTAAAGGGCTCGCAGGCGGTTTCTTAAGTCTGATGTGAAAGCCCCCGGCTCAACCGGGGAGGGTCATTGGAAACTGGGGAACTTGAGTGCAGAAGAGGAGAGTGGAATTCCACGTGTAGCGGTGAAATGCGTAGAGATGTGGAGGAACACCAGTGGCGAAGGCGACTCTCTGGTCTGTAACTGACGCTGAGGAGCGAAAGCGTGGGGAGCGAACAGGATTAGATACCCTGGTAGTCCACGCCGTAAACGATGAGTGCTAAGTGTTAGGGGGTTTCCGCCCCTTAGTGCTGCAGCTAACGCATTAAGCACTCCGCCTGGGGAGTACGGTCGCAAGACTGAAACTCAAAGGAATTGACGGGGGCCCGCACAAGCGGTGGAGCATGTGGTTTAATTCGAAGCAACGCGAAGAACCTTACCAGGTCTTGACATCCTCTGACAATCCTAGAGATAGGACGTCCCCTTCGGGGGCAGAGTGACAGGTGGTGCATGGTTGTCGTCAGCTCGTGTCGTGAGATGTTGGGTTAAGTCCCGCAACGAGCGCAACCCTTGATCTTAGTTGCCAGCATTCAGTTGGGCACTCTAAGGTGACTGCCGGTGACAAACCGGAGGAAGGTGGGGATGACGTCAAATCATCATGCCCCTTATGACCTGGGCTACACACGTGCTACAATGGACAGAACAAAGGGCAGCGAAACCGCGAGGTTAAGCCAATCCCACAAATCTGTTCTCAGTTCGGATCGCAGTCTGCAACTCGACTGCGTGAAGCTGGAATCGCTAGTAATCGCGGATCAGCATGCCGCGGTGAATACGTTCCCGGGCCTTGTACACACCGCCCGTCACACCACGAGAGTTTGTAACACCCGAAGTCGGTGAGGTAACCTTTTAGGAGCCAGCCGCCGAAGGTGGGACAGATGATTGGGGTGAAGTCGTAACAAGGTAGCCGTATCGGAAGGTGCGGCTGGATCACCTCCTTTCTAAGGATATTATACGGAATATAAGACCTTGGGTCTTATAAACAGAACGTTCTCTGTCTTGTTTAGTTTTGAAGGATCATTCCTTCGAAACGTGTTCTTTGAAAACTAGATAACAGTAGACATCACATTCAATTAGTAACACAAGATATCACATAGTGATTCTTTTTAACGGTTAAGTTAGAAAGGGCGCACGGTGGATGCCTTGGCACTAGGAGCCGATGAAGGACGGGACGAACACCGATATGCTTCGGGGAGCTGTAAGCAAGCTTTGATCCGGAGATTTCCGAATGGGGAAACCCACCACTCGTAATGGAGTGGTATCCATATCTGAATTCATAGGATATGAGAAGGCAGACCCGGGGAACTGAAACATCTAAGTACCCGGAGGAAGAGAAAGCAAATGCGATTCCCTGAGTAGCGGCGAGCGAAACGGGATTAGCCCAAACCAAGAGGCTTGCCTCTTGGGGTTGTAGGACACTCTGTACGGAGTTACAAAGGAACGAGGTAGATGAAGAGGTCTGGAAAGGCCCGCCATAGGAGGTAACAGCCCTGTAGTCAAAACTTCGTTCTCTCCTGAGTGGATCCTGAGTACGGCGGAACACGTGAAATTCCGTCGGAATCCGGGAGGACCATCTCCCAAGGCTAAATACTCCCTAGTGACCGATAGTGAACCAGTACCGTGAGGGAAAGGTGAAAAGCACCCCGGAAGGGGAGTGAAAGAGATCCTGAAACCGTGTGCCTACAAGTAGTCAGAGCCCGTTAACGGGTGATGGCGTGCCTTTTGTAGAATGAACCGGCGAGTTACGATCCCGTGCAAGGTTAAGCAGAAGATGCGGAGCCGCAGCGAAAGCGAGTCTGAATAGGGCGCATGAGTACGTGGTCGTAGACCCGAAACCAGGTGATCTACCCATGTCCAGGGTGAAGTTCAGGTAACACTGAATGGAGGCCCGAACCCACGCACGTTGAAAAGTGCGGGGATGAGGTGTGGGTAGGGGTGAAATGCCAATCGAACCTGGAGATAGCTGGTTCTCTCCGAAATAGCTTTAGGGCTAGCCTCAAGGTAAGAGTCTTGGAGGTAGAGCACTGATTGGACTAGGGGCCCCTACCGGGTTACCGAATTCAGTCAAACTCCGAATGCCAATGACTTATCCTTGGGAGTCAGACTGCGAGTGATAAGATCCGTAGTCGAAAGGGAAACAGCCCAGACCGCCAGCTAAGGTCCCAAAGTATACGTTAAGTGGAAAAGGATGTGGAGTTGCTTAGACAACCAGGATGTTGGCTTAGAAGCAGCCACCATTTAAAGAGTGCGTAATAGCTCACTGGTCGAGTGACTCTGCGCCGAAAATGTACCGGGGCTAAACGTATCACCGAAGCTGCGGACTGTTCTTCGAACAGTGGTAGGAGAGCGTTCTAAGGGCTGTGAAGCCAGACCGGAAGGACTGGTGGAGCGCTTAGAAGTGAGAATGCCGGTATGAGTAGCGAAAGAGGGGTGAGAATCCCCTCCACCGAATGCCTAAGGTTTCCTGAGGAAGGCTCGTCCGCTCAGGGTTAGTCGGGACCTAAGCCGAGGCCGAAAGGCGTAGGCGATGGACAACAGGTTGATATTCCTGTACCACCTCCTCACCATTTGAGCAATGGGGGGACGCAGGAGGATAGGGTAAGCGCGGTATTGGATATCCGCGTCCAAGCAGTTAGGCTGGGAAATAGGCAAATCCGTTTCCCATAAGGCTGAGCTGTGATGGCGAGCGAAATATAGTAGCGAAGTTCCTGATTCCACACTGCCAAGAAAAGCCTCTAGCGAGGTGAGAGGTGCCCGTACCGCAAACCGACACAGGTAGGCGAGGAGAGAATCCTAAGGTGATCGAGAGAACTCTCGTTAAGGAACTCGGCAAAATGACCCCGTAACTTCGGGAGAAGGGGTGCTCTGTTAGGGTGCAAGCCCGAGAGAGCCGCAGTGAATAGGCCCAGGCGACTGTTTAGCAAAAACACAGGTCTCTGCGAAGCCGTAAGGCGAAGTATAGGGGCTGACGCCTGCCCGGTGCTGGAAGGTTAAGAGGAGCGCTTAGCGTAAGCGAAGGTGCGAATTGAAGCCCCAGTAAACGGCGGCCGTAACTATAACGGTCCTAAGGTAGCGAAATTCCTTGTCGGGTAAGTTCCGACCCGCACGAAAGGCGCAACGATCTGGGCACTGTCTCAACGAGAGACTCGGTGAAATTATAGTACCTGTGAAGATGCAGGTTACCCGCGACAGGACGGAAAGACCCCGTGGAGCTTTACTGCAGCCTGATATTGAATGTTGGTACAGCTTGTACAGGATAGGTAGGAGCCTTGGAAACCGGAGCGCCAGCTTCGGTGGAGGCATCGGTGGGATACTACCCTGGCTGTATTGACCTTCTAACCCGCCGCCCTTATCGGGCGGGGAGACAGTGTCAGGTGGGCAGTTTGACTGGGGCGGTCGCCTCCTAAAAGGTAACGGAGGCGCCCAAAGGTTCCCTCAGAATGGTTGGAAATCATTCGCAGAGTGTAAAGGCACAAGGGAGCTTGACTGCGAGACCTACAAGTCGAGCAGGGACGAAAGTCGGGCTTAGTGATCCGGTGGTTCCGCATGGAAGGGCCATCGCTCAACGGATAAAAGCTACCCCGGGGATAACAGGCTTATCTCCCCCAAGAGTCCACATCGACGGGGAGGTTTGGCACCTCGATGTCGGCTCATCGCATCCTGGGGCTGTAGTCGGTCCCAAGGGTTGGGCTGTTCGCCCATTAAAGCGGTACGCGAGCTGGGTTCAGAACGTCGTGAGACAGTTCGGTCCCTATCCGTCGCGGGCGCAGGAAATTTGAGAGGAGCTGTCCTTAGTACGAGAGGACCGGGATGGACGCACCGCTGGTGTACCAGTTGTTCTGCCAAGGGCATCGCTGGGTAGCTATGTGCGGACGGGATAAGTGCTGAAAGCATCTAAGCATGAAGCCCCCCTCAAGATGAGATTTCCCATTCCGTAAGGAAGTAAGATCCCTGAAAGATGATCAGGTTGATAGGTCTGAGGTGGAAGTGTGGCGACACATGGAGCTGACAGATACTAATCGATCGAGGACTTAACCATATTTTTGAATGATGTCACACCTGTTATCTAGTTTTGAGAGAACACCTCTCTAAAGGCGGAAGGTAAGGAAACTCCGCTAAGGGCTCTCACATCCTGTGAGAAACGCCCAGTACCTTCATCCTGAAGGCATTTGTTTGGTGGCGATAGCGAAGAGGTCACACCCGTTCCCATACCGAACACGGAAGTTAAGCTCTTCAGCGCCGATGGTAGTCGGGGGTTTCCCCCTGTGAGAGTAGGACGCCGCCAAGCAAGCTTAAACCCAGCTCATTGAGCTGGGTTTTTTGTATTTTGGTTTATTGGTATCATAAAATTCCACTTAACTGTATAATATAATAACTTTATACCGAATTTTAAATCAGCAATCAGGTTTTGTGGACCGGGAAAATGGAAATAATAAAGGATAGAGCGAGAAAGTTGAAAATTCTCGAGAAACGGCTTATAGTAAGATTATAGTCAAATATAGTCAAAGTCAGTAAAGGAGGGGGTTGAGTGGGACATAATATTTCTGACATCATTGAACAATATTTAAAACGAGTGTTAGATCAAAATGGCAAGGAAATTTTAGAGATTAAACGAAGTGAAATTGCAGATAAATTTCAATGCGTTCCTTCCCAAATAAATTATGTCATCAACACCAGATTTACAAGCGAAAGAGGATATATTGTTGAGAGCAAACGCGGGGGCGGCGGTTACATCAGAATCATTAAAATTAAAATGAACAATGAAGTTGTCCTGATCAATAATATAATTTCTCAAATTAATACCCATTTGTCTCAAGCAGCCTCTGATGACATTATTTTAAGGCTATTAGAAGACAAGGTAATTTCAGAAAGAGAAGCAAAAATGATGGTCAGTGTAATGGACCGCTCAGTTTTACACATTGACTTACCTGAACGTGATGAATTAAGAGCGAGAATGATGAAGGCAATGCTGACTTCTTTAAAATTAAAATAAGCGGGTGAAAAGATTGATTTGTCAAGAGTGCCACGAGAGACCAGCCACTTTTCACTTTACAAAGGTTGTTAACGGAGAAAAAATAGAAGTTCATATTTGTGAACAATGTGCCAAAGAAAATAGTGATTCATATGGTATAAGTGCAAATCAGGGTTTCTCTATTCATAATTTACTTTCGGGTTTACTGAACATGGATTCTTCATTTCAAAATGCAGGAACTCAAATGTTCAGTCACTCGGAGCAAATATCTGCTTGTCCGAAATGCGGAATGACTTTTCAGCAATTCAGAAAAATTGGCCGTTTTGGATGTTCGGAATGTTACAAAACATTTCATAGCAACATTACACCAATCCTACGTAAAGTGCACAGCGGAAACACTGTGCATGCAGGTAAGATACCGAAACGAATAGGCGGCAATCTTCATGTCAGACGGCAGATTGATATGCTAAAAAAGGAATTAGAATCCTTAATCCATCAAGAAGAATTTGAAAATGCAGCTCATGTAAGAGATCAAATTCGTTCATTAGAACAATCACTCAAAAGTACAGATAGTGAGGAGGAACAGGAGTAATGTCGCTAAAGCATTTTATTCAGGACGCACTAAGCAGTTGGATGAAGCAGAAAGGACCTGAAAGTGACATTGTACTCAGCAGCCGCATACGTTTAGCAAGGAACTTTGAGCATATTCGGTTCCCTACGCGGTATTCCAATGAAGAAGCCTCATCCATCATACAGCAATTTGAAGATCAGTTTTCAGAGCAAGAAATTCCCGGAATCGGCAAATTTGTTTTGATTAGAATGAATGATGCACAGCCTTTAGAGAAGCGTGTACTTGTTGAAAAACATCTAATCAGTCCGAATCTGACAGAGTCTCCTTTTGGCGGCTGTTTGCTTTCTGAAAATGAGGAAGTAAGCGTCATGCTAAATGAAGAGGACCATATTAGAATTCAGTGTCTTTTCCCTGGATTTCAGCTTTTAGAAGCAATGAAAGCCGCAAACCAGGTCGACGACTGGATCGAAGAAAAAGTTGATTATGCATTCAATGAGCAAAGAGGATACTTAACCAGCTGTCCTACAAACGTAGGTACAGGTTTAAGGGCTTCGGTCATGATGCATCTGCCGGCACTGGTTTTAACTAGGCAAATAAATCGAATTATACCGGCAATTAATCAATTAGGCTTAGTTGTTAGAGGAATTTATGGGGAAGGCAGCGAAGCAGTAGGGAATATCTTTCAAATTTCAAATCAGATCACGCTTGGTAAGTCAGAGCAGGATATTGTAGAGGATCTTAACAGTGTTGCTGCTCAGTTGATTGAACAAGAACGATCTGCCCGAGAAGCGATTTATCAAACTTCTAAAATCGAACTTGAGGATCGGGTATATCGGTCTTATGGGGTCTTGTCTAATTGCCGGATGATAGAATCGAAAGAAACTGCAAAGTGCCTTTCAGATGTTCGGTTAGGCATAGACCTAGGCATTATAAAAGGACTTTCAAGCAACATACTTAACGAACTTATGATTTTGACGCAGCCAGGATTTTTACAGCAATACTCGGGAGGCGCTTTGCGTCCGAACGAAAGGGACATTCGAAGAGCGGCTCTCATCAGAGAACGGCTTCACTTAGAAATGAATGGGAAAAGACAGGAGGATGAATCGATATGATGTTTGGAAGATTTACAGAACGAGCTCAAAAAGTACTGGCGCTAGCACAGGAAGAAGCACTTCGGTTAGGTCATAATAACATTGGCACTGAGCATATTTTATTAGGACTGGTAAGAGAAGGAGAGGGCATTGCTGCTAAAGCTCTTCAAGCGCTTGGACTCGGTTCAGATAAAATTCAGAAAGAAGTAGAAAGTTTGATCGGGCGCGGGCAGGAAATGTCTCAAACGATTCATTATACTCCTAGAGCTAAAAAAGTCATTGAGCTTTCAATGGATGAGGCAAGAAAACTCGGTCATTCTTATGTTGGAACAGAACATATTCTTCTTGGTCTGATTCGTGAAGGAGAAGGTGTTGCTGCGAGAGTTCTGAATAATCTCGGTGTCAGCTTAAATAAAGCAAGACAGCAGGTGCTCCAGCTTCTAGGAAGTAATGAAACAGGATCATCAGCGGCAGGAACAAACAGCAATGCGAATACGCCTACTCTTGACAGCTTGGCAAGAGACTTAACTGCTATTGCGAAGGAAGACAGCCTTGACCCTGTAATCGGCAGAAGCAAGGAGATCCAGCGTGTCATTGAAGTGTTAAGCCGCAGAACGAAAAACAACCCTGTTCTCATTGGGGAACCAGGTGTAGGTAAAACGGCTATCGCAGAAGGTTTGGCACAGCAAATTATCAATAATGAAGTACCCGAAATTTTGCGTGATAAACGTGTGATGACATTAGACATGGGAACAGTTGTTGCCGGCACAAAATACCGCGGAGAATTTGAGGATCGCCTGAAGAAGGTCATGGATGAAATTCGCCAGGCAGGAAATATCATTCTATTCATCGATGAGCTCCATACATTAATCGGGGCAGGCGGAGCAGAAGGTGCTATTGATGCATCTAATATTTTAAAACCTTCACTTGCTCGTGGCGAACTCCAATGTATTGGTGCAACGACTCTTGATGAGTACCGTAAATATATTGAAAAAGATGCAGCACTGGAACGCCGTTTTCAGCCGATTCAGGTTGATCAGCCATCTGTAGATGAAAGTATTCAAATTTTACAAGGTCTGCGTGACAGATACGAAGCCCACCACCGCGTTTCTATCACTGATGATGCCATTGAAGCTGCGGTTAAGCTTTCTGACAGATATATTTCTGACCGCTTCCTTCCGGATAAAGCAATTGACTTGATCGATGAAGCAGGTTCAAAGGTGAGACTGCGCTCATTTACAACGCCTCCTAACTTAAAAGAGCTTGAGCAGAAGCTTGATGAGGTTCGTAAAGAGAAGGATGCGGCAGTGCAAAGCCAAGAGTTTGAAAAAGCTGCTTCCTTGCGTGATACTGAACAACGCCTGCGCGAGCAAGTAGAGGATACGAAGAAATCATGGAAAGAGAAGCAAGGGCAGGAAAACTCAGAGGTTACTGTGGATGATATTGCGATGGTTGTATCCAGCTGGACCGGTGTGCCTGTATCTAAAATCGCCCAAACTGAAACTGATAAGCTTCTCAATATGGAAAACATTCTTCATTCCCGCGTCATCGGCCAGGATGAAGCAGTTGTAGCTGTTGCAAAAGCCGTCAGACGTGCGAGAGCAGGATTGAAAGATCCTAAACGCCCAATCGGCTCATTCATTTTCTTAGGCCCTACAGGTGTAGGTAAAACAGAGCTTGCACGAGCACTCGCTGAATCCATTTTTGGTGATGAAGAATCCATGATCAGAATTGATATGTCTGAATACATGGAAAAACACTCAACTTCAAGACTTGTTGGTTCACCTCCGGGGTATGTGGGATATGATGAAGGCGGTCAATTGACAGAGAAAGTCAGAAGAAAACCTTACTCTGTCGTGCTTCTTGATGAGATCGAGAAAGCGCACCCTGATGTCTTCAATATCCTTCTGCAAGTTCTTGAAGACGGACGATTGACTGA
This sequence comes from Bacillus sp. N3378-2at, assembly GCF_033412715.1. Lineage (NCBI taxonomy): Bacteria > Bacillati > Bacillota > Bacilli > Caryophanales > Bacillaceae > Bacillus > Bacillus sp. N3378-2at. Next base: position 2,657,842 of record NZ_CP117986.1, on the reverse strand, counting down.
TTCTAAAGGACGCACAGTCGATTTCCGCAATACCATTCTGATCATGACATCAAACGTCGGAGCAAGTGAGCTGAAACGCAATAAATATGTCGGCTTTAACGTTCAGGATGAAACTCAAAATCATAAAGACATGAAAGACAAAGTGATGGGTGAATTAAAACGAGCGTTCAGACCTGAGTTCATCAACCGTATCGATGAAATCATTGTCTTCCATTCACTTGAGAAAAAACATCTTACTGAAATTGTGTCATTAATGTCTGATCAATTAACGAAACGCTTGAAAGAACAAGATCTTTCTATCGAATTGACAGATGCTGCAAAAGCGAAAGTCGCGGAAGAGGGCGTTGACCTGGAATACGGTGCCCGTCCGTTAAGAAGAGCGATCCAAAAACATGTCGAGGATCGTTTATCTGAAGAACTCCTCAGAGGAAATATTCATAAAGGACAGCATATTGTTCTTGATGTAGAAGATGGCGAATTTGTCGTAAAAACGACTGCTAAAACGAATTAATATAGAAGACGGAAATGAGGCATACAGCATGTAAGTGTATGCCTCACTTTCATATCAAGAAATAGAACAAGGGAGAGGTCTTACACTATATATGGCTAAAACAAAATCGAAATTCATCTGCCAATCCTGCGGCTACGAGTCTCCAAAATGGATGGGGAAATGTCCGGGCTGCGGTGCTTGGAATACAATGGTGGAAGAAATGATTAAAAAAGCACCGGCCAATCGGAGAGCGGCTTTTTCTCATTCTGTTCAAACTGTACAGAAACCTTCACCTATTACATCAATCGAAACATCAGAAGAACCCCGCGTCAAAACCCAGCTTGGCGAGTTTAACAGAGTACTCGGCGGAGGTGTCGTTAAAGGCTCCCTCGTTTTAATTGGCGGTGATCCTGGTATCGGAAAGTCAACGCTATTACTGCAGGTTTCCGCTCAATTATCAGGCTCATCAAACAGTGTCCTGTATATTTCGGGAGAAGAATCTGTAAAGCAAACGAAGCTGCGAGCAGACCGTCTGGGCATTAATAATCCGTCACTGCATGTTTTATCTGAAACCGATATGGAGTATATTTCGTCTGCTATACAAGAGATGAATCCAGCGTTTGTCGTTGTTGACTCTATTCAAACGGTTTACCAAAGCGATATTACATCGGCTCCAGGCAGTGTGTCACAGGTCAGAGAATGTACTGCTGAGCTGATGAAAATCGCAAAAACAAAAGGTATTCCGATTTTTATCGTAGGGCACGTGACGAAAGAAGGGTCTATTGCAGGTCCGAGACTGTTGGAGCATATGGTTGACACTGTTTTATATTTTGAAGGAGAACGCCACCATACTTTCCGTATTTTGCGGGCTGTAAAAAACCGTTTCGGATCTACAAACGAAATGGGCATTTTCGAAATGCGGGAAGAGGGGCTCACTGAGGTTTTGAATCCTTCGGAAATTTTCTTAGAAGAACGCTCTGCTGGTTCCGCAGGCTCGAGTATCACTGCCTCTATGGAGGGCACTAGACCGATTCTCGTTGAAATTCAGGCGCTCATCTCGCCAACAAGCTTTGGCAACCCAAGGCGTATGGCAACGGGAATAGACCATAACAGGGTTTCTCTGTTAATGGCTGTGTTAGAAAAAAGAGTTGGACTGCTGCTGCAAAATCAGGATGCTTATTTGAAAGTGGCTGGCGGCGTTAAGCTTGATGAACCGGCAATTGATCTTGCGATTGTGATTAGTATCGCATCAAGCTTTAGAGACACACCTCCAAATCCTGCAGATTGTTTTATTGGAGAAGTGGGATTAACCGGAGAAGTCCGGCGGGTTTCAAGAATTGAACAGCGTGTGAAAGAAGCGGCAAAGCTTGGCTTTAAACGCATGATCATACCCGCGGCAAATCTGGACGGATGGACAAAACCAAAAGGGATTGAGGTTATCGGAGTAGCAAATGTTGCAGAAGCGCTTCGTACTTCATTAGGAGGATAATAGATGGAAAAAGAGAAAAAAGGGGCGAAACACGAGTTAGACCTGTCATCTATATTGCAGTTTGTTGCTCCGGGTACACCGCTCAGAGCGGGGATGGAAAACGTCTTGAGAGCAAATACAGGCGGTCTGATTGTTGTTGGATATAATGATAAAGTAAAAGAAGTGGTGGACGGCGGCTTTCACATAAACACGGCTTTTTCTCCGGCGCATTTATATGAGTTGGCTAAAATGGATGGAGCGATCATTTTAAGTGATTCGGGTCAAAAGATCCTCTACGCGAATACTCAGCTGATGCCGGATGCCACAATTTCTTCATCAGAAACAGGAATGCGGCACAGAACTGCCGAAAGAGTAGCTAAGCAAACTGGCTGTCTTGTAATCGCTATTTCTGAAAGAAGAAATGTCATAACGTTATATCAGGAAAACATGAAGTATACACTAAAAGACATAGGATTTATTTTAACCAAGGCGAACCAAGCCATTCAAACACTTGAAAAGTATAAGACAATCCTCGATAAAACGATTAATGCACTGAACGCGTTAGAGTTTGAGGAACTTGTTACCTTCAGTGATGTCTTGTCTGTCATGCATCGTTATGAAATGGTACTGAGAATCAAAAACGAAATTAATATGTATATCAAAGAGCTGGGGACAGAAGGGCATCTGATCAAACTGCAAGTCATTGAATTGATTACGGATATGGAAGAAGAGGCCGCTTTATTTATTAAGGACTATGTAAAAGAAAAGATTAAAGATCCGTTTGTCCTCTTGAAGGAGCTGCAGGATATGTCCAGTTATGATCTGCTGGATGATTCCATTGTGTATAAGCTTCTCGGTTACCCTGCTTCTACTAATCTTGATGATTATGTATTGCCGAGAGGATACAGGCTGTTAAATAAGATACCGCGTCTTCCGATGCCGATTGTTGAAAATGTTGTAGAAGCATTTGGAGTCCTGCCAAGGATTATTGAGGCGAGTGCAGAAGAATTAGATGAAGTAGAGGGAATCGGTGAAGTACGAGCCCAAAAAATCAAAAAAGGATTAAAACGCCTGCAAGAGAAGCATTATTTAGACAGACAACTGTGATTTCGGTTAAAACCTTATGAATACGGGTATATTAATGTTGGTTTTTGTTTATTCTGATATTCGTAGGATGCATAAGACTTTGTGAAATTAAAATGTTAAAAAAGGAGGTGGGGGTATGTTAAAACGAATAGTTCAGGCGTTCTTCATTATTTTTGGCGGCGTTGTTGGTATATTTTTGATACCTGAATTGTTTGTACTGTTAAATATACAGGACATACCTTTAATAACAAACGCATATACGTCTGCGGCAATAGGAGCAATTATCTTTTTTCTCATCAGTATATGGGGTACAGAATACGTTGTGAACTGGGTGAAGTGGATAGAGGATTCATTGTTAAAAGCGCCGGTTCCAGATTTGTTATTTGGAAGTCTTGGCTTAGTTTTTGGACTTATAATTGCTTATCTTATCGTAAATGTTATTCCTTTAGACAATATACCTTACCGCATATTCAGCACAATAATTCCTGTATTTTTGGCTTTCTTCCTCGGTTATCTCGGCTTCCAGGTGGGCTTTAAGAAAAAGGATGAATTGATCAGCCTGTTTTCCATTTCCGCCAGAATGCAAAAGAAAAAAGGAACAGCTGATGAAGAACATGAGGTTCAAGACAAGAAGCTGAAAATTTTGGACACTAGTGTTATTATTGATGGGAGAATAGCAGATATTTGTCAGACTGGTTTTTTAGAGGGAGTTATCGTGATTCCGCAGTTTGTCCTTGAGGAATTGCAGCATATTGCAGACTCTTCAGATGTTTTAAAACGAAACAGAGGACGCCGCGGTCTTGATATCCTGAACCGCATTCAGAAAGAATTAGACATTGAAGTTGAAATTTACGAAGGCGACTTTGAAGATATTCAGGAGGTTGACAGCAAGCTCGTCAAACTTGCTAAGCTGACATCCGGGGTCGTTGTGACGAATGATTTTAATTTAAATAAAGTGTGCGAGCTTCAGAAGGTAGCAGTATTAAACATTAATGACCTTGCCAATGCGGTCAAGCCTGTTGTGCTTCCTGGCGAGGAAATGAATGTTCAGGTCATTAAGGACGGGAAAGAGCATAATCAGGGAGTTGCCTACTTGGATGACGGTACGATGATTGTCGTTGAAGAAGGACGCAATTATATCGGCAAGCATATTGATGTACTCGTCACAAGTGTGCTGCAGACAGCAGCGGGACGAATGATTTTTGCGAAGCCTAAGCTGTTGGAGAAGGCGCTGTAAAGGGAGAAAAAACAATGAGTTATGATGTGGTGATTCCTGCAGCCGGACAGGGAAAGCGGATGAAGGCAGGGAGAAATAAACTGTTCATTGAGCTGAAAGGAGACCCGGTGATCATACACACGTTAAGAGTGTTTGACAGCCACCGGCAGTGCGATAAAATCATTTTGGTGATTAACGAGCAGGAGCGGGAGCACTTTCAGCAATTGCTGTGCGATTACCCGTTTCAAACTTCAATTGAGCTTGTTGCAGGCGGAGAAGAGCGTCAGCACAGTGTGTATAAGGGGCTGAAAGCCGTAAAGCAGGAAAAGATTGTCCTTGTACATGACGGTGCCCGCCCATTTATAAAACATGAACAAATTGACGAACTGATCGCAGAGGCGGAACAGACAGGAGCGGCCATCCTTGCTGTTCCGGTAAAAGATACGATTAAACGCGTTCAAGATTTACAAGTCAGTGAGACGATTGAACGTTCAAGCTTGTGGGCTGTCCAAACGCCACAAGCTTTTCGTCTTTCTTTATTGATGAAGGCTCACGCTGAGGCCGAGCGCAAGGGATTTTTAGGGACGGATGACGCCAGCCTCGTTGAACAGATGGAGGGCGGTTCGGTCCGTGTTGTAGAAGGCAGCTATACAAATATTAAGCTGACGACGCCAGACGATTTGACGTCAGCTGAAGCTATCATGGAATCAGAAAGTGGGAATAAACATGTTTAGAATTGGACAAGGATTTGATGTGCATCAATTAGTGGAGGGCCGTCCTCTCATTATTGGCGGAATTGAAATCCCGTACGAAAAAGGGCTGCTTGGCCATTCTGATGCAGACGTATTGCTGCATACTGTCGCTGACGCCTGCCTGGGAGCTGTGGGTGAAGGAGACATCGGCAAGCATTTTCCTGACACAGATCCCGAGTTCAAGGACGCAGATTCTTTCAAATTACTTCAGCATGTCTGGGGAATCGTGAAACAGAAGGGGTATGTCCTTGGGAACATTGATTGCACCATCATAGCGCAAAAGCCGAAGATGCTGCCGTACATAGAAGATATGAGAAAAAGAATTGCTGAAGGCCTTGAGGCAGATGTTTCTCAAGTAAATGTAAAAGCAACAACGACAGAAAAGCTTGGATTTACAGGCCGGGCGGAAGGAATAGCGGCTCAGGCGACAGTGCTGATACAAAAAGGCTAACTTGTTTTGATGCCGGGTCTATTTGGTGGTAGAATAGATTCATACATTTTTGCCTGAGGCCATACATGACATGAAAGGAAGTATTTGAAAATGGGAAACGAAGTACGCGTCCGTTATGCACCGAGTCCAACCGGACATTTGCATATTGGAAATGCCAGAACGGCGCTTTTTAATTATTTATTTGCCCGCAATCAAGGCGGTAAGTTTATCATTCGAGTTGAGGATACAGATAAAAAGCGCAATATTGAGGGCGGAGAACAAAGCCAGCTGAATTATCTGAAGTGGCTAGGTATTGACTGGGATGAGAGTGTGGATGTCGGAGGAGAGTACGGCCCATACCGTCAGTCAGAGCGTAACGATATCTATAAAGTGTACTATGAAGAGCTTCTTGAAAAAGGGCTTGCTTATAAATGTTACTGTACGGAAGAAGAGCTTGAAAAAGAGCGTGAAGAACAGATTGCCCGCGGAGAAATGCCTCGTTATTCTGGAAAACACAGAGACCTGACTCAGGAAGAACAGGAGAAATTTATCGCTGAAGGCAGAAAACCAAGTATTCGTTTCCGCGTGCCGGAAGGAAAAATCATCGCCTTCAATGATATCGTAAAAGGCGAAATTTCTTTTGAATCAGATGGCATCGGCGACTTTGTTATTGTGAAAAAGGACGGAACGCCGACTTACAACTTCGCGGTAGCGATTGATGACTACTTAATGAAAATGACACACGTGCTGCGCGGTGAGGATCATATTTCTAACACACCGAAACAGATTATGATTTATCAAGCATTCGGATGGGATATTCCTCAGTTCGGACACATGACGCTGATTGTAAACGAAAGCCGTAAAAAGCTCAGTAAACGTGATGAATCCATTATTCAATTCATCGAGCAGTACAAAGAGCTTGGCTACCTGCCAGAAGCGCTGTTCAACTTTATCGGACTGCTAGGCTGGTCACCGGTTGGAGAAGAAGAGCTTTTCACAAAAGAGCAGTTTATTGAAATTTTTGATGTAAATCGTTTATCTAAATCACCAGCTTTGTTTGATATGCATAAGCTAAAATGGGTTAACAACCAATATGTGAAGAAGCTGGATCTTGATCAGGTTGTTGAACTGACGCTTCCGCATTTGCAAAAAGCGGGCAAAGTTGGCACTGAGCTTTCTGCTGAAGAACAAGAGTGGGTTCGTAAACTGATTTCCCTGTATCATGAGCAATTAAGCTACGGTGCGGAAATTGTTGAGCTGACTGATTTGTTCTTTACGGATGAGATCGAGTATAATCAAGAAGCGAAAGCTGTTCTGGAAGAAGAACAGGTTCCTGAAGTGCTCAGCACATTCGCAGCGAAGCTTGAAGAGCTTGAGGAGTTCACTCCGGATAACATCAAAGCATCAATCAAAGCAGTGCAGAAAGAAACTGGCCATAAAGGGAAAAAACTGTTTATGCCGATTCGTGTTGCTGTAACAGGGCAAACTCACGGTCCGGAACTGCCGCAATCAATTGAATTGATCGGTAAAGAGACTGCAATTCAGCGTTTAAAAAATATCTAAATAAATGATTGTTGACAGGGAAGAGTATAAAGCTTTAGGCCATTACAGAAAGGATCTCCATTGGCTGAGAGAGATCCATGAGCCGGGTTTTAGAAGTGCGCCCTTAAGACCTTTGAAGAACGTTTTTTGAAACCAGTATTCAAAGGCGGCCGCCGCCGTTACAGGCTGAAGTTGGGAGAGCAGAAGTCTGCTTTTCAAACAGAGTGGAACCGCGCGGTTAAAGCGTCTCTGTCATGTTTACATGCAGAGACGCTTTTTTTATTGGGTAGAGGAAATCAGATAGAGAAACGGGGGGAAGCATGTGTTTTTTAGAATGCTCAAAGAAGACATTGATACTGTGTTCGATCAAGATCCCGCAGCAAGAAGCTATTTTGAAGTGATTTTAACTTATTCCGGTTTACATGCTATATGGGCGCATCGGATTGCACATGCTTTATATAAACGAAAATTTTATTTCCTTGCACGCTTTATATCTCAAGTAAGCCGATTTTTTACCGGGATAGAAATCCACCCCGGCGCTACAATCGGGAGAAGATTTTTCATAGACCACGGCATGGGGGTTGTCATTGGGGAGACATGTGAAATCGGCAATAACGTAACCGTTTTTCAGGGGGTTACCCTCGGGGGAACGGGGAAAGAAAAGGGAAAAAGGCACCCAACGATTAAAGATGACGCATTGATAGCCACAGGCGCTAAAGTGCTCGGTTCTATTACGGTCGGTGAAGGCTCAAAGATTGGCGCTGGTTCAGTAGTGCTGCATGATGTTCCTGATTTTTCAACAGTTGTCGGTATCCCTGGACGGGTAGTTGTACAAAATGGCAAGAAAGTAAGACGCGATTTAAACCATCAGGATTTGCCCGATCCAGTTGCTGACCGCTTTAAGTCTTTGGAACAGCAGATTTTAGAGCTGAAGGCAGAACTTGAAGACAGAAAAGAAAGGATCAATCAAAAATGACAATCACACTTTATAATACATTGACTAGACAGAAGGAAACATTCGTTCCTCTTGAAGAGGGAAAAGTGAAAATGTATGTATGCGGACCCACGGTTTACAATTACATTCATATCGGGAACGCGCGTCCGGCAATCGTTTACGATACGGTTCGAAACTATTTAGAGTATAAAGGCTATGATGTGCAGTATGTCTCTAACTTCACAGACGTAGACGATAAATTAATTAAAGCGGCAAATGAACTCGGTGAGGATGTACCCACCATTTCAGAGCGTTTTATTAAAGCATACTTTGAAGACGTAGGTGCGCTCGGCTGCCGAAAAGCCGACCTTCATCCGCGAGTAATGGAGAACATGGATGCCATTATCGAATTCGTAGATCAGCTCGTGAAAAAGGGCTACGCATATGAATCAGAAGGTGACGTATATTTCAAAACCAGAGCGTTTGAAGGGTACGGAAAGCTTTCTCAGCAATCAATCGATGAACTAAGATCAGGTGCACGCATCCGGGTCGGCGAGAAAAAAGAAGATGCTCTTGATTTCGCACTGTGGAAAGCGGCAAAAGAAGGAGAAATCTCTTGGGATAGCCCTTGGGGGAAAGGACGTCCGGGCTGGCACATTGAATGCTCAGCAATGGTGAAAAAGTATCTCGGTGACCAGATTGATATCCATGCGGGCGGACAGGATTTAACATTCCCTCACCATGAAAACGAAATTGCGCAATCTGAGGCGCTGACAGGCAAAACGTTTGCGAAGTACTGGCTTCATAATGGTTATATCAATATTGATAATGAAAAAATGTCAAAATCACTAGGCAACTTTGTGCTTGTCCATGACATCATTAAACAGCATGATCCGCAGCTTTTGAGATTCTTTATGCTATCTGTTCATTATCGCCATCCGATTAACTATTCAGAAGAGCTTCTGGAGAATACGAAAAGCGCGTTCAACCGCTTAAAAACAGCGTACAGCAATCTTCAGCACCGTCTTAACAGCAGTACGAATTTAACCGAAGATGACGATCAATGGCTTGAAAAAGTTGAAGAACACCGCAAAGCATTCGAAGAAGCGATGGACGATGATTTTAATACGGCGAATGCCATTTCAGTCTTGTTTGACTTAGCGAAACACGCCAATTATTATCTTCAGAAAGATCATACGGCTGATCATGTGATTACGGCGTTTATTGAGATGTTTGACCGCATTGTTTCTGTCCTCGGTTTTTCGTTGGGTGAGCAGGAACTTCTCGATCAAGAGATTGAAGACTTAATCGAAAAGCGAAATGAAGCGCGCCGGAATCGCGATTTTGCATTGTCAGACCAGATCCGCGACCAGCTGAAAAGCATGAATATCATTCTTGAAGATACGGCTCAAGGCACTCGCTGGAAACGGGGAGAATAACAGATGCTTGAATTTGATACGATAAAAGATTCTAAGCAGCTTAACGGTCTTGCGCTTGCTTATATAGGTGATGCCATTTTTGAAGTGTATGTCAGGCATCACCTGCTTAAGCAGGGCTTTACCAAACCAAATGATCTTCATAAGAAATCAAGCCGGATTGTTTCAGCAAAGTCACAGGCTGAGATCCTATTTTTTCTGCAGAATCAATCATTTTTTACGGAAGAAGAGGAAGCGGTGCTGAAAAGAGGCAGAAATGCCAAGTCAGGGACAACACCTAAAAATACAGATGTTCAGACGTACCGCTACAGTACAGCATTTGAAGCGCTTCTGGGCTACCTTTTTCTAGAGAAAAAAGAGGAACGACTTAGTCAGCTCGTAGCCGAAGCTATACAATTCGGGACGTCAGGGAGGAAAACAAATGAGTCAGCAACATGATTACGTCATAGGGAAAAATGCAGTGATCGAGACGTTAAAATCTGATCGGAAGCTGTATAAGCTGTGGATGGCGGAAAACACCGTAAAGGGACAAGCACAGCAAGTGATTGAGCTTGCCAAAAAGCAGGGAATCACGATTCAATACGTCCCGAGAAAAAAACTCGATCAAATGGTGACAGGACAGCATCAGGGCGTAGTGGCACAGGTTGCAGCGTATGAATATGCAGAACTGGACGATTTATATAAAGCAGCCGAAGAAAAAAATGAACAGCCTTTCTTCCTCATTCTGGACGAGCTTGAAGACCCTCATAACCTTGGTTCCATTATGAGGACAGCAGATGCGGTCGGCGCTCATGGCATCGTCATTCCAAAACGGAGAGCTGTCGGGCTGACAACAACAGTGGCAAAAGCTTCAACAGGAGCAATTGAGCACATTCCTGTAGCAAGAGTCACCAATTTGGCACGGACGTTAGAAGAGATGAAAGAGCGGGGAATCTGGGTTGTCGGAACGGATGCGTCCGCGCGTGAGGATTACCGTAATATGGACGGCAATATGCCTTTGGCTCTAGTCATCGGAAGTGAAGGAAAAGGGATGGGCCGCCTTGTGAAGGAAAAGTGCGATTTTCTCATTAAACTCCCGATGGCCGGAAAGGTAACTTCACTAAATGCATCTGTCGCGGCTGGTCTTTTGATGTATGAAGTCTACCGGAAACGAAACCCTGTGGGAGAATAAAGACCCATGGATATCCTGTTAGTAGACGGGTACAACATGATTGGAGCCTGGCCGCAGCTGAAGGATTTAAAAGCGAACAGTTTTGAAGAGGCGAGAGACGTACTGATTCAGAAAATGGCGGAATATCAATCGTATACAGGAAACAGGGTTATTGTTGTTTTTGACGCGCATCTCGTAAAAGGGCTTGAGAAAAAACAGACCAACCATAGAGTTGAAGTAATTTTTACAAAAGAAAATGAGACGGCTGATGAGCGGATAGAAAAGCTCGCTCAGGCTTTGAATAATATTGCGACTCAAATTCACGTTGCGACCTCTGACTATACTGAGCAGTGGGCGATTTTCGGACAGGGGGCATTGCGGAAATCGGCCCGGGAGCTTTTGAGAGAGGTAGAAACGATTGAAAGGCGAATAGAGAGACGGGTAAGAAAAATCACTTCCGAAAAGCCGGCGGGTAAAATTGCTTTATCGGAAGAGGTTTTGAAAACGTTTGAAAAGTGGAGGCGGGGAGACTTAGATTAAGTTGACGCTTTTTTGCCCAATACTGTATAATATTTCTATCTACGTGCGCCGGGGGGATCGGAGTGAATCTACAGAACAACAAGGGAAAATTCAACAAAGAGCAGTTTTGCCAGTTGGAGGACGAGCAGGTCATTGAAAAGGTTCATGTTGGGGACAGTGATGCGTTAGATTACTTGATTACGAAGTACCGAAACTTTGTTCGGGCAAAAGCAAGATCCTATTTCTTAATAGGGGCGGACAGAGAGGATATTGTTCAGGAAGGCATGATAGGCCTCTATAAGTCTATTCGTGACTTCAAAGAGGACAAGCTTACCTCATTCAAAGCTTTCGCAGAATTATGTATTACCCGCCAAATTATTACCGCAATAAAGACAGCTACTCGCCAGAAACACATTCCTTTGAATTCCTACGTCTCATTAGATAAACCGATTTTTGATGAAGAATCAGACCGAACGCTGCTGGATGTCATTTCAGGAGCGAAAACCTTAAATCCTGAGGAAATGATCATTAATCAGGAAGAATTTGATGATATTGAAATGAAAATGGGAGAACTATTAAGTGATTTAGAGAGAAAAGTACTCGTCTTATATCTCGACGGGAGAAGTTACCAAGAGATTTCTGATGAACTGAACCGACATGTGAAATCGATCGACAATGCCCTTCAGCGTGTGAAACGCAAGCTGGAGAAGTACTTGGAAATTCGCGAAATCAGTTTGTAATAGGAATTTATGCTATATTGACAGTATTTTTCTGACTATGATATGTTACTAAAGATAAGAACTAATGTCTATTTAGAAAAAGGTGTAATGACATGAGAAAAAAGATTACGTTAGCATGCAAGACATGCGGAAACCGTAATTATACGACAATGAAGAGCTCTGCATCAGCGGCTGAGCGATTAGAAGTAAAGAAATACTGCAGTACTTGCAATTCACATACAGCTCATCTTGAAACAAAATAGTTTTTGCGCTTTTAAATTGTGGAGGTCTTTTACATGCGTATTATGAAATTCTTTAAAGATGTTGGGAAAGAAATGAAAAAGGTAAGCTGGCCTAAAGGAAAAGAGTTAACGCGTTATACCATTACGGTAATTTCAACAGTTATCTTTTTTGTTATCTTTTTTGCCCTCCTTGACACAGGAATTTCTCAATTAATTCGTTTTATAGTTGAATAATGATCAGCAATACGTGCTATAATAGATCATAATATTACTTGCCAAAACCCGTTCAGCGGGTTTTTTATTGTGGCTTAAAATGATAGTTATCATAGGCTTGCCGCCTATTTTTTGAAGCGTTATGGTAATTCACTAAAACCAAATGCGGGGAGGGAAGGACTGGACAGTCCTGAATAGAATGGAAAAGAATTGGTATGTTGTTCACACGTACTCTGGTTATGAGAATAAAGTAAAAGCCAACTTGGAAAAACGTGTTGAATCAATGGGGATGCAGGATAAAATTTTCCGTGTAGTCGTACCCGAAGAAGAAGAAACGGATATCAAAAACGGCAAGAAAAAAGTCGTGAAAAAGAAAGTGTTCCCTGGTTATGTGCTTGTTGAAATTGTAATGACAGACGACTCTTGGTATGTTGTCCGAAACACGCCGGGCGTTACTGGATTCGTAGGATCTGCCGGGTCAGGTTCAAAACCGACGCCGCTTCTTCCGGGCGAAGCAGAAACCATTCTGAAGAGAATGGGCATGGATGAACGCAAAACTGATATTGACTTTGAACTGAAAGAGACAGTGAAAGTAATAGACGGACCTTTTGCTAACTTTACAGGATCAATTGAAGAGATTGATTATGATAAAAGCAAGGTCAAAGTTTTCGTTAATATGTTCGGCCGTGAAACGCCGGTTGAGCTGGAATTTACCCAAATCGATAAATTGTAATGTGAAAAAACTTGAAATTGCTATATATAAATGATAATATAGCAAAGGTACGTCTTGGACTTATCCAAGGCAACTAGCATGATATTTCGTCATTCATATAAAGAATGAAACCTTGAGTGGGAGGGTTTACCCTATTACCACATCACGGACTTAAGGAGGTGTGTCTCGTGGCTAAAAAAGTAGTTAAAGTTGTAAAATTGCAAATTCCTGCTGGAAAAGCTAACCCAGCACCACCAGTTGGACCTGCACTTGGTCAAGCCGGTGTTAACATCATGGGATTCTGTAAGGAGTTTAACGCTCGTACAGCTGACCAAGCTGGTTTAATCATTCCTGTTGAAATTTCGGTTTACGAAGACCGTTCATTTACATTTATTACAAAAACTCCACCTGCTGCAGTATTGCTTAAAAAAGCAGCTGGAATTGAGTCTGGTTCTGGTGAACCAAACCGTAATAAAGTGGCAACCGTTAAGCGCGATAAAGTACGCGAAATCGCTGAAACGAAAATGCCTGACTTAAACGCAGCAGACGTTGAAGCGGCAATGCGCATGGTTGAAGGTACTGCCCGCAGTATGGGTATTGTAATCGAGGATTAATTTGTTTCTTGTCGGGTTGCGAGTTTTAACAAGTTCGCAACCCTTATTCGTGGGAGGTTATTCCGCTATAACCACATAAGGAGGAAATTTTAAAATGGCTAAAAAAGGTAAAAAGTACGTTGAAGCTGCTAAGCTTGTAGACCGTTCTAAAGCTTACGACGTCTCTGAAGCAGTAGCTCTCGTTAAAAAAACAAACACAGCTAAATTCGACGCTACAGTTGAAGTGGCTTTCCGTTTAGGGGTTGACCCTCGTAAAAACGACCAGCAAATCCGTGGAGCAGTTGTGCTTCCAAACGGAACTGGTAAAACTCAGCGCGTTCTCGTTTTCGCAAAAGGCGAAAAAGCGAAAGAAGCTGAAGCTGCTGGTGCAGATTTCGTAGGCGACACTGACTACATCAACAAAATTCAACAAGGCTGGTTCGATTTCGATGTTATCGTAGCTACACCTGACATGATGGGTGAAGTTGGTAAAATCGGTCGTGTACTTGGACCAAAAGGTTTAATGCCAAACCCTAAAACTGGTACAGTTACTTTCGAAGTTGAAAAAGCGATCGGCGAAATCAAAGCTGGTAAAGTTGAATACCGCGTTGATAAAGCTGGAAACATTCATGTTCCTATCGGTAAAGTTTCTTTCGAGGATGAAAAACTTGTTGAGAACTTCACAACAATGTACGATACAATCCTTAAAGCTAAACCTGCTGCAGCTAAAGGCGTTTACGTGAAAAACGTTGCTGTAACTTCTACTATGGGACCTGGTGTCAAAGTAGACTCTTCAACTTTTAACGTAAAATAATATTGACACGACATCAACATTCTGATATTATTCAAAATGTTGTAAAATAGAATATCATTTATACCGTAGACAGTAGGGGCCTAACCGCTTAATTATCCTACCGAGGTGTATATTATCACAGCTATTACGTTACGTATGCTTGTATATACAGCCTCCATGTCTCATGGAGGCTTTTTATATGGAATCCGTCGTCTCAGTCGTGATCACCTAACGGTATAAGTGTTACACAAGAATCTACAGGAGGTGTAACCATGAGCAGCGCAATTGAAACAAAAAAAGTTGTTGTTGAAGAAATTGCTTCTAAACTGAAAGAAAGTAAATCAACGATCATCGTTGACTATCGCGGACTTAACGTTTCTGAAGTAACTGAACTTCGTAAACAGCTTCGCGAAGCTAACGTTGAGTTCAAAGTTTACAAAAATACGATGACTCGCCGTGCGGTTGAACAAGCTGAGCTTAATGGTTTGAATGATTTCTTAACTGGACCGAACGCGATCGCATTCAGCACTGAAGATGTTGTCGCTCCGGCTAAAGTTCTTAATGACTTCGCTAAAAATCACGAAGCTCTTGAAATCAAAGCTGGCGTTATCGAAGGTAAAGTTTCTACTGTTGAAGAAGTGAAAGCTCTTGCTGAACTTCCATCACGCGAAGGCTTGCTTTCTATGTTGCTTAGCGTACTTCAAGCTCCAGTTCGCAACCTTGCTTTTGCTGCAAAAGCTGTGGCAGAACAAAAGGAAGAACAAGGCGCTTAATCTAATTAGTTTTTCATAAATTAAAACAAAATGGAGGAATTACAAATGGCTTTAAATATCGAAGAAATCATTGCTTCCGTTAAAGAAGCAACTGTACTTGAATTGAACGACCTAGTAAAAGCAATCGAAGAAGAATTTGGCGTAACTGCTGCTGCTCCTGTAGCTGTAGCTGGCGGAGCTGCTGCAGGCGGAGCTGCTGAAGAGCAAAGCGAATTCGATCTTATCCTTGCTGGTGCAGGATCTCAAAAAATCAAAGTTATCAAAGTTGTACGTGAAATCACTGGTCTTGGCTTGAAAGAAGCTAAAGAACTTGTTGACAACACTCCAAAACCACTTAAAGAAGGTATTGCTAAAGAAGAAGCTGAAGAGCTTAAAGCTAAACTTGAAGAAGTTGGCGCTTCTGTAGAAGTTAAGTAATCTTCACTTACCTGTAGGGGAAGCTCGCTTTTATGAGGCGAGCTTTTTCTTTGCCATTCTTTAAGCCATGAAAAAAGGAGGTTCTAATAATGAGTGAGCACTATTATTCAGAAAAACCTTCAGTGAAAAGCAACAAGCAAACCTGGTCTTTTAGGCTTCGGAATAAAGATTTCACGTTTACCAGCGACAGCGGGGTTTTTTCTAAAAAAGAAGTTGATTTCGGCTCCCGCCTGCTGATTGATTCTTTTGAAGAGCCTGAGGTTGAGGGCAGCTTTTTGGATGTAGGCTGCGGGTACGGCCCGATTGGTTTATCGCTGGCCAGCGACTTTAAAGACCGGACTATCCACATGATTGACGTTAATGAGAGAGCCGTAGAACTATCAAATGAAAATGCGGAACAAAACGGAATAACAAATGTTAAGATTTATCAAAGCGATTTGTTTTCAAACATTGATTCTGCTCAAACATTTGCTTCTATTCTTACAAATCCCCCAATCCGAGCCGGAAAAAAAGTTGTCCATGCTATCTTTGAGAAAAGCGCTGAACACTTAAAAGCTTCAGGTGAATTGTGGATCGTCATACAGAAAAAGCAGGGCGCGCCTTCTGCCATTGAAAAGCTCGAGGAACTGTTCGATGAGGTTTCTGTCGTTCAAAAAAAGAAAGGCTATTATATCATAAAAGCAAAAAAAGTTTGACTCGGTATTTTAACTATGTTAATATTGTAAAATGCCAATGTATATATTTTGCTTGATATGATGAATTGTCAATATCTATGTATAAATTATACAAGTATGGAAATGCTAATAAAATCGGTATTTGTTTTTGGATGTGGTTTTCTTAATTAGAAACCCTTTTTTCTTTTGTCTTGTAAAAGTATTTTCTTTCTTTGGAAGAAATGCTTATTACACATATAATACGCATGATTTGAGGGGTGAATCAGTTGACAGGTCAACTAGTTCAGTATGGACGACACCGCCAGCGCAGAAGCTATGCTCGCATTAGCGAAGTGTTAGAATTACCAAATCTCATTGAAATTCAAACCTCTTCTTATCAGTGGTTTCTTGATGAGGGTCTTAGAGAGATGTTTCAAGACATATCACCAATTGAGGATTTCACTGGTAACCTCTCTCTTGAGTTCATTGATTATAGTTTAGGTGAGCCTAAATATCCTGTAGAGGAATCAAAAGAACGTGATGTGACTTACTCAGCTCCGCTAAGAGTGAAGGTTCGTTTAATTAACAAAGAAACTGGAGAGGTAAAAGACCAAGATGTCTTCATGGGTGATTTCCCTATTATGACAGATACAGGTACTTTTATCATTAACGGTGCGGAACGCGTTATCGTTTCCCAGCTTGTTCGGTCTCCAAGTGTATATTTCAGTGGTAAAGTAGACAAAAACGGTAAAAAAGGTTTTACCGCAACTGTCATTCCAAACCGTGGCGCATGGTTAGAATACGAAACTGATGCGAAAGATGTTGTTTATGTCCGCATTGATCGCACACGTAAGTTGCCGGTTACGGTTCTTTTGCGTGCTCTCGGCTTCGGCTCCGATCAAGAGATTCTTGATCTCATAGGAGAAAACGAATACCTGCGAAATACGCTTGATAAAGATAACACAGAAAACAGCGACAAAGCGTTGCTGGAAATTTACGAGCGTCTCCGTCCTGGAGAGCCGCCTACAGTAGAAAATGCGAAAAGCTTGCTTGATTCTCGTTTCTTTGATCCGAAACGATACGATCTTGCCAATGTAGGACGCTATAAAATTAATAAAAAACTTCATATTAAGAATCGCCTCTTCAATCAGAGACTTGCTGAAACGCTTGTTGATCCTGAAACAGGAGAAATCCTTGCTGAAAAAGGCCAGATTCTTGATAGAAGAACACTTGATAAAGTACTGCCATACTTAGAAAACGGAATCGGTTTTAGAAAGCTGTATCCGAATGGCGGCGTTGTTGAAGATGAAGTGACTCTTCAATCAATTAAAATCTTTGCTCCGACTGATCAAGAAGGAGAACAGGTTATTAATGTAATCGGCAATGCTTACATCGAAGAAGAGATTAAAAACATCACGCCTGCTGATATTATTTCTTCAATCAGCTACTTCTTCAACTTGCTGCACGGAGTAGGCGACACAGATGATATCGATCATCTTGGAAACCGCCGTTTACGTTCTGTAGGCGAGCTTCTCCAGAACCAATTCCGTATCGGTTTAAGCCGTATGGAGCGTGTGGTTCGTGAGAGAATGTCAATTCAAGATACGAATACAATTACGCCTCAGCAGCTGATCAATATTCGTCCTGTTATTGCGTCCATTAAAGAGTTCTTTGGAAGCTCACAGCTTTCTCAATTCATGGATCAGACAAACCCGCTTGCTGAATTAACGCACAAGCGTCGTCTGTCAGCATTAGGACCGGGCGGATTGACACGTGAGCGTGCCGGAATGGAAGTGCGTGACGTTCACTACTCCCACTATGGCCGTATGTGTCCGATTGAAACGCCTGAGGGCCCGAACATCGGTTTGATCAACTCACTATCATCTTATGCAAAAGTAAACCGTTTTGGCTTTATTGAAACGCCATATCGCCGCGTTGACCCTGAAACAGGGAAGGTAACGGGCAGAATCGATTACTTAACTGCTGATGAAGAGGATAACTATGTTGTCGCTCAAGCGAATGCTCGTCTTGATGACGAAGGCGCCTTTATTGATGACAGCATCGTAGCTCGTTTCCGCGGGGAGAACACTGTTGTTTCCAGAAACCGTGTAGACTACATGGATGTATCGCCTAAGCAGGTTGTATCTGCTGCGACAGCATGTATCCCGTTCTTAGAAAACGATGACTCCAACCGTGCCCTCATGGGAGCGAACATGCAGCGTCAGGCTGTGCCTTTGATGCAGCCGGAAGCTCCATTTGTTGGAACTGGTATGGAATACGTATCAGGAAAAGACTCTGGTGCCGCTGTTATTTGTAAACACCCTGGTATCGTTGAACGCGTAGAAGCGAAAAACGTTTGGGTTCGCCGTTATGAAGAAGTAGACGGTCAAAAAGTAAAAGGAAACCTGGATAAATACAGCCTGCTGAAATTTGTCCGCTCTAACCAAGGTACGTGCTACAACCAGCGTCCGATCGTAAGTGTCGGCGATGAAGTGGTAAAAGGAGAAATCCTTGCTGACGGTCCTTCTATGGAGCTTGGTGAACTTGCACTTGGCCGTAACGTAATGGTCGGCTTCATGACATGGGATGGCTACAACTATGAGGATGCCATCATCATGAGTGAACGCCTAGTGAAGGATGATGTTTATACATCTATCCACATTGAAGAATACGAATCAGAAGCACGTGATACGAAACTTGGACCTGAAGAAATCACTCGCGATATTCCAAACGTCGGTGAAGATGCGCTTCGCAATCTTGATGACCGCGGAATCATCCGTATTGGGGCAGAAGTAAAAGACGGAGATCTTCTTGTTGGTAAAGTAACGCCTAAAGGCGTAACTGAACTGACTGCAGAAGAACGCCTTCTTCACGCCATTTTTGGCGAGAAAGCCCGCGAGGTTCGTGATACTTCTCTTCGTGTGCCTCACGGCGGCGGCGGAATTATCCATGACGTTAAAGTCTTCAACCGTGAAGACGGAGACGAACTTCCTCCAGGTGTTAACCAGTTAGTACGCGTATATATCGTTCAGAAACGTAAGATTTCTGAAGGGGATAAAATGGCCGGTCGTCACGGTAACAAAGGTGTTATCTCTAAGATTCTTCCTGAAGAGGATATGCCTTACCTTCCTGACGGCACACCGATTGATATCATGCTTAACCCGCTGGGCGTACCATCACGTATGAACATCGGGCAGGTATTGGAACTTCACATGGGTATGGCCGCTCGTTACCTTGGCATTCACATTGCATCTCCTGTATTTGACGGAGCGCGAGAAGAGGATGTCTGGGAAACACTTGAAGAAGCCGGCATGTCTCGTGACGCCAAAACAGTGCTTTACGACGGACGTACTGGAGAGCCGTTTGATAACCGTGTATCTGTAGGTATCATGTACATGATCAAACTAGCTCACATGGTTGACGATAAACTTCATGCACGCTCTACAGGCCCTTACTCACTTGTTACGCAGCAGCCTCTTGGCGGTAAAGCGCAATTTGGCGGACAGCGTTTTGGTGAGATGGAGGTTTGGGCACTTGAAGCTTACGGTGCGGCTTACACTCTTCAAGAAATTCTGACTGTTAAGTCTGATGACGTGGTTGGACGTGTGAAAACATACGAAGCCATCGTTAAAGGCGACAATGTTCCTGAACCAGGTGTTCCGGAATCATTCAAAGTATTAATCAAAGAACTTCAAAGCTTAGGTATGGATGTCAAAATCCTTTCTGGTGATGAAGAAGAAATAGAAATGAGAGATTTAGAAGACGAAGAAGATGCGAAACAAGCTGACGGCCTGGCATTATCAGGTGATGAAGAGCCGGAAGAAACAGCATCTGCAGACGTTGAACGCGATGTAGTAACAAAAGAATAATCTCTAGTTATAAAGGCAAGTGACATCGGTTAATCCGAAGATAAAAAGGGAGGTAGGCCCCTTGCTAGATGTGAACAATTTTGAGTATATGAACATCGGTCTTGCTTCACCAGATAAAATCCGTTCATGGTCTTTTGGTGAAGTGAAAAAGCCTGAAACGATAAACTATCGTACGTTAAAACCTGAAAAGGACGGTCTATTCTGCGAACGCATTTTCGGACCTACTAAGGACTGGGAATGTCATTGCGGGAAGTACAAGCGAGTTCGTTATAAAGGCGTAGTTTGTGACCGCTGCGGAGTCGAAGTAACACGGGCTAAAGTCCGTCGTGAGAGAATGGGGCACATTGAACTGGCTGCCCCAGTTTCCCACATTTGGTATTTCAAAGGTATTCCAAGCCGTATGGGTCTTGTGCTGGATATGTCACCTCGTGCTTTAGAAGAAGTCATTTACTTTGCTTCTTACGTTGTAACTGATCCGGCGAATACACCGCTTGAAAAGAAACAGCTTCTGTCTGAGAAAGAATATCGTGCTTATCTTGATAAATACGGTAATAAATTCCAAGCATCTATGGGTGCTGAAGCAATTCATAAACTTCTTCAAGATATCGATCTTGTCAAAGAAGTTGATATGTTAAAAGAAGAGCTAAAAACTTCACAAGGACAACGCCGTACTCGTGCGATCAAACGTCTTGAAGTTTTAGAAGCCTTCCGTAACTCAGGAAACAAGCCTTCTTGGATGATCCTTGATGTGCTTCCTGTTATTCCTCCGGAGCTTAGACCGATGGTTCAGCTAGATGGCGGACGTTTTGCGACTTCTGATTTGAATGACCTTTATCGTCGTGTCATCAACCGTAACAATCGTTTGAAACGCCTTTTGGACCTTGGTGCGCCTAGCATCATCGTTCAAAACGAAAAGCGTATGCTTCAAGAGGCTGTCGATGCCCTAATTGACAACGGCCGCCGCGGACGCCCTGTAACAGGTCCTGGTAACAGACCGTTAAAATCTCTTTCTCACATGCTGAAAGGGAAGCAAGGCCGTTTCCGTCAAAACCTTCTTGGTAAACGTGTCGATTACTCCGGACGTTCTGTAATCGTTGTTGGTCCTCATTTGAAAATGTATCAATGCGGATTACCGAAGGAAATGGCGCTTGAACTTTTCAAACCTTTCGTTATGAAAGAACTTGTTGAAAAAGGTCTTGCTCACAACATTAAGAGTGCGAAACGCAAAATTGAGCGCGTACAGCCTGAAGTTTGGGATGTACTAGAGTCAGTTATTAAGGAGCACCCGGTATTGCTGAACCGTGCCCCTACACTTCACAGATTAGGTATCCAGGCGTTTGAACCAACGCTTGTTGAAGGACGCGCAATCCGTCTTCACCCGCTCGTATGTACAGCTTACAACGCTGACTTTGACGGTGACCAAATGGCGGTTCACGTACCATTATCTGCTGAAGCACAAGCTGAAGCACGCATCTTGATGCTTGCTGCTCAAAACATCTTGAACCCTAAAGATGGTAAACCGGTTGTAACACCTTCTCAGGATATGGTACTGGGTAACTATTACCTGACACTTGAGCGTGCCGGTGCTGTCGGTGAAGGTATGGTCTTCAAGAATACAGACGAAGCGCTTCTTGCTTATCAAAACGGATATGTTCACCTTCATACGAGAGTAGCTGTTGCAGCTAACTCACTTAAGAATGTGACATTTACCGAAGAACAGCGCTCAAAATTGTTAATTACAACTGTCGGTAAGCTTGTCTTCAATGAAATTCTTCCGGAATCATTCCCTTACATGAATGAACCAACGAAGAGCAACATTGAAGAAAAAACACCTGACCGTTTCTTCTTAGAAAAAGGTGCTGACGTTAAAGCTGTTATCGCACAGCAGCCAATCAATGCGCCGTTTAAAAAAGGCATTCTGGGTAAAATCATCGCGGAAATCTTTAAACGATTCCATATTACGGAAACGTCTAAAATGCTTGACCGCATGAAAAACCTAGGCTTCAAATATTCAACTAAAGCTGGTATTACAGTTGGGGTTTCTGACATCGTCGTACTCGATGATAAACAAGAAATTCTTGAGGAAGCGCAAAGCAAAGTTGACAACGTTATGAAGCAGTTCCGCCGCGGTCTTATCACTGAAGAAGAACGCTATGAGAGAGTCATCTCTATCTGGAGTGCTGCAAAAGACGTTATCCAAGGCAAACTGATGAAATCACTTGATGAACTCAACCCGATCTACATGATGAGTGACTCTGGTGCCCGTGGTAACGCATCTAACTTTACGCAGCTTGCCGGAATGCGCGGCCTGATGGCCAACCCGGCTGGACGTATCATTGAGTTGCCGATCAAATCAAGTTTCCGTGAAGGTCTGACAGTATTGGAGTACTTTATCTCCACACACGGTGCGCGTAAAGGTCTTGCCGATACCGCTCTTAAAACTGCTGACTCAGGTTACCTTACACGCCGTCTCGTTGACGTTGCACAGGATGTTATCATCCGTGAAACTGATTGCGGAACTGACCGAGGCATTCTTGCTAAGCCTCTTAAAGAAGGAACTGAAACAATTGAGCGCTTAGAAGAACGCTTAATCGGACGTTTTGCAAGAAAACAAGTGAAGCACCCTGAAACAGGTGAAGTGCTTGTGAATGAAAACGAACTGATCGATGAAGATAAAGCACTGGAGATTGTCGAAGCCGGCATTGAAGAAGTGTGGATTCGTTCTGCCTTCACATGTAATACGCCTCATGGTGTATGTAAACGATGCTATGGCCGAAATCTTGCAACTGGCTCCGATGTTGAAGTCGGTGAAGCTGTCGGAATCATTGCTGCCCAATCAATCGGTGAGCCTGGTACACAGTTAACAATGCGTACATTCCATACAGGCGGGGTTGCCGGAGACGACATCACACAGGGTCTTCCGCGTATCCAAGAGCTTTTCGAAGCGCGTAATCCGAAAGGTCAGGCAACAATTACAGAAATCGACGGTACAGTCGTTGAGATCAATGAGGTTCGTGATAAGCAACAGGAAATTGTGGTTCAAGGCGCAGTGGAAACACGTTCTTATACGGCACCTTACAACTCCCGCCTGAAAGTAGCGGAAGGAGATAAAATTATTCGAGGCCAAGTACTGACAGAAGGTTCAATCGATCCGAAAGAACTTCTTAAAGTGACTGACCTGACGACTGTTCAAGAGTATCTTCTCCATGAGGTTCAAAAGGTTTACCGTATGCAGGGTGTTGAAATCGGTGATAAACACGTAGAAGTAATGGTTCGCCAGATGCTTCGCAAAGTACGCGTAATTGATGCCGGTGACACTGATGTGCTTCCAGGTACATTGCTTGATATTCACCAATTTACTGAAGCGAACAAAAAGGTATTACTTGAAGGCAATCGACCTGCCACAGGCCGTCCTGTCTTACTCGGTATTACAAAAGCATCTCTTGAAACTGATTCATTCTTATCTGCTGCTTCCTTCCAGGAAACAACACGTGTCCTTACAGATGCAGCGATCAAAGGTAAGCGTGACGAGCTTCTCGGCTTGAAAGAGAATGTTATCATCGGTAAGCTTGTTCCAGCTGGTACAGGAATGATGAAATACCGTAAAGTAAAACCAGTATCAAATGTTCAGCCGACTGACGATATGGTCCCGGTTGAATAACTGATTTAATGCTGCTGAAAGACTGCAAAAACAGTCTTTCAGCAGATATATTTATGAAAAAGTCACTCTATGAGAAGAACGAAACTAAAAAATGTCATACCTTGTTGACATTCGTCTCCTAGAATGATAATATAACCAAGGTGCTCGAAATAAACCTGTTACTTTGGAGGATATGTTTATGTCTTATGATAAAGTATCACAGGCCAAATCAATTATTATTGGTACGAAGCAAACAGTGAAAGCTCTAAAGCGAGGTTCAGTAAAGGAAGTAGTCGTTGCAAAAGACGCAGATCCGATACTCACGTCAAGTGTTGTTTCACTTGCTGAAGATCAAGGTATCTCTGTCTCAATGGTTGAATCCATGAAAAAGCTCGGCAAAGCCTGCGGAATTGAGGTAGGAGCAGCCGCTGTTGCCATTATTTTATAACGTACTTTTGTTTTTGCGTAAGATTCCATCTTGTGTAAAGACATTGTTTTTTGCCTTTTGATGAACCACCTGGGTATGTGGGTTATAAAACGTAATGAAGGGAGGAAAAATTCATGCCTACAATTAATCAGCTAATTCGCAAAGGACGCGTGAGTAAAGTAGAAAACTCAAAGTCTCCTGCACTTAACAAAGGATACAACAGCTTTAAAAAAGAGCACACTAACGTATCTTCTCCACAAAAACGCGGGGTATGTACTCGTGTTGGTACAATGACACCGAAAAAACCGAACTCAGCACTTCGTAAATATGCTCGTGTTCGTTTGACTAACGGAATCGAGGTTACTGCTTACATTCCTGGTATCGGTCACAACCTGCAAGAGCACAGTGTTGTACTTATCCGCGGCGGACGTGTAAAAGACTTACCAGGGGTACGTTACCACATCGTTCGTGGTGCGCTTGATACTGCTGGAGTTGAAAACCGTGCACAAGGCCGTTCTAAATACGGTACGAAAAAACCTAAAGCAAAATAATATACGAAAATACGCATAATTGATGAAGGGAGGATATTCAGATGCCACGTAAAGGTCCTGTAGCAAAAAGAGATGTTTTACCTGATCCGATTTACAACTCTAAGCTTGTATCTCGTCTAATCAACAAAATGATGATCGATGGTAAAAAAGGTAAGTCTCAAACAATCCTATACAAGTCATTCGATATCATTAAAGAACGTACTGGCAATGATGCAATGGAGGTTTTCGAACAAGCATTGAAAAACATCATGCCTGTACTTGAAGTAAAAGCACGCCGTGTAGGTGGTGCGAACTACCAAGTTCCTGTAGAAGTTCGTCCTGAACGTCGTACGACTCTTGGACTTCGCTGGTTAGTTAACTACGCTCGTCTTCGCGGAGAAAAAACGATGGAAGAGCGTTTAGCTAACGAAATCCTTGACGCAGCTAACAACACTGGTGCTGCTGTTAAGAAACGTGAAGACACTCATAAGATGGCTGAAGCAAACAAAGCATTTGCTCACTATCGTTGGTAGGATTTATAGATTAACAAAACACAATTTCCTAATAAGGAAGGAGAAATTACCCAATGGCAAGAGAGTTCTCCTTAGAAAAAACTCGTAATATCGGTATCATGGCTCACATCGATGCCGGTAAAACGACAACTACAGAACGTATCTTGTTCTATACTGGTCGTATCCACAAAATTGGTGAAACTCATGAAGGAGCTTCACAAATGGACTGGATGGAGCAGGAACAAGAACGTGGTATCACAATCACTTCCGCTGCGACAACTGCACAGTGGAAAGGATACCGCGTAAACATCATCGATACTCCAGGACACGTAGACTTCACAGTTGAAGTTGAACGTTCTCTTCGTGTACTTGATGGTGCTGTTGCTGTACTTGACGCGCAATCAGGCGTTGAGCCTCAAACAGAAACTGTTTGGCGTCAGGCAACAACTTATGGAGTACCGCGTATCGTTTTTGTTAACAAAATGGACAAAATCGGTGCAGACTTCCTTTACTCTGTAGGAACTTTAAGAGACCGTCTTCAAGCAAACGCTCATGCAATTCAATTGCCGATCGGTGCTGAAGATAACTTCGAAGGTATTATTGACCTTGTAGAAAACGTTGCGTATTTCTACGAAGATGACCTCGGAACTCGTTCTGATGCAAAAGAAATCCCTGAAGAGTACAAAGAGCAAGCTGAAGAGCTTCGCAACAGCCTTATTGAAGCTGTATGTGAGCTTGATGAAGAGCTTATGGATAAGTACCTTGAGGGTGAAGAAATCACAATTGACGAGTTAAAAGCAGGAATTCGTAAAGGTACATTAAATGTTGAATTCTACCCTGTTCTTGTTGGTTCTGCCTTCAAAAACAAAGGTGTTCAACTAGTACTTGATGCTGTTCTTGACTACCTTCCTGCACCAACTGACGTTGCTGCAATCAAAGGTACACGTCCTGATACAAATGAAGAGATTGAGCGTCATTCTTCTGACGAAGAGCCATTCTCTGCATTAGCATTTAAAGTTATGACTGACCCTTACGTTGGTAAGTTGACGTTCTTCCGTGTGTACTCTGGAACACTTGATTCTGGTTCATACGTGAAAAACTCTACTAAAGGCAAACGTGAGCGTGTTGGACGTATTCTTCAAATGCACGCTAACAGCCGTGAAGAAATCTCTACTGTATACGCAGGGGATATCGCAGCTGCTGTAGGTCTAAAAGATACAACTACTGGAGATACTCTATGTGATGAGAAGGATCTTGTTATCCTTGAGTCAATGGAATTCCCAGAACCAGTTATCGACGTTGCTATTGAGCCTAAATCAAAAGCTGACCAAGATAAAATGGGTATCGCTTTAGCGAAACTTGCTGAAGAAGATCCTACATTCCGTACTCAAACAAACCCAGAAACTGGCCAAACGATCATCTCTGGTATGGGTGAACTTCACCTTGATATCATTGTTGACCGTATGAAACGCGAATTTAAAGTAGAAGCCAACGTTGGTGCTCCTCAAGTTGCGTACCGTGAAACATTCCGTACCGGTGCAAAAGTTGAAGGTAAATTCGTACGTCAGTCTGGTGGACGCGGTCAGTTCGGACACGTTTGGATCGAATTCGAACCAAACGAAGAAGGCGCTGGCTTTGAATTTGAAAATGCGATTGTCGGTGGGGTCGTTCCTCGTGAATATATCCCAGCTGTTCAAGCAGGTCTGGAAGAGGCACTTGAAAATGGTGTACTAGCAGGCTTCCCGCTTATTGACATTAAAGCTAAACTTTTCGACGGTTCTTACCATGATGTTGACTCAAACGAAATGGCATTTAAAGTTGCTGCTTCTATGGCATTGAAAAATGCAGTCAGCAAATGTAACCCAGTTCTTCTTGAACCAATCATGAAAGTGGAAGTGGTTATTCCAGAAGAATACATGGGAGATATCATGGGTGATATCACTTCACGTCGCGGACGCGTAGAAGGTATGGAAGCACGCGGTAACGCTCAAGTTGTTCGCGCTATGGTTCCTCTTGCTGAAATGTTCGGTTACGCTACTGCACTTCGTTCTAATACCCAAGGTCGCGGTACGTTCACTATGCACATGGATCACTACGAAGAAGTGCCGAAGAGCGTCGCAGAAGAAATTATCAAAAAAAATAAAGGCGAATAATTGATTTTGCCTCTTAACTCAAGTATAACTACTATTGTAAGATGAGGAAGTGAAAGCTTTCTTTCACTTCCTATCACTCTATACATTACTAATTAAAAGCTCTTAAGGAGGATTTTAGAATGGCTAAAGAAAAATTCGACCGTTCCAAATCACATGCCAATATTGGTACAATTGGACACGTTGACCATGGTAAAACAACTTTAACTGCTGCTATCACAACAGTACTTCATAAGAAATCTGGTAAAGGTACAGCTATGGCGTACGATCAAATTGATGGTGCTCCAGAAGAACGCGAGCGTGGTATCACAATCTCTACTGCACACGTTGAGTACGAAACTGAAACTCGTCACTATGCACACGTTGACTGCCCAGGACACGCTGACTATGTTAAAAACATGATCACTGGTGCTGCGCAAATGGACGGAGCTATCCTTGTAGTATCTGCTGCTGATGGCCCAATGCCACAAACTCGTGAGCACATCCTTCTTTCTAAAAACGTTGGTGTACCATACATCGTTGTATTCTTAAACAAATGCGACATGGTAGACGACGAAGAGCTTCTTGAACTAGTTGAAATGGAAGTTCGCGATCTTCTTAGCGAATACGACTTCCCTGGTGATGATGTACCAGTTGTTAAAGGTTCTGCTCTTAAAGCTCTTGAAGGAGACGCTGAGTGGGAAGCTAAAATCTTCGAACTTATGGATGCGGTTGATGAGTACATCCCAACTCCAGAACGCGACACTGAAAAACCATTCATGATGCCAGTTGAGGACGTATTCTCAATCACTGGTCGTGGTACAGTTGCTACTGGCCGTGTAGAACGCGGACAAGTTAAAGTCGGTGACGAAGTTGAAATCATCGGTCTTCAAGAAGAGAACAAGAAAACAACTGTTACAGGTGTTGAAATGTTCCGTAAGCTTCTTGATTACGCTGAAGCTGGTGACAACATTGGTGCCCTTCTTCGCGGTGTATCTCGTGAAGAAATCCAACGTGGTCAAGTACTTGCTAAACCAGGTACAATCACTCCACACAGCAAATTCAAAGCTGAAGTTTACGTTCTTTCTAAAGAAGAGGGTGGACGTCATACTCCATTCTTCTCTAACTACCGTCCTCAGTTCTACTTCCGTACAACTGACGTAACTGGTATCATCCATCTTCCAGAAGGCGTAGAAATGGTTATGCCTGGAGATAACACTGAAATGAACGTTGAACTTATTTCTACAATCGCTATCGAAGAAGGAACTCGTTTCTCTATTCGTGAAGGCGGACGTACTGTTGGTTCAGGCGTTGTTTCTACAATCACTGAGTAATAGTATGATTTTAAACGAGACCCCTGTGGGTCTCGTTTTTTGTTTGCTTATCTTTTTCTTGTATAATAGGATCTATCATATTCGAGGGGTTAATATTTATGATTCCTGAAAAGAAATCAATCGCAATCATGAAAGAACTAAGCATTGGAAATACAAAGCAAATGCTGATGATTAATGGAGTTGACGTGAAAAATCCATTGCTCCTTTTTTTACATGGCGGGCCGGGAACGCCGCAAATCGGATATGTTAGACATTATCAAAAAGAGCTGGAACAGTATTTTACAGTAGTTCATTGGGATCAGAGAGGATCGGGGCTTTCTTATTCTAAGCGAATTTCACATCACTCTATGACAATAGATCACTTCATTAAAGATACAATCCAAGTCACTCAATGGCTTTTAGCTCATTTTTCAAAATCAAAACTTTACCTAGCCGGTCATTCTTGGGGGTCAATACTGGCGCTTCATGTGCTGCAGCAGTGTCCTGATTTATTTTACGCGTATTATGGAATCAGCCAGGTTGTTAACCCTCACGATGAAGAATCAACTGCTTTCCAAAATATTCGTGAAATTTCTAAATCAAAAAAAGCCAGCTTATTATCTTTCCTCACACGTTTCATTGGTGCTCCGCCTTGGAAGCAGGATATCCAGCACCTTATCTATCGGTTTTGTGTCGAGCTAAGCAGGGGAGGCTTCACTCGCCGTCATCGTCAATCTCTAGCTGTATTATTTCAAATGCTTACTGGCAATGAGTATGGAGTGCGGAACATGCACAGCTTCCTCAATGGATTGCGCTTCAGTAAAAAACATTTAACTGGTGAGTTGTACCGGTTTAATGCTTTTACATCAGTTCCTTCTATTAAAGTACCGTGTGTTTTCATTTCAGGGAAACATGACTTAATTGTTCCTGCTGAAATATCGAAACAGTATTATCAAGTGCTTGAGGCACCCGAAAAGCGCTGGTTTCAATTTGAGAACTCAGCTCACACCCCGCATATTGAGGAGCCGGCATTATTCGCGAACACATTAAGTCGACATGCACGACACCATTTATGATAGATCCTTGATAAATAAGAAAAACCCCTGTATAATAAAAAAAGTGTGCAAATCATGCATATTTTAAATAAGTCTTGCAACATGCGCCTATTTTCTGTATAATGGTGTATGTTGGTCTTTGACTGCGATGAAGTGAGAGGTTGCTGACACACCCGGCCGCTTTGCCATGGCAAGGTGTTCAGGTTTTTCTCACGGAGAACTGTCTAACGTGATGTAGGCGAAAAGGAGGGAAAATAATGGCAAAACAAAAAATTCGTATTCGTTTGAAAGCATATGATCATAGAATCCTTGATCAATCTGCAGAGAAGATTGTTGAAACGGCAAAACGTTCTGGTGCCAGCGTATCTGGTCCGATTCCGTTGCCAACTGAAAAATCAGTTTACACAATCCTTCGTGCGGTGCACAAATACAAAGATTCTCGTGAGCAATTTGAAATGCGTACACATAAACGTTTAATCGACATTGTGAACCCAACACCACAAACTGTTGATGCTCTTATGCGATTAGACTTACCATCTGGTGTCGATATCGAAATTAAACTTTAATTCTAAAATATAGAATGATCTTAATAGGAGGTGTGACGAATGACCAAAGGAATCTTAGGAAGAAAAATTGGTATGACGCAAGTATTCGCTGAGAATGGTGATCTTATTCCGGTAACTGTTATCGAGGCTGCTCCAAACGTTGTTCTTCAAAAGAAAACAGCTGAAAACGACGGTTACGAAGCAATCCAGCTTGGTTTTGACGACAAGCGTGAAAAGCTTTCTAACAAACCTGAAAAAGGGCACGTTGCAAAAGCGGAAACTGCTCCTAAGCGCTTCGTTAAAGAATTACGCGGAGTGGAAATGGATGCGTATGAAGTTGGTCAGGAAGTCAAGGTTGAAATTTTCTCTGCTGGAGAAATCGTAGATGTAACAGGAGTATCTAAAGGTAAAGGTTTCCAAGGTGCGATCAAGCGCCACGGACAATCTCGCGGACCTATGTCTCACGGTTCACGCTACCACCGTCGTCCTGGTTCAATGGGACCTGTAGATCCTAACCGTGTATTCAAAGGTAAATTATTACCTGGACGTATGGGCGGAGAGCAAATCACTGTTCAAAATCTTGAAATCGTTAAAGTTGATGCAGAACGCAATCTTCTTTTGATCAAAGGTAACGTACCTGGTGCGAAGAAATCTTTAATCACTGTTAAAAGTGCTGTTAAATCTAAATAATTCTCTTAGGAAAGGAGGAAATTGATTATGCCAAAAGTAGCATTATACAACCAAAACGGTTCTACTGCTGGTGACATCGAATTAAACGCTTCTGTATTTGGTATCGAACCAAATGAGAGTGTTGTATTCGACGCTATTCTTATGCAAAGAGCTTCCTTACGTCAAGGAACTCACAAAGTAAAAAATCGTTCTGAAGTACGCGGCGGAGGTCGTAAACCATGGCGTCAAAAAGGTACTGGACGTGCCCGTCAAGGTTCAATCCGTTCACCGCAATGGCGCGGAGGTGGTGTCGTATTCGGCCCAACACCACGCAGCTATTCTTATAAATTACCTAAAAAAGTTCGCCGCTTGGCAATCAAATCAGTATTGTCTTCTAAAGTGATCGACAACAATATCATCGTTCTTGAAGATCTTACTCTTGATACGGCTAAAACAAAAGAAATGGCAGCTATCCTTAAAGGGTTATCTGTTGAGAAAAAAGCTTTAATCGTAACTGCGGATGCAAACGAAGCAGTAGCATTATCTGCTCGTAACATTCCTGGAGTTACTGTTGTTGAAGCTAATGGAATCAACGTTTTAGACGTTGTCAACCACGAGAAGCTTCTGATTACAAAAGCAGCGGTTGAAAAAGTAGAGGAGGTGCTTGCATAATGAAAGATCCTCGTGATGTTCTAAAGCGCCCCGTCATTACTGAACGTTCTGCTGATTTAATGACTGAAAAGAAATATACTTTTGAAGTTGATGTAAGAGCTAACAAAACAGAAGTGAAAGACGCGGTTGAAAGCATCTTTGGAGTGAAAGTTGACAAAGTCAACATCATGAACTACAAAGGTAAATCAAAACGTGTTGGACGCTACACTGGTATGACTAGCCGTCGCAGAAAAGCGATCGTAAAACTTACTGCAGACAGCAAAGAAATCGAAATTTTTGAAGCTTAATTATCTGTAAAAAGAAGGAGGGAAATTCAAAATGGCGATTAAAAAGTATAAACCGACCTCTAATGGACGTCGTGGCATGACAACTTCAGATTTTGCTGAAATCACGACTGACAAGCCGGAAAAATCCTTGCTTGCTCCCCTTCACAAAAAAGGCGGACGTAACAACCAAGGTAAATTGACTGTACGTCACCAAGGTGGCGGACATAAACGCCAATACCGTGTTATCGACTTCAAACGCGATAAAGATGGTATACCTGGACGCGTTGCTACAGTTGAATACGATCCAAACCGTTCAGCTAACATCGCTCTAATCAACTATGCAGACGGAGAAAAACGTTACATTCTTGCTCCTAAAGGAATTCAAGTAGGTACTGAAATCATGTCAGGTCCTGAAGCTGACATTAAAGTAGGTAATGCACTTCCACTTATCAACATCCCTGTTGGTACAGTTGTGCATAACATTGAATTAAAACCTGGTAAAGGCGGACAGCTTGTACGTTCAGCTGGTACATCTGCTCAGGTTCTTGGTAAAGAAGGTAAATACGTTCTTGTACGTCTTAACTCTGGTGAAGTTCGCATGATCCTTTCTGCTTGCCGTGCTTCTATCGGTCAAGTAGGTAACGAACAGCACGAACTTATCAACATTGGTAAAGCTGGACGTTCTCGCTGGAAAGGCATCCGTCCTACAGTTCGTGGTTCTGTAATGAACCCTAACGATCACCCACACGGTGGTGGTGAAGGACGTGCGCCAATCGGACGTAAATCACCAATGTCTCCATGGGGCAAACCAACTCTTGGATTCAAGACTCGTAAGAAAAAGAACAAATCCGATAAATTTATCGTACGTCGTCGTAAAAATAAATAACGGGGTTGTCTACGGTTCTTTTCGGACCGTAGTGCAATCACGAAGGGAGGTTCCAAAATGGCTCGCAGCTTAAAAAAAGGACCATTTGTCGATGGACACTTGATGACTAAAATCGAGAAATTAAATGAAACAGACAAGAAACAAGTCGTAAAAACTTGGTCTCGTCGTTCAACTATTTTCCCACAGTTTATTGGTCACACAATCGCAGTCTATGACGGACGTAAACACGTGCCTGTATTCATCTCTGAAGATATGGTAGGGCACAAGTTGGGTGAATTCGCTCCAACTCGTACGTACAAAGGTCATGCTAGTGATGACAAAAAAACAAGACGCTAAGAGAGGAGGCTTTTAAATGCAAGCTAAAGCTGTTGCAAGAACAGTCCGTATTGCTCCTCGTAAAGCACGTCTAGTAATGGACCTGATTCGAGGCAAGCAAGTAGGTGAGGCAGTATCAATCTTGAACCTTACACCAAGAGCTGCTTCTCCAATTATCGAGAAAGTATTAAAATCCGCTATTGCAAATGCTGAGCATAACTATGAAATGGACGCTAACAACCTGGTTATTTCTCAAGCATTCGTTGACGAAGGCCCTACGTTAAAAAGATTCCGCCCACGTGCTATGGGACGTGCGAGCCAAATCAACAAACGTACGAGCCACATTACAATCGTTGTATCAGAAAAGAAGGAGGGATAAGTAGTGGGTCAAAAGGTAAATCCAGTCGGTCTTCGTATCGGAGTCATTCGTGATTGGGAATCTAAGTGGTACGCTGGTAAAGATTACGCTGACTTCCTGCACGAAGATTTAAAAATTCGTGAATACATTAGCAAACGCCTTTCTGACGCTTCTGTTTCTAAAGTAGAAATCGAGCGTGCAGCAAACCGCGTTAACATTACGATCCACACAGCTAAGCCTGGTATGGTTATCGGTAAAGGCGGTTCTGAAGTCGAAGCACTTCGCAAAGCCCTTAACAGCCTTACTGGCAAGCGTGTACACATTAACATTCTTGAAATCAAAAGAGCAGATCTTGATGCACAGCTAGTTGCTGACAACATCGCTCGTCAATTAGAAAACCGTGTTTCTTTCCGCCGTGCGCAGAAACAACAAATCCAACGTACTATGCGTGCTGGAGCACAAGGTGTGAAAACAATGGTTTCTGGTCGTCTTGGCGGTGCAGATATCGCTCGTTCTGAATACTACAGTGAAGGAACTGTTCCATTGCACACATTACGTGCGGACATTGACTATGCAACATCTGAAGCTGATACTACTTACGGTAAGCTTGGTGTAAAAGTCTGGATCTATCGTGGAGAGGTTCTTCCTACTAAGAAGAAAAAAGAGGAAGGAGGAAAATAATATGTTATTACCAAAACGCGTTAAATATCGCAGAGAGCATCGCGGAAAAATGCGTGGCCGTGCGAAAGGCGGTACTGAAGTACATTTTGGAGAATTCGGTATCCAAGCTCTTGAAGCTTCTTGGATTACTAACCGTCAAATCGAAGCTGCACGTATTGCGATGACTCGTTACATGAAACGTGGCGGTAAAGTTTGGATCAAAATTTTCCCTTCTAAACCTTACACTGCTAAACCACTTGAGGTACGTATGGGATCCGGTAAAGGGGCTCCAGAAGGTTGGGTAGCTGTTGTAAAACCGGGCAAAGTTTTATTTGAAATTTCTGGTGTGTCTGAAGAGGTTGCTCGTGAAGCGCTTCGCCTTGCATCTCACAAATTGCCAATTAAAACGAAGTTCGTAAAACGTGAAGAAATTGGTGGTGAATCAAATGAAAGCTAATGAAATTCGTGACCTTACCACTGCTGAAATTGAACAAAAAGTAAAGTCTCTTAAAGAAGAACTTTTCAATCTTCGCTTTCAATTAGCGACAGGACAACTTGAAAATACTGCTCGCATTCGTGAAGTGCGCAAAGCTATCGCGCGCATGAAAACTGTGATTCGTGAAAGAGAAATTGCTGCTAATAAATAATCACTGAGGGGAGGTCGTGAGCATGAGCGAACGTAACCAACGCAAAGTTTACCAAGGCCGTGTTGTTTCTGACAAAATGGATAAAACCATTACTGTTGTTGTTGAGACATACAAAAAACATACACTTTACGGTAAACGCGTAAAATACTCAAAAAAATTCAAAGCACATGATGAAAATAATCAAGCTAAAATCGGTGACATCGTTAAGATCATGGAAACTCGTCCATTGTCTGCAACTAAGCGTTTCCGTCTAGTTGAAGTTGTCGAAGAAGCTGTTATTATCTAATAAAGTTCGGAATTCTTTTTCCGAAGGGAGGTAACAAATAATGATTCAACAAGAGACTCGTTTAAAAGTAGCTGACAACTCTGGCGCACGTGAAGTACTTACTATTAAAGTTCTTGGTGGTTCTGGACGTAAAACAGCTAACATTGGTGATGTAATTGTTTGCACGGTTAAACAAGCAACACCAGGAGGCGTTGTCAAAAAAGGTGAAGTCGTAAAAGCTGTTATCGTTCGCACTAAAAGCGGAGCGCGCAGAAGTGACGGTTCATACATCAGCTTCGATGAGAATGCATGTGTTATCATCCGTGACGACAAGAGCCCACGCGGAACTCGTATCTTCGGACCAGTTGCTCGTGAATTGCGTGAAAACAACTTTATGAAAATTGTTTCTCTAGCTCCAGAAGTTATCTAATGAAATAAATGCCTTACTCAAGGAGGTGCGATCAGGATGCATGTAAAAAAAGGCGATAAAGTTATGGTTATCTCTGGTAAAGATAAAGGCAAACAAGGAACAATCCTTGCTGCTTTCCCTAAAAAGGACCGCGTTTTAGTTGAAGGTGTTAACATGGTAAAGAAACACTCTAAACCAACTCAAGCTAACCCTCAAGGCGGTATTTCTAATCAAGAGGCGCCAATTCATGTATCAAACGTTATGCCGCTCGATCCTAAAACAGGTGAAGTGACTCGCGTAGGATACAAAGTGGAAGATGGCAAAAAAGTTCGTGTAGCAAAAAAATCTGGGCAAGTTCTAGATAAATAGTATTAAAAGGAAGGGAGGTCTATCTCATGAACCGCCTTAAAGAAAAGTACAATAAAGAAATTGCACCTGCTTTAATGACTAAGTTCAACTATGATTCAGTCATGCAAGTGCCTAAAATCGAAAAAATCGTAATCAACATGGGTGTTGGTGACGCTGTTCAAAACGCCAAAGCAATCGACAGTGCTGTTGAAGAATTAACGTTTATCGCAGGTCAAAAACCTGTCGTTACTCGTGCGAAGAAATCAATTGCTGGATTCCGTCTTCGTGAGGGAATGCCTATCGGTGCGAAAGTAACTCTTCGCGGAGAGCGCATGTATGATTTCCTTGATAAACTTATTTCTGTATCTTTACCGCGTGTACGTGACTTCCGCGGGGTTTCTAAAAAATCTTTCGACGGTCGCGGTAACTACACACTTGGTATCAAAGAACAGTTAATCTTCCCTGAAATTGACTACGATAAAGTAACAAAGGTTCGCGGAATGGACATCGTTATCGTAACAACTGCTAATACTGACGAAGAAGCTCGTGAGCTATTAACTCAAGTAGGTATGCCGTTCCAGAAATAATCAATGAAAGGGAGGCGAAATCGTGGCTAAAAAGTCTATGATTGCGAAACAACAACGTACACCAAAGTTTAAAGTACAAGAGTACACACGCTGTGAACGCTGCGGACGTCCGCATTCAGTCATTCGTAAATTTAAACTTTGCCGTATTTGTTTCCGTGAGCTTGCATATAAAGGACAAATTCCTGGCGTGAAAAAAGCCAGCTGGTAATCCCCAAGAAAGGGAAGGAGGTAATTATATAATGGTTATGACAGATCCAATTGCAGATATGCTAACTCGTATTCGCAATGCAAACATGGTACGTCATGAGAAGCTTGAAATTCCTGCTTCTAAATTGAAAAGAGAAATTGCTGAAATTTTAAAGCGTGAAGGTTTCATTCGTGACGTTGAGTTCGTAGAAGACAGCAAACAAGGTATTATCCGCGTTTTCTTGAAATACGGACAAAACAACGAGCGCGTTATCACTGGTCTTAAAAGAATCAGCAAGCCTGGTTTGCGTGTTTATGCTAAATCTAATGAAGTACCTCGCGTACTTAACGGTCTTGGAATCGCGATTATTTCTACATCACAAGGTGTTTTAACGGACAAAGAAGCCCGTGCAAAACAAGCTGGTGGAGAAGTTCTAGCATACGTTTGGTAAGAAGTTTAACATGAATGGAGGTGTTTGGTATGTCTCGTGTAGGTAAGAAGCTACTTGAGATTCCTTCTGATGTTACAGTAACGTTAAATGATAACAACACTGTAGCTGTGAAAGGACCAAAAGGAGAATTAACTCGTACGTTTCACCCTGATATGGAGATTAAAGTAGAGGACAATGTGCTTACAGTCGCTCGTCCTTCTGATCAAAAAGAGCACCGTGCCCTGCATGGTACGACTCGCAGTCTGCTTGGCAACATGGTTGAAGGTGTATCTAAAGGATTTGAAAGAGGTTTGGAATTAGTCGGTGTCGGTTACCGTGCTTCTAAATCCGGAAATAAACTTGTTTTAAACGTTGGATACTCTCATCCTGTTGAGATCGTTCCTGAAGAAGGCATCGAAATCGAAGTTCCTTCTCAAACAAAAGTAGTTGTAAAAGGTACAGACAAAGAACGCGTAGGAGCTATTGCTGCTAACATCCGCGCTGTACGTTCTCCAGAGCCTTACAAAGGTAAAGGAATCCGCTACGAAGGTGAAGTTGTTCGCCGTAAAGAAGGTAAATCTGCTAAGTAAGATCGCTTAAAGTGAAGAAAGGAGTGACCTAGATGATTACGAAAACTAGCAAAAATGCTGCTCGTCTTAAAAGACACGCTCGTGTTCGCGCTAAACTTTCCGGTACTGCTGAAAGACCGCGCCTGAACGTTTTCCGTTCTAACAAGCACATTTACGCTCAAATCATCGATGATGTAAATGGTGTAACACTTGCTAGTGCATCTACTCTCGATAAAGACTTGAACGTTGAAAGCACTGGAGATACTTCTGCTGCTACTAAAGTTGGAGAATTAGTTGCAAAACGCGCTGCTGAAAAAGGCATTTCTGACGTAGTATTTGACCGTGGCGGATACTTATACCATGGACGTGTAAAAGCTTTGGCTGATGCCGCTCGTGAAGCTGGACTTAAATTTTAATAAAAGAAGGAGGGACACATGATTATGCGTCGTATTGACCCAAGCAAATTAGAGTTAGAAGAACGCTTAGTTACGGTTAACCGCGTAGCGAAAGTTGTTAAAGGTGGTCGTCGTTTCCGCTTCGCAGCTCTAGTCGTTGTCGGTGACAAAAACGGACACGTAGGATTCGGTACTGGTAAAGCACAAGAAGTACCAGAAGCGATCCGCAAAGCTGTTGAAGATGCGAAAAAGAATTTGATTGAAGTACCAATGGTTGGAACTACAATTCCACACGAAATCATCGGACGTTTCGGTGCAGGTAACATCTTGTTAAAACCTGCTTCTGAAGGTACTGGAGTTATCGCTGGAGGCCCTGTACGTGCGGTACTTGAGCTAGCTGGTGTAGCTGATATCCTTTCTAAGTCTTTAGGTTCTAACACACCGATCAACATGATTCGTGCAACACTTCAAGGTTTAAGTGAACTTAAACGTGCTGAAGACGTTGCGAAGCTTCGTGGAAAATCTGTAGAAGAACTGTTAGGATAAGGAGGGAACATTAATGGCTAAATTAGAAATTACCCTCAAACGAAGTGTAATCGGTCGCCCGGAAGACCAACGCGTTACTGTAAGAACACTTGGTTTAAAGAAAACAAACCAAACTGTTGTTCATGAAGACAACGCTGCGATCCGTGGTATGATTAATAAAGTATCTCATTTAGTTTCTGTTAAAGAACAATAAAAATATTTGATCGGATAAGGAGGTGTCCTAATGAAACTTCATGAATTAAAACCTTCAGAAGGTTCACGCAAAACGCGTAATCGCGTAGGTCGTGGTATTGGTTCTGGCAACGGTAAAACAGCTGGTAAAGGTCACAAAGGTCAAAACGCTCGTTCTGGCGGCGGTGTACGCCCTGGATTCGAGGGGGGACAAATGCCTTTATTCCAACGTCTTCCTAAACGCGGTTTCACTAACATCAACCGCAAGGAATACGCTGTAGTCAACCTAGACAAATTGAACGGTTTTGCAGAAGGAACGGAAGTCACTCCTGAACTTCTTCTAGAGACTGGTGTTATTAGCAAACTTAATGCAGGAGTAAAGATTCTTGGCAACGGTAAATTAGAGAAAAAATTAACTGTAAAAGCCAATAAATTCTCTGCTTCTGCGAAAGAAGCTGTTGAAGCTGCTGGCGGTACAGCTGAGGTGATCTAACTTGTTTAAAACAATCTCCAACTTTATGCGTGTGAGTGATATCAGGAATAAAATCATATTCACTTTACTCATGCTTATCGTCTTTCGCATAGGTGCGTTTATTCCTGTGCCTTACGTTAACGCTGAAGCGTTACAGGCGCAGTCTCAAATGGGTGTTTTTGATCTCCTTAATACATTTGGCGGCGGTGCGCTTTACCAATTTTCCATTTTCGCAATGGGAATTACTCCTTATATCACGGCTTCGATCATCATTCAGCTGCTTCAGATGGATGTTGTACCGAAGTTTACCGAGTGGTCTAAGC
Source organism: Bacillus sp. N3378-2at (assembly GCF_033412715.1). NCBI lineage: Bacteria > Bacillati > Bacillota > Bacilli > Caryophanales > Bacillaceae > Bacillus > Bacillus sp. N3378-2at. Next base: position 2,618,509 of record NZ_CP117986.1, on the reverse strand, counting down.
AAGGTGAAGTTGGCCGCCGTAAATTAGCTCAGTTCACAAGGTACTTTACGATTGTGCTTGGTTTCATCCAAGCGTTAGGTATGTCATATGGATTCAACAATCTGGCAAACGGTATGCTGATCGAAAAATCCGGTGTATCGACATATCTTATCATTGCTTTAGTACTCACTGGCGGAACTGCCTTTTTAATGTGGCTTGGGGAACAAATTACTTCTCATGGAGTAGGCAACGGAATATCGATCATTATCTTCGCGGGGATTGTGTCTAGTATTCCAAAAACAATTGGGCAAATATATGAGACTCAATTTGTCGGCAGCAACGATCAGTTGTTTATTCATATTGTGAAAGTCGCACTTCTTGTGATTGCGATTTTAGCAGTTATTGTTGGAGTTATTTTCATTCAGCAAGCCGTACGGAAAATTGCGATTCAATATGCTAAAGGCACAGGTCGTTCACCTGCTGGCGGGGGTCAGTCTACACACCTTCCATTGAAAGTGAATCCTGCAGGGGTTATTCCGGTAATCTTTGCGGTTGCGTTTTTGATAACGCCGCGGACGATCGCGTCATTCTTTGGAACAAACGATGTGACAAAGTGGATTCAAAACAACTTTGATAATACGCATCCGGTGGGTATGGCGATATATGTTGCGTTGATTATTGCCTTTACGTACTTTTATGCTTTTGTACAGGTAAACCCTGAACAAATGGCTGATAACCTTAAAAAACAGGGTGGCTATATCCCGGGGGTTCGTCCAGGGAAAATGACTCAAGATAGAATTACGAGCATTTTGTATCGACTTACGTTTGTGGGTTCTATATTCTTAGCCGTGATTTCCATTCTTCCTATCTTTTTCATTCAATTCGCTGGATTGCCTCAAAGTGCACAAATTGGCGGAACATCTTTGTTAATTGTTGTCGGGGTAGCCTTGGAGACAATGAAACAACTAGAAAGCCAGTTGGTGAAACGAAACTACCGTGGATTTATGAAAAACTAGAGGAAATGGATTTATCCATTCCCTCTTAATAAAGAGAGGACGGGGGAAATCCGAATGAACTTAGTCTTAATGGGGCTTCCTGGTGCCGGTAAAGGCACACAGGGCGAACGAATTGTTGAGGATTATGGGATTCCTCATATCTCAACAGGAGATATGTTCCGTGCTGCTATGAAAGAAGAAACACCACTCGGACTTGAAGCAAAATCTTATATTGATAAGGGAGAGCTCGTACCTGACGAAGTCACAATCGGAATTGTAAAAGAGAGACTTGGCAAAGATGATTGTGAAAGAGGTTTTCTTCTGGACGGATTTCCGCGAACAGTCGCTCAAGCCGAAGCTCTTGAAGAAATTCTTGAGGAATACGGCAAGCCGATTGATTATGTCATTAACATTGAAGTCGACAAAGACGCTCTCATGGAACGTCTGACTGGACGCAGAATTTGCAGTGTTTGCGGCACAACCTATCATTTAGTCTTTAATCCGCCGAAAACGCCGGGTATTTGTGATAAAGACGGAGGCGAACTCTATCAACGGGCAGATGATAATGAGGAAACCGTCTCTAAACGGCTTGAGGTAAACATGAAGCAAACTCAGCCTTTACTTGATTTCTATTCAGAGAAAGGTTATCTTGCAAACGTGAATGGCCAACAGGACATTCAAGACGTTTATGCAGATGTGAAGGATCTTCTTGGAGGATTAAAAAAATGATTATCTGTAAAACCCCACGTGAACTTGGTATCATGCGGGAAGCAGGGCGAATCGTGGCTTTAACTCATGAAGAGTTAAAAAAGCACATTAAACCAGGAATCTCGACAAAAGAATTGGATCAAATTGCCGAACGTTTTATTAAGAAGCAGGGTGCAATCCCATCTTTTAAGGGGTATAATGGGTTTCGCGGGAGCATTTGCGTATCAGTTAATGAAGAACTCGTTCACGGCATACCTGGCAGCAGGGTGCTGAAGGACGGTGACATCATCAGTATTGATATCGGTGCTAAATTAAATGGTTATCATGGTGACTCTGCATGGACATATCCGGTAGGAAACATCAGCGATGATGACAAAAAACTTCTGGAAGTGACAGAGGAGTCTTTATATAAAGGCTTGCAGGAAGCAAAACCAGGTGAACGTTTGTCGAATATTTCCCACGCAATACAAACGTATGTCGAAAATGAGCAGTTTTCAGTTGTTAGGGAGTATGTCGGACATGGTGTTGGTCAAGACTTGCATGAGGACCCGCAAATTCCTCATTACGGTCCGCCCAACAAAGGACCACGGCTTAAACCTGGCATGGTTCTCGCTATTGAACCTATGGTGAACGCTGGCAGCCGCTACGTGAAAACATTGGCTGATAACTGGACGGTTGTAACGGTAGATGGGAAAAAGTGTGCTCATTTTGAACATACGATTGCGATTACGGAAACGGGTTTTGATATACTGACGAGAGTCTAGATGATGAAAATAATTCCGAAGACAGATGTTTTTCAAGCTTGATAGGGCAGAAAGCTTGGGTGAACATTGGCAAGACTGAATTCATCTTGCTGCTTGTCGTTGGAATTTTAACCATCATCAATGTACTAACAGCAGACGGAGAAAAGCGTACATTTCATTCTCCTAAGAAAAAGAATATCAATCATTTAACCCTTTATGATTGCGTATCTCCGGAAGTTCAGAACAGTATAAACGAAACAGGGCGTGTGACAAACTTCTTTTGAAATTTGTCAGAAAGCAAGTTACTGATTTGAAGAAGGGAGAACACTTGAATGGCGAAAGACGATGTAATTGAAGTGGAAGGTACTATAGTCGAAACACTGCCAAACGCGATGTTCAAAGTTGAACTTGAAAATGGCCACACTGTTTTGGCTCATGTATCTGGTAAAATCCGCATGCACTTCATTCGCATTTTACCTGGAGACAAAGTTACGGTAGAATTATCTCCATATGACTTAACTCGTGGCAGGATTACGTACCGTTACAAATAAAGCACTCCGGAAACTGAAGGAGGTTGGAAACACATGAAAGTGAGACCATCAGTTAAACCAATCTGCGAAAAATGTAAAGTTATTCGCAGAAAAGGAAAAGTAATGGTGATCTGTGAAAATCCAAAGCATAAACAAAAACAAGGATAATTTATAAGGAGGTGCCCAGAGAATGGCTCGTATTGCTGGTGTAGATATCCCACGTGACAAACGTGTTGTTATTTCTTTAACATACATCTTCGGAATTGGCCGCACAACGGCTCAGCAAGTTTTAAAAGAAGCTGGAGTTTCAGAAGATACTCGTGTGCGCGATCTTACTGAAGAAGAACTTGGTAAAATCCGTGATATTATTGACAAACTGAAAGTAGAAGGTGACCTTCGCCGTGAAGTTTCTCTTAATATCAAACGTCTGATCGAAATCGGAAGCTACCGCGGAATCCGTCATCGCAGAGGATTACCTGTTCGCGGACAAAACTCTAAAAACAACGCGCGTACTCGTAAAGGTCCGCGTCGTACTGTAGCTAACAAGAAAAAATAAGTAAGGGAGGTTCTTAAACAATGGCTGCTGCTCGTAAATCTAACACGCGTAAACGTCGCGTGAAAAAGAATATTGAGTCTGGAATTGCTCATATTCGTTCAACTTTCAATAACACGATCGTTACGATCACTGACACTCATGGTAATGCTATTTCTTGGTCTAGTGCCGGAGCTTTAGGATTCAGAGGTTCTCGTAAATCTACTCCTTTTGCTGCGCAAATGGCTGCAGAAACAGCTGCTAAAGGTTCAATCGAACATGGTCTTAAAACTCTAGAGGTTACTGTTAAAGGACCTGGTTCAGGCCGTGAAGCTGCAATCCGTGCACTTCAAGCTGCTGGACTAGAAGTCACTGCTATCAGAGACGTAACTCCTGTTCCTCATAACGGATGCCGTCCACCAAAACGTCGCCGCGTGTAATTTGTTTGTATAGATTTTGTGTCCCTGTCAATAATGGGTTATGATACAGTTATTTATGAAACGAATGCACCGACTCGTTGCCTGAGCACATACGGGACTAAACAATGGGGAATTTCGGATGGAATCTCATATGATTCTATTCGAGGTTTCGACGTTTTGAAGGAGGGTTTTAAGTAATGATCGAGATTGAAAAACCAAAAATCGAAACGGTTGAAATCAGCGACGATGCCAAATTTGGTAAGTTTGTCGTAGAGCCACTTGAGCGTGGATATGGTACAACTCTGGGTAACTCCTTACGTCGTATCCTCTTATCCTCACTCCCTGGTGCCGCTGTAACATCAATCCAGATAGATGGTGTACTGCACGAATTCTCGACAATTGAAGGCGTTGTGGAAGATGTTACAACGATTATCTTACACATTAAAAAGCTTGCATTGAAAATCTACTCTGATGAAGAGAAGACGCTAGAAATTGATGTACAGGGTGAAGGAACTGTAACGGCAGCTGATATTACACACGATAGTGATGTAGAGATCTTAAATCCTGATCTTCATATCGCGACTCTTGGTGAGAATGCGAGTTTCCGAGTTCGCCTTACTGCTCAAAGAGGACGTGGGTATACGCCTGCTGACGCAAACAAGAGAGACGATCAGCCAATCGGCGTGATTCCGATCGATTCTATCTATACGCCAGTTTCTCGTGTATCTTATCAGGTAGAGAACACTCGTGTAGGCCAAGTTGCAAACTATGATAAACTTACACTTGATGTTTGGACTGATGGAAGCACTGGACCGAAAGAAGCAATTGCGCTTGGTTCAAAGATTTTAACTGAACACCTTAATATATTCGTTGGTTTAACTGACGAAGCTCAACATGCTGAAATCATGGTTGAAAAAGAAGAAGATCAAAAAGAGAAAGTTCTTGAAATGACAATTGAAGAATTGGATCTTTCTGTTCGTTCTTACAACTGCTTAAAGCGTGCGGGTATTAACACGGTTCAAGAGCTTGCGAACAAGACGGAAGAAGATATGATGAAAGTTCGAAATCTAGGACGCAAATCACTTGAAGAAGTGAAAGCGAAACTAGAAGAACTTGGACTCGGACTTCGCAAAGACGATTGACTAGTTTCCCTTGTGAACTAGGATTTTCGTGTGTTTATTATTCAGAAACAGCATTCCAATAAAGGAGGGGACATCACATGTCATACAGAAAACTAGGACGTACGAGTGCACAGCGTAAAGCTATGCTTCGTGATCTTACAACTGATTTGATCATCAACGAAAGAATCGAAACAACTGAAACACGTGCGAAAGAACTTCGCTCTGTAGTTGAAAAAATGATCACGCTTGGCAAACGCGGTGATCTTCACGCTCGTCGTCAAGCTGCTGCATACATCCGCAACGAGGTTGCAAACGAAGAAAATAACCAAGATGCACTTCAAAAATTATTCTCTGACATTGCAACTCGTTACGAGGAGCGCCAAGGCGGATACACACGTATTATGAAGCTTGGTCCTCGCCGTGGTGACGGAGCACCAATGGCAATTATCGAATTGGTTTAATCACATATTTTTGTGTATCTAAAGAAGGGCGGGACAGTTTCTAACTGGATCTATGCCCTTTTTTTAGATACTGCAACTTTTAATATAGAGAGAAAAGCAGAGCATTAGCTGAGAGGAGGCCGGTTTTCCATGAATCAAAATCAGTTGATATCGGTAGAGGATATCGTATTTCGATATCGGAAGGACGCAGAAAGACGAGCACTAGACGGCGTCTCCCTGCAGGTGTATGAGGGTGAATGGCTTGCAATCGTAGGTCATAACGGTTCAGGGAAATCAACACTGGCCCGGGCATTGAATGGTTTAATTCTTCCTGAATCAGGCGACATTGAGGTTGCCGGGATTCAATTGACAGAGGAATCTGTTTGGGAAGTGCGTAAGAAGATAGGTATGGTCTTTCAAAATCCGGATAACCAATTTGTCGGAACGACTGTTCGCGATGATGTGGCTTTTGGTTTAGAAAACAATGGTGTACCGCGGGAAGAAATGATTGAGAGAGTAGACTGGGCAGTAAAACAGGTTAATATGCAAGATTTTCTCGATCAAGAGCCGCACCATCTCTCCGGAGGCCAAAAGCAGAGAGTTGCGATTGCGGGGGTTATTGCCGCACGTCCTGATATTATTATCTTAGATGAAGCAACATCCATGCTTGATCCGATCGGGCGAGAAGAAGTGCTTGAAACGGTAAGACATTTAAAAGAGCAGGGCATGGCGACTGTCATATCCATTACACATGATCTGGATGAGGCAGCAAAAGCAGACAGGATCATTGTCATGAATGGCGGTAAAAAATATGCTGAAGGGCCGCCTGAAGAGATTTTTAAATTGAATAAAGAACTTGTTCGAATCGGGCTTGATTTACCCTTCTCATTCCAGCTTAGCCAGCTTTTAAGAGAAAATGGACTGGCTTTGGAAGAAAACCATTTGACTCAGGAAGGGCTGGTGAAAGAGCTGTGGACATTACAATCAAAGATGTAGAGCATCGCTATCAGATGAAGACGCCGTTTGAGCGCCTAGCACTGTATGATATCAATGCATCGATTAAAGAAGGAAGCTACGTAGCCGTTATCGGGCATACAGGCTCTGGCAAGTCCACTCTTCTTCAGCACCTAAATGGTCTCCTGAAGCCGACGAAGGGACAGATATCACTAGGCAGCACTGTCATTCAGGCAGGGAAAAAGAATAAAGATCTGAAAAAACTTCGTAAAAAAGTCGGAATCGTTTTCCAATTTCCTGAGCATCAATTATTCGAAGAAACAGTTCTTAAAGATATTTCATTCGGACCGATGAACTTTGGTGTTAAAAAAGAAGATGCGGAACAAAAAGCGAGAGAGATGCTGCAGCTTGTAGGTTTATCAGAAGAGCTTTTGGACAGGTCACCCTTTGAATTAAGCGGGGGACAAATGCGCAGAGTTGCAATTGCCGGCGTACTTGCAATGGACCCTGAAGTGCTTGTTCTGGATGAACCGACTGCAGGATTGGACCCAAGAGGGCGAAAAGAGATTATGGACATGTTTTATGAGCTTCATCAACGCGGGAACCTGACGACGATCCTTGTGACACACAGCATGGAGGATGCAGCTGCATACGCTGATGAAATGATTGTTATGCATAAAGGAACGATACAAGCATCAGGCAGTCCGCGTGATCTGTTTTTAAAGGGTGAAGAGATGGCCGGCTGGGGGCTGGATCTTCCTGAAACAATAAAATTCCAAAGACACCTTGAAGCTGTACTGGGTGTGAGATTTAATGAGCCTATGCTCACAATCGAAGATGCCGCTGCTGAAATCCGTGCTCTTTTTCAGGGGGAGAAGACTTTATGATGGACAGCATGATTATCGGCAAGTATGTACCGGGGACTTCACTTGTTCACCGGCTTGACCCCAGAACAAAACTGATCACGATCTTTTTATTTGTCTGCATTGTATTCTTAGCCAATAATGTTCAGACATACGCGTTGCTTGGTTTATTTACAATTGGCGTCGTTTCTTTAACAAGAGTTCCTTTCTCTTTTTTAATGAAAGGGCTGAAGCCAATCATCTGGATTGTCCTTTTTACGTTCCTTCTTCACATCCTTATGACACATGAAGGACCGATTATCTTTCAAATAGGTTTTTTCAAAGTCTATGAGGGCGGTCTGGTTCAGGGGATATTCATTTCTCTTAGATTCGTCTATTTGATTTTAATCACAACTTTATTAACGCTTACGACCACACCGATTGAGATTACCGATGGAATGGAGCAGCTGCTGAACCCATTGAAAAAATTAAAGCTTCCTGTTCATGAGCTGGCTCTTATGATGTCAATTTCTTTACGGTTTATTCCGACACTGATGGAGGAGACAGATAAGATCATGAAGGCTCAGATGGCGCGAGGCGTTGATTTTACAAGCGGGCCTGTCAAAGAAAGAGTGAAGGCTATTGTCCCGCTTCTTGTCCCGCTCTTCGTCAGCGCATTTAAACGCGCCGAAGAGCTTGCGGTGGCAATGGAAGCAAGAGGCTATCAAGGCGGAGAAGGACGTACGAAATATAGAAAGCTTGTATGGACAGGAAAAGACACTTCTGTCATTGTCAGCTTAATTGTATTAGCTGCTTTGTTATTTTTCTTAAGGGCTTAGAGGTGCTGTATGAGACTGAAATGCACGATTTCTTATGACGGACATTTGTTTAACGGTTATCAGGTTCAGCCGGGCAAAAGAACGGTTCAGGATGAACTGGAGAAGGCTTTGGCTGTCCTGCATAAGTCAAAAGACAGAATTCCGGTCGTTTCGTCTGGAAGAACAGACAGCGGGGTTCACGCAGCCGGACAGGTGATTCATTTTGACACTCCACTGTCTATCCCGGCTGAGAGATGGCCATATGCCTTAAATGCACTGCTTCCGGACGATATCGCAGTCAAACAGGCAGAAATTGCGGATGATGGGTTCCATGCACGATTTAGCGCAGTCAAAAAAGAATATCGCTACTTTGTATACACGGAGAAACACCCGGACGTATTTAAACGGCATTACGCTTACCATTTTTCATATCGCCTTAATGTGCAGGACATGAGAGAAGCGGCAAAGCATCTTATAGGGACACATGATTTTACGAGCTTTTGCGCGGCTAAAACAGAAGTGCAGGACAAGGTAAGAACGATATACGAACTTGATTGGACTGAGACGGCTGACGGCCTGCAAATGCGGATCACAGGCAGCGGTTTCTTATATAATATGGTCAGAATTATTGCGGGTACTTTGCTTGATGCAGGTATTGGAAAAATTTCTCCCGATGAGGTGAAATCCATGCTGGAAGCGAAGGATCGCGAAGCGGCAGGGCGCACAGCGCCGGGGCACGGGCTATATTTATGGAACGTTTACTATGACAACTAAACCAGGTGTATAATATTTTCTTGACAGAGTCTGCATAAAGTTATAAGATATCATATGGTATGTATTTCAACCCCACGATAAGCCCCGGAACTTATTGTGTTGTGAAATAGAACGTAATCGAAGTTTATTGAAAATGACAGATCATTTAGGAGGGAAATTCAATGCGTACAACACCTATGGCTAACGCAAGTACTATTGAACGCAAGTGGTTAGTTGTTGATGCTGCTGGCAAGACTTTAGGTCGTCTTTCTTCAGAAGTTGCAGCTATCCTTCGCGGAAAACACAAACCAACTTACACACCACACGTTGATACTGGAGATCATGTGATCATCATCAACGCTGAAAAAATCGAGTTAACTGGTAAAAAGTTAACTGACAAAATCTACTACCGTCACACTCAACATCCAGGCGGATTAAAATCAAGAACTGCTCTTGAAATGCGTACAAACTACCCTGAGAAAATGCTTGAGCTTGCTATCAAAGGCATGCTTCCAAAAGGTTCTCTAGGTCGTCAAATGTTCAAAAAATTGAACGTATACCGTGGTTCTGAGCATCCACACGAAGCACAAAAACCTGAAGTTTACGAACTTCGCGGTTAATTAAAAAGGAGGTTACCAATTTGGCACAGGTTCAATATTACGGTACTGGCCGTCGTAAAAGCTCTGTAGCGCGTGTGCGTTTAGTTCCAGGAGAAGGCCGTATCGTCGTTAATAATCGTGAAATCAGCGAACACATCCCATCTGCAGCTTTAATCGAAGATATCAAACAACCATTAACTTTGACTGAAACAGCTGGCACTTATGATGTTTTAGTAAACGTACATGGAGGCGGCTTATCTGGTCAAGCTGGAGCAATCCGTCACGGTATCGCTCGTGCTTTGCTTGAAGCAGATCCAGAATACCGTACAACTCTTAAACGTGCAGGTCTTCTGACTCGTGACGCTCGTATGAAAGAACGTAAAAAATACGGTCTTAAAGGCGCTCGTCGTGCACCTCAGTTCTCAAAACGTTAATTTTGCGTTTTCAAAAAGCTCTCGACCTTGGGTTGGGAGCTTTTTTCTTTAATAAAACGTGGCAGCCCCGCATAAAAATAACAACTGAATGGACGCTTGACGGGGTTAATTGTTTGTTTATAAACGGTCTCTTTGTAATAATCATGATAGCTTTCATTCTTATTCAATTGGAACTTCGGTCAATGTTTATTATCGTTATGTGATCAGCCCAGCTTCATCTAACCACTGTATCTCATCCGTTAAAGTTCACTGCTGATTCCTAACCCGGAGAAACAATAGCTCTCATTGCTAATGGCTTTATGTAACGAAGTAAAAGTAAATCTGATGATATAAATCACATATCTCCTTTGTGGTTTTTTTGCGTTTTTATGAACTTTTTTCTAAATATGCAAAGGGAAAGCGATATTAATCTAGAAATATTTGTTATACTCTATACATTAAAGTAAGGAGAAGATTCATGAATGCGTTAGTAGCTCATAATAGCAAAGCCTGGGATAAAAAAGTAGAAACAGGCAATGAATGGACTGTTGCTGTTGAGCAGCAGGTGATCGAACAAGCAAAAAAAGGCAATTGGGATATAAGGGTAACACCAATGAAAGATGTACCGAAGGATTGGTTTCCGCCTGTCAAAGGTCTGAAAGTACTCTGTTTAGCATCAGGCGGCGGCCAGCAGGGCCCAGTTTTGGCAGCCGCAGGCGCGGATGTCACCGTACTAGATAACTCAGAAAAACAGCTGAATCAGGATAAAATGATTGCTGAGCGAGATGGTCTCACAATACACACTGTCAAAGGAAGCATGGACGATTTAAGTGTATTTAATGATGAATCATTTGATGTCATTGTACATCCTGTTGCCAATGTTTTTGTTGAGAATGTCCTCCCGGTATGGAAGGAAGCGCACCGTGTGTTGAAAAGGAACGGCGTTCTAATCTCGGGTTTTGTCAATCCTGTTGTATTTCTGTTTGATACAGAATTAGAACAGCAAGGTGTTTTAAAAGTAAAACACTCCATTCCATACGCTGACCCAGAAGATCTTCCGAAACATAAAGTGAAAAAACTGATCGAAAATAATGAGGCTTTGGAATTCGGCCATTCCTTAGAAGACCAAATCAAAGGCCAAATTGATGCCGGTTTTATCGTTACTGGTTTTTATGAAGATAAAGGCGGGTTTGTATTAGACCAATATATCCATACATATTCTGCAACAAGAAGCGTGAAAGTATGAAAAGCAGCGACCTGTTAGAGGGGCTGCTTTTTTCATAACTAATTATAGAACGTTTGTTCCAGACCCTGCAGAAAGGTGATTTTTTATCAATTTTACACCTTCATTTGGGCGAATTTCCAACCGAATTCGGGCATTGTTTCATCATCCAAACCTCAAAATAATCGATAAAAGGAGAGTGAATTTATATGGCAGAAGTACTGTCTTTTATGGATGTGAAACGCCAAAAGGATTTTGAATTAGAAAAGAACTTGCTCAAAGAACTCTCTCTGAGACAAATTATCCAGTCTGTTAAGGATTGTTTAGAACCATTATTTCCATTTTTACATGATGAACGAGATATTATTACCGAAGGCTGTATTGATTTTGCTATAGAAGCCTATTTGTTAGGCGGGCGTTTTGGGATATTCGGCTATTACGGAGAATCCATGCAGAGTATCAGTGCCCGCTCTGCAAGAGAAGAAGAAGAGCTACGTATGGAGTTTTTTGATTATCTCTATAATTGGATACACGAGCAATACGCAACATTTGATAAAAACACGGTTTATGAAGCGGCACGCAAGTTCATTAAAGATTGGTGGACAGCAGGGTTTGTTCAAAGAGAAAAACAGTGTAAGCTTCGCATGCGGTAATCATATTTCCCGGCCCTGTCCCATAGTTATGTAATAACGGACAAGCGGGAGGGGAAGGGATGAGGAAAAAGCTTAAATGGCTCAGTTTTTTGCTAGGCTTCATCATATTACTATTTCTGTTCAAGTATCAGTTCAGCAATAACGACTCTTGGAAGCCGTGGAGCCTGCCCTTGAGCGGTAAAATCATTTATCTAGATCCAGGTCATGGCGGGCCTGACGGCGGAGCAGTCGGCGGAAAGCTGTTAGAGAAGGATGTTACCCTGGAAGTGGCCTTTAGAGTCAGGGATTATCTTCAAGAACAAGGAGCGCTTGTTATCATGACCAGAGAAAGTGATACTGATCTCGCTCCAGAAGGAACAAAAGGCTATAGCCGACGAAAAGCTGAGGATCTAAGACAACGAGTCAAATTAATAAACCATTCAGAGGCGGAGCTCTATATCAGCATTCATCTTAATGCGATTCCGTCACAAAAATGGAGCGGCGCCCAAAGCTTTTATTACGGGAAATATGCGGAAAATGAGAAAGTCGCAAAATACATTCAGGATGAGCTGAGAAGAAATCTGGAAAACACAACCCGGAAAGCAAAGCGGATTCATGGTATCTACTTAATGCAAAACGTCACCAAACCGGGGGCGCTTATAGAAGTCGGGTTTTTATCCAATCCAAGTGAAGCAACGTTGCTCGGTAAACCGAAATATCAAGACAAGGTGGCATCTTCCATATATAAAGGCATTTTGCGATATTTCACAGAAAAAGGAGACCCTCCGGAGTAATGGAGGGTTTTCTTGTGGTTCTAAGCATAAGACACCCGCCATTTATGTATGATATAATAATAATTGTAAACGAATACACAAAAGGGTGAGGTTCGATGATAAGAGAAGATGAAGTAAGAAAACTAGTCGGAGAAATGCGCGAACCTTTTCTTCAAAGACCTCTGGGAGAATTGGATGCCGTTAAGGAAATTAAAATAAAGCCTGAAAAACGGCATATCAGTGTAAAAGTCGCTCTTGCAAAAACAGGAACTGCAGAACAAATGCAGATTCAGCAAGAGATCGTAAACGTATTAAAAGGGGCAGGAGCTGAGACAGTCGGCCTTCGATTTGAAGAGCTGCCTGAAGAAACGGTTGCTAAATTCCGGGCGCCGTCAGCTGAGAAAAAAACATTATTAAATATGGATAACCCGCCAGTCTTTCTTGCCGTAGCAAGTGGAAAAGGCGGCGTAGGCAAGTCAACTGTGTCCGTAAACCTAGCTATTTCTCTGGCTCGTCTAGGGAAAAAGGTTGGTTTAATTGATGCGGATATTTATGGGTTCAGTGTGCCGGACATGATGGGTATCACTGTGCGTCCAACGATTGAAGGAGAGAAACTTCTTCCTGTTGAACGCTTTGGAGTAAAGGTCATGTCAATGGGCTTTTTCGTAGAAGAAAATGCTCCGGTCGTATGGAGAGGACCGATGCTCGGCAAAATGCTGAATAACTTTTTCCATGAAGTAGAGTGGGGAGAAGTAGACTATATCGTTCTTGATCTTCCGCCTGGTACAGGGGATGTTGCTCTCGATGTACATACAATGCTTCCGAGCTGCAAAGAAATCATCGTATCTACGCCGCATCCGACAGCTGCTTTTGTCGCGGCCAGAGCGGGCTCTATGGCGATTAAAACCGATCATGAGGTCGTGGGGGTCATAGAGAACATGGCTTATTATGAAAGTGCAAAGACAGGGGAAAGAGAATATGTCTTTGGAAAAGGCGGAGGAGATAAACTGGCTGAGGAACTAAATGTGCCTTTGCTCGGCAGAATCCCATTGAAACAGCCAGATTGGGATAAGGACCAATTTGCTCCGTCTGTTTACGACGAGAATCATCCAATCGGAGAAATATATCAGGACATCGCAAAAAAAATAGATGCAAAAATGTCTGTGCAGGTATAAAAGGTGAACCGGGATTCCAGATCCCGGCTTTCCCTTTATTCACTTTCTTTGGCTGTGTCTTTTGCTGCTTTTTTCAGCTCATCTTCGAACTGCTTTTTGTAAAGCGGACTAGAAAGTGTTTCGTTAATAACCTCTTCTAAATAACTGCGGAATTCTTGGCTTTTTGCCAGCTGGCTGTACTTTTTATCCATGCCGGGATCCTGCATAACGCTCATCAGCATCTTCTGGTAATCTGGATCCTTCATCAGCTTTTTAATCACTTTTTCATGCTCTGTCTGAAGAGTTTTGGCAAAGCCCTCAGCAAAATCAGTGTCTTCAAAGATGTTTTTCCAAAATTCTTCACCTTTTTTAGATGTGAGTGTTTTTTCTATTGTTCCTTTAATTGCATCTTGGTCAATCACCAGCGCTTCATTCATGGCATCATCATTTAATAATTCCTTAATAGCTTTCTTTCCATCATCAGTTTTTAATATATCAACAACCATTTTTTTGGTCTGATCATAGTCCATATCCGCTGCTTGGTCTTTTGGAGCGCAAGCTGTTACAGATAATAACAAAAAACAGCTCATCAATAGCGTTTTGGCTTTTGACATGCTTAAGCTCCTTTCACATACTTGTCTTACCTTTAATATGATTCATCTGTTTGGAATTATACATAACAAAATATCGCTGTTCGCGATTTTTGAGGGGATGAATAAAGAAATGAAAAGCCGTGGTTTAGTTCGTTTTTTCTTTTCTATTTTAGCTGTCGGAGCGCTTATCACGAGTATTGTGGGTTTTGCTTTAAAATGGGGAGAATATAGAGGGCTGTTTCTTACATTTGAAGCGGGGCAGATTTTCTCTGTTTTATTTTGGTTTATCGGTGTAGGCATGATTTTCAGTGTGATCAGCCAAATGGGTTTTTTCGTGTTTTTAACAGTTCATCGGTTTGCGCTTGAGATATTAAGGTCCTCCTCTTTGTGGAATTTGCTGCAGTTGTTTTTCATCCTGTTTGTTGCTTTTGATTTAATGTACGTGCGTTTTTTATTTTTTGGAGAGAGCGGAGAATCGCTGGCTGGCTATGCGTGGTTACCGATGTTTTTATTGATCTTTGGAGTGATTACAGCTTATATAAAGCAAAAGCAGTCCTCTAAGAAAACATTTGTGTCATCGTTGTTTTTGATGGTTGTGATTACCGCATTAGAATGGTTCCCTGCATTAAGAGTAAATGATGAGGACTGGCTTTATTTAATGCTTTTTCCGTTAATGGCATGTAATGCCTTCCAATTGCTGATGCTGCCGAAGTTTGCAGCAAAGTAATTACTTTACCTCTGCGGATTTGGCATCAGAATTTGCGATGAGGTCACCCACGGTTACATTTTTTAATCCTTTTTCTTTCAGCTGATGGATGATATCAGGCAATGCTTCTTCTGTTTGTTTTGCCGAATCGGAGGCATGTAAAAGAATAATGTCTCCACCGGAAACTTGCTTGGTCACATTGTCGATGATTTTTTCAACTCCGGGATTTGTCCAGTCTTGAGAGTTCACACTGTAATGAACGACTGTATAATTGTATTGCTTTGCGACCTTTAGAACATTCTTATTGAATTGGCCGGTAGGGGGTCTTAATAGCTGTATGTCTTTGACCCCTAACTTTTCAAAGGCTGTTTGCGCACGGTTCATGTCCTTTTTTATTTCGCTGCTCTCTAAATTGGCATAGTTTTTATAAGCGTAGCCCATGCTCCCGATTTGATGGCCGTCCTTTACGATACGGGCCACTGTGTCGGGATGGCGTTCTGCCCAAGAAGCTGAAAGAAAAAACGTTGCATTTTTAATCCCGTTTGCTTTCAGAGTATTAAGTATCGGTTCTGCTCTCTCATCGCCCCAGCTGATATCGAAAGTAAGTGAAATATCTTTAGAATCTGTTTCTCCTTTATAAATGGCTTTAGGTCCGGTGTCAGTTGAAAACACGGGAAGCGGGACAGCTCTTTGGATATAAAAAAAGCTGGCAGCTGCAAATGCGGCGATAAGTATAATAATTAATTGTTTCACCCGTTTAATGTGCCACACATAGAAGTGATTCACTGATGATGCCTCCTTATCTTGTCCATCATTCTTGTTTTACATCTTATGAGCATGGACAATTGAATATAACCGATAAAATGTCTCTTCACATACAGCCTAAATTGGGTGTTGACCTTTTGATAATATCCGTGATATATTATTATTCGTCGCTGATAAACAGCTGACATCAACTAAAAGCTTCATTAAGTACTCTGAAAAAAGTTGTTGACTTAAAAGAAGCTAAATGTTATAGTAATAAAGCTGCTTCGTTAAGCGGCGGTAATGATCTTTGAAAACTAAACAAGACAAAACGTACCTGTTAATTCAGTTTTTAAAAAATCGCACAGCGATGTGCGTAGTCAGTCAAACTACTTTATCGGAGAGTTTGATCCTGGCTCAGGACGAACGCTGGCGGCGTGCCTAATACATGCAAGTCGAGCGGACAGATGGGAGCTTGCTCCCTGATGTTAGCGGCGGACGGGTGAGTAACACGTGGGTAACCTGCCTGTAAGACTGGGATAACTCCGGGAAACCGGGGCTAATACCGGATGGTTGTTTGAACCGCATGGTTCAAACATAAAAGGTGGCTTCGGCTACCACTTACAGATGGACCCGCGGCGCATTAGCTAGTTGGTGAGGTAACGGCTCACCAAGGCAACGATGCGTAGCCGACCTGAGAGGGTGATCGGCCACACTGGGACTGAGACACGGCCCAGACTCCTACGGGAGGCAGCAGTAGGGAATCTTCCGCAATGGACGAAAGTCTGACGGAGCAACGCCGCGTGAGTGATGAAGGTTTTCGGATTGTAAAGCTCTGTTGTTAGGGAAGAACAAGTACCGTTCGAATAGGGCGGTACCTTGACGGTACCTAACCAGAAAGCCACGGCTAACTACGTGCCAGCAGCCGCGGTAATACGTAGGTGGCAAGCGTTGTCCGGAATTATTGGGCGTAAAGGGCTCGCAGGCGGTTTCTTAAGTCTGATGTGAAAGCCCCCGGCTCAACCGGGGAGGGTCATTGGAAACTGGGGAACTTGAGTGCAGAAGAGGAGAGTGGAATTCCACGTGTAGCGGTGAAATGCGTAGAGATGTGGAGGAACACCAGTGGCGAAGGCGACTCTCTGGTCTGTAACTGACGCTGAGGAGCGAAAGCGTGGGGAGCGAACAGGATTAGATACCCTGGTAGTCCACGCCGTAAACGATGAGTGCTAAGTGTTAGGGGGTTTCCGCCCCTTAGTGCTGCAGCTAACGCATTAAGCACTCCGCCTGGGGAGTACGGTCGCAAGACTGAAACTCAAAGGAATTGACGGGGGCCCGCACAAGCGGTGGAGCATGTGGTTTAATTCGAAGCAACGCGAAGAACCTTACCAGGTCTTGACATCCTCTGACAATCCTAGAGATAGGACGTCCCCTTCGGGGGCAGAGTGACAGGTGGTGCATGGTTGTCGTCAGCTCGTGTCGTGAGATGTTGGGTTAAGTCCCGCAACGAGCGCAACCCTTGATCTTAGTTGCCAGCATTCAGTTGGGCACTCTAAGGTGACTGCCGGTGACAAACCGGAGGAAGGTGGGGATGACGTCAAATCATCATGCCCCTTATGACCTGGGCTACACACGTGCTACAATGGACAGAACAAAGGGCAGCGAAACCGCGAGGTTAAGCCAATCCCACAAATCTGTTCTCAGTTCGGATCGCAGTCTGCAACTCGACTGCGTGAAGCTGGAATCGCTAGTAATCGCGGATCAGCATGCCGCGGTGAATACGTTCCCGGGCCTTGTACACACCGCCCGTCACACCACGAGAGTTTGTAACACCCGAAGTCGGTGAGGTAACCTTTTAGGAGCCAGCCGCCGAAGGTGGGACAGATGATTGGGGTGAAGTCGTAACAAGGTAGCCGTATCGGAAGGTGCGGCTGGATCACCTCCTTTCTAAGGATATTATACGGAATATAAGACCTTGGGTCTTATAAACAGAACGTTCCCTGTCTTGTTTAGTTTTGAAGGATCATTCCTTCGAAACGTGTTCTTTGAAAACTAGATAACAGTAGACATCACATTCAATTAGTAACACAAGATATCACATAGTGATTCTTTTTAACGGTTAAGTTAGAAAGGGCGCACGGTGGATGCCTTGGCACTAGGAGCCGATGAAGGACGGGACGAACACCGATATGCTTCGGGGAGCTGTAAGCAAGCTTTGATCCGGAGATTTCCGAATGGGGAAACCCACCGCTCGTAATGGAGTGGTATCCATATCTGAATTCATAGGATATGAGAAGGCAGACCCGGGGAACTGAAACATCTAAGTACCCGGAGGAAGAGAAAGCAAATGCGATTCCCTGAGTAGCGGCGAGCGAAACGGGATTAGCCCAAACCAAGAGGCTTGCCTCTTGGGGTTGTAGGACACTCTGTACGGAGTTACAAAAGAACGAGGTAGATGAAGAGGTCTGGAAAGGCCCGCCATAGGAGGTAACAGCCCTGTAGTCAAAACTTCGTTCTCTCCTGAGTGGATCCTGAGTACGGCGGAACACGTGAAATTCCGTCGGAATCCGGGAGGACCATCTCCCAAGGCTAAATACTCCCTAGTGACCGATAGTGAACCAGTACCGTGAGGGAAAGGTGAAAAGCACCCCGGAAGGGGAGTGAAAGAGATCCTGAAACCGTGTGCCTACAAGTAGTCAGAGCCCGTTAACGGGTGATGGCGTGCCTTTTGTAGAATGAACCGGCGAGTTACGATCCCGTGCAAGGTTAAGCAGAAGATGCGGAGCCGCAGCGAAAGCGAGTCTGAATAGGGCGCATGAGTACGTGGTCGTAGACCCGAAACCAGGTGATCTACCCATGTCCAGGGTGAAGTTCAGGTAACACTGAATGGAGGCCCGAACCCACGCACGTTGAAAAGTGCGGGGATGAGGTGTGGGTAGGGGTGAAATGCCAATCGAACCTGGAGATAGCTGGTTCTCTCCGAAATAGCTTTAGGGCTAGCCTCAAGGTAAGAGTCTTGGAGGTAGAGCACTGATTGGACTAGGGGCCCCTACCGGGTTACCGAATTCAGTCAAACTCCGAATGCCAATGACTTATCCTTGGGAGTCAGACTGCGAGTGATAAGATCCGTAGTCGAAAGGGAAACAGCCCAGACCGCCAGCTAAGGTCCCAAAGTATACGTTAAGTGGAAAAGGATGTGGAGTTGCTTAGACAACCAGGATGTTGGCTTAGAAGCAGCCACCATTTAAAGAGTGCGTAATAGCTCACTGGTCGAGTGACTCTGCGCCGAAAATGTACCGGGGCTAAACGTATCACCGAAGCTGCGGACTGTTCTTCGAACAGTGGTAGGAGAGCGTTCTAAGGGCTGTGAAGCCAGACCGGAAGGACTGGTGGAGCGCTTAGAAGTGAGAATGCCGGTATGAGTAGCGAAAGAGGGGTGAGAATCCCCTCCACCGAATGCCTAAGGTTTCCTGAGGAAGGCTCGTCCGCTCAGGGTTAGTCGGGACCTAAGCCGAGGCCGAAAGGCGTAGGCGATGGACAACAGGTTGATATTCCTGTACCACCTCCTCACCATTTGAGCAATGGGGGGACGCAGGAGGATAGGGTAAGCGCGGTATTGGATATCCGCGTCCAAGCAGTTAGGCTGGGAAATAGGCAAATCCGTTTCCCATAAGGCTGAGCTGTGATGGCGAGCGAAATATAGTAGCGAAGTTCCTGATTCCACACTGCCAAGAAAAGCCTCTAGCGAGGTGAGAGGTGCCCGTACCGCAAACCGACACAGGTAGGCGAGGAGAGAATCCTAAGGTGATCGAGAGAACTCTCGTTAAGGAACTCGGCAAAATGACCCCGTAACTTCGGGAGAAGGGGTGCTCTGTTAGGGTGCAAGCCCGAGAGAGCCGCAGTGAATAGGCCCAGGCGACTGTTTAGCAAAAACACAGGTCTCTGCGAAGCCGTAAGGCGAAGTATAGGGGCTGACGCCTGCCCGGTGCTGGAAGGTTAAGAGGAGCGCTTAGCGTAAGCGAAGGTGCGAATTGAAGCCCCAGTAAACGGCGGCCGTAACTATAACGGTCCTAAGGTAGCGAAATTCCTTGTCGGGTAAGTTCCGACCCGCACGAAAGGCGCAACGATCTGGGCACTGTCTCAACGAGAGACTCGGTGAAATTATAGTACCTGTGAAGATGCAGGTTACCCGCGACAGGACGGAAAGACCCCGTGGAGCTTTACTGCAGCCTGATATTGAATGTTGGTACAGCTTGTACAGGATAGGTAGGAGCCTTGGAAACCGGAGCGCCAGCTTCGGTGGAGGCATCGGTGGGATACTACCCTGGCTGTATTGACCTTCTAACCCGCCGCCCTTATCGGGCGGGGAGACAGTGTCAGGTGGGCAGTTTGACTGGGGCGGTCGCCTCCTAAAAGGTAACGGAGGCGCCCAAAGGTTCCCTCAGAATGGTTGGAAATCATTCGCAGAGTGTAAAGGCACAAGGGAGCTTGACTGCGAGACCTACAAGTCGAGCAGGGACGAAAGTCGGGCTTAGTGATCCGGTGGTTCCGCATGGAAGGGCCATCGCTCAACGGATAAAAGCTACCCCGGGGATAACAGGCTTATCTCCCCCAAGAGTCCACATCGACGGGGAGGTTTGGCACCTCGATGTCGGCTCATCGCATCCTGGGGCTGTAGTCGGTCCCAAGGGTTGGGCTGTTCGCCCATTAAAGCGGTACGCGAGCTGGGTTCAGAACGTCGTGAGACAGTTCGGTCCCTATCCGTCGCGGGCGCAGGAAATTTGAGAGGAGCTGTCCTTAGTACGAGAGGACCGGGATGGACGCACCGCTGGTGTACCAGTTGTTCTGCCAAGGGCATCGCTGGGTAGCTATGTGCGGACGGGATAAGTGCTGAAAGCATCTAAGCATGAAGCCCCCCTCAAGATGAGATTTCCCATTCCGCAAGGAAGTAAGATCCCTGAAAGATGATCAGGTTGATAGGTCTGAGGTGGAAGTGTGGCGACACATGGAGCTGACAGATACTAATCGATCGAGGACTTAACCATATTTTTGAATGATGTCACACCTGTTATCTAGTTTTGAGAGAACACTCTCAATTTGTTTGGTGGCGATAGCGAAGAGGTCACACCCGTTCCCATACCGAACACGGAAGTTAAGCTCTTCAGCGCCGATGGTAGTCGGGGGTTTCCCCCTGTGAGAGTAGGACGCCGCCAAGCAGTTTATTAATTCTACCATGTTTGTTTATGAAGCTTTATATTATTCCGCAGTAGCTCAGTGGTAGAGCTATCGGCTGTTAACCGATCGGTCGTAGGTTCGAATCCTACCTGCGGAGCCATTGCTTCCATAGCTCAGCAGGTAGAGCACTTCCATGGTAAGGAAGAGGTCAGCGGTTCGAGCCCGCTTGGAAGCTTTATTAAATGTATTATTACCAAGGTTTCTCATAAGGAGAAAGCTTTTTTTATTGCGATATGCGGAAGTAGTTCAGTGGTAGAACACCACCTTGCCAAGGTGGGGGTCGCGGGTTCGAATCCCGTCTTCCGCTCCATTTATCCTAACGGGATATTGTAAATTGAATTGCGCCCGTAGCTCAATTGGATAGAGCGTTTGACTACGGATCAAAAGGTTAGGGGTTCGACTCCTCTCGGGCGCGCCATATCTTTTAATAGAATAGATAGGGAATCGGGAAGTAGCTCAGCTTGGTAGAGCACATGGTTTGGGACCATGGGGTCGCAGGTTCGAATCCTGTCTTCCCGACCATTTTTTATGGGGCCTTAGCTCAGCTGGGAGAGCGCCTGCTTTGCACGCAGGAGGTCAGCGGTTCGATCCCGCTAGGCTCCACCAAAAGTTTTTTTAAAAAAGTTGTTGACTTTGAAGAAGTGACGTTGTATACTAATAAAGTTGCTTTAACAAAGCGGACAAACAAAATGATCTTTGAAAACTAAACAAGACAAAACGTACCTGTTAATTCAGTTTTTAAAAATCGCACAGCGATGTGCGTAGTCAGTCAAACTACTTTATCGGAGAGTTTGATCCTGGCTCAGGACGAACGCTGGCGGCGTGCCTAATACATGCAAGTCGAGCGGACAGATGGGAGCTTGCTCCCTGATGTTAGCGGCGGACGGGTGAGTAACACGTGGGTAACCTGCCTGTAAGACTGGGATAACTCCGGGAAACCGGGGCTAATACCGGATGGTTGTTTGAACCGCATGGTTCAAACATAAAAGGTGGCTTCGGCTACCACTTACAGATGGACCCGCGGCGCATTAGCTAGTTGGTGAGGTAACGGCTCACCAAGGCGACGATGCGTAGCCGACCTGAGAGGGTGATCGGCCACACTGGGACTGAGACACGGCCCAGACTCCTACGGGAGGCAGCAGTAGGGAATCTTCCGCAATGGACGAAAGTCTGACGGAGCAACGCCGCGTGAGTGATGAAGGTTTTCGGATCGTAAAGCTCTGTTGTTAGGGAAGAACAAGTACCGTTCGAATAGGGCGGTACCTTGACGGTACCTAACCAGAAAGCCACGGCTAACTACGTGCCAGCAGCCGCGGTAATACGTAGGTGGCAAGCGTTGTCCGGAATTATTGGGCGTAAAGGGCTCGCAGGCGGTTTCTTAAGTCTGATGTGAAAGCCCCCGGCTCAACCGGGGAGGGTCATTGGAAACTGGGGAACTTGAGTGCAGAAGAGGAGAGTGGAATTCCACGTGTAGCGGTGAAATGCGTAGAGATGTGGAGGAACACCAGTGGCGAAGGCGACTCTCTGGTCTGTAACTGACGCTGAGGAGCGAAAGCGTGGGGAGCGAACAGGATTAGATACCCTGGTAGTCCACGCCGTAAACGATGAGTGCTAAGTGTTAGGGGGTTTCCGCCCCTTAGTGCTGCAGCTAACGCATTAAGCACTCCGCCTGGGGAGTACGGTCGCAAGACTGAAACTCAAAGGAATTGACGGGGGCCCGCACAAGCGGTGGAGCATGTGGTTTAATTCGAAGCAACGCGAAGAACCTTACCAGGTCTTGACATCCTCTGACAATCCTAGAGATAGGACGTCCCCTTCGGGGGCAGAGTGACAGGTGGTGCATGGTTGTCGTCAGCTCGTGTCGTGAGATGTTGGGTTAAGTCCCGCAACGAGCGCAACCCTTGATCTTAGTTGCCAGCATTCAGTTGGGCACTCTAAGGTGACTGCCGGTGACAAACCGGAGGAAGGTGGGGATGACGTCAAATCATCATGCCCCTTATGACCTGGGCTACACACGTGCTACAATGGACAGAACAAAGGGCAGCGAAACCGCGAGGTTAAGCCAATCCCACAAATCTGTTCTCAGTTCGGATCGCAGTCTGCAACTCGACTGCGTGAAGCTGGAATCGCTAGTAATCGCGGATCAGCATGCCGCGGTGAATACGTTCCCGGGCCTTGTACACACCGCCCGTCACACCACGAGAGTTTGTAACACCCGAAGTCGGTGAGGTAACCTTTTAGGAGCCAGCCGCCGAAGGTGGGACAGATGATTGGGGTGAAGTCGTAACAAGGTAGCCGTATCGGAAGGTGCGGCTGGATCACCTCCTTTCTAAGGATATTATACGGAATATAAGACCTTGGGTCTTATAAACAGAACGTTCCCTGTCTTGTTTAGTTTTGAAGGATCATTCCTTCGAAACGTGTTCTTTGAAAACTAGATAACAGTAGACATCACATTCAATTAGTAACACAAGATATCACATAGTGATTCTTTTTAACGGTTAAGTTAGAAAGGGCGCACGGTGGATGCCTTGGCACTAGGAGCCGATGAAGGACGGGACGAACACCGATATGCTTCGGGGAGCTGTAAGCAAGCTTTGATCCGGAGATTTCCGAATGGGGAAACCCACCGCTCGTAATGGAGTGGTATCCATATCTGAATTCATAGGATATGAGAAGGCAGACCCGGGGAACTGAAACATCTAAGTACCCGGAGGAAGAGAAAGCAAATGCGATTCCCTGAGTAGCGGCGAGCGAAACGGGATTAGCCCAAACCAAGAGGCTTGCCTCTTGGGGTTGTAGGACACTCTGTACGGAGTTACAAAAGAACGAGGTAGATGAAGAGGTCTGGAAAGGCCCGCCATAGGAGGTAACAGCCCTGTAGTCAAAACTTCGTTCTCTCCTGAGTGGATCCTGAGTACGGCGGAACACGTGAAATTCCGTCGGAATCCGGGAGGACCATCTCCCAAGGCTAAATACTCCCTAGTGACCGATAGTGAACCAGTACCGTGAGGGAAAGGTGAAAAGCACCCCGGAAGGGGAGTGAAAGAGATCCTGAAACCGTGTGCCTACAAGTAGTCAGAGCCCGTTAACGGGTGATGGCGTGCCTTTTGTAGAATGAACCGGCGAGTTACGATCCCGTGCAAGGTTAAGCAGAAGATGCGGAGCCGCAGCGAAAGCGAGTCTGAATAGGGCGCATGAGTACGTGGTCGTAGACCCGAAACCAGGTGATCTACCCATGTCCAGGGTGAAGTTCAGGTAACACTGAATGGAGGCCCGAACCCACGCACGTTGAAAAGTGCGGGGATGAGGTGTGGGTAGGGGTGAAATGCCAATCGAACCTGGAGATAGCTGGTTCTCTCCGAAATAGCTTTAGGGCTAGCCTCAAGGTAAGAGTCTTGGAGGTAGAGCACTGATTGGACTAGGGGCCCCTACCGGGTTACCGAATTCAGTCAAACTCCGAATGCCAATGACTTATCCTTGGGAGTCAGACTGCGAGTGATAAGATCCGTAGTCGAAAGGGAAACAGCCCAGACCGCCAGCTAAGGTCCCAAAGTATACGTTAAGTGGAAAAGGATGTGGAGTTGCTTAGACAACCAGGATGTTGGCTTAGAAGCAGCCACCATTTAAAGAGTGCGTAATAGCTCACTGGTCGAGTGACTCTGCGCCGAAAATGTACCGGGGCTAAACGTATCACCGAAGCTGCGGACTGTTCTTCGAACAGTGGTAGGAGAGCGTTCTAAGGGCTGTGAAGCCAGACCGGAAGGACTGGTGGAGCGCTTAGAAGTGAGAATGCCGGTATGAGTAGCGAAAGAGGGGTGAGAATCCCCTCCACCGAATGCCTAAGGTTTCCTGAGGAAGGCTCGTCCGCTCAGGGTTAGTCGGGACCTAAGCCGAGGCCGAAAGGCGTAGGCGATGGACAACAGGTTGATATTCCTGTACCACCTCCTCACCATTTGAGCAATGGGGGGACGCAGGAGGATAGGGTAAGCGCGGTATTGGATATCCGCGTCCAAGCAGTTAGGCTGGGAAATAGGCAAATCCGTTTCCCATAAGGCTGAGCTGTGATGGCGAGCGAAATATAGTAGCGAAGTTCCTGATTCCACACTGCCAAGAAAAGCCTCTAGCGAGGTGAGAGGTGCCCGTACCGCAAACCGACACAGGTAGGCGAGGAGAGAATCCTAAGGTGATCGAGAGAACTCTCGTTAAGGAACTCGGCAAAATGACCCCGTAACTTCGGGAGAAGGGGTGCTCTGTTAGGGTGCAAGCCCGAGAGAGCCGCAGTGAATAGGCCCAGGCGACTGTTTAGCAAAAACACAGGTCTCTGCGAAGCCGTAAGGCGAAGTATAGGGGCTGACGCCTGCCCGGTGCTGGAAGGTTAAGAGGAGCGCTTAGCGTAAGCGAAGGTGTGAATTGAAGCCCCAGTAAACGGCGGCCGTAACTATAACGGTCCTAAGGTAGCGAAATTCCTTGTCGGGTAAGTTCCGACCCGCACGAAAGGCGCAACGATCTGGGCACTGTCTCAACGAGAGACTCGGTGAAATTATAGTACCTGTGAAGATGCAGGTTACCCGCGACAGGACGGAAAGACCCCGTGGAGCTTTACTGCAGCCTGATATTGAATGTTGGTACAGCTTGTACAGGATAGGTAGGAGCCTTGGAAACCGGAGCGCCAGCTTCGGTGGAGGCATCGGTGGGATACTACCCTGGCTGTATTGACCTTCTAACCCGCCGCCCTTATCGGGCGGGGAGACAGTGTCAGGTGGGCAGTTTGACTGGGGCGGTCGCCTCCTAAAAGGTAACGGAGGCGCCCAAAGGTTCCCTCAGAATGGTTGGAAATCATTCGCAGAGTGTAAAGGCACAAGGGAGCTTGACTGCGAGACCTACAAGTCGAGCAGGGACGAAAGTCGGGCTTAGTGATCCGGTGGTTCCGCATGGAAGGGCCATCGCTCAACGGATAAAAGCTACCCCGGGGATAACAGGCTTATCTCCCCCAAGAGTCCACATCGACGGGGAGGTTTGGCACCTCGATGTCGGCTCATCGCATCCTGGGGCTGTAGTCGGTCCCAAGGGTTGGGCTGTTCGCCCATTAAAGCGGTACGCGAGCTGGGTTCAGAACGTCGTGAGACAGTTCGGTCCCTATCCGTCGCGGGCGCAGGAAATTTGAGAGGAGCTGTCCTTAGTACGAGAGGACCGGGATGGACGCACCGCTGGTGTACCAGTTGTTCTGCCAAGGGCATCGCTGGGTAGCTATGTGCGGACGGGATAAGTGCTGAAAGCATCTAAGCATGAAGCCCCCCTCAAGATGAGATTTCCCATTCCGCAAGGAAGTAAGATCCCTGAAAGATGATCAGGTTGATAGGTCTGAGGTGGAAGTGTGGCGACACATGGAGCTGACAGATACTAATCGATCGAGGACTTAACCATATTTTTGAATGATGTCACACCTGTTATCTAGTTTTGAGAGAACACTCTCAATTTGTTTGGTGGCGATAGCGAAGAGGTCACACCCGTTCCCATACCGAACACGGAAGTTAAGCTCTTCAGCGCCGATGGTAGTCGGGGGTTTCCCCCTGTGAGAGTAGGACGCCGCCAAGCAATTGCACGTTAGTGTAATTTTTTTAAAAAGTTGTTGACTTTGAAGAAGTGACGTTGTATACTAATAAAGTTACTTTAACAAAGTGGACAAACAAAATGATCTTTGAAAACTAAACAAGACAAAACGTACCTGTTAATTCAGTTTTTAAAAAATCGCACAGCGATGTGCGTAGTCAGTCAAACTACTTTATCGGAGAGTTTGATCCTGGCTCAGGACGAACGCTGGCGGCGTGCCTAATACATGCAAGTCGAGCGGACAGATGGGAGCTTGCTCCCTGATGTTAGCGGCGGACGGGTGAGTAACACGTGGGTAACCTGCCTGTAAGACTGGGATAACTCCGGGAAACCGGGGCTAATACCGGATGGTTGTTTGAACCGCATGGTTCAAACATAAAAGGTGGCTTCGGCTACCACTTACAGATGGACCCGCGGCGCATTAGCTAGTTGGTGAGGTAACGGCTCACCAAGGCAACGATGCGTAGCCGACCTGAGAGGGTGATCGGCCACACTGGGACTGAGACACGGCCCAGACTCCTACGGGAGGCAGCAGTAGGGAATCTTCCGCAATGGACGAAAGTCTGACGGAGCAACGCCGCGTGAGTGATGAAGGTTTTCGGATTGTAAAGCTCTGTTGTTAGGGAAGAACAAGTACCGTTCGAATAGGGCGGTACCTTGACGGTACCTAACCAGAAAGCCACGGCTAACTACGTGCCAGCAGCCGCGGTAATACGTAGGTGGCAAGCGTTGTCCGGAATTATTGGGCGTAAAGGGCTCGCAGGCGGTTTCTTAAGTCTGATGTGAAAGCCCCCGGCTCAACCGGGGAGGGTCATTGGAAACTGGGGAACTTGAGTGCAGAAGAGGAGAGTGGAATTCCACGTGTAGCGGTGAAATGCGTAGAGATGTGGAGGAACACCAGTGGCGAAGGCGACTCTCTGGTCTGTAACTGACGCTGAGGAGCGAAAGCGTGGGGAGCGAACAGGATTAGATACCCTGGTAGTCCACGCCGTAAACGATGAGTGCTAAGTGTTAGGGGGTTTCCGCCCCTTAGTGCTGCAGCTAACGCATTAAGCACTCCGCCTGGGGAGTACGGTCGCAAGACTGAAACTCAAAGGAATTGACGGGGGCCCGCACAAGCGGTGGAGCATGTGGTTTAATTCGAAGCAACGCGAAGAACCTTACCAGGTCTTGACATCCTCTGACAATCCTAGAGATAGGACGTCCCCTTCGGGGGCAGAGTGACAGGTGGTGCATGGTTGTCGTCAGCTCGTGTCGTGAGATGTTGGGTTAAGTCCCGCAACGAGCGCAACCCTTGATCTTAGTTGCCAGCATTCAGTTGGGCACTCTAAGGTGACTGCCGGTGACAAACCGGAGGAAGGTGGGGATGACGTCAAATCATCATGCCCCTTATGACCTGGGCTACACACGTGCTACAATGGACAGAACAAAGGGCAGCGAAACCGCGAGGTTAAGCCAATCCCACAAATCTGTTCTCAGTTCGGATCGCAGTCTGCAACTCGACTGCGTGAAGCTGGAATCGCTAGTAATCGCGGATCAGCATGCCGCGGTGAATACGTTCCCGGGCCTTGTACACACCGCCCGTCACACCACGAGAGTTTGTAACACCCGAAGTCGGTGAGGTAACCTTTTAGGAGCCAGCCGCCGAAGGTGGGACAGATGATTGGGGTGAAGTCGTAACAAGGTAGCCGTATCGGAAGGTGCGGCTGGATCACCTCCTTTCTAAGGATATTATACGGAATATAAGACCTTGGGTCTTATAAACAGAACGTTCCCTGTCTTGTTTAGTTTTGAAGGATCATTCCTTCGAAACGTGTTCTTTGAAAACTAGATAACAGTAGACATCACATTCAATTAGTAACACAAGATATCACATAGTGATTCTTTTTAACGGTTAAGTTAGAAAGGGCGCACGGTGGATGCCTTGGCACTAGGAGCCGATGAAGGACGGGACGAACACCGATATGCTTCGGGGAGCTGTAAGCAAGCTTTGATCCGGAGATTTCCGAATGGGGAAACCCACCGCTCGTAATGGAGTGGTATCCATATCTGAATTCATAGGATATGAGAAGGCAGACCCGGGGAACTGAAACATCTAAGTACCCGGAGGAAGAGAAAGCAAATGCGATTCCCTGAGTAGCGGCGAGCGAAACGGGATTAGCCCAAACCAAGAGGCTTGCCTCTTGGGGTTGTAGGACACTCTGTACGGAGTTACAAAAGAACGAGGTAGATGAAGAGGTCTGGAAAGGCCCGCCATAGGAGGTAACAGCCCTGTAGTCAAAACTTCGTTCTCTCCTGAGTGGATCCTGAGTACGGCGGAACACGTGAAATTCCGTCGGAATCCGGGAGGACCATCTCCCAAGGCTAAATACTCCCTAGTGACCGATAGTGAACCAGTACCGTGAGGGAAAGGTGAAAAGCACCCCGGAAGGGGAGTGAAAGAGATCCTGAAACCGTGTGCCTACAAGTAGTCAGAGCCCGTTAACGGGTGATGGCGTGCCTTTTGTAGAATGAACCGGCGAGTTACGATCCCGTGCAAGGTTAAGCAGAAGATGCGGAGCCGCAGCGAAAGCGAGTCTGAATAGGGCGCATGAGTACGTGGTCGTAGACCCGAAACCAGGTGATCTACCCATGTCCAGGGTGAAGTTCAGGTAACACTGAATGGAGGCCCGAACCCACGCACGTTGAAAAGTGCGGGGATGAGGTGTGGGTAGGGGTGAAATGCCAATCGAACCTGGAGATAGCTGGTTCTCTCCGAAATAGCTTTAGGGCTAGCCTCAAGGTAAGAGTCTTGGAGGTAGAGCACTGATTGGACTAGGGGCCCCTACCGGGTTACCGAATTCAGTCAAACTCCGAATGCCAATGACTTATCCTTGGGAGTCAGACTGCGAGTGATAAGATCCGTAGTCGAAAGGGAAACAGCCCAGACCGCCAGCTAAGGTCCCAAAGTATACGTTAAGTGGAAAAGGATGTGGAGTTGCTTAGACAACCAGGATGTTGGCTTAGAAGCAGCCACCATTTAAAGAGTGCGTAATAGCTCACTGGTCGAGTGACTCTGCGCCGAAAATGTACCGGGGCTAAACGTATCACCGAAGCTGCGGACTGTTCTTCGAACAGTGGTAGGAGAGCGTTCTAAGGGCTGTGAAGCCAGACCGGAAGGACTGGTGGAGCGCTTAGAAGTGAGAATGCCGGTATGAGTAGCGAAAGAGGGGTGAGAATCCCCTCCACCGAATGCCTAAGGTTTCCTGAGGAAGGCTCGTCCGCTCAGGGTTAGTCGGGACCTAAGCCGAGGCCGAAAGGCGTAGGCGATGGACAACAGGTTGATATTCCTGTACCACCTCCTCACCATTTGAGCAATGGGGGGACGCAGGAGGATAGGGTAAGCGCGGTATTGGATATCCGCGTCCAAGCAGTTAGGCTGGGAAATAGGCAAATCCGTTTCCCATAAGGCTGAGCTGTGATGGCGAGCGAAATATAGTAGCGAAGTTCCTGATTCCACACTGCCAAGAAAAGCCTCTAGCGAGGTGAGAGGTGCCCGTACCGCAAACCGACACAGGTAGGCGAGGAGAGAATCCTAAGGTGATCGAGAGAACTCTCGTTAAGGAACTCGGCAAAATGACCCCGTAACTTCGGGAGAAGGGGTGCTCTGTTAGGGTGCAAGCCCGAGAGAGCCGCAGTGAATAGGCCCAGGCGACTGTTTAGCAAAAACACAGGTCTCTGCGAAGCCGTAAGGCGAAGTATAGGGGCTGACGCCTGCCCGGTGCTGGAAGGTTAAGAGGAGCGCTTAGCGTAAGCGAAGGTGCGAATTGAAGCCCCAGTAAACGGCGGCCGTAACTATAACGGTCCTAAGGTAGCGAAATTCCTTGTCGGGTAAGTTCCGACCCGCACGAAAGGCGCAACGATCTGGGCACTGTCTCAACGAGAGACTCGGTGAAATTATAGTACCTGTGAAGATGCAGGTTACCCGCGACAGGACGGAAAGACCCCGTGGAGCTTTACTGCAGCCTGATATTGAATGTTGGTACAGCTTGTACAGGATAGGTAGGAGCCTTGGAAACCGGAGCGCCAGCTTCGGTGGAGGCATCGGTGGGATACTACCCTGGCTGTATTGACCTTCTAACCCGCCGCCCTTATCGGGCGGGGAGACAGTGTCAGGTGGGCAGTTTGACTGGGGCGGTCGCCTCCTAAAAGGTAACGGAGGCGCCCAAAGGTTCCCTCAGAATGGTTGGAAATCATTCGCAGAGTGTAAAGGCACAAGGGAGCTTGACTGCGAGACCTACAAGTCGAGCAGGGACGAAAGTCGGGCTTAGTGATCCGGTGGTTCCGCATGGAAGGGCCATCGCTCAACGGATAAAAGCTACCCCGGGGATAACAGGCTTATCTCCCCCAAGAGTCCACATCGACGGGGAGGTTTGGCACCTCGATGTCGGCTCATCGCATCCTGGGGCTGTAGTCGGTCCCAAGGGTTGGGCTGTTCGCCCATTAAAGCGGTACGCGAGCTGGGTTCAGAACGTCGTGAGACAGTTCGGTCCCTATCCGTCGCGGGCGCAGGAAATTTGAGAGGAGCTGTCCTTAGTACGAGAGGACCGGGATGGACGCACCGCTGGTGTACCAGTTGTTCTGCCAAGGGCATCGCTGGGTAGCTATGTGCGGACGGGATAAGTGCTGAAAGCATCTAAGCATGAAGCCCCCCTCAAGATGAGATTTCCCATTCCGCAAGGAAGTAAGATCCCTGAAAGATGATCAGGTTGATAGGTCTGAGGTGGAAGTGTGGCGACACATGGAGCTGACAGATACTAATCGATCGAGGACTTAACCATATTTTTGAATGATGTCACACCTGTTATCTAGTTTTGAGAGAACACTCTCAATTTGTTTGGTGGCGATAGCGAAGAGGTCACACCCGTTCCCATACCGAACACGGAAGTTAAGCTCTTCAGCGCCGATGGTAGTCGGGGGTTTCCCCCTGTGAGAGTAGGACGCCGCCAAGCAAGCTTAAACCCAGCTCAATGAGCTGGGTTTTTTATTTTATATCTGTGCCGATTTGCTTTCGTCAGTATCCATTTTATCAAGCTTCTGCTTTTTAAGT
Organism: Bacillus sp. N3378-2at; assembly: GCF_033412715.1. Taxonomy (NCBI): domain Bacteria; kingdom Bacillati; phylum Bacillota; class Bacilli; order Caryophanales; family Bacillaceae; genus Bacillus; species Bacillus sp. N3378-2at. The sequence continues at coordinate 2,586,905 of NZ_CP117986.1, read as the reverse complement.
TTTCTAATATTTTTGAATCCCAATACAATCACCAGCATGATCAACATGAGAGTCATAAATAATCAAAATGCAGGTTGTACGGGAGACTCATCCAGACTCCATCCGACTGCGATTGGCAGGATAGAGCCGCCAATCCATTGGTAGCGAGCAGCATGCCTGTCGTTTGTTCGGAAACCGGCTCGGGTTGCCAAATGGGAGAAAAGATATTACTGTCATTAAAACGATTCTTGGTTTCATCCGGATATGATAAAATGTCTCAGACTATATATTTGAGCCATTTTTTTCTTCAGCATTCATCTTGCGTAATTGATAAAAATTTATTATGATACTCTTTGTATGACAACTCCTTGCCTCAATACAATATACTCAACGTTTCCCCGTTTTCTCCGGTCGTTTTTCTTTTCATTTTCTCCCGTAAAATAAAAAAAGCTCCCAATACAATAGATATGGTGCGGATAAATTTTTACTAAAAAGGAGTCGTTATATTTGAATGATAGTTTTACATTAAAACAGCAATGGTTCGGCAATATCCGAAAAGACATTCTTGCTGGCATTTTAGTTGCGTTAGCATTAATTCCTGAAGCGATTGGCTTTTCTATTATAGCCGGTGTGGATCCGATGGTCGGTCTTTATGCGTCATTTTGTATAGCCATTATTATTTCTATTTTTGGCGGCAGACCTGGCATGATTTCAGCTGCGACAGGCTCAATGGCAGTCGTTATGGTGTCGCTGGTTGCTGATCATGGGCTTCAGTATTTATTTGCGGCTACGATTTTGACAGGTATTATTCAGGTGATTTTAGGTATCAGTAAAATTGCAAGATTAATGAAATTCATCCCGCGTTCTGTGATGATCGGGTTTGTGAATGCGCTGGCGATCCTTATCTTCTCAGCGCAGCTTCCCCAGTTTGAAGGTGCTTCTTGGAGCATGTATGCGATGCTTGCCGGGTCGTTGGTTATTATTTATGTGCTGCCGAGATTTACGACTGCTGTTCCGTCTCCGCTTGTGGCGATTATTGTGATGACAATAATTGCGGTCACTTTCCATGTGGATGTGCGGACGGTTGGTGATATGGGCAATATTTCTAGTTCATTGCCTCATTTCTTAATCCCTGATGTTCCGTTTACCTTTGAAACACTGCAAATTATTTTTCCTTATTCAATTGCTTTAGCGTTTGTCGGGTTGCTTGAATCTTTGCTGACAGCACAGATTATTGATGAGATGACGGATACGGACAGTGATAAAAATAAAGAGAGCCGCGGACAGGGAATTGCGAATATCGTGACTGGATTCTTTGGCGGAATGGCAGGCTGCGCTATGATCGGACAATCTGTCATTAATACAAAAGCGGGCGGTCGCGGACGTTTGTCAGCATTTGTTGCCGGTGCTTTTCTGATGTTTTTAATTGCGGTGTTAAGTCATGTCGTGGTGAAAATCCCAATGGCGGCGTTAGTAGCTGTAATGGTTATGGTGTCTGTCGGCACTTTTGATTGGTCTTCCTTAAAAGGTCTCAAAAAAGCGCCGCTCACGGACTCGATTGTCATGGTTGTGACTGTGGTTACGGTTGTTGTGACGGATGACTTATCTAAGGGTGTATTTGTCGGTGTTCTTTTAAGTGCCGTGTTCTTTGTGGCAAAAATCTCGAAGCTGAAAATCGTTTCTCATGCAGAGGATCAAAAGCTTAGAACGTATCAAGTGAAGGGGCAAATCTTTTTTGCGTCAGTGACTGATCTTACGAATGCGTTTATATATCAAGAGGATATTGAGCGGGTTGTGATTGACTTAACTGAAGCTCACGTATGGGACGATTCTGGTGCGGCCGCACTTGATAAGATTGTTGCGAAGTTCAAGGAACAAGGCATTGAAGCTGAGTTAAAAGGTTTGAATAAAGCGAGTAAATCTCTAATGAAACAGATGGCATAAAATAGAGAAGCCCAGATGAATGAGATCTGGGCTTTTTTATATAACATACACTTAAGCAGCATTGATATAATAGAGAGAAGAGAAATTTTAAATAGGGGACTTGCATATGATGCTTCAGAAGCTGAACCGTGTATTGGGGAGAGTGATGCCGCTGTTGACGCCGACTAGTGTGGTGCTGGGCGTGCTGCTGTCTCAGTTTTTAAATGGGTATGAATGGGCTGTGCCTTGGATCTTTGCTTTTATTACGTTTGCAGGCAGTTTGAGCGCGAACTTTCAATCTTTGAGACATGCATTGTCTCATCCTCTCCCTATGATTCTTGCACTATTCGTTCTTCATATTTTCATGCCGCTTTTTGCTTGGGGCAGCGGCCATCTTATATTTAAAGGTGATCCTTTGACGATTACCGGTTTAACATTGGCTGTTGTGATTCCTACGGGGATTACAAGCTTGATTTGGGCAGCGATGTACAAAGGGAATGTCGGTTTGACACTTTCGATTATTTTAATTGATACTGTGCTGTCACCGCTAATCGTACCGCTGAGTCTTTCATTGCTGGCCGGCGCTCAGGTTCACATGGATGTGTGGGGAATGATGAAAGGTCTGATTGTAATGGTCGTGATTCCTTCTTTTTTGGGCATGCTGTTTAATCAGATGTCATCTCCAGAAAGAACTGCGTCTGTGAGCAGTGCGCTGTCGCCTTTTTCAAAGCTTTGCTTGATGGCAGTGATTGCGATTAACAGTTCAGCGATTGCTCCTTATTTCAAATCCATTGATTTGAGATTTGCAGGAATAGCTGTAACGGTATTCTTTATCGCGTTAACAGGCTATGCCGCTGCTTGGCTGATCGGAAAAATGATGAAAAGGCGGCAAGAGGAAATAGTCTCTCTTATATTTACGGGAGGGATGAGGAATATTAGTGCCGGCGCAGTTCTTGCCGTTACGTTCTTCCCGTCTCAGGTTGCCGTTCCTGTTGTGATCGGCATGCTGTTTCAGCAGATATTGGCTGCTTTGTTTGGCTATATGCTGAATCGTTTTGAATTAAAACCAATGTTGCAGAAAGCATAAAAAAACCGCTCATAGGGTTGAGCGGTTTTTTCCGTATAGCCATTCGAGCGCGTTGATGAACTGTTTGCAGAAATACTTGCGGTGGTGCACCGCTCCTTTTTCAATTGAAAGACACAACTGGTCTTCAGTGAAGCCTTTTTCTTTTAGACTTTGATGAACTTGCTTTGTTTTTTTCAGCATATGTCGCTGAATGGATTGTTTTTCACAGCCTTCTTCACTCCCGATAGACATGAAAACACGTGCAGTGCCAGGCTTTAAAGAAGATATATGAATGGTTTCCGCTGCGTTCTCGTACCAGTATGAACCTGATATAGAGCCTATTTTCCCGAACATTGACGGATATTTTAATATGGCGAACATTGAGATGAGGCCGCCTAATGAGGCACCGATCATTCCTCTTGACTGCGGTTCCCTGGTGACGTTCCAGTTTTCTTCGATTAGCGGAATGAACTGGTTCGTTATATCAGACAGATAGTGATATCCCATTCCGCCGAAGTCCGTGAACCGATCACTGAGTGATGCAGCCGGCCATGGGGTGTATTCATCAAGCCGGTTTTCGGGTTCGATACCGATCAGCACGAGTTCAGGGAGCCTTTGCTGTTGAAAGGCGCTTTCTAGTAATTCGATTTGGTTTTGGAACAAAGAACTGCCATCCTGCACGTAAACAGCAGGAAATCCCCCGCTGTCTGTGCTGTAGGAAGGAGGGAGGTACAGCGTGAACCTCCTGTTGCCGGCTTTGTGTTCTGAAAGAGATCCTTTCAAGCATTCTCCCCCTTTTTTTGCTTGAAAAGCAGATATAAGAAATAAGGAACTCCGAGGATCGCCAAAATGATGCCTGCGGGCACTTCTGCGGGCTGAAAAAACAGTTTTCCGGCAAAGTCTGCGCTTATCACAAGAAGCATCCCGATTAAACCGCTCAGTGGCAGGATATAGCGATGTTCGACGCCAGCCAGTCTCCGTGAGATATGGGGAGCAATTAAGCCGACAAACGCCATGCTTCCCGCTACGGAGACACAGGCGCTGATGATTGCTACACAGGCTACGAGCAGGATGGTTTTTTCTTTATTTGATGAAATGCCGAGGCTTCTGACTGTGTCTTCATCAAAACGAATGGTGTCGAGCAGGCGGGATTTGCCGATAAGAATCGGTATAAACAGCAGCATCCATGGGAGAACGGCTGTGATATACGTCCAGTTGGCAGACCAGATGCTTCCGTTTTTCCACACCATGGCCATTTGATAGTCTTGCGGGTCCATTTTTAAAGATAAAAACAAAGACAGGGCGCTGAATCCTGAATTGATCGCAATCCCTACCAGAATAATTCTTCGTGAATCTAAATTGCCTCTGTGCCATGCAAATATGTAAATCAGGATCGCCGCGATGAGCCCGCCTATCAATCCAAAGAGCGGCATTCCCATCGCTGCAGCTATGGATGTCACTTCCTTCTGGCCTTGGAATAAGAGCATAAACGCTACAATGCCGGCTCCTGCCCCTGCGTTGATTCCGAGAATTCCAGGATCAGCAAGCCCGTTTCTCGTGATGGCCTGGATAACAGCGCCTGCAATGCCAAGACCGAGTCCAATAATAGCAGCCATGACAACCCGCGGCAGTCTTAAATCGAACAGCAAAATTTCATACTGTGGATTCGGGTCGATTTGAAAAAGAGTGGAGAGCAGCTCAGCAGGACGAACAGAAAATGATCCGCTCGTTAAGCTGAAATAGCTGACAACAAGAATCAAAGCGCTGAACAATGCATATTTTTTAGCCATTTTGCTCCCCTCCTTTTCGTTTAATTAAATAAAGGAAGAAAGGTACGCCGATAATGGATGTTACGACCTCAATCGGTGTTTCAAACGGATAGTTGATAAATCTGCTTGCGAGATCACACAGGGTTAAAAAGATTCCGCCCAAAAGACAGGAGCACGGAATCAGCCTGCTGTAATCAGAGCCGACGAGAAATCTCGTGATATGCGGAACAACCAACCCGACAAACGCAATTTTTCCGGCCAGCGCTACGGCACTGCCGGTTAAAATGATGACGGAAAGCATCGCCATGATTTTAATGGTTTTTTTCTTTTGCCCCAGGCTTTTAGAAATGTCGTCCCCTAATGATACAGCGGTTACCTTTTTGCTGAGAGAAATGGCCATTATGATGCCAATCAGGAAAAACGGAGCGGCAAGCTTCAGGAAATCCGGACTCATTTGATGAAGTCTGGCACTGTACCAGAAACTGAGATCCTGAGAAATTTGAAAATAAATCGACATGGCCGCTGATAAGCTGCTGAGCAGCATGCTTGTGACTGTGCCGATGATGGCGAGCTGCACGGGGGTAAATCCGTTTGGCATCATGGCGGCAAGGCCGAATACTAACACAGCTCCTAACGCTGAGCCGATAAAAGAGTATATCATCATTTCAATCGAAGATGATTGCGGGAGCAGAACCATGCAAAGCGTAATGATAAACGCTGAACCATCTGAAACACCCATAATGGATGGCGAAGCTAAATAATTGCGCGTGATGCCCTGCATAAGCGCTCCAGAAACAGCAAGGGCTGCCCCTATGAGCAGAGCGCCGGCAGCCCTTGGAATCCGGGAGTGCCATATAATTTGATGGTCTGTGTTTCCCGGATCGAAATGAATAAGAGATGTAAAAACAATATCTGTGCTAAGATGCTTTGCCCCATAAAGGATTGAAAGCAAAAGTGACAGCGCTATAGCAAATGGAGAAGTAATCAATATGATACGTGTCCACTGTTTTGAATACATACAAAAACCTACTCTGAATTAGTTTTGTGTCAATTTTTCAGCAGCCGCTTTCAGGAAACGGACTTTGCTCCAAGCTGTGCCGCCTTGTGCGAGAGGGTCCACTGAGTTGACATACACATGATCTTCTTTGACTGCTTTAAGGCTTTTCCAGATTGGATTTTTCTCTAAATCTTTTAAGGCATCAGGTTTGTCTGCATTTTCATCATCAGAAAATTGGACGAAAATATGGTCCGGGTTCATTTCACTTAATTTTTCTAATGAAATCAGCTCTTGCGCTTTTGCAGCTTTTACTTCGTTCGGCGCCTTAAGGCCTAAATCACCGTATAGTGTGGAGTTGAAATACACCTGTTCAGGGTAAATGTAAATGTTGCCTTGTCTAATTCTAATGACAAGCGCTTTTGAATCTTTCGCTTTATCGTTGATTTTTGTTTTTGTTTCTTTTAGATCCTGTTCATAGTCTGCAATAATTTTCTTTGCTTTTTTCTCTTTTCCGGTCAGTTGGGCAAGCAGCATCATGTTTTCCTTCCAGTTTGAAGAGATATGAGAAACTGGGATCGTCGTGCCTGCTGTGCTGATTTTTTGCAGCGTTTTTTCCGGAAACTTTGTTGAAGCAAGGATAACATCTGGCTTCATTTCAAGAATCTTTTCAATATTTGGCTCCATTTTTTCTCCGGTTGGTTTGGCTTTATCAGTGATGTCTTTGAACATATCAGGGAATTTGCCGGAGAATGAAATTGCGCCTTGCGGATGAACGTCAAGCAATTTCGCGTCTTCCATTGATTCAACGCTTCCCGTAATGGCGATTTTGTCTGTCGGTACAGTTACTTCATATGTTTTATCAAGGTATTCAATTTTCTTCTTCTCAGATGCTGTGCCGCTTGCCTTGCTGGCAGTTGATTCATTTTTGCTGCCGCAAGCTGCCGCCGTCAGCGCGAGAAGTAAGATTAATAAGGTAAGAGATATCTTTTTCATCTATAGAGCCTCCTGTTCAATTGATAACTATTATCAATTGGAATTATAGAGAATGAACAGATATAACACCATGGACAAATTCCTGATTTATCATGGACAATCTCCGGATAATAAAGAAACAGTTTGCTGAACGATGCGTTCGTGCCCGCAAGCTGAGTATTCATTCCACGGGTCAAGGGATAGAAGATAAACACGCTTATTCCGTACCGCGCTTAGGTTTTGCCATGCTTCTGTCTGCTGTAATTGCTGGTAGTAAGCTATAGTCTCCGGCTCTTTAAAAAGAAAAAGCATCATACAGTCAGCTTGGTAATTTGCGATATTTTCTAACGAAATCGCTTGTTCTGAAGGTGTGTCAGCCGTTGTTGCCGAGCTGAGTCCTAAATCCCCAAAGAAAACTTCGCGGACACTTCGGTTATGTGCCAGATAGAAGTTTTGCTTATGCAGCCTCAAAAAGAGAAAACGCAGCCCTTGAACGTGTTGAAGTGTTTTTTTGGCGGCTGTTGTCTGCTGGTCATAATCCGCTAGCCACTTTTCTGCTTCGGACTCCTCCTTTAAAAATGAGGCAGTTTGCAGAAAGTGGGTTCTCCAGCTTTCTTCTGAAGGAAGGTACATGACTTCTGCGATGCGATTCAGGCGATCTTGTTCTTCTGGAGAAATAGAATCCATGCTGACAATCACATCTGGTTCTGCCTGTGATAACGTGTACAGGTTTTCTTCCCACTTTTCATTAAACCGGTATGCACTGAGCTGGACGGGTATATCTGTCGAATAATGCTGATAGTAGTAAGACGTCCATTTTGGATGCAGAGCGGCCGCAAAAGGTATGTGGTGAAGGGGGATGAGATGGCCCATTGTGCCCCTTCCGTATGCGGCGATTTTCTTTCGGCGTTTTTTCATATAGCTTGTAGGTGAACAGCCTGTATATTTTTTAAAGATTCTGCTGAAATAAAATTCATCTTGATAACCGGTTTGGTGTGCGATTTCTTTCAATTTGCAGTTTGATTTTGCCATGAGCAGTTTTGCCTTTGTGATTCGTGTTTTCGTAATAAATTCTGTTACGCTCTGTCCTGTCCATTTTTTAAAGCTTTCACTGTAGTGTTTGGCACTGATTCCTGCCATTTGCGACAGCTGGGCAAGCGTGATTTTTGTATCGGCATGGGTTTCGATATAGTGTTTTGTTTTTTCGATTGCTGAATGTGTATCCGTTTGATCAGATAAACTGGCAGTAAAGAGGTCATAAATCAGGCTTTGTACTTCAATCCCACATTTTAGCTGAGAAAGCTGAGACGATTCATTCCATAGTGCGGCAAGCTCTTGAAGCCGGACGGCAAGATTTTCGATATGTGAAACATTTATAAGCTTCAGTTTGGCTAATTCCGATTCTGTGCACGGTGTGAAAATATCTTGGCCGGCTTCCTTGATATAGCTTTGAAGCCTGATCAGACAGGCATCTATATGTCCATCGGCTGCTGGCGTAAAGCCAAAGGTCTCGTTAGGCGGACAAACATAAAGTGTCTTTTTTTGCAAAGGATTGGTGTTTGTTCCGATCGAAATATAGCCGTTTCCTTTTAAATGAAAAATCAGCACGAATGAATCGGCTAATTGCTGTTCTGAGAAGAGATCACTTGTCTTTTTTAGATATTCAATTTGTACCGGTTGATAAATCACTGCATTTTGCACGATTAGACCACCTTTTCAGAAGCTTTCAATTGATAATCATTTTCAATAAAAATTGTACCAAATAAATGAAAGTTTTCCTATATAAAGCGGGTGGGTTTTTAGTATGAAAAAAACCCTTACACATGTGTAAAAGTAAGGGTCTTTCGTTCGGTAAGAATATGTTACACGTGTAACATACGATGCTTACGTTCTAATAAATGAGATATTTTTTTCTTGTTTTGCTGAATTGTTGGAGTGTTTTTTCATAGCTGTTTATGATGTTCTCAATCGAAGTTCCATTTTCAATTTTTGTCCTGATCCAGCCGTTGCCTGCCAGTTTATCGAATGAACCTGTTGACAGGAACTCAAAATCCTCAGGATAGAGATCGTGTATGGTTTTAATGACTGAAAGACCCGTTTTAACGGCTTCAAACTTATCTCTTTCTGTCACATAGAGCTGCACACCGTGGCAAAGCGTTCCTTGATGTTTAGAAAACGTCGGTGTGAAGGATGCTGCCCTAAATGTAACGCCCGGCAAATGGAGGCTGTTTAATGTTTCTTCAAGTTCTGTGCTTTTGATAAAGGGAGCTCCGATCAATTCGAATGGCTTTGTTGTCCCTCGCCCTTCGGATATATTTGTTCCTTCAATCAGCCCGGTTGCAGGATAAACAAATGTGCTTTCCACCGTCGGCATGTTAGGCGAAGGGAGGACGAAAGGCAATCGGGTATCGTCAAAATCCATTTTTCGCTTCCAGTGTTTCATTTTTACCACTGTAAGATCGGCATTAATACTAAATTCTTTGTTGAACAGTAAAGCCAATTCGCCTATCGTCATCCCATGCTTCAATGGAATGGGATACAATCCGACAAATGAGGCGTAGTCAGGTTCTAAGATTGGTCCTTCAATATGATTCCCTCCTTGAGGATTCGGACGGTCCAACACCATAAATGGAATGCCGTTTTCTTTAGCGGCTTCCATTGCGTATGCCATTGTATAAATGTACGTGTAGAAACGGGTCCCGACATCCTGAATGTCAAACATAAGAATATCGACATTTTTCAGCATTTCTGGAGTCGGTTTTTTCGTTTTTCCGTAGAGGCTGTATACGGGTACCCCGGTTTTTTCGTCAATGTAAGAGCCTACTTCGTCTCCAGCCTGGGCGTCACCGCGGACGCCGTGTTCAGGGCCGAATAAAGCTGTCAGTTTGATATCTGGGTTCTCGTAAAGAATATCGACACTGCTTTTCAGAGATGCGTTTACTCCGGTTGGATTGGTGATCAGTCCGATGCGTTTTCCCTTGAGCTGTTTTTTATAGTCTGGCAAGAGCGTGTCTATACCGGTCTGGACTTTAGGCTTTTTAGCCGTTTGATTCTTTGAATCGGGTGAAGCAGAGGCAGCGGTTATCGTTCCGAACATCATGAGCCCTGTCAGAAAAGCGAATATTGTTTTTCTCATGTGTCCCTCCTTATTAAAGCGGTCTTCCCGTTTTGATATTTAATCCGTAGCCAAATGGGTAAAGGGTGTTCCCTGGTTTCGTGACTGACGGAATGTCAACTGGAAGTGTGCCTTTAGGTTTTGCCTGGCCGAATATCGCCATCACTCCGGCCGGAATATTAGGTTGAAGATAACGGCCATTTGCGTATCCTTTAAAGCCATAGACTGCAATCAGTGCCTTTGTTTCTTCGAAATTGGCTGCGTCATAGGGGTTGCGCAGGCTCATTAAGACAAATGGTTTGTTGTGCTGCAGTGCGGCTTTCATGACAGCTCTCGGAAACACGGTGGCCCATTTGCTTGAATCTGATATTGTGTCGTCGATGACACCGTCGTTGACGACAGGATCATTTTTGACGACATAGGAGCCGGTTATGATATAATCAGCCTTTTTTACTTGTTTTGCATGCTCGGCCTTAAATACTTGGTTGGCAAAATTCATTTTGTCGACAGATACGGGTTTGATTTTCTTTCGCTTGATGAGATCGTGAATGGTTTGTTCGATTGAAGCAGTTTGTTCTTCGTAAGGTGCCACAATTAAGATTCGGCTGCCTTTTTTAGGCTTGAATGGCAAAGTGTGCTGTTCATTTTTTAATACAGTTACTGCTTTTTCAGCTATTTTTTTCTCTGCTTTCAGGTGCTGCTTGCTTCCTACGATTTTTTTGGCTTTGGCTATTTTTTCTTTTGTACTGTCGCTGTTTCGCGCTGGATACATGCCGCGTTTTATTTTCAGGGAAATGATTCTTTCAACTGAATTGTTGATTTGTTGTTCAGGAATATCCCCGTTTTTCACGGCTTCTTTCAAAGCTTGAATAACACGTGCGAATTTCTGTTCTTCTTTCAATGAAGTGACTGAGGCTGGCATTAATGCAATATCGACACCAGCTCTTACGGCCATGACCACAGCCTCTTCCTGTCCGAAATGATCTGCGATTGCCTTCATATTGAGTGCATCGGTAACGATCACACCATTAAAGCCCATTTCCTGACGAAGAAGACCTGTCATCACTTTTTTTGAAAGTGTAGCTGGAACCAAAATGTCCGATCCATCGAGTTTGCTTTTGTAAGTGGTGTCATCAAAGGCGGGAAACTGAACATGGGCTGTCATCACCATATCAGCACCAGCATCAATTGCTTTTTGAAAAGGATAAAGCTCGACCTCACGAAGCCGTTCTTGGCCATGGGAAACGAGCGGCAGTCCATAATGGCTGTCAACGTCCGTGTCTCCATGTCCCGGGAAATGTTTGAGGGCAGACGCGATATCCTGCCGCTGCAACCCTTTCATCGTGTATAAACCGAGGCGTGATGTCAGTTCTCGATTGGAGCTGAATGACCGTACGCCGATTACAGGATTATTAGGATTATTGTTAATGTCCACGACAGGGCTGAAATCTGTATTGATGCCTAAGGCAGAGAGCTCTTTCCCGATGATGCTGCCGGTCTGATACGCATTGATTCTGCTTCTGGCTGCGCCCAGTGCCATATTCCCTGGGAAATTAGTGCCCTCCCCTAACCGCGTTACAATGCCGCCTTCCTGATCAATACTCAGCATGAGCGGGATTTTTGGACTTGCCTTTTGGTAATCGTCTGTCAGTTGGACAGTTTGTTTTGTTGTTTTTACATTTTCTGCAAAAAGGATGATGCCTCCGAATTGATATTTCTTGACGAGGCTGGCGACTTCATCATTCATTTCTGTAAGGGCTTGCGGAGAGGACTCGCCTTCCTTTTGCCAATTTCTAAAATCAGGCATCAGCATCTGGCCGAGTTTTTCATCTAACGACATACGATTGACAATCTGATTGGCATCGATTGCACGTTTGGATGCAGAGGCTTCTGTCTGTCTGGCCCCGAAAAAGCATGAAAGAAAGAGAACGGCTGAAAGGATAAGCGGAAAGACAGGTCTCATAGAAACTTCCTCCTATCGTCTAATCATTCACTCCATCGCTTCATAAATCGCGGTTATGACACTTCCATAACTGCCTGTTGCAAATTGATCACCCTCAAAGACGTTTGGATTTTCTTCCGGATCAATAACTGGTGTATGCTTTTTATTTGTTAACAATGCGATGCCTAAATTGTATGCTGGATCAATAATTGTAACTGTCCCTGTCCAGCCGGTATGCCCGTAAGCATTTTCACTGGCATGAGGGCCAAACATCCATTCCATGCTTTTACTTCCGTTCCGCCTCCAGCCAAGAGCGAATGTCGGGTCTGTTGCTGAAGGTGCTGTAAACAGGTCGGCTGTTTTCTGATCAAATAAAGAAATGTTTCGGTATGAACCTTTGTTTAACATGACTTGCAGCAGTATGGCCATATCATCTGCATTTGAGAACAATCCGGCATGCCCAGACACGCCATCCATTGAGTAAAACGCTTTTTCGTCATGCACCTCTCCTTGCAGCGTGTTTGTGCGGATGTTAGGGAATTGAATAACGCCGTCACGTGTATTGCCCATTCGTTCAGTAGCTGCGAACTGTTTCGGTTTAAAGCCCTTTTGCAGCGGATTGTACAAGGTATGCTTCAGCCTGAGCGGTTTGTAGAGCTCTTGCTCCGTGTAGACATCAAGCGGTTTGCCAGTGAGTTTTTCGACAATACACCCAAGTAGCATATATCCAATGTCACTGTATACGTGTTTTGTCCCGGTTTGATAATCGAGCGGAATTTTCGTCAAATATTCAATCGTTTTGTCCCGTTCTTGGGAATAGTACTTGCCGGCTTTTTCCGGCGTGTAAAAGTAAAAGCTTGATGGGAGCCCTGATTGGTGCTGGAGGACATCAATGACACGTATCTTGTCTTTTCCTTTTATGAGGTCACCCGGCTGATCCTTGAAACCCGGCAAATATGCAGAAACTTTTTCATAGACGTCAAGTTTTCCTTGGCTGACTAAGCGCTGCAATACAAAATTTGTTGCGTACATTTTTGTATTTGAGGCTAAGTCAAACATCGTGCGGGTTTTCATTTTGGCCGGACGGCGCAGCAGTTCTGACCCTTCGTACTTTTTACTGTAGCCGTATGCTTCTTTTTTTATGATGCGTCCATCCTTCACCACCACAAGAACGGCGCCTGGAAATCCTGCTGCAATATCCCGTTCTATCATCTGATCTACCTTCTTTAGCTTCTTCGTCGAGAATTGTGCAGTTTCTGCATTTATGGTTTTCGGCTCAACCAAGTTGTCTGCTGTTTGTGCGAAGGTTTCATTTGGCGCGAATATCGATAGGGTTAAAATGGCACTGAATATGAACAGTGTCTTTGTTTTCACAGGCTAGCCCCTTTCTGTGCTTCTATCCCGTTTACTATCCCTAAAACAGAAACAATTTAATCGAACTGAGAAGCCATTTCATCTTTATATCCGAATGCATAGGTCAATAAAAAGCCGGCCGCGTAGGAAATAAAGAGCCCAACGATATACAGGATGATTTGCGAAGGCAGGACTAGAAAGGAAAGCGGCAGTCCGGAGACACCAATCGCAATGGTGGCTACTTGAAAATACGCTTGAAAGGCACCACCGATTCCAGCTCCTAAACATGCTGTTAAAAACGGACGGCCAAGCGGCAGCGTGACTCCGAAAATAAGCGGTTCACCAATGCCGAGCAGTCCCGATGGAAGCCCGCCGGCGATTGCTTTCCTCAGTGTTGTTTTTTTCGTCTTCACGAAAACGGCAAAGGCCGCGCCTACCTGTCCTGCACCTCCCATAGCCAAAATAGGGAGCAGAGGATCATTGCCAATTGAATTGATCAGTTCCATGTGCACAGGCGTCAAGCCTTGATGCAGTCCGGTTACGACGAGAGGAAGGAAGGTTGCGCCCAGAATAAAGCCTGCAGCGATGCCGCCGATGTCCAGGATGGACAGAAGGCCGGATGTAATAGCATCAGAGATGAATCCGCCTAAAGGCATAAATACGACATACGTTACGATTCCGGTGATTAACAGTGAAACGGTGGGTGTGACAATGATATCGAGTGATTGAGGAATAAAACGGCGAATAAATTGTTCGGTGTAAGCAATGAATATGGCTGCGAAAAGGACGCCGATCAGACCTCCCCTGCCCGGGAGAAGCTCTTCTCCAAATAAACTGATTTTTGCGATCTCCGGATTGATAATCAAGATCCCGGCCAAAGCCCCAAGTGCGGGTGTCCCGCCAAATTCTTTCGAAGCGTTAATACCGACGAGAATGCCGAGATAAGTGAACAGCCCTGATCCGATGACTGTCAGGATAACCGCAATTTGTGAGTCTGCAGAGAGCCAGCCTGCTTGAATAATTGCTTTGGTAATCCCAGTAATTAAACCGGAAGCGACTAGAGCGGGAATAAGAGGGATAAAAATGCTGGCAATTTTACGTAAGAAAAGTTTAAAAGGAGTGGCGTTTTTTCGATTGATATCGGCTTTCTTTTTGGCCGCAGCTTCTTTGACATCGGCACCTTCTTCTGCTGACACGAGCTTTGAGAAAGCAGCTGTAACATGATTGACGACTCCTGTGCCGAGGATAATTTGTAAGGTTTCAGCTTCAACGACCCCCAATACGCCGTCAAGCTTTCTTAAACCCTGAGCATCTGCTTTGCTTTCATCGTAAGGCGTAATGCGCAGGCGTGTCATGCAATGCGTATATGAAGAAATATTGGATTTTCCTCCGCATAGCTCAAGGATTTTCTGTGCGAGATGATGGTAGTTATTTTCTTTGCTCATTAAAACCCCTCCCCTTCAAGATGCCTTATTTTATTCTCATATTGTATGGCTGCTCTCGTTTTATCTATATAACCGGTTGTCGTTTCATACTGCTCAGCCGCCATGCCTAAAAACAAAACATCAATTATAAAAAGCTGGGCGAGGCGGGAGGAAGTGGCTGCACTTCGAATCAAGGCTTCATTGGAATGGGCTGTATACAAAGGGACATCAGCCAGTGCGGAGACGGATGTCTGACTGAATTGTGTGAGGCTGATCGTTGTGATGCCTTTTTCCTTGGCCATGGCAAACAGTTCAATGATTTCCTGTGTCTCTCCTGAAAACGAAATGGCGAATACGATGTCGTCTTTATCTGCATTTGCGATTAAAGATGCCACAAGATGAGTGTCTGTAAACGCGGTTGCTTGTTTATGAATGCGAAGCCACTTTTGCTGGGCGTCCTTGGCGACAATGCCGGAAGCCCCGAGGCCGATAAAATGCACGGTATGAGCTTTGAGAAGCAGAGAAACCGCTCGTTCAAGCTCTTTGTAGTCCATCAGGTCTGAAGTATCCTGAATGGCTTGAATGGCATTGCCGGCCGTTTTTTCGGAAATGGAGGGCAGCGGCTCGTGGGGAACAATATCCCGGTAGCCCTGAAACGTAGGCTTTGCCAGATCGCCCGCTACTCTCATTTTTAAATCTTGAAATCCTTTTAAACCGAGTGATTTGCAGAGCCTGATGACGGCAGCGTCACTTGAATTGGCTAAGGCGCTGATTTCGTTGACCGTGCTTTCGATTGCTTTGTGGGGATGGGCTAGGATATAATCTGCAAGTTTGCGCTCGGATGGAGGGAGCTTATGCTTCATTGATTGGATGATCGCTAAACCGCCTGTGGCCATTCTAGTTCTCTCCTTATCATGGATGGTAATGTTCGATTGCTTTGTCAATGAAACCGTTTGCTTCATCGAGTAATGTCTTTGCTTGTTTCTGATCTGTGCTTGTTTTGAGCATGACGATTGCTGTTTTGACGTGATGATCGGCTTGTTCCAGAGTGTATCTGGCTGTGTCGTATGAAGCGTTTGTAAGGCTTTGGATAATGCTGATGGCGCGTTCTTTTAGTTTTTTGTTGCTGACGTTGACGTCTACCATCAAGTTTTCGTAAACCTTGCCGATTTTGACCATTACAGCGGTAGATATCATGTTTAGAATCATTTTATGAGCGGTTGCGGCTTTCATACGTGTTGATCCTGTAATGGCCTCAGGTCCGACGACAACCTCAATGCTGTGATCCGCATCCTTGCTGATGGCGGAATTTTCATTACAAGTAAGGGCGATGGTGTGTGCTCCGACTTTGCGGGCGTATCTTAGGGCGCCTGCGGCGTAGGGTGTGCGGCCGCTTGCTGCGATGGCAATGACGGTGTCATTTGAAGTGAGCTGTATGTTTCTTAAATCTTCAGCTCCTGCTTCTTCACTGTCTTCAATGCCCTCTGCTGCCTGTAAAAAGGCTTCGGGGCCTCCAGCCATGATTCCGATGACCTGAGCTGGGCTTACGCTGTAGGTGGGAGGACATTCAACAGCATCCATGACGCCGAGTCTGCCACTTGTGCCGGCGCCTGTATATATGAGCCGGCCTCCATTTTGAAACGATTCATAAGCGCAGTCTACAGCTGTTTTGATGTCGGGGAGAACCTCTTGAACGGCTGCAGCGACTTTCATATCTTCGTTGTTGATCATTTTGAGGATGCCGAGAGTGTTTGCTTTGTGGATTTCAACTGTTTGGCTATTGCGTGATTCCGTTGTGAGACGGTGAAGGTTTAATGGTTCTGACATGAGGATGCCCCCTGTTTTAAAATGATATATCTCAATATTCAGTATATTCATTTCTGTTATGATATTTCAACTATGTTTTTAAATTTTTGAAATTTTATTTCACTCAAGACTATAAGAAATGATGAAGGATCAACTGTTCTCCAAGCGGGCCGATTCTTCGCCGTCCTTTATCAAGGAACCCGCTTTTCATATAAAGGTGTTTTGCGCGTATGTTTAGATGATTGACGGCCAAGATGATTTCGTCACACCATGGAAAATATCCGCTCACAAAAGCGGGAAGCAAAAGCATGGCTTTTTTCGCATAGCCTTTTCCGTGATGCACAGCGTTTAAAGACAGGGAGCTGAGCAGTAAAGCAAATGGATTGTTAGAATAGGAAGCAAGCGTTTCTTTTGATGCATGTAAAATGAAAAAACCGACTGGAAGGTCGTCTTTTAAGATGACAACCGGGTATCGGTCCTGTATGCCCAGAGCCTGAGACAGCACCTCTTTCGGGAGGGAGGTAAAGCGTTTGTCATCGTTGGTGAGCGTGAATGATTGGAGCTCGGGCAAGTGTTCAGGCTTATAGAAGGATAAAGAAATGTCTTGAGTCATGGGGTGACCTCCTTACAATATGTCGTTAAGCTCGTTTTCCGAAATGACGCGGTAGCCCGCTTGTTTTAACAGTGCGGCGGTTACTCCGCTGCCGGTGATTTTTTTGCCAGAGAATGTGCCGTTATAGATAAAACCGCTTCCGCAAGATGGACTGTTTTCTTTTAATATGACGGCAGAAGCGTTGATTTCTTTTGCGTAAGCCAATGTTTTCGCGGCGCCTTCCATATATAGTTCTGTGACGTCTTCTCCTGAAGCTGTCACGATTTTCGCTGTTCCATTGAGGACATCCTCGCCGGTGCCTCCTATGATTTCTGCGGGTTCGCGTGGGGTAGAGAAGCCGCCGAGAAGTTCAGGGCAAGCCATAACTGCTTTCTTTTCATCGACGAGTTTTCTGATTTTCTCCGACGCTGCGTGAGAGCCGTTATATCTGCATTCAATGCCTCCAAGGCAGGAACTGACTAGAATCATATTGTTTCTCCTCTCTTGCTTTGCTTGTCTCTATCATAAAATAAATGGCTTTAGTTGGGAGGCTTTTTCAGTTAAAAAAGGAGTTAAAAAGTTTGAAAATAAAAAATTTAATTTTCCTCTTTACAAACAGGGGGTGACCTGTATATAATAACTTTTGTCAGCTCGACGAGAACACAACGGCCCGTTGGTCAAGCGGTTAAGACACCGCCCTTTCACGGCGGTAACACGGGTTCGAATCCCGTACGGGTCACCATTTGGAGGATTAGCTCAGCTGGGAGAGCATCTGCCTTACAAGCAGAGGGTCGGCGGTTCGAGCCCGTCATCCTCCACCATCTTGCCGGTGTAGCTCAATTGGTAGAGCAACTGACTTGTAATCAGTAGGTTGGGGGTTCAAGTCCTCTTGCCGGCACTGTTTTTTCAAAATTTTATGTGGAGGGGTAGCGAAGTGGCTAAACGCGGCGGACTGTAAATCCGCTCCCTCAGGGTTCGGCAGTTCGAATCTGCCCCCCTCCACCATTATTGGGCTATAGCCAAGCGGTAAGGCAACGGACTTTGACTCCGTCATGCGTTGGTTCGAATCCAGCTAGCCCAGTCACAGACACCTTTGATCAAAAGGTGTCTTTTTTCTTTTCGGAAAAATCATTCCAACTTCTAACTGTTCAGTCTGTATAATAATTTTAAAAATATGTTAAGGTAGTTTATTCACGAATTACCATCTACACCCTGCCAAAAATTTGATAAACTTATTTTATAAAAAAATTGAAACCTTTTGAAACGAAGCTCGTATACATACAGACCGGTGAAGGCAGAGGTTAGATAAATATGGAAATGATGATTAAAAAAAGAATTAAACAAGTCAAAAAAGGCGACCAGAATGCATTTGCGGACATCGTAGATATTTACAAAGATAAAATTTATCAGCTTTGCTACCGTATGCTTGGCAATGTGCATGAGGCGGAGGATATTGCACAGGAAGCTTTCATCAGAGCGTACGTTAATATCGACAGTTTTGATATTAACCGGAAATTTTCAACTTGGCTTTATCGAATCGCGACCAATTTGACCATTGACCGCATTCGCAAAAAGAAGCCGGATTATTACCTCGATGCAGAGGTGGCTGGTACGGAAGGCTTGACCATGTATTCTCAAATCGCCGCAGATGGTGTTTTGCCTGAAGATGCAGTTGTGTCGCTGGAGCTCTCAAACACGATACAGCAGAAAATTTTAAAGCTTCCTGACAAATACAGAACAGTCATCGTATTAAAGTATATTGACGAACTCTCATTAATTGAAATCGGGGAGATTCTAAACATTCCTGTGGGGACTGTGAAAACGCGGATTCACAGAGGCAGAGAGGCTCTTAGAAAACAATTAAGGGATCTTTAAGTGGGGTGATGAAATGAGCTGTCCTGAACAAATTGTGCAGCTTATGCATATGCATCTTGATGGAGATATCCTTCCAAAAGATGAACACGTATTAAATGAACATCTGGAGACATGCGAGAAATGCAGAAAGCATTTTTACGAGATGGAGAAATCCATAGCGCTTGTACGGAGCACATCGCATGTCGAAGCCCCCGCGGATTTTACCGCTAATGTCATGGCAAAATTGCCTAAGGAGAAGAAAAGAGCTTCTGTAAAAAGATGGTTCAGAACCCATCCCGTTATCGCAGCTGCTGCGGTATTCATCATTTTGATGGGCGGGGGTTTTTTTAACAGCTGGCATAATGACCACAATTTCAGCGTGTCCAAGCAGCCGAATCTTGTGGTTCATAACCATACTGTGACCGTGCCAGAAGGTGAGACGGTCAAAGGTGATGTCACTGTCAAAAACGGCAAGCTGATTATTAAAGGCAAAATAGACGGGGATGTAACCGTCGTAAACGGCGAAAAGTATATGGCCTCTGCTGGACAAGTCACCGGTCAGATTGAAGAAATCAATCAATTATTCGACTGGACATGGTACAAGATGAAGTCTGCGGGGAAAAGTGTACTCGATGCATTCAATCCGAACGGAGAAGAGTAAAGCGCGTTAGCCGCTTTGCTCTTTTTTTGCAGGCTGAGAGGGCTGGCACATTTCACTTGCTAAATCGAAATGTGGTATAATGGGATCGCTATGTAAAGTACATATGCGTAACACGTAAAACACAAAATACGAAATGACTGAAATCTTGGAGGACGAGGAAATGGCTTTTGAGGATATCCCTTTTTTGCAGTACCTCGGCAATGCCGTTGATATTCTCCTTGTTTGGTATGTGATATATAAATTGATTATGGTGATACGCGGCACGAAAGCGGTTCAGCTGTTAAAAGGAATTGTAGTCATCGTGCTTGTTCGTATGGCCAGCCAATATTTGGGCCTCAGCACACTTCAATGGCTGATGGACCAAGCGATAACATGGGGATTTTTAGCAATTATTATTATTTTTCAGCCTGAGCTGAGAAGAGCGCTTGAACAGCTAGGCCGCGGCCGCTTTTTTTCGAGGAGCGGCACCCCTGTTGAAGAAGCGCAGCAGAAAACGATTGAGGCCATTACAAAAGCGATCAATTATATGGCGAAACGCCGTATAGGCGCCCTGCTGACCATTGAGCGGGATACTGGAATGGGGGATTATATTGAGACCGGCATACCACTAAATGCCAAAGTCAGCTCTGAGCTGCTGATCAATATTTTTATTCCAAACACCCCGCTTCATGATGGTGCGGTAATTATGAAAAATAATGAAATTGCCGCGGCCGCCTGTTATCTGCCGCTTTCTGAGAGCCCGTTTATTTCTAAAGAACTGGGCACGCGACACAGAGCGGCAGTCGGTATCAGTGAAGTAACAGACAGTTTGACGATTATTGTGTCTGAAGAGACCGGCGGCGTCAGTGTGGCAAAGAACGGCGACCTTCACAGAGAGCTTACAGAAGAAGCGCTGAAAGAAATGCTTGAAGCCGAGTTTAAGAAAAACACCAGAGACACTTCTTCTAACCGCTGGTATTGGAGGGGCAAGAAAAATGGATAAATTCTTAAACTACCGCTGGGCTGTGAAAATCATTGCTCTGCTTTTCGCGCTCTTGCTTTATGTGGCGGTTAACAGCAACCAAGCACCGACTCCGAAAAAACCGGGTGAATCTTTCTTTCCGACATCAACAACTGATGAAGCAACTCTGACTGATATTCCGGTTAAAGCGTATTATGATGATGAAAATTACGTCGTAACGGGTGTTCCGCAAACGGTTAATGTCACGATAAAAGGCTCGACAAGCGCCGTGAAAAAGGCTCGGCAGACCAAAAACTTTGAAATATATGCTGATATGGAACATTTGAAAACCGGCACACATAAGGTTGAGCTTAAGGCCAAAAACGTGTCGGATGGGATGACAATCTCAATTAATCCGTCTGTTACGACAGTGACCATTCAGGAACGGACGACCAAAAGTTTTCCCGTAGAAGTGGAGTACTACAACAAAAGCAAGATGAAAAAAGGCTATTCTCCGGAGCAGCCGATTGTCAGTCCGAAAAATGTGCAGATTACCGGATCGAAAAATGTCATCGATAATATTTCTCTTGTAAAAGCTTCAGTGAATTTGGAAAACGCAGATGAAACGATTGAAAAGGAAGCGAAAGTGACTGTCTATGATAAAGACGGAAACGCGCTTCCTGTCGACGTGGAGCCCTCGGTCATCAAGATTACCGTTCCGGTGACAAGTCCGAGTAAAAAAGTGCCCTTTAAAATTGAACGGACAGGAAGCCTTCCTGACGGTGTCAGCATAGCGAATATTGAATCCAGCCCCAGTGAAGTAACGGTTTACGGCTCACAGGATGTGTTGGATTCTCTTGAATTTATTGACGGCGTCAGCCTAGATTTAAGTAAAATTAACAAGGATTCCGATATCGAGGCAGATATTCTGCTTCCTGACGGTGTCAAAAAAATCTCACCGTCAAAGGTGACTTTGCATATAGAAGTCGATAGTGAAGCGGATCAGAAGTTCGAGAATGTCCCTATCAAGACTGTAGGGCTGAGCAGCTCACAAAACATTGAATATCTTGATCCTGAATCACAAGCGATAGACGTAACGGCTAAAGGCTCTCCCGCGAATATAAAAAAACTGAAAAAATCAGATATTGAATTGTATGTGAATGTTTCAGATTTAGAGGACGGGGAGCATAGCGTGAAGCTTGAAGTGAACGGGCCACAGAATGTAACCTGGTCCTTGGGGCGGAAAAACGCCAAAATCAAGCTGACGTCTAAGAAAAGCAATACATCAACGAATGATAACAGCAGCAATACATCAGGGAACCAGGATGACACAGATAAACAAACAAATGATCAAAAGAACAATCAGCAAGAAGATACAAAGAACACTGATAAAAACAACAACGATCAAAACCAAGACGAAAATAAAGATCAAAACCAAGATCAGGATGAGGATGAATCCACTGCGAATTCACAATCCTCATCGGAATAAAAAAGGAGCGATTATAAAATGGGCAAGTATTTTGGAACAGACGGTGTAAGAGGTGTCGCCAATAGTGAGCTTACACCTGAGCTGGCCTTTAAAGTCGGACGTTTCGGCGGTTATGTGCTGACAAAAGACAAACAACGTCCAAAAGTGCTGATAGGCCGCGATACACGCATCTCCGGCCATATGCTGGAGGGAGCCCTTGTCGCCGGACTTTTATCCATTGGCGCAGAAGTCATGCGCCTGGGTGTCATTTCTACACCAGGTGTATCTTATTTGACAAAAGCGATGGACGCAGAGGCGGGCGTCATGATTTCCGCTTCTCATAACCCAGTGCAGGATAACGGCATCAAATTCTTTGGGGGAGATGGATTTAAGCTTTCTGATGAACAAGAGGCTGAAATTGAGCGCCTGATGGACGAACCTGAAGATAAGCTGCCAAGACCTGTCGGAGCAGACCTTGGACTTGTAAACGATTATTTTGAAGGCGGACAAAAATATCTGCAATTCTTAAAACAGACAGCTGATGAAGATTTCACAGGCATTCATGTGGCATTGGACTGTGCCCATGGCGCAACATCATCCTTGGCGACACACCTGTTTGCTGATTTAGATGCAGATGTTTCTACAATGGGGACTTCCCCGAACGGATTAAACATTAATGACGGCGTTGGTTCGACTCATCCCGAAGCGCTCAGCGCGTTTGTCAAAGAGAAAAACGCGGATCTCGGTCTTGCGTTCGACGGTGACGGCGACCGCCTGATTGCTGTCGATGAAAAAGGAAATATTGTAGACGGCGACCAAATCATGTACATATGCTCAAAACATCTGAAATCAGAGGGCCGTTTAAAGGATGATACTTTGGTTTCAACCGTGATGAGCAACCTCGGCTTCTATAAGGCGCTCGAAAAAGAAGGCATCAAAAGCGTACAGACAGCTGTCGGCGACCGCTACGTAGTAGAAGCAATGAAAAAAGACGGCTACAACGTCGGCGGAGAGCAGTCAGGACATCTTATTTTCCTTGATTACAACACGACAGGGGACGGTTTATTGTCTGCTATTATGCTGATGAACACTTTGAAAGCAACAGGCAAGCCGCTGTCAGAGCTTGCAGCTGAAATGCAGAAGTTCCCGCAGCTGTTAGTCAATGTGAGAGTGACTGATAAATATAAAGTTGAAGAAAATGAAAAAGTAAAAGCAGTTATTTCTGAAGTTGAAAAAGAAATGAACGGCGACGGCCGGATTTTGGTGCGCCCTTCAGGAACTGAACCGCTCGTCCGTGTCATGGCTGAAGCGAAGACGAAAGAGCTGTGCGATGAGTATGTCAATCGCATTGTTGAAGTCGTCCGGTCAGAAATGGGATTAGAGTAACGAAGTCTATTATCAGAGAGTGAACAAGACAAGCGAGGATTACATAAGATAATTGTGAGACATACGGCAAAGTTGTTTAAAAAACAATTGACCGTTTATGCCACATGTTGTAAAATCAAGCTTGTCTTGTTCTTATTTTCTCAATAGGAAAAGAAGACGGGATTATTGCTTTACCTATAATTATAGCGCCCGAACTAAGCGCCCGGAAAAAGGCTTAGTTGACGAGGATGGAGGTTATCGAATTTTCGGCGGATGCCTCCCGGCTGAGTGTGCAGATCACAGCCGTAAGGATTTCTTCAAACCAAGGGGGTGACTCCTTGAACAAAGAGAAATCACATGATCTTCCAAAAACATGTAGGAGGGGACGATTGAAAGTCCCCTTGAAATTTGACTTTCTTCGTCTCCTTTTACAATCTTAGGAGGAAGAAAAATATGTGTGGAATCGTAGGTTATATCGGTCAGCTTGATGCGAAGGAAATTTTATTAAAAGGGTTAGAGAAGCTTGAGTATCGCGGTTATGACTCTGCTGGTATTGCTGTTGCCAACGAACAGGGAATCCATGTGTTCAAAGAAAAAGGACGCATTGCAGATCTTCGTGAAGTTGTGGATGCCAATGTAGAGGCGAAAGCCGGAATTGGGCATACTCGCTGGGCTACACACGGCGAACCAAGCTATCTGAACGCTCACCCGCATCAAAGCGCACTGGGCCGCTTTACACTTGTTCATAACGGCGTGATCGAGAACTATGTTCAGCTGAAGCAAGAGTATTTGCAAGATGTAGAGCTTAAAAGTGACACCGATACAGAAGTAGTCGTTCAAGTAATCGAGCAATTCGTCAATGGAGGACTTGAGACAGAAGAAGCGTTCCGTAAAACACTTACACTGTTAAAAGGCTCTTATGCAATTGCTTTATTCGATAACGACAACAGAGAAACGATTTTTGTAGCGAAAAACAAAAGCCCTCTATTAGTAGGTCTTGGAGATACATTCAACGTCGTAGCATCTGATGCAATGGCGATGCTTCAAGTAACCAACGAATATGTTGAGCTGATGGATAAAGAAATGGTTATCGTCACTGATGACCAAGTTGTCATCAAAAACCTTGATGGTGACGTGATTACACGTGCGTCTTATATTGCTGAGCTTGATGCCAGTGATATCGAAAAAGGCACGTACCCTCACTACATGTTGAAAGAAACGGATGAGCAGCCTGTTGTTATGCGCAAAATCATCCAAACGTATCAAGATGAAAACGGCAAGCTGTCTGTGCCTGGTGATATCGCTGCCGCTGTAGCGGAAGCGGACCGCATCTATATCATTGGCTGCGGAACAAGCTACCATGCAGGACTTGTCGGTAAACAATATATTGAAATGTGGGCAAACGTGCCGGTTGAAGTGCATGTAGCGAGTGAATTCTCCTACAACATGCCGCTTCTGTCTAAGAAACCGCTCTTCATTTTCCTTTCTCAAAGCGGAGAAACAGCAGACAGCCGCGCGGTTCTCGTTCAAGTCAAAGCGCTCGGACACAAAGCCCTGACAATCACAAACGTACCTGGATCAACGCTTTCTCGTGAAGCTGACTATACATTGCTGCTTCATGCAGGCCCTGAGATCGCTGTTGCGTCAACAAAAGCATACACTGCACAAATTGCAGTTCTTGCGGTTCTTGCTTCTGTGGCTGCTGACAAAAACGGCATCGATATCGGATTTGACCTCGTCAAAGAACTCGCTATCGCTGCAAACGCAATGGAAGCTCTATGCGACCAGAAAGACGAAATGGAAATGATCGCCCGTGAATACCTGACTGTATCCAGAAACGCTTTCTTCATCGGACGTGGCCTTGACTACTTCGTATGTGTCGAAGGCGCACTGAAGCTGAAAGAGATTTCTTACATCCAGGCAGAAGGTTTTGCCGGCGGTGAGCTAAAGCACGGAACGATTGCCTTGATCGAACAAGGAACACCAGTATTCGCACTGGCAACTCAAGAGCACGTAAACCTAAGCATCCGCGGAAACGTCAAAGAAGTTGCCGCTCGCGGAGCAAACACATGCATCATCTCACTGAAAGGCCTAGACGATGCGGATGACAGATTCGTACTGCCGGAAGTAAACCCAGCGCTTGCTCCGTTGGTATCTGTTGTTCCATTGCAGCTGATCGCTTACTATGCTGCACTGCATCGCGGCTGTGATGTGGATAAACCTCGTAACCTTGCGAAGAGTGTTACTGTGGAGTAATAAATGTTTAACCCCTTTGGATAAGATTATCTAAAGGGGTGTTTTTATGTCCAAAAGAGAAAGAACGTCTACAGTGGAAAAATGGATTAAAGAAGTTGATGGTACAGGACCCGACTATCGATCGGCCATGGCTATAGATTTAAGATGTTTCCTCATTAGGTCGGTCAACGAGGTTAAAAGGCATTAAGATTTTTGCCTAACTGAGTTTTCTGATGTTAATACAGAGAGCAATTCCTCATTATGATACGCTTTTGATAGCAGTTGGAATAAAGCATGCTAGAAATCCGAAAACCGGAGAGCCTATTGGAATGATAACGTGTTTTTTTTAAATGTCAATTAATAAAGGCAAAGAATTCTAGAAGTCGCACTTACAATGTACTTGTGGGATTAGGTTTTAAAGCTCATTCTTTTTTTATTGAGTACATTCCGGTTTAAGTTGAAATGATTCAATAAAGGACACGCCATAAATAAAAGGTAGCGTATGACTCCCATGTTTTCCATGGAACCGATATTTCTAAGATTTCATCTTTCGTAGGCGTTCGATTCATATTACGTAATATTTTTATCGAACGAATTAGACCCACATCATCGATTGGAAAAGCTGTCGGGAACCTAAGGCAGCGCATTAGAACATAATTGGCTGTCCAAGGACCGATTCCTCGTATTTTAATTAAGTTTTTTTCAGCATCTTTAAAGTTCATTTTCATTAATTTTTCCCTCGATAATTCTCCACTTGCCATTAATCTGGCTATTCCAATGATATATTCACTTTTTTTCACCGTCATTTTAATATCTGCCAGGTCGGTAGGGGTTAACCGTGCAATTCACTCGTACGGTGGGAACACCCAATACTTTTTACCATTCCATTCAATAGAATCGCCAAATGCTTCTACAAATTGCTTCTTTAAGGAGTACGCGAAGGCTAAGTTAATTTGTTGCCCTAAAACTCCCCAACATAAAGCTTCAAATAAATCGGGAATGCCGATCACTCGCAACCCATAAAATTTTCGGGCAGGCATTTTAAGTAATGGATCTGCTTTTGCCATTTCATAAAATGGAGTTAAATCGTTATCAAGATCAAACCATTCATGAATATATTTTACAATCTCTTCCCGTTTCCACTGCTCAACAGGTCTAGAATCGTTTAGGAATTGAACAATCATTTGTTTATTATTGATTACGCTTACCTGCACTAAGGACCGAATTTCCCCAATGGCTATAACTTTTGTAATGATATTGTTCTCTATTTCATACATGCATTCATTTTTTTCCCTGGTTAGGTAGCCTAGGTTCGCATTCATGTCGAAAATTTCAGGTAATGTAATGACAATAACATCATTGACTTCATGCCATGCCACTTTTTCATTCTCCTTATCTTAAATAATTATAAGAAAACTCACGCTGGTTGAAATTAGTTTATCACATAATCATCTTTACTCATTTTGTTATCTTGCTATTACATTCTAACCACCTTATTTTTTTCTATTTATGAGGTTATAGTGTAGTTATCAAGAATGCTAAACGGGAGTAGATAAAAATGGCCCAAGATATAAAAAACGCGTGTCGAAAATTTAAATTGGGATTCAATTCAAACTGAATTAGATGAGCATTGTAAGGAGAGGTGAGATAAATGCCGGATAGTATCAATAACGGACATAAAGAGAGCCATGAGCATAGAATTTCGAATGATGCAGAAATGATAACAGATGAAAAGTGGCAAGCCATTATAAATAATGATGCAGCGTACAATAATCAATTTTTCTACGCTGTAAAATCGACAGGGATATTCTGTAAACCATCCTGTAAATCTCGCGTTCCGAAAAAAGAAAATGTATGTATTTTTCCAAACGCAGAACAAGCTCTCCGCGCAAATTTTCGCCCTTGTAAACGTTGCAAGCCTACTAATGAAAAAATGCCTGATAGCGAGTGGGTTGATCTAATTACTGAATACATTGATAAAAATTTCACAGAAAAATTAACGCTAGAATCGTTAGCAGATATTTGTCATGGGAGTCCGTATCATATGCATCGAACATTTAAAAAGATTAAAGGCATTACCCTGGTTGAGTATATACAACAAGTTAGAGTACACGCGGCTAAAAAGTATTTGATTCAGACAAATAAATCGATTGGAGATATCGCTATATGTGTGGGTATAGCTAACGCGCCTTATTTTATTACTTTATTTAAAAAGAAAACTGGACAGACACCAGCACAATTTCGTCAAATGAGTAAAATGGAGGAAACGTACAATGGAAACAAATAAACCAACCCTTTATTGGTCTTTACTAATGTTCAAGGATTGGAATTTTTATATTGCTTCAACTTTAAAGGGGCTTGTGTTTGTAGGTTCACAGAACAAACCAATCGAGGAATTGTTCGAATGGGCTAAGAAACGCTTTCCAGGAAGTCTTCTTGTTGAAGATGATGATAAGCTTGAACCCTATGCTGTTGAAATCACTCAATATCTAGAAGGAAAGCGGAAAAACTTTACTGTTCCAGTTGAGTACGCCGGTACGCAATTTCAGCTAGCCGTCTGGAATGCACTTTGTGAAATTCCTTATGGACAGACGAAATCCTATTCCGACATTGCAAATGATATAAATAAACCAGCAGCTGTTCGTGCTGTAGGTGCGGCTATTGGGGCTAATCCGGTATTAATTACTGTACCGTGCCATCGTGTAATAGGAAAGAATGGCTCATTAACTGGCTATCGGGGCGGATTTGAAATGAAGACACTGCTCCTCGATCTGGAAAAGCGAGCTTCATCTGAAATGGATGTTCCTCATTGAAAGTGAATCATCTATAATGGGTTGGATTCTTTTAGAGGAAAATAAAGACCAGTTTACTGATAAACTTGACAACTTTTAAAATTTAGCATATCTTATACGTAACTTAATAATCGATGCCGATGTTTATTTTTCCTTTTAAAATATGTAGGCCTTTAGCATTCTTTTCATATTTCATTTTAAATATTGATAGGATGAAAAAGCATCCTAACTAAAAAGGAAGAGAAACATAAGTCGATTTATTTGATAATCAGGACTATATTAAAGGAAATTAAACATAGCATAAAGTAAAGACCAATAATAAGGTAGCTCTTCAAAAAACTTCGCTGAAGTTAGTTGAAGTGAAGCCGACAATTTTCAGGATTCAATGATCTAACATAATCATTGAAATTTTGAAGTTGTCGGCTTTTTTGTTGGAAAAAAATAGAGATAAATAAAAATTGAAATAAATAATAGACAAATATGATCTGATTGAAAGGTCTTTTGACCAATAATGAGTTTTAAAAAAGGGAGAATTTAGAATGTTAGTTTCGCTGAGTTTGTCATCATTATTAACATTATTTTTTATTATGCTTATGGCTTCTGGGATTAGTGGACTATTGTTTTTACATCCGCGAGTACCCTTGAGTTTTGTTCGCATTCATATTGGGATCTTGGCTTTACCACTTTTGGTTTCCTTACTGATTCTTGCCAATAGTGGTGTGAGTGGAAATGTTGGCCCTTGGCACTTAGATTCCTTAGCTTGTTTAATGACTTTCTTTGTTCTTGCAATTGGATTCATCATTCAGCGTTTTTCTGTACGTTACTTAATGGGGGATCGATCTTATCGAAAATATTTTACGCTTTTTACTTTCACAACAGGAGCTGCTTCAATGACATGGTTAAGTGGTGATCTCCGCTTGATGGTTCTATTTTGGGGAGCGACTCTTGTTGGATTAACCTTACTTATTAGGTTAAACAGTGCTTGGCAAGTGGCTAGTGAAGCAGCCAAAATTTCTGGACGGTTATTTTTGTTAAGTTGGTTTTCTTTGTTTTTTGCGATGACGTGGCTTTTTCATGCCACAGGTCAATGGCAGTTATCATTGGTTGTAACAAATGAAAGTTTAGCTGGGCTGGGAGAATGGGGGAGAACAGGGATTCAGCTATTGATTGTATTAGCAGTGATTATTCCTGCAGCTCAATGGCCGTTCCAAAGATGGTTGGTTGAGTCTATTGTTGCTCCAACCCCTGTTTCTGCAATTATGCATGCAGGTTTAGTAAATGCGGGAGGAATAATACTAACTCGATTTTCACCTCTATTTCATGGTGGTATCGCTTCGATTATCTTACTTCTGCTTGCTAGCATTTCTGTATTGATTGGAACTGGAATTAGTTTAGTCCAGGTTGATTATAAACGTCAGTTAGTAGGCTCCACGATTGGACAAATGGGGTTTATGCTCATTCAGTGTGCATTAGGCGCCTATATAGCAGCCATTATTCATCTTATTTTACATGGTTTATTCAAAGCTACGTTGTTTCTACAAGCTGGTTCAGCAGTAGGGCGTCATGAAGTATTGGCTCGCACTAATGAAAGAACATCCTATTTATGGGTCATGGCTGGTCGGATTTTATCCTTAGTAATAGGCGTTGCTTTTTGGCTCGCTGCTCCTGGAGAGGTATATCAATTCATTAGTGCGCTGATCTTAGGGTGGTCATTGTCCGTTTCTTGGAATCAGCTTGTCGCTTTTGGAGAGGGTCGAATTGGCCGAATTGCCGGCTTAACTGTTTTAGGAGGAGCAGCCCTCGTATATTTTATCATTCATAACCTTTTCTATAAGTGGCTGCATACAACCATTTTTCAAAGTGTTCAACCTCCAATGTCAGCTGTCATGATTGTCGTATGTCTCTTATTATTTGGCAGTGCTTTAGGTACATGGGTTGCTCGTTATCGTTCTTCCGTTTTTTTCGCGGTGCTCTATCTTTGGTTAGTTCGATTAGGTGAAGCAAAACCAAAGTCAGTAGAGAGTCACCCAGACTACCTTAAACAATATATTTCATAAGGAGCTAATCTGAGATGGGCATTACATCCGTATTAACGAAAGATAATGTAAAAAAGATAGATACAGATATTGATGTTCAAGAAAGGGATCTTAACGTTTTCATTACATCTGCCAGCCGAGTGATTGCGCCACTTTGGCCTATTTCTACATTTGCTGCACGTAATCCGTGGATGGGACTTGAAAACCAACCTTTTGATCAGGTTGCAAGTTGGTTGAAAAACACTCGCGATGTTGATATATACCCTAGTGCGTCTATGATCCGTTCAGCAAAGAATAAAGGTGAGATTGATGAAGATTTTGTGGAAATGGGGCTGCAGCGTTGGCTTGATTCACATTCTTATCACATCCCACGGGACGTGGCAGAGCGATTTTGTCATGCTGCATTAAAGTTAGATCCCCTGCCTTCCGACCTTTTATCATCACATGAGCTGGAGAAATTAGTAGGTGAATGTAGTGGATTGGATCATATCGAGAATGTGTTTATGCAGCCACTAAGTTCGTATATAGAGAATCAAGATGGTGAAAGGCTAGTCAATATACTAGATCATCATGTCATTAAGTGGAGTAAATTATATCTTGATGACTCTCAAGCAGGCTGGACAATGCCTAATCGTGAGGAAGGTTTCTATCGTGCTTGGCAGCATCTCATTCAATATGATCCAGCACTTAGCAAAAAGCAGCGAGAAAGGGTAAAGGATTGGCCGAAAGAGGCACATTTGGCTTTACAGGAAGCCTTATTCGCACTAGAAATCCCAGAGTCAGAAATCCAGACTTATCTTGAAGGTCATTTACTTTCATTACCTGGATGGGCAGGGATGATGCTTTGGCGCTCCCAGCAATCGAGCCACGAACATGCACTCCTAACAGAATATTTAGCGGTTCGAATATCCATGGAGTGGGCTCTTATAAAGCCATACTTACCTTTGACTAATGAACGATCTAAGAAAAAAATTTCAATTGCTCCCCTTATAGCAGCTTGGATTCATTGGGGTGGGCTTACATTAGAAGAATGGTCACAGATGACGGCCATTGAACAAAACGAATATTTATCATTTGCCTACAGCTTTGATGAGAAACTTCGCAAGAAACTTTGGTTAGAAGCTTGGGAGCAAACGTACACTGATCGATTAAGCCAGAAGATCATCTCGAAACAACGTGAAACCGGCGGTAAAAAATCTGCATTAGCTCAAATAGCATTCTGCATCGATGTACGATCAGAACCTTTTCGTCGTCAACTAGAAAAAGAAGGCCCGTTTGAAACGATTGGTATTGCTGGTTTCTTCGGGGTGCCGATTGCAACTTGTGAACTTGGCAGTAAACACAGTCATGCTTCCTTACCGATCATACAAAAACCGCAAAATAAAATAAAAGAGTTCGCAGATGAGGATGTATTCAAAAAATACAATCAACGGAAGCAAGCAATTCATTCTTTAAGCCATACCTTTAAAACGATGAAGCAGAATGCGCTTTCGAGCTTACTACTGCCTGAGCTAAGTGGACCTTGGCTTACTCTGCAAATGGCAGCCCGTAGCTTTGTGCCAAGAAAGGCGGGGCGTTTCATTCGTAATCTCCGTGAGGCTTGGTTGCGCAAACCTGATACAAAACTCTCGCTTCATCATGATGCTACAGAGGCGGAAATACCTGTGGGTTTTACTGATGAAGAAAAAGTGAACTATGCTCGCCAAGCATTAAAAATGATGGGGTTAACAGAGAATATCGCACCATTGGTTGTGATATGCGGGCACGGCAGTCAAAGTACCAATAATCCTTATTCCGCAGCACTTGACTGTGGCGCCTGCGGTGGAGCGGCCGGTGGATTCAATGCAAGAGTTTTAGCTGCTTTATGTAATCTATCAGAGGTACGAGAAGCTCTTTTAACTGAAGGAATTAAAATCCCTGAGGATACGGTTTTTGCGGCAGCTGAACATAATACAACGGTGGATGAATTACATTGGCTTTATGTACCAGAGCTTTCCGAAGCTGCACAAGAAGCATTTGAACAAATTGAAGCCGTGATGCCGAAAGTGAGACATCATGTAAACGCAGAACGTCTAGCCCAATTACCGAATTTCCAATCGAAGCTAAAAAATCCGAAGGCTGAGGCAAACCGATTTGCGGAAGATTGGAGTGAGATACGTCCGGAATGGGGACTGGCTCGTAATGCCGCTTTTATTATCGGTAAACGTGAACTAACTCAGGATTGTGATTTGGAAGGCAGAGCCTTTCTCCATAATTATGATTGGAAGCAGGATGAAAGCGGTGAACTCCTAGCAAATATTATTGCAGGACCTGGAACTGTAGCCCAATGGATTAATTTACAATATTACGCATCAACGGTAGCACCTCATTATTATGGCAGCGGAAATAAAGCAACTCAAACCGTTACTTCAGGTCTCGGCGTTATGCAGGGGAATGCAAGCGACTTGTTAGCCGGACTGCCTTGGCAATCCGTCATGGAATCAGATCACGAGGCCTATCATTCTCCTCTTCGTTTATTGATACTCATCCAAGCACCTAGAGAATATGTAGAACGGTTATTAAATCATGACTCAGCATTTCTGCAAAAAGTTCAAAATGGATGGGTCCGACTGGCTAATATTGATCCAGAAGGATGTTGGGAAAGCTGGTAATGATGAATGTAAGCATTTATCAAATGGATTTGTTATTCAAAATAAAAATGATAAACATAGGGAAGAGGTGTGCTGTATGAATGTAATCCAAAATAAAAAAGTATTGTTTTTGACGGATATTGAAAACGGTTTGGAGCCTATTTTACAAGAAGCAACTAACACTTCTGCAGAGAATATGTTGACTATACAAAGCTATGGTGCCAGTATTTCACATCCTTATGGAGAAATCATGAGGTCTGTTATTTTTGCGATTTACCAGGAAGATGTTGAGGAGATTTTTGTAGTAGGAACAAAAGACAAGAAGACTTCCGCAGGTAATGGACTAACTCAACTTGAAACAATGAAAGATAAAATACAAACATTGGATTATCTCTTTCAAAATTGCAAGCCTGAATTTTTAGGTGGTACGGTCGATGAATGGCTAAATGAAAATAGCAGTGACACCATTGAAAAAAGTGTTGATATGATTCGACATCATCCCCTAGTGCCGTCATATGTTAAAGTTAGAGGTTTATTCGTTCATCATAAGGATGGAAAACCCTCAATCGTGGAGGTTCCTGATGTTAAAACAGGTCAAGCCTTACCTGATCATTGCTTGTCATGATGAAATACAGGTCCAACTTCTAAACGCACCTATATATGGAGAAAGCAGTTCTAAGGAGATTGTATGAGCGCTAATTTAACTGATTTTGTCACGAAAACAATAGAGGAAATGAACTCGTTTGATCGTGAAAATATGGAATGTATGAAAAAACTAATTAGAAAAGCAATTGATTTTTATCATCTAAAGTCTTATGAAGAAGTTGAGGAAACCCATTCAGGAAATGTTCGATTTTTGCATGTCCACTCTATGATGGAAGAAAATATGTTATCCAAAATGATAGTGGTCACAAGAAACGGTAAAACTGATTTGGATATTGAAGGTGTATATGAAGGATATGTTGTAAGAGAATATTAATGAGACGAAATCACAAATAGAATATGCCAATTTTTTTGCTCAGGAGATGTATTAGATATGAAAAAGTCGAAGGGTTCTATTGAATCAGAGATCAGTAAGTCCATTACTCAATGGGAGAAGGATTATCTTGGGCGGGGGTCTGTATCTGTTAAGACTGATATACTGCGGGACATGATCATCGTCAATTTAAAAGGGATTTTAACACCGGCCGAATATGTAGTTTGTGGATCAAAAGAGGGTATGTTATCTATCAAACAAACTCGTTCGGAGTTAGTCGAATCAGGTATAGAAGGCCTTAAGGATATTATCTTAAAAATAACCGGAGAAAAAGTGAAAAGTTTTCATACTGATTTAAGCTCCCGGACAGGTGAACGAGTGATGGTATTTAAATTATGTAATGATCTAGAGAAAAATTTGGAAAAGATCTTATAATCTAAAGAAAATAAATGTTTTGACGGTATGGAATTTGTTATGAATTGAACATAATGAACTGCCGATTCTTTTGTTTTACACTTATGGCATCATTGATAACTTTTATTCATATACGCAAATCAAACATTTGTATATTGATGCAGTAACGAAAAAAGTGTTCAATGAAAGCCTGCATGATGAGGTATTGTTTACTGCGATTGAGCGGAAAATTTTCTTTTATTTATATGAAAATAGAGACAGTATCCTGACAAAGGAACATTTCTTTGAATATCTATGGCAGCTCGAAGATAGAAACCCGAATATTGTCAATGTGCATATTAAAAAAATCAGAGCTAAAATCAATGATCAAGCGGGTGAGATGATTGAAAATATATATGGAGAAGGGTATCGGCTGAATACCGTTGTGAAGAAATGAAGCTCAAGACAAAATATCAGTTGTTATTGTTTACGGCAGTCATTAGTGTTCCGATGCTATTGCTGGCGGTCAGTGTTTTGATGTCGGTGATTTATGACAGCATGTTTAAACCGATGAATCATGGTACGCCCTTTCACAGGTCGTTTGCGTACCCGGCAATGATTGTTGTATTTTTGATATCGCTCTTATTGTTAGCTTTTTTATTTTCAAAGTCGATTCATTCTCTGTTGCATAAAATCAATCTATTAAATCAAACCATTCGGCATTTGGCGAGTGATCAAAGGGTGCCCGATAAAATTGAAGTGAAGCGTGCTGATGAAATCGGGGAACTGATCAAGTCGGTCAATTTGTTAATTGAACGGACGACATATCGTGAACTGGAGCTGAGACAGCAAGAGGAAATCAAAAAGGAGCTTTTGCAAAAACTGCGGCATGACATTAATACACCTTTAACGGCTCTCAGGTTGCATTTATTTTATTTGGAAGACCAATGTCATGGTCAGGCTGTATTCGAATCATTGTATCAGCAAATCGAATATATCTCGGAATTAACCAATGAATTCAATCTATATTCCGCTGAGACGCTGGAAAGCTCTTATATTGTAAATGAAGAAGTGCGTCTAAACGAGCTATTAGAAACAGCGGTGAAAAAGTGGGATTATTTATACAGTATGAGTGGGATTGAGCTGCACTATAAGCCGGCAGATCAAGATGTGATATGGATGAGCAACGCGTTATGGATGGAAAGGCTGTTTGATAATATTTTTCAAAATACGTTAAGGCATTCAAAAGCTAAAAAGATGGAAGTCACGATTGAACATGGCGATGTTTTTATTCGTGATGACGGTATTGGATTTGATCGGAATGAGAGCAGTGAGGGACTTGGGTTAAAGATTATTGAGGATACATGCAGGCTGCTTGCGATTACTTATGAGCTGCATACAAATGATAACGGAACGGGGTTCTTGTTTTCAAAAGAGTGACCCCGCTGATGTTTTTCTTTCTCCTATAAAATTTATATAATAGGGAGAAAGAAATGGGGTGAACATCATATGTTTAAAAAAATCATCAAAACGATTAAGTACCTCTCAAGCAGTTCTAGTGACCGATATCGCAGACACCGGCATTACAGCAGCAGCCGGCGCAGACATTATCGCAGCTACAGCAGCAGCCCGGGCAAAAGAAGATACTACGACCGTTATGGCGGCAGTCATCGTTACAAACGCCGGAGCTACAGCAGCAGTTAATCCAAAAAAGTTCTTGTTCCGCTTTTGGGACAAGGGTTTTTTTATGTGACCGATTGAATGGCCCGGTTTAGATCCTCGCGAATGGAAGCGGTGTGCTGATACTCTTCCTCGATGCCCAATAATCTTTTCAGCAGCAGGGTTACTTCCTTTGTCAGTGTTAATTCCTCCAGCCAAGTGCCGTTTTTCTTCTTTTTTCCTTTATATTGAGAGTACAGCAGGAATAACAGCGTTTCTCCGAGATCGAAGAAGTCATCCTGTTTTCGTACCTTTATTTCCTCCATTTCTTCAGGAGTCAATTGTTTGGCAAGGCCGAAATCGAGGAGGCAGAGCCTGCCGTCATTGATGATGATATTAGGCGTCCTGATGTCGCTGTGGAAGATAAGGCGATCATGCAGGTATTCTATAATCTCAAGCAGCTGCGAAATCAGTTGTAATGCCATAAGCTCTGTGAACGGCTGTTTTCGAAAAAATAATAATTCTTCTATATTCTCTCCCTCAATGAACTGCATGACATAATAAGCCTGTCCGTCTATGATGAACTCATCTATGAAGCCCGGAATTTGCGGGTGGTGAATGCTATTGAGCAGTTTTATTTCCTGTTGGAATCGGACTTTCTCTTTTTCCTTTTTCGCTTTTGTCGGCCGAAGCTGTTTTAAGACATAAGGTGTTTGAGTTAGGATATCGGTGCACAAATAAACCAAACCGTAGCCTCCCATACCGAGGCACTCTTCGATTTTGTATTGATGATTTAAGATAACGCCGTTCTTTAGAGGGCGGTCAAATAGCAGTTTTTTTAGAAGTTTTAATGCCATGTCTGCACTTCCCTTGGTTGTACTGACTATAGTTTACCTTCTAGACAGAGAATAAAAAAGAGCCGGATCACCGGCTCGGTATAAGTTAAAACTGCTTTGTCACGTCGTATTCATAATCTATTTTTGCTTTTACGTTGCTCATCGTCGATCTGGCTGTCGCTAATGTATTATATTTAAAACTCCATACCTTTGCCACACTGAGTTGATCTGACAAAGAGATATCATAAGACCCTGAAGTCGAGCTGTTTACAAGAGCACGGCGCCATTCGTTGTTTTCGCTCGTCATGATCAGGTGGCGTGTATTTCCCTGGCTTGGTGTTTGAGTGGCGGTTGTCTGAACTCTGGTTACAATGGCATCACGCGGTATCCCGGATTGGTTTGTTAAATCAACCTTGATCACGCTGGAATCAGAACCTGAGGGGCTAAGGCTTGTATTTCCTTTATTTTCAGCAGCGCCGCTGAATTGGAATGTTCCGCTGCCTGATTTGATTCGGTCTTCAATTGAAAGTGTAAAATACATGTTTCCGGTATAGGTGCCTCGTGACACTTTCACATAAAAGGTATCCGTCGTGTTTTGGGCGTCTGCATTTGCATAAATAAAAGAAGAAAACGTATTAGGGTTAATGACTTCTGTCCCTTGAGAAACAGGTATTCTATTCTTATCATAAATTTCAATTTTCATCCCTGTATACGCGCTCTGGTATGTACTCCTCACGTATACTTTTTCTCCCTTATTAGCTGTAAAAGTGAAATAGGCTTCATCTTGACCAGCTTCCAGTATTGTTGTATCGATATTTTTATATTTCCAATAACCGATCGGCATTGCGGTATCAAATGAATTGTTTCCTGTGATAGCAGTGACTCCGGCAGCTGATGCCGAATACGTAAAGGTGAATAAGACAGACAGCATAACAGCGAATGGAATAAGCCATTTTTTCACCATGCAAACAACCTCCTTTTATTTCCATCATACATAATAACGATTTAGGTGTAAATAAATGTTTTTTGAGGTTAATATATACATTATCTTTGCCGATAAAAAAGAATAAGAGAGAATACTCGGGAGGGAATTCAATGCGTCTGAATCGGCAATTTATCCGCACTCAGCTGATGGCACAGAACATATTGAGCAAGAATGCGCCTGCCAAACGGGAGAATGCGACTGAAAATCCAGCGGCAGTTCTGGAAAAGGCATACAGCAGGCTTAAGTCACAATCTTCAACTGGGGGAATCAATCAGTTCAATTATTCTAAAACCAGCGTGTCGGGAAACAGCGGGGCGTTCAGCAAAGTGTATCAATCAGCGAATGATCGAACAGTGACAGACACAGGGGAAGAAACAGTGATTCAATCCCAAAACCACTATGAATCTGAGAGTGATATCAGAATCAAAATACTAGATGAAAAATACAGCAGGATGAATGCGATTAATAAAACAAAGTCTGATCCATTAGGCTATATTAAGGATAAGTACCAAAATTCAAAGTCTCCTTATTTCAGAAGTGATCTGTCAGCTGCAGAAAGACAGGCCGCTTACGATAATGAAACAGAATGGTTATTCAAAGGGAAGGCGCAAAACTATAACCTTCAGGATGCTGTGTTTCGGAATGTCACATTTCATGGGGAAGTGGAAGCTGAGAATGAAAAGGTGTATCAGCGGGGACAGGTTAACCAGCAGCTGCAAGTACTGTTGAATCGAAACCATATTCATATTCCAGAGGGGACAGAGCTGACGTTTACAATCACACCGATTGACTATCAGGTGCGGGTAAGCGGGTCAGACGATCAGGATCTGATCAAGCAAATTGAGCAAGTGCTGCAATCTGGAGACAACAGCAAAGAACTATTTTTGCACATCATGAAAAGCCAAAGCAGTGATTCAGCACAATTTTCCGAAGAGGCCTATCAAAAGTATCAGGCTGCTCGTGAGATGTATGAAGTTACAGGCTACCATTTGAAGGATTTAGAAGTGATTGATGGGCGGTACGTCACGCCTGAGGGACGTGACTTAATGGATGTATATAAGGAAGAGCTTGAAAAAGATCCAGTGCAGAAACAAACGGCTTCTTATGCTATATCTTACTATCGTTCAGAGCTCAGTAAAATCGCGGAAGCCGGGTATAATGCCATTCCGGATTTCATCCTTTCAATTGATTACAGCAATGGATCTCTGAGAGATGTGGGACAAAGCAAGAGCTATGGGACCGGAGATACCGGGTGGCTTGAAGCATTAAAGCGTCAAACGGGTGTGAATTATTAGGTAAGCTGTTCATGTAGGACAGCTTATTTTTTATGAGAATCTAAGGGGTGAATTAATCCCAATATTCAAATAATTTTATTATTTTTATATAAAAGATTTTAAAAGAAGTGAACGATTCAAAACTCTGAACAAAGGTGTTTGCCTGAAAAAAACAATTGTATTTTCCAGAGAAATTTATTATGATGAAATAAGTAATTTAGGAGATTATATAACAATTTTAAGTTTGAATTTTCTGATTGTTATCACTGATTCATGTGAAGGCAAGCAGGTCTGCTGTTTTCTCATTTATGAGTATTTTGTTAGGAGGAGGAAGAGGAGTGGCAAATAAAGAATTAAAGAGGGGCCTGGGCGCGCGCCATATTCAGATGATCGCCTTGGGCGGTACAATCGGTGTTGGCTTGTTTATGGGTTCTGCCAGCACGATTTCATGGACTGGCCCATCTGTCCTTCTGGCTTATGCAATATGCGGAATTTTTATCTTTTTTATTATGCGTGCGATGGGTGAAATGCTGTATGTCGAGCCGAGCACAGGTTCTTTTGCGACGTTCGGCCATCAATATATTCATCCGATGGCAGGTTATATAACAGCATGGAGCAACTGGTTCCAGTGGATTATCGTCGGCATGTCAGAAATTATCGCTGTCGGTTCTTATATGAAGTATTGGTTCCCGGATTTGCCTGCTTGGATACCTGGTATCGTGGCAATGGTGATTCTTGGTGCGGCGAATTTAATTTCTGTTAAGTCGTTTGGCGAATTTGAGTTTTGGTTTGCGATGATTAAAATCGTGACGATTATCTTGATGATTATTGCGGGAATCGGAATTATTTTCTTCGGTTTTGGCAATGGCGGAGATGCGATCGGTTTGTCGAACCTGTGGTCACACGGGGGCTTCTTTGCAGGAGGTTTCTCAGGTTTCTTCTTTGCACTGTCTCTTGTCATTGCAGCCTATCAAGGAGTTGAGCTGATCGGGATTACAGCGGGTGAAGCGAAGGACCCGCAAAACACGCTAAGAAATGCGATTCAAAGTATTATCTGGCGTATTTTGATTTTCTACATTGGCGCTATTTTTGTGATCGTGACGGTGTATCCTTGGGATGAGCTCAACTCACTCGGAAGTCCGTTTGTGTCTACGTTCTCGAAAATCGGAATTACGGCAGCGGCCGGCATTATTAACTTTGTCGTAATTACTGCGGCAATGTCCGGCTGTAATAGCGGTATTTTCAGCGCGGGCCGCATGCTGTATACACTGGGTGTCAATGGACAAGCACCGAAATTCTTTAAGAAGATTTCACGCAATGGTGTGCCGCTGTATGGCACAATTGCGGTGCTGATCGGTTTGGCTGTCGGCGTTGTACTGAACTATATCGCGCCGCCGAAGATCTTTGTCTATGTATACAGCGCAAGCGTGCTCCCAGGGATGATTCCCTGGTTTATCATTTTGATCAGTCATATCGGATTCAGAAAAGCGAAGGGTGCTGCATTAGATAAACATCCATTCAAAATGCCGTTTGCTCCTTTTACAAACTATTTCACGATTGCTTTCTTGCTGATGGTTCTGGTTGGCATGTGGTTTAACGATGATACTCGTATCTCCCTGATTGTAGGCGTGATTTTCTTAGCGCTTGTGGTCATTAGTTATTATGTGTTTGGGATTGGCAAACGCACGCAGGCCAATTTGACAAAAAGCGAACAAGCAGCTGAATAACGATAAAAAAGAGACATTCACGGATGTCTCTTTTTTTATTTTTCGCGTATGGATTTTCCCTATTTTAGCAAGCTATAGGGTAAAGATAGCAGAAGGAAAGGTGTTCATAAAATGGATGTTACACTCGGTTATTTGCGCGAATCACTTTCGAATCATCTAGAAAATGAAGTCTGCCAGCGTATTTGCAAGAAGATGCTGGCGAAGCATTATGCAAATGAAGAGGAATTTGTAAAAGACTTAGATGATAATGAAATGTCTTTTTTGAACCATGTATTAGAAAAAGAAATTAAGTATGCCCAGAATGAACAGGATCAAAAACGGGCCAAGGAATTAAACGAGGTGTATGAATTACTGCTTTGAGAAAGGCGGGTAAGAAATGGGAGCAATTGAACGAAGCGGATATACATTTCAGCCGGAGTTTAGCGTTGTCCGTCAAAACGGAGCCATCCATGTGTACCATCAAGGAGAATTTGTGGAAGAAATCGAATTTGAATTTAACGGGGAATATCCCGATCATGATTTGATTGAAGAGCTTGTGAATCATTATTGTTTTGAGCATGAGATTTAGAGCCCTGCCGTGCAGGGCTCTTTTATTTAGGATGTGATCAGGCCATACTTTTTCAGGATATCTACGGTGATGTTTTTGGCTTTTGTGCCGGAATCATCGACATTGGTGACAAAGACATAAGAGCCATGCTCTGTTTTGATGAATCCGACAAACCATCCTAATCCCATATCAGTCAGGCGAGTTCCGGTTTTCCCGTAGAGCGTGTAATGATCGCCTTCCTCTTGAATCATCATGCGCTTGACGGTTTTCATCACCGGTTTGTCAAATGGAAGCTCCTCTTTAAATAGTTTCTCCAAAAAGGTTTCTTGTTCCAGCGGAGATATTGTGAGCGAGCTTTGCAGCCAAAACTGGTCGATTCCCCCGCTGATATCCTCGTTGCCGTAAGATAGTGTATGAAGCCATGATTTCATCCTTTCCTCGCCGATATCTCTCGCTAATGCCTGATAATACCAGATTGCGGATTCGCGCATGGCCGAGCCAAGCGTATGGTCGCGGTTCCATGATTCGAATTCACGCTTGACCCCGTCCCATCGTTTAACATCGTATTCATCTCTTACAGCTTTGACCTGCAAACCGATTAAAGCGTTCACGACTTTAAAGGTGGATTGCGGAGTTTGTCTTTGATTTGCCCGTTTTCTGTTATAGACAAATGTCTGCTCCTTTTGTAAATCGTGAAGAATGAAGGTTCCATCCGTATCCTTGAATTCATCATCGACATTCATTCTGCTGACATTCAAGTGTTTTTCATGAGCAGATGACGCTGCGTGGACGGAGAAGCCGCCGATCCCTGCAATACTCAGCACAAGCACAACATATATCCATTTTTTCATTTTGTTCTCCCCTTCGTTTTGATTAACTACCTTTTCTCTCTCTTTCGTTTGTTCTTCCTTTAAAAAATAATCAAAAGGCACTTAAATTTGGTTTTGTAAACAAATACTGTTACTGGGTTTATAGTCGGAAGATAACGTGAAAATAGAGGGTAAAAAGGAAGAAGGCAGGGTAAGCGGATGAATGAGCAGATTCCACATGACAAAAGTCTCGATAACAGTCTGACACTGCTGAAGGAAGGGTATTTATTTATTAAAAACAGAACAGAGCGCTACAATTCAGATCTGTTTCAGGCCCGTTTGTTGGGAAAAAACTTTATTTGCATGACTGGCGCTGAGGCGGCGAAGGTGTTTTATGATACGGATCGATTCCAGCGGCAGAACGCTTTGCCTAAGCGGGTGCAGAAATCGCTGTTTGGTGTTAATGCGATTCAGGGAATGGATGGCAGCGCGCATATCCATCGGAAGATGCTTTTTCTATCATTAATGACACCGCCGCATCAAAAACGTTTGGCTGAGTTGATGACAGAGGAGTGGAGAGCAGCAGTCACAAGATGGGAGAAAGCAGATGAGGTTGTGTTATTTGAAGAAGCAAAAGAAATCCTATGCCGGGTAGCGTGCTATTGGGCAGGTGTTCCGTTGAAGGAAACGGAAGTCAAAGAGAGAGCGGCTGACTTCATTGACATGGTCGACGCGTTCGGTGCTGTGGGACCGCGGCATTGGAAGGGAAGAAGAGCAAGGCCACGTGCGGAAGAGTGGATTGAAGTCATGATTGAAGATGCTCGTGCCGGCTTGCTGAAAACGACTCCCGGAACAGCGCTGCATGAAATGGCTTTTCACACACAAGAAGATGGAAGCCAGCTGGATTCCCGCATGGCAGCCATTGAGCTGATTAATGTATTGCGGCCTATTGTCGCCATTTCTTACTTTCTGGTGTTTTCAGCTTTGGCGCTTCATGAGCATCCGAAATATAAGGAATGGCTGCGGTCTGGAAACAGCCGGAAAAGAGAAATGTTTGTGCAGGAGGTCCGCAGATATTATCCGTTCGGCCCGTTTTTAGGGGCGCTTGTCAAAAAAGATTTTGTATGGAATAACTGTGAGTTTAAGAAGGGCACATCGGTGCTGCTTGATGTATATGGAACGAACCACGACCCTCGTCTATGGGA
Source organism: Bacillus sp. N3378-2at (assembly GCF_033412715.1). Taxonomy (NCBI): domain Bacteria; kingdom Bacillati; phylum Bacillota; class Bacilli; order Caryophanales; family Bacillaceae; genus Bacillus; species Bacillus sp. N3378-2at. Next base: position 2,543,575 of record NZ_CP117986.1, on the reverse strand, counting down.
TCATCCCGATGAATTCCGGCCTGAACGATTTGCGGAGCGGGAAGAAAATCCGTTTGATATGATTCCTCAAGGCGGGGGGCACGTCGAGAAAGGACACCGCTGTCCAGGGGAAGGCATTACAATTGAAGTCATGAAAGCGAGCCTGGATTTCCTCGTTCATCAGATTGAATACGATGTTCCGGAACAATCACTGCATTACAGTCTCGCCAGAATGCCGTCATTGCCTGAAAGCGGCTTTGTAATGAGCGGAATTAGACGAAAAAGTTAAATTAAAAAGCTCTCTTCCTTTATCGAAGAGAGCTTTTTGATTACTTCTTTTTTTCATCGTAGTATTGGACGGGATACATGGAGCCTTCTGAAACTATCTTGCGGGTCAGGGTGGCCGGCTTTATCAACTGGGAACGTTTCCATGTCTGGCTGTTTTGTTATTTTCATCTTCATGCTGTGAATGAATTCTCTTGCCTTTTGGCGATTTGACGGGTCTTTTAATAGATAAGAAGTGATGCCGACAGTTGAAACAGCGAGACCTGAAAGTAACAGCTTTTGTTTCATGGTGATACTCCTTTCTATTTTAAGAATAGTGTTTCCTGTATCATTCCCGTTTTGGAAATAGCTAAACCTATTGTGTTTTTATCATTTGGATTAACAGTAAATCCCATTTAAGAAGAAACTAGTGACTTCATTCCTGTATTGGAAGGTAATATACATTGACTTATTATAGTTTCAGTCAAAATTCGATAAATATTGACAAAGTAAAGTAATCAGAATAATAATATAATTAGCAAGAGAATGTCATCATACATGAAAGGTGTTTACGATATGAATCAATTGCATCGAAGAATGGGAACGTTTTCCCTCATGATGGTCGGGCTCGGGTCGATGATCGGTTCAGGCTGGCTGTTCGGGGCTTGGCGTGCTGCTCAAATAGCAGGACCAGCTGCTATTATTTCATGGGTTATTGGAATGGTCGTCATTTTATTTATTGCTCTTTCTTATAGTGAACTAGGTTCTATGTTCCCTGAAGCGGGGGGAATGGTAAAATATACGCAATATTCACACGGTTCGTTTATCGGTTTTATTGCGGGCTGGGCCAACTGGATTGCGATTGTGTCCGTCATTCCGGTTGAAGCGGTGGCCTCCGTTCAATATATGAGTTCTTGGCCATGGGAATGGGCGAAATGGACAAGCGGTTTGGTGAAGAATGGAACGCTGACTGGGGAAGGGCTAGCATTTGCCTCTGTATTACTTCTCATTTATTTTCTGCTGAACTATTGGACAGTCAATCTATTTTCGAAAGCGAATTCATTAATTACGATTTTTAAAATTATTATTCCGGGTCTTACGATTGGAGCTTTGCTGTTTGTCGGATTCCACGGAGAAAACTTTACTGGCGGTCAAAGCATTGCGCCGAATGGCTGGGCAAGTGTGCTGACGGCGGTTGCCACTTCCGGTATCGTTTTTGCGTTTAACGGTTTCCAAAGCCCGATTAATATGGCGGGTGAAGCAAAAAATCCGGGGAAATCAATTCCGATTGCGGTTGTTGGCTCTCTTTTCGTTGCGACAGTGATTTATGTCCTGCTGCAGATCGCCTTCATTGGAGCTGTGAATCCTTCTGATATTGCTCACGGCTGGAGCCATCTGAATTTTAATTCTCCTTTTGCTGATCTGGCGATTGCGCTGAATATTAACTGGCTAGTTATTGTGTTATATGCGGATGCATTTGTATCACCGTCTGGAACGGGGATTACGTATACGGCGACAACGTCCCGAATGATTTACGGAATGGAAAAAAACAAATACATGCCGAGTATATTCGGGAAGCTTCATCCGATTTACGGCGTTCCGCGACAAGCAATGTTCTTTAACTTGATTGTGTCGTTCATCTTTTTGTTCCTGTTCAGAGGGTGGGGCGTATTAGCGGAAATTATTTCTGTTGCTACGTTAATTTCTTATATCACCGGCCCGATCACAGTCATGACATTGAGACGGACGGGGAAAGACCTGTACAGGCCTCTTCGTTTAAAAGGTTTAAACGTGATTGCGCCGCTTGGATTTATCTTTGCGTCACTGGTGCTGTATTGGGCGCGCTGGCCGTTAACAGGGCAGGTTCTGTTTATTATCCTGATCGGTCTTCCCATTTATTTCTATTATCAGGCGAAGGCGAAATGGAAAGGGTTTGGCCGAAACTTCAAAGCCGGCGTTTGGATGATGTTTTATCTGCTGGCCATGATGGTCATTTCTTATTTGGGCAGTGATAAATTCGGCGGCCTGAATGTCATTCATTATGGCTGGGATATGGTTCTGATTGCGATGGTATCACTTGTATTCTATGTGTGGGCGCTGAAGAGCGGCTACCAGACAGAATACTTAAAGGATGCGAAAGAGATCAATTCTCAGCTGCTTAATGGACAGTCAGAAGCTGCTGCCGGAAAAGAATAAAATATGAAGAAAACCTTGCGATAGTTGTCGCAAGGTTTTTTGCTTTTAATAACCCTTTTTTACTTTGTGGAAAAGATCAGGATAGTTGGTGAACACTCCTGTTACGCCCCAATCAAGCAGGCGATGCATATCAGCTTCATTATTGACTGTGTAAGGATGAAGCAGGAGGCCGTGGCTGCGGATCATACGGACGTTTTCTTGATTTAAAGCTTTATAATCCGGGCCCGCACCGACAGCGTATGTTTTGATTTCTTCCAGGGCAGCATCTGTCATTGACGCCATTTGTTTGGCTTCCAGCAATTGAACGGTCGGCAGGTTTGGCTGTAATTGATGGACTTTTACCAGGCTTTCTTTGCTGAACGATTGAATGATCACCTGGCCTGGCTTAGAATGCTTCCCCAGTAATTTATGTTTCTGCAAAGAAGCGATCAGTTTTTCTTCCATACCTGGGTAGGTGTCAGGCGATTTTGTTTCAATGTAGTAGTTCGCGTGCTTTCCGAAACGGTCTAATACCTCTTCTAATGTAGGAACTTTAAGGCCGACGTACTGCGGCTTTGCTTTTTCCGGATAGGCTTCATTAAACCAAGAACCGGCGTCAAGCTTCTTAATGTCTGCGAGCGTATGGTCTTTCACCCAACCCATTCCGTTTGTGGTGCGGTCCAGTTTTTCGTCATGCATGACAATCAATTTTCCGTCTTTTGTCATTTGCAGATCCAATTCAATATAATCAGCTTTCATTTTCTGAGCGGTTTCGTAAGACAGAATCGTGTGCTCAGGCACATATCCAGAAGCCCCTCTGTGCGCGACGGTCAGGATACGGTCAGGTGACAGCAGGTTTCCTTTTGACGCTGCCGACACTGGCGTTACCATAAATGAGAGTAAGCCCAGCGACAGAACAAACAAGGCCAGTATTCTATTTTTTCTCATGATTTCTCCTCCTTATAGATAAGCACTACCTGTCTTTCATATTAAAAAACGGATGTAAACGGCGTGTTGGAAAACTATTAATCTTTTATGTGTCTTTCTTAAACATGCTCTGCCCGTTTTCCTGTATTCCATGTCAAAGCCAAGAAGACGATGGCAAGAATGCAGGAAGAGATCAGCATGATAAAGCCGCCGTTCCAATTAAAGCGGTCAACGACAAAGCCCATAATGGCGTTTGCGAAGGCGGATCCGCCGATGTATCCGAAAAATCCGGTCAAACCGGCTGCAGTTCCGGCTGCTTTTTTCGGTGCTAGATCGATCGCTTGCAGGCCGATCAGCATAACAGGTCCGTAGATTAAGAAACCAATGCTGATTAAGGCGATATTGTCTACGAGCGGATTGCCGGCCGGATTCAGCCAGTACACCAATACGGCAATGAAAACACCCGCCATAAACAAAACGCCTGCCGGTGCCCGGCGGCTTTTGAAGAATCGGTCACTGATCCAGCCGCACAAGATTGTTCCCGGTATGCCTGCGTATTCGTAAAGAAAATACGACCAGCGCGAGTCTTCAGGAGAAAAGCCTTTGGCTTCTGTTAAGTAAGTAGGCGCCCAGTCAACCACGCCGTATCGCACGAAATAAACAAATACATTGGCAAAAGCGATGTACCAAAGAAATTTGTTGTTCAGCACATATTGAAAAAGAATTTCTTTTGTTGTTAATTCTTTTTCCTGATTTTTAAAAGCGTGTTTTGGATAGTCATTCCGATACTCTTCAATTGGCGGGAGTCCGCAGGATTGAGGCGTATCACGAACCAATAAAACAATTAAAAATGAAATGATAATGGCGATGATGGCAGGGAAGAAAAACACGCTTTTCCAAGTGACGAACATCGCGATCCCAAGAGTGACAAGCGGAGCAAGAATACCGCCGCCTATGTTATGGGCGACATTCCAGATCGACATTTTTGTGCCGCGTTCACTTATGGAGAACCAATGGGCCATTGTCCTGCCGCATGGCGGCCAGCCCATTCCTTGAAACCATCCGTTGATAAACATAAAAATAAACATGATGGTGACGCTCGAAGTCACCCAAGGCATTGAAACGAATAGAATATTAACGATTGCTGATAAAAATAGGCCTGTCGCCAGAAAATATCTCGGATTACAGCGGTCAGACACCATCCCCATGATGAATTTGCTGAAGCCGTACGCAATGGACACAGCGGCCAGCACCAAACCCAGTTCTGTTTTCGAAAATCCCTGTTCCTGCAGATAAGGAATGGCAAAGGCAAAGTTTTTCCGTAGCAGGTAGTAGCCTGCGTAGCCAATGAAAATACCAATGAATACTTGCAGTCTGAGCCGTTTGTATGCCGCATCCATCTTTGAATCATCCAGTCTCTCAATATGAGGAGCCGGTTTAAATATATTAAGCATTAATAATTATCCCCCTTTGCTGTTTGTGCTGGATGTGTGGCGTGCCTCCTTTCCCAAAAAATAAATAGAGCCAGAAAACACCCCTTGTCAAAAGGGGTTGGATTCCTGGCTCTCCTCATCTCCATCCAAGCTATTAACTTATCATGATAGCGCTTTCTTAAATTATCATAGTCCGGAGCGAATGTAAACGGGTAATTTTCAAATTGGGCCTTAGGGAAGTAAATATTATCCTTTTACTAAATGCAATTATATTTTTTTACTAGTAACATAAAAATCTGGAGGGAGGCTGTTTAAAGGTGGATGAATTAGATATCGCATTCTTTATTTTACCGTTAGGAATTATGCTGCTATCGATTGTCGGGACCTGTATTTGTAAAAACCCGTATCTGATGCCAATGCTTAGTTTGGTGATTTCTCTTGTGCTCACCTTTACCATTTTTAATCAATCATTTTTGGGATGGGCTGTTGTCTATAGCTTGGTTTCTCTGGCTTTATCCTATATCACATTGATTGTGGTAAGGAAAAGGAAGGAATCAGGAAATTAAAAAGACCTCACTTTCTAACATATCGTTGACTAAAGCAACTATATGTGATTATAATTGCTTTAGTCAACGATATTAGAAAGTGGGGATTGATTTGAAAACAAGAGAATCATCTGTCGGATTAAAATTCAGAAAGTTCAATCGATTTTATACAAACGTCCTTGGTTTCCTTAATGAGCACATTTACGACAGCCCGTTTTCCTTAACAGAAACACGGATTTTATTTGAGATTTATAATACGCCTAATTGTACGGCAAAAGCTCTTCAGGATAAGCTGGGGCTTGACCGGGGATATGTCAGCAGGATTGTGAAGCAGTTTGAAATAGAAGATTTGATCTATAAACAGAGGAGCAAAGATGACGCTCGCCACCATTACATTTTTGTCACAGAAACAGGAAAAACGATTTATAAAAAGCTGGAGGAGAAAGCCAACGAACAAGTAGAACTGATGCTGAAGGAAATCAACCAAAAGGAGCAGCAGAAGCTTTCCGAGGCGATGGCAGAGATTGAAGAGATCCTTTCACAGTCGCTTTCTGCCAGAACATCAGAGATATCGATTAGAGATTATTTTCTTTCGGAGGATATTCAACTCCTTATTGAGAAACAAAGACAATTTTACGCGGAGGCTCACGGTTGGGATGACACGTTTTTAGCTTATCTTCAGGAGACATTTGACGCTGACATCGAAAAAATATGGATTGCGGAAAGCGGCGGGAAATTTGCCGGCTCTGTCGGGTTGGTCAAGCACGATGAAAAGACAGTCCAGCTCAGATGGTTTCTGGTTGATGCGGATTTTCGGGGCAGGGGGCTTGGCACGCAATTGCTGGAGCATCTGGTTGCATACTGCCAAGACATGAAGTTTGACCGCATTTTCCTTTGGACGGTGAGCACGATGGCTGAGGCTCGTCCGCTCTATAAAAAATTTGGATTCAGGATAAGTGAAGTAAAACAAGAAGCGCCATTATGGGGACAGCAGCTGACAGAAGAACGGTGGGATTTGGAGCTGTCATGAAAAGACTGCATTATGCGTGGATCATCGTCTCCGTCACCTTTTTGATCTTATTGGCGGTTCAGGGGGTGCGGCTGTCGTTTGGTGCGTTTGTGGAGCCGTGGGAACGGCAGTTTTCAATCGATAGAAGCACCATCTCGCTGATTTCGACGGTGAGTTTTATTGTTTATGGCATATCACAGCCTGTGATCGGTCGGCTTGTGGACAAATGGGGTGCCCGGGCTGTTTTGGCATGGAGTGCGTTACTGACAGGAGTCAGCATTTTCTTAACATACCTTGTGACTTCGCCTTGGCAGCTGTTTTTGCTTTATGGGCTGGGTGTCTCGCTTGGAGTGGGAGGAGCGTCGAATGTGGCGGCAAGTGTATTGGTCGTCAATTGGTTCAGCAAAAAGCGGGGACTAGCCTTTGGGACCATGGAAGCAGGCTTTGGCGCGGGGCAAATGCTTCTCGTTCCCGGCTCACTCATGTTGATCCATTGGTTTAGCTGGAAGCTGACGGTTGTGGTGTTGGGACTGCTGTTAATCTTGATTGTCTTTCCGGCTGCGCTGCTGATGCTGCGGAACAATCCTTCAGAAAAGAATACAGAGCCGATAGGCGGACTGGCTGCATCAGAAAAAGAAACAGCACCCAAAACAACAGCTCTTTCAGTGGCCGGGATGTTTCGGATGAGGCAATTCTGGTTCTTGATTTTTCCGTTTTTGATCTGTGGATTTACGACCGTGGGGTTGATGGATACCCATTTGATTCCGTTTTCTCATGATCATGGCTTTTCAACGACAGTCACGAGTGCTGCTGTCAGTCTGCTGGCAGGCTTAATATTGCTGGCATCTTGCTGTCCGGAATTGTAGCGGACCGGTGGAGCAGCCGGAAAATCCTGTGCTTTTTATATGCGGTGCGGGCGCTGTCGATCGTGATTCTTATTTACAGCCACGAGCCCTACTTGCTTTTAGCCTTTGCGATTCTGTTTGGATTAGTGGACTTTGCAACGGTAGCACCGACTCAAATGCTCGCCACCCAGTACTTTCAAAACTACTCGATCGGCCTCATGATTGGCTGGCTGTCACTCGCCCATCAGATCGGATCGGCACTAGGTGCGTATGTGCCCGGCGTCATCTATACGGTAACGGGTGAGTATACACTGGCTTTTTATTTGTCGATTGGAATGCTCGTGCTTGCGAGCGTAATGAATGTGATGCTGAGGGAGCCAGCTGCGGTCACGCGTGACAGTGCGGCTGTGGTAGACAAGTGATGAGGACAAAGGGAAAGCATCTCTGATTTCGAGATTATTCAGAGATGCTTTTTTTGTATTTTTGTTCTAATACGAAGTTGATCATACCGACTATGCGGGCGTTTTCGGATTTTTGTTTGAAGCGTTCAGAAATTTGAAATTTCTTGAAAATGGGGAAACGATAAAAACCCAAAAAAAGGCCGATCAAGGCAAAAAACATTTGTACAGCTAATTCTATTAATTCATTAAAACGAGTGCCGAAAAAATAGAAGTATAACGTTGTTAATGTCACAGTACATACGATTTTGGCAAGTGTGTTTGAATGTAAGCTGTGGTTCACTAAAGAATACCTTTAATTGATTCAGCATGATTAAATCATATTTGTTTAGGAAAATAAGAAGTTCTTTATCATCTTTTTTATGTTCTAAAATAAAGTTGCTGTTTCTGTTTCTTTATATGTATGGTGGTCCACATTCAATATATACATCTCTTAAAGTATAAAAATTGAGTATTTCTTAGTAAGGATGAAACAAAACTACATGATTTTTTTGTTATATCTTTCAGTTAGAATAAAATCTATAACTCCTCTCATTCGCAAATATTCGGCTCTCTGTGCAAAGTGCAGAACAGTATGTAATTGTCCTTTTCTAGATATATTTAAAAGCTTTATCAAATCAATAAGGATTTTCAAGAAAATAATTAATAATAGAAAGATAAAAATGTGTGGTATGTCAATGTAATTGATTTGTCCTGAAAATAAAGAAGTTGCATAGACAACAATAATACTTCCGCAAAACATCAAACTCATATAATGTGGAAGGGAAAATGGACGAGTTGAAAAATATGCTTTTAATTGGCTTAGCATAGCATTATCTCTTGTATCTAAGTAGCCCAAAAGCTCTTTATCATTTTTACTAATTGTAAGAACATGATTCAATACAGCACTAAAATTCATTGAATCTTCATTATCAGAGGCAGTATGTTTATTAGCCTGTATGTTTTGTTGATCCATTTTATATTTTTTATAAAGTATTGTATTAATTAACTTGTTTTTCTCATAGAATTCAGATCGTTGATTAAGGGATGCTTTTCCTTTGTTTTTATTTCCTTTTTTTATGATTTTAGTATAAGTCATAAAAATACAAATGACTGTAAAAATAGAAAACACTGCAGGTGAAATATCTGAAAGAATAGTATTGGTGAAGACTTCTTTTGCTTGGATGAAAAGGAAAGAAGCTAAAGTCATAGATATAAACATGCATAAAACTGCTACTTTCACAAGAAACTGAAGCGGAAGAGAAGGTTCCGAATAATAGTGCTTCAACTGGTTGAGTGTCAGAGAATCTTGGCGAAAAAGATAATCTATTATCTCCTGCTGATTTTGCATCTGATTGATATCATGAGCGATGTTTTTTGTTTTTTCAAAAACTATTTGATCATTTTTCATTTTTGATAAACCTCCAAAAGACGATAGATAAACTAAAAAAACTGCATGAGCATATTTTAACTTATGTTCATGCAGTTTTGTATTAAAGTTAGCTAGTATAATAAGCAAAAATGGCCAGTAACATAGCAGATAATGCGGTAGCGACTTTGACTCCTTTATTGTTCGTTAAATCACTGCCCATATTCCCAATTAGTAAAAGTGCAGCAACACCTACAACAGGGAATAAATATTGATCATAAGACGGCCAATCTAACGCTAATTCACTCTCGGGAGACGTAACTGGTACTCCCTTGTACGTCTTTATTTTAAACGTAATCGTAGTCGTTAGTCCAGTTGTGACATTGTCACCGACTGGAATATCAGGTGTATAGATTTTAATTTGAATGTTTAAAGATTCAGCTGTTGGATTTACATAAACCTCCAAATAACCGTTGCGTACTGATAAGCTCAGACTATTTAAAAGGTTTTGATAAGAGTCGATTTGTGACGCAGTGAGAGACGTTTGAGTGTCGCCCAATAAACCCGTGATATAGGCACCTGGTTTACCATTTGTAATGGTAATTGTGTTTGGTGAACCTTCACTTGGTATGGTTGCCAGAAGTGAAGTTGATAGAATAATATCCAACTCAGGTGATGTGAAAATGGTTTCTGTCGTATCAAATTCAAACATCGCGTTTGCCAAACTTGTTAGATTTTCTAAAGCCGGAATGGTAGATAAAATGTCTGTCAGTGTACGCAGCCTTGCATCATATACCGGATCAGACGGCGGATTTACATTGCTTGCACCTGAGTCTCTTCCTGAAAATCCGTCTTTATCAATCCCGATGCTTCCAGAGCCGCTTCCGATGGTTCCTTCATAAAATTGATCAAAGGCCCAATTGTTTGGCATCGGATAGCCGAGATTGCCGCTAAATCCTGTTGACATATTTGCCACAAAACTATACTTTGTCATTCCTGCTTCTGATGTACGGATACAAATGTTTCTTGGTCCGTAAACCCCTATTTCATACTTAGGTGCGGTTGAAAATGTCTGCATTTTTGTAAATGCTGACTTAATCTCTTGGAAATAAGGAATGATTTTATCGGTCACTTCATAATCGTATGCATCAAAATCGACAGCGAAATAAATGGTCGTGCCTGACGGAAAACCTAATCTTCTAGCAGCAGAAGCGGCACTATATGCATCTCTTGTGCCTTGGTCTTTGACAAAATAAGAAGATTCATAGCCGCCGTCTTGATAAATTGGGAAAACCTTCAATCCGGCATCAAGAATAACTGCAAGCTCTTTAGATGTCAGGGCTTTTGATGTGAGGCCGCTGCTTGTCCGCACATTTCCGGTCAAATATCTGCCAACCGTTTTATAACCGTTATTCCGCAGTGTTTGAGCTTTTTCTGCGGTTATAATTGTAGCAGTGTCACAAGCAGAAGCGGCGCGAGTTGTGTCTCCTGAGCTTGATAATAAAGCTTTAATGGTTGGCATATCTGCATAACCTGTTTGCGGCAGGCGCATGAACTCTTGAAATGCTTTAACAGCTGAAACAACACCCACACCATATTTGCCGTCAAACTCACCAGGATCGAACGATTTTCCGTTACAATAGAGGGCGTACTGAACAATTAAGACAAATCCTGTTCTTGAATCGCCGGGAGTTAAAGTAGGGCATAAACTTGTGGTGCCGTTTCCGAAAAATCCATTGGCAACACTTGTGCTCATGCCTTCTTCTTTTTGCAGGGCATAAATAAGAGCTTTATTTGTATCGCGGCCATACAGTCCGTCACAAGGCATTAACCCGATATAGTCATTGTAGTCTCGATTTAAGTTTTGTTGAATCTGGCGAATTCTTGAATCACCCCCAGACACCAGCTTAAAAGCGCTCATGTCTAATAAGGCTTTCATAATTAACGTGGTGACAATCCCATCCTGTGTTGTCAGTCCGGCAGCTTTTTGAAATTCTTTTACCGCATTTTCTGTTTTTTCGTAAAAGACGCCTGTAAAACCGCCGGGATTAAAGCCTTTACACCATAAAGCCCCTTGTAAAATAAAATTCATGTTGCTTGGTTTTGAATCTGGAGCTTGGCGTTTAAGAGGCTTAAATAAGCGCTGTGTTGTCGGCCCGAAGTTATCGGCTGGCTCTGAGATACCCAATTCAATTTGAAGCGCCCGAGTCAGACCGTAGATTGTATCCCACCCAGTTTTCCCGCTTTCTTCAACTGGGTTATACCCATGTTTGCCGCTGTACGTATCGTTTAGCCATTGCTGTGTGATTAAGACCATTTCATCAACCATTTCGATTCCTCCTTTGTTAGATTGCGTTCATTTATAGGTGGCAAACGTAGGACAAAATAAAAAATGGATGCCGTTAAGCATCCATTTTACATCCATTCTCCAACAGCTTCGCTTTCGGTTTCATCTCCGAGATGTAGAGGCCTAAAAGCGTAAGGGCGCCTCCTAGAAGAGCGATCCATGTCATGTTTTCATGCAGGATCAGGACGGAGGCGGCGATTGTGATAACCGGGACCATGTATATATACGCACTGGATTTGACGGCTCCGAGCACGCCAACTGAATAATTCCAAGTGGCGAAGCACAGGGCAGAAGCGCCAATCCCTAAGAAAAGCATGTTGAGTATATTTGAAGCAGATGAAAATCGGCTTAGGTCAAAATGGAAGTCGAACAAAAATAAAGCGGGAACCATAAACAATAAGCCGTACAAAAATACTCTCTGTGTCAACTCGATGATGTGGTATTCGTAAGCGCTTAATTTTTTCATGAATATCGAGTATCCGCCAAACACGAGAGCAGCCCCGGCTGCCATGATGTCTCCGAGCGGATTTAGACGCAGTACCACATTGCCGTTAAACGTAATCAATAAAAGCCCGATCAGTGCCGAGACAAATCCAATCAAAAAAGTCAGACGCAGTTTTTCGCCTTCGAGCAGAAAATGGGCCAAAACCGCAGTGATCATCGGTATAATGGACACGATCATGCCGACATTGGATGCGTATGTATAGGTGAGAGCTATATTTTCTAATAGAAAGTATAAGGTTACGCCAAATAAACCAGCTCCGGCAAACAACAGCTCCTGCCGCCAATTTCTGAACGGAATCATGTTGGGACGGACGAGGATAAGAGCGATAAAGCCCATCAAAAACCGATAAAATAATATTTCCATTGGAGAGAAGTCAGCCAGCAGAACTTTTGTCGAAATAAAGGTCGTCCCCCAAATCAGAATGGTCACAATGGCTGCGATATGCCCCGAAGTTTCTCTTTGTATGTTCATCTGTGAAGCTCCTTTTCAAAAATCTTCATGTATTGCTTCGGCGTCAGCCCCACCTGCCGTTTAAAAAACTTCGTCATATGACTCTGATCGCTGAATCCTGTCTGAAATGCCGCATCAATCGGCCTTACCCCTTGTTCAAGGAGTTTTTTGGCTTGATTAATCCGGATTGTTTCCATGTAGCTATTAGGGGTAATGCCTTTTTGTTTTGTAAATGAACGCAATAAATGATACTTGCTCCAGCCTGTTAATTCACTCAAATCATTGAGTGTAACATTTTCGGCATAATGCTCTTCTAAAAATTCACAAACCATTTTGACTTCGTCTGATGGTTCTGGAACGCTGCTAAGGAACGTGACATCTGAATAATGGCGGATCAGCTCTTCTAATAGATGAAGAAACAGCTCCTCTTTACGCAAAGCTTGTTTTTCCTCGGATATCAAAATATGCAATTCCTGCAGGCTGGCTGTCAGCTCATGGCGGAATAACACATGCTGGGAGAAATAAGGGAGATGCCCGGAGCCAGTAATCTCTTTCACCGCCTTCTCCATGATATCCGGCATAACATTGATACACCGATAATCAAGCGTCCGGCCGTCAATCTGTTCACAGCTATGCGTGTCACGGGGGTTAAAGAGGAGAAGATCACCTGGATTGATGATATATTCTTGATCCTGACAGGCCAGATACCGTTGCCCTTTTTCAATAAATCCAATCACATAATAATCGTGAAAGTGGTTCGGGAACTTTTGCATAATTCCCTTGAAACGGTAGGCTTCTATATGAAGGTGTGGGTCAAGCTGCAATGTGCGGGTTTCGTTTTGCATGGGATGCCTCCTGTCGGTGTGGTGGTCTTGGATTAAGTGTAGCATGATTTAGGGGGATTTCTTGTATGATGTTGCTGTTTAGGAATAGAGAAAGCAGACCGTTATTGGTCTGCTTTCTTTTCCATCAGTCATGAATAGGATTTGTGGTGCCCATCTCAACTAATGTAAACGTATACATATTGTGCTAATAGGCGGGCATCTGGATTTTTCCAACTCAACAGGGCTTTAAAATCTATGCTGACTTTCTATGTGAACGAATTCTGTCAGCGGGTAGAAGAAAACAGGAGGTCAAAAATATACTCTGATTTCACCTACGTTCGTTATAACTTAGTATTTTAAAATTAAACATCTGGTAAAGAAGTATATCGACACAAATTTTCAAGAAGGTTTATATGATGAATGATTCAAACTTGTTGTGAACGTATTATGCCACGTAGGGCATTATATTAGTTGTTCACCACATTTACCGCTAACACCAGCCATAGGCAATCCGATTAAATCTTTTAGAAAATCAGCAGGTCAATTGGGCCCTCTGCCCTTTTTATATAAAATCACTGCCGCGTTGTAGACATAATGTCATTAAGCGCCCGTGGTTCTAATACCTAGCCTTACCTGTGCTGACAGGGATAAATTTTGTCACCTTATCAATAGTCCATGAGATCACTTGTGTCAGCAATTTTAATCAATTCGGGCAATTGACTTCTAGAAAAAGCATATATTCATGATTCTACCACATAGAAAGAGAGGAACTGGAAAAGTTCCGATGTTTGATTACTGTTTTTCCTCTTCAAAGGTTTGTCGAAAGTCCGGATAACCGAGTTTTAGTTTTCATAGAGAGTGACGTAGGCTTTGAGACGCACTATCTATAAAAAGTCCTAATGAAATAGATTATGTATCAAACAAGCCCTTAAGGCTATGTCTATACCCTTTAGGTCTTTTATTTACAAAAAAATAAACTTTTGGATTATTTTTAGAGTTTTCAGCCAGAATAAGGTTACAAATATTAGAGATGAAAGAATTTTTTACAATTAAAATAGGTATATAGGGATAAATCTAAAAACAAATGAAAGGATGAAAGTAGGTTTCTTTTAACAAAAATTCCTTGTTTTTTATATCGAATGTTTTTGAGGACAATTAATTAAAATATGGAACACAAGTTCGATTTTTTCTAGGAAAAGAAAGGTGATTGCATATGTATACACTTCAAGAAATTAGTAAACCTAAAAGAAAAAAACTAGTGAAAAATATTGAGAAGCACTTAAAGAACTACAATAATTACAAAGTTGCCATCCTTAATCTAAGTAAACAGCTTGAATTCATAGCTACAAATGATAATATGGAAATCTTTAAAGAAAGCATCGATGATGACTGTGAGTTTCAGGAATCGGTGGATAAACTTGCCGGTGAGTTGCAACATATCAAACTTCTAAAAGATTCAATCGATATTTCATTATCAGAATTAACAGAACTAGAGTACAGATTTGTTCAATACCGTTATTTTAAAAATTGGACCATTGAAAAAAGTGCACTAGAGATCGGTTATAGTGATAAAGCACTGTTTGTAATACGTAATCAGGTAATGGATAAATTATTGATCAGCTTAGGGAGCGTTGTTTACATGTAAAACTTTATAGAGCTGTATAAAAGCAGATTGGTACATAAAATCTTTAAAGTTGAAGATAGAAGTATAACTAAATCAAAATACTTCTACCTTTTTCTTTAAAGTTATCAATTATTATACTTTTAAAAAGATAGCTCTTAACTGATAGCAATAGATTTTAAAAATAAAGGAGATTTGATGATGGATAAAGGGACATTTGTTAGAACGTTCGTCTTGATCATAGCACTTATAAACCAACTACTCACAATATATAACAAATCACCTCTTCCTTTAGACAATGAACAATTGGAACAATTCGTATCTATGGTATTCACCTCTGTAGCAGCAATAATAGCATGGTATAAAAACAATTATGTTACAAAAAAAGGGCACTCACAAAAACAATTATTGAAGGAGAAGAATTTAATTAAAGTCAAAAAATAATAATCATAAGACCTGTAGCTCTCCTAAATAGGGGAGCTTTTTATTTATATACGTAGAATGAGATACATAAAATATAAAATTACTTTGCACTCAATGATAGGCGCATCATCTTTGACTGAGCTTACTAAGGGAGTAAGTCTATTATCTATCTAGAGATAGGAAATTTATAAAATGAATGAGACAGGGAATTAAAAGTCAATTATAGCCCTAAAAAGCTGGTCATACTGCTTTTTTAACCTGTGCCTAAGAACCTAAGGTTGAATACTTTTTAGGTTCTTTTTTTTATTTTTATGGGATTTTTAGCTTACTTAATGAGTACTCTTAAACCTCATTCTAGATTTAAGATAATTATGTACTCTTCCTCATGGGGATTAAAAAAAAAAATGGAGGTTTATTATGGCAACAACATATTCTACAACTACTTATACTGTTAAATCTGGAGACAATTTAGGAAGTATCGCTCAACGATTTGGAATGACATTGTCAGAGATCCAATCACTGAATAACATTAGCAACCCAGATAAAATTCAAGTCGGTCAAGTATTGAAAGTTTACGCTAGTGGCAATGATTCTGGCAGTGGGGGTTCCACACGAAAAACGACCACTTATACTGTTAAATCTGGCGACAATTTAGGAAGTATCGCCCAACGATTTGGAATGACGTTGTCAGAGATCCAATCACTGAATAACATTAGCAACCCAGATAAAATTCAAGTCGGTCAAGTATTGAAAGTTTACGCTAGTGGCAATGATTCTGGCAGTGGGGGTTCCACACGAAAAACGACCACTTATACTGTTAAATCTGGCGACAATTTAGGAAGTATCGCCCAACGATTTGGAATGACGTTGTCAGAGATCCAATCACTGAATAACATTAGCAACCCAGATAAAATTCAAGTCGGCCAAGTATTGAAAGTTTACGCTAGTGGCAATGATTCTGGCAGTGATGGTTCCACACGAAAAACGACCACTTATACTGTTAAATCTGGCGACAATTTAGGAAGTATCGCCCAACGATTTGGAATGACATTGTCAGAGATCCAATCACTGAATAACATTAGCAACCCAGATAAAATTCAAGTCGGCCAAGTATTGAAAGTTTACGCTAGTGGCAATGATTCTGGCAGTGATGGTTCCACACGAAAAACGACCACTTATACTGTTAAATCTGGAGATAATTTAGGAAGTATCGCCCAACGATTTGGAATGACATTGTCAGAGATCCAATCACTGAATAACATTAGCAACCCAGATAAAATTCAAGTCGGCCAAGTATTGAAAGTTTACGCTAGTGGCAATGATTCTGGCAGTGATGGTTCCACACGAAAAACGACCACTTATACTGTTAAATCTGGCGACAATTTAGGAAGTATCGCCCAACGATTTGGAATGACATTGTCAGAGATCCAATCACTGAATAACATTAGCAACCCAGATAAAATTCAAGTCGGCCAAGTATTGAAAGTTTATGATAATGGTAGTAACGATGATACAAAAGATGACAACTCGACTCCAGATAAAGGAGATGGTGGTTCATCTGTAACTTATGTAACCGAGAGTCAGTTAAATCAAATTGGATGGTCAAGCTCTTATATTTCAAAAGCTATGTTGCAAGATTTGAATAATTGTTTAGAAAGATACAACATTACAACTAGATCTAGACTTTGTCATTTTATTAGTCAATGTAGTCATGAATCCGGAGCTGGACGATGGAGAAAAGAATTAGCATCAGGGAGAGCGTACGAGGGACGCGCAGATCTAGGCAATACTCAACCAGGTGATGGTCCAAAATTTAAAGGAGCAGGTTATATTCAATTAACAGGTCGTTATAACTACACACGTTTTTCCAATGCAATTGGTGATTCTAAAATTATAAGTCTAGGTGTTGATTATGTAGCTAATAATTATCCATGGACTAGTGCGGGATTTTGGTGGCATTCAAACAATATGAATGCACTATGTGACACTAATCCATCAGTTGAGGCAGTAACACGAAGGGTCAATGGCGGTTATAATGGATTAGAAGATCGTAGAATGTATTATAATAGATGTATTAAAGTATTCTAATTGATAGTGGAAATAGTATTTATCAGAGGGGCGGTTCAATGTATTGATGAACTGCCCCTTCTATTGAAAAATGTTTGGTATTTTCGTTTCAATAATTAGCGATGAATGATTAATGAATAACCATTATATCAATGAGTCGCTTAATTTTCTTATCGTCGCCTGTATCAACGTACACTTTTTTTGTATTTTTCTTAATGTCCTCAGTCTCTTTCTTCATTATCCCTTTATCTAAATTATCAGCGGAGTCCCAGCGTAAAGGAACATTGTATACATTAATCGTGCCATTCCCATTGCCGCTGTAAGTTACTGATCCATCCACTAACCGAGAACCTGCCAACTGGATCACATCTTCTGGATAGCTGGCACTGGAGTCATCATTAGGATTGATCGGTTCGCCGGCTGAAATATGGCGAACATTCAATTCATCTATATCTTGATTTGGCCCAAGCTGCAGCCAAACTCGGGCATATTCGATTTTATCGGATGAATATTCTCCCAGTACATTGTCATTTTCGCCTTTCCCCTCATTTCTTTCTTCTATTGAAGATGTTTCTTTTGAATGATCATCCGTTGCAGAACCTTTTGAAGAATTTTCCTCTGAATCCTTTGTTGCAGAATCTTTTGAGGAATTTTCCTTTGAATCTTTTGTTGCAGAATCTTTTGAGGAATTTTCCTCTGAATCCTTTGTTGCAGATTCTTTTGAATTTGGCTCCGATTCTTCCTTGCCTATTTGATTGCTATCTTTAGTCTCATCGTTATTTTCTTCAGAATGTAAAGCAGAATCATTATCTGAAGGATTTTTTGATTCTTCTTTCTTATTGCCCGAACATGCAGCAAGCAATAACACGAGCAGTAGCAGGGCAACATTACAATAAAATAGCTTTCTAAGTTTCTTCATTATTTTATTCCTCTCCTTCAATCAACAACATACCATACAGGGAAAATATGTCAAGATTCTATGAACCTTAAAGAGTGTACTTTGAAGTTCAACTCTAGGACGATTATTAATACTAATACTTAGATTGATTCCTCTAAGATCGCCCAAAGTAACAGTAAATTGCTGAGTTTGTTGGCTTCAATGGCCTCTGTCTGGTACACCCTGTGGCATTTCGCTAGAACTCCCTATTAGTATGGTAACATGGTGAATTTAGGAAAGGAGCGAAAACTGAAAAAATACAAAAAAACGGTTCTTTTTTACTGATTCTTTTTAATTATTTTACTCATGGGCAGGAGAAGCTGCTGAAGTCAGCTTCGGCGTGAATTCTCGTCAGCTTCTTGTACCAGTTTTATGGTTTTTCGCGTTTTGCCAGACTAAATGCATTAGCTAAGTTCATTAATGTTTCGGTTGGGTTTGCGGGATTGATTGATGACGCTATTTGTTCCGTGCTTCCTGTTAGTCGGTTTGCTTTCAAGGAGAGACAGGGCTGGCTCCGGTTTGGAATGAGAAACTTGGCTGTTTCATTTATTCGTGCTTTTTAATGCCGGCGCGAATTATTTGGGTGTGTATCTTCATTTAGTTTTCCCATTCATGCATGACGTTAAATCAATGCTGGGTCGGTTGGTTAATAAAGGAGATGATATCAAGTGCGTGAGAAAGATTCAAAATGTCGACATCATATTGTCCAAATGTGTTTAGAGAATTGTTAGCCTGAATTGGCGCATCGCTTGTCAGATTAGCTGCGCAGTTCTGCCAGTAGACGGCGTTTTTCTTTTTGATAGTGAATTTGGAGGTGCAAGAAGCGGAAAGGAACTGGTGATGCTTGGAACAAGACTTCGGGGCTGGCATTTTGCAGGAGTGGATATGTCAGAGTGAATGCTAGATGAGTGTGAAAAAAATGATGTGCTGGAGAATCAAGCGGCTTTGATAGAAGAAGATATCACTCAACATTTATTTGATAGTGTGTTTTCGCGTGCGACATGTATGCTTGTGCTGCATTTTTTGCATGACTCTGAATGTCAAACGTGAATTTTTGAGATGTATAACACATCAGCTGGAAAACGGAGATCTTCTGTGCTGGCTTCCATTTATGGGGAGTCCATTTGTTTTCGTTTTAATGGCAGAGGGAAAGTAAGATCTTCTTATTTTGGTTTCTTTAATAAAAATTTATTTTTCAAATATTTCAGTTATAATGGTTTGGAACAGATAGGAGGGGCAAAGATGTATCAATCAAAGAAGGTTTTATTGTTAGGTTCAGGTGAATTAGGTAAAGAGGTAGTGATTGAAGCCCAGCGTCTTGGGGTACAGACGGTGGCAGTTGACAGTTACGAGCATGCTCCGGCAATGCAGGTCGCGCATAACAGTTATGTCGTTGATATGCTGGACCCAGAGCAGATCAGAACCATTATTGAGAAAGAAAAGCCGGATTTGATTGTGCCTGAGGTGGAGGCGATCGCGACGGATGAATTGCTGAAGCTTGAAGAGGAAGGATTTCACGTCATCCCGAATGCCCGTGCGGCCAAGCTGACGATGGATCGGGAAGGCATCAGACGGCTTGCGGCGGAAACGCTTGGACTTGCGACGGCTGGCTATGAATTTGCGAATACATATGATGAATTTATACAAGCGGCAGCACAGATCGGTTTTCCTTGTGTCGTTAAACCATTGATGAGTTCTTCTGGAAAAGGCCAAAGTATCTGCCGCTCTGAAGCGGATTTAGAGAGCTGCTGGGAGACGGCGATGGAAGGCGGACGGGTGAAAAACGGCCGCGTGATCGTTGAGGAGTTTATCCCATTCGAATCAGAAATCACACTCTTAACCGTACGTGCGGTTAACGGTACGGCATTTTGCGAGCCGATCGGTCATGTGCAAAAGGACGGGGATTATATCGAATCATGGCAGCCGCATGATATGACAGAGCAGCAAATAGAAGAAGCGAAGCATATTGCGAAAACGATCACGGATGAGCTTGGGGGATACGGCCTGTTTGGTGTTGAGCTGTTTCTTGCGAAAGATAGGGTATATTTCAGTGAGGTATCTCCCCGTCCGCATGATACGGGTCTTGTCACGCTGGTAACGCAAAATTTGTCAGAATTTGCACTGCATGTCCGGGCGATTCTCGGCTTTCCGATTACAGAAATCACACAGCTTTCTCCTGGCGCCAGCAGGCCCCTCAAAGCGCCGAAAGAATTAGCGGATTACACTGTTGAAGGATTGGAAAATGCACTGGCAGTCCCAAAGACTCAAGTGCGCGTCTTTGGAAAGCCGATAACGAAAACCGGACGTCGGATGGCAGTTGCGCTTTCTGCTGCTGATTCAGTTGAAACGGCAAGAGAGAATGCAAAGAAAGCGTTGGACCAGCTAACGATAAAATAGAGTTTGAGCAGGCCTTGTCATCGTACAAGGCCTGTTTTTTTCTTCCTCCGTAAAAGTTTTATCATAAGAATCAGAAACCTGATTATAATGTAAAAGTCTTCCATCAATACGGGCGGTTGACACTAAAGGAGGGAGATGACAAAATGAAATTAGTTCCAAGATTCAGAAAACAATGGTTCGCTTACTTAACGGTTTTGTGTTTGGCTTTGGCAGCAGCGGTTTCTTTTGGCGTACCGGCAAAAGCGGCAGAGAACCCGCAAACTTCTGTATCGAATACCGGTAAAGAAGGTGATGCTACGAAAAACCAAACGTCAAAAGCAGAACAGGTTTCTGCCCCTTATGAGGGAATCGGAAAAACAAGTAAATCGTTATACGGCGGCCAAACGGAACTGGAGAAAAACATTCAAACTTTACAGCCTTCGAGCATTATCGGAACTGATGAACGCACCAGAATCTCCAGCACGACATCTTTTCCATATAGAGCAACCGTTCAACTGTCAATCAAGTATCCCAACACTTCAAGCACTTATGGATGTACCGGATTTTTAATCAATCCAAATACAGTCGTCACGGCTGGACATTGTGTGTACAGCCAGGATCATGGATGGGCTTCGACGATAACCGCCGCGCCGGGCCGCAATGGCTCGTCATATCCGTACGGTACTTATTCAGGCACGATGTTTTACTCCGTCAAAGGATGGACGGAAAGCAAAGACACCAATTATGATTACGGAGCTATTAAATTAAACGGTTCTCCTGGAAACACGGTTGGCTGGTACGGCTACCGGACTACAAACAGCAGCAGTCCCGTGGGCCTTTCCTCGTCAGTGACAGGATTCCCGTGTGACAAAACCTTTGGCACGATGTGGTCTGATACAAAGCCGATTCGCTCCGCTGAAACGTATAAGCTGACCTATACAACCGATACGTACGGCTGCCAAAGCGGCTCGCCTGTTTATCGAAACTACAGTGATACAGGGCAGACAGCTATTGCCATTCACACGAACGGAGGATCGTCATATAACTTGGGAACAAGGGTGACGAACGATGTATTCAACAATATTCAATATTGGGCAAATCAATAAATACAGCAAACTAGCCATATTCATGTCTATTTTGTTTTTATGCGGGTGCAGTTCGCAGACGCATTCTTCTCAAAAAGAAACGACTATTCCTGTCACTCTTCATGTGGAGGATGCTAAGGGGCTGCCGGTCGAAGGGGTTCAAGTGACGATTGTCAAAGCGCCCTCTTCAGATGAGGAGCCGAGTACAGAGATTGGTGAGATACTCGGTAAAACAGACAAAAACGGAGATATCAAATGGGATACTGGCAGAAAAGGCGATTACTCAGTCGCATTGACGAAGGGTGAAACATCAGTAACCCATCAGATCTCGTTAACAGAGGATATGAAAGATCATGCCATTCCATTAGTCTTCAAAGAATAGCAGTTTCCTTGATTTTAAGGGAACTGCCTTTTTTATTTATTGCAGGAAACCAAACTATATACTGGAAATTTATTATGTGAGATAATAAGAAATAGGTATTTTTTCTTACGAGACAAAAGGGGCGTTATCCTTTATATCAATCATACCCGGAGGAAAAAGAAGAAGATGATACAAGATTCAATGCAGTTTGCCGCGGTTGAAAGTGGTCTGCGCTTTTACCAGGCATATGATCAAAGCCTTTCTTTGTGGCCGATTGAGTCGGAAGCATTCTATGTTTCTACTCGTTTTGGAAAAACACATATCATTGCAAGTGGGCCAAAGGACGCACCTTCGCTCATTTTGCTTCACGGAGGCCTTTTCAGCTCTGCGATGTGGTATCCGAATATCGCAGCGTGGAGCAGTCAATTTCGTACATATGCGGTCGATATAATAGGAGACAAAAATAAAAGTATACCATCATCAGCCATGGAAACGAGAGCTGATTTTGCAGAATGGATGAAAGATGTCTTTGATTCTCTTGGACTTGAGACGGCACACCTGGCCGGCCTTTCGCTTGGCGGGTCCCATATCGTGAATTTCTTACTCCGCGCGCCTGAAAGAGTAGAGCGGGCGGTTGTTATGAGTCCCGCTGAAGCGTTTATTTCATTTCATCCGGATGTCTATAAATACGTTGCAGAGCTTACAGGGGCAAGAGGAGCTGAATCATATATCAAGTGGATCACAGGCAACAGTTATGATCTGCATCCTTTACTGCAAAGACAAATTGTGGCGGGCGTGGAATGGCAGGATGAACTAAGGAGCCTGAAGCCGACAGAAAACGGCTTTCCGTACGTGTTCACAGACCAGGAATTGAAATCGATACAAGTCCCGGTACTGCTGATGTTCGGTGAGCACGAGGTCATGTACCATCAGCAAATGGCCTTTGAGCGGGCTTCGGTATTGGTGCCGGGAATTCAGGCTGAAATCGTAAAGAACGCCGGACATCTGTTATCTCTGGAGCAGCCAGAGTACGTCAATCAACGCGTCTTGTCCTTTTTATGCGGGGGGATAAAATAGTAAGGAACATGAAAAGATTGGCATTCATTTTTCAAAAGGTAACAAATGTTGTATAATAATAGAATTTGAATGCTGCTTTTTTTGGGAGCATTCTATGTTATCATGCTTATTGGAGAAAAATTTTTCCTGTAACGCTATTCGATCACTATCGTCAAATAATATAGATGGTTTTACAATTGGAGGTTTGATTACACTGTGAATTACATCCCCTGTATGATTACGATAGGAAACTTCATTTGCGGATTGCTGGCGATTCATTCCTTGCTATATCACAACATTCATTCAGCAGTGCTTTTTATTTTTACAGGCATGTTCCTTGATTTCTTTGACGGGATGGCTGCTCGTAAGCTGAATGCCGTTTCTGATATGGGGAGAGAACTGGATTCGTTTGCCGATCTGGTTACGTTTGGGGTGGCTCCTTCTATGCTTGCTTACAGTGTCGCGTTGTATACCCTGCCATTTATCGGGATCTTATGCGCATTGACGTACAGCATTTGCGGAATGCTTCGCCTCTCTAAATTTAACATTGAACAAAGCAAGCTCCCGACGTTTATCGGTATGCCGATTCCGTTTGCGGGCATGTGTCTCGTTATTTTAAGCTTCACCTATAACCCGATCCTTCTGGCAATCGGCACTTGCGGACTCTCATATTTGATGGTGAGTAAAATAAAATTCCCTCATTTTAAAAAACATGCGGCAGAAAACCTGGAGTCTGGGAGATGGAATTAGTTCAGCAGCTCATAGCGGATTACGGTTATCTCGCTATTTTTTTGATGTTGGTATTAGGGATTGTAGGATTGCCGATTCCAGATGAAGTAATGATGACCGTTGTTGGCTATTTCACGCATACCGATGTGTTGAATTATGAGCTTTCGATATTGATTAGTTTTGTCGGGGCTTTGTTAGGTATGCTGATCAGCTACATGATTGGCAGAAAAGCCGGACGCCCGTTTATCGACAAGTACGGCAAGTGGGTCGGCTTAAAAGAAAAAAGAATGATGAAAGTGGAAAAATGGATGAAGAAATACGGTCCATATTCTCTTATTTTAGGTTATTTTATTCCCGGCGTCAGACATGTGACGTGCTACTTTTCGGGGATCGGCAAAATGGATCTGAAAACGTATGTTGCGTTTGCGGCAATCGGCGCCTTTTTATGGTGCTTTGTTTTTATTACAATCGGAAGGGTTATAGGGATTATTCATGTTTAATACGGCTGTAAAGATTCTGTATCGATCATTGATAGAGCTGACGAATCATCGTCTGTCATCCTATCTGATTAAAGGATTTTGCGAGTCAAAAATCAGCAAACCGGTCATTCCGCTTTTCTCAAAACATTTTCGGCTGAATTGGGATGATGTGGACGGTACGGCTGCTGATTACGGATCGCTGTCTGAATTGTTTATTCGACAAATAAATCTGGAGCGGCGCCCTGTGTCAAAAGAGGCGCATGCGGTGGTCAGCCCTGTTGACGGTGTGGTTCAGACGGTAGGAATCATCAACCCGAATCAAACCTTTACGGTGAAGGGAAAAGATTACTCATTCGCTGAACTGACCGGCTGTAAAAGCGCAGACCATCAATACAACGGCGGATACTTCGTCGTGCTGTATTTAAGCCCGAGGCATTATCACCGTTTCCATTCTCCGATTAGCTGCAGGTATCAAAAGCTGGCCGAGCTCGGAAATCGCTCATACCCGGTAAATCAATTAGGCTTAAAATACGGGAAAGATGTGCTGTCGAAAAATTACCGATTTGTGTACGAGCTGAATAGTGGCAGCCGAAATGTCCTGATGATTCCTGTCGGCGCGATGAATATTAATTCTATCGTGCAGACGAATACCCGTACTGAATTGGAGATCGGCGAAGAGCTGGGATACTTTTCATTTGGCTCAACCGTCATTTTGATTTTTGAAAAAGACGCGTTCCAGCCGTCCGCCCATTTAGCAGAAGGCCAAGAAGTTCAAGTCGGAGAACTGATAGGTTATGAAGAGTAAAAAGAGGAGCTTGCATAAACGCAGCGCCTCTTTTTTTGAAGAAAGGTGAGACTTATGGAGAAACAAATCATCAGCTGGATTACAGATTATCAGAACACCGGAGATGAAGCCGTCCTGCGGCAAGTGCGAGAAGTGTGCTGGCCGATCATTGAAGCGGTTTTGCAAGAGAAGGCAATAGATGATGAACAAGCGAACAATTTGCGCGAAAAAGGAATCGAGCGGTTTCCATTCATCATCAGCAAATACCAAGCGGATGTGCAGCTTCCGGTTGAGACATTTTTACGAAATACGTATCGGTTTTACTTTCATCAGGTGATGAGAGAATCCAGCTAAAGCTTCTTTCAACAGAGAAGCTTTTTTTGTTGGTGAAAAAAGGAATCTTTTTCTATATCTATCTCGTAATGACTAGAGAACCTAGCAGAAAAGGAGAGATAGAATTGAAACGAATGATAGTGAGAATGACTCTGCCGCTGCTGATTGTCTGTCTGGCGTTTTCTTCTTTTTCAGTCTCGGCACGTGCTGCTTCTGAAGAAAAATATTGGGATTCATGGATTGAACGACATGCACAGCCACTGGATGCTTCCAATGCTTCAAACAAAGACCTTCGATTTCTAAAGAAGGTGCTGAAAGGGAAACGAATCGTTCAGTTAGGGGAAACGACACATGGCGCTGGTGAAATCAACGCCACAAAGGTCAGAATGATCAAATATCTCCACGAAGAGCTGGGATACGATGTATTGGCATTTGAGTCTGGCTTTCCTGATACAAATGCATCCTACCTTAATATGGACCAATTAACCCCTAAAAGCACGATGAAAAACTCCATTTACGCTGTATGGCACACAGAAGATGTCGTTGAATTGTTTGATTACATGAAAGAGCAAAAAGAGAAAGGCGATCCGCTGATCCTTACCGGTTTTGATATTCAAAGCATGAAGAATTCATTCAATGATGCTGCGACTCATTGGGTAAAAGCGGTGGACCCTGAGAAAGCAGAGTTGCTCTCCCAATCAGAAAATGATTTTTCAACATTAGTGACAGACAGCAATACGTTTGATGAATTTTCGCAAAAGAAGGAAAAGCTTGTGAAAAACTATCAGAAGCTGATCAAGTTCACTAAAACACATGCTTCAGAGCTAAAAGAAAACCTTCCAAAAGAGCCGAAAGCTTATGAGATGTTTATGCATTCTCTTCAGCTGAGAATTGACGTAATGGAAACATATATGCTGGAAGAAATGAAAGAAAAACTAGAGGAGTATCCGGAGAATATTGAGGATTTTTCATTCTTTATGAGAGACCGCATGATGGCTGAACAATTTCAGTGGGTAGCCGACACCCTTTATCCGAAAAAGAAAATCATTGTCTGGGGCCACAATTACCATCTACGCAAACAGAATACGAAGATGATAAAGGACTGGGTACAGCTAAACGGCCCTAACATGGGTGATTATTTGCCGGAGCGGCTGAAAAAACAAACATATACGATTGGCATTTATGCTTACTCAGGTGCGAGTCTTGATAGCTCCGATAATAAGACTGTTAAGCCGGTTACAAGCCCGCCGCCGTCTGGGAGCCTTGAAGCTTTGCTGAAAGCGGCGGACCGACCGGCTGTTTTTGTTGATTTTCTCCATACAAAAAACAAGAAAGGCACTTCGTGGATGTATACCCCGCGGACTGCGCTCTATTGGGGGTACATGGAAGAGCAGATGATCCTGAAGGAACAATATGACGGTGTCATTTGGCTGGAGCATATCACGCCCTCTGTCATTATCAAGTGAGCGGTGTCCCCTGTGGTAAACAGGGGATTTTTACATATCGCAAAAATAATCAAAACATATAATCCGTGATCCATTATTCTAAAACAGAAAGGAGATTGGAGCGTGCAATGTATTATGAAAAAGCTGTCCAGAAAACAATCAATTGGATTGAATCACATTTACATGAGCAAATATCAAACGAGGATATTGTTAACGTTTCAAGCTTTTCAAAATTCCATTTTCATCGGATTTTTCAAAAAGAAGTCGGCATGTCGGTTGCTTCTTATATTCGGTTAAGACGTCTTGCGAATGCGGCGGCAGCTTTGCTTTATACAGATCATCGTATTATCGATATTGCTTTGTATTATCAGTTTGAATCTCAAGAAGCATTTACGAGGACGTTCAAAAAGATGTATCACATGCCGCCAGGAGCATACCGAACATTTATGAAACGCTTTACTTCAAAAAAGGAGGAATCTTACATGGAGAAAAAAATGAAAGGCTGGGTATTGAGCGGGAGCCATCCGTTCCAATTCGAAATGGGGATTGACCGGGAAAATGTACATCAGGGAAAAGCTTCAGGGTATTTAAAGTCAACGATGGTTCAGGATATCGGTGAATTTGCGACGATGATGCAGCAATTCAAAGCAGATCGCTATCTAGGAAAAAGGCTTCGTCTATCAAGTTTTATCAAAACAAAGGGGGTGCAGCATTTTGCCTCACTTTGGATGCGGGTTGACAGTGCTGCTGATGATGTTCTCCAATTTGATAATATGAGCAACAGACCTATTACCGGAACAACCAATTGGAATCATTATGCTATCGTTTTAGATGTCCCAGAAAATAGCGCTGTGATATCTTTTGGCGTTCAATTATCTGGGCCGGGTCAGGTGTGGATGGATCATGTTGTTTTTGAAGAGGTAGATGAGAGCGTTCCTTCAACAAACCTTGAAATGCCGGGAGAACTTTTAGATGAACCGGTAAATTTATCTTTTGAAGAGGAACTACAAAAATAGTTTTCAGACAACTACTTTTATTAGTGAGTTAATGGAAAATACTATTTGTTATTAATAAACCCTTGTGCTGCTTAGGTTTGTAAGAGCTTGGATATTTTTATCAGTCTGGGCGGATCTGTTCATCTTTGCGGCATTTTCCTGTATGATATAGTAAGAGTGTGCATAGCAACTAACTATAATTGAACAGGGTGTTTAAAACATGGAAAAACAATACAGAGTATTACTTTACTATAAATATGTTCCGATTGAAGATCCAGAGGCGTTTAGAGAGCAGCATCTGGCTTTTTGTAAGGAGCTTGGTTTGTTAGGCCGTATCCTTGTTTCTTCTGAAGGAATTAACGGTACGGTATCAGGTACGGTTGAACAGACTGAAAAATATATGGAAACAATGAAAGCTGATCCTCGCTTTGCGGACATGGTATTTAAAATTGATGAAGCAGAAGGCCATGCCTTCAAAAAAATCTTCGTCCGCCATAAAAAAGAGCTTGTAACGCTTCGTCTTGAAGATGATGTCGATCCGAACGAAACAACAGGCCAGCATTTGAAGCCTGCAGAATTTTATGAGAAGATGCAGGATCCAAACACAATTGTCATCGACGCGCGTAACGATTACGAGTATGACCTTGGCCATTTCAGAGGTGCGGTCCGTCCTGACATCGAAGCCTTCCGTGAATTACCTGAATGGATTGAAGAGCACAAAGATATGCTTGAAGGCAAAAAGATTTTAACGTACTGTACAGGCGGCGTGCGCTGTGAAAAGTTCTCAGGATGGCTGGTGAAGCAAGGCTTTGAAGATGTAGCTCAGCTTGATGGCGGAATCGTGACATACGGAAAAGATCCAGAGGTGCAAGGCAAGCTTTGGGACGGCCAGTGCTACGTATTTGATGAAAGAATCAGCGTGCCTGTCAACCGTGTCGAGCATGTGATTGTCGGCAAGGACTACTTTACAGGAGAACCGTGTGAGCGTTATGTGAACTGCGCAAATCCATCTTGCAATAAAAAAATGATATGCACACCGGAAAATGAGTATAAATATATGCGCAGCTGCAGCCACGAATGCCGCACGAACCCAAGAAACCTGTATGTGAAAGAGCATAATATGACAGAAGAAGAAGTAAACGCAAGACTGGCAGCGATTGAAACAGAAGATCACGCTGCTGCTGAATAAAAAAAGAACACCTCGTATTGAGGTGTTCTTTTTTTCTATATGCTTTCAGTTTGGCTGTTTGCGGAAACCCATTCTTTTTGGCGGAAGGCCTTTTCCCATTTTGATACCACGATACAGGCGATCGCATGTCCCGGTACGTTCACGCCCGTTCTCGCCATGTCCATGACGCGGTCAACACCCGCTATAATGGCAACGCCTTCAGCCGGCAGTCCTACAGCATTGGCAGTCGCCAGAAGAACTACAAGCGATCCTGAGGGTACAGCTGCAATGCCTTTACTGGTCATCACAAGCACAAGCATCATGAGCAGCTGCTGGGACAATGTCATGTCTACTTGAAAGGCCTGTGCGAGAAAGATACAAGAAACCGATAAATATAAGCTGGAGCCGTCACAGTTCAATGACAAGCCGGAGGGAACGACAAATGATACCACTCGTTTGGGACAGCCGTATTTCTCCATTCTATCCATCAGCTGAGGGAGAATGGTTTCAGTGCTGGTGGTGGAAAATGCAATTAAAAACAGATCCCATATCATTTTCAATACTTCGAAATACTTAATCTGAAAGATGAGACCGACAAGCGGAAAGAGGACAAAGAGGATCAGGAACAGGCCAAGGAATACGGTGCCAACCAGCTTAAACATAGGGAGGAGGAGTTCAATGCCATATTGGCCCACAGAAGCTGCCATCAGGGCTAACACGCCGATAGGAGCAGTGACCATGACGATTTGCGTGAGCTTGAACATAATCTGAGCGGTAGATTCAAAAAACTTCATTACTGGTTCAGAAGCTTTGCCGATACCAGCTGCGGCGACACCAAATAAAATGGCGAAGAAAATAACGGCAAGCAAATCATTTCTGGCCATGACATCAATAATGTTTGTAGGGATAATATCCAGGACCATTTGCTTGAAATCAACAACTTTGTCTGTGTAGCCGGAAAGTTCATGAATATCTTTTTTTGCCAAATGGGAGAGGTCAAGCCCGACACCTGGTTTTAAGACATTCGCTAATAAAAGTCCAAGCCCTAATACCAACGTTGTAATCACTTCGAACCAAATGATCGTCTTGATGCCGAGGCTGCCCATTTTTTTCATGCTTCCGCTTCCTGCGGCTCCAATGACAATGGTAGAAAATACAATCGGCACAACAATCATTTTAATCAGGCGGATAAATCCATCTCCGACAGGCCTCAGTGCCATCCCGAAATCAGGAAAAAAGTGGCCGATCACCGCGCCGACAGCCAAAGCGATTAAAATTTGAAACGCGATTAATTTTTTCAAATGAATCCCCCTTTAGAACGATAGAATGTAGGCATATTCATATCATTCGTGATTCAAATGCAAACACCTTTTTTCAAGTTATTTTATTTTGATAGCGCTTTCATTATGTTGGCGAAAAAGTCCCCCACAGCAGGGGGGACTTTTTTACTTCATTTGAATGTGCTTTAGATCTTCTTCAGAGGTATTTGTGAAAATAACCGGTGTTATGGCTGAAGCGGCATGCTGCTTGATATAATCGAGATCAAGGGTGAGAAGCAGTTCGCCTTGTTTGACGGCTTGTCCGCTTGTGACATGTGCTTCAAAGCCTTCCCCATTCAGTTTGACGGTATCGATGCCGACATGAATCAGGATTTCAGTGCCGCCGGCGCTCATAAAGCCGATGGCGTGTTTTGTCGGAAAAATCGAGACGATCTCGCCTTCCGCAGGTGCAACGACTTTTCCTTCTGATGGTATAATCGCAAATCCCTCGCCCATCATTTTTTCTGAAAAGACTTGATCAGGCACATCCCCTAAAGAGACTGTTTCTCCTTTAATCGGATAGATAAAGGTCTCACCGGAATCGGGCTTCTGCTGTTTGTCAGTTAACGTGTCAAGCGTGGCGGCGGTGGCAGGGACGCCTCCGGCCATGATGGTTTTGATGTCGTCTTTTAAGGCATCGGACTTGGTTCCGAATATTGCCTGGAAGTTGTTGTTGACCTCCAGCACACCTACTGCACCAAGCCGTTTTAATTCATCCTTGCTGACTTGGCTTGGCTGATGAACGGTCACACGAAGCCTTGTGATACATGCATCCAGGTTAGCGATATTTTGCTGTCCGCCCAAGGCCTGCAGCACGTGAAAGGCAAGCTGGTCTTTTGCAACTGGAGCTTTCTCCTCATTCTGACCGTCTTCATCTGTCTCACGGCCGGGCGTTTTCAAATTCCATTTCAGAATCGCAAATCGAAACAAATAATAATAAATGAAAGCAAACACGATCCCGACAGGAATGACAACCCAACCGTTTGTAGACAGTCCGTAGTTCAAGACGTAGTCAATTCCGCCGCCTGAGAACGTATAGCCGTGGCGGACATGGAATAAATCACAAACGACAAAGATGACGCCGGCAAGAATAGAGTTAATCAAATAGAGCACAGGCGCAACGAACAAGAAAGAAAACTCAACCGGTTCTGTAATTCCGGTCAGCATAGATGTGAGTGCCGCAGAAATCATCACGCCGGAGATCATTTTTTTCTTTTCCGGACGCGCGGTATGGATAATGGCAAGAGCAACTGCCGGCAGACAGAAAATCATGTAAGGGAAATCCCCCATCATAAAGCGCCCGGCTGTCGGGTCTCCCGCGAAAAACCTTGTCAGGTCTCCGGTTACGGTGTTGCCTGTTGATGGGTCTGTGTATTCTCCCATCATAAAATAGAAAGGCGTATAAAAAATATGATGCAGGCCAAAAGGAATCAGCAAACGATAGATCGTTGCATAAAAGAACAGGCCGACTGTTGAATCGGCAATTAAACTGCTGGCTGCGTTAATTCCGTTTTGGATTAGCGGCCAAACGAATGAGAAAATGACGCCGATCACCAATGAACTGACGGAAGTAATAATCGGGACAAAGCGTTTTCCAGAGAAAAATCCAAGGACCGGATGCAGCTCGATTGATGAAAATCGCTTATATAAATAGGCGGCGAGAAGCCCGATAATGATTCCTCCGAAAACCCCCATATCAATCAGGTGCTCGGCTCCTTCATACGGAGGCTGAAGGCCGAGTAATTTTCCCATATTGTCGAGGGTGACGGTTAAAATTAAGTATCCGATGACAGCTGCAAGTCCGGCTACACCTTCTCCGCCGGCTAATCCGATCGCGACCCCCACGGCGAAAATCAGCGGAAGGTTATCGAATACAACGCCGCCCGCATCCTTTATAATAGGGATGTTCAGTAAATCCTTGTCTCCGAAACGGAGCAAAAGACCTGCTGCCGGCAGGACGGCAACCGGAGTCATCAACGCGCGGCCAAGCTGCTGCAGAATTTGAAATGCCTTTTTAAACATGACAGTCTCCTTTTATTGTGTTATGAGCATGGTGCACTCTTTAATTTTTGAGCTGCTTTATAATCGGCGATAACGGTTACATGATTGTGTTTTTGAAGAATGGAGGCTGGTACTTCTGTCGTGACAGGACCTTCAGCCATCTTTTGAATAGCGTCTGCTTTTTCCTCGCCGCTTGCTAAAAGCACAATATGTTTGCTGAATTCCATGATGGTTTTAATGCCCATTGAAATCGCGAGTCTCGGCACCAGCACCGGATCACCGCCGAAGAATCTAGCATTTGCCTGTATCGTGCTTTCCGAGAGCTTCACAACACGTGTCCGGTCCTCAAAATCAGATCCCGGTTCATTGAAACCGATATGGCCATTGGCGCCGATGCCGAGAATTTGGACATCAATGCCTCCCGCCTGGCGGATGAGAACCTCGTATACTTTGCATTCCGCCTCAAGCTGCGGGTTGTCTCCTTGCGGGATATGAATATGATCAGGCTGCATATTGATATGCTGAAATAGATGCTCATGCATAAAGTGGTTATAACTTTGCGGATGAGATGGAGAGAGACCAGCGTATTCATCCAAATTAAATGTAGTAACCTTTGAAAAATCAATTTCGCCTGCCTGATAGTCTGAAATCAACTGCTTATACAAGCCGACCGGTGTGCTTCCTGTTGCCAGGCCGAGAACGGCATCTTTCTTAGCTTGTATTTGTTCTTTAATAATGGCAGCGCTTAACTTACAGAGTTCTTCGTAGTGCTCGGCGATCAGAATCTTCATGTGACACCCCCTCAAAGAGATAGACAAGCACCTTATTTGTTATGACCAATTTATGATACTTGTCATTACGAATTTAGCACCGCCCTTATCAAACTGTCAATTTCTGAAAATTTGTTATAAAAGAAGGATACAAATCTTTCATATTGGGATGGCAAATGGTATTATGGTCTCAATGAAAAAGAACGGAATGCATACAGAATGGGGAGAATGAAATGACAGCTTTATATTCTGTTATCAAGTTTAAAATCATTGAGTTAATTAAATCGGGCAAATATCAGGCGAATGATCAGCTGCCGACGGAGAGTGAGTTTTGCGAACAATATGATGTCAGCAGAACAACTGTGAGACTGGCTCTGCAGCAGCTAGAGCTTGAGGGATATATTAAAAGAATTCAAGGAAAAGGGACATTTGTATCGGCGGCAAAAATACAAACGCCGATTCCGCATAAGATTACGAGCTTTGCAGAACAAATGAGAGGACTTCGTTCTGAATCAAAAGTGCTTGAGCTTGTGGTGATTCCTGCCGATCATTCCATCGCCGAGCTTTTGAAAATGAAAGAGAATGAACCTGTCAACAAGCTTGTCAGAGTCAGATACGCCGAGGGGGAACCTTTGCAGTATCATACCTCATATATTCCCTGGAAGGCGGCACCGGGGCTGGCGCAGGAGGAATGCACCGGCTCGCTGTTTGAATTGTTAAGGACAAAATACAATATTGAAATCAGCAGGGGCACGGAATCGATCGAACCGATTTTAACGGATGAAACGATCAGCGGACACTTATTAACCAATGTCGGAGCGCCTGCGTTTTTATCAGAATCCCTTACCTATGATAAAAATGAAGAAGTGGTGGAATATGCGCAAATTATTACACGGGGAGACCGAACGAAATTCACCGTAGAACAGTCATATCATTCATAAAGCAATGTGTTTTAAGAAGGGAATGGTGGTTCTATGTTTTTATTGACGAATGGAAAAGTGCTGTGGGGAGCAGTGATTGCTGCATTCATCCTTTCAATTGTATTTTACCCTTTTCTGCCGACGCAGATGCCGATTCATTATGATGTTGCGAACAGTCCGGATCTGACGGTTAACAAGCTGGCGGGGACTGTGATGCTGCCTGTTTTGATGGTGGTGTTTGCATGGGCGCGGAAGATCAATTGGCAATTTGTATTCGCAGTGTATATTTTGCTGATTTGCCACATTGTCGTCCTTTGTTTAGCGCTCTAAATCAAACAGCCAGAATAAAACTGGCTGTTTTCTTTAATTTCAGCTTCATCTGACAATGAATGTAGTGTATAATAGCTGATGATCCTAAAGAATATTCTGAAATTTATAGGTGTGAAGCGGCGTATTATTAAAGGAAAGGCTGTATACTTTTTGCAGCTTTAAAAAGACTGAATATTTAAACAATTATGTGAAAGGTGTGCTGATTAGATTGAATAAGCTTATTGAACGAGAAAAAACTGTATATTATAAGGAAAAGCCCGACCCGTCTTCCTTGGGGTTTGGACAATATTTTACAGATTATATGTTTGTGATGGACTACGAAGAGGGGATTGGATGGCATCATCCGAGAATTGCGCCGTACGCACCGCTTACGCTTGATCCGTCTTCATCTGTTTTTCATTACGGCCAGGCTGTTTTTGAAGGATTAAAAGCATACAGAACAGACGACGGCAGAGTGCTGCTGTTCCGTCCGGATCAAAATATCAAACGGCTGAACAGATCGTGTGAGCGCATGAGCATGCCCTCTTTAGACGAAGAGCTGGTCCTTGAGGCATTGACACAATTAGTTGAGCTGGAGAAAGATTGGGTTCCAAAGAAAAAAGGAACGTCACTGTATATTCGTCCTTTTGTCATTGCCACAGAACCGAGTCTCGGTGTGAAGGCATCCAGGAGCTATACATTTATGATCGTGCTTTCGCCTGTCGGCTCCTATTATGGCGACGATCAGCTGAAGCCGGTTAGAATCTATGTCGAAGATGAGTATGTGCGGGCGGTCAACGGAGGAGTCGGGTTTGCAAAAACGGCTGGAAACTATGCCGCCAGTCTTCAGGCACAGCGGAAAGCGAATGAACTGGGCTATGACCAGGTACTGTGGCTGGACGCCATCGAAAAGAAATATGTGGAAGAAGTAGGGAGCATGAACATCTTTTTCGTCATAAACGGGGAAGCTGTCACACCTGCTTTAAGCGGAAGCATTTTAAGCGGGGTTACACGTGCGTCTGCGATTGAATTGATTCGAAGCTGGGGCATTCCGGTTCGTGAAGAGAGAATATCGATTGATGAGGTGTATGCGGCCTCTGCACGCGGAGAATTGACAGAGGTCTTCGGCACAGGCACGGCAGCCGTCGTTACGCCTGTCGGTGAACTCAACATTCATGGAAAAACGGTGATTGTAGGAGACGGGCAAATCGGGGACCTCTCGAAAAAGCTGTATGAAACGATAACAGATATTCAGCTTGGCAAGGTGAAAGGCCCGTTTAACTGGACAGTGGAAGTGTGAAAATCGAAAAAGAACCTGCCCGAAGGCAGGTTCTTTTTATTTTGAATAAGTCATATCAGCAGCCGGCTGGCTTTTGCGGTTTTTTACATAATATATTGCATAGCAAATGGCCATAAATGGAACGCCGCAATAGAGTGCGATTCTTTGATTCGGATCAAAGGCAATGCCAACAACGGAAGCCAGGCATAACAGGAACGCAGCAATCGGCACGAACGGATACAAAGGGGTTCTGTATTTCAAATCAGTAACCTTGTTTCCCGCTTCGATATAACGTTTTCTGAACATGAATTGAGAAGCAGCGATTCCCATCCACACGACAACGACGGCAAAACCGGAAATCGACACGAGCACAACGTATACAGTGTCTGGCGCAAATACGCTGGACAGCAACGACAGAATGCCGCCGATCATGCTGAACACCAGCGCGTTAAAAGGGGTTCCTTTTGACGTCAGCTTTGCAAATGTCGGATGAAGCGTTTTTTCTTTTGATAAAGACCACAGCATCCGGGAAGAAGCGTAGAGTCCGGAATTAGCCGCTGACAGGATCGCTGTCAGGATAACAAAGTTCATGATATCGGCTGCGTATGGTACACCGACTCTGTCAAAGACAGCGACAAACGGGCTTTTGATGACACCTGCATCTTGAATCGGAATCAGCCCTGACAGCACAAAAATTGTTCCGACAAAGAAGAGTGAGAGACGCCAGACCGTTGTTTTAATCGCTTTTGGTATTGTCTTGTCAGGATCAACGCTTTCACCGGCTGCGATTCCGATTAGTTCCGTTCCCGAAAAGGCAAAATTAACGGACAGCATCGTCATCAAAATCGGGACAAATCCATTTGGAAAAAGCCCGCCTTCCGCCATGAAGTTGGACAGCATCGGAGCGGCTTCTCCGCCTTTGATCGGAATGATGCCAAACATGGCAGAGCCGCCTAAAAGAATAAATAATACAATGGCTAATACTTTGATGCTGGAAAACCAAAATTCTGATTCAGCGAAAAACTTGACCGAAAATGCGTTAAGCAAGAAAATGAACAGCGCAAAGACGGCACTCCACATCCAAACCGATGTATGGGGGAACCAGCGCTGCATTAACAGGCCGGCTGCTGTGAATTCTGATCCCAATGCCACGGTCCATGTCAGCCAGTACAGCCAAGCGACCGTAAATCCGGTGCCCGGCCCTATGTATTTGGCTGCATAGGTGTGAAAGGCGCCGGTCACAGGCATGGCGACTGACAGCTCACCGAGGCAGAGCATGACCAGATAGACGATGCCGGCACCGACTAAGTAGGCGAGTATCGTTCCGGCCGGGCCTGCTTGCTGAATGGTATAACCTGAGCTTAAAAACAGCCCGGTTCCGATGACACCTCCCAAGGAAAGCATAAAGAGGTGCCGGCTTTTCATACTTCTCTGAAAGGTTGTCTCATTCTTGTTGTGGGCAGAGTTCATCTTTTTCCAACTTTCTATCAGCGATTTATTTCCTCCTAATAAAAAATCTCATGTCAGAAAGTGACACGAGACGCCGGCGAACCGGCTTTAAGTTAGAATATACAAACTATTCCGATAAGTCAAGTTGTTTTTAAAGAGCGGGCCCAAGCCGCAATTTCTTGAATATTTTCGGGTTTTGTCCGACAGCAGCCCCCAATCAGCCTCGCTCCTTTTTCATGCCAGGTGCGGGCGCTCGCCCCGTAAGATTCTGCGCATGCTGCGCCGTTCCATGTTTTTGTTTCCGGATCATATTGCTCACCTGAATTCGGGTAGACAATGATCGGTTTTGACGTGTTCTTTTTTAACTCCTCTATCAAGGAAGGGATATGCTGAAGCGGCGTGCAGTTGATGCCGAGTGCTGCAATTTGGCGGTGTTCATCAAGCCATGATGCGCAGTCAGCTGCAGGTGTTCCGTCACTGATATGCAGGCCGTCTTTAGCACTGAAGCTGATCCATGCATACGTTTCAGGAAATTCCTTCAACAGCCGAACAATCGCTTTGGCTTCAGTCAGACACGGAATCGTTTCGCATGCCAATACATCAGCTCCGGCTTCAATCAGCGCCTTCATCCGGGGGCGATGAAATTCAATCAGTTCATCTTCTGATATTGCGTAGTTGCCGCGATACTCAGACCCGTCTGCAAGATAAGCGCCATAAGGGCCTACAGAAGCCGCAATGATCGGTTTTGGCCGATTCAAACGGTTCTCTTCAAGCGACCAAAATTCATCACGTGCTTCAGCTGCGATGCTGACGGACAACTCGATGAGCCGGCGTGCTTCCGCTTCGCTCAGCCCGCGTGCGGCAAAGCCTTCAAATGTAGACTGATAGCTGGCAGTGATTGCACAATCGGCGCCTGCCGCGAAATAATCAGTATGTACTTGTTTAATCAGATTTGGCTCTTCCATCAGGATTTTTGCCGACCACAGACTGTCATTCAAATTACAGCCCTTGCGTTCAAGCTCGGTCGCCATGGCGCCGTCTAGCACAATAAGCGGGTATGTATCTAATATGTGTTGGATAGGATTCATAGAATGTACCGATGCCTTCTTTCAGATTTTTTTGAAAAAGATATGAAAATCGTAATGGAGGCTTACGTGTTTGTCAATAAACGCAAAAAGAGAAAGGTGTTCAGCCCATATGTCTGAACACCCTTTTCTTATGATATTTGTTTGTTGTGCGTGTCAGTCTTTGTGTCTGAAACCGGCCAGCACTCAATGCCATTATGGTTTTTGAGCACATCTTTAT
Organism: Bacillus sp. N3378-2at; assembly: GCF_033412715.1. Lineage (NCBI taxonomy): Bacteria > Bacillati > Bacillota > Bacilli > Caryophanales > Bacillaceae > Bacillus > Bacillus sp. N3378-2at. The sequence continues at coordinate 2,505,255 of NZ_CP117986.1, read as the reverse complement.
AAAAGACCGGATCCTTGCCTGCTTTTTTCTGGCGTGTATAGTCTTTCAGCGCCGTAAAAACGACCTTTGATAGTAAGAAAATCGCGATTAAATTCACGATGACCATCAAACCCATGAACAAATCAGCAAGATCCTAGACGAGCTGGACTTTGGCAACACAGCCAAACACGATCATTGCCAGCACGCCGATACGGTAGACAAAAATCAGTTTTTTGCTTTTGTTCAAAAAGCCGATATTGGTTTCGCCATAATAATAGTTTCCAATTAGAGCACAGAATCCGAATAACAAAATCAGAATCGCGAGAAAGCCTGATGCCCATGATCCGACATGGGAGCTGAGGGAGGCTTGTGTCAAGGCGATTCCGCTCAGACCCGGAGTATGATAGGCATCCGAAAACAGGATGATAAAGGCGGTGCTTGTACAAATGACCAGTGTATCTGTCAGTACACCAAAAGCTTGGATCAGCCCCTGTTTGACGGGATGGCTTGTTGTGGCGGTGGCAGCGGCATTCGGTGCGCTTCCCATTCCCGCTTCGTTTGAAAAGATTCCCCGTCTGACGCCTTGCATGAGTGCCGCGCCCAAAGCCCCGCCGGCGGCCTGATCAAAACCAAACGCATTTTTCACGATTAGCGCAAGCACACCTGGCAGCTGCGTAATGTTGGTGAAAATGACGAAAAACGCAACTCCGATATACAGGACAGCCAATACGACGACAATGGATTCAGCCAGCTTTGCAATGCGCTTGACTCCGCCAAAAATAATCGTGCCGAATACAGCAATTAAAATGAGTCCCAATGTCAGGCGGTTTGTGCCAAACGCGTTTTCAAAGGCAAGGCTGACTGTATTGGATTGAACCGAGTTGAAGACGATACCGAACGATAAGGTGATTAACACAGCGAACAGCGCGCCCATCCACCTTTTGTTCAGCCCTTTTTCCATGTAATACGCCGGCCCGCCGCGGAAGCCGTTTACATCTTTTACTTTATAAATCTGAGCCAGTGTGCTTTCCACAAAGCTGGATGCTGATCCGATAATGGCGATAATCCACATCCAGAAGATTGCACCGGGCCCGCCGAGTGCAATGGCGATGGCAATGCCCGTAATATTTCCCGTTCCGACACGGGCCGCCATGCTGATGCAAAAGGCTTGAAACGGAGAAATGGTGTTTTTCGACCGGGAAGCAGCACCTTCTCTTAATACCCTGACCATTTCTTTCAGCATGCGAACCTGTAAAAACTTAAGCCTGAACGTAAAATAGATTCCCAGAGAAAGGAGCAAAACAATTAATAACTTTGACCACAAAAGATCATTTGCGATACCCACGATATGTTCCAGGATTTGCTGCATAGAATCACCTCTTTTTTCATATTTAAAAAATGCTGAGCTCCCACTCCTGCGCCATATGCTTCAGCAGCATACCGCCAGTGAGGCTGTTACCGTATTCATCAATGGCAGGCCCGTAAATGCCGATGCCGCATCCGGATTGAAAAGGCTGTTCTCTTCTGGCGCTTGGAGGCACCAGCGCCATGATGCCGCCGGAGACGCCGCTTTTGGCCGGCACGCCGACAAACGCCGCATATTTGCCTGAAGCGTTGTACATGCCGCACGTCAGCATTAACGCCTTGGCCAATTTTGCCACATCTTTTGGAATCACCTGCTCGCGTCGAATCGGATGATACCCGTCATGAGCAAGGATCAGGCCGATCAACGCAATATCTTCTGTGGTGCTCTCCATAGCGCATTGCTTCAAGTACACCTCAAGTGTTTCTTCTACTTCAGCTTCTAAAAAGTTTGTTTCTTTTAAATAGTAGGCCAGCGCTCTGTTGCGGTGGGCGGTTTCCCATTCAGAACGGAATACTTCCTCATGAATTCTCGGCCGTTTTCCTATCAAAGTTTCCATCACCGAGTAAAGAAACTCGAGCTTTTCGTATGCCGATTCTCCGGGAAGAATCGAAGCGATGGTGAGGGCGCCCGCGTTGATCATGGGATTGAAGGGCTTCCCCGGCTTGTTGATTTCGAGCCGGATGATTGAATTAAAGGCGTCGCCTGTCGGCTCGACATCTACGCGGTCCAGCACATAGGGAATGCCGCGGCTCATGCAGGCGGCAATAAAGCTAATCACTTTTGAAATGCTTTGCAGGGTAAAAGAGACGTTCCAGTCGCCGGCGTGTATCATCGTTCCATCAGGCTCCAATACACAGATGCCGAGCTGTGAATCATTGACTTTTCCTAAAGCGGGGATATAGTTTGCGCTTTGTCCATTGGCGGCAAAAGGGCGATAGTATTCAACCCAATCATGAAGCTGTAACGCCGGGTTTATGTCTTTCTGGTGCTCTTTTATCAATTCTTTCATCGAATTCCTCCTCACTGATTTTTTTCTTAAAGGACTGAGGTGTATCAAAACGAAGGCTAAAGGGGCGTTAAACGCTTTCATAATAGCGGAAGGTATAATTACTGTATAATGGAGACTACAGAATCATACAAAATACGACAAAAACATTTTGAAAATAAGCAGTAAGATTTATAAAAACCTCATGTTCTGGGTCAAAAGCAATTTGCAGGTTTTCTCCCGATTCCCCAAAATAAAAAGCGAGGATGTGATCAACATAAAACTGGAACGGTTTATTGAAAAAGACGGATATATATTGGCCCTGATGCTGATTACGGTGCCGCTGGCCGGTGAACTGAAATTTTATCCCCTCAATGAAGAATTCCGGGTCAGCTTTGGGGCACCGGTTTTTTTCTTCTTTTTATCATTGTTGCGGCATGTGCCCGCTGTGCTGCCGGGTTTTCTGACTGGAGCGGCTGTTTTCATCTTTCGCGTCTTTCTGGAATTATGGGGCGGAGGACACAATGGACTGACTCCGATTCTGTATGATCAAGCGTCTGGCTTTTTCTTTTATATGACTTACGCCTGTCTGTTTTCCATATTAAAGGCCAATCGTTTCCGTGAACGGCCGATTATGCTCGGTTTCATTGGGTTTATGATTGAAGTTGTGTCAGATTGTGTCGAGCTGGCTGTGCAATTTCTCATTTTTCATACGGTTGTCACGCCTGAGAAAATCACTGACATTGCGGTGATTGCGATTTCTCACACATTTATTGTGATGAGCTTTTATAGTGTGCTGAAGCTGTATGAAACACAATCGAGAGAAAAACAGACAAGGCAGCAGCACGAGCACATGCTGATGATCGTTTCCAATTTATATGAAGAAACGGTGCACCTAAAAAAGACATTGAAAACGACAGAGAAAGTGACAAACGATTCGTATCAGTTCTATCGGGAAATGAAGGGCAAGGATGTTCAGCTGAGCGGCAGAATCCTGAGACTGGCCGGAGAGATTCATGAAGTGAAAAAGGACAACCAGCGGATATTCGCAGGGCTTTCAAAACTGATTTCGAATGAGAGTTTGAGAGATTATATGAGGGCTTCTGATTTGCTGCAGCTCGTGATTCGAATGAATGAAAAGTACGCTGAAGCACTAGGGAAGCAGATTGATTTTTACTGCTCGATCGAGGGAGAGCATGACGAATATCACGTATTTATCGTGCTTTCGATCATTAATAATCTAACAGCAAATGCGGTAGAGGCTATGGATGAAGAGGGAATGGTCAGCCTGAGGCTCCGTAAGCCAAATGAGAGTATGGTAGAATTCCAGGTGGAAGACAATGGCCCCGGGATTTCCGAGAAAATCGGAGACATTGTGTTTGACCCGGGCTTTACTTCAAAATATGACGAATTTGGCACGCCTTCTACGGGTATCGGACTTTCCTACGTAAAGGAAATCGTGACTGAGCTAGAAGGGGATATCACGTTTGATAATCAGCAGCGGGGAGTGGTGTTTGCCATCAGGCTGCCTGTCCGGCATTTGATTCAGAAAGGGTGAACCGAAAGCTATGCGTTTTTTTATTGCAGATGATGACCGTGCAGTGCGGTCAATTTTAAGGCAGATCATTGAGGACGAAGATCTCGGGGAAGCTGTTGGTGAAGCTGACGACGGAAGCCAAGTGGAAGGGCATATGCTGCAATTTAAGCAGATTGATATTTTATTAATCGATCTGTTAATGCCCGGAAGAGACGGCATTGAGACGATTCGTCAGATCCAGAATACGTACTCCGGCAAAATCATAATGATCTCTCAAGTGGAGGCGAAGGAAATGGTCGGGGAAGCGTACTCGCTCGGCATCGAATATTTTATCCATAAGCCGATTAACCGCATTGAAATTGTCACGGTTCTCCAAAAGGTGAAGGAGCGGATCGAGCTTGAACACTCGATTGGAGCCATTCAGCATTCTCTAAGCCGGCTTGTCAATCGGACTGAACGGAAAGCGCGTCCCCAGCAGAAGAGTGACAGCGGTTTAAAAGAGGCAGGAACATTCCTGTTGTCCGAGCTGGGCATGATGGGAGAAGGCGGCGCACATGATCTCATGGCGGTCCTGCAGTATTTAGCAGAACACGAGCAATCCGAGCCGCACGAAAAACAAAGCCCTTCGCTAAAACAAATATTCACCCAAGTAGCGGTACGGAAGCTGGGGACAGGGGCCTCACAGACGGAAGTCAATCGCGAAATGAAAGCCTCGGAGCAGCGTATCCGCAGAGCGATTATTCATTCGCTGCACCATTTTGCTTCATTGGGCACAACTGATTTTTCGAATCCAAAATTTGAAACCTATGCATCGAAATTCTTTGATTTTCCGGTTGTCAGCCAGAAAATAAAAGAACTCCAATCCAAGGATGCAAAACCCCTTGCACCTGCTAGAATAAATATGAAAAAATTCATCCACGTGTTTTTTTTGGAAGCAAAGCTTTTGCATGAGACGATGAAACAAAGAAGGATATAAACCAAACAGCCGGCTGACCTGGCTGTTTTTTTGCTGCGCAGAATCCCGGCCGGACAGTGATTTACCGCTTTTTTATAAAATATCAGAAAATAAAGATATTGACTTATTGTTTATTTGTCTTACAATTAAACAAAAGGATATATGGGAAGGAGCGGATGTGAAAGAAAAATTAATAATAGCGCTTACAGATAGAGGCTGTATACACAAATAACAGGAGGTTATGTTGATGAGCCGTATCAGAAAAGCACCCGCTGGAATTTTAGGTTTTCCGGTTGCTCCTTTTAACACACAAGGAAAACTGGAGGAAGAAGCTCTTTTTCAAAACATTGAGTTTTTGCTGAATGAGGGCTTGGAAGCGATATTTATTGCTTGCGGGTCTGGTGAATTCCAATCTCTCAGCCAGAAGGAATATGAGCAAATGGTGGAAGTCGCAGTCTCGGCAGCCGGAGGAAAGGTGCCGGTTTACACGGGGGTGGGCGGCAACCTCAGCACAGCGCTTGATTGGGCGCAGCTGTCGGAGAAAAAAGGCGCCGACGGCTACTTGATCCTGCCTCCGTATTTGGTGCATGGCGAACAGGAGGGGCTGTACCAGTATGCGAAAACGATTATTGAAAGCACTGACTTGAACGCGATTCTTTATCAGCGCGATAACGCCGTTCTCTCTGTTGAACAGATCAAACGTCTGACCGAATGTGAACAGCTTGTCGGTGTCAAAGACGGGGTAGGAAATATGGATTTGAATATCAACCTCGTCTATACGATCGGCGACCGCTTAGGATGGCTCAACGGAATGCCGATGGCTGAAGTGACGATGCCGGCTTATCTGCCGATCGGGTTCCACTCTTACTCTTCAGCGATTTCAAATTATATCCCGCATATTTCGCGAATGTTCTATGATGCATTGAAAAATGGAAATGACGAGCTTGTGAAGGAACTCTATCGGCATGTGATTCTGCCGATCAACGACATTCGCAAACAACGAAAAGGCTACGCCGTATCCTTAATTAAAGCCGGTATGGAAATCATGGGTTTGAATGTAAGGAATACAGCCAGACCGCCTGTCGGCCCGGTTGAAAAAGATCATTATCAGCAATTGGAAGCAATTTTGAAGCAGGCGGCTGATCGTTTTCCGAAAAAAGCCGCGACGGTTTGACCAGAAAAAACACGAAAGGGGCAATGGGCATGTCTGTGATCACGGAACAAAACACGTATCTCAACTTTATTAAAGGAGAGTGGGTTAAGTCTCAATCAGGCGATATGGTCAAGGTCGAAAACCCTGCCGATGTGAATGACATTGTCGGATATGTACAGAATTCAACGGCTGAAGATGTGGAACGTGCCGTCGCCGCCGCCAATGAAGCCAAAACGGCTTGGAGAAAGCTGACGGGTGCCGAGCGCGGCCAATACTTATACAAAACAGCGGATATCATGGAGCAGCGCTTGGAGGAAATCGCCGCCTGTGCAACGCGTGAAATGGGTAAAACATTGCCGGAAGCGAAGGGAGAAACAGCCCGTGGGATTGCCATTCTGCGCTATTACGCCGGAGAGGGCATGCGAAAAACGGGTGACGTCATTCCGTCTACTGACAAAGCCGCGCTCATGTTTACCACCCGTGTTCCGCTCGGTGTGGTCGGCGTGATTTCTCCGTGGAACTTCCCAGTGGCGATTCCGATTTGGAAAATGGCGCCGGCATTGGTATACGGCAATACCGTTGTCATCAAACCGGCGACAGAAACAGCTGTGACATGCGCGAAGATCATTGCCTGCTTTGAGGAAGCGGGGCTCCCGGCAGGGGTCATCAATTTGGTGACAGGCCCGGGTTCTGTTGTCGGTCAGGGGCTTGCTGAGCATGACGGTGTAAACGCCGTTACGTTTACCGGTTCAAATCAAGTCGGAAAAATCATCGGGCAAGCCGCTTTAGCGAGGGGAGCCAAGTACCAGCTTGAGATGGGCGGCAAAAACCCTGTCATCGTAGCTGATGACGCTGACCTTGAAGCTGCGGCCGAAGCTGTCATAACGGGGGCCTTCCGTTCAACCGGCCAGAAATGCACCGCGACAAGCCGTGTCATTGTACAAAGCGAAATTTATGAGCGCTTTAAAGAAAAACTGCTCCAGCGCACAAAAGATATTACAATCGGAGACAGCTTAAAAGAGGATGTCTGGATGGGACCGATTGCCAGCAAGAATCAGCTTGATAACTGCCTGTCATACATTGAGAAAGGCAAACAGGAGGGGGCTTCCCTTTTAATAGGAGGAGAAAAGCTGGAGAACGGAAAGTATCAAAACGGCTATTATGTTCAGCCTGCCATCTTTGACAATGTGACATCTGAGATGACAATTGCCCAGGAGGAAATTTTTGGTCCGGTGATCGCCTTGATCAAGGTGGACTCGATGGAAGAGGCGCTGAACATCGCCAATGATGTGAAGTTCGGATTAAGTGCATCCATCTTCACGGAAAACATCGGCCGAATGCTTTCTTTCATTGATGAAATCGATGCCGGGCTGGTTCGGATCAATGCAGAAAGCGCAGGTGTTGAGCTGCAGGCGCCTTTTGGCGGCATGAAGCAGTCGAGCTCCCACTCCCGAGAACAGGGTGAGGCAGCGAAGGACTTTTTCACAGCGATCAAAACCGTTTTTGTGAAGCCGTAATGGTGCTGGAAAGAGGCATGCGTCTCTTTCCCGGCTTTATCACAGCCAGCATATGATTCTCTACTTTGAAAAGGAGAAGATACTATGAAAAAAGACTTTGCGAATGTTACACCGGCGGGCAAAAAAACGTCCGTGCGCTGGTTCATCGTGTTTATGCTGTTTCTTGTGACCTCTATTAACTACGCGGATCGAGCGACGCTTTCCATCACCGGAGATTCCGTCCAGCACGATTTGGGATTGGACTCGGTCGCCATGGGATATGTCTTTTCTGCCTTTGGCTGGGCCTATGTCATCGGACAGCTTCCGGGCGGCTGGCTGCTGGACCGTTTTGGTTCAAAGACTATCATTGCGTTAAGCATCTTTTTCTGGTCGTTTTTTACGCTGCTGCAAGGGGCGATTGGCTTTTTCTCCGCCGGCACAGCGATTATCCTGCTGTTTGCACTGCGTTTTCTGGTTGGTTTATCAGAAGCGCCTTCATTTCCCGGAAACGGCAGAGTTGTTGCCTCATGGTTTCCAAGCTCCGAGCGCGGGACAGCTTCAGCCTTTTTTAATTCAGCACAATACTTCGCAATCGTCATTTTTTCTCCTTTAATGGGCTGGCTTACCCACTCTTTCGGCTGGCATTCCGTCTTCGTTGTTATGGGTATTGCGGGCATTCTTCTGGCTGTCATCTGGCTAAAAACGGTGTACGAACCGAAAAAACACCCAAAGGTTAATGAAGCTGAGCTTGCGTACATCGAACAGGGCGGCGGACTGATTTCCATGGATGACAGTAAAAGCAAACAAGAGACAGAATCGAAATGGCCGTATATCAAACAGCTGTTAACGAACCGCATGCTGATTGGTGTGTACATCGCGCAATACTGTATTACGACTCTCACCTATTTCTTTCTCACATGGTTTCCGGTATATTTGGTTCAGGCCCGCGGCATGTCTATTCTTGAAGCTGGGTTTGTCGCTTCCCTGCCGGCGCTGTGCGGATTTGCCGGCGGCGTGCTTGGGGGCATTGTGTCAGACATCTTGCTCAAAAAAGGCCGTTCACTGACCTTTGCAAGAAAAGTGCCAATCATTGCCGGCATGCTGCTGTCTTGCAGTATGATTGTCTGCAACTACACAGATTCAGCATGGCTCGTCGTTATCATTATGTCGCTCGCGTTTTTCGGAAAAGGCTTCGGCGCACTGGGCTGGGCTGTCGTGTCGGACACGTCTCCGAAAGAATGTGCAGGATTAAGCGGCGGTTTGTTCAACACTTTCGGCAATATTGCCTCGATTACAACACCGATTATTATCGGATACATTGTTAATGCCACTGGATCTTTTAATGGCGCGCTTGTGTTTGTCGGCGCTAACGCGATTGCGGCGATCCTAAGCTATTTGCTGCTGGTCGGGCCGATCAAACGGGTCGTGTTAAAGAAACAAGAACAAGACCCCGATCAATCGTTGCCTGTCTAATACTTATGAAAGCGCTTTATAAAGGGAGGAAAATGCATGAGTTCACCGATACAAGAGCAGGTTCAAAAAGAGAAAAGATCGAATATTCCCTCAATTACTGAAATGAAGGTGATTCCTGTTGCGGGACATGACAGCATGCTGCTGAATCTAAGCGGAGCGCACAGCCCGTTTTTTACTCGGAATATCGTAATCTTAACGGACAGCAGCGGAAATCAGGGAGTCGGCGAGGTGCCTGGCGGAGAGCATATTCGCCGCACACTGGAGCTGTCAGAGCCGCTTGTTGTCGGAAAATCTATCGGTGCGTACCAAGCGATATTGCAAACGGTCAGAAAGCAGTTTGGCGATCAGGACAGGGGAGGGCGAGGAAATCAGACGTTTGATTTGCGCACCACTGTGCACGCCGTCACCGCACTGGAAGCGGCTTTGTTAGATTTGCTTGGAAAGTTTCTTCAGGAACCGGTCGCGGCTTTATTGGGCGAAGGGAAGCAGCGTGATGAAGTAAAAATGCTCGGTTACCTCTTTTATATCGGCGACCGAAAGCGGACGACCTTGCCGTATCAAAGCGATGAGCAGTCAGATTGTGCGTGGTTCCGTCTGCGCCATGAGGAAGCGCTGACGCCGGAGGCCATTGTGCGTCTTGCCGAATCCGCACAGGAGCGCTATGGCTTTCAGGATTTCAAATTGAAAGGCGGGGTGCTGCAGGGAGAAGAGGAAATCGAAGCTGTTACCGCATTATCGAAACGTTTTCCAGAGGCAAGGATCACTCTTGATCCGAACGGGGCATGGTCATTAGAGGAAGCTATTGCATTATGCAAAGGAAAGCAAGATGTGCTCGCGTATGCGGAAGATCCGTGCGGGGATGAGAATGGCTACTCCGCTCGTGAAGTAATGGCTGAATTCCGCCGCGCGACAGGGCTTCCGACTGCGACAAATATGATTGCGACAGACTGGCGGGAAATGGGTCACGCGATTCAGCTCCACGCGGTCGATATACCGCTGGCTGATCCGCATTTTTGGACGATGCAAGGGTCGGTGCGGGTTGCGCAAATGTGCCATGATTGGGGTTTGACATGGGGCTCGCACTCCAACAACCACTTTGATATTTCCCTTGCGATGTTTACCCATGTGGCAGCAGCGGCTCCGGGGCGGATCACGGCGATTGATACCCATTGGATCTGGCAGGACGGGCAGCGATTAACGAAACAGCCTTTTGAGATTTCTTCTGGCTGTGTCAAGGTGCCGGATAAGCCTGGACTAGGCATCGATATTGATATGGAACAAGTGGAAAAAGCGCATGAGATCTATCGGAAAATGAATTTAGGCGCACGGAATGACGCGATCCCAATGCAGTTCCTGATCAGCAACTGGGAATTTGACCGGAAGCGCCCGTGTCTTGTGCGATAAGTTTGATTGTAAATATTGTCATATCCGCTATTTTGTCTTACAATTGAACAACTGAAGGGAGAGTTGTTCGTGTACGAAGGTTTAGAGGATTTGAAAGTCGATACAGTCAATCGGAAAACATTAGCCAAGCAGGTCATCGAACGGATTGTCCATTTATTATCGAGCGGACAGTTGAGGGCCGGAGACAAATTGCCGACAGAAATGGAACTGATGGACATTTTGCATGTCAGCAGGCCGGTGCTTCGGGAGGCACTCAGTTCACTTGAAACGCTGGGCGTCATTACGAGAAAAACACGAGGGGGCACATATTTCAACGATAAAATCGGCATGCAGCCGTTTTCCGTCATGCTTGCCTTGGCCACTGATAATCTTCCGGCTATCATTGAAGCGCGGATGGCGCTAGAACTCGGACTCGTGACAATTGCCGCGGAAAAAATCAATGAGGAAGAGCTTCAGCGTTTGCAGAAGACGATCGACGATATTGCCAACAGCACTGACAATCTTTATGGTGAAGCGGATAAAGAGTTCCATCGAATTATTGCGTTAAGCGCCAATAACCCCGTCGTTGAAGGGATGATTCAGTCCCTGTTGATCACCCATGCGAAAATTGACAGCCAAATTCCGTACAGGGAGAGAGATGTAACGGTCGAATATCACAAAAAAATCTACGACGCCCTTGCCAAAAGAGATCCGTACAAAGCACATTACCACATGTATGAGCATCTGAAATTTGTCCGTGACAAAATTTTAAAAGGAATGGATGAAAAATAATGGTGAGCAACCGCAGTTGAAACGTAAGAGCTGCGGTTTTTTTAAAACCAATTTAGAAAACGCTTACTAAGTTATGAGGAGTGATTTTCATATGGCGATGAACCTCAGGAAGAACCAAGCGCCCCTTTACATCAAAGTGCATGAAATAGATAACACCGCGATTATTGTAAATGATGGAGGACTGCCAAAGGGCACTGTTTTCTCATGCGGGCTCGTACTTGAAGAGGATGTTCCTCAAGGCCATAAGGTGGCCCTCACCGATCTCAATCAAGGGGACGAGATCGTGCGTTACGGAGAGGTGATCGGATTTGCTGATGAGACGATCAAACGCGGGAGCTGGATACGGGAAGCCCTCGTGAGAATGCCCGCTCCTCCGGCGTTAGACGATCTTCCTCTCGCAAACAGGGTGCCGCAGCCGCGGCCGCCTCTTGAAGGCTACACGTTTGAAGGATACCGAAATGCGGATGGCAGTGCGGGGACAAAAAATATCCTCGGCATCACGACAAGTGTTCAATGTGTTGTTGGTGTTTTGGATTATGCAGTCAAACGAATAAAAGAAGAGCTGCTGCCGAAATACCCAAATGTTGATGACGTTGTGCCGCTGCATCATCAATACGGATGCGGCGTGGCGATCAATGCGCCCGACGCTGTCATTCCGATCCGCACGATTCAAAATCTTGCGAAGCATCCGAACTTCGGCGGAGAAGTAATGGTAATCGGATTGGGATGTGAAAAGCTCCTCCCGGAAAGAATTGCCTCCGAAAATGATGATGACATTCTATCGCTCCAGGATCACCGAGGTTTTGCGGCGATGATCCAATCCATTTTGGAAATGGCGGAGGAACGGTTAATCAGGCTGAACAGCAGAACCCGGGTGTCATGCCCTGTTTCGGATCTGGTTATCGGCCTGCAATGCGGCGGCAGTGATGCGTTTTCCGGCGTGACGGCGAACCCTGCCGTGGGGTACGCGGCTGATTTATTGGTTCGCGCAGGTGCAACGGTTTTGTTTTCTGAAGTGACAGAGGTGCGGGATGCCATTCATTTATTAACGCCGCGGGCTGTCAGTGAAGAGGTCGGACAATCACTGATCAAAGAGATGAAGTGGTATGACAGCTATCTCCGGCGGGGAGACGCAGACCGAAGCGCAAACCCGTCACCAGGCAATAAAAAAGGCGGATTATCCAATGTGGTGGAAAAAGCGTTAGGCTCGGTAGCGAAATCAGGCACAAGCCCCATCTCCGGCGTGCTCGGCCCTGGTGAAAGAGCAGAGCAAAAAGGCCTGCTGTTCGCGGCGACACCGGCAAGCGATTTTGTGTGCGGCACCCTGCAGCTGGCTGCGGGCATGAATCTGCAGGTGTTTACGACAGGGAGGGGAACACCATATGGCCTGGCTGCTGCACCGGTGCTGAAAGTATCGACGCGGCATTCCTTATCAGAGCATTGGGCTGATTTAATCGATATCAATGCCGGCCGAATCGCGACAGGAGAGGCCAGTATCGAAGACGTAGGCTGGGAAATCTTCAGGACGATTTTGGATGTGGCAAGCGGCCGCAAACAAACGTGGGCTGACCGTTGGGGCCTTCATAATGATTTGTGCTTGTTTAATCCTGCTCCAGTGACTTGATTCATGTTTTTATAGCGGGAAGATGGAATATGTTGTAAAATGAAAATCAGCGTATAGGAAACGGAGGGGTTACAGCATGGCATTCATTAGATTCCGAGTGACACGAATTCAATAGTGAACAACTCTCGCCTGAATGCGAGACGGGATGAATCCGCCTATGTATGAGCCCTTACATGATTATCAAAAAAGAGGGTGGCGTGCCTGCCCTTTTTTTGTACCTTCAAGCATCCCTTCTCTTTACTGCAGGCCGGAGCATGAGAAAGGGGAAATGGGATGACAAACCTTAACGAAAAACAGCTTATCACTGAGATTGTCGGGCTTGCACGCAGCCAAGGTTTGACGGTTCATTCTGAGAACGCGCAATTGAATGAAACCGGAATGGACTTTCAAGTTGTATTTGCCAAGGACGACACAGGTATGCCATGGGTGCTGCGAAAACCGCGGCGAAGTGATGTTGTGGAAAGAGCATCTGCAGAAGGCATAACGCTTGCCTTTCTCCGCGCGAATTTGACTGCTGATGTGCCGGATTGGAGAATTCATACACCGGAATTGATCGCTTACCCAATGTTAAAAGGAACGCCGGCTGCTGGAATTGACTTGGAACAAAAGCAATATGTATGGAATATGGATCATCAGCCGCCGTCAGACGACTTTGTCCGCACACTTGCCGACATACTGGCTGAATTACATGGCACGGATCAAATATCTGCTGGGCAATCCGGAATAGAAGTGATAAGGCCAGAAGATTTCAGGCAAATGACAGCAGACTCTATGGTTGATGTGAAGAATAAGCTTGGCGTATCTACGACGCTTTGGGAAAGATGGCAAAAGTGGATAGATGATGATGCATACTGGCCGGGTTTCTCTTCTTTGATACACGGCGATCTCCACCCGCCGCATATTCTTATCGACCAAAATGAACGTGTCACAGGACTTCTGGATTGGACAGAAGCGAAGGTTGCCGATCCAGCCAAGGATTTTGTTCTTTATCAAACCATTTTCGGGGAAAAAGAAACTGCCCGTTTACTTGAATACTATAATCAAGCAGGCGGCCGGATATGGGCAAAAATGCAGGAACACATTTCAGAGATGCAGGCGGCGTATCCGATGGAAATCGCCAAGCTCGCTCTGCAAACACAGCAGGAGGAACACATCAATATGGCGCTGGAAGCACTTGGTGTAAAACCGGGTTAACCAATTGACTTCATTTCAAGAACCAAGTATTATAAACTTTACAAATAATAGAACGGATTAACAATCGTGAGGAAGAGCAAGTACGCATCAGAATGGAGGTTCAGAGAGTCGGTGGCAGGTGTGAACCGATCCTTCCCTGATGCCGAATGGGCTTCTGAATTGCTTTGCTGAACGGATAGTAGGCGATGCCGGGTTTCTCTCCCCGTTACCAAGAGAGGAGTATCGAAACATAGGTTTTCTGTACTTAGAGTGAACGGCTGTATAGCTGTTAATAAAGGTGGTACCGCGAGACCCTCGTCCTTTGCATAGGACGGGGGTTTTTTGTGTTTCTTAAAGGAGGTGACGGCCAATGGACGATGGCTGGTGGTGGCATAGCAGATGAGTTAGAAAGGAGGATATCAAATGGTCATTGCAACTGATGATCTTGAGGTCGCATGTCCTAAATGTGAAAGAGCGGGAGAAATCGAAGGAACACCTTGCCCGGCCTGCAGCGGAAAAGGTGTTATTCTGACTGCTCAAGGATATACGCTTCTGGATTTTATCCAAAAGCATTTGAATAAGTAAAGGAGAAAAGCTGAGCTGAGATGAGAGCAGAAGAGCAGAGTAAGATTCGTGAGGCCGCAGCAGGTACGATTTTTTTGCTGATCGGAACAGTTTGTTTTGCGTCTAAATCGATTTGGATAAAATGGGCATACCAAATGGGTGCTGAGCCAGATGCCGTGCTGCTATACAGGCAGCTGCTGGCTGTTCCGCTGTTTTGGCTGATTTTTTTAATATACCGTCCTCCAATGCCAGACGGTAAGAAAAAAGGAGACCTATGGAAGGCTTGTGGCGCGGGAGTGTTTTGTTTTTTTCTGTCTCCCTTGCTTGATTTTATCGGGCTGAACCATGTATCCGCAATGGTTGAACGTATATTGCTGATGAGCTATCCGTTGTTTGTGTTTGGATTCACCGTGTGTCGTGACCGGAAAAGGTCCTCAATTCAGGACCTCTTCGCAGTTCTGGCGGTCATGTTTGGGCTTTTCTTGGCGCTGGGCGGCTGGAATGCTGAGCTTTTCCAGGCGAATATGATTGGAGCTGTATTCATTTTGTTATCTTCGGCCGTCTATGCTGGTTATCTTGTCCTTTCCGGGCATCTCGTCCATCAAATCGGGGGGATCCGTCTCAATGCATACGGGATGACAGCTGCTGGAGCTGCCATGATGCTTTACACAGGGATAAAATCGGCGGCTGGCATGAATACGCCAATGGTAGCATATCCGCTTTCTATGTATGGTTTGTTCGCGGTAATTGCAGTCGTAACCACTGTGATTCCATTTGTGCTAATGCTTGAGGGCATAAGACGAATCGGGGCACAGCGAGCCGCCGCCATTTCAATGGCAGGGCCTGTCCTGACGATTTTCTATGGAGCTTTATTTCTCGGTGAACGGCTTCGACTTATTCAAGTCATTGGATGCACTGCTGTATTCTTTGTCATTACGGGCATGGAATACAGGAAGCTGAAAACAGGAAAAAAAGAATAATTTATATAAAACACACACGTTTTTCAATTACAATAAGTGTAATTACGTGTGTGTTTTTTGATTTTGTAAAGGTTAGGTGAGAAGATGCAGCGCATATTGCTTGTAGAAGACGACCACTCAATCAGTGAAATGGTGGATCATTATTTAACAAAAGAAGGCTTTGGAATTGTGCATGCTTTCGACGGAGAAGAGGGTATCCGGCTGTTTCAGCAGGGTTCATACGATTTGGTCCTCCTTGATATCATGCTCCCGAAGCTGAACGGCATGGATTTTCTGAAAATCATCCGGGAAAAAAGTAACGTTCCGGTCTTAATGATTTCGGCAAAAGATGGAGATGTGGACAAGGCATTGGGACTGGGCTTTGGGGCGGACGATTATATCGCCAAACCGTTTTCGATGATTGAGCTGACAGCCAGAGTAAAAGCCGCGATACGGCGGGCAACGCAATATTCGGCAGAGGAGCCGGCTGTGAATAAGGTGATCCGGATTCACCAGCTTGCGATAGATATAGACAATGTTTCCGTTTTGAAAAACGGAGAACCGCTCCAGCTGACGTCAACAGAATGGCAGCTGCTGTGCTTATTCGCATCAAATTCTAAAAAAGTGTTTACGAAAGAACAAATCTACCGTTCCGTTTGGAATGAAGAGTACTTTGATGATCAGAACATCATTAACGTACATATGCGGCGGCTCAGAGAAAAGATTGAGGATGACCCCTCCTCCCCTCAATATATTAAAACGCTATGGGGCATCGGTTATAAATTAGGAGAGTTTTAGAATGACAGTGCTATGGGTGGCCGCTGTCATCGCTCTGGCGTGTCTGAATGTGATTCAATTCATAATGAAAAAGAAGCGGGACGGGAATCTGGCTTACACGGCTGACCAGCTTAGCTACATGCTCAGCCGGGATTCGGCAGGACAAGTTTTGCTTCCTACAGACGATCATACGCTCAAAGGCTTGCTTGTTAACATCAATCTTATCGTTGAGAATCGTCAGCAGATCAGCGCCCAATTTGCCAAAACAGAGCAATCCATGAAGCGGATGCTGACCAATATGTCGCACGACCTGAAAACGCCGTTAACAGTCATTCTTGGTTATATCGAAGCGATTCAAAGTGATCCGAACATGCCGGACGAAGAGCGGGAAAGATTGCTGGAGAAGCTCCGCCAGAAAACAAATGAACTCATTCAGATGATCAACTCCTTTTTTGATTTAGCGAAATTAGAATCTGAAGATAAAGAGATCCCGATCACCAAAGTACATATGAATGACATATGCAAACGAAATATCCTGCACTATTATGACGCTGTTCAGTCAAAAGGCTTTCAAGCAGCCATCGATATCCCGGATACGCCGGTGTATGCGCAGGCGAATGAAGAGGCTCTGGACAGAATCCTGCAAAACCTATTGTCCAATGCGATTCAATATGGCGCGGCCGGCAAGTTAATCGGGCTGACGCTGTCTTATGATGAGAGGAACATCGCCATCACCGTATGGGATCGCGGAAAAGGGATTAGTGAAACCGATCAGCAGCGGGTGTTTGAGAGGCTGTACACACTTGAAGAATCCAGAAATAAAGCATTTCAAGGAAGCGGCCTGGGTTTAACCATCACAAAACGGCTTACAGAAAAAATGGGAGGCACGATATCCGTCCAAAGCAAGCCGTACGAACGGACTGCATTTACGATCACATTGAAACGCATGACATATTAATCGTAAGAATTTCTTAAGGTTTGAGAAATAAAAATGACAGGGCTCGCCGCTACAATAGAAAATAGGTAAAGAGAGGGAAGGAGAAACAAAGTTGACTTATATCGTACAAACAAACGGGCTGACCAAAACGTATCAGGGCAAAGAGGTCGTATCCAATGTCAGCATGCATATTAAAAAAGGTGAAATCTACGGCTTTCTCGGCCCGAACGGCGCGGGGAAAACAACCATCATGAAAATGCTGACGAGCCTTGTCAAACCGACAAGCGGTGAAATCATCATCCTTGGGAACAAGTTCACCCACACGTCATATGAGGTGCTGGGGAACATCGGCAGCATGATTGAATATCCGATTTTTTATGAAAACCTGACAGCTGAAGAAAATTTAGATCTGCATTGTGAATATATGGGATACCACAATAAAAAAGCCATACAAGAAGTGCTGGATATGGTGAATTTAAAACAAATCGATAAAAAACCCGTCAAAACCTTTTCCCTCGGGATGAAGCAGCGCCTTGGAATTGCGCGTGCCATCCTCACGAAGCCGGACCTGCTTATTCTGGATGAGCCGGTGAATGGTCTTGACCCTCTCGGCATTAAAAAGATCAGGCAATTGTTTCAAGTGCTGAGCAAAGAGTACGGTATGACGCTGCTGATCTCAAGCCACCTGCTGGGTGAAATCGAACAAATCGCGGACACAATCGGCGTCATTCGGGACGGCAGGCTGCTTGAAGAGGTATCAATGGAGGATGTCAGGGGCCAGAACACTGAATACATCGAGCTTGTTACATCGAATCAGACAAGGGCCTGCTTTGTGCTGGAGAAAGAGCTGCAATTAACCAACTTTAAAATATTAAATGAGAAAACGATTCGAATTTACGAGGCTGAAGCCTCTCAGGCTGCCATATCCAAAGCATTGATTTTAAATGATGTAGACATTGAATCAATGAACAAAAAGTATACGACGCTGGAGGATTATTTTATCAAATTGATCAACGGCAATAGCATCAGTGCGTAAAGGAGGAGAGACACGTTGATGAATTTGATCAGAATCGAATTAAGAAAAATGAAAATGGGCTGGTATATCAGAGGTGCCCTCATTGCCAACGTGATCATTATGGGTTTTATGTGGCTGATCAGTTATTCCGAAAAAGCCGATGGCGGGGTTTCGTTCCAAAGTACGGATGAAGCATTCCTCATCATCGGCACCTTCGTCAGAGCGGTATTTATCGTATTTGGCGCTGTGCTGATCGTAAAATTGGTGATTTCGGAATATAAAAACAAAACCATTCTTGTGATGTTCACGTACCCGATCAGCCGTAAAAAGCTGCTCACCGCTAAGCTCATGATCGCGGGCGGACTGACGTTTATCACGATTTTACTTTCAAATATACTCATAGCCGCCGGTTTCTTTTGGCTGAACTCGATCTGCCATTTCATACCGGGAGAGCTTACTTCCGAGATCATTTCTCAACAGGCGGTCAAAATGGCGGTTTTCGCTTTTGGCGCCGCTGGAACCAGTTTAGTTCCCATCTTTTTTGGGATGCGTAGACACTCGGTTCCGGCGACCATCATTTCATCTGTAGTAATTGTGATGCTCATCAGCTCAACAAGTCCGGGCTTCTCGATTTCATCTGTTGTGTATATCCCGTTATCGTTAGCGGCATTCGGATTGTTCTTTTCCTACATGGCGATCAGGAATGCGGAAAAGCAGGATGCGTAAACAAAGGCGCCCAATAAGTATAAAAGGCCGATGCTGTCAGCACCGGCCTTTCTATTATGAGTCTGTTCTTGTTTCAAGATAATGCTTCTTGCCAATCTCTTTGCTCATCATATAGAAATGGAAGCAATATTCACCGATTGCCATGACGATTGCGCCGAATAAAGCCGCCAACGCAACTTCACCGCCAGTCATCCCCAGGGAAAGCGGCATGCCCATCAGCCAGATCACAAGAAAGGCCAAGCCAAAATCAGCCAAAGTTGCAATCATATTATTCCATCTCGGCAATACATAAAGATCGCCCAGCAAATAAGAAATAACCCCTAACACAATCGTCATTAGCAGCGTATCACCAAACGTGAAACCAAAGCCCAGACCAAGCACCAGATACAACACAATAATCGTCATAATACCTTTAATAGCGAGCGCTTTCACATGTGTCATTACAATTCCTCCTTTTGTCATTTGATTTGTTATGTATAATTCCTCAAATGTAAAAAGTTAAACCTTATTTCTTTTCGGAGGCGGGTGCAAATCTGCTGGGGAGGGGTCAATGATGTGAATCAGGAATTGAGGCTGCGGCGCTTCGACAGCGGAAACGTGAAGCTTGTACTGCACCGGACGCTGCTTTGATGCCCAACAGCCCATTATGTTTGCTGTTTTTAGATGAATAAATTTAAAAACTTCTCCTGTCCCTCCGTCATCACTTCTGAAGTAATGAAATATGATGAAAAGAGATCAAGGGGAGGTGACGTGATGGCGGTCGTGAGAGCAACGAGTGCGGATGTCGATTTGATGGCAAGGCTGCTCAGAGCGGAAGCGGAAGGCGAAGGCAAGCAGGGGATGCTGCTTGTCGGCAACGTTGGAATTAATCGGCTGCGGGCGAATTGCTCAGATTTTAAAGGCCTCCGCACCATCAGGCAGATGATTTATCAGCCACACGCGTTTGAGGCTGTGACTCATGGATATTTTTATCAAAGGGCGCGAGATAGCGAGCGTGCCCTTGCACGCCGGTCGATTAATGGTGAAAGGCGCTGGCCTGCAAAATTTAGTTTATGGTACTTCAGGCCGCAGGGGGACTGTCCAGCCCAGTGGTATAACCAGCCGTTTGTGGCCAGATTTAAGTCACACTGCTTTTATCAGCCGACGGCGGAGACGTGTGAAAATGTATATAACACATTTTAGAGACAGGACACCGTTCAAATTGAACGGTGTTTTTCTTTGAAAAGATGCAATGGAAAATATTCCTGTGAGATAATCGAAGAAAAAAGAGCTGACGGAGATGACAGAATGGCAACAATTGACCTGCAAAAGAAAAGTGTAAAGATCGTACTGGAGAAAAAGCAGTTAACGAAGGTGACGGCTCGTGTTGGACTGGTTCTTGATATTACGGGATCGATGAGACCGCTCTACAAAAACGGGACGGTTCAAAATGTGGTGGAGCGGATTTTGGCAGTGGCTGATCAGTTTGATGATAACGGTTTGCTGGATGTATGGGTGTATGATAATGAATTTTCCCGATTAAAGCCAGTTTCAGAAAAGGATTTTTCGGGCTATGTCGATCGTGAAATTTTAAATAATGACCGCTTGCATAAATTCGGCAGAAATGATGAGCCGCCAGTCATGAAGGACGTGCTGCGCAAATATGTTGCGGAGGAGCCGAGCTCGTATCCTGCTTTCATTGTTTTTATCAATGACGGGGGCTGTAAAAAGTCAATCAAACCGATAATTGAAGCTTCTTCTGATAAATCGGTGTTCTGGCAGTTTGTCGGCATCGGAAACGGAAACTTTGATTTTCTCAATAAACTGGATACGTTAGAAGGGCGTGTCATTGATAACACGAACTTCCTGCATATCGAAGAGATTGACCGCATTTCTGATGATGAGCTTTATGATGCTCTGCTTGCTGAATTTCCATTTTGGCTGAAAGAAGCGAAGGAAAAAGGGATTGTAAGAGAACAAGAGCCTCCTGCTGAAAAGCCGAAAAAGAAGGGCTTTTTCAGCAGATTGTTTTCGAAATAACTGATAAAGAGCACTGAGTCATTCTGCGAAATGGCTCGGTGTTTTTGTTTTTTTAAGATCATGTGAAGAAAAATAGGCCGAATGGGCGGCTTGCAAACGACAGGATATGCAGAAAACGCGTCATTCAGCCAGCTTTCGGCATGTTTCAGCAGCAGGCTTGTGAGGGAAGACCTGTTTTTAATGTTCAGCGCTTACAATCAGTTCACACTTCTTCACAGTCGTTTAACAATGATTTCCTATAATGGAGACGATCAATGAGGAGAGAGGGGATCTTGAATGGCATACGACAGTCGTTTTGATGAATGGGTACAGAAACTGAAAGAGGAAAGCTTTCAAAACAATACGTTTGACCGCCGCAAATTTATTCAAGGAGCGGGGAAGATTGCAGGACTTTCTCTTGGATTAACGATTGCCCAGTCGGTTGGGGCCTTTGAAGTAAATGCTGCGCCTAAATTCTCAAGCTATCCGTTTACATTAGGGGTAGCGTCAGGTGATCCGCTTTCTGACAGTGTCGTGCTTTGGACACGTCTGGCACCAGATCCGCTGAATGGCGGGGGAATGCCGAAGCAAGCAGTGCCTGTCAAATGGGAGGTCGCAAAGGATGAGCATTTCCGCAAAATCGTAAGAAAAGGCACTGAAATGGCTAAACCAAGTCTTGCCCATTCCGTTCATGTGGAAGCGGACGGGCTTGAGCCAAACAAAGTGTACTATTACCGTTTCAAAACCGGTCATGAACTAAGCCCTGTCGGAAAAACAAAAACACTGCCTGCCCCTGGCGCCAATGTGCCGCAAATGACCTTTGCATTTGCTTCCTGCCAGCAATATGAGCACGGATATTATACGGCCTACAAGCATATGGCAAAGGAAAAGCTTGATCTTGTCTTCCATCTCGGTGATTACATATATGAATACGGCCCAAATGAATATGTATCAAAAACAGGCAATGTCCGCACGCACAACAGCGCGGAAATCATTACGCTGCAAGACTATCGGAACCGTCACGCTCAATACCGTTCTGACGCCAATCTTAAAGCTGCACATGCGGCATTCCCTTGGGTTGTAACTTGGGATGACCATGAAGTTGAAAACAACTATGCCAATAAAATACCTGAAAAAGGACAGTCGGTTGAAGCATTCGTGCTCCGTCGCGCGGCAGCATACCAGGCATACTATGAACATATGCCGCTCCGCATTTCCTCTTTGCCGAATGGCCCAGATATGCAGCTGTACCGGCACTTTACGTACGGAAACCTGGCGTCCTTCAATGTGCTTGATACCCGCCAGTACAGGGACGACCAAGCCAATAACGACGGCAATAAGCCGCCTTCTGATGAATCGCTCAATCCGAATCGGACCCTGCTTGGAAAAGAACAGGAGCAGTGGCTCTTCAACAATTTGGGCAGCTCGACTGCCCACTGGAATGTGCTGGCGCAGCAGATTTTCTTTGCCAAGTGGAATTTCGGGACAAGCGCAAGCCCGATCTACAGCATGGATTCGTGGGACGGCTACCCGGCTCAGCGCGAACGGGTGATCAATTTCATTAAAAGCAAAAATCTGAATAATGTTGTCGTACTGACAGGTGATGTACACGCAAGCTGGGCATCGAATTTGCATGTCGATTTCGAGAAGACAAGTTCAAAAATATTCGGAGCCGAATTTGTCGGAACCTCGATCACATCCGGAGGAAACGGCGCCGATAAGCGGGCGGATACGGACCAAATTTTAAAAGAAAATCCGCACATCAAGTTCTTTAACGACTATCGCGGATATGTCCGCTGTACAGTGACGCCTCACCAGTGGAAAGCCGATTATCGGGTGATGCCGTTTGTGACCGAGCCGGGCGCAGCCATTTCCACGCGGGCTTCATTCGTTTACCAGAAAGACCAAACTGGGTTGAGAAAGGTATCATCCACAACAATCCAAGGCGGGGTGAAGCAATCCGATGAGGTCGAAGAGGATCGTTTCTTTGCGCACAACAAAGCCCACGAAAAACAAATGATTAAGAAGCGGGCAAAAATCACGAATTAAGGAGTGGAAATTATGTTTTCAAACATTGGAATACCGGGTTTGATTCTGATCTTCGTCATCGCCCTCATTATTTTTGGCCCTTCCAAGCTGCCGGAAATCGGGCGTGCTGCCGGACGGACACTGCTGGAATTTAAAAGCGCCACAAAATCACTTGTGTCTGGTGATGAAAAAGAAGAGAAATCAGCTGAGCTGACAGCGGTAAAGCAGGACAAAAACGCGGGCTGAATGCTGATGAGGCAGACACCGGGTCTGCCTCTTTTTTTATGAAAGGGAGGGCTTTTTTGAATGGATAAAAAAGAAACCCATCTGATCGGGCATTTAGAAGAGCTTCGCCGCCGGATTATCGTCACCCTCGCGGCATTTTTTCTATTTCTCATCACGGCTTTTTTGTTCGTACAGGACATTTATGACTGGCTGATCAGGGATTTGGATGGAAAGCTGGCTGTGCTTGGGCCGAGTGAAATCCTCTGGGTGTATATGATGCTTTCCGGCATTTGTGCCATTGCGGCTTCTATCCCTGTTGCCGCGTACCAGCTGTGGCGTTTCGTTGCACCGGCACTGACGAAAACGGAGCGCAAGGTGACGCTCATGTACATACCAGGTTTATTTGCGTTGTTTTTGGCGGGCATCTCCTTCGGATACTTTGTCTTGTTTCCGATCGTGCTCAGCTTTTTGACTCATTTATCCTCCGGCCACTTTGAAACGATGTTTACGGCTGACCGCTACTTTAGGTTTATGGTGAATTTGAGCCTGCCGTTCGGCTTCTTGTTTGAGATGCCCTTGGTGGTGATGTTTTTAACAAGGCTGGGCATCTTAAATCCTTACAGACTGGCCAAAGCGAGAAAGCTGTCCTATTTTCTGCTGATTGTCGTGTCCATATTGATTACACCGCCTGATTTTATTTCTGATTTTCTCGTGATGATCCCGCTTCTTGTCCTGTTTGAAGTGAGTGTCACCCTATCGGCGTTTGTCTACAAAAAGAGGCTGAGGGAAGAAACAGCGGCGGCCGCTTAGTGCAGCGTACCGCCCGGTGACTTCACATCCTCATCATATTGTGCGGCCGTAACAGCGGCGATTCTCAATGCCCGGACAATCGTGTCCAGACTGAGGCTCGGCGCTGTTTTGTCGATTGTTTGCTGCGGAATGTAAGGAATATGAATAAAACCGCCGCGAATGTGCGGGGATGTCCGGCTAATGTAATCCATTAACCCGTAGAACAAATAGTTGCATACAAAGGTTCCCGCTGTGTAGGAAACCGCAGCTGGAATGCCGTGTTCCTTCATCTTAGCAGTCATTCGTTTCACGGGAAGCCCTGTCCAGTAAGCGGCGGGCCCATCTGGAGAAATTTCTTCATCAATCGGCTGATGTCCTTCGTTATCGGGGATTCGCGCATCTGCAAGGTTGATCGCCACTCGTTCCGGTGTAATCTGCATCCGTCCTCCTGCTTGGCCGACACAAATTACGATATCCGGCTGATGTTTTTGAATGGCTTGGCGCAGAGTGTCCAGAGCGGATCTAAAGACAGTAGGAATTTGTTCCGCTGTAATTATGGCTTCTTCCGTCTCGAAGCCATTAAGCCGTTTCGCCGCTTCCCATGATGGATTGACGGTTTCTTTGTCAAAAGGGTCAAAGCCAGTGATCAGCACTTTTTTTCTCATTCTCCCATCTCCTTTTTCTTTTATTCTATTGTTTATTTATGGGTTTTTCATCAAAATAATGTAAAGGAGTGAATCATAATGGAGCATTTGCCGCAGCAGTATCGTCATTTATTCCCAACCTTGCAGACGCATACGATGCTTGCCAGCTGTTCTCAGAGCGCATTGGCAGAGCCTGTATCAAGGGCGATCCAGGATTATCATGATAGCCTGCTGTATAAAGGGACGAACTGGAAAGAAGCGATTGAAAAAACAGAGTTTGCGAGAAACGAGTTTGCAAAGCTGATCGGGGCTGAACCGGATGAAGTGGCGATTGTGCCGTCAGTTTCTGATGCACTGGTTTCTGTAGCATCGTCCTTAACTGCATTTGGAAAGAAGCACGTTGTATATACAGATATGGATTTTCCGGCGGTGCCTCATGTTTGGCAGGCACACTCCGATTATACCGTATCCGTCATTCCATCAATAGACGGCGTGCTGCCGCTTGAACAATATGAAACGCATATTTCGGATGAAACAGTACTGACGTGTGTTCCTCACGTTCATTATCGTGACGGCTATGTTCAGGATATAAAAGCGATTGCCGAGATTTCTCAGAGAAAGGGCTCTTTATTGTTTGTAGATGCTTATCAATCAGCCGGGCATATTCCCATTGATGTGAAGGAATGGGGCGAAGAAATGCTGGCAGCAGGCACCCGGAAGTATTTGCTCGGCATACCGGGTGTGGCGTTTCTTTATGTGAGAAAGGAGCTGGCTGACGCACTGAAGCCGAAAGCATCAGCTTGGTTCGGCAGAGAGAACGGATTTGAGGGGGCTTATGCGAAAGACGCGCGCCGTTTTCAAACGGGCACCCCAGCTTTTATCAGCGTATACGCAGCTGCAGCGGCTTTATCGCTGCTGAATCATATTGGAGTTTCTCATACTCGGGATCATGTGAAAACGATCTGTGCCGATGCAGTTCAATATGCCGCTGAAAAAGGCCTGCAGCTGGCGGCGGCACAAGGTGGGGGTCAGCCAGGTATGGTTGCGATCCGGGATGAGCGGGCATCGGAAACGGCGGCGTTGCTGAAGAAGAAAAAAGTGATTTGCGCGCCGCGGGACAATGTGATCCGTCTCGCTCCCCATTTTTATAATACGAAGGAGGACATGCGGCGCGCGATTGATGAGATCGCGGCGAAAACGATCCACAAGTAAACATGAAAAAGCCCCTGAACACTAGTCAGGGGCTTTTCATATTAATGATCTACCTTCACGCGCTTCATAAAGAAAGCGCCAATTAAACCGATAATGGCAACAATCATTGCAAACACAAATGCGTGCTGTACGCCTGCTGTCAAAGCTTGCGGGATGACTGCCGGATCGGCAGGGTTTTTAACTGTACTCATATAATCATGCTGGCCTGCAGCCATAATGCTGACCGCAACCGCTGTTCCGATAGCGCCGGCCATTTGCTGCAGCGTGTTCATAATGGCGGTGCCGTCTGGATAAAATTCGCGCGGCAGTTGGTTTAAACCGTTTGTTTGCGCAGGCATCATGATCATAGAAATCCCGATCATCAAGCAGGTGTGCAGGATGATAATCAGCACAGCCGTTGAAGCGGTCGTAACATTTGAGAAGAACCATAGTACAACAGTGACAATCACAAATCCCGGAATGACAAGCCATTTCGGCCCGTATTTATCGAACAAGCGGCCTGTAACAGGGGACATAAATCCATTTAAAATACCGCCCGGCAAGAGAACAAGACCAGATGCAAATGCAGTCAGGACTAAGCCGCCTTGCAGATACATCGGCAGAAGCAGCATAGATGACAGAATGACCATCATACAAATGAACACCATGATCACACCCAAAATAAACATTGGGTATTTGAACGCACGGAGGTTCATCATCGGCTGCTTCATTGTCAGCTGGCGGATTGAAAATAGGATAAGGCCGACAACGCCGACAATCAGCGACACGATAACAGTCGGGCTGGACCATCCCCCGGAGCCTTCACCCGCGTTGCTGAATCCGAACACAATGCCGCCGAAGCCAATCGTCGACAGGATGATAGACAATACATCGATTTTCGGCTTTGTCGTTTCAGATACATTCTGCATATATGCGATACCGAAAACAAGCGCCAGCACAAGGAACGGAAGAGAGATCCAAAAAATCCAGTGCCAGTTGAGATGCTCCAGAACCAATCCTGAGAAAGTTGGGCCGATGGCGGGCGCGAACATAATGACAAGCCCGATCGTTCCCATTGCGGCACCCCGTTTATGAGGCGGGAAAATCACCAAGATTGTGTTAAACATTAGGGGCAGTAAAAGACCGGTTCCAAGTGCCTGAACGATCCTTGCCGCTAATAAAAACGAGAAGCTCGGCGCAAGCGCCGCAATGAATGTACCTAAAATTGAAAAGATAAGTGACACGGTAAAAAGCTGTCTTGTTGTGAACCACTGCAACAGCAGTCCTGAAACAGGAACAAGGATACCGAGTACAAGCAGGTAGCCCGTCGTTAACCATTGGACGGTTGCCGCTGTAATGTTCAATTCCTTCATAAGGTCGGTTAACGCAATATTCAGCGCTGTTTCACTGAACATGCCGATAAAACCGGCCAACAGCAAGGAAATCATAATCGGCATCACTTTGTATTGCTGAGATGCTTTAGCTGTTGTTTCCAAAATCATTTCCCCTCTCTATCAACTGCATGTAGTATGTCGTTTTTTTATCTCTTCAGCAGGTCAGGAATGCAGCTGGAGATATGAAGGAGCGGCGTACTGTTTTTTGCCGTCAAAGATAAAAGGATGCCGCCTTCAATCATCGCGTTAACCACAGTGCTGGCTTCTTTTGCACGGCTCTCGCTGCAGCCAGTCTGCCGCAGTTTTTCCTCATACACAGAGGCCCATTCTTTGTAGGCTTCATGACAGGCTTCGCGCAACGGTTCGCTTTTCAATGACGTCTCAGCCGCTAGCAAGCCCACAGGCAAGCCTTCAATGTCTTCTGTACATGAAAACTGGCAGGAGAGCTCCTTCAAAAAGGCTTGAATGCCTTCCGCTGGATCGGTGTAGGATTCCATGCAGTCCGCGATTTTCTGACGGATATACTCCTTCATCTCATTCACGGCTTCGATCGCAAGCTGTTCTTTACCCCCGGGAAAGTGGTAGTAAAGAGAGCCTTTAGGCGCGCCGCTTTCCTTTATAATCTGGTTCAGCCCCGTGCCGTAATACCCTTGCAGCTGAAAAAGCCGGGTAGCTGCCGAAAGGATTTTCTCACGGGAATCTCCATAACTCATAACATTCCCACCTTACTGAATTGCAATCAAAAATATAGTGACTGGTCTATTATCTTGATTCAATCATCAATTGTCAAGAAAAATTCATTGTATGAAAAGACAAAAAAAGAAGGATATGACAACAAAAAATACTGAGAGAAAAGCTGACTGATCTTTTGACTGAATAGATAAAATGTACAATGATTAATCATCATATGGATGTAAGGAGAGAAATAGATGAAAAAACAACGAATGCTCGTACTTTTTACCGCACTATTGTTTGTTTTTACCGGATGTTCACATTCTCCTGAAACAAAAGAATCCCCGAAAGAAAAAACGCAGACACAAAAAGTCTCTTCGGCTTCTGCCTCTGAAAAAAAGGATCTGCCAAACACTAGAATTTTAGCGACAGGAGGCACGATAGCTGGTGCCGATCAATCGAAAACCTCAACAACTGAATATAAAGCAGGTGTTGTCGGCGTTGAATCACTGATCGAGGCAGTTCCAGAAATGAAGGACATTGCAAACGTCAGCGGCGAGCAGATTGTTAACGTCGGCAGCACAAATATTGATAATAAAATATTGCTGAAGCTGGCGAAACGCATCAACCACTTGCTCGCTTCAGATGATGTAGACGGAATCGTCGTGACTCATGGAACAGATACATTGGAGGAAACCGCTTATTTTTTGAATCTCACCGTGAAAAGTGATAAACCGGTTGTTATTGTCGGTTCGATGAGACCTTCCACAGCCATCAGCGCTGATGGGCCTTCTAACCTGTACAATGCAGTGAAAGTGGCAGGTGCCCCTGAGGCAAAAGGGAAAGGGACGCTTGTTGTTCTTAACGACCGGATTGCCTCAGCCCGATATGTCACCAAAACAAACACAACCACAACAGATACATTTAAATCAGATGAAATGGGCTTTGTCGGAACAATTGCCGATGATATCTATTTTAATAATGAGATTACCCGTAAGCATACGAAGGACACGGATTTCTCGGTTTCTAATCTTGATGAGCTGCCTCAGGTTGACATTATCTATGGATACCAAAATGACGGAAGCTACCTGTTTGACGCTGCTGTAAAAGCCGGAGCAAAGGGGATTGTATTTGCCGGTTCTGGGAACGGGTCTTTATCTGACGCAGCCGAAAAAGGGGCGGACAGCGCAGTCAAAAAAGGCGTCACAGTGGTGCGCTCTACCCGCACGGGAAATGGTGTCGTCACACCAAACCAAGACTATGCGGAAAAGGACTTGCTGGCATCGAACTCTTTAAACCCCCAAAAAGCACGGATGTTGCTGATGCTTGCGCTTACCAAAACAAATGATCCTCAAAAAATCCAAGCTTATTTCAATGAGTATTGAAGAAAAGAAGGCGAATAAGCCTTCTTTTTTTGGCTTTTTAGGACCAATAATGACCTATGAATCTTAAAATTTCTTTAAAAATAAGCCAAAATTACCCTTTACTTAATTAATTTGGTAACGTAATATATTTGGAGAATTTGTTACAAAAAAAGGAGGATATTATGAAATTTGTAAAAAGAAGGATCGTTGCACTTGTAACAATTTTGATGCTGTCTGTTACATCGCTGTTTGCGTTGCAGCCGTCAGCAAAAGCCGCTGAACACAATCCAGTCGTTATGGTTCACGGTATTGGAGGGGCATCATTCAATTTTGCGGGAATTAAGAGCTATCTCGTATCTCAGGGCTGGTCGCGGGACAAGCTGTATGCAGTTGATTTTTGGGACAAGACAGGCACAAATTATAACAATGGACCGGTATTATCACGATTTGTGCAAAAGGTTTTAGATGAAACGGGTGCGAAAAAAGTGGATATTGTCGCTCACAGTATGGGGGGCGCGAACACACTTTACTACATAAAAAATCTGGACGGCGGAAATAAAGTTGCAAACGTCGTGACGCTTGGCGGCGCGAACCGTTTGACGACAGGCAAGGCGCTTCCGGGAACAGATCCAAATCAAAAGATTTTATACACATCCATTTACAGCAGTGCCGATATGATTGTCATGAATTACTTATCAAGATTAGATGGTGCTAGAAACGTTCAAATCCATGGCGTTGGACACATCGGCCTTCTGTACAGCAGCCAAGTCAACAGCCTGATTAAAGAAGGGCTGAACGGCGGGGGCCAGAATACGAATTAATGAAAAACAAAACCTTGAAGAATGCTATTCTTCAAGGTTATTCTGCTTTCAGCACAATGGTTTTCGCAGCCATATCATGAACGGTTTGTTTTTTCTTCGTAAATGCGGCAGTCAAATAGATCAGGCGGGAGAACACATGCACCCACGCTATCAGGTAACGGACAATGGCTTGCGGGAAGGATATTTTTTTATATGTTTCGTCCCTCACGATTTGCAGCCCGATGATTTTTTTGCCCAGTGTGCCCTTCCAATTTGTCAGCGGCATCAGCAAAGGGTACACAATCAGCATCAATATGGCGACAATAATGACACCGGCGGACCCATCGCCAAACGTAAATCCGGCTGCCAAAATCACTGCTGCGGCAATGATTACATCAAGTAAAAGAGCGCAGGCGCGCAGCATGAAACCAGCTAGTTCCAATAGAAACACTCCTTAAAATGTTAAATAAACACCTAATGATTGTAAAAAAGAAGGGCCTAAAGTGGGAATAGGTGATAAGCCTTAAATCACAAAAGTTGGTGAAAATGTCATAGGTAAATTGGCATAATCAGCCAGCTTATCACATTACCAAATTCTTTTTTAGCCCGAAACCAAGCCCTCAGAAGTTATTTTTGTTAAAATAGAAAAGTTACAACAGAATTCGGAGGGTTTATTGTGGGAAAAGTGAAACGAAATGCCCCTTGCCCATGCGGCAGCGGCAAGAAATATAAAAAATGCTGCGGAAGTAAAGTTGTCGACTTCCCGGCGGAACTAGCGGCAAAAGAAGCGAAACAAATTCAGGAAGACTTAGTGGAGTATGCCTTCACAGTACATAGAGAAAGCATTTCAGGCTTTATCAACCAGCATGATTTTCTTTCTGCTATGGACAGACAGACGAAAGACATCAGCGTATTTAACTTAGGAATCTGGGGAATCTTCTTCCACCCGCTTGCTGGTGAGAAGACAATCTTCGAAGAGTACCTTCAGAAAAAAGGCGATTCGATCACTCGTCCGAAAACGCGTGAGATCGTAGAATCATGGCAGAGCATGACGCCTGCTTTATTGCTGCTGAAGGACCTGAAGGAAGGCATCATTCACTTTGAAGATGTGATTACGGCAAAACAATTCGAAGTGGAAATGGACGCCAGCAATCAAGACCTTCCTCCAGTGGGAAGCCTGATTCTTGGATACCCAATCCACGAAGCGGAAAAAGCAGAATTCTTCATGCAGTTCACGATCTTCCCGGTGAAGAGAACAGAAGCGCTGATCAGCAAGGTGAAGAAATATGCGGATGCCGCTGTGAAGGACGGCAAAACGCCGGAGGACTTCATGAAGCAGGAATTCAACAACGTTCTGTTCGCGTTGTTAGCTGAGAAAGATGAAGAGCCAAAAGCAGAGAAAGCGGAAGTAAGCACTGTTGAGTGGGCAAACGACTTGGAGAAAGAAACCGCTGCGGCTATTGAAGAAGGCATGAGCGGGGAAGAGTATCCGACTGAATTGATCCCAGCTGTTATTGCCATCTGGAAAACATTCTGCGAGAAAAAATCACCTGTCATCAGAAAGCCGGAAGCTTTTGCGGCGGCAGTTGAATATTATGTAAACGCGATTTCTCTTAACGGCGCGTCCGTTTCCCAGGCTAAACTGGCGAAAAAATACGGCGTCAGTGCATCAACGATTTCCAGCCGTTACAAAGAAATTGAAAGCACGCTGCAAGATGAAGCAGATCGTTTTGCACAAGCGTTATCCTCATAATGAAAAAAACCTTGAAAAGCCGGGCTTTTCAAGGTTTTTTTATTTCTGAAACGGAATTTTGATTTCTAACCGGAAGACGGGGTGGCGGTAGGTAAAATCCAGCCTGCCAAAAGCGCTCTTCACCAGTTTTTGAATGATATATGTGCCCATGCCTTCATGAGCGCCGTTTTTCGTTGAGCGGCCAAACGATTGATAAATTGTATCGAGCACTTTTGGGTCCATCCCGGGAGTGCTGTTTTCACAAGTCAGTACATAAAGCCCGCTGCGCAGTGAAGTCTCCAGTTTAATCTCTGCTTTTTCTCGGGCCTCCGCCGCGCTGTCGAGCGCATTTTCTAATATGTTGCCGACCAAGCTGACCTGATCAGCAGGCGAAAACGGAAGGGAAGAAAGCGGTGTATGCATATGCAGCGAAACACTCACATTCGAGGCGCGGGCTTTTTCTAAAAAATCATAAAGCACCCCTGCAATGTACGCGTTCTCTCCTTTCAAAAAACAGTCATATTGGCTGTATTGATCCGCCCAGTTTTGAATATATGCTTGTGTATCTGCCTTGGGCTGAGCTGATTTGATTGCAGTGATATGTTTCATTGTGTCATGATTCCGGCTTCTGACATCAATCAGCATTTGATTGGCGTGCTGTTCAGCTTGAGTCAGCTTATCAATTTGATCAGAAAGCCTTGCCTGCAAAGCAGACTGTCCGATACGGAGCCCTTCACACCCTGCAAATATCGCGATTACACATAATACCGGCTGTGCCAATCAACACTACTCCCGCCGACATCACTTGAATCACGGCAATCCACGCACAAAGCCCTGAGGAACAGTGTTTCCACACCCGCTTCGTATTCCAAATGTACAATCCTGCAGCAGCTGCGCCTAAAGCAGCGGCGAGCCAAGAGGCGGCTGTGCTGTGTGAAAAAGCAGCATCTCCCTGATAACATATGAAACTAAATAAAATCAGATAAAGACATTGAAAAAGGGTAATCACGTACTAAACTCCTCAAAAATAGTAGTTTTGAAAATAATCAAGCTGCTGCTTAGTGATCATCGCTTTTTTAGACGTTCCCTCAAAGGAAACTGTGAATGAATGCTTGGTATAAGAGGAAAAATGCTTTATGTAATGAATGTTGATAATAAAGGAACGATGCGAACGAAGAAAATCTTTTTCGGGCAGGTCACCTTTAATATCATTTAATGTTTGATACGTTTGCACCTCTTCGGCGGTTGTCACAATCGTCGTCGAACGTCCCGTCCGTTCTGCGAAAATAATATCCTTCTTTTGCAGGACGTGCATTTCAGACTTTTGCTTTATCAATATACGCCCATTCAAACTCGTTTCCGTTTTCTTTTTCAAGTAACGGTCGAAGGAAGCGGCCAGACAGTCGGCATAGTACGGCTTCATAATATAATCATGGACGTTCAGGTCAAAGGCGTGAACCGCATAACCGCCGTGGCCGGTAACAAAAATCACATCCACATCAAGTGAATGGGATTTGATCAAATCAGCAAGCTCGTAGCCAGACATATGGGGCATCTCGATATCGGCAAGCAGCAGATCAATGTCTCCGTTCTTTACCCGCCTGTAGGCTTCCTTCGCTGAATCGGTGGAAAAGACAATTTCGACGTCCTGCATTCTGGACACGATCGCTTCCAGCTTCTCTAAATCTACTCGATAATCATCTACAAGTCCGACTTTTACCATTATCATTCCCCTAGTTACATAGAATCATCTTTATTCTATCCCATTTCGCGACATAAAAAGAACTCTTCGCGACAACTTTATCCAACTAATCCAGCTTTTCGTATATAGTCATTACTAGAAATAAAGATAAGGGAGATTGTGACATGATTACACTGACCGATTGCAGCCGCAGGTTTCAGGATAAGAAAAAAGTAGTCAAAGCGGTGCGAGATGTAAGCTTAACAATTGAAAAAGGAGAAGTCGTCGGCATTCTCGGAGAAAACGGTGCCGGCAAAACAACGATGCTGAGAATGATTGCTTCCTTGCTTGAACCATCACAGGGTGTAATCACAGTAGACGGCTTTGACACGGTCAAGCAGCCGGCCGAAGTCAAAAAAAGAATCGGTGTCTTATTCGGAGGAGAAACCGGGCTTTACGACAGGATGACCGCTAAAGAAAATCTCCAATACTTCGGCAGGCTGTATGGGCTGAACCGCCACGAGATCAAAGCAAGAATAGAAGATTAATCGAAACGGTTCGGCATGCGCGATTATATGAACCGGAGAGTGGGCGGGTTTTCGAAAGGCATGAGGCAGAAAGTCGCCATTGCCAGAGCGCTGATTCACGATCCGGACATCATTTTATTTGATGAGCCGACAACTGGGCTTGATATTACGTCAAGCAACATTTTCCGAGAATTTATACAGCAGCTGAAAAGAGAACAAAAAACGATTCTTTTCTCCAGCCACATTATGGAGGAAGTGCAGGCACTCTGTGACAGTGTCATCATGATTCACAGCGGAGAGGTGATTTACCGAGGGGCGCTTGAATCACTATACGAGAGCGAGCGCAGTGAGGATTTGAATTACATCTTTATGTCTAAGCTTGTCAGGGGGATTTCTTAAATGCTGGGCCATATTTATAAAAAAGAAATGATCGACGCTTTGCGCGACAGAAAAACGATTTTACTCACAATCTTAGTGCCGATGATTATGATGCTTGGACTTGTCTTCTTTTATGAAAGCATGCTGTCCGACAAAGGGGAGCAGTACACGCTGGCTGTCGGCCATTCGCTTCCGCCCGCACTGGAAAGCAAGCTTAATGAGATTGACGAAATCAGCGTAAAAACATTTGCAAAGCCTGAAGAGGCAGTTGATGAAGGAAAAGCAGATGCCTATCTGAACGTCCCGAAAGAGTTCGACTCATATGTCAACAGCATGACACCTTTTAAGGTTGATGTTTACGGCAATTCAATCGATCAAGGGTCTTCAAATGCTATGCAGCTTGTGCAGTCTGCCTTAGATCAGTACAAAAATGAAATTGTGCAGCAACGTTTAACAAATAAGCATATTGATCAATCGGTGATCCAGCCGTTTACGATTCAGCAAAAGGAAGCGGATGAGGAGAAAGGGACTTCCGCTATTATGCTTTCCGCCATTCTGCCCATGCTGATTCTGACTTCCATTGTTTCCGGCGCAATGCCGATCGCTCTTGATATCATGGCCGGTGAAAAGGACCGGAAGTCAATCGAGGCGCTGCTATTAACGCCAGTCAGCAGAAACAAAATGCTGGTCGGCAAGTGGCTTGCGGTTTCCACTTTTGGCGTGGCTTCAGGTGTATTGGCTTTGGTGTTTTTGATTTTGTCCACCGTGTTATTTACCGAAAATTTGAAAACGGCCTTCCAGCTGGGAGATCATATGTGGAGTGTAATCGGCGCTTCAGCCTTAATCATTGTGCTCTCTGCATTGCTGATATCTGCGATGGAGCTTTTCATCAGCATCATGTCCAGCTCGGTAAAAGAAGCGCAAAGTTATATGTCTCTCGTTGTCTTTCTGCCTGTGTTCCCGATGTTTTTCATCTTCAGCAAGGCACCGAACCAATTTGACTTATCATACTTTCTCATCCCGTTTCTGAACCTGCATGCGTTATTTAAACAGCTTTTATTCGGGATGGTTGACCCGGCTGCCATTTTGTCTACGTCAGGAACCATCGCTGTGCTGATCGCCATCTTCTTTTTACTAGCCAGAGCCTGCTTCCTGAAAGACAAATGGGTTCTTCCAAAATAAACTTGCAAAAGGAGAAATACACTTTCTCCTTTTTGTATATCCTGAAAAAAGAAGGAAAATAGAAAAAGGATATCTAATACAAAAAGTGACCCTGCACTATTTTTCATCAAAATTGGTTTCAAAGGAGACGGAACAATGGATCAAACACGTACACTCGGCAAAACGAAGCTGAAGGTGAAGCGGATCGGATTCGGCGCGAATGCGGTCGGCGGGCATAATCTATTTCCAAATCTACATGATGAAACAGGGAAGGATTTAGTGCGCACGGCATTGGATGGCGGCGTCAATTTTATCGATACCGCTTTTATATATGGATTGGGGCGATCTGAAGAATTAATCGGCGAAGTCGTACAGGAACGCGGCGTGCGGAATGAGCTCATCATCGCCACCAAAGGAGCTCATAAAGAAGTGAACGGCAGCATTGAATTAGACAATAGCCGGGAGTTTCTTCGCAGCGAGGTCGAGAAGAGCCTAAAGCGGCTGAAAACAGATTACATTGATTTGTATTATGTTCACTTTCCGGATGGAAAAACACCTCTCGCTGAAGTGGCGGGCACTTTGAAAGAGCTGAAGGATGAGGGGAAAATCAAAGCGATCGGCGCTTCGAACCTCGATTATCAGCAATTGCAGGAATTTAATGCTGATGGCTATTTGGAGGTCTTCCAGGCCGAATATTCTCTCATACAGCGTGATGCCGAGAAAGAGCTTCTTCCATACTGTGAAAAACAAGGCATCTCCTTTATTCCTTACTTTCCGCTTGCGTCCGGACTGCTGACAGGAAAATTCACGCAAGACACAGTCTTTGATGATTTCAGAAAGGATAAACCTCAATTTCAGGGTGAAACGTTTATCCACAATCTCAAAAAAGTAGATAAGCTGAAAGCAGTAGCGGAGGAAAAACAAGCGGATACGGCACATGTCGCCTTGGCGTGGCTGTTAACGAGACCGGCGATTGATGCCATTATTCCAGGAGCTAAACGACCTGAGCAATTACAGGATAATCTGAAAACCTTGAACATTGAACTCACCGAAGACGAAGTGAATTTCATCAGCGACATTTTTAAATAAAAAGGAAATAGCCGTCATGGCTATTTCCTTTTGGTGTTTTATTCTTTGATGAATGCTTCGACTAATTCTGCTGCTCTGTAATCATCCATATCAAGCTGCCATTGGTCGATGTCATTTTTCTTCATTTTCACTTCAACTGTTTTTTCAGATGAAGCAGGTCCAAGCTTTTTGAATTCCTCAGGATAGACTTGAAGCGCGTATTTCACTGCCTCCTCATAGCTGGCACTAGAGTTTTTACTGTAGTAGTCTTTCACTTTGTCTTCGATGCGGTCTGAAAGAGAAGATGCATCTACAGGTTTAACTGTGGCTTCAACAATTGCTTCGTCTTTAGAGATTGAAGTCGTTTTTGCTTGAATGGAAGAGTTTTTGCTTAATCCCTCTTTAATGCCATTCACGATATTATCAAGCGCTTTGCTGTCCGCATATGTGCTGGAAAGGCCGGAAGCTGAGAGATAACCGTCTTTGGCTGATTCATTGAAATCATTTACAATTTCATTTTTGTTAGCGCCGGTGATTTTTTCGAAATCGGCGTTATCTTTGCCGAAAAGAAGGACATCAACATAAGCTGATAACGCTTTTGCAGAATCTTGGAGCTTATCTGCCGTCGTCAGGATTTTTTTGTCTTTTCCGTCAATTTTAAAAGTAACTGATTTTGGTTTTTTATCACCGTAAGATTTCGGCGTATAGTTAAGCTCGTATTGCTTGCCTTTATCTACAACGAAGAAAAGATTTCCTTCAACGGATTTGTCAGCGTTAATCGTGCTGACTTGAAGCTTTTCGCTATAGTCTTCAGGGTCTGTGTCAGACATTTTGGTATCACCTTGATACAATGTGAAATCCATACTGTCTACATTCAGCGGGTCTTTTCCTGTGTTTTTCACCGCGACATTGACTTTTAACACAAGCTGGTCATCTGAAGTGGACTTATCATATTTAGACGGAAGCGTATAAGAGACATCCTTGATTTTGACTTGAGCTATATCTGAGCTTTTTTCTGTTTCTGATTCTTTCTTCTCCGCGCTTGTTTTGCTGCCGGAACAAGCAGCTGTAAACATCATCAGCAGAAGAATTAGGAAAACAGCGTACGTTTTTTTTCTGAAACATTCATTTTTCCTCCTCAAATGGTTTAGGAAAGGGGAGTCTTTTGTCTTTGAGAAATGGATCTTTTTGAATGGATTAGCATCATATAACCAAAAAAATCAGTTCTTTTCTCACGGTTTTCACCGGATTTTCTGGAAACTCCGCCCTCCTTTGTCATGAATGGACCTTACCAGTTTTACCAGAAC
The DNA here is from genome assembly GCF_033412715.1 of Bacillus sp. N3378-2at. Taxonomy (NCBI): domain Bacteria; kingdom Bacillati; phylum Bacillota; class Bacilli; order Caryophanales; family Bacillaceae; genus Bacillus; species Bacillus sp. N3378-2at. The sequence continues at coordinate 2,467,402 of NZ_CP117986.1, read as the reverse complement.
ATTTTTCACCAAAAATAGGATGATGAACCTATTCAATATAAAAGCTAATAATCTTAAAATTAATTCCGTTGTAACTTTTTATGTATTTTAGACTATTACTTTTTGATTAGTTGGAGGGAACTTAAGAAGGATGAAAGGGGCCGCCTTTGTGAAGAAAGAGGGACTGAAACAAAAAGCACTGGAAATCGGCCGGGTGCCGACACACTTAAAACTGGAAATTGAAGATTATGGCAGTGATGACAAAAGAGCCTATTTTTGTTGGACAGATCCTCAGGATGAGAATATCGGCATTATCGTGGAACTTGGACCGGACGGGGAGCTGGAATCCCTTTCCCGTGATATTGAGCCTGAAAGCGGAAAAAGGCTGTCTGAGGAGAAACTAGAGGATATCATGCGCCAATTTGTCGAGACTCATCATCCGGGGGCACTCTCTGCCTTTGTTCGTGAAGAAAATGACCATGCATACGGCGATAAAGTGAGATTTTCATATGTTCAAATGGAGGCTGGGCTTCCTCTCCCCATGAGCGGATTTATGGCTGATGTTTCCTTATCAGGTGAGATCGTTTATTTCCGCTATTACGGCGAAGCGGGCAGCATCATCAAGCCAAAGAGGGTCGCGGATGTTGAAGAGGCACTTGCCTTTATCAAGAAGGACGTGGAGTTCGACCTTTTGTTTGAGGTTCTCCATCGTTCTGTTTACAAAAACGGAGATGATCAGCCGCATTTGGTGTATGAGCCTGAATGCAGGGCGATTACCGTACCTGCGGATTTGGTTCAAGAAGAACAAGGAGGAGTTGATAATGACGATGATTACAGGGAGCCGGAGAGCTTTCCTCTCCCTTTATTCGAGGGCATCCGCGAAAAGGCCGATCCTGACAGCATGATTGGTATTGAAAATGGGTTTGTCAAAGAGCGGGAAGCGGATTTGGGAGATGGGAGAATCGGAATCGTTTGGCGGAATCCGGATGACCCTGTGTATCAGCCGGCGGATAAAAGCATGGACAGCTGGTTTAAGGGACGGACTCATCAAGTGCTGAAAACCATCTATAACAAAGAAACAGGAAAACTCGAAGGCGTCATGTCATTTATGGAGAAAAAAGGGCCGCTGACAGTAACCTTGGCAGAGTGTGAAAAAATCGCGCTTCGCTTTCTATTTGCTTTATTTCCGAATGCCGATCAATATTTTAGGATCAGATACGACGAAAAAGATGAAGAAGAAAACGCAGTCGCTGGTTTTACGTTTGAAGCGCATTGTCACGGAGTTCCGATCCGATTTGGGCAGATCAGAATTTGTGTCAGCCGCCAGACAGGGGATATCACCGTTTATATGGGACCGGATATTGACCCAAATAAGCTGGCAGCCATTGATCCCATTCCGGCCATTTCAGTTGAACAAGCCAAGGCTATCTTTTGGCAGCATTTTAAAGTTGAGCTTGGCTGGGAAAGAGAGTACGGAGATGATGAAGAACACAGCTACCGGCTCGTCTATAAGCCGGTGTTTCCGCGTTTTATCGATGCACATACAGGAGAGCCTGTCTTCAGCTCATGGTAATACAGCCAAAAGTCACGCAATTGCCTCAGGTATAGAAGAGAGTATGTGATGAAAGTAACAGAAAGAATCTCGAAAAACAATGACAATAATAGAAAAGGACCTTTCTTCACTTTAAATGAAGAAAGGTCTTTTTATATAATAAACAGGATTCTCTTTGTCGTAGACTCTTTGAAAGGGATGACTTCATTGGTTAATAAACAGCTGAAAAAGAAGGCGCAGGAGATCGGAAATGTACCGACGCATTATGAGCTTGAGATAGAAGATTACGACCAAAAGCAAAAGAAGAACGGGCAGGCATATTTTATCTGGAAGGACCCTAAAGATCCGGAAAAGCACATTACAGTTGAACTTAGAAATGACGGCGCTTTGCTCACCTTTTCAACAACTGTCCGCTCCGAGACAGACAAACAACTTCCAGATGCCGAGCTGAAGCTGACGGCTCTTCAGTTTGCCGCTGTCCATCATCCCGGCACATTTATGAATTTTCATTTTCAAGGCAAGGAAGAACGGGGGCAGCACATCCGGTTTGTCTATACCAAAATGGAGCTGGGGCTTCCGATTCCCAATTCAGGCTTTTTAATTGATATGACACGCAGCGGTCAGGTTGTCCACTTTCTATATTACGGGGAAGGGCATAAAGCCGAAGTTCCGACGGAATTTGTAGCAAAAGAGAAGGTTGTGTCCCATTACTTAAACACAATGTCTTTTGAGCTGATGTACGATGTCATTGATGGCGAACAGGAACCAAGGCTTGTATATGAACCGATTCTCCCGGGATACAGCTATCCCGCAGATGTAGACGAAATTGTGCCCGACCAGCATATCGCAGATGAAAGAATAGAAAACACGGCGCCACTGCCGCCGCTTCAGAACAAGGAAGAAGTTGATATATTTGCCTTGCTGGGTTTTACCTCTGATATGCAGAAAGTCAGTGAAAGAGACTTTGGAGAACAAATTGGAAGCACATGGCGCAGAGGCGCTGCGCCGGAGCGTAAGGATTTAAGCATAAGAAGCTATTTTGAAACGAGAAATAAAAACACAATCAAAATGAAGACGGATAAAAGAACCGGAAAATTAAAAGCAGCGCTTTCTTTTATGGAGCGGCCGAACAACCGCCAATGCTCCACGGAAGAATGCCAAGAGATAGCGCTTCAATTTTTGTATGCCCTCTATCCGAGAGCGGCTGAGTTTTTCAGGGTGAATCCCGTCCGAATTGATGAAAGAGGGAGAGTCCGCAACCATTTTTCTGTCTGGTATAAAGGAGTGCCGCTGCGGTTCGGCGCTGCCCGCATCATTGTCAATCCGGAAACTGGGTTGATTGACGCTTTTATGGCGCCTGATATTGAACCTGAACAATTGGAAGCGATAAATCACAGGCCGGATGTTTCCGCTGAAGAAGCGAGAGAAGCGTTTTTAGCCGCTTTTGATGTGAAGCTGGAATGGCAGCCTGACTTTACTGCAGGCAGTGACCAGCACTACAAACTTGTCTATAAGCCGGTTTACCCTTCCTATATTGATGCGCACATAAGGAAAAAGAAAAGGCTGTGAGGGGTGTCTAGTTAGGAATCATCTCCAAGTGGGGGTAGTCCTTGAATCGTTTCCAATCCCCGCCCCATTCAAAACCGAGTGTCTTAGCGATCTCGACAACCTCCAGCCAATCTGATTTTCCGTTTTGATTGCCGTCATATTCCATATCCCATATGATGCTTCCATCCTTTTTTTGAAGGGCGAAATCAATCGCTAAACCATAGTTATGATACGATTCCCCTCCTCTTGCATAGGTGACAATATTCCCTTTTTTTGTACGTCCCTGTTTATATAATTCATCTTGTTCCTTAAAGGACCTAAATCCTTCAGTAATGACGACGGTAATGCCTTTATTCGCTGCAGCGGCTTTGAGTGCATCGGCATTCTGCTTCACAATCGGATGAAGATCCGAGGGGACAGGCATGTCCTGCAAGGCGTTTTGAGAATGCCATTCATGCCGAATATAACTAAAACAAAGATCTAGAAGAAATAGAATACATAAGATAACAAATGTTTTTGCGGGTAACTTCATATCGGTCTCACTTTCTCAAGATGTGCTGAATGTTAACGCTTTTAAGTGATTGACTCTCTCTAAAAGCGAACAGCTATGATAAAATATAACATAAATAGTAGCAGGAGGAAGGAGGCAGACCGATGAGAGCAAAGATTCCATCAGAAGAAGTAGCAGTAAAGCTGAATGAATGGTACAAGCTCATTCGCGCATTTGAAGCAGATCAAGCAGAAGCGTTAAAGCAGGAGATTGAATACGATTTAGAAGATATGGAAGAGAACCAGGACTTGCTTTTATATTTTTCTTTGATGGAATTCCGGCATCGAATCATGCTTGATAAGCTGATGCCGGTGAAAGACAGCGACACCAAGCCTCCGTTCTCTGATATGCTGAACGAAATTGAAAGCAATCAGCAAAAACTCACGGGCTTACTGGAATACTACTTTTATTATTTCAGAGGAATGTACGAATTCAAGCAGAAAAATTTCATATTAGCGATCGACCATTATAAACATGCCGAGGAAAAGCTCGAGTATGTCGAGGATGAGATCGAAAAAGCTGAGTTTCTTTTTAAAGTCGCAGAAGTGTATTATCACATCAAACAAACGTATTTTTCCATGAATTATGCGAGCCAGGCGCTTGATATCTATACGAAATATGAGCTGTACGGTCGCCGCCGGGTTCAGTGTGAATTTATCATCGCCGGAAATTTGACCGATGTGTATCATCATGAAAAAGCACTGACCCACTTGTGCAGCGCTTTAGATCATGCCAGGCAGCTTGAAGAAGCGTACATGATCGCCGCTGCCTATTATAATGTCGGACACTGTAAGTACAGTCTGGGTGACTACAAAGAAGCGGAGGGCTATTTCAAAACAGCCGCCGCCATTTTTGAGGAGCACAACTTTCAGCAAGCTGTTCAAGCTGTATTTTCACTGACCCATATCTACTGTAAAGAGGGAAAATACGACAAGGCAGCAGAGGCGTATGATCGCGGGATAAAAGAGCGCGGCTGAATGGGAGGATGACATGTACTTGACGAAATTCCGCCTCATTCATGAACTGTATCTTGGAAGCGGCGACCTGAACGTGCTTACAGAATGCTTTGACCTGCTGGAATCCAGGCAGCTTCTTGCCGACGCCGAAGATCTGCTGCATGATACAGCGGAACGTTTCAATCAGCTGGAACATTACGAGTCCGCCGCTTTCTTTTACCGCAGGCTGCTGAATATTAAAAAGAAGCTTGCCGAGCAGCGTTTTCAATAGGAAATGGCAGAGAACTACAGGTTCTCTGCTTTTTTTGTGCTGTTTTCAACTCGGAAAAACAGGGTATTTTCCACTGCATAGTGAGAAACAGAGGAGGATATCAAGTATGTACAAAGATTTAACCGGAAAAACAGCGATTGTGACAGGGTCTTCAAAAGGAATCGGGAAAGCCATTGCGGAACGGTTCGGACAGGAGAAAATGAATGTTGTTGTAAATTACCACAGCGACCCGTCTGGAGCAGATGAAACTCTGGAAATCATTAAGCAGAACGGAGGGAAAGCCGTCGCAGTTGAGGCGGACGTGTCAAAAGAAGAGGGGATTCAGGCGCTCTTGGACACAGCTTTAGAGCATTTCGGCACGCTCGATGTGATGGTAAACAACTCCGGTTTTAACGGTGATGAGGCGATGCCGCATGAGATGAGTCTTGAAGATTGGCAGAGAGTAATTGATGTCAATGTTACCGGAACCTTTCTGGGAGCGAAAGCAGCACTTAACCACATGATGAAAAACAATATCAAGGGCAATGTGCTGAATATCTCAAGTGTTCATCAGCAGATTCCGCGCCCTGTCAACGTTCAGTATTCCACATCCAAAGGCGGCATCAAGATGATGACGGAAACGCTGGCGCTCAATTATGCGGATAAGGAAATCCGCGTCAATGCGATAGCGCCCGGCACCATTGCCACAGAATCAAATGTTGATACGAAAAAGGAAGAGAGCAGGCAAAAACAATTGAAAAAAATCCCGATGCAAGCCTTCGGAAAGCCTGAAGAAGTGGCGGCAGCAGCGGCTTGGCTCGTATCTGAGGAAGCAAGCTATGTGACCGGCACAACACTTTTCGTCGATGGCGGGATGACACTTTATCCGTCTCAGCTTGAATAGAACACAAAACAGGGGATTGCGGGATGAAAACAGACTGGTGGAAGGATGCAGTGGTGTACCAAATTTACCCGAGAAGCTTTCAGGACAGCGATGGAGACGGAATTGGGGACTTGCGGGGGATTATTTCCCGTCTTGACTACATAAAGGAACTCGGGGCAGATGTGATTTGGATTTGCCCGATCTATCCTTCTCCGAATGTTGATTACGGGTATGATGTGACAAACCATAAGGCGATTATGGATTCTTACGGAACAATGGACGATTTTCACGAGCTGCTGGACCAGGTGCATCAGCGGGGATTAAAGCTGGTGATGGACTTTGTGTTAAATCACACCTCGGTCGAGCATCCGTGGTTTAAAGAAGCGGAGCTGGACAAAAACAGCAAATACCGCAGCTATTATTATTGGCGTCCCGGCACAAAGAACGGCCCGCCGACGGACTGGCTCTCAAACTATGGATGCCCGGTCTGGCAATACGAAGAGCACACCGGAGAATACTATCTCCATATGAATGCCGTCAAACAAGCTGATTTAAACTGGGAAAATCCCGAAGTTCGCCAGGCGGTGTATGACATGATGAAATTTTGGCTCGATAAAGGGGTCGACGGTTTGCGAATTGATCAGCTCCATCTCATTTCTAAGAAAGAATATCTTCCTTCGTATGAGGACTATATCAATCAGCAGGCAGAGCCGAAGCCCTTTCAGCCAAATGGCGAACAAATCCATGACTATTTAAAAGAAATGACAGATGAAGTGTTTTCCCAATATGATGTCATGTCTGTCGGAGAGGTCGGCAGTGTCACACCGGAAGAAGGCCTGAAATTTACGGGAACAGATAAGCATGAGCTGAATATGATTTTTCACTTTCAGCATATGGAGCTTGATCAGCAGCCCGGAAAAGAACATTGGGATTTGAAGCCCCTTGAGCTTTCTGATTTAAAATCGGTTTTGACAAAATGGCAAAAGAAGCTTGAACATCAAGGCTGGAATACATTGTTTTGGTGCAACCACGACCAGCCCCGGATTGTGTCCAGATTCGGAGACGATGGGGAATACCGCAAAACATCAGCGAAAATGCTGGCAACCGTACTTTATTTTATGAAGGGCACGCCGTATATTTATCAGGGAGAAGAAATCGGGATGACAAACGCGCCGTTTACCCGGATTGAAGACTACAAAGATATCCAAACGATCAATATGTATCATAAACGGGTGTTTGAAAAAGGCTATGATCCAAATGATGTGATGAGATCGATCTTAGCCAAAAGCCGGGATCACGCCCGGACCCCGATGCAGTGGAACAGCGGCAAAAATGCCGGATTTACTGACGGCACGCCTTGGCTGAAGGTCAATCCGAACTTCACCGCAATCAATGTGGAGGAAGCGCAGGGAGATCCTGATTCTGTCTTAATTTATTACAAAAAGCTGATCAGCCTGAGAAAGCAGTACGCTGACCTCGTGAAAGGGAGCTTTGATCTTTTGCTTCCGGATGATCCGCAGTTGTTTGTATACATGAGAGAAAACAGTAAACAGCAGCTTTTGTCGGTCAATAATTTTTCAAAAGAGCAGGCTGTTTTTCAGTGGCCTAAGAACTGCGGCAAAGCTCAGGCCTCTCTGCTTCTCAGCAATTATAACAACGATGATCTTGCTGACGAAATGGTGTTCCGGCCTTATGAGAGCAGGGTCTATCTTTTGGACAAAACAAACTAATGATTGAAGTAGCCCGGCATTCTTAGCCGGGTTTTTTAGTACATATATTCGCTCTGCAGGCGGGAAGAATAAATGAAAATGAAATTTATTATTGCAAAACGTAATGACTTCGGTTTATTATGATATAGGATTACAAAATCGTTATCATTTTGATTTAAAGTTACTGAAAAAGAGGGGATATACGATATGTTTAAAAAATGGAGCGGTTTGTTTGTGATTGCAGCGTGCTTTTTATTAGTTGCAGCATGCGGTAACTCATCAACAAAAGGGTCGGCGGATTCAAAGGGTGATAAACTGCACGTTGTCACAACGTTCTACCCGATGTATGAATTCACAAAACAAATTGTAAAAGACAAAGGCGATGTGGATCTGTTAATCCCATCTTCCGTTGAACCGCATGATTGGGAACCGACGCCGAAAGACATTGCTAACATTCAGGATGCTGATTTGTTCGTTTATAATAGTGAATACATGGAGACATGGGTTCCGTCAGCTGAAAAAAGCATGGGCCAAGGCCATGCCGTTTTCGTTAATGCAAGCAAAGGTATTGATTTAATGGAAGGCTCTGAAGAAGAACACGAAGAGCATGATCATGGGGAGCATGAGCACAGTCATGCAATGGATCCTCACGTATGGCTCAGCCCTGTTCTGGCACAGAAGGAAGTTAAAAATATTACGGCTCAAATCGTGAAGCAGGACCCGGATAACAAAGAATACTATGAGAAAAATAGTAAAGAATATATTGCAAAACTGCAGGATCTTGATAAACTATATCGTACAACCGCAAAAAAAGCGGAGAAAAAAGAATTTATCACGCAGCATACAGCTTTTGGCTATCTGGCAAAAGAATACGGCTTGAAGCAGGTTCCGATTGCAGGGCTGTCACCTGACCAAGAACCGAGCGCAGCCAGCTTGGCAAAGCTGAAAACATATGCCAAAGAACATAATGTAAAAGTTATTTACTTTGAAGAAATTGCATCCTCAAAGGTCGCAGATACGCTCGCCAGTGAAATCGGCGCGAAGACAGAAGTGCTGAATACACTGGAAGGCTTGAGCAAAGAAGAACAGGATAAAGGTTTAGGGTATATCGACATTATGAAACAAAACCTCGATGCCCTGAAAGATTCACTATTGGTTAAATCATAAGATAGTGTGCGCCGGAGGGTGCACACTATTTCTTTGTGAGAAAGGAAGATTAACATGAATCTCGTCTCATTGAAAGATATCGTTTTCGGCTATTCCCATACGCCTGTTTTAGATAAAGTATCACTTGATATTGAAAGCGGTGAGTTCGTCGGCATCACTGGGCCAAACGGCGCCTCTAAATCGACGCTCATAAAGGTAATGCTGGGCATGCTGAAACCGTGGGAAGGCACAGTGACGATCAGTAAAAGGAATACAGAAGGGAAACGCCTGACCATAGGGTACGTCCCGCAGCAAATTTCTTCATTTAATGCCGGCTTTCCGAGCACGGTGCTGGAGCTTGTTCAGTCAGGCCGCTATACAAAAGGGAAATGGTTTAAACGTTTAAATGAAGAAGATCATCTTGAAGTAGAAAAAGCACTGAAAATGGTGGAAATGTGGGAGCTCCGTCATCGTAAAATCGGTGATTTATCAGGCGGACAGAAACAGAAAATCTGTATCGCCAGAATGCTCGCCAGCAACCCGGATCTGCTGATGCTGGACGAACCGACGACAGCTGTTGATTACGACAGCAGAAAAGGATTTTACGAATTTATGCATCACCTTGTGAAAAATCACAACCGCACAGTTGTGATGGTTACTCACGAACAAAACGAAGTACAGCAATTTTTAGATAAAGTGATTCGATTAGAGAGAGGAGAAAAAGGCGGATGGAAATGTTTGACTTGGAATTCATGCGACGAGCTTTTCTAGCAGGCGGCATGATCGCCGTCATGGCTCCGATACTAGGAGTGTATCTCGTTCTCAGAAGACAGGCCTTAATGGCTGACACACTTTCACATATCTCATTGTCAGGTGTTGCCATCGGCTTTTTTCTCAGCACCAATATAACCGCAGCAAGCATAGTCGTCGTGACCATCGGCGCGATCGGAATTGAATACATGCGGCGGGCGTATCGGACTTATTCAGAAGTGTCCATTGCCATCTTAATGGCAGCTGGTTTGTCCTTCGCGATGTTTTTAATCAGCCTTTCCAAAGGCACAGCCAATATGAGCATTGATCAATACCTATTTGGATCGCTTGTGACAGTAAACCAGCAGCAGGTCTATATTATCAGTATTATCACACTGCTGATCCTGCTTTATTTTATCGTACTGAGAAGGCCGCTCTACCTGCTGACGTTTGATGAAGCAACAGCCAAAACATCGGGAATCAATACAAACGTTCTCTCGTTGTCATTCAGTATTGTCACAGGCCTTGCGATTTCAGTCATTATTCCGATCATCGGGGTCCTTCTTGTATCAGCCCTGCTCGTATTGCCGGCAGCATTCGCCATCAGAATTGCAAAAGGCTTTAACATGGTTTTCATTACAGCCATACTCATTTCGTTATTCAGCGTATTTACGGGACTGACATCATCCTATCAGCTCGGGACGCCGCCAGGTCCGTCTATTACCCTGCTATTGATTGTTTTGCTATTAATCGGATTTGCAGTTCAGGGAGTTTGGACGTTTATCAAAAAAGAAGCTCAGCGCAAAAAAAGGCATCGATAACATGAAAAGCAGTTTTCCCTAGGGAAAACTGCTTTTTTTATAGAAACAATCCGGCAAGGCGCTCATACGATTCTTTTTTCGCTTCAAAATCAAACACATTGCACAGAACCATGATTTCATTTGTTTCGTAGCGGCCTGTGAGGTCTAACAGCTGCTGTTTGACAGTGGTTGGAGAACCGATCACCATCCGCTTTCTGTTTTCTTCTATGAGTTTTTTATCGGACGCTGTGTAGGGATGGGCTTTGGCTTCCTCGATGCTTGGCACGCGGCTGTCCAAGCCTTTCCCGACGCGAAGAAGCCACAAATCCTGGCTTAATGCGAGTTCTTCTGCCTCTTCATCTGTTTTTGCGCAAATGACAAAAATCGTAAACAGTGCGGACGGTTTCGAAAAATGGGCTGAGGGCCGAAAGCTTTCCCGGTAGATGCGGAATGCATTTTCTCCTCGCTCGGGATTAATGAAATGCCCAAACACATATCCAATCCCCTGGTGCGCCGCGCGTCTTGCGCTGTTTTCACCAAGACCGAGCACCCATAGCTCGGGTGCCGTGCCAATAAGGGGCGCCGCTTTGATTCCGGCATACGGATGGTCGGGAGGAAGGGTATCTGTTAGAAAATAAGAGACATCCTGCAGCTGTCTGTTAAATTCGGTTAAGCTTTTTCACCCCGTCCGTTAATGCAAGCCTGGTTTTTGTCGTGCCGCCGGGGGAACGGCCGACGCCGAGGTCAATCCGGTTTGGATACAGAGCCTCAAGCTGGCGAAAGGTTTCAGCCACTTTAAATGGGCTGTATTGGGGCAGAAGCACGCCGCCTGATCCGACACGAATGGTGTTTGTCTGTGCTGCGATGCGGGCGATCATGATTTCAGGCGCTGTGCTTGCCAGTCCTTTCGTGCTGTGATGCTCGGCAAACCAATAACGCTTATAGCCCCACTCTTCGCTAAATTGGGCAAGCTCAACCGAATGCTGGAGAGTTGACACTGGGCTTTCTCCTTTAGAAACAGGTGCCTGATCAAGTATGCTTAAATGAATCAAAAGGCCGCTTCCTTTCTGTCTGTTTTTAGATGGTGACACAAGAATAGGCAAAATGACTTGCCCGCGTCAAATGGTTTGTTTAAGAAGCGCACTTTATAGCATTTGCAAATCATATATCAAATATGGAAGTTTTTTTTCGAGGTTTTTCGTCAATTATTCTTAACTTTTACGAAACTTTGATATAATAACAAACGTATATATTAGTAATTTACGGCTTATTTTCCTTGTGAGCGTAAAAATAAATGTGACTATCTTCACATTTTGATGAGTAGGAGTGAATCGTGTGGCAATTTCTTTAGAAAAAGGTCAACGAATTGATTTAACAAAAGGAAAAGCCGGTCTGTCAAAATTGATGGTCGGTCTCGGCTGGGACCCAGTGTCCTCAGGCGGAGGATTCTTCAGCAAACTGCTTGGCGGAGGCGGTCCGAATATCGACTGTGATGCTTCAGTGCTGATGCTGGAAAACGGAAAATTCACCGAAAAGAAAAATCTGATTTATTTCGGCAACCTGAAAAGCCGCTGCGGCGGTGTACAGCATACAGGCGACAACCTGACGGGTGACGGTGCGGGCGATGACGAGCAAATTATGATAGATTTAGATAAAGTGCCTGGAAACATCGATAAGCTTGTATTTGTAGTGAACATTTACGATTGTGTCAGAAGAAAACAAGATTTCGGCATGATTCAAAATGCGTTTATCCGCGTAGTTGATCAATCTAATCACGAGGAAATGCTCAAGTACAATTTGAGAGACAATTACGCCGGCAGAACAAGCCTGATTACAGCAGAAATCTACCGCAGCGGCAGTGAGTGGAAGTTTGCAGCGATTGGTGAAGGCATGAACGATACGAGATTAGAAGATATTATCAGCCGATACGTATAAAAGAAAAGGAGTGGATGAAACATGACAATTTCATTGGCAAAAGGACAAAAAGTAGATTTAACAAAAACAAATCCGGGTCTTTCAAAGGTTGTTGTCGGTTTAGGCTGGGATACGAACAAGTATGACGGCGGACACGACTTTGATCTTGACTCAAGTGTGTTTTTGTTAGACGCCGCAGGCAAATGCGCGTCACCAAACGACTTTATTTTCTACAACCAGCTTGAAGGCGGCAACGGTTCAGTCGTTCATTCAGGCGACAACCTGACTGGTGCTGGCGAAGGCGACGATGAGAATGTAAAAGTAAATCTCAGCGCTGTACCGGCAAACATTGATAAAATCTCATTTGTTATTACCATTCACGATGCAGAAGCGCGCAGCCAAAACTTTGGACAAGTATCAAACGCGTTTGTCCGCATTGTAAATGAAGAAACAAATGAAGAGCTCATCCGTTACGATCTTGCAGAAGATTTCTCTATTGAAACGGCAATCATTGCAGGGGAGCTTTACAGACATAACGGCGAGTGGAAATTCTCCGCAATCGGCTCAGGCTACCAAGGCGGCCTTGCCCGCATTGCAACAGACTACGGTTTGCAAGTCGGTTAAGACAAATACGAAGAGCAGAAAGGAGAGAGGCAGTATGGCCATTCAATTATCAAAAGGACAGCGCATTGATTTAACAAAAACAAATCCGGGACTGACAAAAGCGGTGATCGGCTTAGGCTGGGATACAAACAAGTACTCCGGCGGACACGATTTTGACCTGGATGCTTCGGCCTTTTTAGTTGATGCGCATGATAACTGCGTAAATGATCTCGATTTCGTCTTCTATAATAACCTTGAACATCCGAGCGGCGGTGTCATCCATACGGGTGACAACCGCACGGGTGAGGGCGACGGAGATGATGAGCAGATTATCGTTGATTTCTCAAAAATCCCTGCTCACATTGAGAAAATCGGCATCACAGTGACCATTCACGACGCTGAAGCACGCAGCCAAAACTTTGGACAAGTTTCCAATGCATTTGTCCGCGTTGTGGATGAAGAAACGCAGAATGAGCTTCTTCGCTTCGATTTGGGAGAAGACTTCTCCATTGAAACAGCTGTTGTCGTTTGTGAGCTTTACAGACACGGCGGCGAGTGGAAATTCAATGCGATCGGCAGCGGATTTTCCGGCGGGCTGGCTGCATTGTGCCGGAATTACGGTTTGCAAGTGTAAGCGAGTGACAAATAGAGAAGTCACCGTTTCAAATTAATAGGAGGAAAAAACTTGGACTTTTTACATCATATTTTGTCTACGTATGCTTCATTTTTCGATTGGAAAATGTGGGGGGAAGTTCTGACGGATCCTGTTTCCTGGGGTTTGATCGGTTCCCTTGTTGTTCTGGAAGGCCTTTTATCGGCCGATAACGCGCTTGTTCTTGCGGTCATGGTTAAACACCTGCCGGAAAAACAGCGGAAAAAAGCGTTAACGTATGGTTTGTTTGGAGCTTATATTTTCAGGTTTATTTTTATCGGGCTCGGTATGCTTCTCATTAAATTCTGGTGGATCAAGGTGCTTGGCGCGCTTTACCTGGCTTGGCTCGTCATTAAGCACTTCTGGATAGGCGAAAAAGAAGAGGAAGCGGACGGCATCAAGAAAAACTCTTGGATGGTCCGCACGTTCGGGATCTTCTGGGCGACTGTCATTTCAGTAGAATTAATGGATCTTGCCTTCTCTGTGGACAGCATCCTGGCCGCGTTTGCAGTATCTGAAAAAGTATGGGTGCTTCTGATCGGCGGTATGCTTGGTATTTTAATGATGCGTACAGTGGCAAAAGTGTTCCTTGTGCTGATTGATAAAATTCCTGAGCTGGAAAACACAGCATTCGTGTTAATCGGCATTATCGCGCTGAAAATGGCGGGGAGCGCTTTCCATTACGAAATGCCGCACTCTGTATTCTTCATCATCATTATCGCTGCATTTGCGGTAACATTGATCATTCACTACATCAATAAACAAAAGCAGGTGCGCGAACAAACAGCCGCTTCAAAAGAAGAATAAAACAAAACAAGGAGGGAGGTTCAATGTCCTTCCTTTTTTGTTACCGAAATATCGTTCAATGACAAACCGGAAAGGAGGATATGATGAGACAAGAAGAACTAACCATTCATAAAGCACTTCCGGCTGATGGCGATTGGAAAAGCCTGCTGTTTCAGCCATTGCCGGAGCGGGATCACTATGAAACTGCACAAGGCCTTTCTTTTTCTCGTCTTGCCGGTCAGATATTGGGCACGCCTATTGATGAGACGGACTACTATAACGAGCTGTATGAGCTGTCTGTAAACGACCGCATAACGATTTTGAGTGAAACGCTTGATAAAACAATCGAACCGGAAACATTTCAAAAGCTTCAGCATATTCATTCCATCAATCAGAAAGAAAAAGGGCTGTCAGTCAGCCGCTTTGTTGCCTTTTTGGACGGGGAAAAGCTGATTGCGAAGCACTCAAATCCCCTGATGCACCGCCATTTAAGAAAAGCGCTGATGACGCTTTTACATACCTTTGCGGACAGTCATGAAAAGGGGCTGAATCATCCTGATTTTCGCAGAGTGCTGCTTGATGTCTCGAAGTTTTCCTTAAACCATCTGAACCCCTGGCTGGAAAAAACCGATATAGAGCGGGAGATGCCGAAGATTGTTTGGTATGGAGATGCGACGAAAAGCCAGCTCTATTTCTTATATTATCTGATGCTGGTCGGCTGTGATGTACTACTGTTCCATCCGGCGGGAATCGATCAGCTGGCGCTTGTCGACCCGAAGCAGGAGCTCGGTTTTACGGAAAAGCTCCCGGATGTTTCTGAGCTTCAGCCGTTTCCGAAAGAAAAACCAGACCGGAAATCAACAGTGGCTTACCGCTCAACAAAGGAAATTGAACATGTGCTGAATCACGAGGAATCCATGCTGTATAAGCCGTGGCAGTTCAGAGATCACACACCGGTGTCCGTTACGCTGAAAACGACCTATGATGAATTGTTTTTAATCACGAAAGAACGCGCCTTTATTCGGCCGAATTTCAAAGCTGATAAACATTCCATTGAGATTCCGAATGTATTCGCCAAAATTATGGGCGTGTCGAAAGACAATAAGGAATATTGGAACAGGCTTCATACTCTAGCGGATTATCAGGAAACCGAAATGGTCAGAAGCTTTCCATTTACAGAAGAAATAAAGTCGAACTATCAATTTCACTACAGCCACGCACTTGATCAAGAAGGGAACATTGATCCGGACAAGCTGATGGCAAGCAATGTGTGGCAGTACAAACAGCTGCCGGCGGGCGTTCAGACTGCCATTGCCAAAACGATTTCGAGAATGTGCAGGCACCCGCGGCTTAAAGCTTTGCATCAGGAACAAGTCAAGGATGTTCAAATCTATTTGTTTAAACAAACAACAAACCTGCCTGCTAATCTGCTGAAATTGATTCAAATGTTCGACTATGCGCAAACCGTTCCGAAACTCGTTTTATATCATACGGAAATGAGCGGCGGACTCGCGCGTTCGGATGCTGCCGCCCTGCTGTTCCTGAATGAAATCGGAATCGATATCATCATTTATAATCCGCCCGGACACCAAGATATTGAGCAGTTTATTGAAGAGGACCAGTATGATATCCACTGGCTGGATGACATGGTGTTTCAGCAGGACTACAAAGAGCCTTCGCTTGTGAAAAGGCTCTTCAGAACCATTACCCAAAAATAAGGAGAGAAGAAAAGCATGACAACAGAAAATCAAAATCCGCTTGTTCTCGATAAAAATGAAGAGATTTCCCAGCAAAAAGCTGACGATATCCGTCTTCAGCTCCGTCAGGAACCAGAAGTGAAGCGGCTTGCTCAACAAATTGACGTTAAAAACCAAATGGAGCTGCTTGAGTACGGCAAGGAGCCGGCCGTTGAAATATCCAAGTTCTCTGACCGCATCTTGGGGATGATGAAAACAACAAGTGTGACAGACTCCGGCACAATGCTGACTCAGCTTGGGAAAATCATGGACCGCTTTGACAAAAATGATTTTGATGAGCCAAAGGGATTAATGGCGAAAATTTTCAAACGCGGCGGCAGCATGATTGAAAAAATCTTTAAAAAGTATCAGACGCTTGGCGGAGAGATTGAAAAAATCCACGTTGAGATTTCAAAATACAAAGATGAGATGACGAAGACGAACTACACGCTCGATGAAATGTATGAAAACAATATCAAATACTATATGGAGCTTGAAAAATACGTCGTTGCCGGGCAGATGAAACTGGAAGAGATGCAGTCGATCCTTCCTTCATATGAGGAAAAAGCGGCAAGCGGAAACCAGCTGGCGCAAATGCAGCTCGATACATTGCGCAACGGCATTCAGGCGCTTGAGGAACGGGTGTATGATCTGGACATGGCACGGATGGTGGCGCTTCAAACCGCACCTCAAATCCGTCTCCTGCAGCGAGGAAATGCAAAGCTGATCGGGAAAATCAACTCCGCGTTTATCATTACCATTCCGATTTTCAAAAACGGCATTATTCAGGCTGTTACGGTGAAACGGCAAAAGCTTGTGGCTGATTCCATGAGCGAGCTTGACCGCCGGACAAACGAGATGCTGAAACGAAATGCTGAAAACATCTCGAGCCAAAGTGTTGAAATTGCCAGAATGGCCGGCAGACCGAGCATAGATATTGAAACGATCGAATCGTCTTGGAACACGATTGTCAGCGGCATGCAGGAAACAAAACAAATCGAGGAAGAAAACAAACGCCTCCGCGAAGACGGCGCGAGACGAATTGCACAGCTTCAGGATAATATTAAAAAAGCAGCATTGCAGCAATAATAAAAACCCCGCTTGTGGAACAGGGACTGACCCCATAAGATGAGACAAATAAAAACACCTTCAAGTTTGAATACGGATGATTGTTATCCGAAATTAGACTTGGAGGTGTTTTTTCTATGGGGACAAGAGTGAGTTATCCGGTTGAAGTGAAACAGAAGGCTGTAGAAATGAGATTGGCAGGCGTACCTATGAAAGAGATCATGCAGGAGTTGAATATCAAAAATAATACGCAGATTAAGACATGGGTCAGATGGTATAAGGCTGGTGATACACATCGATTTGAACAGCCTGTTGGTAAGCAATACACTTATGGAAAAGGTCCGGAGTATTCTTCCGAATTAGAGAAACTGCAGGCAGAGAATCGATATCTGAGACAACAGAATGAAGTGTTAAAAAAGTACAACGAATTGGAAAGGAAGTTGATAGCCAAACGTCAGTCGAACTTGTAGAAGAATTGCACAGCACAATGACCGTGCAGGATATCTGTATTCATTTAGGTATCTCTCGCTCGTCTTATTATCGTTGGAAGAAGAATCTGAAGAAAGATCATCCCAAGCGCCATTTAGAAAAACAAATCGGCACGTTGTGCCGAGAGCACCAGTATCGATATGGATATCGAAAAATCACAGCTATATTAAAAAAGAGAATGTGTATTAACCATAAAACGGTTCAGCGTATTATGCAGAAAAATCAGTGGCAGTGCCGGGTTAAGGTGAAAAAGCGCAAGAAGAATGGGCAGCCATATGCCGTGGTCGACAATATATTAGATAGGAACTTTCAGTCTGATCATCCTCTTGAAAAACTAGTAACAGACATCACGTATTTGCCTTATGGACAGAAACAATTGTACCTTTCCAGTATATTGGATGTATATAATGGAGAAGTGATTGCTTTTACGATTGGAGATAAGCAGGACACAGACTTTGTCTTACACACACTTGATCAACTGCCAACACTGCCTGAGAACTGCGTGTTACATAGTGACCAAGGATCTGTGTATACATCTTACGAGTATCAGAAAGCTGTTAAAACAAAAGGCATTACCATGAGCATGTCCCGCAAAGGGACACCCGCTGATAATGCCTCCATCGAATCGTTTCATTCCTCACTAAAGTCTGAAACGTTCTATCTTAACAGCATTGATCGAACCACGACCGCCATCGTAGAACGCACTGTCATAGAATACATTCATTATTATAACAATATTCGTATTCAAACGAAACTAAACAACCAATCACCGATAAATTATCGGCAATTGGCTGTTTAAAAGGTGTTTTGATCCCTGTCTCAAAAACGGGGGTCAGTCCCAACATAAGCGGGGTTTTTCAATTACATCATTTAGTTAATGACAATGTGTAAAGACAGGTGTAAACTTAAACGGTAATCATTTTGCATATCAGAGGTGTTGGCAATGGGAAAACAACAGCCTATATCCCAGCGTAAACTGCTGGGCGTCGCCGGTTTGGGGTGGCTGTTTGATGCAATGGATGTCGGAATATTATCGTTTATTATCGCCGCGCTCCATGTAGAGTGGAATCTGTCGCCCGAAGAAATGAAATGGATCGGAAGCGTCAATTCCATCGGCATGGCTGCGGGTGCGTTTTTGTTTGGTTTGCTTGCTGATCGAATCGGCCGCAAAAAAGTGTTCATCATCACCCTTTTATGCTTTTCCATCGGAAGCGGCATTTCCGCTTTTGTGACGAGCTTATCGGCATTTCTAATCCTTCGTTTCGTGATTGGTATGGGACTTGGCGGCGAGCTTCCAGTCGCTTCAACACTCGTTTCGGAAGCGGTTGTGCCTGAAAAGCGGGGCAGAGTGATTGTGCTTTTGGAAAGCTTTTGGGCCGTGGGCTGGCTCGCAGCGGCCTTGATTTCTTACTTTGTGATACCAAGCTTCGGCTGGCAGGCTGCACTTCTGTTAACTGCGCTGACTGCTTTTTATGCGCTGTACCTGCGGACGAGTCTGCCTGATTCGCCGAAATATGAATCGCTTTCTGCCAAAAAGAGGTCGGTGTGGGAGAATGTAAAAAGCGTCTGGGCAAGACAGTATATACGGCCGACCGTGATGCTGTCGCTCGTTTGGTTCTGTGTGGTGTTTTCTTATTACGGCATGTTCCTATGGCTGCCGAGTGTCATGCTGCTGAAAGGCTTCAGCATGATTCAAAGCTTTGAATATGTCCTGCTGATGACGCTTGCTCAGCTACCGGGCTATTTCTCTGCCGCATGGCTGATTGAAAAAGCGGGCCGAAAGTGGATACTCGTCATTTACTTGATTGGTACAGCAGGAAGCGCCTATTTCTTCGGAACGGCGGATTCCTTAAGTCTTCTGCTTACGGCTGGAATGCTGTTATCGTTTTTCAACCTCGGTGCATGGGGCGTGCTGTATGCGTATACCCCGGAGCAATACCCGACTGCGATTCGAGCAACAGGTTCAGGAACGACAGCAGCGTTTGGAAGAATCGGCGGCTTCTTCGGGCCTTTGCTCGTTGGAACGCTCGCAGCCCGTCATTTTTCGTTTTCGGTCATCTTTTCAATCTTTTGCATTGCAATCTTACTCGCGGTTGCTTGTATTTTGATTATGGGGAAAGAAACGAAACAAACTGAGCTAGAATAGAAAAGCACCTCTTAAAAGAGGTCGACAAACCCTCGCATTCGTTGTCAGGACTGCGCTTTGGTGCTCAATGCGAAGTGGATCAACGGCTAAATTCTCAGGCGTCCTGCCTAAACACCGTCGTCATCACATCCTGTGAATGTCCGCTCCTATGCTCGTCCTTCCTAGACTTCAAGGTTTTCAATCTGAGGCACCTCTTGAATGAGGTGCTTTTTTACATTTGCGCCCGGGCTGCGGATTGGCGTTTCCCGGTTTTACTGATTGCCTGGTAGAGCGTCATAGAAAGTATGAACAAAATGGCAGTAAATCCTGTGACAGCTCCGAAATGCTGTGTGCTTTGATATAAAAAACCTGCAATACTTGTACCGACAGTGGTCCCGGCATACATAGCGGCATTGGAAAGGGAAGCGATGGTTCCTCGCGCATTTGGTGCAATGGATTGAAAGACACCCATCATTAACGGAAAGATGATGCCAGCTGTAAAGAACGTGAGAAAAAAGCCGGCTTCTACTAAAAACAAGTTTGGAAAGAACGGAAGAGCGAAATAGAGAGCGCCCATTAGCAGCATCCCGCTGATCAGTGTTTTAAACATGCCCAGCTTTTCTGAAACCCGGCTGCCGATAAGGCTCCCGAGCATATTTCCCAGTCCGAGTACAAGCATAGCTGCGCCAATTTGTGACACGGTTAAATGATAATCCGCGGAAAGCCAAGTACCCAGAAAGCTGAACGATGCGAAGTTTCCGGTTTGAAACAGAAAATAGGCAAGCAGAATGACCGATGTTTTCGGCAATGAAAAAAGCTCCCGATAGGGGTTGACAATTGATGGGTGCGCCAATGGTTCAGAAGGCCGGATATCAGGCATGACCGCCGCCAGGATCAATAGAAGAATAAGCGAGCACGCTGACAAAACGAAAAATGGCGTATGCCATGTAAAGGAAGCGAGAAACCCTCCAAAAGGAAGTCCGAGCATTTGTGAAGCGGCCAAACCTGCTGTCGCAATCCCCATGCCTTTTATGATCTGAGAAGGCTGGACAATGACTGGGATGGACGCCCAAATTTGAGGCGTCACAAACGCAGCACTAATGCCTGCGGCAAAACGGAACAGGCACATGGCGGCAAAAGAGGGAGCGATGCCGCATAAAAACGTGGATACGATAAAGCCTGCAAGTCCCCACAGCATGACTGTTTTCCTGTTCAGCCGGTCTGAGATTGGGCCTGCAATGATAGCGAAGAGCGCATAACCGAGTGCATAAGCACTGACCATCCAGCCTAACAAATCAGTAGAGACATGAAACTGATTCTGTAAAAGGGGGAGAAGCGGCGAAAGCAAAAAGGTATCCGTGCCAATGACAAACATGACACTGAAGAAAAGCCAAATGCGATTCAAATTTTATCACTCCTATTGTTTTATAACTTTGAAACTATGAAACAGATATGTATAGAGAAAACCCTTTGTTAGAGGGTTTCCAAAAAGCCAGGCAGGTATGTTTGAAATGTGTCTTCACGCAGACTGACGTATTTTGTCCGCGAATCTTTCCGGGTTGCCGTCAATCCCGCTTCACGCAGCGTTTTAAAATGATAAGATGCCGTGGTTTTGACAATATTGCACTTTTCACCTACTTCACCGCAGCTGAGTTCTTTTCCGGTGACATAAAGCGTACGAATAATGGCAAGCCTTGATTCATCAGACAGTGCTTTAAAAATTTGCGCTCTGATTTGATCATCTGATTGTTTCATAGTCATGAAACTATAATACATAATTGATGTTGAAAAAGCAACTTATTAGAGGAAGGAGGAATTCAATTCCAATAAAAGCGTTTTCAAATAAGATAGGAGGAAAATCACCCGTAAAATACAATCATATAGGAGGATTACAGAGCATTTAGAAGCATAAATAAGATCATGTGGTCACATGGATGTTTATAAAGAAATGGTACAGAATAAAAGAGAATATGCTGTTTGTGTGGGAAGTTACATAAATGTTACGGTAATAAAGATTGCTTAATATGGAGGGAAAATATGAGTGTAGATGAGAAACCAATTAAGATAAAAGTCGAGAAAGTCTCTAAGATTTTTGGGAAACAAACAAAGAAGGCAGTTCAAATGCTTGCCAACGGAAAGACAAAAAAAGAGATCCTGAAAGCAACCGGATCAACCGTTGGGGTTAATCAGGCAGATTTTGAAGTATATGATGGTGAGATATTTGTCATCATGGGTCTATCAGGGAGCGGTAAATCAACTTTAGTACGGATGTTAAACCGGCTTATTGAACCGACTGCCGGAAATATTTACATTGATGGTGACATGATAACAAATATGTCTAAAGACCAGCTCCGGGAAGTCCGCCGGAAGAAAATCAGCATGGTCTTCCAAAAGTTCGCTCTGTTCCCGCACAGAACGATACTTGAAAACACAGAATACGGACTGGAACTTCAAGGTGTAGACAAACAAGAGCGGCAGCAAAAAGCGCTTGAGTCTCTTAAGCTCGTCGGGCTCGAAGGATTTGAACACCAATATCCAGATCAGCTTTCCGGCGGGATGCAGCAGCGTGTCGGCCTTGCCCGCGCGTTGACAAATGATCCGGACATCCTTCTGATGGACGAAGCGTTCAGTGCGCTTGATCCACTGATTCGTAAAGATATGCAGGATGAGCTTCTTGATCTTCACGATAATGTCGGAAAAACAATTATCTTTATTACGCATGACTTGGACGAAGCGTTGCGGATCGGCGACAGAATTGTCCTAATGAAGGACGGCAACATCGTTCAAATCGGCACGCCTGAAGAAATCCTGATGAATCCATCTAACGAATATGTTGAGAAATTCGTCGAAGATGTTGATTTGTCTAAAGTCCTCACAGCAGGCCACATTATGAAACGCGCTGAAACAGTGCGGATTGATAAAGGGCCTCGCGTAGCATTGACACTGATGAAAAACCTTGGAATTTCTTCAATTTATGCAGTGGATAAACAAAAGAAATTGTTAGGTGTTATCTATGCGTCTGATGCGAAAAAAGCGGCTGAGTCTGATTTGTCACTTCAAGACATCTTGAATACAGAATTTACGACTGTACCAGAGAATACGTATCTGACTGAGATTTTTGACGTTGTGTCTGATGCGAATATTCCAATTGCGGTTGTGGATGAGAAGCAAAGAATGAAAGGAATTGTCGTAAGAGGCGCGCTGATTGGCGCACTTGCCGGCAATAACGAGTATATCAATGCTGAAGGCACTAAAGAACAAACACAAGATCCTTCTGCACAGGAGGTGAAGTAAGATGGATAGACTGCCTAGAATACCTTTAGCAGATATCATTGACCGTTTTGTTGACTGGATTACGATGACGTTTGGCGGATTCTTCGACGGAATCGCTAACGGATTGGCCGCTTTTGTAAATGGAATTGTCACCGGTCTTGGATTTATTCCATCTATTTTGTTAACGATTATTTTCGCCGCACTTGCGTGGTGGATCAGTACAAGGGGAATTGCGTTATTTACGTTGATTGGATTCCTCCTGATCGATTATTTAGGTTATTGGGACCCAATGCTGCAAACATTGGCGCTTGTGTTGACATCTGTGATTATTTCGATTGTGGTCGGGGTTCCGATCGGAATTTGGGCGTCTCAGAAAGAAACGGTTCGCCGTATTGTAACGCCAATTCTTGATTTAATGCAGACAATGCCTGCTTTCGTATATCTATTGCCGGCGATTTTCTTCTTTAACATCGGTGTTGTGCCGGGTGTTGTTGCATCTGTTATCTTCGCGATGCCGCCGACAATCCGCATGACTGTTCTCGGTATTAAACAAGTGCCGGCGGATCTGATTGAAGCAACTGAGGCATTCGGTTCTACAACAGCTCAGCGTTTGTTTAAAGTTCAGCTTCCGCTTGCGACAAAAACGATTTTGGCCGGAATTAACCAGAGCATCATGCTTGCGTTATCAATGGTTGTTATCGCCGCAATGGTCGGTGCACCGGGACTTGGTTCTGAAGTATACAGTGCCGTTACACAGCTGAAAACCGGGGTCGGAGTAGAGGCCGGTATCGCCATCGTTATCGTTGCCATTACGCTGGACCGTATTACTCAAAATATTAAAGTGAAGAAGAAAAGCAGGGGGAATGCCTGATGCTTAAAAAAATCATCGGCATCGGCGTTTCCGCCATGCTGGCGCTCTCACTTGCGGCTTGCGGTTCAGAAAACGAAAAAAATGCATCCGCAGCAGAACAGGTGAATAAGACCATCATCGGGATTGACCCCGGTTCAGGGATTATGTCCCTGACTGACAAAGCGATGAAGGATTATGACCTGAATGACTGGACATTGATTTCTGCGTCAAGTGCTGCGATGACCGCTACGCTTAAAAAGTCATACGACCGTAAGAAACCGATTATCATTACAGGATGGACACCGCACTGGATGTTCTCTAGATATAAGCTGAAATATCTCGATGATCCGAAACAATCTTATGGCAGCGCAGAGGAAATCCATACGATCACACGCAAAGGCTTCAGCAAAGAACAGCCGAATGCCGCAAAGCTTCTGAGCCAGTTTAAATGGACGCAAGACGAAATGGGCGAAATCATGATCAAGGTGGAGGAAGGCGAGAAACCTGCCAAAGTTGCTGCCGAGTACGTCAATAAACACAAGGATCAGATTGCCGAATGGACAAAAGGCGTTCAAAAGGTAAAGGGAGACAAAATCAACCTTGCCTATGTGGCGTGGGACAGTGAGATTGCAAGTACAAACGTCATAGGCAAAGTCTTAGAAGACTTGGGCTATGAGGTAACACTTACTCAGGTAGAGGCTGGGCCGATGTGGACTGCAATTGCGACGGGAAGTGCGGATGCATCCCTTTCCGCATGGCTGCCGAATACCCATAAAGCATACGCCGCTAAATATAAAGGCAAATATGATGATATTGGCACAAGTATGACGGGTGTGAAGATGGGGCTTGTTGTTCCTCAATATATGAAAAATGTCAACTCAATTGAAGATTTGAAGAAGTAATCAAAAAAGCAGCCTGTGTCAGGCTGCTTTTTTTGCGTTATTTTACGTAAGCGGCAGCGGGTGAATCAGCCTTTTGAAAAGTTTTTAATACGGCATTCGCTAAAATGTGAATGCCGTTGAACATCGCATTTCTGTCAAATGTCATGTGCGGATGATGGAGTCCCGGCTGGAGCCCGCAGCCTAGTCCGAGCATCGTTGTTTTCAGATTCGGCACCTTCACGGCGTAAAAATGGAAATCCTCTCCGCCGGTAGTGACAAGCGGGTCATCAAGCCGCTCAGCCCCGATGATATCTGTAATGGCTTCTGCCATGATCGCTTCAGCTTCTTTGTTTTGTGTTGCCGCAGGAAGGCTGTGTTCTTTTTGCAGATCGATTTTTGCGCCGAATGCAGCGGCGGCCGCTTCACAGGCTCTTTCTGTCTCGGCGATTAACGCCTCCATGGCTTCATTGGTCTGTGCGCGCAAATCAAGGCTGAACGATGCTTTTCCTGGAATGATGTTAGAGCTTTCACCGCCGGCTTGAAGTTTTGTCATTTTGACGGTATGCGGGATTTGCGGGTCAATATGAATGAGTCCGAGCTTATGTACAAGAAATGCCGCAATTTCAATGCTGTTTTTCCCGAGGTGCGGACGGGCGCCATGAGTCTCTTCCCCGATGATCGTTCCCTCAATGTGCTGGCTTGATCCGTGCAGAATAGACGGAGCGCAGCGGCCGTTTTGTGTTTCCTGGATCGGACGGACGTGAACGCCATACAAATAGTCGATATCATCAAGCACGCCTTCTTCTATCATTTTCAAGGCGCCGCCGCCTTTTTCTTCTGCCGGCTGAAAGATAAAACGGATTGTACCCTTCGGAAGCTCAGGTTGTTTTTTTAGCAGCATTAACGTGCCCAATGCCATTGTCATATGTGAATCGTGTCCGCAGGAATGGTTGGCGCGAAATGTGCCGTTAACCTCCTGCCACAGCGCGTCAATATCAGCGCGTACCGCTACAACAGGTGAGCCTGAGCCGATTTCGCCGACAACCCCGGTGCAGTCTGAAAACGTGCGCGTCCGGCACCCTAAATCCTCAAGCTTTTGTTTCAAAAATGAAGTTGTCTCATATTCCTTCCAGCTGACTTCAGGATTCGCGTGCAGATGCTCGAAGATGTCCATAATGGTTTGTTTCATGTCTTCTGAAAGCTTTTGCATGGTAAGAAATACCTCCTTCTATCAGAATGAATTTTTACCCTCTTTACTTTATTTATATTGAAACAGGAAGATAGGCTGTATATAATATAGCACATATTGCTACTATTCAGAATAATTAATATTTTCAAACAGAGGGGATGGATCGAAATATGAGTATGCCAGCAGCCGAAACACAGCCTAAGAAAAAACGAATGACATTTAAAATGCCTGACGCCTATGTCCTCTTATTTATGATTGCTTTCATTTGCGCAATCGCTTCATATATTGTGCCGGCAGGTGAATTTGACCGCGTGACAAAGGGGGATGTCACGACCGCTGTTCCGGGAAGCTATCATTCAATTGAACAGTCTCCGGTCAGCTTGATCAGCTTTTTTACTTCTCTACAGGATGGAATGGTTGGATCAGCACCCATCATCTTTCTGATTCTATTCACAGGCGGCACCATTGCTATTCTAGAAAAAACGGGTGCCATCAATGGCCTGATTTACAATGTCATCAGCAAATTCCGCACAAAGCAATTATTATTTATTTGTATTGTCGGCGCATTGTTCTCCATTCTCGGAACAACCGGGATTGTCGTGAATTCAGTTATCGGTTTTATCCCCATCGGCCTCATTGTGGCACGATCCTTAAAATGGGACGCAGTCGCGGGAGCCGCTGTTATTTACATCGGCTGCTACGCTGGATTTAACTCCACCATATTATCACCGTCACCGCTCGGTTTATCACAATCAATCGCGGAGCTCCCTCTTTTTTCTGGAATCGGCCTGCGAGTTGTGATATACATATGCTTTTTGCTGTCTTCTATTATTTATATCTATTTGTATACGAGAAAATTAAAAAAATCAAAAGATGCCAGTGTGTTAGGAACAGATTGGTTCCCTGCGGCAGGAATGGGCGAAGCCGGTAAAGAAGAAGATCAGCCAGTGCCGTTTACCGTTCGCCATAAGCTGATTTTGGCTGTGGCGGGACTCTCACTTGTCGGATTTTTATACGGCGCTTTGAAGCTTGGCTGGTCAGATTCCCAAATGGCTGCGACATTTATTTTTATTTCTGTCCTTGCCGGTTTAATAGGCAGACTTGCGGCGAACGATATTGCCAAAACCTTCATTACGGGCTGCCAAAGCCTTGTATATGGGGCGCTGATTGTCGGGATGGCACGAAGCATTTCCGTTATCCTTGAAAATGGAAAGCTTCTCGATACTGTCGTCAATGCTTTGGCTTCACTTTTGGACGGATTCAGCCCGATTGCCGGGGCAATCGGCATGTATATCGCCAGTGCGCTGCTTCATTTTCTCATCTCTTCAGGGTCTGGCGAAGCCGTTGTATTTATTCCAATCCTGGCGCCGCTCGCTGATTTGATGGAAATCACGAGACAGGTTGCGGTGGAGGCGGTTATGCTTGGAGAAGGGGTCGTCAACTGTGTGAACCCGACATCCGGCGTTCTCATGGCAGTGCTTGCCGCCAGCGGTATTCCGTATGTCAAGTGGCTGCGGTTTATGGTGCCGCTTGCTCTGATTTGGTTCTTGATCGGGCTTGTCTTTATCGTGATCGGCGTCATGATCAATTGGGGGCCGTTTTAACGATTGCTGCCCGCCGGCTTGTACGGCGGGCTTTTGAGTTATTCATTGCAGAAGCGCAGGCTGTTATTGTAACATGTAAGCCATAAGCCATTCGTAAAAGTGCGGGAGGAAGGTCATGAATAATCTGCATAATAGACTTTCAGGCGTGAATGGGAAAAATAAGAGGGTAAAAGAAAAAGAACAAAAAATCTGGTCGGAGATTGGGATGATAGCGGGAGCATTTGCGCTGCTTGATGTGATCATCCGCGGCATTATGTTTGAATTTCCGTTTAAAGAATGGGCTGCAAGCCTTGTGTTTTTGTTCATCATTATCTTATATTACTGCATCAGGGCTGCGGCATCCGGAATGCTCATGCCGAGAATAGACACCAAAGAAGAACTGCAAAAACGGGTGAAGCAGCAGCGAATAGAATCAATTGCGGTCGCCTTTGCGGTAGTGGTGCTTACGATGTACGACAGGGGGATTCCCCATACATTCTTCGCTTGGCTGAAAATGATTCTTCTTTTTATCGTCTGCGGCGGCGTTCTGTTTCTGCTTCGGTATGTGATTGTGAAGCTGGCTTACAGAAGAGCGGTAAAAGAAGAAATAAAAAAGAAATCATCTTGAAAAATAGATGGTTTCTTTTTTTGTTTGGAAAGCGAGGGAAGCGTACACAGTCTCGGGCAGTTTTTTTTATAGGAACATTGATTTGTATTCACTCTGCCAAGTTGTTTTGATAGAGTGATTGTGATAATTTAAAATGTAAGCGTTAACAAAATTCTCCAGTCTTCACATCAGCTTGAAAGGAGGAAGCGGAAGAATGAAGTAAGAGGGATTTTTGACTCCGAAGTAAGTCTTCAAAAAATCAAATAAGGAGTGTCAAGAATGTTTGCAAAACGATTCAAAACCTCTTTACTGCCGTTATTCGCTGGATTTTTATTGCTGTTTTATTTGGTTCTGGCAGGACCGGCGGCTGCGAGTGCTGAAACGGCGAACAAATCGAATGAGCTTACAGCACCGTCGATCAAAAGCGGAACCATTCTTCATGCATGGAATTGGTCGTTCAATACGTTAAAACACAATATGAAGGATATTCATGATGCAGGATATACAGCCATTCAGACATCTCCGATTAACCAAGTAAAGGAAGGGAATCAAGGAGATAAAAGCATGTCGAACTGGTACTGGCTGTATCAGCCGACATCGTATCAAATTGGCAACCGTTACTTAGGTACTGAACAAGAATTTAAAGAAATGTGTGCAGCCGCTGAAGAATATGGCATAAAGGTCATTGTTGACGCGGTCATCAATCATACCACCAGTGATTATGCCGCGATTTCCAATGAGGTTAAGAGTATTCCAAACTGGACACATGGAAACACACAAATTAAAAACTGGTCTGATCGATGGGATGTCACGCAGAATTCATTGCCCGGGCTGTATGACTGGAATACACAAAATACACAAGTACAGTCCTATCTGAAACGGTTCTTAGAAAGGGCATTGAATGACGGGGCAGACGGTTTTCGATTTGATGCCGCCAAACATATAGAGCTTCCGGATGATGGGAGTTACGGCAGTCAATTTTGGCCGAATATCACAAATACATCTGCAGAGTTCCAATACGGAGAAATCCTGCAGGATAGTGCCTCCAGAGATGCTGCATATGCGAATTATATGGATGTGACAGCGTCTAACTATGGGCATTCCATAAGGTCCGCTTTAAAGAATCGTAATCTGGGCGTGTCGAATATCTCCCACTATGCATCTGATGTGTCTGCGGACAAGCTGGTGACATGGGTGGAGTCGCATGATACGTATGCCAATGATGATGAAGAGTCGACATGGATGAGCGATGATGATATCCGTTTAGGCTGGGCGGTGATAGCTTCTCGTTCAGGCAGTACGCCTCTTTTCTTTTCCAGACCTGAGGGAGGCGGAAATGGTGTGAGATTCCCGGGGAAAAGCCAAATAGGCGATCGCGGGAGTGCTTTATTTGAAGATCAGGCTATCACTGCGGTCAATAGATTTCACAATGTGATGGCTGGACAGCATGAGGAACTCTCGAACCCGAATGGAAACAACCAGATATTTATGAATCAGCGCGGCTCACATGGCGTTGTGCTGGCAAATGCAGGTTCATCCTCTGTCTCTATCAATACGGCAACAAAATTGCCTGATGGCAGGTATGACAATAAAGCTGGAGCGGGTTCATTTCAAGTGAACGATGGTAAACTGACAGGCACGATCAATGCCAGGTCTGTAGCTGTGCTTTATCCTGATGATATTGAAATCAGGTGTAACACATTCTTTCAATGATCAACTGACGATTACCTTGCGTGCAAATGCGAATACAACAAAAGCCGTTTATCAAATCAATAATGGACCAGAGACGGCGTTTAAGGATGGAGATCAATTCACAATCGGAAAAGGAGATCCATTTGGCAAAACATACACCATCATGTTAAAAGGAACGAACAGTGATGGTGTAACGAGGGCCGAGGAATACAGCTTTGTTAAAAGAGATCCAGCTTCGGCCAAAACCATCGGCTATCAAAATCCGAATCATTGGAGCCAGGTAAATGCTTATATCTATAAACATGATGGGGGCCAGGCAATTGAATTGACGGGATCTTGGCCTGGAAAACCAATGACTAAAAATGCAGATGGAATTTACACGCTGACACTGCCTGCGGACACGGATACAACCAACGCCAAAGTGATTTTTAATAATGGCAGCGCCCAAGTGCCCGGCCAGAATCAGCCTGGCTTTGATTACGTGCAAAATGGTTTATATAATGACTCGGGCTTAAGCGGTTCTCTTCCCCATTGAGGACAAGGCTAGACGGGACTTACCGAAAGAAACCATCTATGATGGTTTCTTTTTTGTTCATAAATCAGACAAAACTTTTCCCTTGCAAAAGTTTGTGAAGCGTTGCACAATATAAATGTGAAATACTTCACAAAGAAAAAGACATCAAAGAGAAACATACCCTGGAAGGATGATTAATGATGAACAAACATGTAAATAAAGTAGCTTTAATCGGAGCGGGTTTTGTTGGAAGCAGTTATGCATTTGCGTTAATTAACCAAGGGATCACAGATGAGCTTGTGGTCATTGATGTAAATAAAGAAAAAGCAATGGGCGATGTGATGGATTTAAACCACGGAAAGGCGTTTGCGCCACAACCGGTCAAAACATCTTACGGAACATATGAAGACTGCAAGGATGCTGATATTGTCTGCATTTGCGCCGGAGCAAACCAAAAACCTGGTGAGACACGCCTTGAATTAGTAGAAAAGAACTTGAAGATTTTCAAAGGCATCGTCAGTGAGGTCATGGCGAGCGGATTTGACGGCATTTTCTTAATCGCGACAAATCCGGTTGATATCCTGACTTACGCAACATGGAAATTTAGCGGCCTGCCAAAAGAGCGGGTGATCGGAAGCGGCACAACACTAGATTCTGCGAGATTCCGTTTCATGCTGAGCGAATACTTTGGCGCAGCGCCTCAAAACGTACACGCGCATATTATCGGAGAGCACGGCGACACAGAGCTTCCTGTTTGGAGCCACGCGAATGTCGGCGGTGTGCCGGTCAGTGAACTCGTTGAGAAAAACGATGCGTACAAACAAGAGGAGCTGGACCAAATTGTAGATGATGTGAAAAACGCAGCTTACCATATCATTGAGAAAAAAGGCGCGACTTATTATGGGGTTGCGATGAGTCTTGCTCGCATTACAAAAGCCATTCTTCATAATGAAAACAGCATATTAACTGTCAGCACATATTTGGACGGGCAATACGGTGCAGATGACGTGTACATCGGTGTGCCGGCTGTCGTGAACCGCGGAGGGATCGCAGGTATCACTGAGCTGAACTTAAATGAGAAAGAAAAAGAACAGTTCCTTCACAGCGCCGGCGTCCTTAAAAACATTTTAAAACCTCATTTTGCAGAACAAAAAGTCAACTAACCGCAACTTTAGAGTAAAGGGCTGATTGTCAATGTGGGAGCAGTTGTATGATCCGTTTGGAAACGAGTATGTGAGCGCACTTGTGGCGCTCACTCCGATTCTCTTTTTTCTTTTGGCTTTAACTGTTTTGAAAATGAAAGGCATTCTTGCGGCATTTCTTACCCTAGCCGTCAGTTTCTTCGTTTCCGTTTTGGCATTTCATATGCCGGTTGAAAAAGCGATTTCTTCTGTTTTGTTAGGAATCGGGAGCGGGCTGTGGCCTATTGGCTACATCGTCCTGATGGCGGTGTGGCTGTATAAAATCGCAGTGAAAACCGGGAAATTTACCATTATTCGGTCCAGCATTGCCGGCATTTCGCCTGACCAACGATTACAGCTATTATTAATTGGTTTTTGTTTTAACGCATTTTTAGAAGGCGCGGCCGGTTTTGGTGTTCCGATTGGCGGCGCTGCTCGTCGAACTTGGTTTTAAACCGTTAAAAGCGGCAGCGCTCTGCTTGATTGCAAACGCAGCCTCCGGAGCCTTTGGGGCGATCGGAATTCCTGTCATCACAGGGGCACAGATTGGTAATTTGTCTGCTCTTGAGCTGTCACGGACATTAATGTGGACACTGCCGATGATCTCATTTTTAATACCATTCCTGCTTGTATTCTTATTAGACCGAATGAAAGGAATCAAACAGACATGGCCCGCTCTTCTGGTTGTGAGCGGTGGGTATACAGCGGTTCAGACACTGACAATGGCGGTGCTCGGGCCGGAATTAGCAAACATTTTGGCGGCCTTATTCAGCATGGGCGGGCTTGCCCTCTTCCTCCGCAAATGGCAGCCGAAAGAGATTTACCGCGAGGAAGGGGCCGGCGATGCTGGTGAGAAAAAGGCATACCGTGCTGCTGATATTGCGAAAGCGTGGTCTCCTTTCTACATTTTAACTGCGGCGATCACCATCTGGAGCCTTCCTGCCTTCAAAGCGCTTTTCCAAGAAGGCGGGCTGTTATATCAATCAACGCTCCTGTTCAAAATGCCTTTTCTGCATCAGCAAATTATGAAAATGCCGCCGATTGCGCCATCTGCCATGCCGTTAGATGCAGTCTTTAAAGTTGATCTGCTGTCAGCGACTGGAACATCGATTTTAGCGGCGGTCATCGTGACAGGGCTGTTCAGCAAAAATTTCTCTTGTCGGGATGCCTTTGCTTCCTTGAAGGAGACAGGAAAAGAGCTGTGGGTGCCGATTATGACGATCTGCTTCGTGATGGGGTTTGCCAATCTGGCCAACTTCGCAGGGCTCAGCTCTTCAATTGGGTTAGCATTGGCGAAAACAGGAGACCTGTTCCCGTTTGTCAGTCCTGTTCTCGGCTGGATTGGCGTGTTCATCACCGGTTCTGTTGTCAGCAATAATGCTTTGTTCGGCCATTTGCAGGTTGTCACGGGAGCGCAGATCGGTGCGGGTTCAGATTTGCTGTTAGCCGCAAATACGGCGGGCGGTGTCATGGCGAAACTTGTTTCTCCTCAATCTATCGCCATCGCTGCCGCAGCGGTCGGCCAAACAGGCAAGGAATCTAAACTGTTTAAAAGGACAGTGGCGTACAGCCTGATTCTGTTATTGATCATTTGTATATGGATGTTTATTCTTGCAAGATTAGGAGTGTAATAGAAAAAAGCAGTACATGCCCAGCATGTACTGCTTTTTTTATGTTAATTTGCTTTCTTTGTCATTTCGGCTGTTGTTTTCACTCTGGTTTTCCCCATAAACAAAATGGTAACCGCCGCGAGGACAATTGGAATCAAAGCGAGCAAAAAGACATACGTAATACTTGATGACATCGCGTCAATAATGCAGGATCGCATCAGGAATCTGGGAACGTGTTCCCGCTTGGAATATCTCCTGCGGGTCAGGGCATCAAACAGTTATTGGGCTGATTCATGAAGGACAGTCACCTGCCGCTTCCAGTTTTAATATAGTATCCAGATGGATACTTGAGGTGGATCAATGGTGAATGGGATTTACACCAAAAGTTTTCTGGAACGTATTCAGGAAGAGCTTCCTGAATGGCAAAGAATCGCTTTTGAGCTGCTGGCAGAAACTCTGGGGGACGACGCGGATACGTTTCCGTGCATTCCCGGACGCCAGGCGTTTCTGACTGATCAGCTTCGGATTGCTTTTGCCGGAGATCCGCGGGAAAACCGCACAGCGGAGGAACTGGCTCCGTTGCTTGCGGAGTACGGCAAGATATCGCGGGACACGGGAAAATACGCATCCCTCGTTGTGTTGTTTGATACACCGGAAGATTTGGCGGAGCATTATTCGATTGAAGCGTATGAAGAGCTGTTTTGGCGCTTTTTAAATAGACTGAGTCATCAAGACGAAAAAGAATGGCCGGAAGACATTCCGGCCGATCCCGAGCATTATAAATGGGAGTTTTGTTTTGACGGCGAGCCGTACTTTCTTCTCTGCGCTACACCGGCGCACGAGGCGAGAAAAAGCCGAAGCTTTCCTTTTTTTATGATCACGTTTCAGCCAAGGTGGGTGTTTGAGGACCTAAATGGATCAACTGCATTTGGCCGTAACATGAGCAGGCTGATCCGATCTCGTTTAGAGGCCTATGATCAGGCTCCGATTCACCCGCAATTAGGCTGGTACGGAGGAAAAGATAATCGTGAATGGAAGCAGTATTTCCTCCGTGATGACGAAAAACAGGTATCGAAGTGCCCGTTTTCTTATTTAAAGAACATGTTCAACAAAATGAAATAAATCAAGGACTGGCAGGGCGATCTTTATGACCCTGCTTTTTTTGATAGATCATGGTAACGATGGCGATGATCACGAGAAAACCTATGCTGACGAAAAAACCGGCCGGCTTGATTTATCAAACAATGTACCGGACACAGCCGCAGCAATCAGAACAATAAATTTGCGTTTTTCCCATGCCCTCGGGATCAGTCAGCTTTTTGCTGGAGAACATGATAAACAGCCAAGTGTATAAAAGCATAAGCCCCGCAGCTGTTGTCATATGCTCATAAATGTTTTTAGGCAGCACTAACGACAGAATAATGGAGAGGACAAGCCCCGCAAACGTCAGAAGTGCCGGCCAGCATATTTTTTTGCCTTCCTTTAGAGTAAAGCATTTCGGCGCGTCGCCGTCATCAGCCATTGTACAAAGCAATGTCGTAACGGCAAAAAGCGAAGCGACAAGGGTCGAGAACCCGGCGATGATGAAAATCCCGTTAAATATATCAAGGATGATCTCAAGGTTATATCCTTTTAATGATGTAATGAACGGACTGTCCTGTTCAGTAAACGCGTGTAACGGAACCAAAAGCAGAGCAAGCCCGATTGAAATGATATAAATAATCGCCAGCGTCGCCAGCATCAGTTTCCCTTTTTTAGACGCTTCCTCAGGTTTTTTTTAGTGAACCGACATCAGCCCCATGACCTCAATTCCGCCAAAAGCGTAAAACGCGTAGATTAAACCTGTCCACAGCCCCATGGCGCCGTATGGGAAAAACTCACTCGTCTTATTTGGAACATGTACGCCATGATTTCCGCCGGACAGGATACCGCATAAAGCCAGGATGGCAATGACAATAAACATAAAAATAAGCAGCTGTTTTAATCACTGCCAGCACGTTTTCTGTTTTTTCAAAGACGGACAGGCCGGTGAAAATAATAAGGAGCCCAAGTACTGCGTAGATTGAGGCAAACACCCATAGCGGCACTTGAGGAAACCAATGCTTCGTAAAGAGCGAAATGGCTGTCAGCTGGCTTCTGGTAATCAGCATTTCTGATGTCCACTACACCCAGCCGTTGCTGAAGCCTGCCCATTTGCCGAATGCTTTTCGGGCATACGCACAAAACGAGCCCTTTTCCGGCTGCTTCACCGATAGCTTGGCGAGCTGTTCAAAGACAAAATACGTACTGATCCCTGCGATCAGAAATGAAAGGAGAACGGAAAAACCGCTTTTTACAATTGCGATGCTGGAACCGAGAAAGAAGCCTGTTCAAATCGTGCAGCCGACTCCGATCAGTGACAGCTGCCACCAAGCCAGATTCCCTTTTGGCTGGTCTTTTTTTGTTTGGCTCATTATTTATTCAACCCCTTTTATCTAAGGTTAGATTGTGATCTGTCCGAAGCTTATATACATCGGATTTTTGCCTCTTTTTACATGGAGAAGGAAGCGGACGCTCATACTAATGAAAAAAGGAGCAAACCAATGACACAGCAATATATTGTGGAGCCGAAAAAAGGGCTGGGGCTGAAGCTGAAAAAGGGGCAGATTTTAAAGGTGGTTGATGTAGAAGGGCAGCAGGTGGCTGATTTTGTCGCATACCATGCCAAGGATTTTTATGAACACCTTGATCAGGGAGCGACGATAGACGCCAATCACTCCATTCATGTGAAGGTCAACGACCATCTCTACTCCAACCTGTATAAGCCGATGTTAACCCTGATTGAAGATACGGTCGGCAAGCATGATCTGCTGCTGCCCGCCTGCCGTCCTGATATGAACAGGCTCTTATATGGGAAGCAAAAGGATGAGTTTCAGGATACGTGCTATGACAATATGAACCGTGCGCTTGAGCAGTTTGGCGTACCGAAGCCTCACATGCATTACCCATTTGCGATTTTTATGAATACTGTCCTTGATGAGAAAGGGAATCTGTCTGTGGAAACGCCGCTTTCGAATGCCGGAGATGGATTTAATTGTCGCGTTTTCTTCCTGCCCGATTGAAAAAGGGAAATGCAATGGCGACAGTGTGACATCCATACGGGTTGAAGTCAGCTGATCTCTCTTGTTCACTGTGAATGAAGACCTGTGCTATATTTAATAGGGATACATAACAGTCATGATTCATTTTCATTGATTTGGGGAAATGATCAGTAACAAGGGAAAATGTACAGGAGGAATGATTGGGATGAGCATGCAGGAAAAGATTATGCGTGAGTTACATGTGAAGCCCTCAATTGATCCAAAGCAAGAAATTGAGGACCGAGTCAATTTTTTAAAACAATATGTAAAGAAAACTGGTGCTAAAGGCTTTGTATTGGGAATCAGCGGCGGCCAGGATTCAACACTTGCGGGAAGACTCGCTCAGCTTGCGGTGGAGAGCATTCGCGAGGAGGGCGGAGACGCTCAATTTATCGCTGTCCGTCTTCCGCATGGCACACAGCAGGATGAAGACGATGCCCAGCTTGCTTTGAAGTTTATTAAGCCGGATAAATCATGGAAGTTTGATATTAAATCAACAGTCAGCGCTTTTTCTGATCAGTATCAGCAGGAAACAGGCGATCAGCTGACTGACTTTAATAAAGGAAACGTAAAAGCAAGAACAAGAATGATCGCGCAATACGCGATCGGCGGCCAGGAAGGCCTTCTTGTGTTAGGAACAGACCATGCTGCTGAAGCAGTGACTGGTTTCTTTACGAAGTACGGTGACGGCGGAGCAGACCTCCTGCCGCTGACAGGCTTGACGAAGCGCCAGGGAAGAACCCTGCTGAAAGAGCTGGGTGCACCGGAACGCTTATACTTAAAAGAGCCGACTGCCGATCTGCTCGACGAAAAACCGCAGCAGTCGGATGAAACAGAGCTTGGCATTTCCTACGACGAGATTGACGATTATCTCGAAGGAAAAGAAGTATCAGCGAAAGTATCAGAAGCGCTGGAAAAACGCTACAGCATGACTGAACATAAACGCCAGGTTCCGGCGTCTATGTTTGATGACTGGTGGAAATAAGTTGAAGAAAGCCCGCTCTCGGAGCGGGCTTTTGTCGTGTACAGAAGCTTTATTTGATGCGGATATGATTCAGCTTTACCATTAATCTGTCGGCGAACCTTCGGAGGCTGCCTCTTGTATCAGGATCTAATGGGAGTTCGGCTCTCGCGGCAATGTTCTCTGCCACATCCTGAATCGACAGGTTGTCTGTTTGAATGTGGTCCTCAAAAATGGGTGATGATAATCCTTCAACACAGCGGTCAATTTGTTTGGCGGCCCATGAGTTTTTTCCTTCTGCTCTGGTGCGCAGCCTTTTTAACAAGGTTTCCTTTGAAGCCATTAGTGTAAAGTGGTGAACGATCCTGCCTTCCTGTCTGAGCCTGCCGATGATCTCATTGAAGTATTCAGGGTGTACAATCGTCATAGGCACAATAAGGATGCCGCGGTATGTATCTGTCAGAGAAGCTAGCAAACTGTAATTGAACGCCCGCCATAAAGGATAGCTTTGAAAATCGTCCTTTGCGATCTCCTGCGGCACCATGGAGCGCAGCGCAAAACCCATTTTCTCGGGATCATACACGTAAGATGGGCTCAGCCTTCTGTGCAGTTCGAAGGCTGTTTGTGTTTTTCCCGAACCGAATGCCCCGTTTATCCAAATGATCATCGCCATTTCTCCCTTCCTATTTATCATACAGAAAAAGACCCTTCCATCGAAGAGTCAGCTGGAAAAACAATAAAGGCGGAAGGTTTTAACGCTTTTTTGCGTCGAAGTATTAAAATACCTGCAGAAATGTTGTACAATGAATGTCATTCAGGCAAAAATGGCTACAACAAAGCGCACTATAAGCTTGACCGGTAAAGCCGGTATCTATATAAATATTCGCTAAATAAGCATATAATGAATATATAATTTCATTCCTTAGGAGGATTTCGCCGAAGATGAACGCTAAACGAGCCATCCCAGTAAGAGAAAGAAATATCGTCCTGATCGGATTCATGGGTGTAGGAAAAACAACAATCGGCCAATTGGTCGCTAAAAAATTATATAGAGATTTTATTGATATTGACCAGCAGATCGAAAAGGATTTCAATATGTCAATTCCTGAGATATTTGAGAAAAAGGGAGAAGACTTTTTCCGGAAAACGGAGAAGGAATATATTTTAGACATCTGCCATCATAAACGATTCAAAATCGTATCTCTGGGCGGGGGATCTTTTAAACAAGAAGAAATCAGAAATTGCTGTCTGGAAAACTGTCTCGTGCTTCATCTGGACCTGTCATGGGAGAACTGGAAGCAGCGCGCGGATTTATTGATCGAAAGCCGCCCTGTACTGCATAACCGTTCAATGGATGAAATGGAACAGCTGTTTAACGAAAGAAAAGTCATTTATGACAAGCACAATTCAAAAGTGGCAACAGACAACCTTTCCCCGGAAGAGGTTGCCGATTACATTGTTGAGACATTAAAAATTGGCTGGGATCTTTATCAGCCGATGTAAAAAGCCGTGCGCAGTGGTCTTACCCCTGTCAAGTAGACAGCCATAAAAAGCCTAAGCAACCAGTGTGTTACGGTATTCTACCGGAGCACACTGGTTTAATTTTTTCTGGAATCGTTCGTGATTATAGAACTGGATGTAATCTTTAATGCTTTTGTGGAGCTCTTTTTCAGTTTGGCATGAAGAAAAGTATGTATTCTCTGTTTTGAGGTGCGAGAAAAATGATTCGATACAGGCGTTATCCAGGCAGTTTCCCTTACGGGAATGGCTGCCCTTCAAACCAACGGTTTCAAGTCGCTTTTGATATGCTTTTGTTGTGTATTGGAATCCTTGATCAGAGTGGAGAATGGCCCCTTGGACATCCCGTTGAGCTGTTAAACTTTCCACTGTTTTCATCACCAGTTCAAGATCATTTCGCTTTGACAGTTTCCATGCGACAACCTCATTGTTGTAAAGATCTTGTACTGCAGAAAGATAATAGAATCGTTGTCCGCAAGCAATATAGGTAATATCGGTTACATATAACTGATTAGGCTGATTGGTTTGAAATTCTCGGTTAAGCCGGTTTGGCAGGACAACCGATGCCTTTCTTCCAAAATAACGACGCTTTTTTCGAATAATCGAGTGGATGTTCATCTCTCTCATCAATCTGTAAACACGCTTATGGTTGACGCAGAAACCTTCTTTCTTTAAAGCGACAGTAATCCGAGGATAGCCATAGAAAGGCGTGAATGATGAATCGCCATGATGTGCTCTTTTATGATCTGATCTCTCTGTTGCCTTGCCATTCGAAACCTTTGAGCCTTGCGCCATTTATAGTACCCTGACCGTGACACTTTGGCGATACATACCAGCCACGTAATCGGATAACGGTCCTTCAATTCGTGAACAGCTTCAAATCGTGCTGCCTTCAAAATCCGTCCTCCCCATGCAGATTTGGATAGCGCTTTTTTAGGTATTCGACCTGTGCCTTTAAATAATCTCGTTCTTCCTCAACACTTTTAAACGTTGTTTTAGGGCGTCCAATAAAAGGATTGTCTGACTTTGTATCTTTTCCCCTTTGATCATCAAAAGACTTGCCTTCCCGATATGTTTTCACCCAATTTTTGAGCTGGGTTGAACTTCGAAGCCCTAATTCTTCAGCTAACGTGTTATAGCTTTTGTTTCCTTCCTCGTACATTTTGACAGCTTTCATCTTAAATTCTTTCGTATAGTGCTGAAAGTGTTGCCCTTTTCTCGCCATAAAAAATCCCCTCCACGTATAGTGTAACAGCCACTTTTGAAAAGCGGGCTTTTTACACTGTCTACTTAGAGGGGATAATATCACAGCGCACGGCTTTTTTTATCGTTTTATCCCTTGTATCAAAATCGCTTTTAAACAAAAGGAGATGGGCTGTCCGTTTTGGTTCAATGTAATACAGAACGTGTCGCGTGCTTCGTCTGATGCGTGGTTCAAGTGGGCAATGATTTGTTTTTCCCGGTCAGCGGGAGTTCCGCCTCGTTTGATCCAGCTATCGTATTGAATCGGCAAATTCCACTTTTGGATGTCTTGATAGGCCAGTTGATTGGCGCTGAACATCGCCTGCCATTCTGATAATGAGCTTTCTCGAACATGGGAAGGGTCTCGAAGCCGGTTCAAATGATTGACAAACTCATCAAGAACGGGATCTTCAGGCGCGTAATGATCAACTAAGAGAAAATGTCCGTCCTGTTTTAGTACGCGTGCAACCTCGCTGACAGCTTTGCGGACATCTGAAAAATGGTGGGCTGCGTATCGGCAGGTGATGATGTCAAATGAATCGTCGGGGAAGGGGAGTGACTCTGCCGTTCCTTGCTGAAAGCGTACGTTTTCAGCTCCTTTTTCTTGCGCGAAGGAGGACGCAACCTCAACCATCTCTTTCGTCGCATCAACACCGATGCACTCCTGTACATAAGGAGAAAATGCCAGCGCCGTATGGCCGGCGCCCGCTCCGATATCCAGCACCCGATGCTCTGCTCGGCATTCCGCCGTTTTGATCATCAATCCCAAATCTT
This sequence comes from Bacillus sp. N3378-2at, assembly GCF_033412715.1. Lineage (NCBI taxonomy): Bacteria > Bacillati > Bacillota > Bacilli > Caryophanales > Bacillaceae > Bacillus > Bacillus sp. N3378-2at. Next base: position 2,426,912 of record NZ_CP117986.1, on the reverse strand, counting down.
CCCCCTCGGCAAATACCTTTTCATCCCGATACATCTCGGCGTTTATAGAAAACGGTGTTTCATTTGTCATTTGAACCAGCTCCTTCTTTTGTAAATGATGATATGGATTATGTTAGCAATTTCTGTTATGATTCGTCCAAGATATAAAAATGATGAAAACGATAGGTTCAACCTATGGAGGCTGAAATGGATATTAAAGTGATGGAATATGCAGTGGAAATTGCCCGGCGCCAAAGCTTTACAAAGGCGGCGGAACATCTTCATATCGCACAGCCGTCTCTCAGCCAGCAAATCAAAAAGCTTGAGGCTGAGCTGAGGCTTACCCTTTTTCACAGATCCCATGGCTCTGTTACACTGACACCTCACGGCAGGCGTTTCATTGAAAAAGCCGAGGACATCATTCGTTCCAGAGATGATTTGCTTCGGGAAATGCAGGAGAGATCACAGGGAATCGGTCATAAATTATCCATCGGGATTCCTGCTGTGACAGGGAGATATCTCTTTCCTCCGCTGCTGAGGCAGTTTTTGGCGCGCTATCCTCATGTGGAGGTTCAGCTTGTTGAAAAAGATCCGGTTTCATTAGAGGAGATGACGGCAAAGGGAGAAGTTGACCTTTCTGTTTTATCCTTGCCGATCGAGGATGAACGGCTCTCCATTACACCTTTGCTCACGGAACCGATTGTTCTCGCAGTGCCGAAGGAAAAACAAAGGTGGATGCCGCCGGAATTGGTCGCGCTGATTGAGAAAGCGCTGGAAGGTAAGGAGGGACGCCAGCCGTGTGTGCCGCTTGACATGGTAAGGAACGTGCCCTTTATTCTGTTAAAAGAAGGCTTCGGTTTTCGCAGGACAGTTCTCGATCTCTGTGCGGAAAGCGGCTTTAAGCCGAATGCTGCCTTTAAGACGAGCCATATTGAAACCGCCCAATCTCTTGTGGCTAACGGTTTAGGTGTGACAATGGCACCGAATATGGTCAGAAGGGATAAAGATCCGGGGGTGATCTATTTATCGATTCAATCCGCGCCATCACGAACCCTCGTCTTTGTCTTTTTAAAGAACCGCTATGTCAGTCTGACCGCCCAGGCCTTTATGGAACTAACCCGGGAAAGTCTTAAACAAACGTTTGATGAAGGCTGTCTGGGAAACAAAGATGAAAATATTTAGAAAACAAAGCCGAAACGTGGTAGTATAGGAATACAAACTAAATGTTATAAAACAAAGGGGAATAATCGGAAATGCAACTATTCGATCTGCCGCTCGACCAATTGCAAACATATAAGCCTGAAAAAACAGCACCGAAAGATTTTTCTGAGTTTTGGAAATTGTCTTTAGAGGAACTTGCAAAAGTCCAAGCAGAACCTGATTTACAGCCGGTTGACTATCCTGCTGACGGAGTAAAAGTGTACCGTCTCACATATAAAAGCTTCGGAAACGCCCGCATTACCGGATGGTACGCAGTGCCTGACAAGGAAGGCCCGCATCCGGCGATGGTGAAATATCATGGCTACAATGCAAGCTATGATGGTGAGATTCATGAAATGGTAAACTGGGCACTCCATGGCTACGCCGCATTCGGCATGCTTGTCCGCGGCCAGCAGAGCAGCGAGGATACGAGTATTTCACCGCACGGTCACGCTTTGGGCTGGATGACGAAAGGAATTCTTGATAAAGATACATACTATTACCGCGGTGTTTATTTGGACGCCGTCCGCGCGCTTGAGGTCATCAGCAGTTTCGACGAGGTTGATGAAACAAGGATCGGTGTGACAGGAGGAAGCCAAGGCGGAGGTTTAACCATTGCCGCAGCAGCGCTGTCAGACATTCCAAAAGCCGCGGTTGCCGATTATCCTTATTTAAGCAACTTCGAACGGGCCATTGATGTGGCGCTTGAACAGCCGTACCTTGAAATCAATTCCTTCTTCAGAAGAAATGGCAGCCCGGAAACAGAAGTGCAGGCGATGAAGACACTTTCATATTTCGATATTATGAATCTCGCTGACCGAGTGAAGGTGCCTGTCCTGATGTCAATCGGCCTGATTGACAAGGTCACGCCGCCATCCACCGTGTTTGCCGCCTACAATCATTTGGAAACAGAGAAAGAGCTGAAGGTGTACCGCTACTTCGGACATGAGTATATCCCTGCTTTTCAAACGGAAAAACTTGCTTTTTTTAAGCAGCATCTTAAAGGCTGATAAATGTGAAAAGCCGCCGCATATCATCAGGCGGTTTTTTTCTGCAAACTGCCGGAATGAGAACAGACTGGAGACGAATAGATATGAAACAAAGAATCATTGATGAATTAAAACGGATCGAGCAGTCATATGGAGTCAAAATCGTGTATGCCGTCGAGTCAGGAAGCCGCGCATGGGGATTTCCGTCGCAGGATAGTGATTACGACGTCCGCTTTATTTATGTGCCGAAAAAGGAGTGGTATTTTTCAATTGAGCAGGAGCGTGATGTCATTGAGGAACCGATTCACGATTTGCTGGATATCAGCGGCTGGGAGCTGAGAAAAACGCTTAGGCTTTTCAAAAAGTCAAACCCTCCGCTCCTCGAATGGCTGTCCTCAGACATTGTGTATTACGAAGCATTTACGACCGCAGAGCAGTTAAGAAAACTGCGCACGGAGGCATTTAAGCCTGAAGCAAGCGTGTATCACTATATCAATATGGCGAGAAGGAACGTCAAAGATTATCTACAAGGACAAGAGGTCAAAATTAAAAAGTACTTCTACGTTCTTCGGCCTATTTTGGCCTGCCAATGGATTGAAAAGCACGGAACCATACCGCCAATGGACTTTACTGTTTTGATGAATGAACTTGTTCGTGAACCCGAGCTGAAGGCTGAAATGGAAACCTTGCTTGAACGGAAAAGAAGAGGGGAAGAGCTTGACCTCGAAGCAAGAATCGATGTAATTCACCAATTCATTGAAACGGAAATCGAAAGAATCATGGAAGCGGCAAAAGAACTGAAGGCAGAGAAAAAAGATATGACATCTGAATTGAACCGTTTGCTTTTGAATACGGTTGAAGAAGTGTGGAAGGATGGAGGAAGCTGAAGTTTTTTGTCGCTTCCTTTTCTCCTTTATTCGACAGAATTCCCCCGACTTTCTAACTATCTGATTGTGGCAAACCCACAAAAATAATCAGAATCTTTGTATTTTGAGAATATTGTGAACGTCGGTTTTGTCCATTTACAATAAACTCATACAAGTACTTCTTAGATTGCGGGGTGTTGAGGTTGGAAGTGATCACAAGAGATTTTTTCTTATTTTTATCCAAAAGCGGCTTTCTCAATAAAATGGCGAGGAACTGGGGAAGCCGGGTAGCAGCGGGTAAAATTATCGGCGGGAATGACTTTAACAGTTCAATCCCGACCATTCGACAGCTTAACAGCCAAGGCTTGTCAGTTACTGTCGATCATTTAGGCGAGTTTGTGAACAGCGCCGAGGTCGCACGGGAGCGTACGGAAGAGTGCATTCAAACCATTGCGACCATCGCGGATCAGGAGCTGAACTCACACGTTTCTTTAAAAATGACGTCTTTAGGTTTGGATATAGATATGGATTTGGTGTATGAAAATATGACAAAAATCCTTCAGACGGCCGAGAAACATAAAATCATGGTCACCATTGACATGGAGGACGAAGTCAGATGCCAGAAAACGCTTGATATTTTCAAAGATTTCAGAAAGAAATACGAGCATGTGAGCACAGTGCTGCAAGCCTATCTGTACCGGACGGAAAAAGACATTGACGATTTGGATTCTTTAAACCCGTTCCTTCGCCTTGTAAAAGGAGCTTATAAAGAATCAGAAAAAGTAGCTTTCCCGGAGAAAAGCGATGTCGATGAAAATTACAAAAAAATCATCCGAAAGCAGCTCTTAAACGGTCACTATACAGCGATTGCCACACATGACGACAAAATGATCGACTTTACAAAGCAGCTTGCCAAGGAACATGGCATTGCCAATGACAAGTTTGAATTTCAGATGCTGTACGGCATGCGGTCGCAAACCCAGCTCAGCCTCGTAAAAGAAGGTTATAACATGAGAGTCTACCTGCCATACGGCGAGGATTGGTACGGCTATTTTATGAGACGCCTTGCAGAACGTCCGTCAAACATTGCATTTGCTTTCAAAGGAATGACAAAGAAGTAAAAAAGGAGAGATTATCATGACAACACCTTACAAACACGAGCCATTCACAAATTTCCAAGATCAAAACAACGTGGAAGCGTTTAAAAAAGCGCTTGCGACAGTAAGCGAATATTTAGGAAAAGACTATCCGCTTGTCATTAACGGCGAGAGAGTGGAAACGGAAGCGAAAATCGTTTCAATCAACCCGGCTGATAAAGAAGAAGTCGTCGGCCGAGTGTCAAAAGCGTCTCAAGAGCACGCTGAGCAAGCGATTCAAGCGGCTGCAAAAGCATTTGAAGAGTGGAGATACACGTCTCCTGAAGAGAGAGCGGCTGTCCTGTTCCGCGCTGCTGCCAAAGTCCGCAGAAGAAAACATGAATTCTCAGCTTTGCTTGTGAAAGAAGCAGGAAAGCCTTGGAACGAGGCGGATGCCGATACGGCTGAAGCGATTGACTTCATGGAGTATTATGCACGTCAAATGATCGAACTGGCAAAAGGCAAACCGGTCAACAGCCGTGAAGGCGAGAAAAACCAATATGTATACACGCCGACTGGAGTGACAGTCGTTATCCCGCCTTGGAACTTCTTGTTTGCGATCATGGCAGGCACAACAGTGGCGCCGATCATTACTGGAAACACAGTGGTTCTGAAACCTGCGAGTGCTACACCTGTTATTGCAGCAAAATTTGTTGAGGTGCTTGAAGAGTCCGGATTGCCAAAAGGCGTAGTCAACTTTGTTCCGGGAAGCGGAGCGGAAGTAGGCGACTATCTTGTTGACCATCCGAAAACAAGCCTTATCACATTTACGGGATCAAGAGAAGTTGGTACGAGAATTTTCGAACGCGCGGCGAAGGTTCAGCCAGGCCAGCAGCACTTTAAGCGTGTCATCGCTGAAATGGGCGGTAAAGATACGGTTGTTGTCGATGAGGATGCGGACATTGAATTAGCGGCTCAATCGATCTTTACTTCAGCATTCGGCTTTGCGGGACAAAAATGCTCTGCAGGTTCACGTGCAGTAGTTCATGAAAAAGTGTATGATCAAGTATTAGAGCGTGTCATTGAAATTACGGAATCAAAAGTAACAGCTAAACCTGACAGTGCAGATGTTTATATGGGACCTGTCATTGACCAAGGTTCTTATGATAAAATTATGAGCTATATTGAGATCGGAAAACAGGAAGGGCGTTTAGTAAGCGGCGGTACCGGTGATGATTCGAAAGGATACTTCATCAAACCGACGATCTTCGCTGACCTTGATCCGAAAGCAAGACTCATGCAGGAAGAAATTTTCGGACCTGTCGTTGCATTTTGTAAAGTGTCAGACTTTGATGAAGCTTTAGAAGTGGCAAACAATACTGAATATGGTTTGACAGGCGCGGTTATCACAAACAACCGCAAGCACATCGAGCGTGCGAAACAGGAATTCCATGTCGGAAACCTATACTTCAACCGCAACTGTACAGGTGCTATCGTCGGCTACCATCCGTTTGGCGGCTTCAAAATGTCGGGAACGGATTCAAAAGCAGGCGGGCCGGATTACTTGGCTCTGCATATGCAGGCAAAAACAATCAGTGAAATGTTCTAAGCGGGACTAAATGGGCATCCTCCCTGCGGGGGTGTCCATTTCATCCATATACTATAAAAAAGAGGAGGAAGTGCCATAGAAAACACACAGCTGATTATTTCAATTTGTATTTATATGGCGGGAATGCTGCTAATCGGCTACTTTGCTTACAAGCGTACGTCGAATCTGACGGATTACATGCTGGGAGGACGCTCTTTGGGTCCGGCAGTAACCGCTCTCAGTGCCGGCGCTGCCGATATGAGCGGCTGGCTGCTGATGGGGCTTCCGGGCGCCATGTTTTCTACTGGTCTGAGCGGCGCTTGGATCGTCATCGGACTTTGCCTTGGAGCGTGGGCGAACTGGCTTTACGTCGCACCGCGGCTGAGAACCTATACTGAAAAAGCGGGGAATTCCATTACAATTCCCGGATTCCTGGAAAATCGCTTCGGAGATCAAACAAAGCTTCTCAGACTGTTTTCAGGAATTGTCATTTTAGTCTTTTTCACGTTTTATGTATCGTCCGGAATGGTGTCCGGCGGCGTCTTATTCAACAGCATCTTGGGGATGGATTATCACACCGGCCTGTGGATTGTGACGGGTGTTGTTGTGGCATACACCCTGTTTGGCGGCTTTTTGGCAGTCAGCTGGACAGATTTTGTTCAGGGGATCATTATGTTTGCCGCACTCATTCTTGTGCCGATCGTTACGTTTTTCCACACGGGAGGAGCAGGTGATACAGTTGCTGAAATTCGCTCTGTAGATCCTGATATGTTTAACATTTTCAAAGGAACGAGCGTCCTTGGCATTATTTCTTTGTTTGCCTGGGGGCTGGGATACTTTGGCCAGCCGCATATTATTGTGCGTTTTATGGCGATCACGTCTGTCAAAGAGATCAAAAGAGCGCGCAGAATCGGGATGGGCTGGATGATTTTGTCTGCAGTAGGCGCAGTGCTGACCGGTTTGGGCGGAATCGCTTATTACCATCAGCGCGGCATGACACTGAAGGACCCAGAGACGATTTTTATTCAATTAGGGAATATCTTGTTCCATCCGATTATCACGGGTTTTCTGATTTCAGCGATTTTGGCCGCGATTATGAGTACAATTTCTTCCCAGCTGCTTGTGACATCAAGCTCTCTGGTAGAAGATTTGTATAAGTCGATGTTCAGACGCTCAGCTTCAGATAAAGAACTGGTGTTTTTAGGCCGACTGGCTGTTCTGGCTGTTTCAATTGTCGCGTTGGTTATGGCTTGGGAGAAAAATAACACCATCCTTGGATTGGTCAGCTACGCGTGGGCGGGCTTCGGTGCATCATTCGGGCCGGTTGTACTGCTCAGTCTGTTTTGGAAACGAATGACCAAATGGGGGGCACTCGCCGGCATGATTGTGGGAGCAGCGACTGTAATCATTTGGGCGAATGCCGGTCTTTCGGACTTTCTGTATGAAATGATACCTGGTTTTGCTGCGAGTCTATTATCTGTCTTTTTTGTCAGCATATTGACGCAGGCTCCGTCACAAGCTGTCACAGACCAGTTCAACGACTACCAAGATACAATGTCACAATAAAGATCGAAAGGAGGAGGAAGGGGCTGTCCCTTTTTCCTCTTTTCTCCTTTTAAGCGGCATTTTTTTCTTTTGGAAACAAACGTATTTTTTTCTATACAAAAAGACCCCGTATGGATATGATTAAAGTAAAAAAAGTATAGGAGAAAAAGGTATGGAAGAGCTTTTAGAGAGAGTTTTTTCATTTTCAGATGTTGATAAGCTGATTGATTTTATTAGCTATGAACTGCAAAAGCCAGTGATACTGGAAAGCGCGGATTTCTTTTTGCTAGCCTATAATTCTTACTATATTAACCATTTTGATTCTGCCAACCAGCAGACTATTTTTTCGAAAAAGTGTCCGGTCCAGATTTTTGAGAGGTTTCTGAAGGACGGAATTATTGAAAAATTGAAAACAGAGCCTGAGCCTTTTCGCGTCAATAAAATTGAAAGCATTGGGTTAAACCAGAGGGTGGTCGTGAGTGCAAAGCACAAAGGGGAAGTCATGGGCTACATCTGGATTCAGGAGCTGGACCAAAATCTGACGGATGAAGAGCTCGACTTTTTGTACGAGACCTCCTTCCATGTCGGGAAAATCATTTATAAAACGAATAAATTGAAACAGGAAAAGGAAGAAAAAGCAGAGGATCTCATCAAACGGGCGATCTATCAGCAATTTACCTCTGAGAAGGAACTCAGACGGGAAGCTGAAAGGATCAACACCGTGCTGCCTTCCATGTTTTCAGTTGTGATCCTGCACGCCGCAAATGGGGATGGGGAAGCGGTTGAGGATTTAAAGGAAAATATCAGGTCGTACCTGAATTTACGGGATAAGGTCAGTCATGTCTTAACGATCGAATCAAATATTGTCATCGTCGTAGCGAGTTTTTCCCAAAAAAGCTCCGTCTCCTCAGCAGCTTCTGAGTTTATTAACAAGCTGTTAACACATTTTCACTTTCAAAAAATACCTACCCCTATTTATATCGGTATCGGAAACGAATATAATCACCTATTAAAACTTGGCAAGAGCTACACAGAAGCACTTGAAGTCATCAAAGCCGCAGAAATCACCGGCAATCAGGAAAACATTCCATATGAATATGCCAAACTCGGCATTTACCGCTATTTAGAAAGCATCGAACAGAAAAATGAATTTTTAGAATACGAGAATAAAGATTTAGCTTTATTAAAAGCGAAAGACGAAGAAAGCAGCACTGAGCTGCTCAAAACCTTGGAAATCTATCTCCTCAACAACTGCAAAACAAAACCAGCGGCAGAACAGCTGTTTATTCACCAAAATACATTGAATTACCGCATCAAACAGATTACTGAGATGACGTCGATCGATTTAAGCGATTTCAGAACGCGGTGCCAGCTCTATCTCGATTTGATGCTGATGAAAAAGAAATAAAAAAGAAACCAGTACTTGTACTGGTTTCGTCTTCACTTAAAATCCTCTGTAAACATACGGATCATCAGGTTTTTTAATGGTATTCCAGTCAGTTACTTTGACGACAGGGAGAGTTGACTTGAATGGCTGGTAATATTCTGAGGCCAGAGTGCCCTTAATGTGAATCCATTCATCATCCTTGATGTCCATGTCCTTCGGAAATTCCACAAGCATCCCGTACACGCCGGAATCAGCGATACAGTGAATGATGCCAAACCTTAATACGAACAGCTGATTTTTGTTAATTGCGTTTCCTTTGTAAGCAAATCCATGAAATTCTATCGTCCGTCCGAGAAATTCACCCGGATAGTTATAGATGGTTTCCATTCCTTTTAGGAAATCGTCATCGGTCAGAGAAATCTCTTTTTTGCTGGAATACTTATTAAACAGCTGTTTCATTTGTTTGTCATAGCTGTCTTGCGCGTAATAAAGGCTGGCATCAGGCCGCAAATACTGTGTTTGGGAGTAGTGATCTCCGCTCTCCATCGCCTTAAACGAGAACCCTTTTGTTTTGACTATGGATGAGTCAAGCGTTGCAATCGGGAAGAAGATGCCTGACACCAAAGGAAAAAGAAAAACAACATAAATCAAATAACGCTGATAAAATGGCTTGTTTTGTTCATGGTCATGCTCGTGATCATGGCTGCACCCGCAATCATGGTCATGGTGATGACCGCTTTTTTCAGGCGACTTGATAAATAGATATGCTTGGACGGCGGTCAGAATGGCCAGCAGGAAGATCGCAATAAAGGAAAGATAGGCATATTTCATATTGATATATTTTGTTAGATTTCCTGAGGCATGCAGATGATAAAAGAAAAACGTAAATCCCATCAGCACCAATAGACGAAACATCCAATCACCCCTTTACCAGTAGTGATCCCGCTAAAACAATCACGACAATGTAGGTAATCAGCAGGAAAACAAATCGTTTTTTGAAGGCCGCAAGCATCATCAATAGATTCTTAATATCCACCATTGCGCCAAAGACGAGAAAGGCGATTAACGATCCTAATGAAAATGTGCTGCTGAAGGAAGACGCGATGAACGCATCAACTTCTGAACAAAGCGACAGGACAAACGCCAGACCCATCATCACGAGGGAAGAGGATACATCATTCTGCCCGATCGCAAGCAGAGTGGATGTTTTGACATACGTCTGCATAGCGGCTGCGATAAAGGCGCCGATGATTAAATATTTCCCCACGGAGAAAAATTCATCAATGGCATGCCGCAAGGTCCCGCCCAGTTTTTGGAGCAAGGTGCCGTGATGATGATGGTGGTGCCCGGGTTCATCAGGCTTTAAAAGCTGGTTATCTTTAAATTGATAGGATAAGATGACCCCGATGATCAGCGAAACGGCGAGAGCCAGTCCGCCTCTGTAAAAGACCACGCTCCATCTATTCCCGAACGCAATATAAGTAGAAAATAAAACGATAGGATTAATGATAGGCGCGGTCAGCATGAAAGCAACGCCCGCATGCAGAGGAACTCCCTTTAACAGAAGCCGCCTCGTAATCGGGATGATGCCGCATTCGCAGGCGGGAAATAAAACGCCGGCCAGCGCACCGAATAAAACGGCGAGAAAACGGTTTTTCGGCATGATTCTTGCAATCATTTCTTCAGAAACAAACATTTGAATGATTCCGGAAAGTATGACGCCAATCAGAATAAACGGAATGGCTTCTATTAAAATGCTGATAAAAATAGAATTCAGCTGAAGAAAAGATGATTGTGCTGTCACAATAAAACCTCCGCTCATGTTAAGCTGCCTTTCTTATGATACCAGAAAAAAAGGCACTGCTTGTTTGACGGAGGAGGGGAAAGGATCGTTTCACTTTGGTTAGGATTCCAAAAAAACGAGTAGGATACTGTCTGTTTCTGCAGCTTATTTTCCGAGCCAAATCAGGTGTCCCCATGAGTGAAGCAAACAGAGAACAGCGCCACGAATGTGCTCTTTTGCATGATGTGCATGTGACAAGTCAACCAATCCATCATAAACACTTTGCATAATCAGCACGGGACATATGATGGCTTGCAGGTCTTTTAAAGAGACAGCGGCGGTTTGTGACAAGTCAATCAGAAATCCTTCACTCGAGCGCTGCCGGCTGTTCATTTTCCGAAATGCTTCTATGTCTTTTTCATTCATCAAGGACTTGATTCGCTGAAACGGAAGCGTGCTGAATTGGGGGCTCATAGCTCGAAACATCAAACGCGGGAAAGCGTTATTCAAAGAAGAAATCAGCTTCCATATCCAATTTTCCACCGGCGGGCGGAAGAGAATTCTCCCCAATTTATATTCAGTGTCTTTTGGGGTGAGCCACTCTTTGGTGACCGCGGATTGCAGGGTCAATGTATTTACTCTTTCCGGATAATGTGAGGCAAAGCATATGCCGCTCGGCCCTCCTGCTGAGATGGCGATCACATGGACACTGTCGATTTGTAGATGATCTAATAATTTCACATAGAAACGGCAGGCGTTGGCAAGACTTTTTCCAATTTCTTTTGACGTTCGTCCATAGCCGGGCCTTGAAGGCGTAATGATGGAATACCCTTGCTCAATCAACGCTGTGTATCCGAATTCCTCGTAACAATTTGAATGGCCGCCATGCATGAAAAGGATGGGGGCACCCTTTCCAGCCACTGAATATTCTAGTGTATGTCCTTCGAAGGTGATCGTTTCGACTCGTCTTTTCATCTGTTACTCCCAATTGTTTTTTGCCTATTATAGAGTTTTCAGCAATTGACCACAAGGAGAAGAAATGAATAAACAAAGGCCCTTGAAATATGATATACTTTGTATTGATATTCATTCTCAATTAAAACTTTGATATAGTGAACGGGAGGCAGGACGGATGGCTGAGAATCAAGAGGTATATGACGTTACGATTATAGGCGGGGGGCCGATTGGGCTGTTTACTGCTTTTTACTGCGGGATGCGGGAGCTGAAAACAAAGGTAATCGAATTTTTGCCGAAGCTCGGAGGGAAGGTGTCTTTATTCTTTCCTGAGAAAATCATTCGCGATATCGGCGGCATACCGGGGATTGCGGGAAAGCAGCTGATCGAGCAGCTGAAGGAGCAGGCGGCAACATTTGATCCTGATATCGTATTGAATCAGCGTGTGACCGGGTTTGAACGCCTGGATGAAGGCACCATTGTACTGACGGGTTCTGAAGGGGAAAAGCACTATACAAGAACTGTAATTTTGGCTTGCGGCATGGGTACGCTTGAGGTCAATGAGTTTGACAGCGAGGATGCGGCCCGATATGCGGGCAAAAATCTTCATTATGGAGTGGAGAAGCTCGATGCGTTTAAAGGGAAGCGCGTGGTGATATCAGGCGGCGGTGATACTGCGGTCGATTGGGCTAATGAGCTTGAACCGATTGCGGCGTCTGTGACTGTCGTTCATCGGCGTGAGGAATTCGGCGGAATGGAAAGCAGCGTGACGAAAATGAGGCAATCATCGGTGCGGGTGCTTACTCCTTATCGGCTAGAGCAGTTGAACGGGGATAAAGAGGGCATCAAAAGCGTGACCGTTTGTCATACTGAGTCTAGCCAGAGGGAAGATATAGAGGTTGATGAGCTGATCATTAATCATGGTTTCAAAATTGATCTGGGGCCGATGATGGAGTGGGGGCTGGAGATTGAAGGAGGAAGGGTGAAAGCTGACAGACATATGCGAACGAATCTTCCGGGCGTGTTTGTGGCGGGCGACGCGGCTTTTTATGAAAGCAAGCTGAGATTAATTGCCGGCGGCTTTACCGAAGGCCCGACAGCAGTCAACAGCGCTAAGGCTTATTTGGATCCTAAGGCTGAGAATATGGCGATGTATTCAACCCATCATAAAAAATTGGTACATAAATAAAACAGCCCTTAGGGGAAAGGGCTGTTTGCCATCAGCTGTGAAGGAGTTTTTTTTCCGCTTGTTGATTTTGGATGAAAGCAAACAATTCATCCTGTTCTTGGATGGCTGTGAATCCATAAGCCCCGGCAGCTGAGTCATCGCCTATACAGACGATAGGAGGCCGGCTTGCTGACGGTTCCGGCGAAATGCCAATTTGTTCGCCACCATTGATCAATTGCTGAACGGACAGCTTGTTCGGGCAAATGACCATGTGCAGCGGGGATTCACTGATGGTACGCTGAATCATGTGGGTGAACCGGTCATCTATGACGTTTTCATGAGTGATATAAAACGAACAGGATTCATGCTTTTGCATGAATTCCACTGCATGGCGGCTCCCGACAACAAGACATTTCTCTGAATCAGGCTGAGTGGCGGTGACAAGAAACCCCCGTTTTTCAAGCTCCGTCTTTGCTTGTTCAGATGCTGCACTCAGTTTGGCTGTCAGCTGGCGGATGTCGATTTTCTGAGAAGCCAGTGCTCTGAAAAATTCACAAACCACCCGGCGCGATGTGAAAAAAACGTCTTCAAAGATGCCAATCTTTCGAAGAATTTCTTCATTGACTGGCATGTTTTCGGTCCGCCATTTCGGCCACTCGATGACATCGGCGCCGGAATCGCGCAGCTTGTCTGCAAGCGGGTCTTCATCTTCGCCATGAGTCACAACCATCAAATGCCGTCCGATGAGCGGTTTGCTTTCAAACCAGCTGTGTGTTTGAAAGTTGACGATGTCTCCGATGACAATAATGGCAGGGTTTGTGATCTGGTGCTCCTGCACTTTTTGCTGAATGTTCTCAAGTGTTCCTTTCACACTCCGCTGGCGGCCCCACGTTCCCCATTGGATGACAATGACAGGGACAGAAGGCGATTTCCCGTATGAAATAAGCTGCTGGCAAATATAAGACAAGTTCTTGACACCCATGTAAAAAACAAGGGTTTGTACGCTTCGTGCAAGCCCTTCCCAGTCAAGGTTCGGCGTGCCTTTTAATGATTTATCATGCGCTGTAATCATGGCAAAAGACGATGCGAAATCCCGATGCGTGACGGGGATGCCCGCATATAGCGGCGCTGCAATTCCAGAGGTGATTCCCGGCACCATTTCATAGCGAATGCCGTGCTCATGAAGAGCATCTGCTTCCTCGCCGACCCTGCCGAATACGCTCGGATCTCCGCCCTTCAAGCGAACGACGGTTAACCCATTTAATGCTTTTTCAACCAGCAGGGCGTTAATTTCTTTTTGTTTCATAAAATGGCGGTTTGGCAGTTTTCCGCAATAAATAAACTGGCAATCCGGTGATGCAAATTCGAGCAGCTTCGGGTTGGCGAGCCGGTCATATAAAATGACATCTGCTTCCTCGAGCGCCTGTTTTCCTTTGATGGTGAGCAGGCCTGGGTCGCCGGGTCCGGCTCCCACGAAATAAACGATTCCATTCTTCATGATCATGTCATCCTTCCGTCACTGTAAAAAATGAAGGACCACTAGAAAAGTGATCCGGTCTTTTGATCAATATACGAGATAAACATGTTCTCCTTCGATCAGCGTTTCATATGTTTTGACACATCCGTGGTCAGGTTCTTGGACGATTCCGTCTTCTAAGGAAATTTTCCAGTCGTGCATCGGGCAGAAAACATATTCACCGCTGACGATGCCTTCTGCCAGGACGCCGCCCTTATGCGGACAGCGGTTTTCGATGGCGCGGATGCTTCCGTCTGAAAGCTTGAAAACCGCGAGCTCCTTATCTTCAATATACACTGTTTTGCCTAATTGTTCAGGCAATTCTTCAATTTTTCCGATACATACTTTTGTTACGTCTTTGTTTACCATGCCCATTCCTCCTCAATGATTGTTTTTGTCATTATGATGTGGTCACGACATTTTCAAATAATTCTTTCGAGGTTTGTTTATCCTCTAAAAAGTCTTTCCACGGATCCTTGTGGACAGAGAGTGTTTCATTCATTCGGTCGTTCAGCTCCTGCCGCTTTTCCGGATCGTTTAACACGGATTGGACATGGGATAAACCGACGCGCTCAAGCCATGCGGACGTACGCTCCAGATAGTTTGCGGTTTCCCTGTAATATTGCAGGTAAGCGCCTGCGTATTCTAAGACTTCTTCATTTGTTTTCACCTTCATCAGCAAATCGCCGGCACGCAAGTGGGTTCCGCCGTTTCCGCCGACATAAAGCTCCCAGCCTCCGTCGATGCCGACAACGCCAAGGTCCTTAATGCCGGATTCCGCACAGTTTCGCGGGCATGCAGACACGGCCATTTTGACTTTGTGCGGCGTGTTTAGCCCTTCGAATTTTTTCTCAAGCGCAATGCCCAGTGCCATGGAGTCTTGTGTGCCGAAGCGGCAGAATTGCTCGCCTACACATGTTTTCACTGTGCGGAGCGTTTTTCCGTATGCGTAGCCCGACGGCATATCAAGATCTTCCCATACCTTCGGAAGGTCTTCTTTTTTCACGCCGATAAGATCAATTCGCTGGCCGCCTGTCATTTTCACGAGCGGGATCTCATATTTGTCAACGACATCGGCGATCTTGCGCAAATCTGTGGAGTTGGTCACGCCGCCGTACATCCGAGGAACGACTGAGTATGTTCCGTCTTTTTGAATATTGGCGTGCATTCGTTCATTAACAAAGCGGGATGTCCGGTCATCCTCGTATTTGGTTGGATTGATCATGCCTAAGTAGTAGTTCAGAGCCGGCCGGCATTTGGAACAGCCTTCTGGCGTTTTCCAGCCGAGCACATTCATGACTTCTCTTGTATGTGACAGCCCTTTGGCTTTGATTTCTTCTACGACTTCATCTCTTGACAATGTGGTGCAGCCGCAAATGGCTTCTTTTTGCGCTGACGCATCAAAGTCTGATCCGAGCGTATGCTGGAGGATTTCTTCTACGAGTGGCTTACAGCCTCCGCATGAGCGGGATGCGCCAGTGCATGCTTTGATCTCGTCCGTTGACGAGCAGCCCTTTTCCTGTATGGCTTGAATAATCGCACCTTTTGACACGCCGTTACAGCCGCAGATGATTTCATCGTCGCTCATCGCTGCGGTGATGCTTGTGCCTGCTTCTTGGTTGAGAGGCTGTAAGATTGATATTTTAGAGGTTTCAGAGATATCGGCTTCTTTTTGAATCATAGAAAACAGGCGATTGCCTTCGCTGCTGTCACCGAATAAAACAGCACCGACAATTTTGTTGTCTCTCAGGACAATTTTTTTATAGATGCCGTCCTGCTCATCGAAGACTTTAATCGCTTTTTTGTCCTCTGATTCATCAAAGTCCCCGGCAGAGAAAACCTCGACGCCCGATACCTTTAACTGTGTGGAGAGAACGGAGCCCTCATACGGGTTTGTTTCGATGCCGCAAATATGCTTCGCCAGCACTTTTGCCTGTTCATAGAGCGGCGCCACAAGCCCGTAGGCGATTCCTCGGTGCTCGGCACATTCGCCGACCGCGTAAATGTGCGGGATTTCAGTCTGCATATAATCATTGACGATGATGCCGCGGTTAACCGGAATGCCGCTCTCGGCCCCGAGCGTTGTATTTGGGCGGATGCCGACAGCCATGACCACTAAATCAGCTTCAATGCTTGTGCCATCCTTGAAACGGAGGCCTTCGACACGATCGTCACCAACAATTTCTTCGGTTTGCTTTTCAAGTAAAAAGGTCATACCTTGTTTTTCTAACTCGTTTTGCAGCAGGCGTCCTGCCGTTGCATCAAGCTGGCGCTCCATCAGGAATGGGGCGAGGTGGATGACGGACACGTCCATGCCAAGATTCAGCAGTCCGCGAGCGGCTTCCAAACCAAGAAGTCCTCCGCCGATGACGGCTGCTTTTTTATATTGTTTTGACGCGGTGAGCATTGTGTCTGTATCTTTTATGTCCCGGAAAGCTGTGACGCCTTTTTTGTCTGCGCCCGGAATCGGAAGGATAAAAGGGAGCGAGCCTGTCGCCAGGATCAATTCGTCGTAAGGCTGGATTCTGTCTGCATCTGTGATGACTGTTTTGTTTTCCGTGTCCACTTTGATGACTGTTTCATTTGTATACAATTGAATGTTGTTTTCTTCGTACCAGTCCCAATCGTTTAACGTAATATCTTTAATATCTGTATCGCCTTGAAGCACTTTTGACAAAAGGATTCGGTTGTAATTGGGATGCGGTTCGGCTCCGAAAATTGTGATCTGAAACTCGTCTTTAGCAACACTCAGTATCTCTTCAATGGCCCTTACCCCGGCCATTCCATTACCAACAAGAACTAGCTGTTTTTTTCCCATCAGATGATCCGCTCCTTATCAATGTTTTTTCCAGCGTAGCACAGCAAAAAGGAATATTTAAGATACATGTTATAAAATGTAACAAAATATACGAAAAGTTCTAAAAATTTTATGAAAAATTTAAATAGGTCTGATTCGGACGGCGCATACCTTAAAACCGGGCATTTTACAGGCTGGATCTAAGGCTTCCCCGATTAAATCATTCACATTTTGAGCGTCTGCCCAATGGATGGGAACAAAAACAGTATCTTTTCTGATTTGTTCTGATAATTTGCTGCGGACGGTGATGCTTCCCCGCGGCGATTCTATTTTTACCAGCACACGGTCCTCGATATTGTAGGTTGCTGCTGTTTGCGGATGGATTTCGATAAACGATTCAAAATGTCTCGCGGTAAGGGCGGCGCTTTTTCTTGTTTGGACGCCTGTTAAGTAGTGAGACATGACTCTGCCTGTTGTTAAATAAAGCGGATAATCGGCTGTCGGCTTCTCTTTTGGAACAGGTGGCTCGTTTGGAATCACACTTAATGCCGCTTTTTGATCCGGATGAGCAAATGATTCTGTAAACAAGCGTCCAATTCCGGGATGATCAGGTTCCGGACACGGCCAATGAATGCCGCCTTCACGTCTGAGCCTGCCGTATGAGATGCCTGAATAATCGGCAATCCCGCCTCGGCTCGCTTCTCTCAATTCATCAAAAATATCCTCCGCTGACGTATAAGAAAAGTAGCGGCCCTTGCCGAGAGCGGATGCGAGATCACAAATGATCTGCCAATCATGCTTTGCTTCGCCGGGACATGGCCGGCTTGTTTCTCTTAATGTCACGCGTCCTTCTACATTTGTCATGGTGCCTTCATCTTCTAAGTAAGAGGAGGCGGGTAAAATCACATCTGCGTATTTCGCAGTCTCAGAAATAAACAAATCGATTGCAACAAAGAATGTCAGTTTACGTAAAGCCTTTTTCACAAGATTCGCATTTGGGCTGGAGACAGCGGGATTGGAGCACATGAGGAACAATCCTTTGATGTCGCCGTCATTGATTTTTTCCATCATTTCATAGGCTGAGACACCTTTTCGCGGCAGATCATCCTGATGGATTCCCCACACTTTCGCAACATGTGCCCGGTGTTGTTCGTTTTCAATAGATCGATAGCCCGGAAGCTGATCGGCTTTTTGGCCATGCTCTCTTGCACCTTGCCCGTTGCCTTGTCCGGTGATCGCCCCGTAACCTGAGTAAGGTGTACCGATTTTTCCTGTGATCAGCACCATGTTTAAGAAGCCTTTCACAGCCGCTGTTCCATCGGTTTGCTGTTCAATCCCGCGGGCTGTAAACAGCATGCCGGACGTTTCCTTGGCAAACTTTACAGCCGCTTTTCTTATATCCGCCAGGGGGACACTCGTCTGTTCGGCGATGTCATTCAGGTCCAACGAGTCAGTATGCTGCTTCAGCTCTTCGAATCCATTTGTTCGTGATTGAATGAAATCCTCGTTTATAAGCTGTTCGTCAATGATGATTTTGACGAGACCGTTGGCAAGGGCGGCGTCTGTGCCGGGTTTGATTTTCAAATGAAGATCGGCGATTTTTGTTGTCGCTGTTTCACGCGGATCAATGGCAATGATGTAAGCTCCGTTTTCTTTCGCTTTTTCAAAATATGGCATAATCGTAGGCTGGCACTCCGCGATATTGGTGCCGGCCAGAATGATCACACGGGTGTGGGGAATGTCTGATAAGGGATTCGTTAAGCCTCTGTCCGCGCCGAATGTTTGGTTGGCTGCGGTTGCTGCGGCGGACATACAAAGCCTCCCGTTGTAGTCGATGTATTTTGTCTGTAAGCCCACCCGTGCGAATTTCCCTAACAAATACGCCTCTTCATTTGTAATCGAGGCGCTTCCGTATACCGCCATAGCGTCATGGCCGTGTTCTACTTGTATCATTGTCACTTGGTCTTTAATGTAATTCAGTGCTTCTTCCCAGGAAACAGGCATAAACTCGCCGTTTTTCTTCAGCAGCGGCCGGGTGATGCGGGAGGAGTTCAGGGCATGCTGGTGGGCGTTCATGCCCTTCATGCATAGCCGACCCTGTGTTGTAGGATTATCAATCCCAATCGCAGTGTACTTTTTGCGCGTGACGATGGTTTGTTCCACGAGCTGCATTTTGCACTGCATGCTGCAAAACGGGCATTGAGTGTCATATGTTTTTTCTGATTGGACGTCTTGCTGTTTATCACGGAAATATCTAAGCAGTCGTTCAGTCAAAATGCCTCATCCTTTCTTATATGCACCCGTCTCTACAGTCGGGTTTTGAATCAGTGACAGATCTGTTTGGAGGCTTTCCAGCAGCTGTGCCCTTAGGTCTTCTTCGAATAGCACTTCTCTGATATGAACGATCCCGAGACGGTCTATCCACTGATGAACACCTTCTAAGTAATGAGCCGTTTCCCGATAATACTGGATCAGTCCTTTGATCATGCCGGCAGTGCTGTCTTCGTTCTCAGTCACGCAAAACAAAGCTCCTGAACGGGCATGAGTTCCCCGGACGCCGCCGATGTGAATGTCCCAGCCAGCTTGTCTCCGAATTGCGCCGACATCTTGCAGGGCGGCATCGGTGCAGTCTGTTTCACATGATAAGCTGATAGAAATGGGAGCGGGTAAGGGAAGCATCTCAAGTTGTCTTTCGATTTGGGCTGCCAGCTGCTGAATTGATCGATTTTGCCCGCATGTACATGCTTTGATGCTTTGCAGCGCGTGTCGGTGTTCATTAGTGTAAACGGGCATCTTCAGGTCTTTTTTTATGTTCGGGAGATCCGCAGGCTTGATCCCGGAAAGCTTCAGCCTTTGGCCGTGAGTGATGGATACGTCGGGAATGCTGTATGCCTCAATGATGTTGGCGATGGTTCTTAGCTGCTCCGCGTTTGTCCGCCCGCCGTACATTTGCGGGATCAGGATGCATGTCTCTTCAGTGGCTGGCTCAGGCTGGACAAACCCAGGGTACAGCATTTCCAGATAGTATTGAATCGCAGGAACACAAGTACTGCATCCGTTTTTTGTTTTCCAGTCAAGCTGGTTCATCACTTCTGCCGGATTAGTGAATGGCCTGCGCTGAAGCTCAGCGATGATGTCGTCTTCTGTAAAATCAGTACAGCTGCAAAACGAAGGTGTGCCGGCGGGCTTCGTATATTCGCTGTTGGTCATGTGCCTCAAAAGGTCTTCAACGAGCGGTTTGCATCCTCCGCAGGACCCAGTGGCTTTGGTGCAGTGCTTGACTTCCTCAACAGTTGTTAAGCTATTCGTGTGCACCGCTTCTTCAATCGCGCCTTTCGTCACTGTGTTGCATTGGCAAATCGTTTCACTGGAAGGCATGGATTCAAATAAAGGGCCGCTTGTCTCCGGTTCGATGATCTGCTTTTTGACAATGGAGATGTCTCGTTGTTTAAGGAGGCTGTCGAGAAGCCGCTGCTTGTCACGGGTGTCTCCGAATAAAATAACGCCGGCCAGTTTTTCATCTACAAAAAGCGCTTTTTTATAAACGCCTGCTTGTTCGTCGTAGATTTTGATGCTCGTCGTGCGTTCATCCTCTTGGATCTTTCCTGCTGACCACACATCGATTCCAGCTATTTTTAACGCCGCTGATGGTGCTGAGCCTTGATATTCCTCACATGGAACGCCGCAAATATGACTGGCGAGCGCTTTTCCCTGCTCATAAAGCGGAGCCACCAATCCGTACACCGTTCCGTTATGCTCAGCGCATTCACCAACGGCGTAGATATTCGGTTCGCTTGTCTGCATGAAGTCATTCACGATGATCCCGCGGTTCACTTTGATTCCAGCGGATACAGCCAATTCAATATTCGGTTTGACGCCGGCCGCCATCACAATCAAGTCTGCTTTTAATGAAGAGCCATCTTTAAAATGGATTCGGTCTGCCTTCGTGGCGCCGGAAATGGAGACGGTGTCTTTCTCCAAAAGAAAGGTTAGGCCTTTTTGTTCCAGCTCTGTTTGCAGCAGCCGCGCCGCTGTTTGATCGAGCTGTTTTTGCATAATGCCGGCGGAGTGGTGAATGACGCTGACATCCATACCGAGATGCTGTAAACCTACTGCAGCTTCCAGTCCTAATAAGCCGGCTCCGATTACCGCAGCCTTTTGAAAGTGCTGGGCCATGTTCATCAGCGCTTGGCAGTCTTCTATTGTCCGAAATCCATAGACACCTTTTTTGTCTGCCCCGGGGATAGGGAGAATATGAGGGGAGGAGCCTGTTGCCACTATTAATTTGTCATACGACAGAGTGCGTTTCCGATCTGTGATGACCTGCTGCTGATCTGTATCAATCTGAATAACCGTTTCGCCTGTGTAAAGCGTGATCCCGTGCTTGTCGTACCAATCCTTGCTGTTCAGTGTAATATCATCGAGTGACGCTTCACCCTGCAATACAGAGGATAAGAGAATGCGATTGTAATTGGGATGCGGCTCGCTTCCGAAAATGACAATCTCAAACATGTGGCGATTCAGCTTTAATACTTCTTCAATACAGCGGATTCCGGCCATGCCGTTTCCCGCTAACACTAATCTTTGTTTCTTCATGTATCAGACCTCCTTTGGCGAAGCTCGTAAGTTTTCTCCTATTAAAAATTATGTCACAATGCATTGTTAACGCATTAAACGTGTCACAAAAACTTACACATGTCTTTTCCAGAAAATAATGGTCCTATATCCTTGATTCAGAAAATGTAAAATAATGAGGGTCTAGAAAGGGGAATCTTATGAAGCTGTCGGAACTGAAAACTAGCGGTCATCCACTCACGTTGCTCTGTTCCTTTTTATACTTTGATGTCAGTTTTATGATATGGGTTATGCTTGGGGCGCTGGGTGTTTATATTTCTCAGGATTTTGGCCTGTCTCCTTTTGAGAAAGGGCTTGTCGTAGCTGTGCCGATTTTATCTGGATCTGTGTTTCGTATCATTCTTGGTATTTTAACGGACAGAATCGGACCGAAAAAAACGGCAGTGATCGGGATGCTGGTGACGATGATTCCGCTGCTTTGGGGGACATTCGGCGGCCGTTCCCTGACTGAGCTGTATGCCATCGGGATTCTGCTTGGCGTGGCGGGAGCAAGCTTTGCTGTAGCGCTGCCTATGGCCAGCCGATGGTATCCGCCTCATTTGCAGGGGCTTGCGATGGGGATTGCCGGAGCGGGGAACAGCGGCACGTTGTTTGCAACCCTGTTTGGCCCTCGTCTGGCGGAGCAGTTCGGCTGGCACATTGTCATGGGAATTGCGCTAATTCCATTATTGATCGTCTTTATTCTTTTTGTATCCATGGCAAAGGATTCCCCTGCACAGCCGTCTCCCCAGCCGCTCAAAAGCTATCTGCATGTGTTCGGGCAAAAGGAAACATGGTTTTTCTGCCTGCTGTACAGCGTCACATTTGGCGGATTTGTCGGGCTCTCAAGCTTTTTATCTATTTTCTTTGTTGATCAATACCAGCTGTCAAAAATTCACGCAGGGGACTTCGTTACATTATGTGTGGCGGCGGGGAGCTTTTTCCGGCCTGTCGGGGGCTTGATTTCGGATCGTGTCGGCGGCACGAAAGTTCTTTCTGTACTGTTTGTCATCGTGGCACTGTGTATGGCCGGAGTCAGCAGCCTGCCATCTCTTTCAATGGTTATTGTTCTATTGTTTGTCGGAATGATGGGGCTCGGAATGGGAAACGGCGCAGTATTCCAGCTCGTGCCGCAGCGTTTTCGCAAAGAAATTGGCATGGTGACGGGAATCGTCGGTGCGGCCGGAGGAATCGGAGGGTTTTTCCTGCCGAACATCTTAGGATCTCTCAAACAGATGACAGGCACATATGCTATCGGTTTTATCACGTTTTCCTGTATCGCGCTGCTGGCGTTTGCACTTGTGCTTGCCGCAGGCTATTACTGGCGGAAAAGCTGGAGCGCGGAAAGCAGCCCGGCGGATGTTTAGGGTTTTGACGGACACGTTTGTGCGTGTCTTTTTTATTTTCTCTTGATTTTCAACAGTGAACCGATCAAAATAAATAGTAATTATTACGATTTGTTAGTGAGAGGAGTTTTCTGAATGAATCAACATACGCTGCTTCCGAAAAAAACGGAGCGTCTTCAATACTTTGGATCGGTCAGTCCGATCAAAGGCGAGAAACCAGTGGAAAAAGAGAAAATGAAGGACCTGCAAAATATCAGGAAGGATTATTTTTTTGACATTCAGCATGTAGGTGTCGCTAATGTGTCCCATCCAGTCACAATCACTTCTGCCATGATGCCTGCCGAGCAAACAACGGCTGCGAACTTTACAATGACTTGTAATTTGCCGAGAAATCAGAAGGGGATTAACATGAGCCGGTTAACAGAGCTGCTGCAAGTCTATCATCAAAATGGCTGGATTCTCTCATTTTCCTCTCTTCAGCAATTCACGAAAGAGCTTGCAGAAAACATGGACACATCACCTGCCTCAGTTGAAGTGAGGTTTCCGTGGTTTTTCGAACGGAAAAGTCCGAAGCTTGAGAAAGCGGGTTTGATGCATGCTGATATATTCATGTCTGTCACCTATCGCAAAGATCAGCCGTTTAAACAGCGTGCCGGCATCTCAGCAAAAGTAACGACTCTGTGCCCTTGCTCCAAGGAAATCAGCGAATACAGTGCCCATAATCAGAGGGGAACGGTCAGCATTTGGGCGGATATTCACCCGGCTGCATCGCTGCTGATTTGTTTGAGCTTGAATGGGTGTCGGCCTTTGAGATTGAATGCCGCAATGAAGAATCGATCCATCTCCACGATGCCTATGCGAAGCTGTGTTTTTCGAAGGAAGTGGATAAAATATGAAACTCTCATTATTCATTATTGCAGTTCTTATGCCAGCCTGCCTGCTGTCAACCTGCTCCGAACATGCAGAAGAACACGCAAGTATCAATACAAAGAAAACGGTCGAAAACATAACGGACGTTCGAAAAACAGCAAAAATAAGCATTGATTGGACGAAGCCTTCGGGCGGAGAATACCCGGATATTAAACAGAAGCATGTCTGGATTGATGTGAATGTGAAGGAGCAGAAGGCTTACATCAAGGAAGGAAGCAACACCATCTATACAATGATGATCTCTTCTGGTCTTGATCAAACAAAAGATGATGCTACGCCAAAGGGCACCTTTTATGTAGAGCCTGAACGGGGAGAATGGTTTTTCTCCGAAGGATACCAGGAAGGCGCAGAATACTGGGTATCATGGAAAAACCACGGCGAATTTCTATTTCATAGTGTGCCAATGACAAAGGATCAAAAAGTCATCAAAACGGAAGCAGAAAAACTAGGAACGAAAGCATCTCACGGTTGTATCAGGCTGACCATTCCAGATGCAAAATGGATATATGAAAATATCCCTGAACATACAAAAGTGGTGATCAGCTGAATTGAAAACCGTTGACAAAAAGGAAAAAAGACCATACAATTTAAATCGTAATAATTACGTTTTGTGGTAAATGGCTTATCATTGGCTGTATCTGTGAAAAGCGGAAAGGCTAAGGATCTTGCTGTCATTGATCCCCATGAAGCGTCTTGTTGAAAACTTGAAACGAAACCCAAGCTACTTTCTGATGAGATGTTTGCGCTTTCCATCGGTTCAGCAACGCAAGTGGAGCAATTGCTTTATGCAAGCTGCGGTTTTCCGAATGTCGGCAAGGGCAGGGATTTGCGATGGGGAAAAGGATTAAACGCGGTTGGAGCCTTTACTGATTTAGAAATCGGGCAGCAGCGAGAAATGAGCGCGAAAAGCTGCTCTACACCATTGTACATATGGCGAAGTATACAATTTAAATCGTAATCATTCTATTTTAATGGAGGCACTATTATGAAAAAGATTCCGGTTACCGTACTGAGCGGATATCTAGGTGCGGGAAAAACAACATTGCTGAACAGCATTCTGCAAAATCGCGAAGGCTTGAAAATAGCGGTTATCGTAAACGATATGAGCGAGGTGAACATTGACGCGGGCTTGGTTAAGCAGGAAGGGGGCCTTTCCAGAACAGATGAAAAGCTTGTGGAAATGTCAAACGGCTGCATTTGCTGCACGCTTCGCGAAGACTTATTAATTGAAGTTGAGAAGCTGGCAAAAGACGGACGGTTTGATTATATCGTCATCGAATCGACAGGAATCAGCGAACCGATCCCGGTGGCCCAGACTTTCTCTTATATCGATGAAGAGATGGGAATCGATCTTACAAAATTCTGTCAGCTGGATACGATGGTGACAGTGGTTGATGCCAACCGTTTTTGGCATGATTATCAGTCAGGCGAAAGCCTTCTGGACCGCAAAGAAGCATTGGGGGAAGAGGATGAAAGAGAAATCGCCGACCTCTTGATCGATCAAATTGAGTTTTGCGATGTACTGATCTTAAATAAATGTGATTTGGTCAGCGAGCAAGAGCTCGAACAGCTTGAAAACGTTCTTCGTAAACTGCAGCCAAGAGCCAAGTTCATTCGCTGTCAAAGGAAATGTAAAACCGCAGGAGATTTTGCATACAGGGTTATTTAACTTCGAGGAAGCGAGCGGATCGGCCGGCTGGATTCAAGAGCTGACGGCAGGCCATGCGGAACACACCCCGGAAACAGAAGAATACGGTATCTCTTCATTTGTATATAAGAGACGTTTGCCGTTTCATTCTACACGGTTTTATCAATGGATAGATCAAATGCCAAAGAACGTGGTTCGTGCCAAAGGAATCGTCTGGTGCGCATCTCATAACAACCTCGCTTTGCTGATGTCGCAAGCAGGTCCGTCGGTTACGATTGAGCCTGTATCTTATTGGGTGGCGGCGCTGCCGAAGCTTGAGCAGGAGCAAGTCAAACAGCAGGAGCCGGAAATCCTGGAGGAGTGGGACCCGGAGTTCGGCGACCGCCTAACGCAGCTAGTTTTTATCGGAACTGACCTGGATGAAGAAACGATCACGAAAGAGCTTGATCAATGCCTGTTGACTGAGTATGAATTTGATTCCGACTGGTCGCTGTTTGAGGACCCGTTTAAATGGAAGCTGAATCAATAGAAAAAAAGCCGTCCCCTGGAGAACGGCTTTTTTTAATGAAACGTTTGTTTAAACATAATGAGCGTATTTTTTCTCAAGGATATTCTGAAAGACCGCGGCAATGGAGCAGATGGCCCAATAAATGAGAGCGGTCAGAATATACATGGTCATATAATCAAACTCTCTGCCCCCGATGATTTTCGCATGCTGGAGCAATTCCGGCACTGTAATCATCGCAGCGAGAGAGGACGCCTTGATTAAGTCGAGCAATACATTGGCAAGCGGAGGCAGCGCAATATGTATCGATTGCGGCAAAATGATGCCCCTCATCGTCTGCCAATAGGAAAGACCCAGCGAGGATGCGGCTTCCCACTGTCCTTTTTCGACGGATGAAATGGCTGAACGGTTAATTTCCGCAATGTAGGCGGCGCTGTTAAGGCTAAAACCGATTAAAGCAGCCGTGACAGCGGAAAATTGAATGCTGATATAAGGAAACCCGAAATAAAGGATAAACAAAATCACTAAAATCGGAACGCCCCGCATAAATGAGATATAGAGCTTCGCCGGCCATCTTAACAAAGCAAGCTTAGACATTCTAGCGAGTGATATGAACAGGCCGATCACAGTTCCTGCAAACATGCTTACAAAAGAGATGAGCAGTGTATACCCAATGCCTTTTATGACATAAGGGAACGATTCAATGACCAGCTTCGTGTTGAAAATATATTCCCATTGAATGCTATTGATCATGGCGTCCGATTACAAATCAACGTCCTGAACGTCGGCATCAATTTTTTTTGATACATCTGCTTTATTGAAGAATTGTTTCGACAGTTTAGTCAAAGAGCCATCCTTGCTCATCTCTTTCAATGCTTCGTTCATCTTTTTCTGAAGTGCCTCATTGCTTTTTTTCATGACAAGGGCCTGTTTGTTCGGCATGTACTTGATGTCAGGATGAATTGTAATGTTGAGATCCGGGAATGCCGCGAGCGCAAGTGTCTGCAGGTAATAGTCGTTTAAAATGACGTCAGTGCGTCCGTTGGCAACATCTTTTAAATATTGCTCATTCGTCGCATTATCATAAATCACTTCTTTGGCGCCGTATTTTCTCGCGACCTCCATGTAGACGGTTGTAGCCGCGCCAGCCGCTTTCTTCCCTTTTAAATCCTTAAGCGTTTTAATCCCTGATAAATCGTCTTTTCGGACAATTGCCGTACCGTATGAATATTTATATGGAGTAGAAAATGCGAACTTCTTCTCGCGGTCCTTCGTCACATCGATGTCATTCGCGGCTGCGTCAACCTGTCCGCTGTTCACCGCTGTCAGCATCCCGTCAATGCCCATCTCCTTGAACTCAACCTTCAGTCCCAGGCGTTTTGCCGCTTCACGAACAACTTCAACCTCGTAGCCCGTCAGCTTATCGGAGCCTGAGTCAGTATCGTGATAAGAAGTGGGGTAGAGCGTACCTGATGTAGCGACTACGATTTTCCCTTTGTCCTTGATTTGCTCCCAGCCTGTATCCTTGGAATCGGCTTCATTTTTGCCGGAACAGGCTGCCAATATAAGAAAGAAAGCCATTGTGAAACTGAATATAACGGCTTTGGATTGCTTGAATGATTTCACCTATATTTCCCCCAATCTGTTAATCAACTAAAAAGATAGCATTGAACATAAGGGGTTGCAATATGTTGATCGCGTTTTCAAAAAGTTCGAATTGTGTATACAAAAGGCATAGTAGGTGTTTAATAGCGGCTATGAAGGGAATTGGTGATGAACAAAGGAGTTGTCCAAGGATGAATGCCCGACGTACCAAGGAAACACATGTGGACGTGAAGGATGCAGCAGATCCGTTATTCCTCTATGCCAATACCGTAAGAAATGGTCAAGAAGCATGAAACCGATCTTCAGAATAAATTTAAGTCTTGCTGATGCCCCTAAGGCATATGATATATTCGATGAGAAAGAAAACGGAAACATTTAAACCATAATGGGGGAGTCAAATGAATATTTACAAACCAGCCGGATTTTGGATCAGACTTGGAGCTGCATTGTTAGACTACATTATAGTCTCCGTGCCGCTTTTGCTGATCTATTGGCTGATTACAGGAAAAGACCCAAACGACAGCATGTTCATCAGTTTGGTTGTTCTGCTGTATTCTATTTTGCTGCCGGTGTTTTGGCACGGTTATCTTATCGGAAAAAGGATCTGCGGAATCAGAATCGTAAAAAAAGAAGGATCACAAGTCAGCCTGTTAACAATGTTTTTACGGGTTATTGTAGCCGGCCTGGTTTACTTTATAACCTTCGGACTCGGCTTGATCGCCAGCCTGATTCTGATTGCCGTACGAGAAGACAAACGGACCCTGCATGATTTAATCGCGGGAACATATGTCACTTATGCGACACCAGGTGAAGAAGAACTTAATACTGACGAAGAGATTAGAAAGAGCGAATAATGGTTCGCTCTTTTTATTTTTATGCATAAAAAATACAAGGCAGCAAACCATATGAAAAATAGGATTGGAGGAATAAACTGGATGAAACGAATAACCATTAACATCATAACAATGTTCATTGCAACGACTGTCATTTCTCTGACCGGTACAGCTGAGGCCGCTGAAAAACAGCAGCAGCCTCCCGCAAATGTTACACTGACAGATCAGCAAAAGAAAGAGGTTGAACAACTGGAAGCAGAGATTCTTAAAAAGCGCAAAGACGTAATCTCAAAGTATGTACAATACGGTGTCCTGCCTAAAGAAAGAGGAGAACACATTAAAAATCACTTGGACAAACACTTTGAAATGATGAAACAAAACGGCTTTGTTCCAAAGCACCATCCTCATCCGCATAAATTTGAAAAAAGACATTAAGATGGAAAGCATCCAATGGGAATTGGGTGCTTTTTTATTGTTAAAAGTTACTGAATGAATTTTCCGAAAAAATATATCGCTTTTATTGATTATATCTTATAATAAGATATAAATCGGGTGTATAATGATGGAAATGGATTTAATCTCTAAACTTAATCAGCAGTGGACAGATATTTATTATTTATTACATTATCAACATAAAGATAATATTTCTCACCAGGCAATACGGATTATGCAGCATATTGAAAAGCAAGGTGAGGTGACAATAGGAGCTTTGGCTGAATACTTGTCTGTCTCTCACAATACAGCGTCAGAGCATACTAAACGTTTGATTCAAAAGGGATTTATAGCTAAACGGCGAAGTCAACAGGATGAACGAAAAGTTTTAGTTTTCTTAACACAAGAAGGAAGATCTGTTCTTGAACAGCATACACAGCTAGATAAAGAGAAATTAAAAGAAATAATTGAACGAATGAGCACATCAGAAAAGCAATTACTTGAACAGGCATTTGAACTTTTAAGTAGGGAAGCTAAACAATGGCAGTTTTAAGTAAAGTAATCATCTCTGCGTTGATTATCGGTTTTGTTACTGAAATATCAAAAAGACATCCGACCTATGGCGGCATCATTGCTGCTTTGCCCTTGGTCAGTTTATTAAGCCTTTTTTGGATGCAAATACAAAGTCAATTTGCATCTGGTGTGCTTACAGGAATCCCAGCTACAGTTTGTTTACTAGCTATTTTGGCTTTTTTGCTGAAAATTCATGTGCCGTTTTGGTTTGCATTATGTGTTGGAATACTAGGATGGGCT
The DNA here is from genome assembly GCF_033412715.1 of Bacillus sp. N3378-2at. NCBI lineage: Bacteria > Bacillati > Bacillota > Bacilli > Caryophanales > Bacillaceae > Bacillus > Bacillus sp. N3378-2at. The sequence goes on along the minus strand of NZ_CP117986.1, from coordinate 2,397,338 downwards.
ATGTTTTTATGGATGCAGAAGATATTTCTCAATATATTATTTAACTGAGTATAGAAAGGAGATGCTATGTTTTTAAAAAAGGTTACTCTTCTTCGAGATAAGATTTTGGACTTTGACAGATTTCCTTTTACTATCCCGGCTATAAGTCAATTAAATGACATCTTATTTACTAGCCAAGTGACTTTTTTTGTGGGGGAAAATGGATCTGGAAAATCTACTTTGCTTGAAGCGATAGCAGATAAGTGTGAATTCAATACAGCGGGCGGAAGCCGAAATAATGTCTATGAATTACGGGAGTCAGATTCCCATTTAGGAGATTATATACGTTTATCTTGGCTTCCAAAGGTAACAAATGGCTTCTTCTTAAGGGCTGAATCGTTTTATCATCTTTCTCTTCATCTGGATGAGATGGAACTAGATGCTCCTCAGCCATACCGTTCCTATGGAGGGAGGCCGCTACACAATCAATCACATGGAGAGTCCTTTATGTCTCTATTCCGTCATCGTTTTAAAGAGAAAGCGATTTACCTTTTAGATGAGCCAGAAGCAGCACTTTCTCCAGCTAGACAATTAGCTTTTTTGAGAGTTATACATGATTTGGTGAAGGGCGGAATTGGTGAAGGGCGGAAATGTACAGATGATCATTGCGACTCACTCCCCAATCCTACTGGGCTATCCCAATGCTAATATTTTAAGCTTTGATGGTGGAAGAATACATCATATTGAATATGAGAATACAGAGCATGTTCAATTAACACGATATTTTCTTGGACAAAGAGAAAAAATATTAGCGGAGCTGTTCCGTGACTAACATCGAGTTGATCTGAAACGCGTTTCATAGCCTATGATAGGTTTATCAAATAATTCAGGAGTGATAAACACTATGATCCACCAGCATCCAAAATCTTTTCCGAAACATTTTTTGTGGGGCTCTGCTTCTGCAGCGTACCAGATTGAAGGCGCTTGGAATGAAGATGGCAAAGGCCCTTCTGTTTGGGATGTGTTTACGAAAATACCGGGCAAAACGTTTAAAGGAACCAATGGCGAGATTGCGGTTGACCATTATCACCGATTTAAAGAAGATGTCGCTCTGATGGCTGAGATGGGGTTAAAAGCATATCGATTTTCCGTCAGCTGGCCACGGGTTTTTCCAAAAGGAAAAGGAGAGATCAATGAAGCAGGTCTAGCGTTTTACGATAGTCTGATTGATGAATTGCTTTCTCATCACATCGAGCCGGTTCTGACTTTATATCACTGGGATTTGCCTCAAGCGCTTATGGACGAATACGGCGGGTTTGAATCCAGAAACATCATAGAGGATTTTAATCACTACTGTATTACTCTTTATAAACGTTTTGGAGACAGGGTGAAATATTGGGTTACGTTAAATGAACAGAACTACAATTTTAATCACGGATTTATTACAGCCATGCATCCGCCTGGAGTGAAAGACAGAAAACGATTTTACGAAGCAAACCATATTGCGTTTCTGGCTAATGCAAAAGCCATCGAATCATTTAGAGAATATGTGCCTGAAGGCAAAATAGGTCCTAGCTTTGCATATTCTCCGGCTTACCCTTTATTAAGCCATCCAGAGGATATACTGGCATTTGAAAACGCCGAAGAATTTATGAACAATTGGTGGCTTGACATGTATTGCTGGGGAACCTACCCGCAAATTCCATTCCGCTACTTGGAAAAACAGGGATGGGCGCCGACAATCGAAGCAGGAGATATCGAGCTGCTTGCCAAAGGGAAGCCTGATTTTGTAGGTGTCAATTATTATCAGACGATCACCTATGAACGAAATCCGCTTGATGGTGTGTCAGAAGGGAAAATGAATACGACAGGCCAAAAGGGAACCAATCAGGAGACGGGGATACCCGGAGTGTTCAAAACGAAAAAAAATCCGCATCTGACAACAAGCAACTGGGATTGGACAATTGACGCAATTGGGCTGCGTATCGGTCTTCGCCGAATTACAAGCCGCTATCAGCTTCCAGTGTTTATAACAGAGAACGGTTTGGGTGAATTTGATAAAGTTGAGGACGGCACTGTACAGGATGATTATCGAATTGATTATTTACGTTCGCATCTTGAGCAATGCAGACAAGCCATCAGTGACGGTGTTGATTTAATCGGCTATTGCAGCTGGTCGTTTACTGATCTGTTAAGCTGGCTGAACGGCTACCAAAAAAGATACGGATTTGTATATGTCAATCGTGATGAAGAAAGCACATACGATTTAAAACGCTTGAAGAAAAAAAGCTTTTATTGGTATCAAGATGTCATCAAGACGAACGGAGAAAGTTTATAAAGAGTCCCTGAGAGTTATTCTCTCAGGGGTTTTTCATTACACAGAAACAGCATCAATAATATAAGTGTCGGCGTGCAAATCTGACATTTCAGCCGGCACAGTCCAGCATGTCAATTGATAGTCTCCTTTAGGCAGATCAAAGGACAGTCTCTTAGACATAATGCTTTCAATATGAATTCCGTTTTCTGTGACATGAAAAGGAACAGTCACTTTTTTTTCGTAGGAGTTTACTGTTTCTGAACTGTTCAGGCGCAAAAGAATAAAGGCCTTTGTATTTCGCTGTGCCTCAAATGAAATGGCTCCGTCTGCCGCAGTATATCCTTTTTCAATCGCTTCGTCAGTCCAATCCATTATAGGAGGTGTAGAATCCTTTTGAAATACAGTAAATTGATGATATGAAATCGAAAGTTCTTGCGGCTTCCATGATTTGATCAATGTGCTGTTCCTCCTCTATGTACTGTTTACTGAATTGTGAATAAAACCTTTGTGCCGTCTGGGTAATCGGTAAGCTGATGCCCGACCCAAGAGCCTGCTCCGCGGTTGTCAGCGGGAGAAATGTATTCTACAGAAGCTCCCTCACCGCCTTCTTTGCACATGGCCATTGGCCATTCATCTCTGTCATACCCCTTTTTGGAAGGTACGTCCTTTAATGATTGCTCGCGGCGTTCTTCAGCTCCGTCTCTGTCAATAGTGCACACCTCTGAGTGCCCCTCATTTATCGCATCCTTAATATGCTTGGCAGTTTCGGGATACCGGTCAGATGGGAAGGCGATTGTTTCATCATATTCTTTCGTTTGAGACGTTTTTTGATCAGCTGAGAAAAAGTCTCCTTTTATCAGGCCGACAGCTGCAGCTGCTATGATGACGATGACGAGAAGTATCGTTTTTATGATGTCCGTCGTGATGTTCACCTCCCGCTTTTAAAACTGACACAAGAGTAATCCAGAAAGCATTTGGTGTAAAGGTTTAAATTTTATGTTTTACGCTCAGTTTATTGCAGAAATCGTAATTTTAGCAGATCGAAATATTTGTTTTCAGCAAAATACGATTGCCAATTTACAATAATGATAGTAAGTCATCAGCCGTTTTCGGCTTGATTAATCATTTTAAATTGGCTTATGATACCGGTAAGCTCCTCAGCTAATTGAGAAAGTGTTTCAGAAGCTGCGGTAATCTCCTCCATTGCAGCAAATTGCTCCTCTGTTAATGCAGCTGCTTGCCGGGTATTTTTAGTAGATTCTTTAATGTCGGCCGTATTGGCTGCAAAGGAATGATTTATATGATGTGCACTGGCTGAAATGTTTGTTACAGATGCTGATAAATCACTAATCTCGGCACTGATTTCACCTGTTGCAGCTGCAATTTCCTTAAATGCATCTCTGGTGCGCTGGATCATGGTGACTCCTTCTGCAGCTTCTGTTTTCACATGCTCAACAGATCTTGCAGACCGGTTCATATCCTTTTGTATTTCTATGATCAGTTTTGAAATCTGCCCCGCGGACTGTTGAGACTCTTCTGCTAATTTCCGTACTTCATCAGCAACAACAGCAAAGCCTTTTCCTTGTTCACCGGCTCTGGCAGCTTCAATAGCTGCATTCAGCGCAAGCAGGTTTGTCTGATCGGCAATTTGGGTGATGACCGATAAAATTTGCTCAATTTGTTTAGAGCGGCCGTCTAACTGGTGTATGATTTCTCCGCTTTTCTGAATTGACTGGTGAATCGCATCCATTTGCGCCTGTACATTTGCAATTTCCTTTTGTCCAATGTCTGCTTTTGATTGAGCGAGCTGCCCTTTGTCAGCGATAGCGGCAGTATTTGCAGAAATATCCCGGATGTCTGCTGAAGCTTGTTTTAATGAGCTTTCACTATTTTCAATTCGGATGATCTGATCTTGGGCTCCATTTGCAATCTACTGTACAGCTTCTGTGATTTTTTCTGAAGCTTGATTTGTTTCCTCTGCTCCGGCTGAGAGCTGCTGAGAGGCTGACGCAAGCTGAAGGGCTGATTGTTGTACGGTTTGTATGGTATCGTTCAGCTTCATTCTCATCTTATTATAATAGACGCTTAGTTCTGATAGCTCGTCACCGGTTTTGTCTGACACCTCTATTGTCATATCTCCGTTTCCGGCACTTTCAAAGGCGCTTTTTAAAGCGTTCAGGCGCTTGTTGATTTTTCTGGTGAAAACCAAGACAAGGATGACTGATAGCATAATGACGATAACAAGAACGATAGCGAATTGAGTGAAAAGTGATTGTGTAAGTGATGCTAAAATACTTTGATTAGCTCCGGTATACAGCATGCCGATGATGCTCCCGTTTTGATCTTTTAACGGCATGTATGCAGTCTGATAAGAAGAACCTGCTACATCTGCTTGTCCGTAAAAACACTTTCCTTTCTTTAAAACAGCGGCAATAACTTCAGAAGAAGCCTGAGTGCCGACAGCTCTTTCGCCATTTTTCATGACATTGGTTGCAACACGAGTATCGCCTTGGAAAATGGTAATGGTATCACCTGTTTTTTCACCAAGCAGATCAACAAGCTCTTCATTTCCATTGATTTGTGTTTGCCCTTTATAGAGCTTATTGTTTTTCACCTGCCAGTCGCCTGATATGACATCATCAATATAAGTGCTGCTTAAAGCGAGATCACCTTTCGCTTTTTCAGTTGCCATTTGTTTCATGTTTTCTGTAATTTCCTTAAGCATCACAGTGCCAACTGATGCCGAAAACAAAAGAATCACCACGAAAACGAGGCAAAGAATTTTAGTTCCTAGCTTCATCTTAAATCGTTTTATCAACATAATTCCTCCTTTTAGGATTTGTAGGTCATATTACTTATCGGGTTTTCGGGTTTAAAGTTTTATTTTAGAAAAAATAAAACCGGCCTGATCTTCAGGCCGGTTGTGTGATGCTATTCAAGGTTTGCGTGGTGAGTGAACATAGTTTCAGAATCGAGTCCTTTTTTCTCCATGAGTTTTAAAATCACTGCATCATAGAATAGCAGCAAAGTTTGTTCAAATAATGATCCCATTGGCTGAATGGTTTTATAGCTTCCGTTTGACGGGTCTTTAGGAGAACCAGGCATTCTGATGATGAGGTCCGCTTGTTTTCCGACGCTTGATTCCGGATTGATGGTTAAAGCGGCAACAATTCCGTGTAAGCTTTTTGCTTTTGCTGCGGTATGAATCAAGCTCTTTGTCTCGCCTGATCCTGAGCCGATAATAACTAGATCTCCTTCGGCGAGCGGCGGAGTGAGAATCTCACCTACTATATGGGCGTTGAAGCCCATGTGCATCAGTCTCATCGCGAAGGATTTTGCCATCAGGCCAGACCGACCCGCACCCGCGGTGAAAATTTGGTGGGATGACAGAATGTGATCGGCAAGCTGGTCAGCCTCTTCATTAGAAATATAAGCTGCTGAATTGTGTAACTCATTGAGAATTTCCGCTACGTATTCAGTCGTTTTCATAGAAGTTATCCTTGGACAATCAGCTGCTTCATTTTTGAAGCTGTTTCCGCCTTATCAGCTGCGCTTGTAATTCCGCCCCCAACAATGACAAGGTCAGGGTTTTGCTTGATCACTTCTGGCAGTGTATCAAGTTTGATGCCGCCCGCGATTGCGGTTTTTGCGTTTTTTACGGTATTTTTGATTGTCGTTAATTCTTCGAAAGAGTTTTTGCCCTCTGCTTGAAGATCATAGCCAGTGTGGACGCAGATGTAGTCAACACCGAGTGCGTCAATTTCTTTCGCACGGGATTCGATATCCTTCACGTTAATCATGTCCACTAAGATTTTCTTCTTTTGTTTTTTGGCTTCTTCTACTGCGCCTTTAATCGTTGCATCGTCTGTAGCCCCTAAAACGATGATGATGTCAGCGCCTGCTTCCGACGCTTTCATAATTTCGTAGCCTCCGGCATCCATGATTTTCAGGTCTGCAAGAACCTTCAATTGAGGAAATGCTTCTTTTATTTCTTTAACGGCTCTTAGGCCTTCATTGATGACGACCGGTGTTCCGATTTCAACTACGTCGATGTATTGTTCTACCTCTTTGACGAGCTCAATGGCTTCCGGGATGTTGACGAGGTCTAATGCAAGCTGTAATTCCATTGTTGATCCACTCCCTTTTTCGAATTATTTTTCATTCTATAGGTTCCTTCTTTTGATGAGAAGTAGGCACTTTGAAGTCAACAAGTTACTTGGAGGATACTGTGAGGAGAGACAATCAGATTTCTTTCGCTTGATTTTATGAGTGAGTATAATGAAAAAAGAGTCTGCAAAAAAGTAAGTGATGATACGTATCTAACATACAAAAAGGTTACTAAGGGGGGGATTCTATTGAGCCGGATGGACGACAAAAGGTTTAATTGTGAGAAGGAATTAACGCTTGCAGTGATTGGCGGTAAATGGAAAATGCTCATTTTATGGCATTTAGGAAAAGAAGGCACAAAACGGTTCAATGAATTAAAAACATTGATTCCTGATATTACGCAGAAGATCCTCGTGAATCAGCTGAGAGAGCTTGAGCAGGATATGATTGTTCACAGGGAAGTGTATCCAGTTGTCCCGCCGAAGGTTGAATATTCTCTGACCCCGCACGGAGAAAGCCTCATGCCTATTCTTGAAGCCATGTATGAGTGGGGGAAAGGTTATATGGAATTGATTGATATCGACAAAAATGTCATGAAAGAATCGTTGTAAGACGCTCTTCGCAAGGGTGTCTTTTTTTTGCCTTTTTTTCGGTTTTGCGCGGTACACATAGTCATGTAAAGATTGTAAATTGCATTCAGCAATAAAAAAAGATTGAACGCAGCAGTTTGGTTTAAAAATTTTTATTTTTCTGTAAATAATGTTTAGTGGAAATGATTGCGGCATCCCGCAAAAATATCCCTGTAAATAAACTGGAATCTTTCGGCATCCCGCATGAAACTTTTCACCCATTTTTCGGTGATAAAAACATTTTTTTCATTTAAAGTAAACGGTAGAAAGATAAAAAATATTGAAAACAATGAATAAATAGCCAAAATTGGTTTCTTATTAGGGTGGGGTCTTGCGGTCTTTATCCGCTTATGTTAAACGCCGCAATGCTGACTGACGGCAGCCTGCTTTAATAGCGGCCATCTGTTTTTTGATTGGAAGCACTGCTTTTTAAGTGTAGTACTTTGGGCTATTTCGGCTGTTAGTTCATAAGAATTAAAAGCTGATATGGATAAGAAAGAGAAAATGCGTTGCACATGTTCACTGCTTATAAAGATTAGGGGAGGTATGACAATATGGAAATAACTTTTTATCCTTTAACGGATGCACAAAAACGAATTTGGTACACAGAAAAATTTTATCCTCACACGAGCATTTCAAATCTTGCGGGGATTGGTAAGCTGGTTTCAGCTGATGCGATTGATTATGTGCTTGTTGAGCAGGCGATTCAAGAGTTTATTCGCAGAAATGACGCCATGCGCCTTCGGTTGCGGCTAGATGAAAACGGGGAGCCTGTACAATATATTAGCGAGTATCGGCCTGTTGATATAAAACATACTGACACTACTGAAGATCCGAATGCGATAGAGTTTATTTCACAATGGAGCCGGGAGGAAACGAAAAAACCTTTGCCGTTGTACGATTGTGATTTATTCCGTTTTTCCTTGTTCACCATAAAGGAAAATGAAGTATGGTTTTACGCAAATGTTCATCACGTGATTTCTGATGGTATCTCCATGAATATTCTCGGGAATGCGATCATGCACATTTATTTAGAATTAGCCAGCGGCTCAGAGGCAAAAGAAGGAATCTCGCATTCATTTATCGATCATGTTTTATCTGAACAGGACTATGCTCAATCGAAGCGGTTTGAAAAGGACAAGGCGTTTTGGAACAAACAATTTGAATCGGTGCCTGAACTTGTTTCCTTGAAACGGAATGCATCCGCAGGGGGAAGTTTAGATGCTGAGAGGTTCTCTAAAGATGTGCCTGAAGCGCTTCATCAGCAGATTCTGTCGTTTTGTGAGGCGAATAAAGTCAGTGTTCTTTCGGTATTTCAATCGTTGCTCGCCGCCTACTTGTACAGGGTCAGCGGCCAGAATGATGTTGTGACGGGAACCTTTATGGGCAACCGGACAAATGCGAAAGAGAAGCAGATGCTTGGCATGTTTGTTTCTACGGTTCCGCTTCGGACAAACATTGACGGCGGGCAGGCGTTTTTAGAATTTGTCAAAGACCGGATGAAGGATCTCATGAAGACACTCCGCCACCAAAAGTACCCGTATAATCTCCTGATCAACGATTTGCGTGAAACAAAGAGCTCTCTGACCAAGCTGTTTACTGTTTCTCTTGAATATCAAGTGATGCAGTGGCAGAAAGAAGAGGATCTTGCCTTTTTGACTGAGCCGATTTTCAGCGGCAGCGGATTAAATGATGTCTCAATTCATGTAAAGGATCGATGGGATACTGGGAAACTCACCATAGATTTTGATTACCGCACTGATTTATTTTCTCGTGAAGAAATCAACATGATTTGTGAGCGCATGATTACCATGCTGGAGAACGCGTTAACGCATCCAGAGCATACCATTGATGAATTAACGATGATTTCTGATGCGGAGAAAGAGAAGCTGCTTGCGAGGGCCGGCGGTAAATCTGTGAGCTACCGTAAGGACATGACGATCCCGGAACTGTTCCAAGAAAAGGCTGAGCAGCTTTCAGATCATCCAGCGGTTGTATTCGAAGATCGTACATTGTCCTATCGAACGTTACATGAACAATCCGCACGCATCGCCAATGTGCTGAAACAGAAAGGGGTTGGCCCGGACAGTCCTGTCGCGGTTTTGATTGAACGTTCTGAACGGATGATTACAGCTATCATGGGAATTTTAAAAGCCGGCGGAGCCTATGTGCCGATTGATCCGGGTTTTCCTGCTGAGCGCATTCAATATATTTTGGAGGACTGCGGGGCGGACTTCATCCTGACTGAATCGAAGGTTGCGGCGCCTGAAGCCGATGCTGAGCTGATTGACTTAGATCAGGCGATTGCGGAAGGTGCAGAAGAAAGCCTGAATGCAGATGTGAACGCACGGAACCTTGCCTACATTATTTACACATCGGGAACAACCGGACGTCCGAAAGGCGTTATGATTGAGCATCGCCAGGTTCATCATTTGGTTGAATCTCTGCAGCAGACGATTTATCAAAGCGGCAGCCAAACCCTGCGGATGGCATTGCTTGCGCCGTTCCACTTCGATGCGTCAGTGAAGCAGATCTTCGCGTCGCTTCTTTTGGGACAAACCCTTTATATCGTACCGAAGAAAACAGTGACGAACGGGGCCGCCCTTGCTGCATATTATCGGAGAAACAGCATTGAGGCGACGGATGGAACACCTGCTCATTTGCAAATGCTGGCAGCAGCAGGCGATTTTGAAGGCCTAAAACTGAAGCACATGCTGATCGGAGGAGAAGGCCTGTCAACTGTTGTTGCGGACAAGCTGCTGAAGCTGTTTAAAGAAGCAGGCACAGCGCCGCGTTTGACCAATGTATACGGGCCGACTGAAACGTGCGTTGACGCGTCTGTTCATCCGGTTATCCCTGAGAATGCAGTTCAATCAGCGTATGTGCCGATCGGGAAAGCGCTGGGGAATAACCGCTTATATATTTTGGATCAAAAAGGCCGGCTGCAGCCTGAAGGCGTGGCGGGTGAGCTTTATATCGCGGGAGACGGTGTGGGCCGAGGCTATTTACATTTGCCTGAATTAACGGAAGAGAAGTTTTTACAAGATCCATTCGTGCCGGGCGATCGCATGTACCGGACCGGGGACGTGGTGCGCTGGCTTCCAGATGGAACAATCGAATATTTAGGCAGAGAGGATGACCAGGTCAAAGTCCGCGGATACCGGATTGAGCTTGGGGAAATTGAAGCCGTGATTCAGCAGGCGCCAGACGTTGCAAAAGCCGTTGTTTTGGCACGCCCTGACGAACAGGGAAATCTTGAGGTTTGCGCATATGTTGTGCAGAAGCCTGGAAGCGAATTTGCGCCAGCCGGTTTGAGGGAGCATGCGGCCAGACAGCTTCCTGACTATATGGTGCCGGCTTACTTTACAGAAGTGACAGAAATTCCGCTTACACCAAGCGGCAAAGTCGACCGCCGCAAGCTGTTTGCACTAGAGGTGAAGGCTGTCAGCGGCACTGCCTATACAGCGCCGCGAAATGAGACTGAAAAAGCAATCGCAGCCATTTGGCAGGACGTGCTGAACGTTGAGAAGGCGGGGATCTTTGACAATTTCTTTGAAACTGGCGGACATTCATTAAAAGCCATGACCCTTTTAACAAAGATTCATAAGGAAACAGGCATTGAGATTCCGCTTCAATTTTTGTTTGAGCATCCGACGATTACGGCTCTTGCAGAGGAAGCTGATCACAGAGAAAGCAAAGCTTTTGCGGTGATTGAACCTGCTGAAAAACAGGAGCATTACCCGCTTTCATTGGCACAGCAGCGAACATATATCGTCAGCCAGTTCGAGGATGCGGGAGTCGGCTATAACATGCCAGCAGCAGCAATTCTGGAAGGGCCTTTAGATATTCAAAAGCTGGAGCGCGCATTTCAGGGATTAATCCGACGCCACGAGTCATTGAGAACATCATTTGTTCTTGAAAACAGCACGCCGAGACAGAAAATTCACGATAGCGTTGATTTCAACATCGAAATGATTGAAAGAGGCGGCCGCTCAGATGAGGCAATTATGGCTTCATTCGTTCGGACATTTGATTTGGCGAAAGCTCCGCTGTTCAGAATCGGTTTGCTGGGGCTTGAAGAGAACCGTCATATGCTGCTGTTTGACATGCACCATTTGATTTCTGACGGTGTATCCATTGGCATTATGCTGGAGGAGTTAGCACGCATTTATAAAGGCGAACAGCTTCCTGATCTTCGTCTCCAGTATAAGGACTACGCTGTATGGCAAAGCAGACAGGCTGCTGAAGGGTACAAGAAGGACCAGGCTTATTGGAAGGAAGTCTTTGCAGGCGAGCTCCCGGTGCTTCAGCTTCTGTCCGATTACCCAAGACCACCTGTTCAAAGCTTTGAAGGGGATCGGGTGTCAATCAAGCTGGATGCGGGGGTAAAGGATCGCCTCAATCGTTTGGCTGAACAAAACGGCGCCACTTTATATATGGTGATGCTGTCCGCTTACTATACGCTTTTGTCAAAGTATACGGGGCAGGATGACATCATTGTCGGGACACCGTCAGCGGGCAGAAATCACTCCGATACAGAGGGCATTATCGGGATGTTCGTCAATACGCTTGCGATTCGCAGTGAGGTGAAGCAGAATGAGACGTTTACCCAATTGATCTCGCGTGTCCGCAAACGGGTGCTGGATGCCTTTTCTCATCAGGACTATCCGTTTGAGTGGCTTGTTGAAGATTTGAACATCCCGCGTGATGTTAGCAGGCATCCGCTGTTTGACACGATGTTCAGCCTTCAAAACGCGACAGAGGGCATTCCGGCTGTCGGCGATCTTTCCTTGTCTGTTCAAGAGACCAATTTCAAGATTGCCAAATTTGATTTGACGGTGCAGGCGAGAGAAACCGATGAAGGCATTGAGCTTGATTTGGATTACAGCACGAAGCTGTTTAAACAAAGCACGGCAGACAGGCTGCTTACGCATTTTGCGCGTTTGCTTGAAGAGGCTGCGGTTGATTCGGAGAAGCGGATTTCCGAGTATAAGCTTCTTTCTGAAGAGGAGGCTGCTTCGCAAATTCAGCAGTTTAACCCGGGCAGAACACCTTATCCTAAAGATAAAACAATTGTTCAGCTGTTTGAGGAGCAAGCGGCGAATACGCCAGACCACACTGCGCTTCAATATGAAGGCGAATCACTTACTTATCGTGAACTGAATGAACGGGCCAATCGTTTAGCCCGCGGCATTCTTTCTCTTGGAGCTGGCGAAGGAAGAACTGCGGCTGTCTTATGCGAGCGGTCAATGGATATGATTGTGTCGATCTTGGCAGTATTAAAATCAGGTTCGGCTTATGTTCCGATTGATCCGGAACATCCGATTCAGCGGATGCAGCATTTCTTCCGTGACAGCGGAGCAAAGGTGCTTCTCACTCAGAGAAAATTAAAGGCTTTGGCGGAAGAAGCGGAATTTAAGGGCGTTATCGTGCTAGCCGATGAGGAAGAAAGCTATCATGCCGATGCGCGCAATCTCGCACTGCCTCTTGATTCTGAAGCAATGGCCAACCTGACGTATACTTCCGGAACGACTGGAACACCTAAGGGGAATATCGTGACACATGCCAATATTCTCCGCACGGTGAAGGAAACGAATTATCTCAGCATTACAGAACAGGATACGATTCTCGGTCTTTCCAATTACGTGTTTGACGCGTTTATGTTCGATATGTTCGGCTCTTTGTTAAACGGAGCCAAGCTGGTGCTGATACCGAAGGAAACCGTTTTGGACATGGCTCGCCTGTCCCGCGTCATTGAACGGGAGAACATCAGCATTCTCATGATTACAACCGCTTTGTTCCACTTGCTTGTGGACTTGAATCCGGCGTGCTTGTCAACGCTTCGCAAGATTATGTTTGGCGGGGAACGGGCTTCGGTTGAGCATGTCAGAAAAGCTTTGCAAACGGTTGGAAAGGGCAAGCTCCTTCACATGTATGGGCCGTCTGAAAGCACGGTTTTCGCGACGTATCATCCGGTTGATGAATTGGAGGAGCACACGCTGTCTGTTCCGATTGGAAAACCGGTCAGCAATACGGAAGTATACATTCTTGACCGTACGGGACACGTGCAGCCTGCCGGGATTGCCGGAGAGCTTTGCGTCAGCGGCGAAGGACTCGTGAAAGGCTATTACAACCGTCCGGAACTGACTGAGGAGAAATTTGTTCCCCATCCGTTTACATCCGGCGAACGCATGTATAAAACGGGAGACCTTGCGAGATGGCTGCCGAATGGCGACATCGAATTTATCGGGCGAATCGACCATCAGGTGAAGATTCGCGGACAGCGCATCGAGCTTGGAGAAATCGAACATCAGCTGCAAACCCATGATCGTGTTCAGGAAAGTGTTGTGCTTGCCGTTGATCAAGGAGCGGGAGATAAACTGTTGTGTGCTTACTGTGTCGGAGAGGGAGACATCTCATCACAGGAGATGAGAGAGCATGCTGCGAAGGACTTGCCGGCATATATGGTTCCTGCGGTGTTTATCCAAATGGACGAGCTGCCGCTGACAGGGAACGGAAAAATTGACCGGAGAGCGCTGCCGATTCCTGATGCCAACGTTTCAAGAGGTGTTTCATATGTTGCGCCACGCAATGGAACGGAACAAAAAGTCGCAGACATTTGGGCACATGTGCTTCAGGCAGAACAAGTCGGCGTTTATGACCACTTCTTTGACATTGGCGGACATTCATTAGCAGGCATGAAGATGCTTGCCTTGGTTCATCAGGAACTGGGCGTTGAGCTGTCACTCAAGGATCTCTTCCAGTCACCGACGGTTGAGGGCTTGGCACAGGTGATTGCCTCTGCTGAAAAAGGGACAGCCGCAAGTATCAGCCCGGCAGAGAAACAAGATACGTATCCTGTTTCTTCACCGCAAAAACGGATGTACGTGCTTCAGCAGCTTGAGGATGCGCAAACGAGCTATAACATGCCGGCGGTTCTGCGCCTGACAGGTGAGCTTGATGTTGAAAGGCTTAACAGCGTCATGCAGCAGTTAATGCAGCGTCATGAAGCCTTGAGAACCACGTTTGAAATAAAAGATGGAGAAACGGTGCAGCGGATCTGGGAAGAGGCTGAGTGCGAGATAGCCTATTTCGAAGCCCCGGAAGAAGAGACAGAGCGGATCGTTTCTGAGTTTATTAAGCCTTTCAAAATCGACCAACTTCCACTGTTCAGAATAGGGCTTATCAAGCATTCAGACACTGAGCATGTGCTGCTGTTCGATATGCATCATATTATTTCTGATGGTGCATCTGTCGGTGTGCTGATTGAGGAGCTTTCAAAGCTGTACGACGGAGAAACCCTTGAGCCGCTCCGTATTCAATATAAGGATTATGCCGTGTGGCAGCAGCAGTTCATTCAGTCTGAGCTTTACAAGAAGCAAGAAGAGCATTGGCTGAAGGAGCTGGACGGAGAACTGCCGGTGCTGACGCTTCCGACTGATTACAGTCGGCCTGCCGTTCAAACATTTGAGGGAGACCGCATTGCATTTTCATTAGAAGCAGGCAAAGCCGATGCTCTGCGCAGGCTTGCAAAAGAAACGGATTCCACGCTTTACATGGTGCTTCTGGCTTCATACAGTGCATTTTTATCAAAACTTAGCGGGCAAGACGATATCATCGTCGGTTCACCTGTCGCCGGACGATCTCAAGCGGACGTCAGCCGCGTCATCGGAATGTTCGTCAATACATTGGCGCTGCGCACGTATCCGAAGGGTGAAAAGACGTTTGCCAACTATCTTAACGAAGTGAAAGAAACGGCACTCAGCGCTTTTGATGCGCAGGATTACCCACTTGAGGACTTGATCGGAAATGTTCAGGTTCAGCGTGACACAAGCAGAAATCCGTTATTCGATGCAGTTTTTTCAATGCAAAATGCGAATATAAAGGATTTAACAATGAAAGGGATTCAGCTTGAGCCGCATCCGTTTGAACGGAAAACAGCCAAGTTTGACCTCACGCTGACGGCTGACGAAACCGACGGAGGGCTTACATTCGTACTCGAATACAATACAGCTCTGTTTAAGCAGGAAACGATTGAACGATGGAAGCAATATTGGATGGAGCTTTTAGATGCTGTTACCGGGAACCCGAACCAGCCGCTTTCCAGCCTGTCACTGGTCACCGAGACAGAAAAACAAGCGCTTCTTGAGGCATGGAAGGGCAAAGCGCTGCCTGTGCCGACAGACAAAACGGTTCATCAGCTATTCGAAGAGACTGCCCAGCGCCACAAAGACCGCCGGGCTGTCACCTACAACGGCCAATCTTGGACGTACGGCGAGCTGAATGCGAAGGCAAACCGTCTCGCGCGGATTCTGATGGACTGCGGCATCAGCCCGGATGACCGCGTCGGCATTCTCACGAAGCCGTCGCTTGAAATGTCCGCCGCGGTGCTTGGCGTCTTAAAAGCGGGAGCGGCGTTTGTGCCGATTGATCCTGACTACCCGGATCAGCGGATTGAGTATATTTTACAGGACAGCGGCGCGAAGCTTCTCTTGAAGCAAGAAGGCATTTCAGTGCCGGATAGCTTCTCAGGAGACGTTATTCTTCTCGACGGAAGCCGCACGATTCTAAGCTTGCCGCTTGATGAAAACGATGAGGAAAATCCAGAGACGGCTGTAACCGCGGAGAACTTGGCGTACATGATTTACACGTCAGGAACGACCGGACAGCCGAAGGGTGTCATGGTCGAGCACCATGCGCTTGTGAACCTGTGCTTCTGGCACCACGACGCGTTCAGCATGACAGCGGAGGACCGCAGTGCGAAGTACGCGGGCTTCGGGTTCGACGCTTCCATTTGGGAGATGTTCCCGACCTGGACGATCGGCGCCGAACTTCACGTCATTGATGAAGCGATCCGCCTCGATATCGTCCGCCTGAACGATTATTTTGAAACGAACGGCGTAACGATCACGTTCCTGCCGACACAGCTTGCGGAACAGTTCATGGAGCTTGAGAACACATCACTCCGTGTTCTCTTGACAGGCGGAGACAAGCTGAAGCGCGCCGTGAAAAAGCCGTACACACTCGTCAACAACTACGGGCCGACAGAAAACACGGTCGTTGCCACAAGCGCAGAAATCCATCCGGAGGAAGGTTCGCTTTCCATCGGACGGGCCATTGCCAATACGAGAGTGTACATTCTCGGCGAGGGCAATCAGGTGCAGCCGGAAGGCGTAGCCGGAGAGCTTTGCGTGGCGGGACGCGGATTAGCGCGAGGCTATCTGAATCGAGAAGACGAAACCGCGAAGCGGTTTGTCGCTGATCCGTTTGTGCCGGGTGAGCGCATGTACCGCACCGGCGATTTGGTGAAATGGACGGGCGGCGGCATCGAATACATCGGCCGGATCGACCAGCAGGTCAAGGTCCGCGGCTACCGGATCGAGCTTTCAGAAATTGAAGTCCAGCTCGCCCAGCTTTCTGAGGTGCAGGATGCGGCGGTGACAGCTGTCAAAGATAAAGGAGGCAACACAGCGATCGCGGCGTATGTCACACCGGAAATAGCTGACATAGAAGCACTGAAATCAGCACTGAAGGAAACCCTGCCGGATTACATGATCCCGGCGTTCTGGGTGACGCTGAACGAGCTTCCGGTTACGGCAAACGGCAAAGTGGACCGCAAAGCCTTGCCTGAGCCGGACATCGAAGCGGGAAGCGGAGAATACAAAGCGCCGACGACCGACATGGAAGAGCTGCTTGCCGGCATCTGGCAGGACGTGCTTGGAATGTCTGAAGTCGGTGTCACCGACAATTTCTTCTCGCTTGGCGGAGATTCCATCAAAGGAATTCAAATGGCGAGCCGCTTGAACCAGCACGGCTGGAAGCTGGAAATGAAAGATCTCTTCCAGCACCCGACGATCGAAGAGCTTACCCAGTACGTAGAGCGTGCCGAAGGCAAACAGGCAGACCAAGGCCCGGTGGAGGGCGAAGTCATCCTGACGCCGATCCAGCGCTGGTTCTTTGAAAAGAACTTCACGAACAAGCACCACTGGAACCAATCTGTGATGCTTCACGCCAAAAAGGGCTTTGGTCCTGAACGGGTGGAGAAAACATTGCAGGCGCTGATCGAGCATCATGACGCGCTCCGTATGGTCTACCGTGAGGGACAGGAAGACGTCATTCAATACAACAGAGGTCTTGAAGCTGCTTCCGCTCAATTGGAGGTCATCCAGATTGAGGGCCAAGCTGCAGATTACGAAGACCGTATAGAGAGAGAAGCGGAGCGTTTGCAAAGCAGCATCGACTTGCAGGAAGGCGGCTTGTTAAAAGCAGGCTTGTTCCAAGCGGAAGACGGAGACCACTTGCTTCTTGCCATTCACCACTTAGTGGTTGACGGCGTGTCGTGGCGGATTTTACTGGAGGATTTCGCCGCAGTATATACACAGCTTGAGCAAGGCAATGAACCGGTTCTCCCGCAGAAAACACATTCATTTGCAGAGTATGCAGAGAGATTGCAAGACTTCGCGAACTCCAAAGCCTTTTTGAAAGAAAAAGAGTATTGGAGACAGCTTGAAGAACAAGCTGTCGCGGCAAAGCTTCCGAAAGACCGCGAATCTGGTGATCAGCGAATGAAACATACAAAGACAATTGAATTCTCGCTGACTGCTGAAGAGACAGAACAGCTCACCACAAAGGTGCATGAGGCATATCACACAGAAATGAATGATATTTTGCTGACGGCATTCGGATTGGCAATGAAGGAGTGGACGGGTCAGGATCGAGTAAATGTTCATTTAGAGGGGCACGGACGTGAAGAAATCATAGAAGACCTGACCATTTCCCGCACAGTCGGCTGGTTTACAAGTATGTACCCAATGGTGCTCGATATGAAGCATGCGGATGATCTGGGCTACCAGCTGAAGCAAATGAAAGAAGATATCAGACATGTGCCGAATAAGGGAGTCGGATACGGCATTCTGCGCTATCTGACGGCACCGGAACATAAAGAAGATGTGGCGTTCTCGATTCAGCCGGATGTCAGTTTCAACTATTTAGGTCAGTTTGACGAAATGTCGGATGCAGGTTTGTTTACGAGATCAGAGCTGCCATCAGGACAGTCATTAAGCCCTGAAACAGAAAAACCGAATGCGCTGGATGTTGTCGGATATATCGAAAACGGAAAACTGACGATGTCACTGGCCTATCATTCTCTTGAATTTCATGAAAAAACAGTACAAACATTCAGTGACAGCTTTAAAGCGCATCTTCTCAGAATCATTGAACATTGCCTATCTCAAGACGGTACGGAACTGACCCCGAGTGATCTTGGTGACGACGATTTGACGCTGGATGAGCTGGATAAATTAATGGAAATTTTCTAATAGAGGTGGCATATGAGCAAAAAATCGATTCAAAAGGTGTACGCACTGACACCAATGCAGGAGGGAATGCTGTATCATGCGATGCTTGATCCGCATTCTTCCTCGTACTTCACACAATTAGAGCTTGGGATTCACGGCGCTTTTGATCTTGAAATCTTTGAGAAAAGCGTCAATGAACTGATTCGGTCATACGATATTCTCCGTACGGTATTTGTGCATCAGCAGCTGCAAAAACCGCGTCAGGTCGTGTTAGCGGAACGCAAAACAAAGGTGCATTATGAGGATATCAGTCATGCAGACGAGAATCGCCAGAAGGAGCACATTGAGCGTTACAAACAAGACGTTCAGCGCCAAGGCTTTAACCTGGCAAAAGACATATTGTTCAAGGTGGCGGTTTTCCGCCTTGCTGCAGATCAGCTGTATCTTGTCTGGAGCAATCATCATATTATGATGGACGGCTGGAGCATGGGCGTCCTCATGAAAAGCCTGTTCCAAAACTATGAAGCGCTCAGAGCAGGCAGGACACCGGCAAACGGTCAGGGCAAGCCTTATTCCGATTACATCAAGTGGCTTGGAAAACAGGACAATGAAGAAGCGGAGAGCTACTGGAGCGAGCGCTTGGCGGGTTTTGAACAGCCCAGCGTGCTCCCGGGCCGCCTGCCTGTGAAAAAAGACGAATACGTCAATAAAGAATATTCATTTACATGGGACGAAACACTGGTTGCCCGTATTCAGCAAACCGCAAATCTCCATCAAGTGACAGGGCCTAACCTATTTCAGGCCGTTTGGGGCATTGTTCTCAGCAAATACAACTTTACGGATGATGTGATCTTCGGAACGGTCGTCTCGGGACGACCGTCTGAAATCAACGGAATCGAAACGATGGCGGGGCTGTTTATCAACACCATTCCAGTGCGGGTGAAAGTTGAACGAGATGCTGCATTCGCTGATATTTTCACAGCTGTTCAGCAGCATGCAGTAGAGGCAGAGCGTTACGATTACGTGCCGCTCTATGAGATTCAAAAACGCTCAGCTCTTGATGGCAATCTCTTAAACCATCTTGTCGCGTTTGAAAATTATCCGCTTGATCAAGAGCTTGAAAACGGCAGCATGGAAGACCGCCTCGGGTTTTCGATTAAGGTAGAAAGCGCATTTGAACAAACGAGCTTCGATTTCAACCTGATTGTGTATCCGGGCAAAACGTGGACCGTCAAAATTAAATATAACGGAGCCGCCTTTGATTCCGCTTTTATCGAACGGACAGCGGAGCACCTTACCCGCATGATGGAAGCAGCTGTCGCTCAGCCGGCCGCTTTTGTGCGTGAGTACGGGCTTGTTGGAAACGAAGAGCAGCGGCAAATTGTCGAGGTGTTTAACAGCACGAAAGCCGAACTCCCTGAAGGAATGGCTGTACACCAAGTGTTTGAAGAGCAAGCGAAACGGACGCCGGCGAGCACCGCCGTCGTATATGAAGGAACCGAGCTGACGTACCGCGAGCTGAATGCAACGGCCAACCGTCTGGCGAGAAAGCTTGTCGAACAAGGTCTTCAAAAAGGGGAAACAGCAGCGATTATGAACGACCGCTCAGTAGAAACTGTTGTCGGCATGCTGGCTGTTTTAAAAGCAGGCGCCGCATATGTGCCGCTTGATCCAGCGCTTCCTGGGGATCGTCTTCGTTTCATGGCAGAGGACAGCTCCGTTCGAATGGTTTTGATCGGAAATTCTTATACAGGGCAGGCACATCAGCTGCAAGTGCCGGTTCTTACACTGGACATAGGCTTTGAAGAGAGCGAAGCGGCTGACAATCTCAACCTGCCATCCGCCCCGTCTGATTTGGCGTACATCATGTACACATCCGGTTCAACGGGCAAACCGAAAGGCGTCATGATCGAACATAAAAGCATTCTGCGCCTCGTCAAAAATGCCGGGTACGTTCCTGTTACTGAAGAGGACCGCATGGCGCAAACGGGAGCTGTCAGCTTTGATGCCGGAACGTTTGAGGTATTCGGCGCACTGCTGAATGGCGCAGCGCTTTATCCGGTCAAAAAAGAGACGCTGCTTGATGCGAAACAATTTGCTGCATTTCTGCGTGAGCAAAGAATCTCGACGATGTGGCTGACATCACCTTTATTCAACCAGCTTGCTGCAAAGGATGCGGGTATGTTCGGCACACTGCGCCATTTAATCATCGGCGGAGATGCCCTTGTCCCGCATATTGTCAGCAAAGTAAAACAGGCATCGCCGTCGCTTTCATTGTGGAACGGATACGGCCCGACAGAAAACACGACGTTTTCAACCAGTTTTCTGATCGACCGTGAGTATGGGGGCTCTATCCCAATCGGGAAGCCTATCGGAAATTCCACTGCCTACATCCTGGATGAGCAGCAATGCCTGCAGCCAATCGGCGCGCCTGGTGAGCTTTGCGTAGGCGGAATCGGTGTAGCGCGTGGGTATGTCAATCTCCCTGAGCTGACAGAGAAGCAATTTCTCGAAGATCCGTTCAGACCGGGTGAGAGAATTTATCGCACTGGTGACTTGGCAAGATGGCTGCCGGACGGCAATATTGAATTTTTAGGCAGAATCGACAACCAAGTGAAGGTGCGCGGCTTCCGAATTGAGCTTGGCGAAATTGAAACAAAACTGAACATGGCTGAGCATGTGACAGAGGCTGCGGTGATCATCCGCAAGAACAAAGCAGATGAAAATGAAATTTGCGCGTACTTCACGGCGGATCGTGAAGTGGCTGTGAGTGAGCTGAGAAAAACACTGTCTCAGTCTTTGCCTGACTATATGGTCCCTGCCCACCTGATTCAAATGGACAGCCTGCCGCTCACGCCAAACGGGAAAATCAATAAAAAAGAACTGCCTGCACCGCAATCAGAAGCCGTGCAGCCGGAATACGCAGCACCAGAAACAGAGAGTGAAAAGAAATTAGCGGAGATCTGGGAAGGAATACTCGGCGTCAGAGCAGGCGTTACCGATAACTTCTTTATGATCGGCGGTCATTCTTTGAAAGCGATGATGATGACGGCGAAAATTCAAGAGCATTTTCATAAGGAAGTTCCGATAAAAGTGCTTTTTGAAAAGCCGACTATTCAAGAACTGGCACTGTATTTGGAAGAGAACGAAAGCAAGGAGGAGCAGACGTTTGAACCGATCAGGCAAGCATCTTATCAGCTGCATTATCCTGTATCCCCGGCCCAGCGGAGAATGTATATCCTCAATCAGCTTGGACAAGCAAACACAAGCTACAACGTCCCCGCTGTACTTCTGCTGGAGGGAGAAGTAGATAAAGACCGGCTTGAAAACGCGATTCAGCAATTAATCAACCGGCACGAAATCCTCCGTACATCGTTTGACATGATCGACGGAGAGGTTGTGCAAACCGTTCATAAAAACATATCGTTCCAGCTGGAGGCTGCCAAGGGACGGGAAGAAGACGCGGAAGAGATAATCAAATCATTTGTTCAGCCGTTTGAATTAAACCGCGCGCCGCTCGTCCGTTCGAAGCTTGTCCAGCTGGAAGAAAAACGCCACCTGCTGCTCATTGATATGCATCATATTATTACTGACGGCAGTTCAACAGGCATTCTAATCGGTGATCTTGCCAAAATATATCAAGGCGCAGATCTGGAACTGCCACAAATTCACTATAAAGATTACGCAGTTTGGCACAAAGAACAAACTGATTATCAAAAAGATGAGGAATACTGGCTCGATGTCTTTAAAGGCGAACTGCCAATACTGGATCTTCCCGCGGATTTCGAGCGGCCTGCTGAACGGAGCTTTGCGGGAGAGCGCGTGATGTTTGGGCTTGATAAGCAAATCACGGCTCAAATCAAATCGCTCATGGCAGAAACAGATACGACAATGTACATGTTTTTGCTGGCGGCGTTCAATGTACTCCTTTCCAAGTACGCGTCACAGGATGATATCATTGTCGGCTCGCCGACAGCTGGCAGAACACATCCTGATCTGCAAGGTGTGCCGGGTATGTTTGTCAACACGGTGGCACTCAGAACGGCACCAGCGGGAGATAAAACCTTCGCGCAATTCCTTGAAGAGGTCAAAACAGCCAGCCTTCAAGCATTCGAGCACCAGAGCTATCCGCTTGAGGAGCTGATTGAAAAGCTTCCGCTTACAAGGGATACAAGCAGAAGTCCGCTGTTCAGCGTGATGTTCAACATGCAGAATATGGAGATTCCTTCATTAAGATTAGGAGATTTGAAGATTTCCTCGTATTCCATGCTTCATCATGTTGCGAAATTTGATCTTTCCTTGGAAGCGGTCGAGCGTGAAGAGGATATCGGCCTAAGCTTTGACTATGCGACTGCCTTGTTTAAGGACGAGACGATCCGCCGCTGGAGCCGCCACTTTGTCAATATCATCAAAGCGGCCGCGGCTAATCCGAACGTTCGGCTGTCTGATGTAGATCTGCTTTCATCTGCAGAAACGGCTGCTTTGCTAGAAGAAAGACATATGACTCAAATTACCGAAGCAACCTTTGCCGCTCTTTTTGAAAAACAGGCCCAGCAAACACCTGACCATCCTGCGGTGAAGGCTGGCGGAAATCTGCTGACCTATCGCGAGCTTGATGAACAGGCGAACCAGCTGGCGCATCATCTTCGTGCCCAAGGGGCAGGAAATGAAGACATTGTCGCGATTGTTATGGACCGGTCAGCTGAAGTCATGGTATCGATTCTCGGTGTCATGAAGGCGGGGGCAGCTTTCCTTCCGATTGATCCTGATACACCTGAAGAACGAATCCGTTATTCATTAGAGGACAGCGGAGCAAAATTTGCGGTCGTGAATGAAAGAAACATGACGGCTATTGGGCAATATGAAGGGACAATCGTCAGCCTTGATGACGGTAAATGGAGAAATGAAAGCAAGGAGCGCCCATCATCCATTTCAGGGTCTCGCAATCTTGCATACGTCATTTATACGTCCGGTACGACCGGAAAGCCGAAGGGCGTGCAGATTGAGCATCGCAATCTGACAAACTATGTCTCTTGGTTTAGTGAAGAGGCGAGCCTGACGGAAAATGATAAGACTGTATTGCTTTCATCTTACGCATTTGACCTTGGATATACGAGCATGTTCCCCGTACTTCTGGGCGGGGGCGAGCTCCATATCGTCCAGAAGGAAACCTATACGGCGCCAGATGAAATAGCGCACTATATCAAGGAGCATGGGATCACATATATCAAGCTGACACCGTCTCTGTTCCATACAATGGTGAACACCGCCAGTTTTGCAAAAGATGCGAACTTTGAATCCTTGCGCTTGATCGTCTTGGGAGGAGAAAAAATCATCCCGACTGATGTTCTCGCCTTCCGTAAGATGTATGGACATACCGAATTTATCAATCACTACGGCCCGACAGAAGCAACGATCGGCGCCATCGCCGGGCGGGTTGATCTGTCTGAGCCGGATGCATTTGCGAAACGCCCGACAATCGGACGCCCGATTGCGAATGCCGGCGCGCTTGTCTTAAATGAAGCATTGAAGCTTGTGCCGCCGGGAGCGAGCGGACAGCTCTATATCACGGGACAGGGGCTTGCGAGAGGGTATCTCAACAGGCCTCAGCTGACAGCCGAGAGATTTGTAGAAAATCCATATTCGCCGGGAAGCCTCATGTACAAAACCGGAGATGTCGTACGAAGACTTTCTGACGGTACGCTTGCATTTATCGGCCGGGCTGATGATCAGGTGAAAATCCGAGGCTACCGCATTGAGCCGAAAGAAATTGAAACGGTCATGCTCAGCCTCAGCGGAATTCAAGAAGCGGTTGTACTAGCGGTTTCCGAGGGCGGTCTTCAAGAGCTTTGCGCGTATTATACGTCGGATCAAGATATTGAAAAAGCAGAGCTCCGGTACCAGCTTTCCCAAACACTGCCGTCTCATATGATTCCTGCTTTCTTTGTGCAGGTTGACGCGATTCCGCTGACGGCAAACGGAAAAACCGACAGAAACGCTCTGCCGAAGCCTAACGCGGCACAATCCGGAGGCAAGGCCTTGGCCGCACCGGAGACAGCGCTTGAAGAAAGTTTATGCCGCATTTGGCAGAAAACGCTTGGCATAGAAGCTATCGGCATTGATGACAATTTTTTTGATTTAGGCGGCCATTCATTAAAAGGGATGATGCTGATTGCCAACATTCAGGCGGAATTGGAGAAAAGCGTACCGCTTAAAGCACTGTTCGAGCAGCCGACTGTTCGCCAGCTGGCGGCTTATATGGAGGCGTCTGCCGTTTCAGGCGGCCATCAAGTCCTCAAACCGGCTGACAAGCAGGCTATGTATCCATTGTCATCCGCCCAGAAACGGATGTACGTGCTCAATCAGCTTGACCGCCAGACGATAAGCTACAACATGCCATCTGTTCTTCTAATGGAAGGAGAGCTTGATATTTCGCGCCTGCGTTACTCACTCAATCAGCTTGTGAACCGTCACGAATCATTGCGGACATCATTTATGGAAGCTAATGGTGAGCCTGTTCAGCGCATCATTGAGAAGGCGGAGGTTGATCTTCATGTGTTTGAAGCCAAAGAAGACGAAGCGGACCAAAAGATTAAGGAATTTATCCGGCCATTCGACTTAAACGACGCACCGCTCATTCGCGCAGCTTTGCTCCGAATAGAAGCGAAAAAACATTTGCTGCTTTTAGATATGCATCACATCATCGCAGACGGCGTCTCAAGAGGCATTTTTGTAAAAGAATTGGCGCTGCTTTACAAAGGAGAACAGCTTCCGGAGCCGGCGCTTCATTATAAAGATTTCGCCGTTTGGCAAAATGAAGCTGAGCAAAAAGAACGGATGAAGGAGCATGAGGCGTATTGGATGTCGGTTCTTTCTGGCGAGCTGCCAGAGCTTGATCTCCCGCTCGATTATGCCCGTCCGCCTGTGCAAAGCTTTAAAGGAGATACGATCCGTTTCCGTACGGGAAGTGAGACGGCAAAGGCGGTAGAAAAACTGCTTGCGGAAACCGGAACGACCTTGCACATGGTGCTCCATGCTGTTTTCCACGTCTTTTTAAGCAAAATTTCCGGACAGCGGGATATCGTCATCGGCTCCGTTACTGCCGGCCGGACGAATGCTGATGTTCAGGACATGCCGGGAATGTTCGTCAATACACTTGCCCTGAGAATGGAAGCGAAAGAACAGCAAACATTTGCGGAGCTTTTGGAGCAAGCAAAGCAGACGAACCTGTCAGCGCTTGAGCATCAGGAGTATCCGTTTGAAGATCTGGTTAATCAGCTTGATCTCCCTCGGGATATGAGCCGAAACCCATTGTTTAATGTGATGGTGACGACAGAAAACCCTGATAAAGAACAGCTTACATTGCAAAATCTGAGCATTTCACCTTATGAGGCTCATCAGGGAACTTCTAAGTTTGATCTGACACTGGGCGGATTTACTGATGAAAATGGCATTGGCTTGCAGCTCGAATATGCGACAGATCTGTTCGCGAAAGAAACAGTTGAAAAATGGAGCGAATACGTTCTGCGGCTACTAAAGGCTGTTGCGGATAACCCGAACCAGCCGCTTTCCAGCCTGTCACTGGTCACAGAGACAGAAAAGCAAGCGCTTCTTGAGGCATGGAAGGGCAAGGCGCTGCCTGTGCCGACAGACAAAACAGTTCATCAGCTATTCGAAGAGACTGTCCAGCGCCACAAAGACCGCCCGGCTGTCACATACAACGGCCAGTCTTGGACGTACGGCGAGCTGAATGCGAAGGCAAACCGTCTCGCGCGGATTCTGATGGACTGCGGCATCAGCCCGGATGACCGCGTCGGCATTCTCACGAAGCCGTCGCTTGAAATGTCCGCCGCGGTGCTCGGCGTCTTGAAAGCCGGAGCGGCGTTTGTGCCGATTGATCCTGACTACCCGGATCAGCGGATTGAGTATATTTTACAGGACAGCGGCGCGAAGCTCCTCTTGAAACAGGAAGGCATTTCAGTGCCGGACAGCTATACGGGAGATGTCATTCTTCTCGACGGAAGCCGCACGATTCTAAGCCTGCCGCTTGATGAAAACGACGAGGGAAATCCAGAGACGGCTGTAACCGCGGAGAACTTGGCGTACATGATTTACACGTCTGGAACGACCGGACAGCCGAAGGGTGTCATGGTCGAGCACCATGCGCTTGTGAACCTGTGCTTCTGGCACCACGACGCGTTCAGCATGACAGCGGAGGACCGCAGTGCGAAGTACGCGGGCTTCGGGTTCGACGCTTCCATTTGGGAGATGTTCCCGACCTGGACGATCGGCGCCGAACTTCACGTCATTGATGAAGCGATCCGCCTCGATATCGTCCGCCTGAACGATTATTTTGAAACGAACGGCGTAACGATCACGTTCCTGCCGACACAGCTTGCGGAACAGTTCATGGAGCTTGAGAACACATCACTTCGCGTATTGCTCACCGGAGGAGACAAGCTGAAGCGCGCAGTGAAAAAGCCGTACACACTCGTCAACAACTACGGGCCGACAGAAAACACGGTCGTTGCCACAAGCGCAGAAATCCATCCGGAGGAAGGCTCGCTTTCCATCGGACGGGCCATTGCCAATACGAGAGTATACATCCTCGGCGAGGGCAATCAGGTGCAGCCGGAAGGCGTAGCCGGAGAGCTTTGCGTGGCGGGGCGCGGACTGGCACGCGGCTATCTGAATCGAGAAGACGAAACCGCGAAGCGGTTTGTCGCTGATCCGTTTGTGCCGGGTGAGCGCATGTACCGCACCGGCGATTTGGTGAAATGGACGGGCGGCGGCATCGAATACATCGGCCGGATCGACCAGCAGGTCAAGGTCCGCGGCTACCGGATCGAGCTCTCAGAAATTGAAGTCCAGCTCGCCCAGCTTTCTGAGGTGCAGGATGCGGCGGTGACGGCTGTCAAAGATAAAGGCGGCAATACAGCAATCGCGGCGTATGTCACACCGGAAACAGCTGACATAGAAGCACTGAAATCAGCACTGAAGGAAACCCTGCCGGATTACATGATCCCGGCGTTCTGGGTGACGCTGAACGAGCTTCCGGTTACGGCAAACGGCAAAGTGGACCGCAAAGCCTTGCCTGAGCCGGACATCGAAGCGGGAAGCGGAGAATACAAAGCGCCGACGACCGACATGGAAGAGCTGCTTGCCGGCATCTGGCAGGACGTGCTTGGAATGCCTGAAGTCGGTGTCACCGACAATTTCTTCTCGCTTGGCGGAGATTCCATCAAAGGAATTCAAATGGCGAGCCGCTTGAATCAGCACGGCTGGAAGCTGGAAATGAAAGATCTCTTCCAGCATCCGACGATCGAAGAGCTTACCCAATATGTAGAGCGTGCCGAAGGCAAACAGGCAGACCAAGGCCCGGTAGAGGGCGAAGTCATCCTGACGCCGATCCAGCGCTGGTTCTTTGAAAAGAACTTCACGAACAAGCACCACTGGAACCAATCGGTGATGCTTCACGCCGCGAAGGGCTTTGACCCTGAACGGGTGGAGAAAACATTGCAGGCGCTGATCGAGCATCATGACGCGCTCCGCATGGTCTATCGTGAGGAAAACGGGGACATCGTTCAGGCGTATAAACCGATCGGTGAGAGCAAGGTCAGCTTCGAAATCGTGGATCTGTACGGCTCTGATGAAGAGATGCTGAGAAGCCAGATTAAGATTCTCGCGAACAAGCTGCAAAGCAGTCTCGATCTGAGAACCGGGCCGCTTTTAAAGGCGGAGCAATATCGCACAGAAGCTGGGGATCACCTGCTCATTGCTGTACACCATCTCGTGGTCGACGGTGTGTCATGGCGGATTTTGCTTGAAGACTTTGCTTCAGGCTACATGCAGGCTGAGAAAGAAGAGAGCCTTGTCTTCCCGCAAAAAACAAACTCCTTCAAGGACTGGGCGGAAGAACTGGCGGCATTCAGCCAATCAGCGCATCTTTTACAGCAGGCTGAATACTGGTCGCAAATTGCCGCTGAACAGGTTTCTCCTTTACCGAAGGATTGTGAAACAGAGCAGCGGATCGTCAAGGATACATCATCCGTCCTATGTGAATTAACGGAAGAAGACACTAAGCATCTTTTAACAGATGTTCATCAGCCATATGGAACTGAAATCAACGATATTCTTCTCAGCGCGCTCGGTTTGACAATGAAAGAATGGACAAAGGGGGCCAAAATTGGCATTAACCTTGAGGGACACGGTCGGGAGGACATTATCCCGAATGTGAATATCTCCAGAACGGTCGGCTGGTTTACGGCACAATACCCTGTTGTGCTCGACATATCTGACGCAGATGCCTCGGCTGTGATCAAAACAGTCAAAGAAAACCTGCGCCGCATTCCCGACAAAGGTGTTGGCTACGGCATTCTTCGTTATTTCACAGAAACAGCGGAAACAAAGGGCTTCACACCGGAGATCAGCTTCAACTATTTGGGCCAATTCGACAGTGAAGTCAAAACCGATTTCTTTGAACCGTCCGCTTTCGATATGGGGCGCCAAGTAAGCGGAGAATCAGAGGCGCTGTACGCATTAAGCTTCAGCGGCATGATCAGAAACGGCCGGTTTGTGCTTTCCTGCTCCTACAATGAAAAGGAGTTTGAAAGAGCCACGATTGAAGAGCGAATGGAACGGTTTAAAGAAAACCTCCTGATGCTAATCCGCCATTGCACGGAAAAAGAAGACAAGGAATTCACACCAAGCGACTTTAGCGCCGAAGACCTTGAAATGGACGAGATGGGAGATATCTTTGACATGCTTGAGGAGAATTTAAAATAAAACGCAAGGGAATTACAGAAGGCGGGAGCGAAACATATGAGTCAATTTAGCAAGGATCAGGTTCAAGATATGTATTACCTATCGCCGATGCAGGAAGGGATGCTTTTTCATGCCATCCTGAATCCCGGCCAAAGCTTTTACCTTGAACAAATCACGATGAAAGTAAAAGGCAGCTTGAATATCAAATGTCTTGAAGAAAGCATGAATGTGATCATGGACCGGTACGATGTATTTCGTACCGTGTTCATTCACGAAAAAGTAAAAAGACCTGTCCAAGTCGTATTGAAAAAACGGCAGTTCCATATAGAAGAAATCGATCTGACACACTTAACGGGCAGCGAGCAAACAGCCAAAATCAATGAGTACAAAGAACAGGATAAGATCAGGGGTTTTGATTTGACGCGGGATATTCCGATGCGGGCAGCCATTTTCAAGAAAGCTGAAGAAAGCTTTGAATGGGTGTGGAGCTACCACCACATTATTTTGGACGGATGGTGCTTCGGCATCGTCGTACAGGATCTATTTAAGGTATACAATGCTCTGCGCGAACAAAAGCCGTACAGCCTGCCCCCCGTCAAACCGTATAAAGACTACATCAAGTGGCTTGAAAAGCAGGATAAACAAGCATCACTGCGTTACTGGCGCGAGTATTTAGAGGACTTTGAAGGACAAACGACGTTTGCGGAGCAAAGAAAGAAACAGAAGGACGGCTATGAGCCGAAAGAGCTGCTCTTTTCACTGCCGGAGGCGGAAACAAAGGCTTTTACCGAGCTTGCAAAATCGCAGCATACCACTTTAAGTACGGCGCTGCAGGCAGTCTGGAGCGTATTGATCAGCCGCTATCAGCAGTCTGGCGATTTGGCCTTCGGTACAGTTGTTTCAGGGCGTCCCGCGGAAATCAAAGGCGTTGAACATATGGTCGGGCTGTTTATCAACGTTGTCCCGAGACGTGTGAAGCTGTCTGAGGGTATCACATTTAACGGCTTGCTCAAGCAACTGCAGGAGCAATCGCTGCAGTCTGAGCCGCATCAATATGTGCCGCTTTATGACATCCAAAGCCAGGCCGATCAGCCGAAACTGATTGACCACATCATTGTTTTTGAGAACTATCCGCTTCAGGATGCGAAAAATGAAGAAAGCAGTGAAAACGGCTTTGATATGGTGGATGTTCATGTTTTTGAGAAGTCGAATTATGATCTCAACCTGATGGCTTCCCCGGGAGATGAGATGCTGATTAAGCTTGCCTATAATGAGAATGTGTTTGATGAGGCGTTTATCCTGCGCTTGAAATCTCAGCTTCTCACAGCAATTCAGCAGCTCATCCAGAATCCTGATCAGCCTGTCAGCACGATCAACCTCGTTGACGACAGGGAGAGAGAATTTTTGCTAACCGGCTTAAACCCGCCGGCTCAAGCTCATGAAACAAAGCCTCTGACGGATTGGTTCAAGGAAGCAGTGAACGTCAATCCGGATGCGCCGGCGCTTACGTATTCCGGCCAGACCCTGTCTTATCGCGAATTAGATGAGGAAGCGAACCGCCTTGCACGCCGGCTGCAAAAACACGGTGCGGGCAAAGGCTCTGTTGTAGCGCTGTACACGAAGCGCTCACTTGAACTGGTAATCGGCATTCTCGGTGTATTAAAGGCGGGAGCAGCCTATCTGCCGGTTGATCCGAAGCTGCCAGAGGACCGAATCTCGTATATGCTGGCTGACAGTGCGGCAGCCTGTCTTCTGACGCATCAGAAGATGAAAGAACAAGCGGCTGAGCTGCCGTATACAGGCACAACGCTCTTCATTGATGATCAAACACGGTTTGAAGAACAGGCAAGCGATCCTGCAACCGCGATTGATCCTAATGATCCGGCATATATCATGTACACGTCCGGCACAACCGGAAAGCCAAAGGGCAATATCACCACTCATGCCAATATTCAAGGATTGGTCAAGCATGTAGACTACATGGCATTCTCTGAGAAAGATACATTCTTATCTGTTTCCAATTACGCCTTTGACGCATTTACCTTTGATTTCTATGCTTCTATGCTGAATGCGGCACGGCTCATTATCGCAGATGAACATACGCTGCTTGATACAGAACGGCTCACAGATCTGATCCTGCAAGAGAATGTCAATGTCATGTTTGCGACAACCGCACTATTTAATCTTCTCACGGATGCGGGAGAGGATTGGATGAAGGGACTACGCTGTATATTATTCGGCGGAGAGCGCGCGTCAGTGCCTCATGTCAGAAAAGCGCTGCGGGTCATGGGGCCGGGCAAGCTGATTAACTGCTACGGGCCGACTGAGGGAACAGTGTTTGCGACTGCTCACGTCGTGCATGATATACCGGATTCCATCTCCTCATTGCCGATCGGAAAGCCGATCAGCAATGCCAGTGTTTATATTCTGAACGAGCAAAGCCAGCTCCAGCCATTCGGGGCGATCGGTGAACTGTGCATCAGCGGAATGGGCGTGTCAAAAGGATATGTAAATCGTGCTGACCTCACGAAGGAAAAGTTTATTAAGAACCCGTTCAAGCCGGGAGAAACGCTTTACCGCACAGGGGATTTAGCGCGCTGGCTGCCGGATGGAACGATTGAATACGCCGGCCGTATTGACGATCAGGTCAAAATACGCGGACACCGGATTGAGCTTGAAGAAATTGAAAAGCAGCTGCAGGAATACCCAGGTGTGAAAGATGCAGTCGTTGTGGCGGACCGCCATGAGTCTGGCGATGCATCAATCAATGCCTACCTCGTGAACCGGACGCAGCTTTCAGCTGAGGACGTGAAGGCGCACCTGAAAAAACAGCTTCCTGCTTACATGGTGCCGCAAACCTTTACCTTCTTGGATGAGCTTCCTTTAACGACGAACGGGAAAGTCAATAAACGGCTGCTCCCAAAACCTGATCAGGATCAGCTGGCGGAAGAATGGATCGGACCGCGGAACGATATGGAAGAAACAATCGCACAAATCTGGTCGGAGGTTCTCGGCAGAAAGCAAATTGGCATTCATGACGATTTCTTTGCGCTCGGAGGGCATTCCTTGAAGGCCATGACCGCCGCTTCCCGCATCAAGAAAGAGCTCGGGATTGATCTTCCAGTAAAGCTTTTGTTTGAAGCGCCGACGATCGCCGGCATTTCAGCGTATGTGAAAAACGGGGGCCCTGATGGCTTGCAGAATGTAACGATAATGAATCAGGATCAGGAGCAGATCATTTTCGCATTCCCGCCGGTCTTGGGCTATGGCCTTATGTACCAAAATCTATCCAGCCGCTTGCCGTCATACAAGCTGTGCGCCTTTGATTTTATTGAGGAGGAAGACCGGCTTGACCGCTATGCGGATTTGATCCAGAAGCTGCAGCCGGAAGGGCCTTTAACATTGTTTGGGTATTCAGCGGGATGCAGCCTGGCGTTTGAAGCTGCGAAAAAGCTTGAGGAACAAGGCCGTATTGTTCAGCGGATCATCATGGTGGATTCCTATAAAAAACAAGGTGTCAGTGATCTGGACGGACGCACGGTTGAAAGTGATGTCGAAGCGTTGATGAATGTCAATCGGGACAATGAAGCGCTCAACAGCGAAGCCGTCAAACAAGGCCTCAAGCAAAAAACACATGCTTTTTACTCATACTACGTCAGCCTGATCAGCACAGGCCAGGTGAAAGCAGATATTGATCTGTTGACTTCCGGCGCTGCTTTTGACATGCCGGAATGGCTTGCATCATGGGAAGAAGCTACAACGGGTGCTTACCGTATGAAAAGAGGCTTCGGAACACACGCAGAAATGCTGCAGGGCGAAACGCTAGATAGGAATGCGGAGATTTTGCTCGAATTTCTTAATACACAAACCGTAACGGTTTCATAAAAGAAGTGATGAAAGGAGGAGACAGCCAATGAGCCAACTCTTCAAATCATTTGATGCGTCGGAAAAAACGCAGCTCATCTGTTTTCCGTTTGCTGGCGGCTACTCGGCGTCGTTTCGCCCTCTCCATGCTTTTTTGCAGGGGGAGTGCGAGATGCTCGCTGCCGAGCCGCCGGGACACGGCACGAATCAAACGTCAGCCATTGAGGATCTCGAAGAGCTGACAGATTTGTACAAGCAAGAACTGAACCTTCGCCCTGATCGGCCGTTTGTGCTGTTCGGACACAGTATGGGCGGAATGATCACCTTCAGGCTGGCGCAAAAGCTTGAGCGTGAGGGCATCTTTCCGCAGGCGGTTATCATTTCTGCAATCCAGCCGCCTCATATTCAGCGGAAGAAAGTGTCCCACCTGCCTGATGATCAGTTTCTCGATCATATTATCCAATTAGGCGGAATGCCCGCAGAGCTTGTTGAAAATAAGGAGGTCATGTCCTTTTTCCTGCCTTCTTTCCGATCAGATTACCGGGCTCTTGAACAATTTGAGCTTTACGATCTGGCCCAGATCCAGTCGCCTGTTCATGTCTTTAACGGGCTTGATGATAAAAAATGCATACGAGATGCGGAAGGCTGGAAGAAGTGGGCAAAAGACATCACATTCCATCAATTTGACGGAGGACACATGTTCCTGCTGTCACAAACGGAAGAAGTCGCAGAACGGATTTTTGCGATCTTGAATCAGCATCCGATCATTCAACCGTGATCAAAAGCGGACAGCTTCGGCTGTTCCGCTTTTTTTTGTGTTGAATGCCAATTTTCGCATGGTATAATAGTCGAAATACTCAAATAAAGGCAGGTCGAAACATGCGCACGTCTCCCAGGATGAAATGGTTTGTATTGCTGTTTACGTTTGTTTTCGCCATCGGAATGAACTCATTCAGAAATTCCTTTCAATTTTTTATGCTGCCAATGGCGGATGCCTTCCATGCCGACAGGTCGCTGATTTCGGTTTCTGTCAGCATTTTTATGATCACAACCGGCATCGTCCAGTTTTTTGTCGGTTTTTTCATCGACCGTTTCAGTGTCAGAAAAATTATGGCGCTTGGAGCTGTCTGCATCAGCGCAAGCTTTTTGGTGCTTCCTTATTCACCGAATGTTCATGTGTTTTCCGCCATTTACGGTGTGCTTGGCGGAATCGGATACTCCTGCGCGGTCGGCGTGACGACCCAGTATTTCATCAGCCGTTGGTTTGACAGACACAAAGGTCTGGCGCTTGCTATTTTGACCAATGCCAACTCTGCGGGCCTGCTGCTTCTCTCGCCCATTTGGGCTGCGGCTCCGTATCATGCCGGCTGGCAGAGCACCTATACGATTTTGGGAATCGTCATGGCGGCTGTTCTGCTGCCGCTCCTCGTCATTGGGATGAAGCACCCGCCGTATGCGCAAGCGGAGTCTGTGAAAAAATCTTATGATTGGCGGGGGTTTTGGAACGTGATGAAGCAATCCCGCCTCATTCATATCCTGTACTTCGGCGTGTGTACTTGCGGATTTACGATGGGAATCATTGATGCTCATCTCGTTCCGATGCTGAAGGATGCACATGTCTCTCATGTCAACGGAATGATGGCCGCGTTCGGGGCGTTTATTATCATTGGCGGATTATTGGCAGGCTGGCTGTCCGATCTCCTCGGCAGCAGAAGCGTCATGCTATCCATCTTATTTTTCATTCGGCTGCTCAGCCTCATTTGCCTGCTCATTCCCATTCTCGGAATTCATCACAGCGACCTTTGGTACTTCGGGTTTATCCTGTTATTCGGGCTCAGTTACACAGGCGTGATCCCGCTGACCGCGGCGTCAATTTCGGAAAGCTATCAAACAGGATTGATCGGATCGCTGTTAGGCATCAATTTCTTTATCCATCAGGTTGCCGGAGCTCTTAGCGTGTATGCGGGCGGTTTGTTTTTTGACATGACTCATGGTTATTTGCTGATTGTCGCTGTGTGCATCGTGTTTGTGGGTTTATCGGCTGTAATAGAGCTGGTGCCGTTTTTAGATAAACAGAAGGCAAAAGAAACCCACCATTCAATATAAAAGGATCAGCACTGTCAATGCTGATCCTTTTTAAATTTGAGTTTTTTTGTTTCGGTATTTTTAAGGATAATCTCCTTGAATCTGTTCATCTCCTCTTCGGAGTGAAAAAAATGTTTGGGGATCGCAATATATTGGCCACTTGATGTATTGACCCTGAAGATATTTTTATATTCGAAAACAGCTGTAATTTCATCCCAATTGAAAATGAGGTCATATTTTTTAGAACATATACGAATTCCTTCTTGGTTCAGAGTATATGTTCTTTTCAATTTCATCCGTTCGTTCTTCTTGTATGCTCTGGAAAACTTCACATATAGAAGAAGGAGGAGCAGCAGTGTAAACAGAACGGACATCACGATAATCAACATACTGTTCATAAACAAGTTAAGCGCGTCACTGCCATAAACGATACGGGGCCATCCGTTAATGAAGTTAACTGCAGCAAATATGGTGCAAAACAACAGAAAGTAAAAGCATGATATTTTTGCGATTTGATAAAAAAAGATTTCTCTTACATCCTTAAAAGCGATTTCTCCTGGAAGATTGATACTTTCACTAGCATATTGAATCATACGGTAAACCTACACCTCTAACCATGTTTTTCCTTTCAGTCTAGCATAATTTCTCATTTTTTTGCAGGCATACCAGGGCGCTTTGTTTTTTTCTCCAGATTGATATTGCTCCCCACCACGCCAATCATAATACAAACAGCCCCGGCAAGATGATACCAGGCCAGGCTTTCGTTGAGAATCATAACTCCTGCAATCATCGTCACAATGGTAGATACATGATTAAAAGCACTCATTTTAAACGCCTCAATTCGCGACAGCGTATAGTTAGACAGAAATGAAGTGACAAGTGAAGACAGCACGCCCAAATACACAATGGCGAGAACGAAGCCGGGCTCCCGGAACGGCAGAAAATAAGTGCCGACTGTTCCCGCCGCTCCATGACGCACAAGGGCGATGGCGTTGAAGACGACAAAGCCGATGGCTGACATGATGTAGGTGAGCTCGGTCAGCTTGAACCGCTGCGTCATTTTTCTGGCAGCAGTATTGTACATCGCTGAGGACAAAGCGGACAATAGGATCAGCAAAGACCCTTTTAAGCTGGCTGATTCCACGTCAACGCCTTTCATCACAAAAATAAACATGACGCCGGCAACGGATAAAACCGTGAACCCCTTTTGCGTCCACGTTGGGCGTTCCTTTAAAACATAAGCGGCAAAGACCATCGTGAAAATCGGAATGGCTGCCTGAATAATTCCCGCTTCAGAGGAGGACGAGTACACAAGGCCGAATGCCTGAAAGCTGAAAAATAACGCGGGATACAGCAGGGCGAGCGGCAAAATGGCAATGACGTCCTTTACGCGGATTGATAGCTTTACCCAGCCGAATAAGATCGGTACAGTCGCCGCAGCAAACGCAATGGTGAACCGATGCGCCAAAATATCAAACGGCTCTGCTGTTTGCAGTGCGATTTTTACGAATAGAAAGGATAAACCGATAATGAACGAATATAAAATAGCCGCTATATAAGCGGGGGCTTGCTGATGTTTAACCATAATGGGAAGGGCTCCTTTACCTGAATTGCAGCGCCGGTCGCTCCTTTTATTGTATGGCCGCGGTCAGAACGGTACAATGAGAAAAACAATGAACTGTACCGGTACAAAACAGGGGGAGAAGGCATGGAGAAATATATGAGTCTATTAATGAGGATAGAGGAGATGATGCAAAGCACCGCCTATCAAGAAGGAGACAGGCTTCCATCTATCCGTCAGCTGTCCGCCCGCTACCAAGTCAGCAAAAGCACAGTGATCCGCGCGCTGCAGGAGCTGGAAAAGCGCCACCTTATCTATTCTGTTCCGAAAAGCGGCTATTATATTGTGAAAAAGACAGGGAAATCAAGAAGCGGGCAGCCTGGCCCCATCGACTTTGCCACATCTGCGCCGGATCCAGATGTGTTTCCGTATCTTGATTTTCAGCACTGTATCAACAAAGCGATTGATACATACAAAAACGATTTGTTTATTTATGGGACGCCAAAGGGGCTTCCCTCACTCATCCGCGTACTCCGAAAGCTCTTGGCCACTCAACAGGTATTTGCGGATGAACGGCATATTTTCATTACATCAGGTGTCCAGCAGGCGTTATCCTTGCTTTGTGCCATGCCGTTCCCAAATGGGAAAGAGAAGATCGCCATTGAACAGCCGGGCTACCATTTGATGGTCGAACAGCTTGAGACGCTTGGGATTCCCGCTATCGGGGTGAAACGAACGGAAGAAGGGCTTGATATAGCCGAGGTTGAGCGGTTATTTCAAACAGAATCGATTAAATTTTTTTATACGATGCCGCGCTTCCATAACCCGCTTGGCTACTCATTGTCAGAGCGTGATAAACAGGAGCTTGTGAGACTGGCAGAAGCGTATGATGTCTATCTCGTTGAGGATGATTACCTCGGTGATCTGGAGGAAAATAAAAAGGCAGATCCGCTGTACGCATATGATCTGTCCTCACATGTCATCTATTTGAAAAGCTTCTCGAAAATGATGTTCCCCGGCCTTCGCGTGGGGGCGGCTGTTTTGCCCGAAGCGCTGACTGACACGTTCTATGCGTACAAAAAGCTGAACGACATCGACTGTTCGATGATTTCTCAAGCGGCATTGGAGATTTACCTGAAAAGCGGTATGTACGGCAGGCATAAGGAGAAAATCAGAGATTCTTATAAAGAGCGGTCGCTGAAGCTTCATCAAGCCATTCAAACACACAGGCAGCTGGGAAGCGGCCGCTTTACGTTCTCCAGCGGGCAGGCACCCTGCATGCACACCCACCTGGTGCTTCCTCAGGATCTGCCCGCCTCAAGAGTGATTCATAGACTGAAAAAACAAGGGGTTCTCCTTGAGGCGATAGACCGTCATTATTTATCAGATTATCAGAAAGAAAATCTATTAAAAATCAATATTTCCAATGTGAAAACGGAAGATATTGAGCGCGGTGTCAAGCTGTTGATGAGCCATTTATAAAAGCTCTTCGTACGAGACTATTGTGATATCCTCGGGGAAATCAGGGTGTGCGGCGCATACAGCCATTTTGTAGCCGGGATCGACCTCATACGTTTTGATATAGCATGGGGAATGGCTGTCCGGAAGCTCAATGGATACTTGTCCGTCCTGGTGCAGGCGCACTGAAAAGGAATCAAGCGGAAGCGATAAGCCTTTGCCTTCCTGTTTGATAAAGCTTTCTTTCATTGACCATAGATGATAAAAATAGTCTGTCTGCTCGTCCTTGTCTTTTGCTAAAAGGTCGCTGTACTCTGTTTTTGAAAAGAAGCGCTTGGCGATCTCAAGGCTGATCGGTTTCGTTTTTTCGATATCTATGCCGATCGGCTGTGAATCAAACGCACCAATGACCCAGCGGCCGGAGTGAGAAATGTTGAAATGAGCGTCGGGAAGATCAGGGATGCACGGCTTCCCGTATTCCTGCGTGCTGAAGCGGATATCGGATTTGTCCAACTGATACTGCCTGCTTATGACTGAGCGAACGAGCACATCTCCCAGCAGGGTGCGGTGAGCATCTTCTTTATGATAAAATCTCCGGCATTTCTCCCGTTTTTCAGGTGATATGAAAGACATGAACCGTTCATTTTCTTCCTGTGAAAGCGGGCGGTCCATATAAATTCCGTAAATCTTCATTCTAGATCCTCCGTCTGCAAAAGATTGTCAAAACCATCCTATCATACTTCCACAAGACTCATATAGAGGAGAAAATAAAAAAACAAAGCCAAGGCGGCTTTGTTTTAGTGTACAGGCGGAGATGCTTTCACAGCGGCTGTCCGCCTTGCCACAGCATAATTCAGCAACTGGATTGACTGCGGCAATGAAAAACGCAGAATGAGTCCGGTGAGGATGGCGGTCAAAATGGTGCCAAAACCGATCGGTCCGCCCATGCCCCATGCCGCAAACAAAATGGTTAATTCCATGCCGTTCCGCACCCATTGCACATTCCAGCCGGTTTTTTCTGTAATCAGCATCATCAGTGAATCACGCGGCCCCGCGCCAAGGCCTGCTGATACATAAACACCGACGCCGTAACCAATCAGCACCACGCCTAGAGAGAAGACGATGATCGAGCCTGTGTAGGTCGAGGGGGCAGGCAGAATGAAATTGAAAAAATCTATAAATACACCAATGAGCACCATATTCAGGAGGGCCCCAATTTTCGGCCAAGCTCTCGTAAACAATGACGTGAATCCGACGATGAGCGCTCCAATAATGATGGACCACTGGCCGACGGTAAGCCCGAAGTGCTGAAACAGGCTGTAATGAAATGCATCCCACGGACTAATGCCGAGTGCTTTTCCTTCTATCGTCAGGGATACACCAAAAGCCAAAATGATCAAACCGGCAAAATAAAATGTCCAGCGCAGAACAAGTTCTTGCTTCACGTGAGGTCCCTTCTTTCGTAAAAATCAGTCGATTGTCATTGTAGCACATCTGACAGAAGGGCGGAATAGGCGAAAGGGGCTCAACAAAAAAACAGGGCCGCCGCCGGCGCCCTGTTTCAGCGTGTTGGCAAACCCTTGCATTCGTTGTCAGGCCTGCGCTTCGGTGCTCACGAATTTAACATTCGATGTGCTCCAATGCTCGCCCTTCCTAGACTTCAAAGGTTTTCAATCACGCTGAAAATGACAAAATCCTAAAACGAAAATCGTTTTAGGATTTTGTCAATAATCTGAAACAGGGCGCTGACGCCCTGTTTTTCTTATTACAGCGGGTTCAAAATCCGGTTCAAGAACCGCTGTGTCCGCTCTTCTTTTGGTGCGGAGAAAATTTGCTCCGGCGGTCCCTGCTCCACGATAACGCCGCCGTCGATGAAGATGACTTCATCCGCAACTTCCTGCGCGAACTTGATTTCGTGGGTCACGACGACCATGGTCCAGCCTTCATTGGCCAAGTCCTTGATAACCTTCAGCACCTCTCCGACAAGCTCGGGATCAAGCGCTGAGGTCGGTTCGTCAAACAGCATGAGCTCAGGCTGAATCGCCAGTGCGCGGGCGATGCCGACGCGCTGCTGCTGTCCGCCGGAAAGCTGGAATGGATATAAATCCATTTTGTCCTTCAATCCGACTTTATCAAGAAGCTGAATCGCTTCTTTTCTGACTTCCTCTTTGTTCCGTTTTTGCACCTGAACAGGGCCCTCCATCACGTTTTCGAGGGCTGTGCGGTGCGGGAACAGGTGATACGCCTGAAACACCATTCCGGATTTTCGGCGAAGCTTTAGGATATCCGCCTGTTTCACCTTTTTGGAGAAATCGATGGAGAAATCATCAAATGCAAGCTCTCCGCGATTTGGGATCTCCAGAGCGTTCAGGCAGCGGAGCAGCGTCGTTTTCCCTGAACCTGAAGGCCCAAGTATGGCGATGACTTTTCCTTTTTCAATCTTCATATCTATCTTTTTTAAAATTTCATTTTCACCGAATGATTTGTTTAATCCTTTAACGGTAAGCATA
This sequence comes from Bacillus sp. N3378-2at, assembly GCF_033412715.1. Taxonomy (NCBI): domain Bacteria; kingdom Bacillati; phylum Bacillota; class Bacilli; order Caryophanales; family Bacillaceae; genus Bacillus; species Bacillus sp. N3378-2at. The sequence continues at coordinate 2,356,767 of NZ_CP117986.1, read as the reverse complement.
CTCAGAACCTCCTTATTTGGCCACGTAGCGGTCAAGACGCCGTTCGATGACATGCTGGACGAGTGAAAGCAGGAAGCAGATAATCCAATAAATAAAGGCTGCTTCAATATAGATCACTAAAATTTGATCAAGATTCCGCGCGCCGATTTCCTGGGCTTTTCTGAACAGCTCAGCGACCAGAATTTGAGAGGCGAGGGATGTATCTTTAATCAGGCTGATAAAGGTATTGGATAATGGCGGGATCGACACACGAAACGCCTGCGGCAAAATGACGCGGAACAGCGTTTTTTGATGTGTCATGCCAATTGTGTAGCCGGCTTCCCATTGCCCTTTCGGCACGGATAAAATAGATGCCCGAATGATTTCAGATGCATAGGCGCCGACGTTTAATGAAAAGGCGATAACTGCGCTTGGAAATGGATCTAATGTGACGTTAAAGGCCGGGAACAGATAGAAAATGATGAACAATTGAACGAGAAGAGGAGTGCCGCGTATTGCGGATACGTATACGCTGAACACCCATCTCAAAGGTCTCACTTTCGACATTCTGGCAAGCGCCGTAATCAGCGCCAGGATCATTCCGAATATAAAGGAAAGAATCGTAAGGGGAATCGTATAGTAGATTCCCCCTGAAAGTATCGGCCAGAATGACTGCTGCACCAGATCCCACGGGATCGCCGTGCCAAGCGTCAATGCCGGCAGATTATTTAGAAACATCTTCGCCGAACCATTTTTTAGAAATTTTAGAAAGAGTCCCGTCCTCTTTCATTTCTTTTAATGCTTTGTTGACTTGATCAACAACCTCGCCGCTTCCTTTACGGAACGTGAAATATGTTGACTGAGGATCACCTGTTTCAAACGCGATTTTCACGTTTTTATTGCCAGATGTTTTTAAGTAGTTCAATACGGCAAGTTTATCGTTGTATGTCATATCGACGCGGCCTTGCTGGATCATTTGAAGGGCCTGCGCCATACCTTCAACGCCTTCTACTTTAGCGCCGGCATTTGTAGCTAATTTGTTGTAGTTGCTTGTCAGTGATTGAGCTGATGTTTTTCCTTTTACATCTGCTTCTGACTTAATATCGTTGTTGTCTTTTTTCGTAACGACAACGGCTCTTGATGTTGTGTATTTATCTGAGAAATCATATTTGTCTTCACGATCTGTTTTTCCGACTTGGTTGGCAATGACGTCAAACCGTTTGGAATTCAGGCCGGCAAACATGCTGTCCCATTGTGTTTCCTTAAAGTCGACTTTAAGCCCGAGGCGTTTTGCGACTTCTGTGATAACTTCGACATCATAGCCAGTCAGTTTATCAGTGTCTTTGTCGTGGTAAGTGAACGGCTCATATGTTCCTTCCGTTCCGACTGTGAGCACACCTTTTTTCTTAATTGAAGCCCAAAGATCGCCATCTTTGGCATTATCTTTTGACTGATTGTCATTTCCTGCTCCGCAAGCTGCAAGAGCTGCAATACTTACGACCATGAATAAAGCCAATAATGCTTTTTTCATCTTATTCCCCACTTTTCTGGTTGATTTTATTGAAATAAAAAAATAGCTTACAAATCTAAAGGATAACTTTTTTTTAGTATGAGTCAAGTAATTGGTTTTCATAAGGCAAAATCTTTTAAAATAAATCCAAAAATTGCTGTGCCGGTTTAGGCAAATAACTGTCCGTTCTCCACATGACAGCCGGTGTCATAATGAAGGGATTATTTTCGATATGGACGGTGTGAACGTGATTTCTCATATGAACGGGAATCATTGTGACAGGCAAAATAGACGCGCCGAATCCGGATGACACGAGGCTGAGCAAAGTTGCAGAGTCGTGGCATTCACAAACAATGCGCGGCTCCAGGTTCAAACGATGAAATTCATTCATGACCTGATTATAGACGCCTTTTCCGTTGACAGGCCGCAGCAGGATCAGCGGAAATGAAGGAATGTCCTCCATCTTAATGGTGTCTCCGCACGGATATCCGGCTTCATCTGAAAGCACGAGCACACATGGAATGTCATCAAGCTGCTTGAATTGTACTGTGTCACTTTTGATCAGTGTTGTCGTGACCGCCGCATCGATTTGCCGGCTTTCCAGCAGCTCTAACAGTGTCGCGGGCTCATTTTCCCAAATATTAAAGGTGAGATGGGGGTATCTCTCTTTGATCTGTGTTACTTTTTCAAGCATCAGAGCCGCGCAATAAATCGTTGATCCCACGGCAAGTGTACCGGCTACTTCCTCCTTCAGCTCCTGTACCTCAATGACTGCATCTTCAAACCTATGCAGAATCTCTTTTGCTCTTTTTAGAAAAACAGCTCCTTCATATGTAAGAGTCATTTGTTTTTTCTTGTTCCGGTCAAACAGAACAACACCAAGCTCGTCCTCCAGCTGTTTGAGCTGCCTGCTTAAAGGCGGCTGCGCCATGTGAAGCTTTTTGGCTGCGGACGTAATTTTCTGTTCTTGGGCAATGGTAATGAAGTATCGAGGCTGGCGAATATCCAAAAGAAAGCGCCTCCTTATCATACCTTTTAGGTATTAAATATAGATTTAATAGATATTTTTCATATGGATATATCAGGAGTATGATTGGAATGAAAGCAGAATTCAAGCGTAAAGGAGGGGGCAAAGTGAAACTCGTTGTCGGAATGACAGGGGCAACAGGGGCCATTTTTGGGGTCAGGCTGCTGCAGTGGCTGAAGGCCGCCGGAGTGGAAACCCATCTCGTTGTGTCTCCTTGGGCAAACGTCACGATCAAACACGAAACAGGCTATACCTTACAAGAAGTAGAACAACTGGCCACATACACTTACTCACATAAGGATCAGGCGGCAGCCATTTCAAGCGGGTCGTTTGATACCGATGGAATGATTGTTGCGCCGTGCAGCATGAAATCTCTCGCAAGCATTCGCACCGGCATGGCGGATAATCTGCTGACACGTGCGGCGGATGTCATGCTCAAGGAGAGAAAAAAACTCGTCCTCTTAACGAGAGAGACGCCTTTGAACCAAATTCATCTCGAAAATATGCTAGCGCTTACGAAAATGGGTACAATCATTCTTCCTCCGATGCCGGCATTTTATAATCAGCCGAGCAGCTTAGAGGAAATGGTTGACCATATTGTTTTTAGAACGTTGGACCAATTCGGCATTCGGCTTCCTGAAGCGAAGCGCTGGAATGGGATTGAAAAACAAAAAGGAGGAGCTTGATCATGGCTTATCAAGATTTCAGAGAATTTCTCGCTGCCCTTGAAAAAGAAGGACAGCTGCTTACAGTGAATGAAGAGGTAAAGCCGGAACCGGATTTAGGGGCCGCCGCACGGGCAGCCAGCAATCTTGGCGATAAAAGCCCCGCGCTCTTATTTAACAACATTTACGGCTATCATAACGCCCAAATTGCGATGAATGTCATCGGCTCTTGGCCAAACCATGCCATGATGCTGGGCATGCCGAAAGACACACCGGTAAAAGAACAGTTTTTTGAATTCGCAAAGCGTTATGACCAGTTTCCGATGCCGGTCAAACGTGAGGAAACAGCACCATTTCATGAAAATGAAATCACAGAAGATATCAATTTGTTCGATATACTGCCTCTTTTCAGAATTAACCAAGGTGATGGAGGCTACTATTTAGACAAAGCGTGTGTCATCTCCCGTGATCTTGAAGACCCTGACAACTTCGGCAAACAAAATGTCGGCATTTACAGAATGCAGGTCAAAGGAAAAGACCGCCTCGGCATTCAGCCTGTCCCGCAGCACGATATTGCAATCCATCTGCGCCAAGCTGAAGAACGCGGCATCAATCTTCCGGTCACCATTGCGCTCGGCTGTGAGCCGGTCATTACAACGGCGGCATCGACTCCGCTTCTCTATGATCAATCAGAATACGAAATGGCAGGCGCGATTCAAGGCGAACCATATCGCATCGTCAAATCAAAGCTGTCTGATCTTGATGTTCCTTGGGGTGCTGAAGTGGTGCTTGAAGGTGAGATTATTGCCGGAGAGCGCGAATATGAAGGGCCGTTCGGTGAATTCACAGGCCATTATTCCGGCGGACGCAGCATGCCGATTATCAAAATTAAACGCGTCTATCACAGAAACAATCCGATCTTTGAACATTTATACTTAGGCATGCCTTGGACAGAATGCGATTACATGATTGGCATTAACACATGCGTGCCGCTTTATCAGCAGTTAAAAGAAGCGTACCCGAACGAAATTGTGGCAGTGAACGCCATGTACACACACGGTTTAATCGCGATTGTTTCCACAAAAACCCGCTATGGCGGATTTGCGAAAGCGGTCGGCATGCGCGCACTCACAACGCCGCACGGACTCGGCTACTGCAAAATGGTCATTGTCGTTGATGAGGATGTCGATCCATTCAACCTTCCGCAGGTCATGTGGGCGCTTTCGACCAAAATGCATCCGAAACACGATGCGGTCATCATTCCGGACTTATCTGTCCTGCCGCTTGATCCGGGATCCAATCCATCAGGAATCACTCACAAAATGATTCTCGACGCCACTACACCGGTTGCGCCGGAAACAAGAGGCCATTATTCACAGCCGCTTGATTCTCCGCTAACAACGAAAGAATGGGAACAAAAACTAATGGATTTAATGAATAAATAAGGAAAGGATGTTCGAAATGCATACATGTCCTCGATGCGACTCAAAAAAGGGAGAAGTCATGAGCAAATCGCCTGTAGAAGGCGCATGGGAAGTTTATCAGTGCCAAACATGCTTTTTTACATGGAGATCCTGTGAACCGGAAAGCATTACAAATCCCAAAAAATACAATCCAGCGTTTAAAATTGATCCAAAGGAAACAGAAACAGCAATTGAAGTTCCGGCGGTGCCGGAACGAAAGGCTTGATCCGCGTGAACAGTATGTCAGACCGTCTCTTTGAGCTGCTTGACGGGAGCTGCCTGAATGAGAAGCAGCATGAGGCCTTCGTTCTGCAAACAGTATCAGAGGATGGCTGGCCGCATGCCGCTATGATCAGTGCAGGTGAAATTATCGCGCTGAGCCGAACTGATATCCGAATCGCTCTGTGGAAAAACACAATGACTTCGGCCAACATCCTTCGCACAGGAACAGCACAGTTCACGGCATGGTGGAAGGGAGCAGCTATTATGTAAAGCTTGAATGCGCGCCTTTACCGCCTTTGAAAGATGCCGAATATGAAAGAGACCGTTTTTCCTGCCGCATTGTTTCAGTGAAGGAGGACGTTGCGAAATACGCTGATTTGACTTCAGGTGTCCGTATACAGCTTCACAGCGCTGAAGAGGTGCTGGGCAGATGGGAAAAGACCCTGGAAGATTTAAAACGGTAATATCGATAGCCTGACGCCATGCGTCAGGCTTTTTTTATATAATGAAAACAAAGGGGGCGTGAGAAATGGAACGTACGGGGATCTGTCACTCGGACGGCTTTGATTTAGCTTATCGAATTGAGGGCGAGGGCGCACCCATCCTTGTGATCGGGAGTGCGGTTTACTATCCGCGCCTTTTTTCCTCAGATATCAAACAGAAATATCAATGGGTCTTTATCGACCATAGGGGATTTGCTAAGCCTAAGCGGGAGCTTCGTGAGGAGGATTCGAGGCTTGATGCCGTCTTGGCTGATATCGAAAGGATGAGAACATTTCTTCAGCTTGAGGATGTTACTATCCTGGGACATTCCGGACACGCTTTTATGGCTTTAGAGTATGCCAGGACATATCCCAAACAAGTTCGGAAGGTGGCGCTCTTCAATACTGCGCTTGATAACAGTGAAGAAAGACCGCGAAAAAGCGAATCATTTTTCATGGAAACAGCCAGCCTTGAGAGAAAGAAACGCTTTGAAAAAGACATCGCCAATTTGCCGCAGGACATCGACAAAGATCCTGAAAGGCGCTTTGTGCACATGTGTATTCGCGCTGAAGCAAAAAGCTTTTATCAAGAGCGGCCGCATGCAGCTGCCTTATGGGATGGCGTATTCACGAATATGCCGATCATTGATGAATTATGGGGCAATACATTTGCCCAGATTGATCTTATTCAGCGGTTAGCTGATGTTCGTATGCCGGTGTATATCGGATTAGGGAGATATGATTATTTGGTTGCGCCCGTTTCGCTATGGGATGCTGTTGACGGTTTATATCCCCATATGGATAAGGTTATTTTTGAAAGGAGCGGCCATCAGCCGATGCTGGAAGAACCGGAAGCCTTTGATCAAAGCTTCAGCAAATGGCTGGATCAATAAAAAAACAGCCCGCAGATCAAAATCCGCGGGCTGTTTCTGATTATAAGACCCCTTTCATCGCGCGTTTGATCATCGGCGAGAGCAGCAGGAGAATGCCGCCAAGAACGATAGAAATCAAACCGATGGTGCCGAAGTACATTGTTTCAGGAATTTTATCAAACAATCCGGCTACTTGGGCATTGATCGCTTGGGCTGCTGCGTTCGTCAGAAACCACATACTCATTGTCTGTGCAGAGAAGGCAGCTGGTGCCAGTTTCGTTGTCACGGATAAACCGACTGGAGACAGGCACAGCTCTCCAAGCACGACAAGCAGGAAGCTGAGAACAAGCCAAAGCGGGCTTACGAGTGCTTCTTTTCCTTGCATAGCAGGGAATACCATAATGATAAATGACAATCCGGCTAAAATAATTCCGATTGAGAATTTAACTGGTGTAGACGGCTGGCGTTTGCCAAGCTTCATCCAGAGCCATGCGAATATTGGCGCAAAAATGACGACAAACAATGGATTTAATGATTGGAACCAAGATGACTGAAGTTCGAATCCGCCCAATGAAAGTTTTATGCGTTCATCAGCGTATACCGCAAGAATGGTCGCTCCCTGTTCCTGAATGGCCCAGAACATGACAGCACTGATAAACAAAGGAACGTAAGCGGCAAGACGGGATTTTTCTGTTTTGTCCGCTTTTTTGCTTGTAAACATGATGATGAAATAAATGACAGGAATCAAAATACCGAGAATACTTACAAGGTCGATAAAACGATTGATCGTCAGCACGCCTGTTTGTACAGAGATCATCACTGCGATCGCCACAATGATAACACCGATTCCGGTGCCAATCGCAGATTTTTTAGACAGCGGATTCGGCACATTGGAACCTGCAAGCCCGAGGTTTTTCTTTCTTGTCAAAGCAAATACGATAAGTCCGAGAAGCATTCCGACCGCGGCAGCTCCGAAGCCGAGATGATAGTTGTACTTCTGTCCGAGTGTTCCGATAATTAACGGCGCAAGTAAACCACCGAGGTTAATCCCCATGTAGAAAATACTGAAACCTGAGTCGCGGCGCGGGTCTTCTTTCGTGTAAAGATCCCCAACCACGCTTGAAACGTTTGGTTTTAATAAGCCTGTTCCGACAATAATAAGCGCCATGCTGATATAGAATGCGATCGCGCTGCCCGGATAGGCGAGTGCAATGTGGCCGAACATAATGAATATGCCGCCGTAAAACACGGTGTTTGCGGTACCGAATACCCGGTCAGCGAGCCATCCGCCAATAATAGTGGACATGTATACGAGTGATCCGTAGATCGACATAATGGCAACCGCAGTGCCCTTGTCAAAGCCGAGCCCTCCGTTTACCGTCTCTGTATACAAATAGTAAAGTAAGATTGCTCTCATTCCATAGTAAGAGAAACGCTCCCAAAATTCGGTGAAAAATAGTGTAAATAGTCCTCGCGGGTGACCAAAGAACCCTTTTTGCGGGACGCTTTTAATGATACTTTCGTTATCAATCGAAGCCATGTCAGCCAAACCCTTTCTAAAAAAAGTGTATTATAAAAATCATATTCTTATATAATACTTGTGTCAATATAATTTATACTCATTTCAAATAGTTCCATAATGGAAAAATTATAAATACCTAAAAATAGTGATTTTCTCCTAATTTTTATACTCTTTATCGTGAGATTTTCTTACATAACTATTCCTTTAATAAAATTTTAGAGAAATGTACAAGCAGATCGGGCCTTTGTGAGTAACATAATAGTAATCATAGAGAAGGAGGCTCGCAAATGGCTGAATTCATATTAAATGCAGCGGATTTCGGTGTTCCTGGAGATGGTAAAACGGATTCGACAGAACGGATTAATCAGTGCCTCAGTACAGCTGTTTCGAAAGGCTATCATACTGTCTGGTTTCCAAAGGGAACATATTTAATAGACGCAACGCTTGGCGGAGATCTTAATCAGAGGTTTCGAAACGCGGGGATCATTGTTCCCGGCAACCTTGAGATTATGATGGACCCCGAATGTATCATGAAAGTGATACCGAATAGTTCGTGGGGTTATTCCGCATTTTATGTAGGCAAGCAAGAGAATATAACTATTTCCGGAGGACAAATTATCGGCGAACGGGATGAGCATACGTATGTCTCGGCGGGGATAAGGTCAACCCATGAATGGGGCTTTGGCATATGTATTGAAGGATGCTCGAATGTTCTCATTGATGATGTGAAAATTTCCGATTTTACCGGCGATGGGATCATAGTCAGCCCAAGGGGATTAAAGACCAATCAAGATTATCGAACGTCAGAGCAAATTATCATCCGCCGCTGTGAGGTTCGGCGGTCGAGGAGAAATAACATTTCCATTACCGGATGTGACATGGTCACGGTGGAGGAGTGCTTGATTGAAGATGCCGGAACGGGGAATGGAACAGCCCCGAAATTCGGAATTGACATTGAAGGATATGGCGAAGGTGACGTTGATTATGAGGAACCGATTAATGTATCAATTCGCAATAACCACTTTGTTGGAAACGTTTCAAGTTCTGTGACCAATTTTAACGGGTATGGCATTTTAATAGAAGGAAATCACTCTGACAATACAATCAGCTACGGATATGGGACGCAAACAGTGATCAAGGGAAATATACTGAGGCGCCCTGAAGACGCGGCGGCTGCGCCAAGAGTCGGGATAACCGGACTCGGTGTATCACAAGGAAAAGAGACCAGTGATGCAGTGATCGCTGGCAACCTCATTACCGGATTTTCAACTGGAATTGATGTCAGGGGAAAGAGCGTTCTTGTGACGAACAACAAAATCAGCAACTTTGAAAACACAGGGATATTGGTTTATCAGTCTTCCGACGTAAAGGTAGACGGAAACCAAATTCAAAACGGACTGTCTGAAACAAGGCGCAGCATCGGTCTTCGCGCAGTGCTGTCAGATGACATCGCTTTTCTGAATAACTGTCTCATTCAAGTCGTTGACGGTGTGAACGTTTCCGGCGGAAATATGATCATTAAAGATAATCTCCTGAGAAAATTCAGCCGGGGCATTTGGATTGCTCAAGGGAACGCGGTGATTGAAGGGAATATACTGAATCCTGACGCGTTTGAAGCAGTGCCGGAATCATATTCTGTTTCCGTCACAAACAATGCCGGCGCCATCATCAAAAACAATACATTTAAAGAGTTCAAAAATTACCCCATTTATTGCTCCACAAGTGCGAAAACCTCAATTATCGGCAACCACTTAGAGAGATCTCCGCTTTTGGTCACCATCTATATCAGCGCCGGTGTGCATGAGATTTTTGATAATACCATTTCAGTCAACAGAACAGCCGGGAATCCGATTGTGATTTATATCAATGGCTCTGCAGGCTCTATCGTCTCAGGAAACACCATCAATAACCTCTCCGCGGACACTGCGACAGCTATTCAAACAACCACATCAACCAATTCCAAAATCATCGGCAACCGCATTTTTAAAGGGACCATCAACAAACATAGCAGTGATACAATAGACGGCAATATGATTGTCTGAAAAAAGCGCCCCCTCTAGGGGTTCTTTTTTTTCGATTTATAGATCATGTAGATTTCTCTCACAAGTACTAAAACAAAAAATAAAAGCACGACCCATTCCGCAAATGTTGTCATCTTAAAGCTGGACATATTGTTATAAACGGCTTTTGTTAAACTGAACCCTTGAAGCATGTCCATCAACACAGAAATAGCTAATAAACAAATTAATATGACTCCGGTCACGCCCAATATCTTCATGCTTCATCATCCTCCGCTTTTAGTGTCTATCGTTGGCGGAGAAGTTATACCGCATCTAACCCTAATGCATAATCTCAATTTTAAAAGGAAGAATATGAGAAAACGACAAGGGAAGGTATTTGTGTATGCCTTTATTTTCTAAGCGAAAGAACAATACCGGTTCAAAAGACAAGCAGAATACTGACGAAAGGAACCAGGAACAGCAGCAAGAAAAAGAAAGGCCGGTTCTCATTTCTCCAAGTTTGGCAAAGAATATAGCGGAAACGAAAAAGGAAGTCGGAAGCAGCTCTGACGTCATCATTCGCGAGATTAAAATCGGGGAGCAGGATCATGTCCACCTAGCTGTTATCTATATTGCTGGGCTGGTCGATAATAACACGATCCATGAGTCGTTAATTGACCCATTGGTACAGGATGAGTCTATCCAGAATACTCATGCGATCCAGCAAATTCTTGAAAAAACGCTCCCGCTGGGCGGGGTGAAAGCGGAAAAGAGCTGGGACAAGCTTTTTTCCGAGTTAATGCTCGGCAATGCGCTCATTTTTGCTGATGGCCATGATGAAGCTTTGATTTGCAGCACTCAAGGGGGAGAGCAGCGCTCCATCCAAGAGCCGAGCACCCAGGCGTCATTCCGCGGTCCGCGCCAAGGGTTTACAGAGTCTCTGCAAACCAATATTTCCATGATCCGGCGATACATTAAAAATCCGAATTTATGGGTTGAAAAAATGAAAAAAGGTTCTGTTACGAATACGGATATCGCTCTCATGTACATTCAAGGAATATGCGATAAAAAGGTGCTGAAGGAAGTGAAGCTGCGCCTGGAAAAAATAGATATTGACAGTATTTTGGAATCTGGATATATTGAGCAGCTGATTGAAGATGAAACCTTTACGACGTTTCCGACTATGTATCATACAGAACGCCCTGATGTAGTAGCGGGTAATCTGTTAGAAGGAAGATTCGCGATTATTGTGGACGGAACACCGTTTGTGCTTATTGCCCCGGCCTTATTTGTCCAGTTTTTTCAGTCTGTTGAGGATTATTATTCGCGTTTTGACATTGCGACAAGTATAAGAATTCTTCGTGTTTTAGTCTTTTTCATTTCGCTTGTGGCTCCGGCTGTATACGTGGCAGCCACGACGTTTCATCAAGAAATGATACCGACTGAGCTGTTAGTGGTCATTGCGGCCCAGCGGGAAAGTGTCCCGTTTCCGGCTGTTGTGGAGGCGCTGACGATGGAGGTTGCTTTTGAGATTCTGAGGGAAGCGGGATTCAGGCTGCCCCGGGTTGTTGGCTCGGCAGTGTCAATCGTAGGCGCGCTCGTAATCGGCCAGGCTGCCGTACAGGCTGGTATCGTCTCTCCGGCAATGGTGATTATCGTGGCACTCACCGCGATTGCGAGCTTCGCAACCCCGGCGTTTGCAATGGCGATTTCAGCCCGGCTTATTCGGTTTATTTTTCTTATTGCCTCAGCTGTTATGGGTTTTTACGGGCTGATTTTAGGGATCATTATGATGTTTGTCCACTTATGCAGTCTTCGTTCATACGGCGTTCCATATATGTCGCCGCTTGCACCCTTTTCTTCACAAGGCGTAAAGGACACGCTTTTCCGGGTTCCGTGGTGGGCCGATGAAAAAAGGCCGGAATCGGTCAGCAAGGAAGATAAGGTGCGGCAGGGGCAAGATCAACGCCCAGAGCCGGCCGCTTCACGAGGAATGGTGAACAAAGATTTGGAAGAAGGGGATAAGAATGGTACGTAAATGTCTATTAGTCGTTCTCATGCTTTTGAGCGCCATTGTGCTGCCCGGCTGCTGGGATAAGAGGGAGCTGACGGATCTTGCGATTATCTCGGCGATTGGCATCGATCGGACAAACGACAGCAACTACGTGCTGCATCTTCAAATTATCAATCCAGGGAATGTTGCCGGCTACCTTCAGGGAGGAGGTGGTGGAGACAGGCCGCCTGTATCTGTCTATTCGATTGAAGGTAACAATTTAACGGAAGCACTCAGAAAAGCCTCCATAAAGGTATCACGGCGGCTTTATTTTGCCCATACCAATCTAGTCGTGATCAATGAAAAGCTGGCAAAAGAAGAAGGTTTGGATTTTGTATTAGATAATCTTGACCGGGACACAGAATTTAGGTCAACAGCAACATTCGTCGTTGCCCATAAAACAAAAGCAGAAAATATTGTGAAAATCTTGACGCCAATTGATAAAATTCCATCAAATAAAGTCAATAAAACCTTGGATTTCACGGAGGCGCAATACGGGCAGGTGGTCAATACCAATATTCAGGACGTTTTGAAAACACTTGCCGCCAACACTATGGCACCGGTCATCCCCGGATTTATGATGATTGGTGACGATAAAAAAGGAGTCAGCATGGAAAACACGCAGGCGACTGACCCGAAAGCCATTCTTCAGGCAGATGGTCTGGCGGTTTTTGATAAGGCAGGATATTTAAAGTATTGGCTGGAAGATGATGAAAGCGTGGGGGCAGTCTGGCTTATGAATAAGATCCAGCATACGTTGATTAATGCTGACTGGGGCAAGACGAAGGATGCGGTCAGCTTGCAGGTTACCCATCAAGATACAAAGCTGGTACCGAAAATGCGGAACGGACGTCCGTACATCCATGTGAAAGTGTCGGTTGAAGGTATTATTGATGCTGTCAAATACCCTTTCCAATTGTCTGATCCCAAGGTGCTGGCCGCTATTGAAAAAGCGCTCAACAAAGAGCTTGAAAAGGAAATTAGCCATACTGTGAAAAAGATTAAGAAGAATAAAATAGATTTTATCGGTTTTGGTGACACGATATATAGAAAGTATCCGGAGCAGTGGGAGAAAATGAAGGACACATGGGACAAAGAATATTTGCCCGAACTGCCCATCGATGTGAAGGCCGAGACGTATATCAGAAGGACGGGATTGCGAAACGATCCGATCAAACACCAGTTTAAAGATGATTAGGTCTGAAGAAAGGGGAAGTGACAGATGGAAAAAGCCAGAATAAGCATAAGGCAGCTGTTTGTCATGATTATCATTTTTGAACTGGGCAGCTCCTTATTGATTACACCGGGATCAATGGCGGGCAGGGATGCTTGGATAGCAGTTTTATTAGGCTGTGCGATCGGACTGTTTCTTTTCTGTTTGTATCAAGGCATTTATCAATGTTATCCGAATTCTTCTCCGAAAGAATATATGGATGATATGCTGGGAACCAAGCTGAGCTGGCTGTTTTCATTTCTCTATATATTGTACTTTGCCTATAATGCCGCAAGGGTGCTGCGTGACTTTGGAGAAATGCTGCTGACGTTTGCTTATCATGATACACCTATCATTATTGTAAATGCTTTATTAATGGTAGTAAGCATATATGCCGTAAGAAAAGGAATTGAAGTACTCGCACGCGCTGCCGAACTTCTTTTCGGGGTCATGTATTTACTGGGCGCGATCGGGCTCGTGCTGATTATTGTCTCAGGCACTATAGACCCGCACAATTTAAAGCCGGTTTTGGCAAACGGTATTTCTCCTATCCTTCACTCTGTTTTCACGCAGACCATGTACGTCCCATTTGGTGAAGTCGTTTTATTTGTGATGATTTTCCCTATCCTGAATAACAGAAAAGATGTAAAAAAAATGGGGATGATTGCCATGGCTATTAGCGGATTGGTTGTGGCGCTCACCGTGGCGATTAATATCAGCGTGCTTGATGTTGATCTTACACTCAGATCCCAGTTCCCGCTTTTAAGTACGATCCAGACAATCAAGGTCGAAGAATTTTTAGACCGGCTCGATGTCTTTTTTATGCTGGCGCTGATCATCGGCGGCTTCTTTAAGGTTAGCCTCTACTTATATGCCACTGTGGTTGGGACATCTACGCTCTTTAAGGAAAAGAATCTCTCTCAATTGGCTTATCCGATGGGATTGGGCATCTTAATCCTTTCTTTAACGATCGCAACTAACTTTTCAGAGCACTTGAACGAAGGCTTGAACGTGGTGCCGCTGTATATTCATTTGCCTTTTCAATTATTGTTTCCGCTCTTTCTGTTTATTGTGGCTGTTTGGAAAAAGAAACGAAGAGAGAAGTCAAAAGGGACAGGAATAAAGGAATGATAAAAAGAGCGGGGGGATGCAGCCGCCGCTCTTTTTATGTTCACTTCTATATAAAAGGGGGATATAGGGTGCGCCCCTGTCTGCACTGGCAGAGGCGCGTTTTGTTATACCACTGCGACGTTTTCCTTCACAGTAAAGCTTCCTCTTGAAAGTCTGATATTGATGTCTGACACTTTTGCAATTTGTTCATCGTGCGTCACCATAATGACGCATTTATTTTCCTTGTGCGCCAGATCTTGAAAGAGGCGTACAATTTCTTTTGATGTGTCCTCATCAAGGTTTCCGGTCGGTTCATCGGCTACGATAAGATCCGTGTCACAGCAGAAAGCCCTTGTAATTGATACCCGCTGCTGCTGTCCGCCGCTCAGTGTGAGCACTTTTTGCCGGGCTTGTTTTTCGTTGATGCCAACCTTTTGCAGCATGTCAAGCGCATATGATTCTTTGTTCTTTTCTTTAGAACCCGTGATTTCCATAGCGGTTGTGACGTTCTGCAAAGCCGTCATATACGGGAGCAGATTGTACGCCTGAAAGACGATTGATACATATTGATTTCTGAAATTGGTTAAGCCGATTTTAGACACCGCTTTTCCGTCGTAAAGGATGTTTCCTTCTTTTGGTGCGTCAAGTCCGCTTGCCAGAGACAGGAAAGTGGTTTTCCCCGTCCCTGATGTGCCGACGATTGTGTAGAATTTGCCTTTTTGAAAGCTGATGTTAATATCCTGAAACAATGGCTGGCTTTTGTCTTTATACCAGTATCCGACTTGTTGAAATTCTAATAAGCTCATAGGTTCCGCCTCTTTCTATTCCTGTTTTGTCAATATCGTTTTCGGATGAAGCCGCAGTACTGAAATTGACGGCAGCAATGTTGCAATGATTGCGATTAGGATGCCGATCCCGCCCAGAATAAGCATGTCGTTCATAGAAACCGCGACGTTCAGTGAATCGATAACGTCCACGTTTGATGAACTGTGGCCGAACATTTTGCCGCCCATGCCGCCACCGCCGCCGGGCATTTGTCCGCTTGCGGTTTGCGTTGAATCGGTTGATGAACTGATTTGCTGGGATAAAAGCTGATTTCCAAGCTGATTTGCGACGAGATTTCCCGTCACAGATGCAAGGCCGATAGCGATAACGGCCACAATCAGAATCTCAGTCAAGAACTGTCCAATCAATTTCCATCGTTTTTCACCGATGGCCATTAACACGCCCATTTCGTATTTGCGCTCCCTGATTGACATCATGACAATCAGGCCAAGAATGACGGCGCCTGCCACTGATACAAGATACACCACGTTTTTAGAGAAAGAAGCCACATTTTCAATCGGTCCGACCATTTGCTGGTAAAGCTGATCGTTTGTATTCAGTGTGTACGTATCGAAGTCTATTGATGTTTTCTTCGCTGCTTTTACGAAAGCATCCATATTTTTCGCGTCGTCCATATAGTAAACAGCTGAGTCAATCGTATTTTTATAGTCGTCGCCTTTCAGCGCCGCTGTTGCTGTGTAAGGCGTATAAAGCTTGTTATAAGGGTTTAAGAAAGAGAAATTTTGGGCTTGGTCATCGCCTGAAGATGTTGTTTTATAAATACCGACGATCTTCAGCTTTACCGTCGTATCTTCATCTGTTGCTGATTCAATTGTGATCGAATCGCCAACGCTCAAATCATTTTCTTCCGCTAAAGTTTCGTTGATCACTGTTACTTTTTTGCCGACATCTGATTTTGTAATCGCGCGTCCGTCTGTGATTTTTGAATCTCCGTCAGAGAAATCATCGACTAACGCTGTGCTGATGACACCTTCAATCGAAAGATCGGCTTGAACCATTTGCGGTCCGCCTTGTCCGCCGCCTTGGCTGTTTTTAGCGTTTGAGCTTGAACTGCTGGAGCTGGAATCACTTGAACTAGAGCTTTCAATCGCATCAAAGTTTCCCGCGTTGGCTGAAGCTGATGTGGTGTAATTGTAGCTCTTCACATGGTCAAGCGCTGCAAGCTTATTCGCATCAGACACTTTGATCGGTGTTGATTTGAAGCTGCGTTTTTCACCGCTGTCCTGCTGTTTTTCCATTTGCTTTTGGCGGTCAACCTGAAGTGTCACGCTTCCGCCGAGTTCCTGTCTGGCCAGTTCGCTTGACTTTTGTGCTGCCGACTGGATGGTGAGGCCTGATAGAACAAAGACACATATGACTGTAAACACAAATAATTGCAATAACGTTTTTCCCTTTTTAGCCTTCATATTCCAAAAGGCCCGTTTGATAAAGTTCATTTATGTTCCTCCGTATAGGTTTTTTTATGGATAAGACCGCCTCTGGGGCGCGTCCCCTTGCTGATAAATTAATTGTAGTCCAAAGGTATGAAAAAAATATGAATAATCTATTTCTAGTTGATGAAATAAAAACTAACAATTGTGAAACGCAAAACCTTCTGTTTAAAATGGTGCTATTATATAAAAAAGCATCAAAACAACCGGAGGATATAATGAAAATATTAATGATAGAAGATAATGTTAGTGTATGTACGATGACGGAGATGTTCTTTTTTAAAGAAGGTTTTGAAGCGGAATTCGTTCATGACGGGTTAGAAGGGTACCAGCGTTTTACGGAAGAAAATTGGGATCTGATCATTTTGGATATCATGCTTCCATCTATGGACGGCGTGACCATCTGCAGAAAAATAAGAGAGACAAGCACGGTGCCGATTATCATGCTGACTGCCAAAGACACTGAATCAGATCAGGTCATCGGCTTTGAGATGGGGGCGGACGATTATGTCACAAAGCCGTTCAGTCCGCTGACATTGGTTGCCCGCATCAAAGCCGTCATCAGAAGATACAAGGCGACAGGCAAAGCGGTTATTGATGAAGATATGATCGAAACGGAATGCTTTACCATCAATAAGAAGACGAGAGAAGTATTATTAAACGGAGAGCCTGTAGAAAATCTCACGCCGAAGGAATTCGATCTGCTTTATTACCTTGTCCAAAATCCGCGGCAGGTGTTCTCCAGAGAACAGCTGCTTGAGCAGGTATGGGGCTATCAATTTTACGGAGATGAGCGAACGGTTGACGTTCATATCAAACGGCTGCGGAAAAAGCTTGCCAGCGAGGACAAGCCTTTCCTGTATACTGTGTGGGGAGTAGGGTATAAATTTGATGAAGATTAAATATTTATATCAGCTGCTGCTTAGCCATATCAGCATTTTGATTTTAGCGTTTGTCATTATCATTTCTCTGTTTTCCCACTTTGTGAAAGAATTTGCCTATCAAAACAAAGTAGAGGAATTGACGTCATATGCGGTGCAGATCGCAAATGAATTCCAAGCCGGCCAGGTGGACATGCGCAGGCTTTATCCTTATCAGGACATGTTAAGCACAAGAAAGACGCAGTTTATCATCTTTAATGAAGAGCAGCAGCCTTATTTTCTTCCTGAAGGCTTTCATCACCCACCAAGGGAACAGCTGAAGAAATCAGAATGGAATAAGCTAAAAAAAGGGCAGACTGTCATGATCAGGGCAGATGGCCGTTTTGATGATGAAGTGTCACTTGTGGCGCAGCCTATATTTGTTCAGAACGAATTTAAAGGCGCCGTTCTGCTGATTTCTCCGATCAGCGGTGTTGAACAGATGGTCAATCAGGTCAACCTCTATATGTTTTACGCTGTGATCAGCACGCTTGTGATTACGATTCTCGTGAGCTGGCTTCTGTCCAAATTCCATGTCAAGCGGATTCAAAAGCTGAGAGAAGCGACAGATAAAGTGGCTTCCGGCGATTATGACATCCATTTGGAAAACAGCTACGGAGACGAAATCGGCGTTCTGGCGTCTGACTTTAATATCATGGCGAAAAAACTAAAGCAGTCAAGGGATGAAATCGAGCGCCTTGAGAAGCGGAGAAGGCAGTTTATTGCTGATGTGTCACATGAATTAAAAACACCGCTGACGACGATCAACGGTTTGGTTGAAGGGTTGAACAGCCATACGATTCCTGAGGATAAAAAGGATAAATGCTTCTCGCTGATCAGTGAGGAAACGAAGCGCATGCTGCGGCTCGTAAAAGAAAATCTGGATTATGAAAAAATCAGATCCCAGCAAATTACCTTGAACAAGCTAGACGTTCCTCTGATCGAGGTGTTTGAAATCGTGAAAGAGCACTTGCAGCAGCAGGCGGAAGAAAAACAAAACAAGCTGATGATACAAGTAGAGGATCACGTCATCGTACATGCCGATTATGACCGGTTCATTCAAATTCTCGTCAACATTACGAAAAACAGCATCCAATTTACGCAAAACGGTGACATTTGGCTGCGCGGAATGGAAGGTTATAAAGAGACGATTATTGAAATTGAAGACACGGGTATCGGCATTCCAAAAGAGGATATTGAGCATATTTGGGAGCGATTCTATAAAGCAGATATTTCAAGAACGAACACAGCATACGGTGAATACGGACTCGGTCTCTCGATCGTCAGGCAGCTCGTTGAAATGCACCAGGGCACAGTAGAAATCAAGAGTGAAGAAGGGAAAGGCACAAAGTTCATCATCCGCCTTCCTTTAACGGCAAAACAGCAATAGCATACAGGGCGGCGCATCAACTGATGCATCCGCCTTTTTTGCACACCGCTTCGGTTTATTGCGTGCTCCCGAAAACAAAGATTGCGTGTTTTTCGGGTTGGGACGGTCTATAAACATGATAAAATATGACATAAACAGTTTTTGATGGGAGAGGGTGAAGGAATGAAGAGCGGGGTAATTCCTTCTTCAGCGGTCGGTCAAAAAATTAACGAGTGGTACAGATATATCCGGACATTCAGCGTGCCGGATGCCGAAGTGTTAAAAGCTGAAATCCAGCAGGAACTGAAACACATGCAGCATGATTCCAACTTGCTGCTTTATTATTCACTAATGGAATTCCGGCACCAGCTTATGCTGGATTATCTTGAGCCGTTAGAGAAATTAAATATCGAAGACCAGCCAAGCCTGTCTGAATTATCAAGAAACATTGACAGCAACCAGGCAGATCTCAAAGGGCTGCTCGACTATTACGTGAATTTTTTTCGCGGGATGTATGAATTTGATAAGCGGGAATTTATTTCTGCCATTACATACTATAAACAGGCGGAGAAAAAGCTCTCCTTTGTCGCAGACCATATTGAACGGGCTGAATTTTATTTTAAAATCGCGGAAGCTTATTATTATATGAAGCAAACGTATTTTTCATTGATTAATATAAAAAACGCCTATGAAATTTACGTGGAGCAGGAAACCTATAATGTGAGAATCATTCAGTGCCATTTCGTGTTCGGGGTCAACCTGATGGATGAAAGAAATTTCGAACAAGCCGCACGCCATTTCAAATTGGCGCTCAACATGGCCCAAGCGGAACAAAAAGCCCAGCTGGTTGGAAGAGCATACTACAATCTCGGATTATGCTATTACAATCAAGACCTTCTAGACCCTGCCATTGATTACTTTGAAAAAGCGGTCTCCACATTTGAAAGCAGCAGGATCGTCAATTCTCTCCCGCAAGCCTATTTTTTAATCACCCTGATTTATTATAAACAGGGAAAACATGATAAAGCTTCGGAATATCACAAGCGGGGCTATGAATATGCTAAAGAAACAGACGATGCAGACTATGCCGTAAAATTCGAGTTTTTGCAATCCCTATATCAGGATCAGCCCAATGAAGAAGGAATCGAACGATGTTTCCAATACTTAAAAAATAAAAATATGTACGCTGATATAGAGGATTTAGCCCTAGAAGTAGCAAAATATTACTATGAACAGAAATGGTTTAAACTGTCTGCTTCCTACTTTCTACAAGTTGAAGAGGCAAGAAAACAAATACAAAGGAGTGAAGGTTTGTATGAAATTGAAATCTAAGTTGTTTGTTATTTGTTTGGCCGCAGCCGCGATTTTTACAGCGGCTGGCGTTTCTGCTAATGCGGAAGCACTCGACTTTCATGTGACAGAAAGAGGAATGACGTAAGAGCAAGCCCCTTCTCATTAGCGAGAAGGGGTTTTTCTTTTCAAAAAACACCGCAGGACATAGTCTTGCGGTGCCGCCTTCATGGAGATTACGTTTATTTAGTAGCCTCCTACAAATGCAGTTCCCACAATGATCAAGAGGATAAATAACACAACAATCAAAGCGAAAGAAGTTCCGTAACCTGACATTTTGTGCACCTCCTTGCGAGATGGCTTCAGCATATACTGCAAAACTGTGGCGGACAGGGTTCCGCAGAGACGGTCAGCAGCTTAGTAGCCGCCAACAAACGCAGTCCCTACGATAATTAAAAGAATAAACAATACAACGATTAAAGCGAAAGAACTGATGCCGCCGTAACCGCCGCCGTTAGAGTATCCTGACATAAGGTTTCACCTCCCTATGAAGGATACTATAAGATATGCTGAACCGATCCATTTGGCAGGGATAATAGTGGACAAGAGAAAAAATGAAGAATTCGGCTATATAAAGGTGATATAAAAAATAGCGGGCGCTGCCGCCCGCTATTTATGTACGATTAAGAGATCAGCACGCCCGCGAAAAATTCCCGGTATAACGCTTGGACGGCTTTTCTTTCTTCGGCTTCTTTTACGCCAAACATCATGCTCACTTCAGAAGATCCCTGATTGATCATTTCGATATTCACCTGTGCCTCTGATAATGCTTTGGCGGCTCTTGCCGTTGTACCGACATTGTGGCGCATCGCTTCCCCTACAACCATAATCAGGGCGAGATGATGCTCGACGATGACTTCATCGGCATGCAAATCCTCTTCGATCCGTTTGATGACGCTGCGTTCAGTGGCGGCATCCATTTGCCCCTGCCATAAAATGATTGTCATGTCATCGATTCCCGATGGAACATGCTCATACGTCAAACCATGCTCCTCCAGGATGTGAAGGGCTCTGCGGCCAAAACCGATTTCTCTGTTCATGAGATACTTGCTGATATAAATGCTGCAAAAACCGGTGTCGCTGGCAATGCCGACGACAGGCCCGTTTGTGTTATCCCGCTTGCTGACGACGCGGGTGCCTTCGGCTGAGGGGTTGTTCGTATTTTTGATCTGAACAGGAATCCCCGCTCTGAATGCCGGAATGAGCGCTTCATCATGAAACACTGAAAAACCCGCGTAGGACAGCTCCCGCATCTCTCTATATGTCAGCTCGCTGATTTCCTTTGGATTCTCAACGAAGGACGGATTGACAGAATACACAGCGTCCACGTCTGTAAAGTTTTCGTACAAATCGGCTTGTAGTCCGTTGGCAAGAATCGAACCGGTAATATCAGAACCGCTCCGTGAGAATGTGATCACATCGCCATCCTTGCTGAATCCGAAAAAACCGGGAAAAATGATGAGTCCGTCACGTTCCCGAAGACGATAGAGGTTTTGATAGGATTCAGGAAGAACTTGCGCGTTGCCGGGTTCATTTGTCACAAAGAGGCCGGCATCCTTCGGGTTTACATATTCCGCTTTGACGCCTTTATAACGGAAGTAAGCGGCGATCAGCTTGGCATTGTTATCCTCTCCGCTGGCCTTGACTGCGTCAAGGTATTGCTCGGGATTGCTTTTATCTCCTTCTAAAAGCGTAAACAGATCATTTCTGATTTTTTCGATAATGCTTTGCCCCAGCTGAAGCTCATTGGCGATGAGAGCGTACCGTTCCACAACTGCTTCCGCCAGTTCAGGTGCACTGCCTGTTGCCAAATATTGTTCTGCACATGCGATTAAGAGATCAGTCACTTTCGTATCCTCGGCATAGCGTTTTCCCGGAGCTGAAACGACTACAGCTTTCCGTGCCGGATCTGAGGTAACGATGTGAAACACCTTGTCAAGCTGGGCGCCTGAAGCAAGTGAGCTGCCTCCGAATTTAACGACCTTCATGTTTACATCTCCTAATGTTTAAAATTTTCACACAAATTTAGTATTTATTATCTCTCTTTCAGTACTGTAAATCAAGGGGGAATTTCTATATGGAGAGAACATTTGTATTTTCCACGAGGAATAATGTCAGGTTTGCTGACCGTATACCTGCGTTATAAAGATAAATATGGTAAACAGCCTAACGTTTTGGGATGGAAAATGGTTAGAATGATTAGTAAAATGGATAAATGACTAGGTTAATATTTTTAAAGAATATTGACTAACCCTAGAAAAATGGTAATATGTAAATGATAATGATAATGATAATCAATTACTATATGGCCATATTGTTTTGAGTCCTTGCGGAGTAGGAGATACGTTCTTTTTGCTGTAAGGATGTAAGGAGGCAGCATGAAGCTACGTTACTTATTTATTCTACTTATCATATTAGCAGTCACATCTGTATTTATCGGTGTAGAAGATCTGTCGCCGCTTGATCTCTTCGATTTAAGCAAACAAGAGGCGTCAACGTTGTTTGCAAGCCGTTTGCCGCGATTGATCAGCATTGTCATCGCGGGATTAAGCATGAGCATCTGCGGTTTGATTATGCAGCAGATCAGCAGAAACAAATTCGTGTCACCGACGACGGCGGGCACGATGGATTGGGCGAGGCTCGGCATTTTAATTTCCTTGCTGCTGTTTACATCCGCCAGTCCTTTAATCAAAATGCTGGTCGCGTTTGTCTTTGCCCTTGCAGGAAATTTTCTGTTTATGAAAATCCTTGAAAGAATCAAGTTTAACGACACCATCTTTATTCCGCTTGTCGGTTTAATGCTCGGGAATATCGTCAGTTCAATCGCGACATTTATCGCATATAAATATGACTTGATCCAGAATGTGTCATCATGGCTGCAGGGAGACTTCTCTTTAGTCGTGAAAGGAAGATACGAGCTTCTTTATCTGAGTATTCCGCTCGTCATCATTGCCTATGTGTATGCGGATAAATTCACATTGGCCGGTATGGGTGAAAGCTTTTCTGTCAACCTCGGCCTGAAGTACAAACGGGTTGTGAACATCGGGCTCATTATCGTGTCCCTGATCACGTCCCTTGTCATTTTGACTGTCGGTATGCTGCCGTTTCTCGGTTTAATCATCCCGAATATTGTATCGATTTACAGAGGAGACAATCTGAAGAGCAGCCTGCCGCATACTGCGCTGTTGGGAGCGGTGTTTGTGCTGTTTTGCGATATACTGGGCAGAATCATTATCTTCCCTTATGAAATCTCGATTGGCCTGATGGTCGGAATCATCGGCAGCGGCATTTTCCTGTTTATGCTGTTAAGGAGAAAAGCCTATGCGTAACCAGATGAAAATAGCTTTGCTCGTTGTTTTAGCCATTGTATGTATCGGCTTGTTTTTGTTTTATGACTTAGGCAATTGGGATTACACCCTGCCGAGACGAATCAAAAAAGTCGCTGCCATTGTGCTGACGGGGGGAGCGATTGCGTTTTCGACCATGATCTTTCAAACGATTACGAACAACCGCATCCTGACGCCGAGCATTTTGGGCCTTGATTCTCTCTACATGCTGATTCAGACTGGCATTATCTTTTTGTTCGGTTCTGCGAATATGGTCATCATGAATAAAAACATCAACTTTATCATCTCTGTTCTGCTGATGATCCTGTTTTCTCTTGTTTTGTATCAGATCATGTTCAAGGGTGAGGGGAGAAATATCTTTTTCCTTCTGCTTATCGGAATCGTGTTTGGCACGCTGTTCAGCAGCCTGTCTTCCTTTATGCAGATGCTGATTGATCCGAATGAGTTCCAAGTGGTGCAGGACAAGATGTTTGCCAGCTTTAACAACATCAATACAGATTTGTTATGGCTCGCGTTCATCATCTTCCTGCTGACAGGCGTTTATGTCTGGCGTTTTACAAAGTTTTTCGATGTGCTGTCGCTCGGACGCGAGCACGCCGTGAATTTGGGCATTGACTACGACAAAGTGGTGAAGCAGATGCTGATCGTGGTTGCGATTTTGGTTTCTGTTTCAACAGCGCTAGTCGGGCCGATTATGTTTTTAGGCCTTCTGGTCGTCAACCTGGCGAGAGAATTCCTGAAAACATATAAGCATTCATACTTAATCGCAGGCTCCGTTTTCATCAGCATCATTGCGCTGGTCGGAGGGCAGTTTGTGGTTGAGAAAGTGTTTACCTTCTCAACGACGCTGAGCGTCATTATTAATTTTGCCGGCGGGATTTATTTTATCTACTTGCTGTTAAAGGAGAATAAATCATGGTAGAGGTCAGAAATGTAAGCAAACAATATGGCGGGAAAGTTGTTCTTGAAGAGACGTCAGTCACGATTCAAAAGGGCAAAATCACCTCGTTTATCGGTCCTAACGGCGCCGGCAAAAGTACGCTGCTGTCTATCATGAGCCGCCTGATCAAAAAGGATTCCGGCGAGATTTACATAGACGGACAAGAGATTGGAGCATGTGACAGTAAAGAGCTTGCCAAGAAAATGAGCATTTTGAAGCAGGCGAACCAAATCAATATCAGGCTCACGATCAAAGACCTCGTCAGTTTTGGCAGGTTTCCGTACTCACAGGGCCGGCTGACAGAGGAAGACTGGGTTCATATCAACCAGGCGCTCAGCTATATGAAGCTGGAAGACATTCAAGACAAATACTTGGATCAGCTGAGCGGCGGACAGTGCCAAAGGGCATTTATCGCCATGGTCATTGCCCAGGACACAGATTATATTTTTCTGGATGAGCCGCTGAACAATCTGGATATGAAACACTCAGTTGAAATTATGAAACTGCTGAAACGGCTGGTAGAGGAGCTTGGAAAAACGATCGTCATCGTTATTCACGATATCAATTTTGCTTCAGTCTATTCTGACCATATCGTCGCTTTGAAAAACGGCCGAATCGTAAAAGAAGGACCACCTGAAGAAATGATAGAAACATCAGTGCTTGAGGAAATCTACGATATGACCATCCCGATTCAGACGATTGATAATCAAAGAATAGGTGTCTATTTTTCTTAATATATAGAAGAGGTGAAGAGCATGAAAAAGTTCGCATTACTATTCATCGCTTTGGTGACGGCAGTTGTGATTTCTGCATGCGGAAACCAAAGCACAAGCAGCAAAGGTTCTGATTCTAAGGAAGAACAAATCACGGTGAAACACCAGCTGGACAAAAACGGAACAAAAGTACCGAAGAGCCCTAAAAAAGTTGTCGTATTTGACTTTGGAAGCTTAGATACACTAGATAAACTTGGTCTTGATGATAAAGTAGCGGGACTGCCGAAACAAGCCCTTCCTAAATATCTGTCCAAATTCAAGGATGACAAATATGCTGACGTCGGAAGCTTAAAAGAGCCAGACTTCGAGAAAGTGGCAGATTTAGACCCTGACTTGATCATTATCTCAGGAAGACAATCTGAGTCTTACAAAGAATTCTCTGAAATTGCGCCGACAATTTACCTTGGCGTAGACACAGCGAAGTATATGGAATCATTTAAGTCTGACGCAGAAACAATCGGTAAGATCTTCGATAAAGAAGATGAAGTGAAGGATGAACTCGCAAAAATCGATCATTCAATCGCAGATGTAAAGAAAACGGCTGAAAAGCTTAACAAAAACGGTCTCGTCATCATGGCGAACGACGGGAAGATCAGCGCATTCGGTCCTAAATCAAGATACGGCCTGATCCATGACGTGTTCGGCGTGACACCGGCTGATAAAAACATCAAAGCGTCTACTCACGGACAAAGCGTTTCTTACGAGTACATTTCAAAAACAAACCCGGATTACCTGTTTGTCATTGACCGCGGTACAGCGATCGGTGAAACATCATCTACTAAACAAGTCGTTGAAAATGATTATGTGAAAAATGTAAACGCAGTGAAAAATGATCATGTCGTCTACCTTGATTCTGCTACTTGGTACTTATCAGGAGGCGGTCTTGAGTCTATGGCACAAATGATCAAAGAAGTGAAAGACGGTTTAGAGAAGTAAAATAAGAACCCGATCTATAGAATCTGTTAATTCAGTCTAAGATCGGGTTTTGTTATGTTTTTCTAAAAAATATCTAAGACTTATTTTGATAGTAATGAAGTGTGTTTTTAACTGGTACTATAGATATTTTACTGTTAAGTGTAGAAATAAACTTTACTTTGTTTTTATATAGATGGATAATTAAGGTTAATCATATTCATTAATTTATTAGTTTCAAGGAGTGTTCCTTATGAGTCTAGAATTTTCTCCTTCAGTTATTTCACATATGAAAGATTGTATTTTAGAATTATTTTGGAGTAAATCAGATCTTTATGATTTTTTTAGAAATAGTGGTTGCCCTCGTCGTCATATGCCTCTAAAAAATGAACTAGTTGATATGAAGAGATACCAAATAGTGGATAGTGTTTTTCGTAATTTATTTGCAACACCAGATAAGGGAATAATACATCTACGTAATATGCTTGAGACATTAAGTCAATGGGACTATTTTGATCCATATTATTTTGAAGAACTAAATAAATTGGATAGAAGTAAAGCAGAGTCTTATATAAATAAGCTTAACATTATTTATAAAGATTATACTCATAAGTTAAAGCAGCAAAAAAAGAATAAAATAGAACAAAGCTCTATTTCAAAAAAAACTATATTGTTAGAAGAAATACATAATGAATATATGAGCTTATTAATAAGTAAAGATAGTAACGGGCGTATAATTAGTAGTCAAAAAAGAGGGTATCATTTTGAGAATTTAATAATGAAGATAGCCCAACGAGAAGAGTTTGATGTTACTGAGCCATTTAAGATAAAAGGTGAACAAATTGACGGAGCTATCAAGTATGATGGAGAACATTATTTATTAGAAGGGAAGTGGAATGATGCTGCCACAGCCTCTATTGACATGTACCACTTTGCCCATAAGGTTGAAGGAAAAATGTATGGAAGGGGCCTATTTATATCAGTGAATGGATTCTCGATAGATTCCGTAAAGAGCCTTGTTTCGGGTAAATCAATTAAAACTATACTGATTGATGGAACAGATCTTATGTATGTTACAGAAGGTAGAATAACTTTTTGTGATTTATTAGATAACAAAATTAAAGCTGCTCAAACTGCAGGTTATATTTATTTTGATGCTCTTATGCAAGAATCTAAGGTATTATAAGGATTTTTAAATAATTATATAAAAACAGCCCTGAACAGGGCTGTTTTTAGCGTGCCGGCTGCTGTTCGGCAGGGCGCTGAGGTTTCTTTAATGTGAATGAGAGAAGGAAGCCGACAAGTGCAATGACGGCAGCCACAATAAAAGCGGCGTTCATGCCGTGCAGGGCAGCGTGCTTCACATTTGTCGTGCCTGCATGTGCGGCCTGGTTGCTCATCACGGAAACCAATAGTGCGGTTCCGATCGAGCCGCCGACTTGGCGAATCGTGTTGTTCATCGCAGTTCCGTGCGGAATCAAGTGGCGCGGCAGCGCGTTGATTCCGGCTGTTGTCACCGGCATCATGATCATGGCGGTGCCTAAGAGACGAACGGTGTATAAAACGACAATCCAAGCGAGTGACGTATGGTCAGTCAGCTGCATAAACGGCAGAGATGTCAGGAAGATGATGCAGAAACCGGCAATCGCCAGCCCTCTTCCGCCGACACGGTCAAAAATTCTGCCGATAATCGGCGACATAAAGCCCATCACAACGGCTCCCGGAAGGAGCATAAGCCCTGTATCAAAAGCTGTGACGTCTCTGACATTTTGTGTATAAAGCGGCAGGATGGTTTCCGTACCGATCAATAATGCAAAGACGAGGGTTCCCAGCAGTGTTGTTAAGCTGAAAACGCCAAACGTGAAGACGCGGAATTCCAGCATCGGTTTTTCAAGCTTCATTTGTCTTGTGATAAACAAGAGCAGCGCGATGACACCCACCAGCAGTGAAATCAAGACGGTTGAACTGGACCAGCCGTAAGAGCCGACGCTTGAGAAGCCGTACAGAAGGCCGCCGAACCCAAATGTTGAAAGGATGACTGATAAAATATCAATCTGTGTTTTTCTTAAAGTCGTCACGTTTTTCATCAGGATGCTGGCAAGAATCAAATCAATCACAGCAAACGGTAGAATAATATAAAACAATGATCTCCAAGAGAAAGCTTCGACAGCCCATCCGGAAAGAGTCGGTCCGATCGCAGGCGCGAATGAGATGACCAATCCGACCATACCCATAGCCTGGCCGCGCTTTTCAATCGGAAAGATTGTCAGGAATACAGTCTGCATGAGCGGCATCATAATGCCGGCTCCAGCCGCTTGAATGATACGCGCTGTCAGCAGAACCGGGAAGTTCGGCGCGAACGCTCCGACGACTGTTCCGGCAGTGAAAATGCTCATTGCTGTGATGAGCAGCGCCCGGCTTGTGAATTTCTCAATTAAAAACGCGGTAATCGGAATTAAAATCCCATTGGTTAACATAAATGATGTGGTCAGCCATTGTGCTTGGTTGGCATCGACATTGAAATCCCTCATGATATGGGGAAGTGCGGTAATCAACAATGTCTGGTTCAAAATCGCCACAAACGCTCCGGCTAACAAAATGCCGACAATGACAGAACGGTTAAAAGGTTTTTGTTCAATACTTGTGTTCAATACATATCCCTTCTTTTCTCTAAGTAATTAACAGTGTTTTTAACATGGAAACGGGCTGTGTTAAAACACTGGTTTGTTCCAGATAGCCAATCAGTGATTTGAGTAAAAAAGCGCGGGGTTCTTCCTTCTTCGCTTCTTCCTCCAGCATGGCGGCTGCGGATGTCAGTTCATCTACGTCATAGTCCGCGGCGGACAGGGAAGAGATGCCTTTATGTAATTCCTTCAGGCTTTCCGATAATAGGACTGATTTATCCTTTGGCTTGTAGGAGGATGCTGAATGAATATAAAGCTCGATGGCTTCGGGCGGAAGAAGAGACTGGCGGGTTTCCCTGTTTTTGATAATCTGATTGAGGGTGCTGATGATAAACTCTGCGATCGGGTCAAGCTCAAGCGGTTTTTCCTCGATTTTGATCAGCATTAAAAACTCACGCATCATGCCGTGAAGAATGATAACCAAATCCCACACAAACGGGAGAATGGTTTCTCCATACGCCTGGATCAGCGAATCGCGGTGCCAGCAGATAATCGTCGATCTGGTCTGATGGATATGCTGTTTGACCCGGTCATTATGCAGCTTGGGGTTTCCGTAGGTCAGCATATTGAAAAACTGCTGATTCCGCCTGAAGCCCTCCAGTTCCATTTTGACCTTTTGCGTCAAACGCTCCTCCGGTGTAAGTGCGGTATTTTCCTGAAGTCTTGAGGCCGCGGCCACCATTTGCTTCTGGTTAAATGACAGCAGCTCCAAAAGCAGATCTTCTTTAGATTGAAACAGCTTATATATCGAAGCTTTTGACATCTTACATTCTTCTGCGATCGCCTGCATGGAAACCGACGTAAAATCCTTTTCCGAAAAAAGCTTTCGCGCGGCTAACAAGATATCTGTTTTTTTATCAAGCATCTCATGGCTTCCTTCTTTCTTGAACATTAGAAAACCCATTGGTTCACAGAAAACCAATGAGTAACTATGAAAAAATTTTACCAAATAAACAAAATAAAAGTCAATGGATTTTAACCGGGTAAATGAAAGGCCTGCCGGAAAATCCGACAGGCCGAATAAGAGCTTATTTTTCAACTTTAAATCCTTGTTTTTCAAGCATTTCACGGATGTGCGGATAGTACAGGCGCTCATAGTAGGAAGCGATGCTCTGTGACCAATTTCTTGTTTCTTTTCCGTTTGTCCGTTTATTCATGTATTCAGACATCTGTTCGTCGTATGCCTGAATGTGAGACGTCAGCTCATCCTGATTCAAATAAGTTTCCTGATGATTGACAGCTTCCTGCGGCAAGCGCGGTTTTTTCGCTGAACGGTCGGCAGGATGCCCAATGACAAGGCCGGATAAAGGGAACACGTATTTTGGAAGCTCAAGCAGTTCGATCAGCTCTTGAGGGTTTCCGCGAACCGCACCGATCGGAACTGTGCCAAGTCCGAGTGACTCAGCCGCTGCTGTTGCTGTGCCGAGGGCAATACCAGCGTCTACTGCGCCGACAAGAACAGATTCCAATCCATTTGTGATTTCCATTTTGAAATCATGCAGATCTTCAAGCGCAATTTTGGCCCGGTTGAAATCTGCGCAGAACAGCAGGAAAACAGGAGCTTGATCGATCCATGGCTGGCCGCCTGCCAGCTCGGAGATTTTCTTTTTACGCTCTTTATCCTGGACTGTGATCACAGTCACTTGCTGTCCGTTGATAGAAGAAGGGGCTGATTGCACCGCTTCAATGATTTGGTCCAATTGCTCCTGAGCTACAGGCTCATCTATGTAGCTGCGAATCGAGCGGTGGTCTGTTAAAGATTTAATCACTTCATTCATATGGGACACCCTTTCTTTACTCACTAAGCTCTGTGCGGACAACATCAAGAGGGGCGCTCAGCAGTTCTTTTCCTTTTGCGACAAACCCTTGGAAATGCGCAGTTTCGTTATGGAATTTCATTGCCGCTTCATCTTTCCATTTTTCAAGCATGACAAATGTATTTTCTTCGCCTACTTTTTCGAATAGGTCGTATTGCGCGTTGCCTTCCTCAGCTCTTGAATGCTGAACAAGCGATTGAGCCTCGCTCAAAAATTCCTCGCGTTTTTCTGGTTTTACTTTGATGTAAGCTTGTAATACGATCATTGAAATCTCCTCCGTTGTTATGCGAATTTATTGTTCGAATTTCATCGAACTAAATGTAACATGTATTCTAAATGAGGTAAAGGAAAAACCCTTATATAGTAAAATTGTCATTCTAATTGTTGTGTGATACATTTGTGTCATGAACATTCCAAACCATCCAGAAACAGAAACATTGCAGCTGACAAAGGTTCTTCATGCACTTAGTGATCCGCTTCGTTTAGAGCTCGTCAAGCAATTAGCTGAAGCAAAAGAAAAAACGTGCAGCACCTGTGCAGATGTGCAGGTTGCCAAATCGACTTTGTCGCATCATTTTAAAGTTTTGAGAGAATCGGGCATCGCTCAAGTTCGGATAGAAGGAAAGCGCCGGTATTATTCGCTTCGCGCTGAAGACCTTGAAAAGGCATTTCCGGGCCTGCTTGAAGCCGTGCTGAATGTAGACCAGGACCGCTGGTGAATCAATCCCCTGTAACGGGGATTTTTTTATGTCCGTAAACCGCTTTGAAAAGCCGCTGCACACCCGCCTGAACATCTTCTTCCTTCAGCCGTGCAAAGCCGATAATGAGAGCAGGCCTGCCCGTTTGCCGCTTGTTTTCCTTCAAGTTAAATCGGCTCATTCCGAATATTTCAAGCTGCAGCCCGGCAGCATGTGACAGGATGTCTTGTTCGGTGCGCCTGGTATCAAATTCGGTAACAAAATGCAGCCCCGCATTTGCCCCTTTTACGGTAACCTCTCCGCTGAACTCTGCTTCTAAAGCGGTGATCAGGCGTTCTCTCTTTTCTTTATAATGCTGCTTCATTTTTTTTATATGCTTCTGATATTCACCAGACTCGATAAATTCCTGCAGGGTGAGCTGTGTGAGTGATGAGCAAGTCTGCAGATCATAGCCCCGCTGTTTGTATGCCCTCAACAGCTCAGGCGGCAACACCATATAGCTGATCCGCAAGCCGGGGAGAAGGGACTTTGAAAAGGTTCCCATATAGATGACATTTTGAAAACGGTCGAGGCTTTGCAGCGCCGGAATACTGTCTACATCATATGTGAATTCACTATCATAATCGTCCTCAATGATATATCGGCGCGGCTCCTCGGCTGCCCAGTTCAGCAGCTGAATTCTTCTGGATACAGGCATAATCGTTCCGGACGGAAACTGATGCGACGGGGTGGTCACCAGCACATCTGGCTGCTGTCTGGTGATTTCAGCAATCGACATGCCTTTTTCATCCAGCATGATCGTCTTTACTTGTTTTCCGGCATTCTTCAAAAGCTGATACATGCGCCTGTAGCCAGGCTCCTCCATCGCATACACGGCTTCCTTGGGTAAAAGCTCAGTCAACAGCTGCATGAGCACCTGTGTGCCTGCCCCTATGATCATTTGTTCCGGCCTGCATTTTACACCCCTCGTCAGGGAAATGAGCCTCGTAATGGCCGCTCTCACTTCATATATCCCTTGCGGATGTGACATATCGCCGAGCCTGCGGTATGAGCGGGAGGCCGCTTTTTGCTCGCAGCGGAACCAGCTTTTGATCGGAAAATGGTCTGTATCGGAACTCATGTGTGAAAACGATATCCAATCGCTCTGGTCGATGTGAATCTCTTTTAGATCATCCGGCAGTGCAAATGGAGGGTGCTCCTCGGCGGAAAACATGTCTAGTTCCTCCACGAAGAAACCCTTTCGTTCAATGGCGTACAAATACCCTTCAGCCAGCAGCTGCTGATAGGCTGAATTCACTGAATTTACGCTGACCTTGAGATTTTCAGCCAGCTCCCGCTTGGAGGGAACCTTCGAGTGCGGCAGCAGATTGCGGCTGAGGATTTCTTTTTTCAGCTTTTGATAAATTTGCTGATAGATATAATCGGCTCGCTCTGAACGATCGAGTGTAATTGTGATATCCATTTTGTAGTTTCTCCTTCTGATACCATCAAAAAGTTATAATTGGTACTTTTCATCATACCAAAGAGAAGTCAGAATGATAAGAAAATACCGACAGGGGGATATTCACATGAGTCAAACAACAGTAAGCATAACAACTGCACAATGGCAGCAAAAACGGGATCAATTTGTGTCAAAAGGTGTGAGCAACGGCAACCGCAGTCTGGCGGTCAAAGGAGAAGGGGCCGAGCTGTACGATCTGGATGGCCGGAGATTTATTGATTTTGCAGGCGCCATCGGCACGTTAAATGTCGGACACTCGCATCCGAAGGTGGTTGAGGCTGTGAAGCGGCAGGCGGAGGAGCTGATTCATCCTGGTTTTAATGTCATGATGTACCCGACTTATATCGAGTTAGCCGAAAAACTGTGTGGCATTGCACCGGGCAGCCATGAGAAAAAAGCGATTTTTCTTAACTCAGGGGCGGAAGCAGTCGAAAACGCTGTGAAAATCGCCAGAAGGTATACAAAGCGCCAAGGCGTTGTCTCGTTTACACGCGGGTTTCACGGGCGCACGAATATGACGATGAGCATGACAAGCAAGGTAAAACCTTATAAATTCGGTTTCGGACCTTTTGCGCCAGAGGTTTATCAAGCGCCGTTCCCTTATTATTATCAGAAGCCGGCCGGCATGAGTGATGAAAGCTATGACGATATGGTCATTCAAGCATTCAATGATTTCTTTATCGCTTCAGTGGCGCCTGAAACGGTGGCGTGTGTCGTGATGGAGCCAGTGCAGGGAGAAGGCGGATTTATTATTCCTTCGAAACGGTTCGTACAGCACGTCGCTTCATTCTGCAAAGAACACGGCATTGTTTTTGTTGCTGATGAAATCCAAACCGGCTTTGCCAGAACTGGCACTTATTTCGCAATTGAGCACTTTGATGTAGTGCCCGATCTGATCACGGTTTCTAAATCGCTTGCGGCAGGCCTGCCATTAAGCGGTGTGATTGGGCGTGCGGAAATGCTTGATGCGGCAGCGCCAGGGGAGCTGGGCGGCACGTATGCCGGCAGCCCGCTCGGCTGCGCGGCGGCTTTGGCAGTCTTGGATATTATTGAAGAAGAAGGACTGAATGAGCGATCTGAAGAAATTGGCAAAATCATTGAAGACAAGGCGTATGAGTGGAAACAAGAATTCCCGTTCATCGGTGACATCCGCAGACTCGGGGCGATGGCCGCAATCGAAATCGTCAAGGATCCTGACACGCGTGAGCCTGATAAGGCAAAAGCAGCAGCGATCGCGGCCTATGCGAATCAAAACGGATTACTTTTGCTGACAGCGGGAATTAACGGTAATATCATCCGCTTTTTGACACCGCTCGTCATCTCAGACAGCCTATTAAATGAAGGGCTCAGCATCTTGGAGGCGGGCCTGCGAGCTTAATCATTGGAAAGAAAACGGCTGGGTCTGCTATCATTTTAAGTAATCATGAAAAGAAAGGAATGTTCAATATGCCAGATCAATTAACGGTCTACAACCCGGCTACGGGCGAGGAGATCAAAACGATTCCTCAGCAATCAGCCAAAGAAGTAGAAGAAGCCATTGAACGTTCACATCAAGCGTTTAAAACGTGGTCTAAAACATCAGCGAACGAAAGAGCGTCTCTTTTGAAAAAATGGTATGAGCTGATTGTTGAACATAAAGAAGAACTTGCAGATTTAATTACAAAGGAAAACGGAAAACCTTACCAGGAAGCAGTCGGCGAGGTACTTTACGGTGCAGGCTATATTGAATGGTTCGCAGAAGAAGCGAAGCGTGTGTACGGAAGAACGGTCCCGGCCCCGACAACGGGTAAACGAATTGTTGTCACACGCCAGCCGGTCGGCCCCGTTGCAGCTATCACGCCCTGGAATTTCCCGAATGCGATGATTACACGCAAAGCGGCGCCTGCTCTTGCCGCTGGCTGTACATTTATCATCAAGCCGGCGCCGGACACACCGCTGTCTGCTTATGAACTAGCACGCCTCGCATATGAAGCGGGCATTCCGAAGGATGTTCTTCAGGTTGTAATCGGCGATGGAGAAGAAATCGGAAATGTGTTCACAAGCAGTCCGAAAATCCGCAAAATCACGTTCACAGGCTCAACACCTGTAGGGAAAATCCTTATGAAAAACAGCGCGGACACCGTGAAGCACGTCTCAATGGAGCTCGGCGGACACGCCCCGCTGATCGTAGATGAAGATGCAGACATTGACCTTGCCGTTGAACAGGCGATGGCGTCCAAATACCGAAACGCCGGCCAAACCTGCGTATGTGCCAACCGCCTGATCGTTCATGAATCCATCAAGGATGAATTTGCTGCGAAACTGAGCGAGCAAGTGTCTAAGCTGAGAGTCGGAAATGGACTTGAGGAAGGCGTCAATGTCGGACCGATCATCAATAAACGAGGCTTTGAAAAAATCGTCAGCCAAATAGATGATGCGGTTGAAAAAGGCGCGAAAGTGATTGCTGGGGGCACATATGACCGAAACGATGACAAAGGGTGCTACTTTGTGAATCCGACAGTGCTCACCGATGTCGATACGTCCATGAACATCATGCATGAGGAAACATTCGGCCCGGTCGCCCCGATCGTCACGTTTTCTGATATTGATGAAGCGATTCAGCTTGCCAACGATACACCGTATGGCTTGGCTGCTTACTTCTTCACAGAAAACTACCGCCGCGGCATCTATATTTCCGAGAATCTAGAGTATGGCATTATCGGCTGGAATGACGGCGGACCGTCAGCGGTTCAAGCGCCATTCGGCGGAATGAAAGAAAGCGGCATTGGCCGTGAAGGCGGTTCAGAAGGTATCGAGCCGTACCTTGAAACAAAATATTTGTCCATCGGTTTATAAAGAATGCACGCTCCTGAGAGCTGCCGGATTTTTCCGGCAGCTCTTTTTGTGTTCCGGCGAATAATCACAACAATTCCAGCCAAAATAACAGCAAATACATTTTGAAAGAAGGTTCCCCAACAATGGATTTATTATTGGCTCTTCTCCCGGCTTTGTTTTGGGGGAGCATTGTTCTCTTCAATGTGAAATTAGGCGGCGGGCCGTACAGCCAGACACTGGGAACGACGATCGGGGCACTCATTGTTTCTATCGTTATTTACTTTTTTGTTCAGCCCGTTCTGTCACTTCGCATTTTTATTGTTGGAATCGTATCCGGCTTATTTTGGTCACTTGGACAGGCCAACCAGCTGAAAAGCATTCAATTGATGGGCGTGTCGAAAACAATGCCGATTTCCACAGGAATGCAGCTCGTTTCCACCTCATTGTTCGGTGTGATCGTGTTCCGCGAATGGTCAACACCGATTGCGATTACGCTTGGCGTTCTCGCTTTGATCTTTATCATTGTGGGAATCATTCTCACGTCCTTGGAAGATAAGAATGATAAAAAAGAGGGCGAGCCAAGCAATTTGAAAAAGGGCATTTTGATTCTCCTTGTTTCGACTCTTGGTTATTTGGTTTATGTAGTCGTGGCTAGATTATTCAATGTGTCCGGCTGGTCCGCGCTGCTGCCACAGGCAATTGGCATGGTGGTCGGGGGGTTAGTTTTAACCTATAGACACAAACCCTTTAACAAGTATGCGATCAGAAATATTCTCCCAGGGTTAATCTGGGCAGGCGGAAATATGTTTTTGTTTATTTCTCAGCCGCGAGTCGGCGTTGCAACGAGCTTTTCCCTTTCACAAATGGGAATTGTCATTTCTACGCTCGGCGGTATTTTCATCCTGCGTGAAAAGAAAACGAAACGTCAGCTAATAGCAATTGCGATCGGGATTATCCTGATTATTGCTGCCGCCGTATTCTTAGGAATCGCCAAAACAAATTCATAACAAATGGAGGAAGATGTATATGTATCCGGACTTAAAAGGAAAAGTCGTCGCTATTACAGGAGCTGCTTCAGGGCTCGGAAAGGCAATGGCCATTCGCTTCGGCAAGGAGCAGGCAAAAGTGGTTATCAACTATTATAGTAATAAACAAGATCCGAACGAGGTAAAAGAAGAGGTCATCAAGGCGGGCGGTGAAGCTGTTGTCGTCCAAGGAGATGTCACGAAAGAGGAAGATGTAAAAAATATCGTGCAAACGGCAATTAAAGAGTTCGGCACACTCGATATTATGATTAATAATGCCGGTCTTGAAAATCCTGTGCCATCTCACGAAATGCCGCTTAAGGATTGGGATAAAGTCATCGGCACAAACTTAACAGGTGCCTTTTTAGGAAGCCGTGAAGCGATTAAATATTTCGTAGAAAACGATATCAAGGGAAATGTCATCAACATGTCCAGTGTGCACGAAGTGATTCCTTGGCCGTTATTTGTTCACTACGCGGCAAGTAAAGGCGGGATAAAGCTGATGACAGAAACATTGGCGTTGGAATACGCGCCGAAGGGCATTCGCGTGAACAATATCGGGCCAGGTGCGATCAATACGCCAATCAATGCTGAAAAATTTGCTGACCCTAAACAGAAAGCAGATGTAGAAAGCATGATTCCGATGGGGTATATCGGCGAACCGGAGGAGATCGCCGCAGTGGCAGTGTGGCTTGCTTCGAAGGAATCCAGCTATGTTACAGGCATCACATTGTTTGCGGACGGCGGAATGACGAAATATCCTTCTTTCCAGGCAGGCCGCGGTTAAACATAAAAAGCGACCCAGACATGACATCTGGATCGCTTTTTTATTACGCACGCTTTTTCTTAACAAGTGCTGCTACAGATAAAATAATGGCAGCTGCAGACAGCACAATCGCTGTAATGTTTAGAGCTGAAGAACCTGAGTTTTCGGAATCGTCTTCTGTTTTCGTGGCCCCGTGCTCATCTGTCACTTGTTTTGCAGACGTGATGTTTGTAATGGAATGAGGTGTATCGGCATCCTCGTCACCTGTCCACTCAACAATGCTGCCGTCTTTGTAATATTGGTATGCGTCCCAAGCAGCTTCCTCCGCTTTGTCAGGGTTTTTGGCAACAAAGGTAAACTGCTGGAACTGTCCTTCCTGAATGCCTCCGTCAGTCGCCTCCCATGTCACGGACACTGATTTGTCATCATGTTTTTGAGTGGAAACCTTCCAGCCCGGAATTGGCTCATATTGCTGGAATTCAACATCCTTCGGCATTTTGAGGACAACCTTCGTTGTCGGCAGATTTTTCTCTGAAGGAACCTTTATTGTATACGTTTCCCAAGAGCCTGCAGCAGACTCAGCCGGTTTTACAGAAACATGCGCGCTGGCAGGGGCCGTAAAGAATAAGAGGGAGCCGACAATAGCCGGACATAGTGTCAATGCGATTTTTTTCAACAACGTAAACACTCCTTAATTGGTCTTTGTAAACATGATATTGATTTCGTTAAAGTCGCCGGTCAGGCCGTGGACTTTGATCTTCCAGTTTCCTTTTTCATTAATCGACAGGTTTTGATCCTGGAAGACGCCTTTTGTTTTTTCTTTTAATGTAAAGGTGCTTTTGTTTTCGCTGCCTGACAGACCTGTTTTATAAACGGTTAACGTGATTTGCTGGATGTTTTTCACGGGATCTCCGTTATGGTCGGTGACACGCAGCTCAAAAACATTTTTTCCGGGCTGGTTTGGGCTGATGCTGAGAGAAACGCTTTGTCCGTTCTCAATCGCTTTGGTTTGGTAGAACGGTTCCGGCGCTGGCTCAGGCGGGCTTGGCAGGCTTGTAAACACGGCCGCTGTGATCAATACAGCGATGCCGATTGCCCACTCCGCTTTCAACGTTCGGCTGATTCCTGTGCGGCGCTGCTTTCTGGTAAGCAGAAAATGAATCGCGCCTAAGACCAGCATGAAAACAAACAGCCCGCTTTTCACTAAAAGAGCTTGGCCATACGCTGTATGGAACAGTGAATCCATTGAACGAATGATGAAAAATCCATTGAGCAAGCCTGAAAACAAAATGACGCCGACTGCAGTGAGCGCCCATGGGGAGAACCGTCTGACCGTCTCCCACGCGAGCGTTTTGTCAGGCTGCCTCCATTCTTTTGAGAGCAGCAAAACGAGTGCCGCTATTCCGCCAACCCAGATGGAAGCGGAAGTTAAATGAAGGAAATCCATCAAAATGCCGACCGTTTTTTCTTCAACGACAGCGGCATGCCCGGTAAACGCCTTGGCAAGCAGGAGACCGAAAAAGAAAATGAGCGGCGCTATCCAATAGCCAAAGGATGAAAAGCGGTTTTTCCGTATCGCAGGAATGACAGACAGTGCGAGGAGCACGAACAGAGCGGCCTGTATGATCCAAATGGAGCCGCCTGCTGTCTCAAACAGTGTTTCTCTGATGTAGCCCGGCTGGAATGCGCTGCCCCAGCCGTCGCCTGCGTTCGCTTTTGTCTGAATCGGAAGCTGAAGCAAAAGCGCCAGCCCCAATGCTGCGATCGAGCCGGTCAGGATACGTCTCGTCCGTTTGACGAACTGTTCTGATTTCCCTTTATACCAGAAAAGATGGAAGAAAACCGTTCCGATAAACAGAGATAAGGCTGTATACAGAATCGCGCGATCTGCTGCTGTTCCCGGATTCAGAGCTGAGTCGGCTGCTTTTTGGCTGCTGAATCCGCCATCCGCTTTCCCAATACTAAACGGAATGACGCCAGAAACAGGATGCCCGTCCGCGGATACGGCATTCCATTCCGCTCTGTACACATCATGAGGCAGATTCTTCTTCAGCTTCACTGTCATGATGTGATGATTATCTTTTTTGATTTCAGTCTTGTCCGTATCCACACGGTCGCCGTTTGAATTAAAGACTTTAATGTAATGAAACCCTTCTTCAACCGGTTCATTAAATTCGATTTCCACCTGCGCAGGGGCGCTTTTTAATTCGCTGTTTTCCCCAGGTGAAGATTTGACAATATAGGCGTGAGCAAAGCTTGTTTTCGGCAGGAAAACAAGAAAAAGCAGAAGAATGATCCACCATCTGTTTCGCTTCATCACTCAGACACCACCTTCCGCTGTATGTGTTGTGTTATTTCTTGGTGCAGGTGCAGCGTTTCTTTCTGTCTTTGAGCATGTCTTCCAGCGCTTGGTCGAAAGTGCGGACGGCGCCGCCGAATCCTTTTTGAAATCGTTCGGCATGATCGAGCGTCGCAAACGGAATGGCCTGCGGCTGGCAGCAGTGCAGGTTCAATTCAGCATTTACGACGAAATAAGCCGAACCGGCACTGACGGTTGTCTGTAACAGAAAATCTCTGCAAATCAAGTGTGAAACCTCTTCCGTTTTATCCGCGTAACGCAAAAACGCGCAATGTGCGCAGCATAGCTGTTCAATGTCTTGGTTTACCGTAATCAGCTGAACCGAATGAGCTTGATTGACTGGCTTCAAGCAATAGCTGCACATATGATCTGTTTGAGGTGTTCGGACGGGGAGCGTGATGCCGCCGGCGGTTTTTATGACCTGATTTGACTGAACCAGCTGATTGACATCTCTATATACCGTCATTTCCGAAACGCCGAACCTTGCGCTGATGTCAGAAATTCTAAGCGAGCCTTCTTCTTTCAGCCACTTCAGTATGTGTTGCTGTCTATTAATCGGAAGCATTCATACACCCTCTTCATTAAGATCTATTTAAGCGTAGAGGATTTTAGAGACGGAGACAAGTAAGTGGATGATAAAAAATGTGAAAATGTGTTGAACAGCAACAAAACGAAACAGAAGGGACTCTGGTATAATAGACAGATGGAATAGAAAGTGAGGAATACCCTATGAAAGAAACACCATGCCCGAACTGCGGCAAACCTTTGACAGGCGATATGGTCAGATCATCAAATGTGCCTTGTCAATTTCGCTGCGGCCACTGCCGGGAACGGCTTTATGAATATAAAGTTTCAGCTCCGATTATGCTGGTATCATTAGCGGCCATCGTGCTGCTTATTTATCTTTTGATGCTCCTCCGCAATGCGGCAGGCTCAGTGCTGCCAGCTGTACAGCACGTGCCGATGGCTGTATTTGCGCTTGTGTGCGCGTATCCCGTTTTTATTGTGAGT
This sequence comes from Bacillus sp. N3378-2at, assembly GCF_033412715.1. Lineage (NCBI taxonomy): Bacteria > Bacillati > Bacillota > Bacilli > Caryophanales > Bacillaceae > Bacillus > Bacillus sp. N3378-2at. Next base: position 2,316,087 of record NZ_CP117986.1, on the reverse strand, counting down.
GAGCGGATGATTGCAAAGTACGTGATTCAAAATGGCAACATCATTTATAGAGGAAAGAGAAAAGGCTCCTGAAACCAGGAGCCTTTTTATTTTTAAAAAATTGTCACAGTCATGTGCCAAAGTCCTCTTTACTTTCAATTGTATAGGGACTGTAAGCGTTTTAACATAGAGTCAAAGGGAAGCATCATTCTCTGAACATATTTTTGTATCTTACAGCGACAAACAAAACAGGGAGGGTTTATATATGCAGCAGCAAGAACAGCAGCAAGGCGGCATGAAAGTGAAAGTGCAGCGCTTTGGGAGTTATTTGAGCGGAATGATCATGCCGAATATCGGCGCGTTTATCGCGTGGGGTATCATTACCGCGCTGTTTATTCCGGCAGGATGGTTTCCGAATGAACAGCTGAACACGCTGGTCAGCCCGATGATTACGTATTTATTGCCGCTTTTGATAGCGTATACAGGCGGAAAAATGATCTACGACCACCGCGGCGGAGTTGTCGGAGCGACAGCGGCAATTGGGGTGATTGTCGGATCGGATATTCCAATGTTTTTAGGCGCAATGATTATGGGTCCGCTTGGCGGATACCTCATTAAACAGACTGATAAATTATTCAAGGATAAAGTCAAGCAAGGCTTTGAAATGCTGATCAACAACTTTACGGCAGGGATTGTCGGCGCGGCTTTAACGATTCTCGCGTTTTACGCTATCGGCCCGGTTGTCCTGACGCTAAATAAATTGCTGGCGGCTGGTGTGGAAGTCATTGTACACGCTAATTTACTGCCGGTAGCCAGTGTTTTTGTAGAGCCGGCGAAAGTGTTGTTCCTTAACAACGCCATAAACCACGGAATCTTAAGCCCGATCGGAATCGAGCAAGCATCCCAAACAGGAAAATCAATTCTGTTTTTAGTAGAAGCAAACCCTGGACCGGGGCTCGGCATTTTGCTGGCGTACATGTTCTTTGGCAAAGGATCTTCAAAATCAACGGCTCCCGGTGCGGCGATCATCCATTTCTTCGGCGGGATTCACGAGATTTACTTCCCGTACATTCTGATGAAACCGGCCCTGATTCTTGCAGCCATTGCCGGCGGAGCAAGCGGACTCTTAACGTTTACGATCTTTAATGCCGGACTTGTCGCGGCAGCGTCACCGGGAAGCATTATCGCATTGATGGCAATGACGCCAAGAGGAGGCTATTTCGGCGTATTGGCGGGTGTATTGGTCGCTGCAGCTGTATCGTTCATCGTTTCAGCAGTGATCCTGAAATCCTCTAAAGCTAGTGAAGAAGACCTGGCTGCCGCAACAGAAAAAATGCAGTCCATGAAGGGGAAGAAAAGCCAAGCAGCAGCTGCTTTAGAGGCGGAACAAGCCAAAGCAGAAGAAGCGTCTGAGCTGTCTCCTGAAAGCGTGAACAAAATTATCTTTGCGTGTGATGCGGGAATGGGATCAAGTGCCATGGGGGCATCCATCTTAAGAAACAAAGTGAAAAAAGCGGAGCTTGACATCAGTGTGACCAACACGGCCATTAACAATCTGCCAAGCGATGCGGATATTGTCATCACCCACAAAGATTTAACAGACCGCGCGAAAGCAAAGCTGCCGAACGCGACGCACATATCAGTGGATAACTTCTTAAACAGCCCGAAATACGACGAGCTGATTGAAAAGCTGAAAAAGTAATCTTATAGAAAGAGAGTGATTGTCATGCAAGTACTCGCAAAGGAAAACATTAAACTCAATCAAACGGTATCATCAAAAGAAGAGGCTATCAAATTGGCAGGCCAGACGCTGATTGACAACGGCTACGTGACAGAGGATTACATTAGCAAAATGTTTGAACGTGAAGAAACGTCTTCTACGTTTATGGGGAATTTCATTGCCATTCCACACGGCACAGAAGAAGCGAAAAGCGAGGTGCTTCACTCAGGAATTTCAATCATACAGATTCCAGAGGGCGTTGAGTACGGAGAAGGCAACACGGCAAAAGTGGTATTCGGCATTGCGGGTAAAAATAATGAGCATTTAGACATTTTGTCTAACATCGCCATTATCTGTTCAGAAGAAGAAAACATTGAACGCCTGATCTCCGCTAAAAGCGAAGAAGATTTGATCGCCATTTTCAACGAGGTGAACTGACATGATCGCCTTACATTTCGGTGCGGGAAATATCGGGAGAGGATTTATCGGCGCGCTGCTTCACCACTCCGGCTATGATGTGGTGTTTGCGGATGTGAACGAAACGATGGTCAGCCTCCTCAATGAAAAAAAAGAATACACAGTGGAACTGGCGGAAGAGGGACGTTCATCGGAGATCATTGGCCCGGTGAGCGCTATTAACAGCGGCAGTCAGACCGAGGAGCTGTACCGGCTGATGAATGAGGCGGCGCTCATCACAACAGCTGTCGGCCCGAATGTGCTGAAGCTGATTGCCCCGTCTATCGCAGAAGGTTTAAGACGAAGAAATACTGCAAACACACTGAATATCATTGCCTGCGAAAATATGATTGGCGGAAGCAGCTTCTTAAAGAAAGAGATATACAGCCATTTAACGGAAGCAGAGCAGAAATCCGTCAGTGAAACGGTAGGTTTTCCGAATTCTGCCGTTGACCGGATCGTCCCGATTCAGCATCATGAAGACCCGCTGAAAGTATCGGTTGAACCATTTTTCGAATGGGTCATTGATGAATCAGGCTTTAAAGGGAAAACACCAGTCATAAACGGCGCACTGTTTGTTGATGATTTAACGCCGTACATCGAACGGAAGCTGTTTACGGTCAATACCGGACACGCGGTGACAGCGTATGTCGGCTATCAGCGCGGACTCAAGACGGTCAAAGAAGCAATCGATCATCCGGAAATCCGCCGTGTCGTTCATTCGGCGCTGCTTGAAACTGGTGACTATCTCGTCAAATCGTATGGCTTTAAGCAAACTGAACACGAACAATATATCAAAAAAATCATCGGTCGCTTTGAAAATCCTTTCATTTCGGACGATGTGACCCGCGTAGCGAGGTCACCTCTCAGAAAACTGGGAGAAAATGATAGGCTTGTAGGCCCGGCAAAGAAAATAAAAGAACCGAATGCACTGGCGGAAGGAATTGCCGCAGCACTGCGCTTCGATTTCACCGGTGACCCTGAAGCGGTTGAACTGCAAGCGCTGATCGAAGAAAAAGGATACAGCGGCGTACTTCAAGAGGAGTGCGGCATTCAGTCCCATGAACCGTTGCACGCCATCATTTTAAAGAAACTTAATCAATAACCGATCACCCGTGACACAATGTCACGGGCTTTTTTTACTATCTCGCAATCTAGTATAATAGAAAGCGCTTACGAAAACAGGGGAAGGAGAATGACAATGAAACAATTCGAGATTGCGGCAATACCGGGATACGGTGTAGGAAAAGAGGTTGTAGCGGCTGCTGAGAAAGTGCTTCATACAGCCGCTGAGGTACACGGAGGTTTGTCATTCTCATTCACGGCTTTTCCATGGAGCTGTGATTATTACTTGGAGCACGGCAAAATGATGCCCGAAGATGGAATACATACGCTTACTCAATTTGAAGCGGTTTTTTTGGGAGCCGTCGGAAATCCGAAGCTGGTTCCCGATCATATATCGTTATGGGGACTGCTGCTGAAAATCCGGAGGGAGCTTGAGCTTTCCATTAATATGAGACCCGCCAAACAAATGGCAGGCATTACGTCGCCGCTTCTGCATCCAAATGATTTTGACTTCGTGGTGATTCGCGAGAACAGTGAAGGTGAATACAGTGAAGTCGGCGGGCGCATTCACAGAGGCGATGATGAAATCGCCATCCAGAATGCCGTGTTTACGAGAAAAGCGACAGAACGTGTCATGCGCTTTGCCTTCGAATTGGCGAAAAAACGGCGCAGCCATGTGACAAGCGCCACAAAGTCTAACGGCATTTATCATGCGATGCCGTTTTGGGATGAAGTCTTTCAGCAGACAGCCGCTGATTATAGCGGAATCGAAACATCATCTCAGCATATTGATGCGCTGGCCGCTTTTTTTGTGACGCGTCCGGAAACGTTTGATGTCATTGTGGCGAGCAACTTGTTCGGTGATATTTTAACCGACATCAGCTCAAGCCTGATGGGAAGCATCGGCATTGCGCCTTCTGCGAACATCAATCCATCCGGCAAATATCCGTCCATGTTTGAACCGGTTCACGGCTCAGCTCCTGACATTGCCGGACAGGGCCTTGCCAATCCGATTGGCCAGATTTGGACAGCGAAGCTGATGCTCGACCACTTCGGAGAGGAAGAGCTGGGGGCGAAAATTCTGGATGTAATGGAGCAAGTGACTGCCGACGGCATCAAAACACGCGACATTGGGGGACAAAGCACAACGGCTGAGGTCACTGATGAAATCTGTTCGCGCTTAAGAAAGCTCTGATGAATCAGGCCGGGGCAGATGGCTGCCCGGGCCTGTCCATTTCCTTACGAAAATTTCCACGAAAGTCTAACCAAGCAGATCCAAATGCTGTATAATAATTTGGAATTCTTAGGAAAGCATCGGGTGAAGGAAGTTGAATGCAAAAACAATCACGTTAAAGAAAAAAAGAAAAATCACAACGATCGTTATACTCAGTATCATTATGATCGCAGCTCTCATTTTTACGATCAGATTGGTGTTTTACAAGCCTTTTCTTATTGAAGGATCATCAATGGCCCCAACGCTTAAAGACTCAGAAAGAATACTGGTTGATAAAGCAGTCAAATGGACTGGCGGGTTTCACAGAGGCGACATCATAGTCATTCATGACAAAAAGAGCGGCCGCTCATTTGTCAAACGTTTAATCGGTTTGCCTGGTGACAGCATTAAAATGAAAAATGATCAGCTATACATAAATGATAAAAAGGTGGAAGAACCATACTTAAAGGAATATAAACAGGAGGTCAAAGAGTCGGGTGTAACCTTAACGGGTGACTTCGAGGTTGAGGTTCCTACCGGTAAATATTTTGTGATGGGAGATAACCGTCTCAATTCACTGGATAGCAGAAACGGAATGGGCATGCCTTCTGAGGACGATATCATCGGTACTGAATCTCTCGTCTTTTATCCATTCGGTGAGATGAGACAGGCAAAATAAAACTCAGTGCAACAAAGAACATGGAACGTACGGAACCAAAACACGCGATAATAAAGCGCTGTAAGCGATTAAAAAATTTCTGATGAAACAGGGCGGAGCCGTTTTTCCGCCCCGTTTTTTATGATAGAGAGCGTTTTGAAGAAAAGGGCCCTGTTGAAATAAACAGAATCAGGATTGGCGAAGCCGTGAAGCGCATCGAATTGATAAATCTCAAGATGGGTATGCTGTTTTTCCCGCAGTTTTTTGATAAGAAGCGCTACGTCAAACGACGGCTCATAATTAGGGAAAAACAATAGGACCGGGCAGGCTGGCACGTGATGAAGAGAGTCGCGTATCCGGGAACCGTAATAACAAACCGATCCGCTCACCTCAGGCATACTGCTGCATTTCCATGCGATAGTAGCCCCCACGCTGAATCCAATCACAAAGATGTGCCGTCCGGCGTTTTGTCTGATCACATTCTGGATGATGGTTTCTCCCGTTTTCAGCCGTTCGTGTTTTGTAAATTGTTCGTATGCCGTTTTTTCTTCTTACAGTGTGTAGACTTCATCCTCGCCGAGCAGGTTGGGCGTCAACACATCATATCCAGCCATTTTGATCAGCCGGCCCATCTTTTTCATATGGCTGTTTACACCGTATATTTCGTGTACGAGAATGACAAGCGGTTTTGGGGACATAACGGCCTCCTTTTGTGTTTTTCCCATTATATCCTATCGTTTCACTTTAGGCTGAGATATAATGGTCAAAAAAGGAGATATAAAATGAACTCATTACCTTTGCCTCACCGCTATCCATTTATGTTTATTGATGGCGTGACGGATAGCGAGCCCGGCAAACATGCGGCAGCTTATAAGCTGATTAGTGAGAACGATTGGTTTATTACTGATACGCAAACAGAAATGCCGTTTTCACTTGTGATTGAAGCGCTTGCGCAAACCGCGGCTTTTACAGGAATTACAGATGAGAACAGCTTGGGATTATTGTCTTCGGTGAAGAAAGCGGAAAAGCTGGGAGAAGCTGTGCCTGGTGACCGGCTTGATCTTACGTTTGAAGTCACGCGCAATCGGCGCGGGTTTGTGTTCGGACATGCCAAGGCATCAGTTGGAGAGCAGCCTGTTGCTGAAGCTGAAATCGGCATCTATATTGAAAAATGAAAAAAACCCTTCACAACATTTTGTGAGGGGTTCTATTTTGTGTCGTAATCCCGTTCGCTTTGAGAGTTATCTCTTTGCTGGCGTTTGTGTTTTTCATCATTCATATTTTCCTTCAGCTCTTCATTAGGAATCGGATCGGTTAAGTCGTTGTGCTGGGGGTTTTCATTTGGTTTGTTTTGCTGTTTTTTTTCTGTCATGTTTGATCACCTCACCGTTTGTTTTCCTCTTATCCATTCTCCTCAAACATAGGAAATCGCTTTTTTGTCCCGCTGGGTATAATGTATTAGAATAGAGAGAAGCACAACAAAAAGATAAAGAGAGGTACATATATGTCTGTTCAAAGAGAAGATGTAGATATCAAGCTGATCGCAATTGATATGGATGGTACACTGCTGAACGACGAGCAGCTGATCTCGGATGAAAACCGCAAAGCCATTCGTGAAGCGGAGGATAAAGGTGTGTATGTGGTGATCAGCACGGGCCGGACGCTGATGACGTGCCGGGAGCTGGCGGAATCGCTAAAGCTGTCATCCTTTCTAATCACGGCAAACGGCAGTGAAATTTGGGATTCGAATTTTAATTTGGTGGAACGGAAGCTGCTTCATACGGACCATATTCAAATGATGTGGGATTTGCGGAATAAGCACAACACTAATTTCTGGGCTTCTACGGTGAATAAAGTATGGAGAGGCGAGTTTCCGGAAAACATTACGGATCATGAATGGCTCAAATTCGGCTTTGACATTGAGGATGACGATATCCGAAACGAAGTGCTTCAGGAGCTGAGAAAAAACAAAGAGCTCGAAATCACAAATTCAAGTCCGACAAACATTGAAGTCAACGCGCTTGGCATCAACAAAGCTGCAGCCCTTGCCAAGGTTACGGAAAAACTCGGCATTACAATGGAGAATGTGATGGCGATGGGCGACAGCCTTAATGACATTGCGATGATCAAAGAAGCGGGTCTTGGCGTCGCAATGGGCAATGCGCAAGACATCGTAAAAGAAACGGCTGATTATATCACGGATACAAATATTGAGGATGGTGTCGCTAAAGCGATTCGCCATTGGGTACTATAAAAAAAGAGAGTCCTAAGATGGACTCTCTTTTTTAGTTTGGCAGGTTTTCTTCTGGGACCATGGTAGGTTTTCTGACAAAAGTATTTCACAAACTGATATGATTCACTTATAATGAAATAAAGTTCAAAAATTCGGAATAGTCGTTCCGAATTTCGGGACAATAAATGACATAAAGCATATCGTTTGCTTTGGCAGGAGGGATTCTGTGTTTCAGATTGATTTAAACTGTGATTTAGGAGAAAGCTTCGGATCCTACAAGATAGGTCTTGACCAAGATATTTTAGAGTATGTGACATCAGCGAATATCGCATGCGGATTTCATGCAGGAGATCCTAGTGTTATGCGAAAAACCGTCGCGCTTGCAGCGGAAAAAGGCGTAAAAATCGGTGCGCATCCGGGCTTGCCGGATTTACTCGGTTTTGGGCGCCGCAATATGGCGATTTCTCCTGAGGAAGCGTATGATCTTGTCGTTTATCAAATTGGCGCGCTCTCTGGCTTTCTAAAAGCAGAGGGACTTCACATGCAGCACGTCAAGCCGCATGGCGCTTTATACAATATGGCGGCAGTCGATCAAAAACTGTCGGATGCTATCGCGAAAGCTGTCTATAAGATTGATCCAGGCCTGATTCTTTTCGGTCTTGCTGAGAGTGAGCTTGTAAAAGCGGGAGAACGGATCGGACTTCAGACCGCAAATGAAGTGTTCGCCGACAGAACATACCAATCGGACGGCACGCTGACACCGCGCTCCCAGCCGGACGCACTCATTGAAAGTGATGATGCCGCCGTCACCCAGGTCATCAAAATGGTGAAAGAAGGGGCGGTCAAATCTCAGCAAGGACATGATGTGTCATTAAAAGCAGATACAGTCTGCATTCATGGAGATGGAGCCCATGCGCTGACATTTGCGCAAAAAATCAGAAAACAGCTCAAAGCGGCTGGAATTGAAGTGACAGCTATTTCAGAACAGAGGTCAACATAAAGGAGGAACAATAGATGGAGCAGCAGAAAAAGACAGCAGGAAAAAAAGCGGGAAGCTGGTCATTGCTGATGGGCGCCGCCTTTTTAATGGCGACATCAGCAATCGGACCGGGTTTCCTCACCCAAACCGCAACATTCACAAACACACTCGCAGCAAGCTTCGGTTTTGTCATCTTAATCTCTATTATTTTAGATATTTTCGCCCAAACCAATGTGTGGCGCATCATCGCAGTTTCTGGAAAACGAGGTCAGGAAATTGCGAATATGGTGCTTCCCGGACTGGGATATTTCATCGCCATTCTCGTCGTGCTTGGCGGACTAGCTTTTAATATTGGGAATATCGGAGGGGCCGGGCTGGGACTTCAGGTGCTGTTCGGCATTACACCTGAAACAGGCGCTTTAATCAGTGCCGTTATCGCCATTTTGATTTTTGTCATCAAGGAAGCAGGAAAAGCGATGGACCGTTTTACGCAAATCGCGGGGTTCGTGATGATTATTTTAACGGTCTACGTTGCGGCGACGACAGCTCCTCCGGTCGGACAGGCAGTCGCAAATACATTCGTCCCGGAACACATCAGCATATTTGCCATTGTCACCCTAGTGGGCGGAACCGTCGGCGGTTATATCACATTTGCCGGAGGACACCGTTTGCTTGATGCCGGAATTAAAGGGAAGGAATCCATTCCGCAGGTGACAAAAAGCTCGGTTGTCGGCATTTTAATTACATCTGTCATGCGTATCGCTCTTTTTCTTGCGGTTCTAGGCGTTGTATCGAAAGGCCTGCACATCGATGAAAGCAACCCGGCGGCTTCTGTCTTCAAGCTGGCTGCTGGAAATGTCGGTTATAAAATTTTCGGATTGATCATGTGGTCTGCGGCGATTACGTCTGTTATTGGAGCAGCCTATACATCTGTTTCATTTTTCAAGACCTTTTCTCCAAAAATTGAAAAGAATTCACGCGGTATTATTATCGGATTTATTGTGGTTTCTACGTTAGCTTTTGTCACAATCGGCCAGCCTGCGAAGATCCTCGTCCTTGTCGGTTCACTGAACGGCTTAATTCTGCCGATTGCGCTCGGAACGCTGCTTGTTGCCGCCTACAAGAAAAACATTGTCGGTGATTATAAGCATCCGCTTTGGCTGACAAGCACAGGCGCGCTTGTAGTGATTGTAATGGCAGTTATGGGAATCTACACGTTAATTACACAACTTCCTCAATTGTGGAGCTGATATAAGTGGAGCAATTAAACAAAATGGCGCCAAAGGATGTACGCGCCCTGATACGAGAGGGGAAAATAAACGGGCCGACCGCAGGCATGTCCGGCGGCTACGCCCAAGCGAATCTTGTGGTTTTGAAAAAGGACCTTGCGTTTGATTTTCTGCTGTTTTGCCAGCGAAATCAAAAGCCCTGCCCCGTGCTGGATGTGACTGAAGCAGGTTCGCCTGTGCCGTCTCTGGCTGCGCCTGATGCTGATATCAGAACGGACTTTCCGAAATACCGTATTTACAGGCACGGTATCCTAACGGAAGAAGTATCTGATATTACGCCATACTGGGAGGACGATTTTGTCGGCTTTCTGATCGGATGCAGTTTCTCCTTTGAACAGGCACTGATCAATAATGGGATAGCTGTCCGGCATATTGATGAGGGGACAAACGTCTCAATGTATAAAACGAATATCGATTGTGTGCCGGCGGGGGCGTTTCACGGACAGATGGTTGTCAGCATGAGGCCGGTTCCTGAACGGCTGGCTGTACGTGCCGCACAAGTGACCTCGCGTTTTCCGGCTGTGCACGGAGGGCCGATCCATATCGGCAATCCGGGAGCAATCGGGATTCGCGATCTCGGGAAACCGGATTTCGGAGATGCCGTTTCCATTCGTGACGGCGAGGTTCCTGTTTTTTGGGCATGCGGGGTGACCCCGCAAGCCGTGGCTATGAATGTAAAGCCTGAAATGGTCATCACACATGCGCCGGGGCATATGCTCATCACAGATATTCGAGACGAGTCGCTTGCGGTGCTGTAACCTCTCGTCATCCTGATGAACGAGAATTAAAAGAGGTGAGAAAGATGACTGTACGATATCAAATCGAACAGCTCGGTGATTCTGCAATGATGATCCGATTCGGAGAAGAAATCAATGAACAGGTCAACGGCATTGTCCACGCCGCGGCCGCTTATATAGAAGAACAGCCATTTCCGGGATTCATTGAATGTATCCCGGCTTTTACAAGTCTAACTGTATTTTATGATATGTATGAAGTGTACAAGCATTTGCCTCAAGGCATAAGCTCACCTTTTGAGAAGGTCAAGTGCGATGTCGAAGAGCGCCTGGCAGAAATAGCCGAAGACTATGAGGTCAACCGCCGTATTGTAGAAATTCCTGTCTGCTATGGCGGTGAATTTGGTCCGGATTTAGAAGAGGTGGCGAAGATCAATCAGCTGTCACCGGAGGAAGTAATCGACATTCATACAAACGGTGAATATGTGGTGTATATGCTTGGCTTCGCGCCCGGTTTTCCTTTTCTAGGCGGGATGTCAAAACGCATTGCAGCTCCGAGAAAATCATCGCCAAGACCGTCGATTCCCGCAGGTTCGGTCGGTATTGCGGGATTGCAGACAGGCGTTTACCCGATTTCAACGCCGGGCGGCTGGCAGCTGATCGGCAAAACGCCGCTGGCTCTTTTCCGGCCGCAGGAAAACCCGCCGACATTGCTGCGGGCGGGAGATACTGTGAAATTCGTTCGCATCTCAGAAAAAGACTATCACGCCTATAAGGAGGAGTCCAATTGAGCATGAAAGTATTAAAGCCCGGACTGCTCACAACGGTTCAGGATATAGGCAGAACGGGTTACCAAAAATACGGCGTTCTGGCCAGCGGCGCTATGGACACGGTATCACTGCGCATTGCCAATTTGTTGATAGGAAACGGTGAAAATGAAGCAGGTCTCGAAATAACGATGATGGGGCCCGGTCCGTCGTTTCATTTTTCAAAACAGACACTGATTGCTGTGACAGGGGCGGACTTCACGCTGCGTATTAATGACGAGGAAGCGCCTTTATGGAAGCCTGTGCTCATTAAGGAAAACAGCACAGTCAGCTTTGGCCCCTGCAAACTCGGCAGCCGTGCTTATTTGGCGGCAGCCGGCGGCATCGAGGTGCCTGCCGTCATGGATAGTAAAAGCACATACGTCAGAGGAAGCATCGGCGGACTTCATGGCAGAGCGCTTCAAAAAGAAGATGAACTGAACATTGGAGAGATGTCAGCTCTTTCGCAAACCATCCTTTCCCGCTTAAGTTCGCTGCTTGGAAAACAGGGATTTGCAGCACCGAAGTGGTCAGTCAGCCGCGGCAGATTTCTGCCATTGAAGAAGAATCCCGTTATTCGGGTGCTGGAAGGAAAGCAATTTGCCTTTTTCACAGAAGAATCAAAAACGCGTTTTTATGAAGAAGCATTTCGTGTCACGCCGCAGTCCGACCGTATGGGCTACAGGCTCAAAGGAGAACCGCTCGAACTGAAGGCCCCGCTTGAGATGGTGTCGGAAGCGGTTTCATTCGGAACAGTTCAGGTGCCGCCTGACGGCAACCCGATTATCCTGCTTGCAGACCGGCAGACGACTGGCGGCTATCCGAGGATCGCGCACATCATATCCGCTGATCTTCCGATTGTTTCCCAAATCATGCCGGGCGAGCACGTTCAGTTTGAGCCTGTGTCCCTCCAGGAGGCAGAAGCGCTTGCGGTAGAACGGGAACAGCATATAAAAGAACTGAAAACGAGAATGAAGATGGAATGGCTGACATAGCAAAGGGGATGAATGATGCAGAATAAAAATAAAACCGTAGTCAAATCTATGGCGCTGCTTAATTTGTTTTTGCATAAACCAAGCCTAACCTTAAGTGAACTGGTGTCGCTGACGGGAATGCCGAAGACCTCTGTTCACCGGATGGTCAGCTCCTTGGAGGAAATGGGGTTCCTCAGTCGGGATGCGTCCGGCGCTTATTCGCTGGGATTGGTGTTTTTGGAATTCGGACAGCTTGTCGCTGACAGGCTGGATATCAGAAAAATAGCGAAACCGGTGATGGAAGAGCTGTGCCGGGAAGTGGATGAGGCCGTGCAGTTGATCATGAGGGACGGCAATGAAGCGATATACGTTGAGAAAATAGAAGGGACACAGACTGTGCGGCTGTATACGGCGATCGGCAGGCGTTCCCCCCTATACGCGGGAGCGTGCGCCAGAAGCATTCTGTCCTTTCTTCCCCGTGAAGAAATCGAAGCATACATCAAACAAACCGAGCTCATTTCGATTGGCTCCGGAACGATTACCGATCCCGAAAAACTGCTTCAGGAGATTGATGCCTCTGTGCAAAATGGCTATACTGTCAGCTATTCAGAGCTCGAAAACTATACGGCGGCGATCGGCGCCCCGATCTTTAATCATAAGCGCCAAGTGGCAGCCGGCATTAGCATTGCAGGCTTTGAAGCGAGATTTACAGAAGACAGGCTGCCCTATTTAACAGAAAAGGTGAAGGACGCCGCTTTACAGATTTCAAGAAAAATAGGATATACATAAGTAGCCAATCTTTTCTCTGCTGCGTACATTAACGTATCGACGTTCAAGAGTGGAGGAAAGAACATGATGCTTCGATATACAGCTCTGGGCGATTCCTTGACGACAGGGAGAGGCTCCGGGCTGTTTTCACCCGGCTTCGTCCAGCGTTTTGGGGACATGATGGAAGCTGACTTGAAAACAAGAACGGCAATAAACATATTTGCCAGATCAGGTCTGAATACAGAAGAGATTTTGGGACTCCTGTCATATCCCTATGTGCAAAAATGTATTCGAGATGCTGATATGATAACGATCACAGGGTGCGGAAACGATCTCATCGATTCGGTCTTAGCCTACCAAACCTCTAAGGATGAAACGATTTTCAGCCGTGTATCCGCCCATTGCCATGAGAATTTTGAAAAGATGATTGCCAAAGTCGCCGAGATTAAAGGAGAAAATCCTTCCCCGTACGCCATTCGTGTGTTCAACTTATACAATCCGTTTCCCGAAATTGATATCGCCGGCAAATGGATCACTTCGTTTAATTCACATTTAGAAACACTTGCATCAGCACCCCATGTCAAAATCGCGGATGCCTATAGCATCTTCAAAGGCAAAGAACAGGAATATCTGTCCTTTGACGGTGTCCATCCGAACAGCAAAGGCTATCAAGCGATGGCTGAAGCCGTTCACAAGCTAGGCTATAAAGAATTATCAGTTTCATAGAAAACGCGCCTCATGACAGGCGCGTTTTTATGTGTGATCGAAATATTAAAAGAAACTTAAAATTCTCTGTCTTCTGTTCTACAGACAAACAAAGTGCGCTAGAATAATGGAGGACGTAGGCAAATATAGCCATAACGTTCAATATTTCGTATATAAGGAAGGATGGTCCTTTTGTTTCGGATTTTTAAAATGTCTTTTGCGGTTATCATTATTATACTGGCGCTTATTGCTTTTAACTATACGGAACACACCTCTGTTATCCAATCGGTCATGCTCGTCTTTCTTGGTGCGGTCATGTTTATGCAAGGGCTTGAAGAACGCAAAAAAGAAAATGACGGCTCAGGCGCTTTTAATATTTATACCGCCGTTTTTGTATGGTCTGTCTCCCTTATCGGTTTTACACTTCATATTATATAAATCTATTACACATCCTGAAAATGCTCGACCGTCGGGAACGGGGTATAGAATCGATGAAGCAAGGCTTTCCACTCTTGATACTCTGAAGAACCGCGAAAGCCTTCCGTATGGTTCTCAAGTGTTTCCCACTCCACAAGAAGCAGATATTTATGAGTTTCCTCCATGCATTTTGATAACGAGTGAGTGATATAGCCCTTCATGCCGGAAATAATCGGCGCCGCTTGCCGGAATGCATCCTCAAACTCTTGTTCAAGGCCTTCTTTAATGTGAAGCATTGCTGCCTCTCTGACCATGCTATCCCTTCTTTCTGTCTTTTCAAATAGTCTACAGCAAACGATAGGAGATTTCTGCAAAATCGGTGAACTTTTCCTTCATTTTCAAAAAAATCTTGCACGCACCAATTCAATTAAGAGAAAATAACAAGTGGAAGGCAGGGGAAAGTCATGTTAAAAAAGTGTATTCTACTAGTATTTCTATGCGTCGGATTGATTGGGTTAATCGGATGCTCCAAAACAGATTCACCAGAGGATCGCATGGAAGCATTCGTGAAACAGTGGAACGATCAGCAATTCGATGACATGTATCAAAGCCTGACTAAAGATGTCAAAAAAGAAATCTCCAAAAAAGATTTCGTCAACAGGTATAAAGCCATCTATGAGCAGGCCGGCGTAAAAAATTTGAAAGTCACTGCGGGAGAAGTAGATAAGGACGATCAAGACAACAAGACGATGAAACATATCCCGTATAAAGTCAGCATGAACACAAATGCCGGCAAAGTCAGCTTCAAGAATACTGCTGTGCTGAAATTAGAAAAAACAGATGACGAGGAGTCATGGAATATAGATTGGGACCCATCGTTTATTTTCAAGCAGCTGGCTGACGACAAAACCGTGCAAATTATGAGCATTGAACCGAAACGAGGCCAAATTTACGATAAAAATGGAAAAGGCTTAGCCGTCAATACAGATGTTCCGGAAATTGGAATTGTTCCCGGAGAGCTTGGCGATAAAAAAGAGAAAGTCATAAAAGAACTCGCCAAAAAACTTGATTTGACTGAAGACGACATCAAGAAAAAGCTGGATCAAGGCTGGGTAAAAGACGATTCGTTTGTGCCGCTCAAAAAGGTCAAGCCTGACCAGGAGAAATTAGTTTCTGAAGCGACGTCATTACAAGGCGTAACAAGAACGAATGTCAGCTCCCGCTACTATCCGTATGGCGAAAAGACAGCCCATTTGACAGGCTATGTCCGCGCCATTACAGCGGAAGAACTGAAGAAAAAGAAAGAAGGAACGTACAGCGATACGTCTAACATCGGTATCGCCGGACTTGAAAATGTGTATGAAGACAAGCTAAGAGGCACAACTGGCTGGAAAATCTACGTGCCGCAAACCGGGGAAGTCATCGCTGAAAAGAAAGCAAAGGACGGCGAGGATCTTCACCTCACAATTGATATCAAAACGCAAACGAAGCTGTATGATGAACTGAAGGATGACAGCGGGGCGGCAGTCGCGCTGCAGCCGAAGACAGGCGAAACACTCGCCCTTGTCAGCGCGCCTTCCTACGATCCAAACGGATTTATTTTCGGCTGGAGCGATAAGGAATGGAAAAAGCTAAACAAAGATAAAAACAATCCGTTTTCAGCGAAATTCAATAAGACATACGCGCCAGGTTCTACCATTAAACCGATTGCGGCTGCTATTGGAATCAAAAACGGCACCCTTAAAGCCGATGAGAAGAAAACAATCAAAGGCAAGGAGTGGCAAAAAGATTCGAGCTGGGGCGGCTATTCAGTGACACGTGTGTCTGAGAGACTTCAACAAGTCGATTTGGAAAACGCCCTTATTACGTCAGACAATATTTATTTTGCCCAGAATGCGCTTGATATGGGAGCGGACACCTTCACAAAAGGCTTGAAGACATTCGGTTTTTCAGAGGACGTTCCGTACGAATTCCCGATCCAGAAATCGTCTATTGCAAATGACAAGCTTGATTCAGACATTTTGCTTGCGGATACAGGCTACGGACAAGGGCAAATGCAAATGTCTCCGCTTCACTTGGCAACTGCTTACACGCCATTTGTTGACAATGGAGACCTTGTCAAACCGACGCTGATCAAAAAAGATTCACAAACAGCTGATGTTTGGCACAAGCAAGTGGTCACGAAGGAAGGGGCGGCAGACATTACAAAAGGTCTGAAAGGCGTTGTGGAAGATGAGCGCGGATCAGCGTATCAGCCTGTCGTAAAAGGAATCACAGTGGCCGGGAAAACAGGAACAGCCGAGCTGAAAACATCAAAAGATGATAAAGACGGCACGGAAAATGGCTGGTTTGTCGGCTACGATTACAAAAACAAAGACCTGCTTGTCGCCATGATGATCCAAAATGTGCAGGACCGCGGCGGCAGCCACTATGTCGTTGAGAAAGCGAAAAAGCAATTTCAATCGAATTAAAATGTCTTTTTAAAAGGAGCGAAAGGAAAAAGAGGATCTGAGGCCGAATGAACTAGTAAGGGGCAAAACCCGGTTTATACAAAGAAAAGAGGGATTTTGCATGCAGCGTATTCAATTGGCGGAGGATCTTCAATTTTCAAGAGTCATACACGGGCTTTGGCGGCTGAATGAATGGAACTATTCAGATGCTGAACTTCTGAGCCTCATTGAATGGTGTATCGATCACGGCATCACGACCTTTGATCATGCGGATATTTATGGAGGCTATACGTGCGAAAAGCTGTTTGGAAACGCCCTTGCCCTTTCGCCTGGATTAAGAGAAAACATAGAGCTGGTCACAAAATGCGGTATCGTTCTTGAATCGCCTGAACGGCCCGCTCACAGATCGCATCATTATAACACAAGCAAATCGCATATTTTGGCATCCGTTGAGCAATCGCTTATGAACCTTAGGACGGATTATATCGATGTGCTGTTGATTCACAGACCGGACCCGCTCATGGATCCGGAGGGGGTAGCAGAGGCGTTTCAGGCCTTGAAATGCTCTGGCAAGGTCAGGTACTTTGGCGTTTCAAATTTTAAAGATCACCAGTATCGGATGCTGGAATCATATTTGCCTGAGAAGCTCGTAACCAACCAGATTGAGCTTTCCGCATACGAATTAGAAAATATGCTCGACGGCACTTTGAACCTCTGTCAGGAAAAACGGATACCGCCGATGGCTTGGTCGCCTCTGGCAGGCGGCAAAGTTTTCACTGGTGACACGGAAAAAGACCGGCGTGTCCGCACGGCGCTTGAATCCGTTCAAGCAGAGATTGGCGCCGCTTCATTGGACGAGGTGATGTACGCATGGCTGTATACGCATCCGGCCGACATCATGCCGATTGTCGGAAGCGGAAAGCGCGAGCGGATTTCCGCCGCGATAAATGCGTTGTCATACAAGCTTGACCAGGATCAATGGTTCCGCATTTTTACAGCCGTACAGGGTTACGATATTCCATAAAAAGCATCAGCTTACCAGCTGATGCTTTTTCAATATTGTCACACCGCATAGTGCCAAATTACCATTTATAAGTGATTGATTCTTTCTTGAAAGCGTTTTATATTAAAAGGAAACCTCTCTATATCCTCTACTGCATCTCCTTGCGACTTCATCCGCACATCAAGATTGTCTAGGAGGTCTTTTTTATGTATATGACTGCCAGAGAACAAAAGCTGTTAAAGCACTTATTATTACAAAACAGATATATAACCGTAACTGAGCTTGCTGAGCTGATGCAAGTCAGCACGAGAACCATTCACAGGGAACTCAAATCAATTAAACCGCTGATGGAAACCGTGGGGCTTACGTTAGATAAACAGCCCGGTAAAGGGTTGAAAGCAGTGGGAAGTCCCGAGGATAAACAAAAGCTGCTTACTGATTTATCATATGAACAGCATGAATACAGCGCCGACGAACGGAAACTGCTCATTCTTTGTTCGTTATTAGAGTCTCAGGAGCCCGTCAAACTGTACACGCTTGCTCATGATCTCCAGGTGACGAATGCCACGGTCAGCTATGACTTAGATGAGCTCGAGAAGTGGATTTCTCCCTTCGGACTGACACTGATCCGCAAAAGAGGTTTTGGCATCCAGCTCATAGGGCCGGAGAATGCGAAACGGAAAATTGTCGGCAACTTGATTGTGAACCGTCTCGACATCCAAATGTTTTTGGAAGCGGTTGAATTAAACATCAAAGGAAAAACCGATTCTTCAGAGAAAATGTTCGGGGTTGTCAGCAAAGGTGAGCTGCTAAAAATGGAGCGCATCTTATTTCAGCTCAAAGAAAAAATCGCTTTTTCATTGTCCGACAGCTCCTATATAGCGCTCGTCGTCCATCTGACGTATGCGATCGAACGAATTAAGCTTGGGGAAACCATCACCATGGAGCAAAATGAGCTTGAGGAACTGAAGAATGCGAAGGAATCCAGCTCGGCTCTTGAAATCGCGGGCGAGCTTGAACGTGCCTTCGGCGTGACGATTCCAGAGGCGGAGGTCGGCTATATTACAATCCATCTTCGAAGCGCCAATCGAAAATACAAAACAGAATACAAAGCGCAGGAAATTGAGCTGGAAACAGCCCTGCAAACAAAGCGGCTCATTGCTTTTATTTCAGACAAAATCAGAATGGATCTGACGAAAAACTACTCTTTATATGAAGGCTTGATTGCCCATTTGGAGCCGGCCGTCAGCCGCATAAAAGAAAATATTGAGATATACAATCCGATGAAGGAACAAATCAAGCGCGATTATTTTCTGCTTTATATGGCGATCGAAGAAGGCGTCGAAAAGTATTTTCCGGGCATGTCCTTTACTGATGATGAAATCGCTTTTATCGTTCTTCACTTTGGCTCGGCTCTTGAAATCAAAAAAGAAGAAGCAAAAGTGAAAGCGCTTGTCGTCTGCTCAAGCGGGATCGGCTCCTCGAAAATGCTTGCCTCCAGACTGAAAAAAGAAATGCCGGAAATTGAATCGTTTGATATGTCATCCCTGATCGAGCTAAAGGGGAAGGATGTTCAAGCCTATGATATGATTGTGTCCACTGTACCGATTCCTTATGAAAACATTGATTACATCATGGTCAGCCCGCTATTAAATGAGGAAGACGCAAACCAGGTCAAGCAGTATATCAAGCGGAAGATTCCCCTTATTCTTAACAAAAAAAGAAGCACGAAGGAAGAGGCGCAGCAAGCTGATGTACCTGACATGCTAGAGGCGGCGGAAAGCATAGGGCGGTATATGGAGGTTATTCAAAATGTTCTGCGCCATTTTACGCTAGCTCAACTCAAAACAAACCCGGACCATAGCATGCTTCTGCTAGAGCTTTTTCAACAGCTGAAGAAGGATGGCCTGATCCGTGATCCGGAAAAAGCCGAGGTTTGCCTGGCTGAGCGGGAGAAACAAGGGGGATTGGGAATCCCCGGAACAAACATGGCGCTTTATCATCTCAAAAATGATGAAATCGTCCTGCCTTTTTTCAAAATGTTTGATCTCAGCACCTCCTATGAAGTGGATGGCATGGACGGAATTACCCTCAGGATGACACGCATCCTCGTCATGATGGCGCCTGGCTCATTATCTGCTGAAGGCTCGGAGATTTTAAGCGCGATCAGCTCGGCAATTATCGAGAGCGGAGAAAGCATGGCGGGGTTTCAGGAAGAAGGAGAACAAGAATTGTATCAGCGGTTAAACCGCATATTTTTCACATGGATGAAAGAAAAAAACATACTGTAAACCTGCATGGCACACGTCAAAAATTTGGCGTGTGTTTTTCTGTGGATGGGGAACAAAATAAGAAAATGTGGGACTATTTTATCATTCAGTATTGGAATAATTCCAAAATGAAATAGTTTTACAAGTTATCTTTTTTGGGTTAAAATGGGTGAGGCAAGGAAGAAAATCTAACAAATTATTGAAGATTCAAGAGAATATAGGAGATGACGATATGGAAACATTACAGCATCTGATTCTGCATGACATGCCGAATAGCGAAGAAATAGAGGCTGTAAAAAGCGGAGACCATACACTGACATATAAAGGTTACCGTAAACGGATTAATCAGCTGGCGAATGCCATGCTTCAAAAAGGAATTCAAAAGGGCGACCGTGTTGCATTGCTTTGCAAAAACGGCCATCCCGCATCAACTGTTATGTTCGCCGCGCTTGAAATAGGTGCTGTTGTCGTACCTGTCAGCTGGCAGCTGAAACCATATGAAATGACAGGCATTTTAAAAGCAAGTGAACCGAAAGCGATGTTTTACGGAGCGGAGTTTAAAGAGATACTGGATGAAGTTCTACCTGAATTGTCCTCACTGTGTGTAACAATGGAAACAGGAACAGCTTACGAAACATCTGCTGAATTTGAAGCGCTGTTTGCAGGTCCTGATCATTTGCCAGAGACGGAAATGGTTTCACCTGATGATACAGCACTTCTGATGTTTACATCTGGAACAACGGGAAACCCGAAAAGATGCATGATTACACATGGCGGCATATACAGATACGTTAAAAAATCCAACAGCTCAATAGCACGTATGAAGGGCCTTCGTTTTCTCGCGTGCCATCCGATTTATCATACGAGTGCGCTCATTTGCATCATGCTTGGAACGTTTGCAGAAACAACCTTTGTGTTTACAAAGGATCAAGATCCTGTTCACATGCTGAAGGTCATTGAAGAAGAGAAAATTCAGACCGTGATGGCTCTTCCTGTGTTTTACACGTATTTGCTTGAGGCGTGGGAAACGCACCAAACTGACTTATCTTCACTTGTTATTTTAATGACAGGCGGAACAAAAGTGCCGAGCAGCCTAATCCGCCGCTATCTTGATATTGGCATTCCGCTCGCGCATGGCTATGGAAGCACTGAGGCTTGGGGCATCAGCACATGGACGCCTGATATGGGAATGGATAAAGCGGCATCTGCAGGAAAACCTGTGGCAGGTGTTAAAGTCAAAGTGGAAGATCCTCTGACCGGAGAAGAACTTCCTCAAGGAGAAATCGGCGAAATCGTTGTTCATACTCCATTCTTATTTAAAGGCTATGAAGACAATCCTGAAGCAACAGCGAAAGTGCTGCAAAATGGATGGTTTAGAACCGGAGATTCAGGATATGTAGATGAAGATGGCTTTATTTTCATCACGGGACGCTACAAGGATGTCATTATTTACGGAGGCGATAACGTCTATCCTGATCAGGTTGAAGAAGTTATCCAGCAGATCCCGGGAATCCTTGAAACGGCTGTGGTCGGTATTCCAGACCCGCTTTACGGTGAAAAACCGAAAGCTTTTATCGTGAAAAATGGCGGCCAGCGCATCACGGAAGAGGATGTCATCGCATTTTGTAAAGAACGCCTGTCCGCTTACAAAATACCTGAAGTTGAATTTGTTAACGAACTGCCGAAAAACAACCTTGGCAAGGTGAAAAAAGACGTCCTGCGCAATCAGGCTGTACATTCATAAAAGAAGAAGCCCGTCCACTTTATGTGGCGGGCTTCTTTGCACTTGCACAGACGGAAAGCTCAGGCTTAATGTTCTTAAATTGTATATCAATGTCTTCGAAGCCGGCTGCTTTAAAGTCAGCAATCATCTGTCTTCCAAATGATTTGGTTTTTTCAGGACTGGCATCCGCTTCCCGCGGCTGCATCGTAATGGCTGCTTTGCCGCCTGGCTTTAATGCCCGATAAATCTGTTTCATGCCTTTTGTTTGGTCATTCCAAATGGTGTAGTTGTTAACGGAAATCACTTTATCATAAAACGAGGCGGGGAGAGGAAATGTCTCGATGCTTCCTTGTATCAGGCGTACGCCCTTTGGTTTCACTCTGCGGGCGGCCAGCTTCAGCATGGCCTCTGACACATCAATCCCATGAAGATGAACATCCTTCTCGCGTTTCAGCATCTGCTGCATGCAGTATCCCGGGCCAAACCCGACTTCTAAAATGCTGTCCCCGCGCGTGATACCCAGCTGATTGATTGTCCACTGATTCAGTGTTTGATTTTCAGCAGCCATGATGTACCCGGCAATCATGCCGATGACGCCCTTTGGCCTGCTGAATCTTCTAGAAAGCATGTTAATCATTCAGCAACCAACCTCCTTTTTGAGTTATTTCCTCCAAGCGTTCCATGTGAAACATTTTTCTGATAAAGCAATGCGAAGGTGCCAAGCCATGTTTATCCAAAGAGTGTGTGAGGTACACAACAAATAGACATGAAAACAAAGGAGGAGAATCATCATGGCAAATTATCCAAAAGAACTGCCGGCACAAACTCAAAGTCGCCAGCCGGGAATTGAAAGCGAAATGAATCCAAGTCCGGTGTATGAGTACGAGGATTATAAAGGAGCAGACAAATTAAAAGGAAAAGTAGCTCTTATTACAGGCGGCGACAGCGGGATCGGACGCGCGGTTTCCGTCGCTTACGCAAAGGAAGGCGCGGACATCGCCATTGTGTATAAGGATGAGCATGAAGACGCTGAGGAGACGAAGAAACGTGTTGAACAAGAAGGCGTAAAATGCCTGCTGATTGCTGGTGACGTAGGTGAAGAGGAATTCTGCAATGAAGCGGTTGGAAAAACGGTCAAGGAACTAGGCGGCCTTGACATCCTTGTCAACAATGCAGGTGAACAGCATCCGAAGGAAAGCATCAAAGATATTACGAGCGAACAGCTTCACCGCACATTCAAAACAAATTTTTATTCTCAATTTTATTTGACTAAAAAAGCAATTGATTACCTGAAACCGGGCAGCGCCATCATCAATACGACATCCATCAACCCGTACGTAGGGAACCCGACACTGATTGATTATACAGCGACAAAAGGGGCGATCAATGCCTTTACAAGAACAATGGCGCAGGCGCTTGTCAAAGACGGCATCCGTGTAAATGCAGTCGCGCCGGGTCCAATTTGGACGCCACTAATCCCAGCTACGTTCCCTGAAGAAACAGTTGCTCAATTTGGGCAAGATACGCCGATGGGCCGTCCTGGACAGCCTGTTGAGCACGTCGGCTGTTATGTGCTTCTGGCATCAGATGAGTCCTCTTACATGACAGGTCAGACCCTGCATGTCAACGGCGGAAACTTTGTGACGACATAAGAGGGAGTGAGACATATGGGCATCACGAAAGAAGAAGTGAACAGCTACTATCAAAAAGCAGGGATTGTATTAACGGACGAGGAAGTAGACCAAATCCAGCTGATGGATTACGGCTTAGGAAAAGAAAGAAAAGTCGGGCTCCAGCTCTTCGTCTACGTCAATACAGACCGTTATTGTTCAAAGGAATTGGTGCTGTTTCCGGGACAGACTTGCCCGGAACACCGCCATCCGCCGGTCGACGGCCAGGAAGGCAAGCAGGAGACCTTCCGCTGCCGCTACGGAAAAGTGTATCTTTACGTAGAAGGAGAAAAAACGCCGCTTCCAAAAGTTCTCCCTCCTCAGGAAGACAGAGAACACTATACGGTCTGGCACGAAATTGAGCTAGAACCGGGCGGGCAATATACAATCCCCCCGAATACAAAGCATTGGTTCCAGGCCGGGGAAGAAGGTGCCGTCGTGACGGAAATGTCATCGACGAGCACGGATAAACATGATATCTTTACCGATCCAAGAATATAAGGATGAGGCTTAGCAGCCCATCCTTTTTTGTATTGAAAAAAACAGAATCATCGATATAATGGGTGAAAAAGGAAAGAGGGCGAAGCGATGTTCACTTGCAAGGTAAATGAGCACATCACCATCCGATTATTGGAGCCGAATGATGCGGAGCGGCTGGCCGAACTCATTATCCAAAATCAGCAGCGGCTCAGCCAGTGGCTGTTTTGGGCGGAAAATCCAAGCAGCGCTGACACGTACAGAGAAACCATCATTCCAGAATGGCGGCATCAGTATGCAGACCTGAACGGCATTGAGGCGGGGCTCCTTTATGACGGCAGCCTATGCGGCATGATCAGCCTGCATAACCTTGATCAAGTGAATCGAAAGGCTGAAATCGGATATTGGATTGCTAAAGACTTTGAAGGGAAAGGCATTATTACAGCTGCCTGCCGAAAACTCATTACGTATGCTTTTGAAGAGCTTGAGCTGAATCGTGTGGCGATCTGTGCGGCTGTCGGAAACGAAAAAAGCAGAGCGGTTCCGGAGCGGATCGGGTTTCTAGAGGAAGGAAGGGCACGGGATGGCTTATACGTAAACGGCAGGCATCACGACCTCGTCTACTACAGTCTGTTAAAGCGTGAATGGGAAGGCGAAAAATAAAGAGCACACTTTCTTGTTTAAATCTTCCCCGGATGTGGAAAAGTAACAGCGGAGACGTTAAAAAGGAGTGATTCGAGATGAATCAGCAAGACATTAAACAAAAAGTGCTTGATGTTCTAGATCACCATAAAGTAGGTTCGCTCGCAACAGTTCAAAAGGGCAAACCGAATTCCCGCTACATGACTTTTTTCCATGACGGGCTGACGATTTACACACCGACAAGCAAGGAAACTCATAAAGCGGAAGAAATTGAGAACAACCCCAATGTCCACATTTTATTAGGCTATGATTGTGAAGGCTTTGGCGACGCATATGTCGAAGTTGCCGGAAAAGCCAAAATCAACAATTCGGCAGAACTCAAGGACAAAATATGGAGTTCCAAATTAGAGCGCTGGTTTGACGGCAAGGATGATCCGAATCTGGTGATTCTTGAAATTGAACCGGAGGATATCAGATTAATGAATGCCGGGGAGAAAACACCGGTCTCACTCGAACTATAAAAAATTTGTGTTTTCAGGGGCGATATGTTATTATGAATAGCTAGTAAGAAAAATAAGCAAATAAAAAAGAAAGTAAACTTCTTTTTTCTGTTTTGAGAGAGAAGCTTACCGCTTCCCAAGCAGCATAACCAGCTGCCCTTATTCTTTTCCTTCATAACAAATCGCCCCTAACGATGAGATGGAAAAAAGACTTTTTTGTTTTACAATTCACACCGGCGCGGCTTCGGAGCCGCAGTGACGATTGAGAGGTAGGGCTTTCGTTGTCTTGTGTTCAAGAAATTTCCATGGTGTTTACTTTCCAGAATGATTCTTCGGAACAATGCTTTATGAATCTAACCCGCCTGACTTGGCGGATGATATAATCTTTATTTGCGTATAGAAAAGAATAAGACAAACCGCCCGGCGTACGCCGGACGGTTTTTTTATTGCAAAAAACACATCGTACTGAAACCTCCTTGTCTTCTTTCCAGTCTTATCTCTAGGATGAAATTGGAGGAAGAATAACGTGCATGTCATTACAACACAAGTACTTTTTATTTTTTGTTTTTTATTGCTGATTCACTCGATAGAAACCTTAGCCTATGCTACAAGGCTTTCCGGGGCCCGCGTTGGATTTATTGCGTCCGCGCTTTCCCTGTTTAATGTCATGGTCATCGTGTCCAGAATGTCGAACATGGTGCAGCAGCCCTTTACCGGGCATTTAATTGATGATGCTGGAAAAAACGCACTGGCGATTGTAGGGGACCAGTTCCGCTTTTTAATTTTCGGATCGACAGTCGGCACCATTTTGGGCATTATCCTGCTCCCGTCTTTTGTCGCTCTTTTTTCACGGGCGATTATTCACTTGGCGGGCGGCGGCGGCTCCGTTTTTCAAGTTTTCCGAAAGGGGTTCTCGAAACAAGGATTCAAAAATGCCCTTTCCTATTTGCGTCTGCCGTCTATTTCATATGTAAAAGGATTTCATATGCGCTTGATTCCGAAGCGTTTGTTTGTCATCAACATGCTGATCACATCGATTTATACGATTGGCGTGCTTTCGGCTTTATACGCAGGCCTTCTGGCTCCGGAGCGCAGTACGACAGCCGTCATGGCTTCGGGTTTAATCAACGGAATTGCGACGATGCTACTGGCCATTTTTGTTGATCCTAAGGTATCCGTTCTAGCTGATGATGTGGCAAAAGGAAAACGAAGCTATATCTATTTAAAATGGACCTCTGTCACAATGGTCACATCAAGGGTGGCGGGCACACTCCTCGCCCAGCTCATGTTTATTCCGGGGGCCTACTATATCGCGTGGCTGACAAAGTGGTTTTAATAAAAAAGGCTGGATCATAAAAATCCAGCCTTTTTTGCGTTCCCTTATTTATATTTCCTTAATCCGCGGTCGTACAAAAAATTTCCGAATGGGACGAAAGCGGCGACGAAGCCGGCAGCTGACCATTTCAGCGGCCATTTGACAGAGAAGGTTGCATAAGCCAAGACAAGTAAATACAAAATGAACAACCCGCCGTGAACCGAACCGACAATTGTCACCGCAAGCGGAAGGCCTGCCCAATATTTAAGCGGCATAGCGATGAACAACAGGATTAAGAGTGACATTCCTTCAATAAAACCCATCGTGCGAAGTCTTCCGATCGGCGTTTGCAGCATAAATCGCCCTCCTTGTGGACACGTTTTCATTTTATACTATAAACAATCTGGGGGGGCATATGACAGCTTTCAAAAAATGTTCGGAAAACATTCATTTTTACATGCCTTTTCTAGGGAACTGTACTTGTCATTTACAAAAATACCCGAGATAATGTGTACAAAATCAAAAAAGAAGGATGTTGAAATGAAACTTGACCAGATTGATCTGAATATCATTGAGGAGCTGAAGAAGGACAGCCGTTTGTCGATGAGGGAATTAGGCAGAAAAATTAAGCTGTCGCCTCCATCTGTGACAGAACGGGTAAGACAGCTTGAATCGTTTGGCATCATTAAGCAATACACGCTGGAGGTCGACCAGAAAAAACTGGGGCTTCCCGTTTCCTGCATTGTGGAAGCAACCGTTAAAAACGCGGATTACGAGCGGTTCAAAAGCTATATTCAAACATTGCCGAATATTGAATTTTGCTACCGGATTGCGGGTGCAGCCTGCTATATGCTGAAAATCAATGCCGAAAGCCTCGAAGCGGTAGAAGATTTCATTAACAAAACATCGCCCTACGCGCAAACCGTCACTCACGTCATTTTCTCAGAAATTGACACGAAAAACGGGCGCGGTTAGAGAGTGCCGCGTGAAGTCTGTTATAATAACAGGATGAGCGTGAAAGAAAGAGAAGTGATCAAGCATGTCAAAAACAGTTGTATTAGCTGAAAAACCTTCAGTCGGCAGGGATTTAGCCCGGGTGCTGAAGTGCCATAAAAAAGGAAACGGTTATCTCGAAGGCGATCAATATATTGTGACCTGGGCTTTAGGCCATTTGGTGACGCTTGCTGATCCGGAAGGCTACGGAAAAGAATTTCAATCATGGCGCCTAGAGGATCTGCCGATTATCCCAGAACCCTTGAAGCTTGTGGTGATAAAAAAAACCGGAAAGCAGTTCAATGCAGTCAAATCCCAGCTTACCCGTAAAGACGTCAATCAGATTGTCATCGCGACTGACGCAGGCCGGGAAGGTGAGCTTGTTGCGCGCTGGATCATTGAGAAAGCGAATGTCCGAAAACCAATCAAGCGGCTGTGGATTTCATCTGTGACGGATAAAGCGATCAAGGAAGGTTTTCAAAAGCTGCGCAGCGGCAAAGAATATGAAAACCTTTACCATTCTGCCGTCGCCAGAGCGGAAGCGGATTGGATTGTGGGGATCAATGCCACCCGTGCACTTACCACAAAATTCAATGCCCAGCTCTCATGCGGGCGTGTGCAGACTCCGACGCTTGCCATGATTGCAAAGCGCGAGGCAGACATTCAAGCGTTTACGCCCGTTCCGTATTACGGCATCCGTGCTGTAGTCGACGGCATGACGCTGACGTGGCAGGATAAGAAATCAAAGCAGACGAGAACGTTCAATCAAGATGTAACAAGCCGTCTGCTAAAAAATCTCCAAGGAAAGCAAGCGGTCGTAGCTGAGCTGAAAAAAACAGCGAAAAAAAGCTTTGCGCCTGCGCTTTATGATTTAACGGAGCTGCAGCGTGACGCCCACAAGCGCTTCGGTTTTTCTGCTAAAGAAACGCTTTCTGTCCTGCAGAAGCTATATGAGCAGCATAAGCTCGTCACATATCCGCGGACGGACTCTAGATTTTTATCCAGTGACATCATCCCAACGTTAAAAGACCGTCTGGAAGGCATGGAAGTAAAACCGTATGCCCAATATGTCAGCCAAATTAAAAAACGCGGCATTAAATCTCATAAAGGATATGTCAATGACGCGAAGGTGTCAGACCACCACGCGATTATCCCGACCGAAGAGCCGCTCGTTCTCAGCAGTCTGAGTGATAAAGAACGAAAGCTGTATGACCTGATTGCGAAACGTTTCCTTGCTGTATTAATGCCTGCATTCGAATATGAGGAAACAAAGGTCATCGCAGAAATCGGCGGAGAAACCTTTAGGGCGAAAGGCAAAACCGTGCAATCGCAAGGGTGGAAAGCCGTTTATGATATGGCGGATGAGGATGATGAGCAGGAGGATGACAGAGACCAGACACTTCCTGCGCTTCAAAAAGGCGACACACTTGCCGTCCGCACGTTAACGGAAACAAGCGGCCAAACGAAGCCGCCTGCCCGCTTTAATGAAGGGACCTTGCTATCAGCGATGGAAAACCCAAGCGCGTTTATGCAGGGAGAAGAAAAAGGCCTCGTCAAAACGCTTGGAGAAACAGGCGGCCTCGGCACGGTGGCAACGCGTGCCGACATTATTGAAAAACTGTTCAACAGCTTTTTAATCGAGAAAAAAGGCCAAGATATTTTTATCACATCTAAAGGAAAACAGCTCCTGCAGCTTGTTCCGGAGGATCTGAAATCACCGGCCTTAACAGCAGAATGGGAGCAAAAGCTGTCTGCAATCGCTGCCGGCAAATTGAAATCGGCTGTTTTTATTAAAGATATGAAGGCTTACGCTCACCAAACGGTAAAAGAAATCAAAAACAGCAGCCAAACCTTCCGACATGACAACATTACGGGAACGGCATGTCCGGAATGCGGCAAAATGATGCTGAAAGTAAACGGCAAACGCGGTACGATGCTCGTGTGCCAAGATCGTGAATGCGGAAGCAGAAAAACGATTGCCCGAAAAACAAACGCACGCTGCCCGAACTGCCATAAACGAATGGAGCTTCGCGGCCAAGGCGAGGGCCAAACCTTTGCGTGTGTGTGCGGTCACCGTGAAAAGCTCTCTGTATTTGAAAAACGAAAAAACAAAGACAAAGCGCGTGCTACCAAACGGGACGTATCCTCTTATATGAAAAAACAAAATAAAGATGAGCCGATTAACAACGCGCTGGCAGAACAGCTGAAAAAACTCGGTTTGGATAAATAATAAAAAAACCTGTGCCTAATGGTTGCCACACTCCCGTATCATTTTAAAAAGTAAAGCTCTAGGACCAAGGGAATCACCTTGGTCCTTTTTTGCGGGAAAAGGAGGTATGGCGGTGTATACACAAGGTGCTTTTGTGATCGCACTGAACGAAAGTCAGCAAATTCTGCTGGTGAAACGAAAAGATGTCCCTCTATGGGATTTGCCGGGCGGCAGGGTTGATCCCGGGGAATCGGCTGAGGAAGCGGCAGTGCGGGAGGTATTGGAAGAAACGGGATACAATGCAGCGCTTTCTGCGAAAATAGGTGTTTACCAAAGGCCAAAGTTTCAAGATGAACAGCATCTGTTTTTCGGAAGCATAACAGGCGGACAAGCAGTGGCTGACGGCATAGAGACAGCGGGATTAAAGTGGGTTTCCCTGGAGCGTTTGCCGCTTTTTATGGTGCCGAACCGAAAAAGGCAGATCAATGATTTCAAGAATGGCGCTCAAGATGTAAATGTCACCGTCAAGGATAGAGGGTTGCTCGCGGCGATCGACCTGTTGAAAAGAAGACTGGGCAAGTGATTCAGGTCTCCGGGTTTTAAAGCCTTTCTCCTGTGGTATTGAAAAAAGGAAAAAGGAGGATACGTTATGGCACACAAAACTGCAGGACAAGCAATGACAGAGCTGCTTGAGCAATGGGGAGTTGATCATGTATACGGCATCCCCGGAGACAGTATAAATGAGTTTATCGAAGAATTAAGACACGAAAGAAATCAACTGAAGTTCATTCAAACCCGCCACGAAGAGGTAGCGGCACTGGCAGCCGCGGCTGAAGCAAAACTCACCGGCAAGATCGGAGTCTGTCTGTCAATCGCAGGGCCGGGAGCGGTGCACTTATTAAATGGTTTATATGATGCTAAAGCCGACGGCGCCCCTGTGCTGGCGATTGCAGGACAGGTTTCTTCTGGCGAAGTCGGACGGGACTATTTCCAGGAGATTAAGCTGGAGCAAATGTTTGAGGACGTGGCCGTGTTCAACAGAGAGGTACATAGCGCGGAATCACTTCCGGATCTCTTAAATCAGGCGATCAGGACCGCCTACAGCAAAAAAGGCGTTGCGGTATTGAGCGTGTCAGATGATTTGTTTGCGGAGAAAATCAAACGGGAGCCCGTGTATACTTCACCGGTGTATATTGAAGGGAACCTTGAACCGAAAAAAGAACAGCTCGTCACCTGCGCCCAATATATTAATAACGCTAAGAAACCGATTATCCTGGCAGGGCAGGGAATGAAAAAGGCGAAACGGGAGCTCTTAGAATTTGCGGACAAAGCCGCCGCTCCGATCGTTGTTACACTCCCGGCAAAAGGTGTCGTTCCCGATAAGCACCCGCATTTTCTCGGCAACCTCGGGCAGATCGGAACAAAGCCGGCTTACGAGGCAATGGAGGAATGTGATTTATTAATCATGCTCGGAACATCATTCCCGTACCGTGATTATTTGCCTGATGACACGCCGGCAATCCAGCTCGATTCAGACCCGGCAAAAATCGGAAAACGGTATCCGGTGACAGCGGGCCTTGTCTGCGATTCGGCTCTCGGTCTGCGCGAATTGACAGAGTATATTGAACGCAAGGAAGACAGAAGATTCCTGAATGCCTGCACAGAACATATGCAGCATTGGTGGAACGAAATTGAAAAAGATGAGACAGAGGCAACAACACCGCTTAAACCTCAGCAGGTCGTGGCCCGTCTTCAGGAAGCGGCAGCCGATGATGCGGTGCTCTCTGTCGATGTCGGCACTGTGACAGTCTGGATGGCGCGTCATTTCAAAATGAACGCGAACCAGGATTTCATCGTCTCCAGCTGGCTTGCGACAATGGGCTGCGGCCTGCCGGGAGCGATCGCCGCAAGCTTGTCCGAACCGGAACGCCAGGCGATCGCTGTCTGTGGTGACGGGGGATTTTCCATGGTCATGCAGGATCTTCCGACCGCTGTCAAATATAAGCTCCCGATCACAGTCGTCATTTTAAACAACGAAAATCTTGGTATGATTGAGTACGAGCAGCAGGTCAAAGGCAATATCGACTATGTCACAAAACTTCAAAATGTCGACTATGCCGCATTTGCAGAAAGCTGCGGAGCAAAGGGCATCAAAGTGACTAAAGCGGAAGAGCTTGCGCCGGCATTCCATGAGGCGCTGCACTCTGACCAACCGGTCGTTGTGGATGTCATGATTGGAAACGAACCGCCGCTTCCTGGCAAAATCACATACGGGCAGGCGAAAGGTTTTAGCAAATACATGCTGAAAAACTTCTTCGAAAACCAAAAAATTGAAATGCCGTCACTGAAGAAAAGTTTGAAACGGTTATTTTAGTGAATATAACTAAGGGTTATTGGGATAACTCCCAATAACCCTTTTAATTAAATTGAAAAACCTATTTTTAGATTTAGATGTCGACTCATAGGATCATAGATGTATTGTAAGAAAGTGTTTACATATAAAAAAATGATATGTTATTATGTCCTTGTATTTCCATTTTTTTAAAAAGGAGGAACTATAAGGCTAAGTGTTTCGGTCGATAAAAATAAGTATAAGGGGAATTAGATTATGAAAAAAAAGTTATTTAGTACAATTTCAATAGGGGTATTAGGAGTAACATTTTTTGCGAATTCTTATACAACGCAAGCTGCACCAGAGCATATTAAACAGGTAAAACATATTGAATTAAATACTGGTGAAGATGAATACACAACAAAAAATGCATTTGCTGCTGGAGTTGCTGCCGGTATTGTTAGTGCAGCAGTTTATGATGGCATTAAAGCCGCTGGAAATTGGTTGGGAAAACAAGCAAACAAAGCTAATGCACAATCTATATATAGTGCAGCTCCTGCTAGAAAATATGCATGTTATATAGTGAATCCTCAAGATCACAAGGATATTGATATTTCAGAAGTTGCGGAATTTGGTAGGTAAAAAGGAAGGGGCCTCCCTTCCTTTTCAAATGGAGGTTGTATAATTTGAAGACAAAGAGGAAATATAATTTACTTGTTTTGTTCCTTTCTTTATTAGTAGTATTCCATACAATAATAATGATAATGTATAACTTGCCGTTAAATCCTGTTAACTTTAAGCATGAGAAATTAATTTCAACGTATATGAATCCATTATTCACTCAAAACTGGCAATTATTTGCCCCAGATCCGGTAAGCACAAATAACAATATTATCTGCAGGGGGGTCTTTACAAATAATAAAGGACAAAAAGAATATACTGAGTGGATAGATATTACAGAAAGTTATAATGCAGACATTAAAAACAATTTATTTTCACCAAACAGATTAATGAAAACTGCGCTTTCTGGTGCTGTCTTTGAGGTTCAACCGTATCTAAAGCTGAATGATAAAAAGAAGAATAAACAATTAATTGAGAACGAGTACATCCAAATTATATCTAGTATAGCTGTGAAAAAAATAGAGAGAAGTAAGAAAGTAAAATTAGAATCATTAGATGTTAAGTTGTCTATAGAATCGTTTCCTGAGTATGGAAAGAAGGGGAAGTCAAAATTTAATGTACAGCAGTTCCCCCATATCAATTTACTAACAAAGGAATGAGATTTAATTTGAAAATTATTTTAAATAAGTTCAGAAATTTTAATCATTTAATGTCAAATAAAATGCATTATTTAATAGGTTCAAGCATCTTAAGGATATTTATTGGATTACATATTATGTTTACTTATTTAATTCACTTTGCTCAAAGGAATGAAATATGGGGACCTAATGCTTTTTATTCATTTGAAAAATGCTTTGAAGCTTATGGTTTTACTTCTCTATATCTTTTTAGTGACTCACAGTTATATTTTGAGTTTATTTTTATAAGTGGAATAGTCATTAATACTCTGTATATATTAGGGTATAAAATGAGAGTAGTCAGCATCATAAATTTTATTTGGGTTTGGTCTTTATATCAAAGGAATCCTTACATACATGACGGTGGTAATAATATTCTTATTCTTATTATGTTGTATCTTATTTTTGCATCCTTAGGTGAGTTTTTTACTATTCATACTGAATCCCGTTCGAAAGAAAAGTCTAAAGTTACTATTATTATTCACAATTTCTCAGTGATGATTTCAATGATTCAAGTGTCTTTACTTTATTTTTTTGCGGGCTTTAACAAAGCGCAAGGAAAAATGTGGACCCATGGGACCGCACTTTACTATATACTACAGGTTGATGAATATAGTATAAACAAAGGGTTTACAAATCTCGTTATTGATAACCCTTATCTTCTAGTATTAGGAACATACTCAGCATTGTTTCTCCAGCTAATGTTTCCAATATTAGTTTGGAATAGGTATTTTAAAATTCCCCTGCTTATAGGTTCAATTCTTTTTCATTTATCTATAATTATATTTATGGGTCTTCTTCAATTTGGTGTTATAATGATAGCCCTTGATTTATTGTTTATAACGGATACGGAGTATAGGAAATTGTACAAGTTTTTATCACGAATTTATGATAAGTTTAAACTGAAGTTTAGGAATATTTTCAACCAAAAGTTAAGAAATCCCACCATTTAAAATATCGTTTAAATGTTAATGTCAGACTGTTATAATTATTATGTCTTTTCAATCCAATTTAGGGGGAAGGGGTTTTATGTTTGATTACATTAAGATTATTATTTATTTAATCGGATCAATTGGAATGATCTACGCTTGTTATCACGATTATAACTATGCAAAAAAAGGACAAAATGACAAGTGCATATTTTTCAAAAATAAACGATTAAGTGGAGTAGTGCTATTTTGTTATTTGTTTTTATTTTTAGCTAATCTTAAGGACTTCTTGTTTTTGTTAATTAACACGAAATAAATACAATTGTATAGTTAAAAGACTGTCGATGTGAGTCGGCAGTCTTAATTTTACCTAGTCAATTATTTTTGTCCTTGTATGTTTATTCTTATCAAATCTTACAGAACTCTTCTCATTATAAGCTTATTTCTCTTTTTTCTTCAGCCCGAAGAAGAAAGGAAAAGCAGAACCGACCAAGAAGGTGCCGAATAAAAACATGCCGCCGATAAACACGTGGAAATTTGTGTGTCCGGCCGTAAACGCCGTGATTAGGGAAATAATACTGAGCACGATCATGGCAATGCCGGGCGCGACTCTCATTTTTCCCTTGGATCTATGGGCAGCAACAGAACATAAAATGCCGATAACGATAGGAACAATCCACAAATAAAACAGAATAAATACTGACATCATCAAAACTCCGATTTTTCTTCTATCATAACAAATTTCTGTCAAAAAGGGTATCAATGAGCTTTTGCGAAAAAATAAAAACCGGCTTTAGAAGCCGGTTTTTTATCGAAACGTATCTACAATTAAAAACACATTCAAAGCAACGATCAATACAGCAATCAGCCAAGACACCACTGTGACCCATTTGGCGTTGATCAGAGATCCCATGATCCGTTTATTGCTTGTAAACATAATAAGCGGAATGAGGGCAAAGGCGATCCCGAAGGACAGCACGACCTGGCTCAGTACGAGAGCGGTCGTCGGATTAACACCTGACGCGATGATCAAGATCGGCGGAATGATCGTGATAAAACGCCGTACATACAGCGGAATGCGGTAGTTGATAAATCCTTGCATAATCACGTCGCCTGAAAGTGTACCGACAGACGAACTGGATAGACCGGCAACGAGCAGCCCGATCCCGAATAAAGCCGCAGACATAGGACTGACAAGATGTCCGAATTGCTGAAATGCGACGTCGAGATCCTCAACAAACAGGCCGTTTTTGAAGAATAATGCGGCAGCCACAATCAGCATACTTGCATTAATAGCCCCTGCAATCAGCATCGCTATTAAAATATCAATAAATTCAAACCTAAAGATTTTTTTCCGTTCTGCATCAGTTTTGCCAACCACCCGCCGCTGTGTAAGGGCAGAGTGTAAATAAATGGCGTGCGGCATAACAGTTGCGCCAAGAATACCCGCTGCAAGAAGCACACTGTCGGTGCCATGAAACGCCGGGACAAAAAGGCCCTTCATCACTGACACGGCATCAGGCTTTGCGAAAAAGGTCTGCAGCGCAAAGGCGATCACGACCACAAACAGCATACCGGCAATACCGGCTTCAAGTGAGCGATAACCGCGGCGCTGAAGCTCCAATATCGCGAAAGAACCGATCGCCGCAATAATAGACGCTTCAAGCATCGGCATGCCGAACAGCAAATACAGTCCCAGAGCCGCTCCGATAAATTCCGCCAGGTCAGTTGCGATAATGACAAGCTCGCCCTGAATCCATAATCCGATCGAGACAGGCTTCGGGAATTCTTCACGGGCAACCTCAGGCAGATTTTTGCCTGTCGCAATACCGAGTTTGGCGGATAGGGATTGAATTAAAAGGGCCATGATATTAGAAAATAAGATCACCCATAAGAGCATATATCCGTATTTAGAACCCGCCGAAATATTCGTTGCGAAGTTGCCGGGATCAATATAGGCAATGGCTGCTATAAATGCAGGGCCGAGAAAAGGGAGCAGCCCTCTGAATCCTCTGATTTTCCCGTCAAGCGCATCTTGGACGGCTTTGGAACGGGGAGATTGTGCTGTGATGTCCTTGTTCATCATGTCTCACCTGAATTCTGTTTGTTTTTGCCGTACAACAAAGAGTTTCCTTATGGCAAATTATTTTATCTACATCATATGACCATCCCGGTTTCTTGTCAACCGAAAATGTTCAAAATACACTTCTGAATTTTTCCCTGTTATGTAACATGATATGTAGGGATTCGGAATAAGGTCCCATATAAAAAGACATCGTTTCAGTTCGAAACGATGCCTTCTGTATCTAATGAGTCTAGGCTTCCTTCCGCAGCCCGCGGAATATAAGGCCCAGCAAGAATACGAAGATGGCTGCCCCGATGATGGCCGGGAAAATAGCAAAGCCGGCGAGGCTCGGTCCCCATGTGCCAAGAAGTCCGTGCCCGATCCAAGCGCCGATCAGCCCGGCAATCATAGAGCCGAAAATTCCTCCCGGCAGCCGGTTTCCTACAATGGCGCTCCCAATTAATCCGATAACAATAGCAACAACTAATGAAACCAAAAAGCTAAGCATCATGATCACCTCTCATAAATGATTTACCAATCAATAACCGCTCCTGATCATTTCGAAACACTTAAAAGCATATTCCTTTATGATCCTGTTTTAATCTTTCTCTGCACACTGCCGTCAGCTAAATGAACAATGACCTCAGTGCCTTTATGCGCCGCGATTTCCTTT
The DNA here is from genome assembly GCF_033412715.1 of Bacillus sp. N3378-2at. NCBI lineage: Bacteria > Bacillati > Bacillota > Bacilli > Caryophanales > Bacillaceae > Bacillus > Bacillus sp. N3378-2at. The sequence continues at coordinate 2,279,542 of NZ_CP117986.1, read as the reverse complement.
GCCCGTTCAATCGCTTCTTTCTTTGTATCCTTGATTTCAGACACGCGTTTGGCGCCCTCGGCTTTGACTGCCCAGCCTTTTTTATGCTTAATAACATGCTCTGCTTTATTCATGAGCTCGGGGCCGCTGCCGCTGCTTGGATCAGCATCGCGTTCTGTCTCATCATCATGCGTCAGGAAATCATCAATTTCATCTGTAGAGGCGTTTTCCGCCCATTCCTTCGCTTTGCTTGTCGCAATTGGAATCGCGCGCTCTTCCTCATAGCCTTCATCAATCATCGCATTCGCAATGTCTATCGCCTTTTTTCTCACCGGCTTCTCAAGATTTTTTAATGAAGCAGGATAATCCTTCATCGACCAAGGCATGTCTATCACTCCTTTTCCTTTTATAAAAATGGTACCCGCAGGTGAAAAATAAAAACGCATCCGAAAAAATGAAGGTATACTATATAGTAGAAAAAACGGAAGGGAAGTGCGGGTTGGGTGCCAACAGAACGAAAAGAAGACTTACATCAGCAATTAAAAGAGATAGAGAAATGGGAAAAAGATCAGCAAAAAGTCTGGTTTTGGGAAAAGCTCAGCCGTCTCCCGTTTCAGCTGCTGGACAAGCTGACACCGGAATTCATCCAGAAAAAGATCGGCAAGCTCTTGGATGAGGTCGGCAGCTTTGTTCAAACAGGCGGACAGTACCTGACATCTGAAAAACAGATTATCAGGATGTTTCAAAAGAAACTGCCGGAGGAGATCTTTGAATCGCTGGAGGACATCCGGAAAGCGCCTCTTCCTGTCATGGATGAAATTGCGGAAGGAATGGGCAAAAACAGAACCAACGCAGCAACCGTTCAAGGCGCGACAACCGGTGTGGGCGGCGTGTTTACGCTGGCGGCAGACATTCCGGCAGTGCTTGGCTTATCACTAAAAACATTACAGGATATCGCAGTCGCATACGGCTATGACCCAAAGGAGAAAAAAGAACGCGTCTTCATTGTGAAATGCCTGCAGCTGACGTCGGCTGATGTTGTCGGCAAAAGATCGATTTTGCAGGAATTAAAACACTACGATCAAGACCGTACATATAAGAATGTCGCTTCTCAAATCCAAGGCTGGCGAGAAGTCGTTTTGGGCTATCGAGACACGTTTGGCTGGAAAAAACTTTTCCAGATGGTGCCGGTTGCCGGAATGGTTTTTGGCGCCGCTGCCAATCGCTCAACATTAAACGACATTACCGAGACAGGCATGATGCTGTACAAAAAGAGGCGCATTCTTGAACGACTGAAAGAAACAGAACGAGAGATGGAATAGCAGAAAGCAGACGGACACCGCGATCCGCCTGCTTTTTTTAGTGGAAACATACCCAATGTCTTTTGTTTGTTTAAAAGAATTGTGAGCGGGAATACAACAACCAACACCAATTAAAGGAGGAATTCAAAATGGCAGATAATAACAAAATGAGCAGAGAAGAAGCAGGTAGAAAAGGCGGAGAAACAACAAGCAAGAACCATGACAAAGAATTCTATCAAGAGATTGGTCAAAAAGGCGGAGAAGCCACTAGCAAAAACCATGACAAAGAATTCTATCAGGAAATCGGCGAAAAAGGCGGAGAAGCCACTAGCAAGAATCATGACAAAGAGTTCTATCAAGAAATCGGTGAAAAAGGCGGAGAAGCCACTAGCGAAAACCATGACAAAGAATTCTATCAAGAAATCGGCCGAAAAGGCGGAGAGGCAACAAGCAAAAATCATGATAAAGAATTCTACCAAGAAATTGGCTCAAAAGGCGGAAACGCCCGCAACAACGACTAATCAAAAGCATAAAGGAAGACAACCTGTAAATAAAAAAGCGATCCGGCACATCAGCTGGATCGCTTTTTTTGGAATCTTCTCAATTTATGCCGCTATTGCGATACAATAAGTGAAAAAGGGGTTTTCGCTAATGTCCAAGATGCAAAACTTGCTCGCCATCGCAAATGAAGTCAAAGAAAAGCACGCCAATTTTTCAATCTCAGAGGTCAACGACCACTGCGTGCGCCTTGCGGTGTTTACGGGAGAATATGACTGGCACCATCACCCTGACTCAGACGAATTGTTTATTGTTCTTGAAGGGGAGCTGCTGATCGATTTTAAGGACAAAGAAACCGCGGTGCTCAAAACAAATGACAGCCTGCTGATCCCGAAAGGCACGGTTCACCGCACACGCTCTTACGTCAGAACGGTAAATCTCTGTGTGGAGCATAAACAAGCCGAAACCGTCATCATAGAGGAGCAGCCATGCTAATCAAAAAGGTGATATGTGAAGTAGACGCTGCAAACGCTGAAGCATTTGCAAAAGCGCAGTCACAGTGGGGAGCATTATCGCATATAAGCGGCTTTATCAAACAGGCCGGCGGCTGGCGAAAAACGATAGACGAGCCGCTCACCGCAGAAATCATCAGTGTATGGGAAAACAGAGAAGCCTATGATCATTTTATGGAGAACGAACATGACAGCATATACGAGGAAAACGATCAGAAGGCAGTAATTCTTTCGATAGAGGTGACGGTGTACGAAGAGGATAAACCGTTCGTTCACGATCTGTTACATAACCCCGATATCCGGTACGAACCAAACTGGACGGTTCTGAAGGCATAATCAAAGCCCAAAACATCATGTTTTGGGCTTGTCTCTTTATTCGCGTCCCGGAAGTGTATTATGAACAAAAGGCGGTGTTGGTTTTAACTCCGGTTTTTCTCCAAACGTTTTTGCTTCTTTCACATATTCAAAGGCTTCTCCGTCCGGCGCTTTTTCATTCAGCCAGTTTTGCTGGGCGCTTTCTTCGCCTTCAGAGAAATTGATAAGCTGATGTGAGAACTCTTGTTTTTCGAGCGCTTTCGGGAATGTACCCGGCACAACCGGACCTTCCTGTGCTTCTAATTCTTTAATGGCGGCAAGCCATTGATTTTGGTGCATCGTGTCACGCGCCAGCAGGAAGCTGAGCATATCTTTGACGCCTTTGTCATCCGTCATTTCAAACAGGCGTGCGACCTGCAGACGGCCCTGAGATTCCGCATTCAGGTTGGCGCGGAAGTCTGCCAGCAGGTTTCCGCTTGCTACGATATAACCGCCGCTCCAAGGTACGCCTGTACTGCTTTCAGGCATGGCGCCAAGTCCTGATACAATCGCATGGTGAGGGTTCATGCCGCCTAGGATGGAGCCGATGACCGGATCTTCAGCAGCTTTTTCCTGCTGATCAAGAGGTGCATCCTCAAGAAGTCTGGCAATCATTGTTGCAATCATTTCAACATGCCCGAGCTCCTCGGTTGCCGTATCCATCAGCAAGTCCTTGTATTTTTCATTTCCTCTTGTGTTCCAGCCTTGAAATAAGTACTGCATGGCAACTGAAATTTCTCCGAATTGCCCGCCTAAAATTTCTTGCATTTTTTTAGCGAATAATGGATCTGGACGATCTGGTTTAGCAGGATGCTGCAGCATTTTTGTGTGCTTAAACATGTACCCATCTCCTTTTTTCGTTTATCTCTTTTTATATTTCCGATCGATAGAAAGATAAACGAAAAACAGCGTATCGAGATGGGAACTATGAATCTTTTCGCAGCTCCAACAGTTTCCGGATCAGCTCCCGCCCGAAGATGGGCTCATACTGCCGGTAAACAGGGTCAAGACGCTTCATCCATTCTTGTTTCTCTTTATCTGACAGCTCATAAATATGTATAGCAGAATTCTTTTTGATTTCTTCCAGCTGCTCCTTGTTCATTTGTTCGGCATACGTTTCATTCCACTCCGTCGTCTCCTTCATCGCTTCAGTCAAAATGCGTCTTGTTTCTGGTGTTTGCGCCTTCCAGAAGTGTTCATCAGTCATGACAGCGTAGCCGAGGTAACCGTGGCTGCTTATTGTCAAATAGTCCTGAACATTATAAAATTTTTTAGAATAGATGTTTGAAATTGTATTTTCTTCGCCATCGACTACATTGTTTTCTAACAGCTGAAAGGTAGAATTGAAGGATTCCTGATGAGGTGTTGCGCCAAGCAGCTTGAACTGATCCTCAATCACATCGCTTTGCATAATGCGCAGATCCTGCCCTTTTAAATCATCCGGTGTTTTGACCGGCCCTTGATTTGTTGTGATTTGCTTAAAGCCGTTCGTCCAATAGGCCAGTCCTTTTAATTGGTTTTTCTTTAGAGAATCAAACAGCTGTGTGCCGATGCTTCCGTTCAGCCCTTTTTTGACGGCGTTGTAATCTGTAAATGCATACGGCAGATCCAGCACTCCCCATTCAGGCGAGAGCATGCCGAGCTTCGATGTGGAGGGGGCGATAAATTGAACATCGCCGTTTTGCAATGCTTCAATTTCTTCAATGTCCGAGTACAGGCTTCCATTCGGAAATACTTCTATTTTTATTTTCCCGCCTGATTTTTCGTTCACCAAATCAGCGAATTTATTGGCGGCCAGCCCTTTTGGCGTATTTTCAGCAACCACGTGGCTGAATTTAAACACGATTTGATCCTGCAGGCCTTCCTGTTCGTCATCATAAACAATCTTTTTATTGCCTGTATGATCATGGAATCCAATAAATAAAGCGGTTGCAATTCCAGCGATCATCAGTGCGAGACATGCAAGCAAACTCTTCATGAAAAGCCCTCCCCTATGTTAAGGATAATGGGGGCAATGACATTCGTAAAGACCTGAAAGGAGAAGCTGATGAACAAAAAGAAGCTCTCAATCCGTTGGAAAATCACGATCTTATCCTATATACTCGTCATTTTCTCCTTTTTGATCGGCGGCATTGTGCTCATCGGCAACATTCAGCATACAGAGGAGCGGGAGCTGAAAAAGCGGCTGATGAATACGGCCCGGACGGTGTCAGAGATGACAGAAGTGAAAGAAGCCTTGGCGCGAAAAAAACAAACAGAAGCTGTTCGCCATGCGGTTGAAGAAATCAGGATGATTAATGAAGCAGACTATATTGTCGTCATGGATATGAATCACATCCGATATACGCATCCTGTCAGCACAAGCATCGGCAAAAAATCAGAAGGTGCAGACGAGGAGGCAGCGTTTGCGGAGCACATTTATTTCTCTGAAGCAAAGGGCGAGATCGGCACGGCGGTTCGCGCTTTTTATCCGGTTAAGGATCAAGACTTGAACCAAATAGGCGTGGTGCTTGTCGGAAAAACGCTGCCGGGGATCGCTGACATCCTGCTTCATTTAAAGCGTGATATCGCCTTCATCGTTGTGCTGACACTCGGCTTCGGCCTTGCTGGTTCCTTTTTGCTGGCCCGCCATATCAAAAAACAAATGTTTCAGCTTGAACCCCATGAGATTGTCCGAATGTATGAAGAACGGACAGCGACGTTTCACTCGATGAATGAAGGGGTGATTGCCATTGACAATCGTCTCATCATTACGATTTTCAATGAAAAAGCGAAACAGATCTTTGAAGTGCAGGGGGATCTGATCGGCAAGGTGATTTGGGAGGTTCTCAAGGATTCGCGCCTGCCCGAAATCGTGGAGCGGAACAAAGCAGTTTATAATGAAGAAATCCGTGTCAGCGGAAAAGTCATCATGAGCAGCAGAATTCCGATCGTCATGAAGAAAAAAGTGATCGGCGCCGTCGCGATTTTTCAGGACAGAACGGAAGCGGCCAAGATGGCAGAGGAATTGACTGGTGTCAGAAACTTTGTGGAGGCGCTCCGTGTCCAAAACCATGAGCATATGAATAAGCTGCACACGATAGCCGGTCTCATCCAGCTGGGGAAATCTGAAAAAGCCTTGCAGCTTGCATTCCAGGCGTCAACTGAGCAGGAAAATGTGACTGAATTTCTGCACCGCTCGATTCAAAATGACGCAGCGGCAGGCCTTCTATTAAGTAAAATCAGAAGGGGAAGAGAGCTCGGCATTGCTGTTCATATAGATGAAAACAGCAGTCTTCAGCAATTTCCCGAGCATATTGATCAGCATGATATTGTCGTGCTTTTGGGGAATCTGATTGAAAATGCCTTCGGCTCATTTGAAACCGTTCAATCTGAAGACAAACGAATTGACATTAGTATCGAACAAACAGATGATATCCTTGCTATTTTAATAGAAGATAACGGCTGCGGAATTGATCCGGCACATATGCCTCGCCTTTACGACAAAGGTTTTACGGTCAATAAAACTGGCGGCACAGGCTATGGCCTGTATCTAGTGAAACAAATCATAGACAAAGGATCGGGCGCGATAGAAGTTGATTCACATGCGGAGCAGGGGACATCTTTTTCTATCGTTTTTCCAATGAAGGGGGAGGAAGCACAGCATGGCTCGTAAAGAATGGAAGGTTCTGCTCATTGAAGACGATCCGATGGTTCAAGAGGTCAATAAGGATTTCATTACAACTGTTAAAGGCGTTACTGTCTGTGCAACGGCAGGAAACGGAGAGGAAGGCATGAAGCTGATTAAAGAAGAACAGCCGGATCTCGTCATTCTCGATGTGTACATGCCGAAAAAAGACGGCATCAAGACCTTGCAGGAGATCAGAAAGCAAAAGCTTGAAGTGGATGTCATTGTCGTCTCCGCTGCAAAAGACAAGGAAACGATCTCACTCATGCTGCAAAACGGAGCGATTGACTATATCTTAAAGCCGTTTAAGCTTGAGCGAATGAGACAGGCGCTCGAAAAGTACAAGCAATATAAACAAAAAATCGAAGCGAATGATACGCTGTCCCAGGAACAGCTCGATGCGATCCTGAATATTCCGCAGCAGGCCGTACAGGATCTGCCGAAAGGGTTGAATCACTTCACGATGAATGAAGTCACTGCTTTTTTGAAACAGCAAACCGCATCCCTTTCTGCTGAAGAGGTCGCCAAGGCTCTCGGCATCGCCAGAGTGACAGCCAGACGATATCTTGATTACTTAGAAAAAACCGGGATCATCAAATTGGACGTTCAATACGGCGGAGTCGGCCGGCCGGTCAACCGCTACGTGTTAAAAGGATAAACCTGAGACCAAAAAGACCAAAATGTCCGTTATGATCATAAACTTCCCCAGACGTTATGAAAACGCTATCATTATAGTAAGAAAGACACAAAAGGCGAATAGGACAGGGGGATGAAGGATATGAAACTGTTTAAAAATTTAACAGTTCAGGTCATAACCGCGGTCATCATCGGGGTCATTGTCGGGCTGGTCTGGCCGGATGTCGGCAAAGAAATGAAACCGCTTGGCGATACATTTATCAACGCTGTTAAAATGGTGATCGCACCAATTATTTTCTTCACAATCGTTCTCGGGATTGCAAAAATGGGCGATATGAAGAAGGTTGGAAAAGTAGGGGGAAAAGCGTTTATCTATTTCGAGGTTGTCACCACCCTCGCACTCATTATCGGTTTATTTGTCGTCAATATTATGAAGCCGGGTGCGGGTCTTGATTACAGCAAGCTTGAAAAGGGAGATGTATCACAATACACGCAAAATGGCGGTCAGGGAATCGACTGGATTGAATTTGTTACACACATTGTTCCATCCAATATGGTTGATGCCTTCGCAAAAGGGGACATTTTGCAGGTCTTATTCTTTTCTATTCTTTTCGGAGTGGGTCTTGCGGCATTAGGCGAAAAAGGGAAAAGCGTCATTGATTTCTTCGACAAGGTTTCTCACGTTTTTTTCAAAATTATCGGCTACATTATGCGTGCCGCGCCAATCGGGGCATTCGGGGCGATGGCGTATACAATCGGACACTTCGGGCTCGATTCCATCAAACCGCTGGCAAGCTTAATGATGTCTGTTTATATTACGATGTTCCTGTTCGTATTTGTTGCTTTAAATATCATCTGCAAGCTTTACGGATTCAGCCTGTGGAATTACCTTCGCTTCATTAAGGATGAGCTTCTGATCGTGCTTGGCACAAGCTCTTCCGAATCGGTGCTTCCGCGTATGATGGATAAAATGGAGCGCTACGGCTGTTCCAAATCCGTTGTCGGGCTAGTTATTCCGACGGGCTATTCGTTTAACCTCGACGGCACATCCATTTATTTATCAATGGCGACTGTCTTTCTGGCACAGGTGTTTGGAGTAGACCTCAGCATCGGCCAGCAAATTACGATTATCCTCGTTCTGATGCTGACATCGAAGGGAGCGGCAGGTGTGACAGGAAGCGGATTTATCGTCCTTGCCTCAACGCTGTCAGCGCTGCAGGTCATTCCGCTGGAGGGTCTTGCACTCCTGCTCGGGGTCGACCGTTTCATGAGTGAAGGAAGAGCCATTGTGAACCTAATCGGAAACGGAATCGCCACGATCATTGTTGCCAAAAGCGAAAATGAATTTGATGAAGCAAAAAGCGTAGAGGCTGTTGAAGGCATGAAAAAAATGAAAACAGCAGTCTGAAAAAAAACGGCCCATCCATGGGGCCGTTTTTTAATTGTTTAAGAATTATTAAGGTAAGGACAGAGACCTCAGCATTTTTTTGTTATATAATTTACAAATGGATACTATATTGAATGAAGGACGTTTGTCCTAACAGGAGTGTATAAATGGCCGCTTTAGTTAAATTTTTTCAGCACCCGGGAGTAAGGCGTTTCTCCATCTTTGTCGTGTTAACTGGTGTGTTATATCTATTTAAGAGCATGATCAACTTAATATTGCTTACCTTTATTTTCACATTTCTAATGGATCGTTTGGAGCTTGTCGTGCGGCAGTTTGTAAGCCGGTTCTTCCGCGTGAGCCAGCGGGTTGTCATTACGTTTCTTTACATTTTGCTGGCTGTGCTGCTTACAGTCGGGGGCTTTGTGTTTTATCCGGTCGTCGCGGCGCAGATCCAGCAGCTGGTTAAGCAGATTAAACATATTGCGTATCACCCTGACAGCATCCCTTTCTTTGATGAGATCACCAGTGTCTTCGGAGATATTAACATCAGTTCATATGTCAAAGAAGGCTTCAATGTAGTGTATACGTATCTGGCCGATATCAGCACATTCGGCTTGCAGGTCGTGATGGCGCTCATTCTCAGCATGTTTTTCTTATTTGAGAAAAAACGGCTTTCTGAATTCATGGCGAAATTTAAAACGAGCAAACTGAGGGTCTTTTATGAGGAAATTGCTTTTTTTGGAAGCAAATTTGCAAGAACGTTCGGCAAGGTGCTCGAGGCTCAATTTATCATTGCGCTCGTCAACTGTATTCTGACGTTTATCGCGCTTTGGATTATGCATTTTCCGCAGCTGTTTGGGCTTTCGATTATGGTGTTCTTCCTTGGGTTGATCCCTGTAGCAGGCGTCGTCATTTCCCTGATTCCGCTCAGCATTATCGCCTACAGCACTGGCGGCGGAATGTATGTGCTCTACATTGTCCTTGTCATATTCGCCATTCATGCGATCGAAACATATTTCTTAAATCCGAAGCTGATGTCGGCGAAAACAGAGCTGCCAATCTTTTTCACCTTCACTGTACTCATTTTCTCTGAACACTTTTTCGGCATTTGGGGTTTAATTATCGGGATTCCGATCTTTGTGTTTCTCCTTGATATTCTGGATGTCACCAACAAGGAAGATAGGTCTAAAGGACCCCGAGAGAATAGCGATAAAAAGTAGTTTGTAAAATCGAATAATGAGTGTGCCTCAATCTGCCGGTGCCTGTTCAGGACATGAGATTAAGATTCGGAATCGGCGGCGCTTGATATTGCTTCGCACAGTGGTGTACACAACAGGTGACAATGCCTGTCATCATTACAGAAACTGAAAAGAACAAACAGTCGGAGCAAACGCTCATCATCGGTTTAACCAAACATTTGGAAGCAACAAATGCTATAATACAAACAGTGCCTAATGTTGGGCACTGTTTATTTTTTGTCGAAAAAGGAGGAAGGCTTTATGGCTGAGCCGATTTTACATATTGAAGGCCTCGATAAAAAGATTGGGTCTAAACAGATTTTAAAACAGATCAGCATGGATGTCATGGAGGGTGAAATCATCGGCCTACTCGGTCCGAATGGTTCCGGAAAAACAACACTCATCCGTATCATCGTCGGGCTGCTGAAACAAAACAGCGGAAGCGTGACAATCAGCGGATTCCAGCATGATACAGAGTTTGAAAAAGCGATGGAAGCGGTTGGAGCGATTGTTGAGAACCCTGAGTTCTATCCGTACCTGACAGGCTGGGAAAACCTCAAGCACTTTGCGAATATGCACAAAAAAATAGCGGATGAACGGCTTGATGAAGTGGTGGAACGTGTCGGGCTGACGTCAGCGATTCATGATAAGGTAAAAACCTATTCCCTTGGGATGCGCCAGCGTCTGGGGATCGCCCAGGCAATTCTTCACCGGCCGAAGCTCCTCATTCTAGATGAACCGACAAACGGCCTAGACCCTGCGGGGATGAAGGATTTTCGCGATCATATTAAAGAGCTCGCAGAAATGGAAGGAACAGCTGTCCTGTTCGCCACTCATTTATTGCGCGAGGTTGAAGACTTGTGCGACCGTGTCATTATCATTCAAAAAGGTGAGATCAAAGCGGAAGTCAGCTTACAAGGAACTGGCCAAACCACAGAAAAAGCGATTATAGAAGTGCAGCCGCAAGAAAAAGCGCTCAATTGGCTGACAGGCAATCAATATCAAGCTGAGAGCCAAGACGGGACGATTGTAGTTGAGGTGGCAAAAGAAAACATACCGGAGCTGAACCGATCACTTGTCGGACAAGATCTGAATGTATTTTCCATTACGCCTTACACGCAGTCACTGGAAGACGAATTTATAAAAGCGACAACAGCTCATCAAGAGGAGGGAGAAGAGCTTGTCTAAATTAATTTGGAATGAACATATGAAACTTTTTAATCGGAAGGTCACTTTGGTTTCCCTTATCCTGATGGCTGTCTTTCAATTCTTCATGGCATTGATCATTAAACGGATTGTCATCAGTGCCGGAACAGATGAAAACTTCATCGGCTATTTATCGTATACACCGAGCCTGAACATTTTGCTGCAGGCTTTAACGATCGTAATTGCAGCAACAATTGTTTCGATGGAATTTGATAAAAAGACGATCAAATTTTTGCTCATTCGTCCGGTTAAACGCCAAAAGGTCTTTTGGTCAAAATTAATCACAGTCGTGATGGTCAGCTTCTATTTGTATTTGGCATACTACATTCTGGCATTATTATTCGGTCTCGTGTTTTTTGGCACATCGGTGACTGCGGAATCAAAGACATTGCTGGTCAACACTTTGGCGCTGATCGGGTCAAACTGGCTTGAAGCTGTAATGATGGGATTATTCGGGCTGCTTTGTTCTTCGCTGTTCCGCAACAGCGCGGTAGCAGTTGTTGTTTCTTTTGTCGTTTTATACGGAGCGAGTACACTTGTTCAGCTCATGAAGTTGTTTGAAAACAAGTGGGGCAGCTTTTTGCTTTTTGCGAACACAGACTTTACGCAATACGGAAGCGGAGAGACAGCGTTGTTTTCAGGCATGACGCCATTGTTCTCAATTGGAATTCTCATCATACATGCCATATTCTTCATCGTTGTTGGCTGGTGGTGCTTCTGTAAACGGGATGTTCGGGTCTAAAGGCAAGGAATGACATTTTTGTGAAAAAGCTCACGTAAATCAATATCATTTGATATTTTGGTTTATACTAAAGGTACTGACGGAGGTGTCTCGATTGAGGAACTTTATTACCGCTTTACCGATTGTATTGCTGCTTGGATTCTCATTTGTGTCATTCATGTTTCAGTTTGAACATCTTGTTTATTTCAGGCTCGCGCTTGGGTTGTTTTCTCTCGTGGGACTGTACATGATATATAAAATGAAGACGGGCATCCGCTATTTTATCATCTATCTGTATGCCAGCTGGATTGTGTTGGCCGCAGTGACCGCTTTTGAAGAGCCGATTTTCTCAAGCTTTTTCTTTGGCGGCCTGGTGATGACGATGGGTTACCTGACATATATGCTGATTTATCTCGGCATGAAACAAGACCGGGATGCAAATCCTGTGTAATCGCGCTGTTCCCTTGGGGAACGGTGTGTTTTTCTATACTGGGCAAAAGGTTAACAGTTGCGGAAAAATGGCAGGAAATCTATAATACATATTAAATTTATCGGAATTAAAACTGGGGGGCTGCCGGATGTCATTATTTATACAAAACGATCAACAGCGGCAATGGATGGAGAAAATCGGACGGATTGCGGATGAATTTCAGCAAACTGCTGCTGAAGATGACGAACAGGGACGTTTTCCTGCAGAGAAAATACAAAAACTGCGTGATGCTGGGTATACAGCATTAACATTGCCGGCATCTCATGGCGGAGGGGGCATTTCTGTTTACGATATGCTCCTGTTTCAAGAGCGGCTTGCACGGGGAGATGCTCCGACGGCTCTTAGCATCGGCTGGCATTTGAGCGTGATCGGGGAGCTTGGAGAAGGCAACAGCTGGGATGAAGACGTATTTGCATTTGTTGCCAAGGAAGTCCAAAACGGAGCCGTCATTAACAGGGCGGCGACTGAAGCGAAAACCGGAAGCCCGACAAGAGGAGGGCGTCCCGGTACACACGCCGTCAAAAAGGATGGCAAATGGGCAGTGAACGGGAGAAAAACCTTTACGACGATGTCACAGGCTCTGGATTATTTTTTAGTAACCGCATGGATTGAGGACAAACAAACAACAGGCGTGTTTCTCATTCATAAAGATGATCCCGGCTTGTCGATTGAAGAAACGTGGGATATGATGGCGATGCGGGCGTCTGGGAGCCATGACCTTGTACTGAACGAAGTCATGCTTGATGAGAATAAGCTGGTGGAACTGCTTCAAGGGCCTCGCGGAGCTAAGCCGAATGGCTGGCTGCTTCACATTCCGGCGATTTATCTTGGTGTGGCTCAAGCTGCTCGTGACTATGCAGTGCAATTTGCATCTGAGTATTCTCCAAACAGCTTGAATGGACCGATCAAGAATGTCCCGGCCGTACAGCAAAGAACAGGCGAAATGGAGCTTGAACTGCTCAATGCCAGACACTTTCTTTTCCATATCGCTCAATTGTATGACGATCCGGAGCGGCGTCCACACTTGACAAGCGAGCTCGGTGCGGCTAAGCATATCGTCACAAACGCTGCGCTGTCTGTTGTTGATAAAGCGATGAGAATTGTCGGGGCCAAAAGCCTGGAACGAACCAACCCGCTTCAGCGCTATTACCGTGATGTGCGCGCCGGTCTTCACAACCCGCCGATGGATGACGCCGTGATACACAAGCTGGCGGCTGAAGCGTTTGAGTCATAAAAAAAGAGCCTTACCGGCTCTTTTTATGTATTGTTTTGCTCTTGCAGATTTTTTTGATGCTTGCGGTCGATCCTGTCATAAATAACGTTCATCAGCTTTGGATTGCCCATAATCGCCTCTTTGTTTTCCTGAATCAGCTGTTGGTAAGTTTTCACTTTACGCTTCGGCATGCTCCGGCGCCCTCCTGACATGGTTGTATTCACTTTCTAACTCCGTCAGCGACAATTCATACAGATGACGCTTTGACTTTTTGTATATACCATTCTGTATTAACAGATGAATGAGCTGTTTTTTTCTGATTTCTGCAGACTGAGGTGTCATTGTGTCACCAACCTCCAATCAAACGATATTGATAATCATTATCAATTAACTTCAGTATACAATGTCACCGATCGCCTGTAAAGGTGAAAACAGTCCTATTCTTTCACCAATTTACAAACATTCAACAAATCGACAAAAAGTTTCCCGGGCAATAATTTGCTGTCGAAATATTCCGCTTCATTGAACGCACCCTGCTATTTTTCATGTTTTGAACCATACTATGTAATAGAATGGAGGCTGGTATTCAATGGAGCGGACAGAAAATCTGAAAAAGGGAGAAAAAGGGGCGCTCCTCAATATTTTTGCATATGTCATTCTTGCTGTTGTAAAGCTAGTCATCGGGATTCTATATCATTCTGAAGCGCTGAGAGCAGACGGGTTAAATAATGGAACAGATATTGTTGCGTCAGTAGCAGTGCTGATAGGATTGCGGATTTCTCAAAGACCGGCTGACAGCGATCATCCATACGGCCATTATCGGGCTGAAACAATTTCGTCTCTTGTTGCGTCTTTTATTATGATGGCAGTCGGCATTGAAGTGTTAATCGGCGGAGGAAAAGCGATTGCGGGCGGCACAACGGAAACGCCAAATCTTATCGCGGCATGGACGGCGTTAGGCAGTGCTGTGTTTATGTATGGCATCTATTTATATAACAAAAGGCTGGCAGCGTCCATTAAAAGCTCTGCCCTGATGGCAGCGGCAAAGGACAGCAGGTCAGACGCTTTTGTAAGTGCCGGCGCGTTTATCGGTGTTTTTTCGTCCCAGCTGAAGCTGCCGTGGATTGATCCGGTAACGGCTTTTATCATCGGCATCATCATTTGCAAAACTGCGTGGGATATCTTTAAAGACGCTTCACATTCCTTAACAGACGGCTTCCATTTAAAAGATCTTGAGCCTTACAAACAGACCGTCGGCAGGATTGAAAATGTGCATCGCCTAAAGGATGTGAAAGCGAGGTATTTAGGCAGTACAGTTCATATCGAGATGGTGATTACGGTTGATCCGAAGCTTACAGTAGAAGAAGGCCATGGAGTGGCGGATGAAGTAGAAGACAAAATAAAACATGAACACGATGTCACTCATGTTCATGTTCATGTAGAGCCCGACGACATAAAATAAGGCTGTTTAACGAATTAGCTTATATGTTCAGATAAAAATTCAGTCACTTCTTCAGGCGTTTTGGCATTGGCGCTGTGAAGGTGAGCTGTTTTTTCACCGTTCTTGAAAATAAGCAGGCTGGGAATGCCCATTACTTGGTATTTTTCAGCCAGGTCAGGAAGCTCGTCCTTATTCAGCTCATACCAATCGTTTTGGTTGTACTCTTCCAAAATATCGCCGATGAACATATTCATGCGTGTGCAGTCTGGGCACCAATCAGCATAAAACTTTACAATGATTTCTTTATCAGATTGAATCAGTTCATTAAATTGTTCGTTTGTTGTGATTTTTTTCATATGTCACATCTCCTTTTCAATGCCATTTTAATATAAAATAAAAAGGAATTACATACAAATGCATTCAACATCAGCATGCACAAAAATAATTAGATCATTTTCCGGTGAAAATGATAAGATAGTAAAGATGAATTGTAGTGGGGGGAGTATCCATTGAAAACAAGTCTAGGATTAGTGTACGGAGGAAAGTCGGCAGAACATAATGTTTCCCTGCAGACGGCTCTGGCTGTAATCAAAGCGCTAAATACTGAGAAGTTTGATATACATCCGATTTATATAACAGAAAAAGGCGAATGGGTAAGAGGCGCCCGTTTAACTGAGCCTGTTTCAAATGTGAAAATGCTTCAATTTGAGCAAGGAGGCAGTGCTTTTTCTCCAGCTGCCCTGAACCAGGAGATGTTTCCGCAGGAAGCGTCACAGCAAAATGAAGCCATCGACGTCGTATTCCCGCTCCTCCACGGACCGAATGGAGAAGACGGTACGATCCAGGGAATGCTTGAGCTGTTGAACATTCCTTATGTCGGCAACGGAGTGCTTGCTTCCTCAGCTGGGATGGATAAAGTTGTCATGAAACATTTATTTGCGCAGGCTGGCCTTGCTCAGGCTAAATACGCAGCTTTCCTTAAGAAAGACTGGACTCGTTCTCCGAAAGAAAGCTGTGAGCAGGTTGAACAGGAATTAGGCTACCCTTGCTTCGTAAAACCGGCGAACCTCGGCTCAAGTGTTGGAATCAGCAAATGCCGAAACCGTGAAGAACTGCAAAAAGCGTTTGAGCTTGCTTTCCAATATGACCGCAAAGTCGTCGTTGAAGAAGGAATTAACGGCCGCGAGATTGAGATCGGCGTTCTTGGAAATGACGATCCTAAATGCTCTGTTGTGGGAGAAATCGCACCGAAGACAGATTTCTACGATTACAAAGCGAAATATGAGGATGGAGATACTGATCTGATGATTCCGGCAATTGTGACCGATGAGGAATACGCTACAATCAGTGATATGGCGATCAAGGCGTTTAAAGCGATCGATGGTTCAGGACTCGTCAGAGCGGACTTTTTCCTGACAGCTGACGGCGAAGTTCTGATCAATGAAGTCAACACAATGCCTGGCTTTACACCTTTCAGCATGTTCCCGCTGCTCTGGAAAGAAGCCGGAGTGGAATATGCTGACCTGATTGAACAGCTTGTGGAGCTTGCAAAAGAACGCCACGCTGAAAAACAATTGATTAAGCATACATTCTAATGAAGAAGGACACTGCCGGTAAAAGGGCAGTGTTTTTTCCCGTATATACAAAAGAAAGAGAGGGACCTTACTTGATTAAGCGAACAGTAAAAAACATTGCCGAAATGGTTAAAGGCACACTAACAAATCCGCAATATGAACAAACAGTCATTCATGGAGTGGCAACCGATACAAGAAAACTGGAACAACATCAGCTCTTCATTCCGTTGAAAGGGGAACGTTTTGACGGCCACACTTTTGTGGAGCAGGCTTTTGAAGCTGGTGTAGCGGCTGTTCTTTGGGATCGGTCAGTACCAAATCCGCCCGAGAATCACGCCGTCATTTTAGTGGATGATACCCTTACTGCACTTCAGCAGCTTGCAAAAGCCTATTTGCAGGAGCTTGGCACGCGTGTCATCGGAGTAACCGGAAGCAATGGCAAAACGACAACAAAAGATATGATTCACGCCGTACTGGGGACCCAGTACCGCGTCCACAAAACTGGAGGAAACTTCAATAATCATATCGGTTTGCCGCTGACAGTTTTAGCGATGCCTGAAAATACGGAGATCGCCGTATTGGAGATGGGAATGAGCGCCAAAGGAGAAATTGACCTCTTGAGCCGCCTGGCAAACCCGGATGCGGCAGTGATTACGAATATCGGCGAATCGCATATGCAAGACCTTGGCTCTAGAGAGGGCATCGCGGAGGCGAAGCTTGAAATCATTAACGGGCTTAAAGAAGACGGAGTGTTGATTTATATCGGGGACGAACCGCTTCTTCAAAATGCATACAGCTGCCAGACGAAAACGTACGGGACGGGAGCGCATAATGATTATCAGCTTCAGGATGTCAGCCAGAGTGAGGAAGGAACCCATTTTACAATCAAAGGGATAGAAAACACGTTTTTTATTCCGATACTCGGCAAGCACAATGTGATGAACGCCATGGCAGCGATTGCTGCAGGGGCTTATTTTGGCATCACGCCTGAGGGTGCGGCAAAAGGACTGAGCGGCCTAAAGGTAACCGGGATGAGACTTGAACTCATCAAAACAGACAGCGGCCTTTCGATAATCAATGACGCTTATAATGCGAGCCCGACTTCCATGAAAGCTGCAATTCAATTGACAGAAAGCCTCGAAGGCTACGGCAAAAAAATGCTCGTGCTCGGTGATATGCTTGAACTCGGCGATCTTGAAGAAACGTTCCATAAAGAGTGCGGCGCTGTGATCAGCCCTGATAAAATTGACCGCGTCTTTACGTACGGAAAACTGGGAGCTTTTATCGCGGAAGGCGCCCTGAAACAATTTGAGAAAGACCGCGTCAGCCATTACACTGAGAAAAAAGATCTCCTCCAAGCTGTGAAGGAAAACGCATCAAAAGGCGATTTGATTTTATTCAAAGCGTCCAGAGGTATGAAGCTTGAAGAAATCGTTAAAGATTTAATAGAGAGCCCGCTTTCATAAGAAAATATTTTGCGAAAAAACGCATATTGCATCATAAAATAACATGATATGCAAACACTAATGTATGCCGGCCGAAAATTATGTATATCTGGCCGGCTGCGGCTATGATACAATATATATAGGTTATTTCGCGATACGAACATATTCGTCCGGACTTTTCATCGTGACCCGAAGTTCTCCGCTGGATTCTTGGGAGCGGATGGAGCAGCAGCCGGCATATTCGAGATGCCGATCTGCTTCTCATCTTATTGAAAAACAAATAGTGTAATGGTAAGATAAAACTTAAAGTAATTCGGGCTTTGTATACGGATGGATCCTGTCCTTCTTGTCTAAAGGGCAGTTTTATAAGTGGTAAATCACGACATTACTGAAACAGCAATTAGAAGGAGTTTGAATAATTTGACTATAACGTTTCAAGATTTTAATTTAAGTTCTGATCTCATGAAAGCAATTAATCGTATGGGATTTGAAGAAGCAACACCGATTCAGGCACAAACGATACCGCTCGGACTTTCAAATAAAGACGTCATTGGACAAGCGCAAACAGGTACAGGTAAAACAGCTGCGTTTGGTATACCCCTTGTTGAAAAAATTAACCCCGAGTCTCCTAATATTCAAGCAATCGTAATCGCGCCAACCCGTGAATTAGCCATTCAAGTATCTGAAGAATTGTATAAAATCGGACAAGATAAACGTGCGAAGGTTCTTCCTATTTACGGCGGACAGGATATTGGACGGCAAATCCGGGCGTTAAAGAAGAATCCGAATATTATTGTCGGAACACCTGGACGTCTTCTTGACCACATCAATCGCCGCACCATTCGTTTAAACAATGTAAATACTGTTGTAATGGATGAAGCGGATGAAATGCTGAACATGGGATTCATTGATGATATTGAATCTATCCTTTCAAACGTGCCAAGCGAGCATCAGACACTTCTGTTCTCTGCCACAATGCCTGCGCCGATCAAACGCATTGCAGAGCGCTTTATGACTGAGCCGGAACACGTAAAAGTAAAAGCGAAAGAAATGACGGTTTCTAACATTCAGCAGTTCTATTTGGAAGTGCAAGAACGCAAAAAATTCGATACACTGACTCGTCTTCTTGACATTCAGTCTCCTGAGCTTGCGATCGTATTCGGACGTACAAAACGCCGTGTCGATGAACTGGCTGAAGCCCTGAACCTTCGCGGATATGCAGCTGAAGGAATTCACGGTGACTTAACGCAGGCGAAACGTATGGTTGCGCTTCGTAAATTTAAAGAAGGCGCAATCGAAGTTCTTGTCGCAACTGATGTTGCCGCTCGCGGACTTGATATCTCAGGTGTTACACACGTATACAACTTCGACGTGCCTCAAGATCCTGAAAGCTACGTTCACCGTATCGGAAGAACGGGCCGTGCAGGAAAAACAGGTATGGCGATGACGTTCATTACACCGCGTGAGAAAAGCATGCTTCGCGCAATTGAACAAACAACAAAACGCAAAATGGACCGCATGAAGGAGCCTACACTTGATGAAGCGTTAGAAGGCCAGCAACAGGTTACTGTTGAACGTCTTCGCACAACAATCAGTGAAAACAACCTGAACTTCTACATGACAGCGGCAGCTGAGCTGCTTGAAGATCATGATGCAGTAACAGTGGTTGCGGCGGCTATCAAAATGGCTACTAAAGAGCCAGACGACACACCGGTTCGCTTAACAGACGAAGCGCCGATGGTCAGCAAACGCTACAAGAACCAGCGCTCTTCTAAACGCAGAGACGGTCAAGGCGGCGGCTACCGCGGCGGAAAAGGGAAAAGCAACAACCGTTCTTCCTATGACAAAAAGCGTTCAAACGATCGCCGTTCTTCAGGTGACAGACGCCAGAAAAAATCTTACTAATTTGATCGATCGAGAGCCCAAAACATGATGTTTTGGGCTTTTTTATGTTCGCGATTTGTTATTCAGCAAACTTTCAGCTGACGGAAGCCATTTTTCTCTGTATGCTTAAGAATGAAACCTTTCTGTAAAAGAGACGTATAAATAACGACGAAAAAAAGGGAGGTAGGTATTTTTGAGAGAGCAGCCAAAAAACCAAATCAGTCCAGACGGATTAAAGGTTTGGCGACTTCAAGAGATCATCATATCCGCTGTTTGCTTGCTTATTGTCATTGCAGTTGCAGTGTTAAGCTATTATTTTCATTGGCCGTACTGGATCAGCGGCGTGCTCGGCGCAGTTTGGCTGCTGGGATCGATTGTGACGGTCTTTATCATTCCGAAGGTCCGTCATAAGGTGTGGCGATATGAAGTCCATGAACATGAAATAGATATTCAGTCAGGTATTTTTGTGGTGACACGTGTGATTGTTCCGATGGTCAGAGTTCAGCACGTCGATACGTCACAAGGGCCATTATTAAAAAAATACAACCTGGCAACGGTGAAAATTTCCACGGCCGCGACCGTTCATTCGATCCCCGCTTTAGAGATGGAGGAAGCGGATCGGCTGAGAGACTCCATTTCCCGTCTGGCGAGGGTGACTGACGATGATGTCTGAACCGAAACGCCTGCACCCGGCGGCAGTCATTTTGAATTTATGCCATACCATTATTCAAACGATAAAAAATATCATTCTGCCATTCTTTTTTGTGTATATTGTCAATTCAAACCATACTGTCCGTTTTTACGGAGCCATTGCGCTCGGTGTGCTGTTCATCTGGCTTGTAGCGGCAAGCATTATCAAATGGAGAAGGTTTACCTATCGAATTGAAGATGATGAATTTAGAATTGAAGAAGGCTTATTTGTTACGAAAAAGCGATACATATCGATTGATCGGATTCAAACAATGAATACGAGCGCGGGCCTTGTCCAGCAAATCTTTAAGCTTGTGAAGCTGCAAATTGAAACAGCAGGCGGAGGCAAGGAGGCAGAAGCCGTTCTTTCTGCTATTTCTGTTGAAGAAGCGGAACGCATCAAAGAAGCTGTCTTTAAGAAAAAAGCGCAAAGACGAGAAAATGAACTTGATGAAGAACGGCTTGAACCTGAAGAGGAGTTGGTTCCGGCCGTTGAGGTGCAAGAGCACTATCGCATGAACGCGAAAGAATTGCTCTTGGCCGCTTCTACCTCCGGCGGAATCGGAGTCATTATCTCCGCTGTATTTGCACTTATTTCCCAGCTTGATGAAGTGCTGCCAATGGATTGGTTATTTGATAAATTTTCCTTCCTTCAGCACGCCAGTATTGGTATTTACGCGGTACTCGTTTTTATCGGTTTATTTATCGCCTGGATTTTCAGCATCGCGGGCATGATGTTTAGATACGCGAACTTTCAAATCATAAAAAAAGAGCAGGAACTGGTGATTTCAAGGGGAATTATTGAAAAACATCAAGTCACGATTCCGTTGCGAAAAATACAAGCCATTAAAATCAAAGAAAATATCATTCGCCAGCTTTTCGGATTTGTAACGGTGTCTATCGTCAGCGCAGGAGGCGGCGACCGGGAAAAAGAAGAAGGCGCTTTGACCATTCTCTTTCCAATGATTCATAAAAAAAAGCTTCCGTACATGCTCCGAACATTTACGCCGGAATATACGCTGGAAGAAAACTGCCGACGCCTGCCGCGGCGCGCGTTGAAACGCTATTTGTTCCGTTCTGTCATTTTTTCACTCTTTTTGATCATTCCGTTATGTATCTTCTTTCAGCCATGGGGCTATCTGTCAGTCATCCTGCTGCCGATAGAGTTGCTCTTCGGCTATCTCGCGTATAAAGAGGCTGCATGGACGATCAACGGGGACCGTCTTCAGCTGACGTCTAGATTTATAGGCAGAACAACCGCCATTGTACTGAAAAAACGAATGCAGGTCTGCAAGTTCAGCCAATCCTATTTCCAAAAGAAAGGCCGCTTGTATACCATTTCTACTTCAGTGAAATCATCGAGCCATATGGAAGAATTAACGGTGAGGGATGTAGGTGAAGAGGATGCAGCCTTCATTTTAAACTGGTACTCATATGAAAAAGCGGACGGTTAATACCGCCGCTCCAGCGTGTCGACAAACCCTCGCATTCGTTGTCAGGACTGCGCTTCGGTGCTCACGAATTAGAACATTCGCTCCGCTCCTAGACTTCAAGGTTTTCAATCACGCTGAAAAGATGACAAAACCCTAAAATGAAAACCATTTTAGGATTTTGTCAACAATCTGAAGCGGACGGTTAATACCGCCGCTCTTTTTTTTGCACACACAAAAACGAAAGAAGAAACCCGCCGCATAGTCCAAACAGATGAGCCATCATGTTAATATTGGAGTTGATAAATGACATGAGAACGGCAAATGCGAGCAGTGTGATGATCATTTTGGAATGCTCCTGCCCTATTAGCTCATTGCGAAAAAGAACCATAAACAGGTACACGCCGAATAGCCCGAAAATTGCGCCTGAAGCACCGACATGCACGTAATCAAGCGGCTCTGTAACATAAGTGCCAATATTGCCGATGATGCCGGAGCCGGCGTATACAAGAAGAAAATGCGCTTTTCCCAGCATGCGTTCCAAAGCTGGGGCAAATAAAAAGATGGACATGGAATTAAACAGCAGATGTGTGAAACCGGCGTGCAGCAAAATCGGTGTGATCAGCCGCCACCATTCACCGTTTGCGACACCTAGATTATAGCCTGTGACGGTATCCCTCCATAACACGACTGAATGGGCAGGAAGTGAAAAAAACAGCCAGAGAACAGCTTGCAAAGCCAATATAAAGGTGACAACGGGGTAAAGCCTGATAAATGTTTGAAAATTTTCAGTCCGTATAAACATTCCGAGCCCCTTTTCTTCATTTTGGTATATCTATAGTAACACGTTTATGAGACAAACCATTTAAATAGTACGTACGCAAAGGAGGTTATCATACATGATTTACGGCATTGGGCTGGACATTACCGAGCTTAAACGCATCGCCTCTATGGCTGGGCGCCAGAAAAGGTTTGCCGAGCGGATTTTGACGCGAAGCGAGCTTGACCAATACTATGAGCTTTCAGAGAAAAGAAAAATCGAATTTCTCGCGGGCAGATTCGCGGCAAAAGAAGCTTTCTCGAAAGCGTTTGGCACCGGCATTGGGAGGCAGCTCAGCTTTCAGGACATTGAAATTAGGAAAGACCAAAATAGCAAGCCCTATATCATTTGCACGAAACTGAGCCAGGCCGCCGTTCACGTATCGATCACTCATACAAAAGAATACGCTGCCGCGCAGGTTGTGATTGAAAGGTTGTCAAGCTAGTCTGCATATTAGGGAAACCCCACTCATATATTTGATAGTGCATTAAGGGAGACAAGTTGTTTGAGGCTTTTATGGTACGCATCTGTTCTGCCTAAACGTGTACCGAGCGTACCGTTAAAGTCAAACAAGCGATTTCTTCCTTTTACATCAATTGAGAAAAAGGGGTTGAAAAAGGTGAGAAAAAGCTTTGTTTTGCTTTTAACGGGACTGCTTGCTGTTCTTATTCTTTCTGCCTGCGGGCAAAAAACACAGCAAGATATTGTGGCCGGGTTAGATGAAAAGGCGAAAGAATACACCTCGTACAAAGCAAAAGCGAAAATGACCATCGAGACAGGGAGTGAGCCTCAAGTATACAATGTGGAAATCTGGCACAAAAAGCCGTCTCTGTACAGGGTTTATTTAGAAAATCCGAAAAAGGACCAAAACCAAGTCATTTTACGAAATGAAAACGGAGTATTCGTTCTCACGCCGTCTTTAAATAAGAGCTTCAGATTTCAAAGCGATTGGCCGAACAACAGCAGCCAGGTTTATCTGTTTGAATCGCTCGTAAAGGATGTTCAAAACGATTCGGATGCAGTTTTCACAGCGAAAGAAAAGAAATACGTATTCGAAACAAAAACAAACTATCAGCATAACAAAATGCTGCCCACGCAAGAAATCACATTTAACAAAAAAGATATGAGCCCGTCATCTGTCAAAGTGATGGATACTGACCGCAAAGTGATGGTCAAAGTAGAATTCAGCAGCTTTGAATTTAATAAACAATTTGATAAAGAATCATTTGATGAAAAGAAAAATATGACCCTTTCTCAAATGGATGTCGCCACAAGCGCGAAGCCTTCCGATACATTTGCGGTCAAAACGCCGCTGGAACTGCCGCTTGGCGTCAAGCTGCTTGAAGAAAAAGATATATCTACTGAAGACGGGAAGCGCATCATCATGACGTACGGAGGAGAAAAATCATTTACGTTAATTCAGGAAAAAGCCCAGATTGCCAAGGCTTCCTCCTCCGTTACGCTGAACGGCGAACCGGTAAATCTCGGCTACACCATCGGCGCCCTGTCGGATGCATCATTATCATGGACATATGACGGCGTAGATTACCTTCTCTCTTCTAAAGATCTTTCTAAAGAGGAAATGGTGACAGTAGCGAAAAGCATGCAGGGACAATCATCGAAATAACCGCCAAAGGCCAAACATGATTTGGCCTTTTTTTCGTTAGACATCGTTTCCCTTTAGCCTTTAATTTTAGTATGATATGTAAATGATATTGAATAAAAGCTAGGAAGTGTCGTAATGAGCACAAAACCTTTTTACAGAGATACGTGGGCGGAAATTGACTTGTCCGCGATAAAGGAAAATGTCAGCAATATGAAAAAACATATCGGTGAACATGTCCACCTGATGGCAGTTGTGAAAGCAAACGCCTACGGGCATGGTGATGCAGAAACAGCAAAGGCTGCTCTTGACGCAGGTGCTTCATGCTTGGCGGTGGCCATTTTGGATGAAGCGATTTCACTGCGTAAAAAGGGATTGAAGGCGCCTATATTGGTGCTCGGCGCGGTTCCCCCGGAGTATGTGGCAATCGCTGCTGAGTATGACGTGACCTTAACGGGTTATTCTGTTGAATGGCTTCAGGAGGCTGCCCGCCACACGAAAAAAGGTTATCTTCATTTTCATCTGAAGGTCGATACGGGGATGAACAGGCTTGGTGTAAAAACAGAGGAAGAAGTTCAGAACGTGATGGCCATTCTTGACCGCAACCCTCGTTTAAAGTGCAAAGGGGTATTTACCCATTTTGCGACAGCGGATGAAAAAGAAAGAGGCTATTTCTTAATGCAGTTTGAGCGCTTTAAAGAGCTGATTGCTCCGCTGCCGTTAAAGAATCTGATGGTCCACTGCGCGAACAGCGCCGCCGGACTCCGGCTGAAAAAAGGCTTTTTTAATGCAGTCAGATTCGGCATCGGCATGTATGGCCTTCGCCCGTCTGCTGACATTTCGGACGAGATACCGTTTCAGCTGCGTCCGGCATTTACCCTGCATTCGACGCTGTCGCATGTCAAACTGATCAGAAAAGGCGAGAGCGTCAGCTACGGAGCCGAGTACACAGCAGAAAAAGACACATGGATCGGGACGGTGCCTGTAGGCTATGCGGACGGCTGGCTCCGAAAATTGAAAGGGACTGACATCCTTGTGAAGGGAAAACGCTTGAAAATTGCCGGCCGAATTTGCATGGACCAATTTATGGTGGAGCTGGATCAGGAATATCCGCCGGGCACAAAAGTCACATTAATTGGCCGGCAGGGGGATGAATATATTTCCATGGATGAGATTGCAGGAAGGCTCGAAACCATTAACTATGAGGTGGCCTGTACAATAAGTTCCCGTGTTCCCCGTATGTTTTTGGAAAATGGGAGTATAATGGAAGTAAGAAATCCTTTATTGCAGGTAAATACAAGCAATTAACTTACCTAAATGGAGAATTCATAAAACAGCTTTGCTTGAAGAGTGAATAATGGTATCATTATCACTGGATGGATAAAAGAGTCGTATCCGTAAGTTTGGTGGAGGTGTATGTTTTTTGTCTGAATCCAGCGCAAGAACCGAAATGAAAATCAGCTTGCCCGAAAACCTAGTAGCTGAATTGGATGGTGTAGCGATGCGGGAGAAACGAAGCAGAAACGAACTGATATCACAAGCAGTGAGAGCATATGTCAGCGAACGAACAACTCGTCACAACCGTGATTTGATGAGACGCGGCTATATGGAAATGGCGAAAATCAACCTGAATATTTCTTCTGAGGCTCACTTTGCGGAGTGCGAGGCTGAAACGACAGTTGAGCGCTTAGTCAGCGGAGGATAATCATTTGATTGTGAAACGCGGCGATGTTTATTTTGCTGATTTATCTCCTGTTGTTGGCTCAGAGCAAGGCGGGGTGCGCCCGGTCTTAGTGATCCAAAATGACATCGGAAATCGCTTCAGCCCAACTGCTATTGTTGCAGCCATAACAGCACAAATACAGAAAGCGAAATTACCAACCCACGTCGAAATCGATGCAAAACGCTACGGTTTTGAAAGAGATTCCGTTATTTTGCTGGAGCAAATTCGGACGATTGACAAGCAAAGGTTAACGGATAAGATTACTCATCTGGATGATGAAATGATGGATAAGGTTGATGAAGCCTTACAAATCAGTTTGGCACTCATTGATTTTTAGACATATTTGCAGGTTGCTCAAATAGAGCAACTTTTTTTGTTTTCAAAAAACATAAACGATATAATAGTGAAATAACGAAAAAAATATGTTGTTTTTTATTGGGAGGTAAGCGAATTTGATGTCGAATCAGACTGTATACCAGTTCATTGCCGAAAATCAAAATGAACTGCTCCAATTGTGGACTGACACACTAAAAGAATTAAGCGAGCAAGAATCCTATCAGCTGACTGACCAAGTGTATGAAAATATATCTAAAGAATATATCGACATTCTGCTGCTGTCTGTTAAGGACGAAAACGCTGCTGAAAGCCAAATCAGCGAACTGGCGCTTCGAGCAGTCCAAATCGGACTGTCTATGAAGTTTTTGGCTACTGCGCTTGCTGAATTCTGGAAGCGTCTCTACACGAAAATGAATGATAAGAGATTGCCAGATCAAGAGAGCACGGAATTAATCTGGCAGATTGACCGCTTTTTCAGCCCGATTAACACAGAAATTTTTAATCAATACTCAATCTCATGGGAAAAAACAGTATCTCTGCAAAAAATCGCACTGCAAGAGCTGTCTGCCCCGCTTATCCCGGTGTTTGAAAATATCACTGTGATGCCTCTTGTCGGAACAATTGATACCGAACGCGCGAAACGAATTATGGAAAACCTTCTTAATGGCGTCGTCAAACACCGTTCCCAAGTCGTGCTGATTGACATTACAGGTGTCCCTGTCGTCGATACGATGGTTGCCCATCATATTATTCAGGCATCAGAAGCTGTAAGGCTTGTCGGAGCAAAATGCCTGCTGGCCGGAATCCGTCCGGAAATTGCTCAAACAATCGTCAACCTGGGGATTGATTTATCCCAAGTTATAACTAAGAATACCCTGCAAAAAGGAATTCAAACAGCATTGGAAATGACGGATCGAAAAATCGTTTCATTGGGGGAATAACATTTTGAGACATCCGAAAATCCCGATCTTGAAACTGTATAATTGCTTATTAGTATCCATTCAATGGGAACTTGATGACCAGACAGCATTAACTTTTCAAGAAGACTTATTAAATAAAATATACGAAACAGGTGCTAACGGAGTCGTCATTGACCTGACATCTGTGGATATGATTGATTCATTTATCGCGAAAGTGCTGGGCGACGTCATTACAATGTCTAAGTTAATGGGGGCTAAAGTCGTCTTGACCGGCATTCAGCCCGCTGTGGCAGTGACGCTGATTGAACTTGGAATCGCGCTTGAGGAAATCGAAACTGCGCTCGACTTAGAGCAGGGGCTTGAGACATTGAAGCGGGAATTGGGGGAATAGCGAATGAACGACCAATCCTGTGTAAAAATCATGACAGAATGGGATATTGTGGCCGCCAGACAGCTGGGACGAAACGTTGCGAAAGAACTGGGTTTCGGCACGGTAGACCAGGCTAGAATTACAACGGCTATTTCAGAATTAGCCAGGAATATTTATTTATATGCCGGCAAAGGGCAGATTGGAATTGAACAGGTCGCAGACAGAGGAAAAAAAGGCCTGAAAATCATAGCGGAAGACCAAGGGCCGGGAATTCCTGATATCCGAAAAGTCATGGAAGACGGGTTTTCAACGTCTGGAGGACTTGGTGCGGGACTTCCCGGGGTCAAAAGGCTGATGGATGAATTCAGCTTAAATTCCGTAACGGGGGAAGGAACAGAGATACAAGCCATCAAATGGCTTCGGTAGGAGGTAAGAACGTGGATTTTAGGGAGGTTATTGAGCAGCGGTATCATCAGCTGCTTAGCCGATATATAGCCGAATTAACAGAAACATCTTTATATCAAGCCCAAAAATTCAGCCGAAAAACAATCGAGCACCAAATTCCTCCGGAAGAAATCATCAGCATTCACAGAAAAGTGCTGAAGGAGCTGTATCCAAGTCTCCCGGAAGATGTGTTTCATTCGCTGGATTTTTTAATAGAAGTCATGATTGGTTATGGAATGGCTTATCAGGAGCATCAAACCCTTAGAGGGATACAGCAGGAAATCAAATCAGAAATTGAAATCGCGGCAAATGTCCAGCAGACGCTGCTCGGAACTAAAGTTCCTCAGGAGGAAGCGCTGGATATCGGCGCCATCAGTGTTCCCGCTAAACAGATGAGCGGTGATTACTACCACTTTGTCAAAGACAAGGAATCCATCAATATTGCAATCGCGGACGTGATCGGAAAAGGCATTCCAGCGGCTTTATGCATGTCCATGATTAAATACGCGATGGACTCTTTGCCAGAAACGGGCATACACCCTTCTCAAGTGCTGAAAAATTTGAATCGTGTTGTTGAACAAAACGTTGATGCCAGTATGTTTATTACGATGTTTTATGCGAATTACAATATGGACAATCATCAATTTACATATGCTTCAGCGGGACATGAACCGGGATTCTATTATTCTCAAAAGGACAACACGTTTTACGATTTAGAGGCCAAAGGACTCGTTCTCGGCATCTCGCAGGACTATGACTACAAACAATTCGATCAGCATCTGGAAAAGGGCGATATGATTGTTTTATTTTCTGATGGCGTCACAGAATGCAGAACGGAAAACGGTTTCTTGGAGCGTCCTGATCTGCAGAAGCTCATTGAGGAACATATGTGTTCCTCCGCGCAGGAAATGGTCAAAAACATTTATGACAGCCTCCTCAAATTGCAGGATTTTCAGCTTCACGATGATTTTACGTTAATTGTTTTGCGGAGAAAGGTTTAACGTCTGCCAGACGAGGGTATAAAGCAACTAGTGATTAGTGATTTGAAGGAAAATTTGAGGTGATACGAATGAATATAAATGTTGATGTGAAGCAAAACGAGAATGATATACAAGTAAACATTGCAGGAGAAATTGATGTATACTCAGCCCCGGTGCTTAGAGAGAAGCTCGTTCCTCTGGCAGAACAAGGAGCTGACTTAAGAATTTGCCTGAAAGATGTCAGCTACATGGACAGTACCGGATTGGGCGTTTTTGTAGGGACCTTTAAAATGGTGAAAAAACAAGGTGGTTCGCTGAAACTTGAAAATCTTTCTGAACGGCTGATCCGACTGTTTGACATTACAGGCTTGAAGGACATCATTGATATTTCTGCAAAGTCAGAAGGTGGAGTGCAATGAAGAATAATGCTGATTACATCGAAATGAAAGTGCCGGCCCAACCTGAATATGTGGGAATTATAAGACTGACGCTGTCAGGGGTCGCAAGCAGAATGGGCTATACGTACGATGAAATTGAAGACTTGAAAATCGCAGTCAGTGAGGCGTGCACAAATGCGGTTCAGCACGCTTACAAAGAAGATAAAAATGGGGAAGTGTCAATACGATTCGGTGTGTTTGAAGACCGTTTAGAGGTTATTGTGGCGGATGAAGGAGACAGCTTTGACTTTGATCAAAAGCAGCAGGATCTAGGGCCGTACACACCTTCGCACACAGTTGATCAATTATCAGAAGGAGGGCTCGGTCTATATTTAATGGAAACGCTCATGGATGAAGTCAGAGTGCAAAACCACTCCGGCGTCACCGTAGCGATGACAAAGTATTTAAATGGGGAGCGAGTTGATCATGACACAACCATCAAAAACTACGAAACTAACTAAAGATGAAGTCGATCGGCTCATAAGCGATTACCAAACAAAGCAAGATGAACAAGCGCAGGAAACGCTTGTGCGGGTGTACACAAATCTGGTTGACATGCTTGCGAAAAAATACTCAAAAGGCAAAAGCTTCCACGAGGATCTCCGCCAGGTCGGCATGATCGGGCTGCTAGGCGCGATTAAGCGATACGATCCTGTTGTCGGCAAATCGTTTGAAGCTTTTGCAATCCCGACAATCATCGGTGAAATTAAACGTTTCCTCAGAGATAAAACATGGAGCGTTCATGTGCCGAGACGAATTAAAGAACTGGGTCCAAGAATCAAAATGGCGGTTGATCAGCTGACCACTGAAACACAAAGATCGCCGAAAGTCGAAGAGATTGCCGAATTCCTCGATGTTTCTGAAGAAGAGGTTCTTGAAACGATGGAAATGGGCAAAAGCTATCAAGCCTTATCCGTTGACCACAGCATTGAAGCGGATTCGGACGGAAGCACCGTCACGATTCTTGATATCGTCGGATCACAGGAGGACGGATATGAGCGGGTTAACCAGCAATTGATGCTGCAAAGCGTGCTTCATGTCCTTTCAGACCGTGAAAAACAAATCATAGACCTTACGTATATACAAAACAAAAGCCAAAAAGAAACTGGGGACATTCTCGGTATATCTCAAATGCACGTCTCGCGCTTGCAACGCAAAGCTGTGAAGAAGCTCAGAGAGGCCTTGATTGAAGATCCCTCGATGGAGTTAATGTAATGATCCAGGTTGAAGAAAACGAGCATATTCAAACTCTAGTATATCAACTGAATAAAGAAGGGAAATCGATTTGCGGTGACAGCTTTTTTATGAAAGCTGATGATAAGGAGTTAATTTGCGCGGTTGCTGACGGACTGGGAAGTGGATCACTTGCTAACGAATCCTCTGCAGCCATCAAAGACTTAGTGGAAAACTATGCGAGTGAAGACGTAGAAAGCATTATCGAACGCTGTAATCAGGCGATGAAAAACAAAAGAGGCGCTACAGCATCTATCCTGAAAATCAATTTTGAGCAAAGGCAGTTTACGTACTGCTCTGTCGGAAATGTACGGTTTATTCTGCATTCCCCGTCTGGTGAAAGCTTTTATCCTCTGCCGATTTCGGGCTATTTATCAGGCAAGCCGCAAAAATACAAAACGCACACCGCCACCTATGAAAAGGGTTCAAAGTTCATTATACATACAGATGGACTCAACGTACCTGATATCCGCTCCCATTTAAAAAAAGGCCAATCGGTAGAAGAAATATCGAATTCGCTGAAGATGTATACGACATCGAGAAAAGATGACCTGACCTATATTCTCGGACAGCTGTCCTAGGAAACCTGAAAAAGAAGCTGGACATCCGGCTTCTTTTTTTGCGGTTGACTATTAGTAAGTTCACTTATTATAATTAATAAGTGAACTTATCATTTAGGGGGCTTATGGGATGTGGAATTATGAATACACTGCGGTAGCTGATGCGAATATAGAAAAAATCTGGAGCCGTTATCAGGAAACAGAAACATGGGATCAATGGGATGCGGGTATTGCATCAGCATCTTTGAAGGGACCGTTTCAAAAGGGAACGGAAGGAACATTGCTTCTGCAAGGACATACAGTTCCTTTTTGACTTGAGCATGTGGAGAAACATCGGTCATTTTCTGTCATGGCCAACATGCCGCATAACAATGTAAAAATGGAGTTTTCTCACGTGCTTCAAAAGCAAAAAGAAGATTTGCGTATCACATATGGAATTGTATTAGAAGGCGCTGAAGCAAAAAAGTGGGGAGAAATCATTGGGACTGAACTGTCTAAAGACATGCCGACGGCTGTCAGCAGGCTTGTCCATCTTTACGGAGGAGTGATAAAATGAACACAAATTACTGGATCGGCGTTGTGTCAGAGCAGCATGTATTAAAAGGCGCTGCCGGCGGTTTTGCACAGCTGTGCCATGGAAAAAAAGCCCCGCTCGCCAAAATGAAAGAGGGAGATTGGCTGATTTATTATTCTCCGAGAGACGCATATCCAGACGGCAAACTGCTGCGAAGCTTTACTGCGATCGGCAAAGTAAAAAGCGGAAACATCTATCCGTATCAAATGGCTCCGAATTTTATTCCATACCGATTAGATATAGACTATTATCCATGCCATAAAATCGGTTTTTACGACATTAAATCAAAGCTTGAATTTGTTCAGGAAACCAAGCATCTTGGCTTTTTATTTCGCAGTGGACACTTTGAAGTAAGCAAAAAAGATTTTTTGACAATAGCACAAGCGATGGGAGTTAACATAAGTGGAATGGCACTCTAAATTTAGCGGTCCGAACACAAGCCCGGGCTTTTTATTATGGCAGGCCACGCAAAGCTGGCAGCGGAAAGTGGGAAAAGCATTGGCTGAGTTTGACCTGACCCACGTTCAATTTGTTCTGCTGACCTCGTGCAAGTATATGATTGCTCACGGAGAAACCGTCACGCAAAAAAAACTTGCAAGCTTCAGCCAGACCAATATCATGATGGTTTCGGAGGTTGTGCGGACGCTTGAGAAAAAAGGATTTATCGAAAGAAGCAAAAATCCCCAAGATAAAAGAGAGGTTCTCCTGTCTCTTACAGAAACAGGAGGAGAAAAAGTAACAGCGGCTTTGCCAATTGTTGAGAAGATTGATCAAGCCTTCTTTGCAGCTGCGATGAAAAAAGAGAATTTTCTGAGCGGATTACAGGAACTATTGAAACATGAGTAAAGAGACGGGCAGCGTCAGCTGTCTTTTTTTATGTGTTTTTTTCGGTTTTTGATACACTAGAGACAGAACGACAAAATTGGAGGCTTTGGTTACATGGAAACGTCAGCCCTTTTAAAACAGCAAATTGCGAAAGAAATAGGTTTATCACAAAAACACGTTGAAAGTGTCATCCGCCTGCTAGAAGACGGCAATACAGTACCGTTTATTGCCCGGTATCGAAAAGAGCAGACGGGTTCAATGGATGAGGTTCAGATTCAGACGATTTCTGAACGCTGGCAATACATACAAAACCTGAACCAGCGAAAAGAAGAAGTCATCAGGCTGATTGCAGAGCAGGATAAACTGACAGATGATCTAAAAGGTAAAATCGAGCAATCGGTGAAGCTTCAGGAAGTGGAAGACCTTTACCGCCCTTATAAACAAAAACGCAAAACAAAGGCGACAGTCGCCAAAAGCAAAGGCCTTGAGCCGCTTGCCGACTATATCCTGACACTTCCCCAAGATGATCGTCTGGCAGCAACTGCAGACCAATACATCAGCGAAGAAAAAGAAGTGTTCACACGAGAAGAAGCGATTGAAGGCGCCAAGCACATTATTGCGGAACAAATCTCAGACGAGCCGACCTTCAGAAAGTGGATTCGCCAGGAAACCTTCAAAAGAGGAACCATTAAGTCCGCAGCCGGAAAGTCGGCAGACACCGATGAGAAAAATGTGTATGAAATGTATTACGAGTATGAAGAGCCAATTGCAAAAGTTGTTCCGCATAGGGTGCTGGCAATGAACCGCGGCGAAAAAGAAGATATTTTAAAGGTAGCGATCGAACCGCCTGCGGATCACATTAAGGCGTATTTAGAAAAACAAATCATCAAAAATCGCTCAACATCCGTAAGAGAGATTTTGCAGGAGACAATTGAAGACAGCTATAAAAGGCTGATCCAGCCGGCAATCGAGCGTGAAATCAGGAAAGAGCTCTCAGAAAAAGCTGATGAACAGGCGATTCATATTTTCTCAGAGAACTTGAGAAAGCTTCTTTTGCAGCCGCCGATGAAAGGCAAAACCGTTCTCGGTGTTGACCCAGCCTTTCGAACCGGCTGTAAGCTCGCTGTGTCAGATGAGACTGGAAAAGTCTTGAAAATTGATGTGATCTATCCGCATGCGC
Source organism: Bacillus sp. N3378-2at (assembly GCF_033412715.1). Taxonomy (NCBI): domain Bacteria; kingdom Bacillati; phylum Bacillota; class Bacilli; order Caryophanales; family Bacillaceae; genus Bacillus; species Bacillus sp. N3378-2at. The sequence continues at coordinate 2,245,871 of NZ_CP117986.1, read as the reverse complement.
CAGTCAACAAAACAAAAGAAGCCCATGAAAAAGTGAAAAAGATTCTTGAGCAGTATCAAGTCGAGATGGTGGCGATCGGAAACGGCACAGCATCCAGAGAAACAGAACAATTCATCGTCAATGTACTGAAAGACATGCCGCGCAAAATTTATTATGTGATCGTCAATGAAGCGGGTGCAAGCGTCTATTCGGCTTCAGAGCTGGCCCGAGAAGAATTCCCTGACCTTAAGGTTGAAGAGCGCAGTGCCGTGTCTATTGCGCGAAGACTTCAAGACCCGCTTGCGGAGCTCGTTAAAATCGATCCGAAGTCTGTTGGTGTCGGACAGTATCAGCATGACGTCAGCCAAAAACGCTTAAATGAATCTCTGCGGTTTGTCGTCGAAACGGTCGTAAACCAGGTGGGAGTAAACGTCAACACAGCCTCCGCCGCGCTGCTTCAGTATGTAGCGGGATTATCGAAGTCTGTAGCAGGCAACGTTGTCAAAAAACGTGAGGAAATCGGAAAGTTTTCAAATCGAAAAGAACTGAAGGACATCCCAAGGTTAGGTGCGAAAACCTACGAGCAATGTATCGGTTTCTTAAGAGTGCAGGAAGGGACAGAGCCTTTGGATAGAACAGGCATCCACCCGGAAAGCTATAAAGAAACAAAAGCACTTTTGAAAAAACTCGGACTTTCAACAGAACATATCGGCACGGCGGAATTGAAGGACAAAATCAATCAGCTGGCGCTCTCTGAAACGGCAAAAGAGCTGGGAATCGGCGAAATCACTCTGAAAGACATTTGTGAACAGCTGACAAGGCCGGAACGCGATCCGCGCGATGAGGTGCCTAAGCCTTTGCTGAAAACAGACGTCCTTCAGCTGGAAGATTTGAAAGAGGGAATGGAACTGCAGGGCACCGTGCGCAATGTAGTGGACTTCGGAGCGTTTGTTGATATCGGAGTCAAACAAGACGGGCTTGTGCATATCTCAAAATTGAGCAATCAATTCGTCAAGCATCCTCTTGATGTCGTATCTGTCGGCGATATTGTGACAGTTTGGGTTGACGGCGTAGATGTACAAAAAGGCAGAGTATCGCTGTCTATGGTAAAATAAAAGCACTGCTTACGAGCAGTGTTTTTTCCTATAGAAATACCAGCATTGATTCAGCAGTTTAATTTGGTAATTATCTTTTTCAAGGAACGCTTTTTGCATCTGCTTTTTAAGCCAATTTGGCATAGGCTCATTCCTCCTCAGCTTTTATCATAAGAGGGACGGTGATTACCATATTGTATGCGAACGGTGAATTGTCCCGTTCAATGTTTTTTAAGTGAGGTGCACTATGGATAATATAGAGCTTCAAAAGCTGACAGAGGATATTTCTAAAACATATTTTAAAAAGCCGTTCCGCCATCAGGCGCTTTTTAATGACAGGCTTAAAACCACGGGCGGAAGGTACCTGTTAACCTCTCATAACATTGAATTGAACAGAAAATATCTGATTGAACACGGCAGGGAGGAACTGATCGGCATCATCAAGCACGAGCTCTGCCATTATCATCTTCACCTTGAAGGAAAAGGGTACAAGCACAGAGACAGAGATTTTAGAATGCTTTTGCAGCAAGTCAACGCGCCGAGGTTCTGTACACCCCTTAAGAAAAAAGCGGAAAACAAAAAAACTTATATGTATATCTGTACGGCCTGCGGCCAACAGTATATAAAGAAGCGCGCCATGAACCCTGACAGATACAGGTGCGGAAAATGCCGCGGAAAAATAAAAAGAATTTTTTCGTAAAAAAGGTTGACGAATATGGCAAGCCTATGTTACATTATAAAAGTCGTTACGAGAGATAAATAAAAACATTTACCTCTTGACACTGTAAATCAAGGCTGATATAATAAGTCTTGTCTCATTATTCCACAGTAGCTCAGTGGTAGAGCTATCGGCTGTTAACCGATCGGTCGCAGGTTCGAATCCTGCCTGTGGAGCCATATTGGAGAAGTACTCAAGTGGCTGAAGAGGCGCCCCTGCTAAGGGTGTAGGTCGCGTAAGCGGCGCGAGGGTTCAAATCCCTCCTTCTCCGCCATAAGATTTCGATATAAGTTCTCAACCATCGGCCCGTTGGTCAAGCGGTTAAGACACCGCCCTTTCACGGCGGTAACACGGGTTCGAATCCCGTACGGGTCATTCCATTTCGTTGGGCTATAGCCAAGCGGTAAGGCAACGGACTTTGACTCCGTCATGCGTTGGTTCGAATCCAGCTAGCCCAGCCATTTTTATTTTTGTTAAATTGAATAGTAAGAGCCATTAGCTCAGTTGGTAGAGCATCTGACTTTTAATCAGAGGGTCGAAGGTTCGAGTCCTTCATGGCTCACCATTTGTCTTTTTGCGGGTGTGGCGGAATTGGCAGACGCGCTAGACTTAGGATCTAGTGTCTTACGACGTGGGGGTTCGAGTCCCTTCACCCGCACTTTATTTACAAAGTGCACGCAAATCGGTTTTACTAGGTTAAGAGCCTACTAAACCAGCACAAACACAACACAATTTCATGATCACGCGGTCGTGGCGGAATGGCAGACGCGCTAGGTTGAGGGCCTAGTGGGTGAATAACCCGTGGAGGTTCAAGTCCTCTCGGCCGCATCACTGATACCAAGGGTTTTGACGCCCTTGGTATTTTTTTGTGTTTATTTTCAAATGATTTACTGCCCACAAACTGCCCACTTACCTAAAGTAAGTCATCTAATTTATCAGCCATTTCCTTTTGCTTGTTTGGATATAGGTGTCCATAAACATCAATTGTTGTTTTTACAGAACCATGTCCTAAACGCTCTTTAATTGTTATGTAATCTTCTCCTTGGTGTATTAATAGTGCAACGTGTGAATGTCTAAAATCATGTAAACGTATAGGAGTAAGATCGCTATCCTTGCAAAAGTATTTAATCTTCCGACTGAAAATATCTTTTCTTGAAGGTGTATCTTTATATTGAAAGATATAGGTGTCATGTGAATGTCTAATACCTAATTCATTAAACAACTCTTCTTGTGCTTCTTTCCAGCTTTCTAGTAGCTTAAGCAATTTTTTATTGATGCTAACTCGCCGAATCGAATTTTTGGTTTTTGGAGTAGTAACAACAAATTGACCATCAAGCCAGGTGCACGATTTATGCACATCTATTTCTAATAAGATTTTGTCAATATCTTTCCATTGCAGGGCGAGCATTTCACCACATCTTAGTCCAGTTAAAAAAGCAACAGTATAAAATGTTTTAAACAATAATTGATCTTGAGGAATTAAACTAATAAATTTTTTGAATTCTTCTGGTCTCCAAAACTTCATTTTCTTTCTTGTTAAAGGTAATCGTTTAACGTTGTCACACGGATTTCTTTTTAAGATTTCTTCATGTACAGCTGTATCAAAAATTTTGCTTAGACTAGTCATTATATTATTAACCGATTTATTGCTTAGACCTGTTTCCATTAAATGTTTTCTGAAATCAGTTATTTCTCTATGTGTGATTTTTTGTATATCAGATTTCAAAAAGTAATCAGATATATGTTTGTTTATAATGTATTTCTGATTCTGATAATAGTTTGGTTTACTATCTATTTCACAATTTGCTAAATAAATTGAAATTAGAGTCGGAAAGCTTACTGATCTGGACTTTCTTGCTCTTTCTTCTTGAAATTCTCTTCTTAATTTTGCTTCTAATTCTAAAGCCTCTTTTCTGGTTGATGCTACTGGTCTCGTCCTAATTCTTTCTCCAGTAATCGGGTCAAATCCAAAACTAACGTCAACTTGATATTGACCATTTTCAAGTTTTTTTACAGACATTTTATTTCTCCTTTAACCAAAAGCGCTTATTTCGTGTGAATAGATTCTGTTACTAAATGAGCCAATTTGAGAAAGTTTATAATCAGTAACAAATGATGGTACGTTGAAGTATGCTGCTATTTGTTCTTTGCTAAAACCCTGTATATATGGAAGGGCTTCATTAAGCATTTTATCTGTCAGTATTAATTCTGATGCAAATAGGCTTGCTTGATGCTCAAGTTTCTCTTTTAGAACTTTAGAGCAATTCACAACTTTAAAAGTGTTCAATCTTTTATGGAGAAAGTAATGCCCTAATTCATGGGCAATTACAAATTGTTGATGTTGGAGGTTCTCGTTGATATGAATTAAATATTGATCTGTGGCTTTGTCATGTTGTAGTAAACCGTTTGCTTGTCCAAGATCATTTTTGAGTATATAAATTTTTTGGATGTCACAAATTTCATAGACATTATTTGTACCATGTGTCTTAATTACTGATTGGACTTTATGTTTAATTCCTTTGCTTGTATAAATTGTTATCACTCTTTCTTCTTTAATTCGTCAATGAATTTAATTCCGTTTTTTAATGCTTTTTTGACAAGGCGTGCAGTTTCCTCATCAAATTCACCATCATTCATAAAAAGGAGTGTATCTTCATCCTTTAATTCCTGTATGGCTTCATTAATTGTTTTATTGAGTAAATCAGTTTCGTTTTTCTTGCTTACTTCATCCTTTCCTAATAAATAGTCTGTAGATACGTTATATAAGTTGCTCAATTTTAAGAGTGTGTCTGTATCAGGATCTCTGTAATCTCTTTCGTAATTAGACAAGTTATTGTTACCGATGTTAAGTTTCTCTGCGGCTTCTTTCTGAGTGTATCCAGCTTTTTGTCGAGCTTCTTTTAATCGTTTGCCTAGGCTCATTTTTATCATCCATTTCACAAAGAGTTGATTTTTATAAAAATAATAACAACATTTTTTGGAGAATTCATTAATTTCACCTATAAGTTAAATAAATGATTCAAAATTCTCCTTTTAGGAGTGTTTATTTCTTCTTTATGGAGAGTTTAATTATCAATATTTCCATATATGTTCAAAAAAATACACTTTAAGGTGAATTTTGTGTTGACTTACACGAAAAGGAGTTTTATAATAAAGTTAATTCACAAAGAGTTGAGTTAACGAGGAGGTGATATTTTGAAAGGAGAGTTTTTAACTGCGAGAGATATTCAAAAAATTCTTGGAGTTAAACAGGCTAAATCTTATGACATCATTAGAACTTTGAATGCTCAAATGAAAGAAGAAGGATATATGGTCATTCAAGGTAAGGTGAGTAGAGCTAAGTTTGAAGAGTGTTATTGTTACAAAGGTCCAAAATCTCAAACGGGGTGATTTTTATAAACATTGATATAACAAACTCGTTTATGAAAGAAGCTGTTCCTTTAGCCAGACAAATGGAAGGTGATTGGATAGCACGAATGAAAATTGCTCTGAATTCAGTCATCATAAATCATTATTTAAACCTTCCCTTAACAATTGAAAATGTTAATGAATTACTGCGAAAAGGTGTTTCATATCGCAGGATATGTAAGCATTATGGCATTGGAAGAAAAGACATTGAAAAGCTGCGGCAATCATCCATAGTGTGACGTTATATACCACTATAGGGAGCCGTTAAGAATCCTTTGAAAGGGGGGGTGCGATGAAAATAAGAGTAAATGCAACAATCATTACTGATGTTGAAGCTTTAAAGGCTGATAAGGATTTGAATCATTTTAAAGACTATGCCACTTGTGAAACATTCGTTGTTGATGCTGATAATTATTTGAAGGCTAATGAAGAAATATCTGAGTTGTTAAAAGGTTGGGATTGGTGGTGTATCTGGTCAACTCGTCCATTGAGTAAAAAGGATAACCAAGTGTTTACTTTGTATAACGATGATTTATATAACTTATGTCGCTAGGAGTGTTTGTTCCTTGAAAACTACATATAGACAAAAAAAGCGCCTTGACGAATGATCATCAAGAACGCCGTGTAAAGATTAGACACCTTTATTATACGGCACTTTTATAAAAATGTCATGCGTGAGTATTTGAGTGATGAACAGCAATCACTTTAAATGCTGTAGCAGGCTAGAATAAGCGTGCGGAATAGCTGTAGTCAGCTTGATGGCTATAATTAGCCTACTAGGTTGCCATGAGGGCATAAAGCCGTTAGCAACTGATAAGCGCCAAGATGGATACAGAACCGGAGCGAATCAAAAACATAAAATCGAAATTAATGTTCTTTTGTAAATAAATTATAAAAAAATGAAATGGGGATATGAAAAATGAACTTAAACTTTATTGTACCGGATATCAATATGACTTTTGGAGACATGAAATTCATGGGACTTAACAGAGAAAGGTATGTTTATGATCGTGAAAATAATAAGCGTACTGACGTACTGGAATCTAGGATTTATAACATTGCTAGTGCTGTTCAAGGTGGTCAAATTGAAGTAACTATTCCTGAGTATGCTGGGGCAAAAGAAATTCCTCCTTTTGCAGATATTGAGTTGAAAAACCCAAAAATTAGCGCTATGGCGACTAGTCAAAGGGATTCGACGTATGCCAATGTGATGTGGAAACTTGAAGCTGATGATATTGTTGTTAAAGGTGGCTCTTCTGTGAAACCTGCCGCGGCAACTGGCGGGAATGAAAAGAAATAACATGATGCTCTCATATCGGCAGGCGGGTGATGTATATGAGTGATTTCTTAAACAAAAGATTTTGGAAATACAGGGGCAAACGAATCCGCCCGTACATGAGAAACAACGTAAAATTAGCAGGCGCAATCATCTTTGTGCCTGTTTTTTTATTGTCTATGTTCCTTTTTTGGAGAGAACAACTCATTCATTTTGATCTATCTCAAGTGATAAAAAATTTTGAATGGAATGTGCCTTTAATCATTAAAAGCGTTTTATGCTCTGTGCTAATTGCTGTTGGGAGCATAGTTGCATCTTACTTTCTTTTGTTTGACAGCTATAAGAAAATCCTTCACAGGCAAAAGATTGCTAAAATGATTTTCTCTAACAAGTTTTACGAAAAAGAAAATGTGAAAGTAAGAAAAATCTTTTCAAATGAAACTGACTCAAAGGAAAAGATCACATACTTTCCTAGAATGTATTACCAGGTCAAAAACAACCACATCTATATTCGTATTGCTATGGACATGAGCCGTTTTCAGAATCGCTTCCTAGACTTAGGAAAGGATTTGGAAAACGGCTTATTTTGTGACTTGGTTGATAAACAAATGGAAGAAGGTTTTGTATGCTTTAAGCTTCTTTACGATGTCAAAAAGAATCGTATTTCCATTGATGATGCAGTGGCTGAGAATGGAATCCTTCCGTTAATGAAGCATATCTCATGGCAATTTGATAAGTTGCCGCACATGCTTATTGCGGGTGGTACAGGTGGAGGGAAAACATACTTCATGCTAACGATCATTAAGGCATGTGTTGGACTGGGGGCAGATGTAAGAATACTAGACCCTAAAAATGCAGATTTAGCAGACTTGGAAGAAGTACTTCCGAAAAAGGTCTATTCCCAAAAGAACGGTATTCTTATGTGCCTGAGAAAGTCTGTAGATGGCATGATGGAACGAATGGATGAAATGAAGCAAATGTCTAACTATAAGACAGGTGAAAACTATGCCTATTTAGGCTTAAAACCTGTTTTTATCTTCTTTGATGAATATGTGGCGTTTATGGATTTGTTAGATATGAAAGAAAGAAACGAAGCCCTTTCTTACATGAAACAGTTGGTCATGTTGGGGAGACAGGCGGGTTACTTTCTCGTTTTAGGGGCACAACGTCCAGATGCAAAATATTTGGCTGACGGTATTCGAGATCAGTTTAGCTTCCGTGTGTCGTTAGGTTTAATGTCAGATACGGGCTACGGGATGATGTTTGGTGATGTTGATAAAGCATATGTGAATAAAAAAGAGACAGGGCGAGGATATGCCAATGTTGGCACTGGTTCAGTGTTGGAATTTTACAGCCCTATCGTGCCGAAAGGATATGATTTTATGTCGTCTATTAAAAATGCGCTGGTTGGAGTCGAGGGAGCGCAGGCGACGGCAGTCGCCAGCGGCAGCGTAAGCGACCAGACGGCCAGCGGCGAAGGAGTGAGCGAAGCGAATGGATGAGCTAAAACACCCCCCCCACGCTAACAGGGGGGTAGTAATCGTAAAAGAAGAGAATGAAACCGTTGAAAGTCCTTTAGTATCAATGGTTGACTATATTCGAGTCTCTTTTAAAACTCATGATGTTGACAGAATTATTGAAGAGGTTCTTCATCTTAGCAAAGACTTTATGACTGAGAAACAATCTGGTTTCTATGGCTACGTTGGCACGTATGAACTGGACTATGTCAAAGTCTTTTATTCTGCGCCGGATGACAACAGAGGTGTTTTGATAGAAATGTCCGGTCAAGGTTGCCGTCAATTTGAATCCTTCTTGGAATGCCGGAAGAAAACATGGTACGACTTCTTTCAAGATTGCATGCAACAAGGCGGTTCGTTCACTCGCTTTGATTTAGCTATTGATGATAAAAAGACATACTTTTCTATACCGGAACTGTTAAAGAAAGCCCAAAAGGGCGAATGCATTTCACGGTTTAGAAAATCGGATTTCAATGGCTCCTTAGGTCTATCTGATGGCATTACAGGCGGGACGACAATATATTTCGGTTCTAAAAAGTCAGAAGCGTACCTTTGCTTTTATGAGAAAAACTATGAACAAGCAGAAAAGTATAACATTCCGTTAGAAGAACTAGGCGATTGGAATCGTTATGAATTGCGGCTTAAAAATGAACGTGCACAAGTGGCTATAGATGCTTTATTGAAAACAAAGGATTTAACCTTAATCGCTATGCAGATCATTAATAACTATGTAAGGTTCGTTGATGCTGATGAAAACATCACTAGAGAGCATTGGAAAACGAGCCTTTTTTGGTCTGAATTTATAGGTGATGTTGGAAAACTTCCTTTGTACGTCAAACCACAAAAAGACTTCTATCAAAAATCAAGAAACTGGCTTCGTAACTCTTGCGCTCCCACTATGAAAATGGTGCTGGAAGCTGATCAGCACTTAGGGAAAACTGATCTGTCAGATATGATCGCAGAAGCTGAACTGGCGGAAAAACATGAAAAAATGTTGAATGTGTTTATAGCTGATGTTGCTGACATGGTGGTTTAAAAACAAGCTGCTAAATCTTTATAAACACAGGTGATGCGATTAAACGTATGTGTCAACGGTACCGGAACGAAGTGAGGATAAGGAGTTGACATATTCAGCGCCACCAAAACCCTCTTGGCAATGAACAAACAACCGTTTGTTCCTGCCTACCGGCGAGGGAGTCCCCCGATGATTCGGGGGAATAGGGGGATAGATTAACAGCAATCCAACGGGCTTCCGTTGGTGGGTTTGGGTGAAACCCAAGATATTAAATAAGAAAGGTGTGCTGTCATGGTAGTGCACCATCTTAAGATATATCCAGAGTACTATGATGCTGTATTAAAAGACGTAAAGAAATTTGAAATTCGGAAAAACGACAGGTTCTATATGGTCGGAGATACGCTGGTACTTCATGAATGGATGGATGAATTTACTGGGCGGAAATTAGAAGCACAAATTATATATATTACTGATTATAAACAGCGTCCCGGTTATGTGGTTCTAGGCATTGAAAGAACTAAAGGGGGGATTGTTCATGTTTAATATTAACCTTTTGAATCAGGCCCGACTAGAGAGTGATTTGGAGTCTCTTGGCTGTTTAGATATTGCTGAGGAATTGATTGAAAAAATGATGGAAGATGTCTTTTACAGTGATGTTGCTCAAAGAGTCATAGTCCAAACTCTTGCGGTTATAGATAACGTGAATGCTAAACTTCAAGCCACCTTCAACATACTGGAGGGTGAAGACGCTGAGACAGATGAACGAAGTGTTGAATTTGAAGGAATATCCTACTATCACTGAGGGGTGAAAATATGGATTACAGGATTATAAATGAGTCCTCCCTTATAAATACATTAGAAAGGCATCTTAATATACACTTGTTGGATGACATACTCGAAAGATTAAGGGATGAAATGTCATCGGGATATGATCAAATGATCATTATTCATGTCAGAAAAGATAACGGCGGGGATATGGTTGCGAACTTGTATTTTCACTTTAGAGTCCTTGAAGAAAATGAAACGGAATCAGATGACGGAGGAGTTCTTGTCGAATTTGTAATGTATGACCCTCATGTTATAAGAAAAGATTACGAAGAAACCCATCTTAAAAACGGAGGACAAATATAACGAGGTGATCAAGTGTCTGTGGTTGATAATCACTTCAAAAGACTGGGCTTTAATGTTGGTATTCCCTCTTTAGTCTTTGTAAGAAGTTTAAGCAGAGACTGTATGTTGGTTGTCGAAGGCGAACGAGTTAAAGGGTTTGCTGAGTATCGTTATACCTTTTATAAGACAAGACACTTGCCAGATGGTCGAATGACTAGTTTAAAAGTTTATATGGAGAATCAAAGCATAAAAAGGGTGTTACATCGTGTAGCATCCTTTTTATCTTTCTTGGAAAGAACGAAACAAATTGAACAGAAGGAGTGTGAAAAAGTTGCTCAATAAAGAAATCGGCTCTGATAAAAAAGAAGAGTCATTTTTTCGGTCTGCCTTTCAAAAACTGAAACGAATTGAAAGACCGGAAAAAGACAAACAGAAAGTCCCTCGTGACAGGTCGAAACTGATAGCCGTCACATTGTGGTCTTGTGTCGGTGGCTTGCTGTTTATCTGCTTGCTCGCTGTGCTTCTGTCAATTAATACTCGCTCTCAACTTAATGACATGAAAGATGAAGCCAATAAGCCAACAAATGACGATAAACAAAAAATTTCGGTGACTGCTGCTGAAAACTTTCTATCAGGGTTCATCAATGAATATGTGAATGTGAAGAACAATCAAGAATCTATTGAAAAACGTATACAGAGCCTTGAAAGCTACATGGTGAAACAGGAGGATAACCACTTTGAAGATGAAGAACGCTTCAATGTGGATGGTTTAAAAGGTGATCGAGAGTTGAAAGATTACAGCTTATATAACGTGAAAGAAGGTGATAAAAACAGCCTTTTTCAATATAAGGTCACATATGAAAATCTATACCCTGTAGAAAAGGAAGTTGAAAAAGAAGTCAAAGACGGAAAGAAGAAAAAGAAGGTGAAAGAAAAGGTTAAAACAAATGAGAAATCTGAAAAACAAATGTTGCTGAATATTCCAGTCACAAATAAAGATGATTCCTTTGCGGTGTCTGCCGTCCCTTACTTTACCCAGATTTATGATTTGAAAGGCGATATTGCTTTTAAGGGCAAAGAAGAAACTAGAGACGAATATGCAGGCGAGAAAAAAGAATCTATCGAATCATTTCTTCAAAATTTCTTTGAGAAATACGCTTCTGAAAAGAAAGAAGAAATGGTTTATATGATGAAAAAGCCGGAAGCATTGGAAGGAAACTTGTTATTTGGGGCAGTACAGTCAGTAAAAATCTTCGAGACGAAAAAAGGTTTCGAGGTTTTTTGTGCTGTTCGATTTAAGGAAAAAGAAAATGACATTCCGGTAAATGAAAAATTCAGTCTAGAGATTACGGAAAACAGCGGTCAGTTTTATGTAAATAAACTCAAACATCAATAGGAGGTTTAAATATGGATTTCATGAATTTCTTTATTCTTGGTGCAGACCTTCCAACACTTGGAGGGGTAAAAGGTTGGGCGTCAGATGTTGTTATCCAATTCATTACGATTGTGGTCATGTTCATAGCCGCAAAGAATCTTATGAGATTAAAAATGGGCGGCATTATCTTTGTTTGCTGTATTGGCAGTGCGGTAACGTGGGTTATTAAACACTGGTCAGAATTTTCCGGCTGGATCAATGCGCTAATGGAAAAATTGTAAGGGGGCATCTGAATGGGGCGTCTGGTGTTCAACTATCGGAAGGCAATGAGAGAGCCGAAAAAAATTCAGCAATTAACCGAAAATTATTCGTTACCCTTTGCAGTTGAGTTAATACCGGCTATTAACTATTTCATTTTTGTTGGCCTATGCTTTGGGTTCTGGTACGGCGTGAGGATGATTTTTCCTCACGCTTTTGATAACAGTTTCATCATCGTGATTTTTGGAATACCGATTTTTTTAACAATGCTTGTTACGAAAATAAAGCCGGAAGGCAAAAACATTTATTTATACTTCATTGATTTTGCAAAGTATTACTTCCTCATTAAGCTTCCACAAAAGAAGTTTTGCAATGACCGAAAGGTTGATTTAAGTAATGAAAAACAAATTGAGTTTCGAAAACTTGTGAAGGTGGTGGATTATTCGAATGAGACTAAAAACGCCTATGAAGGCAATACACAAGAATTTGCTGTTAACAAGAACGGGCGACGTGTGGGCGTACTACCGAATAAAAAGCAATTCGATTCCTATGCAAAATAAAGAAAAAGTTGAATCGTATAAAAAGAAGTGGCAGCATCTTTTTGAAGAAATTACATCTTATGAGGATTTTCACTTGATGATGTATCCAAGTGAGTATGAATTAGAAAAACGATTTAAGGATTTAGAAACAGATATTGCGGCAGATGCAATGGATGTGGCACGTTACTACAATGAAGAAACGGTAAGGCTGTTAGAACAGCGATTAGGAAGGCTGACAAAGTATGACTTCATTTTAGGTGTAAAACTGAAAAGCAGTCTTGTAAATATTAGTGTCGAACTTAAAGACAATATATTATCTTTTTTCAATACAGCGACTGATACAGTCGTGAAAATGCTCGGGTGGGAACAAAATGTTTCCACCTCTTTTTTTGAAAAATATGAGGAAGTCGAAGAAACACTAGCGAATATCATGGCTTCTGTTCGCGGAGAACGGCTTTCAGAAACAGAAATGACATACATTAACCGTTATCACTTTGTACGTGGATTAAAGCACCAAACGAATGAAGAAAGTGAGATAAAGGATGTTCGCTCTATTACAAACACGATCATAGACCCCACTGACCCATCAGTATTGCATTTGCATAGTGATCAAGATGAAGGCTATTCAGCTTTTGTCGTGATTGACGAATTTCTTCACAATATGTCGGAAAGTGATTTGTTTTATGAAGCACAGTCTCTTCCCTTCCCTGTTGAAGTTCAGATGAAAATTCAAACGGAATCAAAGTCCATTACCAAGCCTGCCCTCAACCTCAAAAGACAGCAATTGAAAGAAGAACAAAAAGAGCAACAAAGCACAGGCGATCGAAGCGATGTTTCCACTGTCACAAGTGCCACAATGATAAGGCATTTACAAGATGAAATAAAGAAAGAAGATGTGCATGTGATGAACTGGCTGTCGGTGATAGTCGTTCATGGAAAGACAAAAAAAGAATGTGTGGGAAAAGCAACGATTGTCAAAAGGCATTTAAAAGGCGCTGGCATTACTTGTCGGCTTCCGGTGGCTGATCAATTGAACCTTTTTTATAAAATGCTTCCTGGTGAAAAGTTAGACATAACCGATAAGAACTGGATTCAAAAAACAACGCAAGACGGTGTGGCTGAAAGTCTGTTTGCTGTTAACTCTGATATTGGTTCGAAAATCGGCTTCTTTCTCGGCTGGGTTGATCGTTTCCAAGAGCACACCGACTTAGAAAGTGCCATTATGTCCAGCCGTGATTTTGTTTTATTCCACCCTTTCTTAGCGAACCAGCAGTTAAAAGGTTCAAAGACACGTTCTCCTCACTGCCTAATCACAGGAGACACAGGAAATGGCAAGTCATATCTGGCGAAATTGATCTTTAACTATATCAGCATGTTAAACATCAAATCTCTGTATATAGACCCTAAAAAGGAAATGAGAAAGTGGATTCAAAGAGTCTTGAATGATGAGTACATTAGAGAGAACTTTCCCTTATATATTGCACATTTAGAGAAATACAACTATATCACACTAGATCATGAAAACACGCACAACTGGGGAGCGCTTGATCCTATCTCCTTCCTCCCTCCTATGAAAGCAAAAGAGCTAGTTCAAGTCATTTTTGAACAAGTATATGACTTTAAAGGGAAGGACGACATAAACACGGCTTTCCTTCGTGCTACATCAGAAGTAATTGAGGCAAAACATAAAGGCGAACAGGTCGGCTCACTGGATATTATTCGGAAGATGCAGAACCATCCCGAAGAAGCTGTACAAAAGGCTGGCGACTACTTAAATGAGGTTGTATCAGATTCAATTTTAAAACTTTGTATTCATGATGGTTCAAACCCTGCATTGTCACTTGAAAAACGAATCACCATTTTAGAAGTTGAAAATATGGATTTGCCAGATCATGCTGAACGACTTGAAAACTACACCATATCACAACTAAAGTCTAGTGCCGTCATGTTTGCACTTGGTAAGTTCTGCGAACTATTTGGTATGAACCCAGATGAACAGACCGTTGAATTTATAGATGAAGCATGGATATTTACCACTTCTCAACAAGGCAAAAAAGTTGAGAGACAAATGCGCCGGATTGGTCGCTCATACAACAATGCGGAATACTTCATTTCCCAATCCACAAAAGACGCTTTAAAAGAAGAGGATTCTGGAAACTTCGGTGTTGCCTTTGCTTTTGATGAACCGAATGAGCGAGAAGAAGTGTTGAAATGGATGAACATGGAGGTCACAAAAGAAAACAAAAAAATGATGGAATCCATGTTTCAAGGTCAATGCTTATTTAAAGATTATTATGGCCGCACCTCCAAAATTTCGATTGAATGCCTATTCGAAGAATGGCAAGGCGCTTTAAAAACAGTAGAGAAAAAAGCTGTCGCATATGCGGAAGAAAAATATTTGTAAAAGGGGTTGAATCGTACATGGAAATAGCTTTCTTAAACTCTCTTGTGGTCACGAGTCCAGGCTTTTATAAAGCTGAAAAGATTACATTGGAAGAAGTTAAACAATGGCTAAAGCATTATGATGGTCGATACAAAAGTTTTATCGGACATAAATCAACGGCACAGTTTTTGCAAAAATTATTAGGCATCAAGATTGAACAAAACCGAAAGACTTTTAGGCATATGAAATATCAAAAAGCAATCTGTTTTTCCTTGTATGAACGATATCCCGAAAACGTGCTGCTAACGCAAAGAGACTTAGAGAAAGCCAGATATCAATTTTATTTATTAACTCGGTTAGATTAGGAGGTGGCTGTGATGAAGAAAAAAAGGATTCTAATTGTGTCGGCTATCGTGTTGCTGTTTTTAACTGTCGCTTCAGCTGTAACAGTATTTTCGGCTGATGGAGATACCACCACGCAGCCAAAAATTGAGAAAGCCGGCGGCGTGGAATTGAAGGTGAAAAGATTTCCTATCTCACGCTATCAAGCGAATAATGAAGCATCTGACGATTTAATCAAGGGGGCGTTTGTTGGGCTGACAAACGTCACTTTTTCTTTTGCGGGAAACATTGTCCGTGTGGTTGATGCGGGAATGGATATTTTGTATAACTTGCAACCGATTGACGAGTTTGCAAACTCCATTACAAACGTCTCTAAAACAGTTTATAAAACACTGAAAAAGAATTTCGGTGAAGCTTTATTTATTTTCACGTGTGCCTATGTTGTCTACTTGTTCTGTGTGAGAGGTAGCGTAAAAGAAGCCATGCGGCGGAGTATTTTATTTATTTGTGTCATGGTGATCGGTGGGCTTTGGATGTCAAACGCTGGTTATTACATGAAAGCGTTGAATGCCTTGTCTGTAGAAGCGCAAGGAAAGCTTTTAACTGCGGGAAATGGATTGGTTGGCATTGTTCAAGATGAAGGCAATTTTGCGGACAGTTCTGCGATTGAAAAAGGAAAGGAAATGGAAGGCACAGTTGCGGTTATGCGTAATCTTTACTTTGACATTGCTTTGATGAAGCCTTTTTTAATTGTGAATTTTGATGAAACAAGCGAAAAGAAAATCAATGAGAAAGATACAGATAAAGGCGGACTTAATCGTATAGATAAACTGCTTTCTTATAAGCTTTCAGAGGATGGAGAAAAAGATAAAAAAGATTATATAAAAGAAACTGAAATTGATGAATATAAAAATGAATCTATGACTTCTGGAAATGTGTTTAATCAGCTTGGAGAATCTTTTATTGCTGTGGTCGCTTCTATTGTTATTGGAATCCCATTTTTGGCACTAGCGTTTTTTAATTTCTTGCTTCAAGTTGTTGCTTTAGTCATTGTCTTTTTCGTACCATTCGCTTTCATATTAGCGTATGTTCCCCAATTAGCTTACTCTGGATTTGTCACTCTTGGACGTTTGGGGAGTGTTTATCTACTGAAAGCAATGTTAGGTATTATTGTTCTGTTTGTGTACGTGACATGTTTTATCGTTGACAAGTTAATACCTCCAAACGGTTTCGGAATGTATCTTTTGAATGTTGCTGTCCTTGCCTCAATTTTGTGGATTGGTTTTCACAAGAGGGATGCCATTATCAAGTTTGTGACTGCTGGAAAAGTAGTTTCAGTTGATAATAATATGATGGAAAACATGAGACAAAACATTGTTCAGCCTGCTTGGGAACAAGCAAAGAAAATAGGTGGAGTATGGGGGAACGGAGGCGGCGTATTTACTGACTTTACAAAGCATTTTGGGGGAAGAAAAGACGGTTCGAATGCTGATGGCGTAACTGGTGCTCCAAGTGGTGGCGGCAATTCACCGAGTGGGGCTGCTATGGGATATGATAATACTCACGCCATTTCAAGAACTCCACAAAAAGAGACTGCTAACGGAATAGCTAGTCATAACAGCCGCAACTTAAAACGAAATCCTCAAACTCTATCGAAAGAACAAGAAAAGCAAAAACAAAAGGAAGCCTTTGCAAATGCAAAAGATAATAAACAGCAATCCCATTTAGACAGATTGAGAAAAGACGGAATAAACTCACCTATGCTGAAAGATGTTTTGAATGAAGGAAATGAGGATTTATCCAAACGAGCACCTATCTTGCAGGATAAAAAGGATGAATCAGCTAGAACAGATCAAAAAGAATATGTTGAACAGCTTCTTAAACAGCCAGATAATCAGAAACAAACTGACGATGCATCATTACAACTTGAAGAAGAAACTACTTCTAATCGAGCACCAGTCTTACAAGAGAGTGAGAAAGAAACAGAACGTACAGACCAAAAGGCATATGTTCATGAAGGACAAAACCAGAATACTGAAACTGAAAAACATCATGACTTTGAAGTTCAGAAAGATGATTCTGTTTCAAAGAGTGAGCCAGTAGCACAAGAGAAGACAGCAGAAATCAAAAGATCAGACCAAAAAGTCATGACGAATCAATCTGAACCGCAGCTCGGCTTTGAAAGTCCTCAATCTACAAAAGTAGAAAATCAGTCTATTGCCAATAACGAACGTAAAATCAGACCATCTGAACCAGCAAAAGTTCATTCAGATGGTATTCGTGTTGAGGAAAAACAGGCTGTTGCCCCTGCTGAAAGTAAGGCTGTATCAAGAGAAAAACAGCCTTCATCACAAAACATTAAACGGACTGAACAAAGTGTTAATACATTTGACCAAGTGTCTTTGAATGAAATTGCAAGACGCTCTTCATCAAAAGTAGAAGATCGACTGAGAAGGGACGAGAGAAAAACGTTATAAACACAAAAAAAAGCCTAAAGATTCGCTTTAGGCTTTACTTGTCTATTTGTTTTTATTTAGCTCTTTAACTATTTCACGTAGTTCTTTAAGCTCCCATTCCTGTTTATCATTATTATAATTTCCTATATGAGTTGACCATTTCTGATGATTAGTTTGCTCTTTAAAAAAGTCCAATATTTTATCTAGTGCTTCATTAGCATCGTCGGGTGAAACATTATCGAATCTGAATGTGTAATCAGCATTATTTATAGTGGCGTTTATTCCAAAAGTAATGTCCTTACGTTCTGATCCTCCACTTAAATAGAGTTTAGTATATTTTTGTCCCTTTATTCTTTTCCAACTTTTGCTGGCAAATAATTTAATCAGATCCCATGTTGCGCTTTGACCAATACTCTCAACCAATGAGGTTAAAACGGCGGAATGTATAAGAATAGATACAACAGTATCTAATTCTGCAAATGCCATTGGTTGCCCTTCGGTATCAGTTGATTTAACAGTAATATCAGATTCAGAGAGTTCATTTTTTAACATTTGTATATCTTCAGGCGGTATTACATTTGCAAAATTAGTGATGTAAATTGTCTTTGAATCATCTAATTCTATATCAAATGTCATTCTGCAACCTCGCTTTTCGTTTTTTTTACATTTTATCACAACTTGGAAGAATAGTATAAGAAAGGGTGGATTTGTAACTTGATTAAGAGAAAATATCTTCTATCAATGATATTCTCAGCCCCTTTTATCTTCTTTTTTGTTTTATCTATATTAGTGGTTATGACAATTTCAAGAGAAAATCAAGTCGGGGACGATTTTATAGGCGGTGGGGATGGCGAATATGAAACAGTTGGCATTGCGCCGGAAGTGGAACGATTTAGAGCAGTATTTGAGAAATATGCCCGTCAAGAAGGCGTTTTTGACCAAGTGAATATTATTATGGCGCTCACCATGCAAGAAAGTGGTGGGCGTTCTTTAGATATCATGCAAAGTTCCGAAAGTATTGGCTTACCTCCCAACTCCATAACTGACCCAGAACGTTCGATTGAAGTCGGCATTAAACATTTTAAGAAGGTTTTTAAACAGGCTGGCGGTGATGTTCGTTTAACCTTACAGGCATACAACTTTGGTTCTGGCTTTATAGATTATGTCAAAAAGAATGGCGGGAAATACACAAAGAAATTGGCACTTGATTTCAGCCGATTGCAAGCTTTTAAAATGGGCTGGAAAAGCTATGGTGACCCAAGTTATGTTGACCATGTCATGAGGTATGTGAAAGGTTCTGATAAAAATGTGAAGCCTGTGAATGGTTCTATGGATTTCTATGAAACGGTCATGAAAGAAGCTTTGAAATATGAAGGGCAACCGTATGCCTGGGGTGGTTCAAACCCGAAAACTGGATTTGATTGTTCGGGCCTTGTTCAGTGGTCTTTCGCCAAAGCCGGAATTACTCTTCCAAGAACAGCACAGGAACAACATGGGGCAACAAAGAAAATAAGTGAAAAAGAAGCGACTGCGGGTGACTTAGTGTTCTTTGGTGGCACATATGAAGGAAAAGCCATTACTCACGTCGGCATCTATGTAGGCAATGGCAGAATGTTTAATTCGAATGACAGTGGAATCGAATATTCTGATCTGAAATCAGGTTACTGGAGAGATCACCTTGTATCTTTTGGACGCATTAAATAACTAGGAGTGAAAACATGAAAACACATATTGCATGGGCTTCAGCTTGTTTGTTATTAATATTGTTGACGGGATTTTTCACGAATGGACAGCAAACGTATAAGATTGAAAAGTTAAAAGATAAAAATGAAGTTTTGAGCGAAAAAATTAAGGAACTGAACCATATAGAATCAACAAGTAGCGCTTCGGAAAATAAGGCATTTTTTGAAGCGTTTTTTAATTACTCCGACATAGATAAACGATATGAAACAGTTAAGAAGCACACAACTGGAAAAGGGTTTGATTATGCATTCCCTTCTCGCTCTGATCAAAAGCACACAGTCAGCGTGCAAAGTGAATTACTATCACTAGAGAGTTATTCAAAGCCGTTAGATGAGTCTCATGAATTGTTTTTAAACATTGTTGAAGTCGCCACAACTGCAAATTCAGTCACTACGAATCAAGTGTTAATTGTACAAACGACTATGAAGAAAGAAAAGGATGGTTGGTTAGTCGATAATGTGCAGGTTAAGGGAAATGGATAAAAGGTGGAAAAGATCAATTTGTTTGTTTATACTAAATATTGAAAAAGGAGGTAATGTTTATTTTGAAAAACCTTTTTATTTTTCTTAGTTTGATGATGATGTTTGTTTTAACTGCATGTGGTGGAAGCAAGTATGATGATGCGATTGATGATGTAATTAGCCAATATAAAGAGCATAAAGGAAATGACACAGAGATAAATATTAAAAGAGAGAATGCGATTGTTAGAGTCTATGAAGGGGGCAAATATATTCAGTTTGCATTTTATATGCCGGATAACTCTTCACGTGAATTAACAACATTTAAGTATTATGAAAAAATAGGAGATAAATATGAAAAGATGACTGATATGCCGGGGAATGGAGAAAATGATCGACTTGGCTTATCAAGGAAAACACCAGATTATGAAGAAGCAAAAGGTAAAGAAACTAAGTTAGAGGAGTAAACCATGTGTTTACTCCTCTTTTTTTGTGTTTATGAAAGGGTTGCCGTGATGTTGGCGTCAAGTCGCAAAAGTATTGGTGTAACCGCAAAAAAACCGCAAAGGAGTAGATATAATGTACCTTTTTACAATTCATCTTTGTAAAATAAAGGGTGTTCTGACATAATACAATTAATGTAAATATTCGAACAATTTATGTAAGGATGGGGGAATTTTCTTGCGGGGTGTTTTCTTAGATAAAGATAAAATTCCGTACGACATAGTCACAAAAAAGTTAAATGATTGGTATACATTAATAAAAGATGATCAAGTTGAGCATGCAGAGATTATAAAAATAGAAGTAGAGAAAGAATTGCTAAACATGGAAGAAAACCAAGATGCCTTGTTATATTATCAGTTATTAGATTTTAGGCACGAGATAATGCTGAGTTATATGAAATCTAAAGAAATAGATGATCTCAATAATGCTTATGAGACTATAAAAGAAATTGAGAAACAAGGGCAATTAACTGGTATGTTGGAATATTATTTTTACTTTTTTAAGGGTATGTATGAGTTTAGGCGAAAAGAATTAACTTCAGCCATAAGTGCCTATCGAATAGCTGAATCAAAGTTGTCGGAAGTTGAGGATGAAATAGAAAAAGCAGAGTTTTTTTTCAAAGTGTCCTATGTATATTATTATATGAAACAAACATATTTCTCCATGAATTATGCAAATCGTGCACTCAAAATATTTAGAGAGTATGAAGAGTATGCGGTCCAAACTGTGCGTTGTCAATTTATTGTTGCAGGTAACCTGATCGATTCTTTAGAATACGAAAGAGCCTTGGAACAATTTCTGAATTCTTTGGAAATTGCCAAGGGAAGTAACATAGAGCATTTAATTGCAATGTCACACATGAATATTGGGATTTGTTATGATGAATTGAAAGAATATAAAAAGGCTTCACAACATTTAATTTTAGCGTTAGAAATTTTCGAAAAATCAAAACATAGTTTCCTAACAAAGACTTTATTCACTCTAACCTATGTAGAAGCAAAACAACAAAATTATGATGTTGCTTTGATATACTTTAGGAAAGGGCGATTTATTGCCGATAAAAGTGATGATAAGGAATACTCAGCGAAATTCAAAATATTAGAGGGGTTATTTTTTTCAGATGGCGAGACTCAATTAATAAAGAATGCATTTTCATATCTGGCTTCGAGAAAAATGTTTGCAGATGTTGAAAATTTTTCGATTGAAGTCGCTGATTATTTTCATGAACAAGGAAATTTAATGCTCTCTAATGAATATTATCGTATGAGTATTGAAGCAAGACGAAAAATTAAAAAAGGGGAGATTATTAATGAAAATCAGCCGGATTCTATTGGCAGCAGTGATATTAGGTAGTCTGTTCACAACTGCTTATAGTCAAAGTAGTCAGAATGGTAATGGTGAAGTTAATATAGCTGCGGATAGGGTAGGTGCATAGACAAATTAAAAAAGGAGGAAAGCTTTGTCCTATTTCTAGGATTAAGCTTTTTTTATTGTAAACGGCTTAAAACCTTTCTTTATATAACCAAATATTCGATTGTATAAACATGGAACATTTGAAATAATTGGGTTACAGTTAATGTTCCGAGGAGGATATCTATGGCAGGGAAAATAATTATTGATACTAATGTATTTTTAGAATTCTATCGATCTAAACAAACTTCTTTAGAAAAGTTAAAAGACTTGACTCGTTATGCTGAACATATAATTTTACCAAAACAGATTTATCATGAATATAAAAGAAATAGACATAAGCAATTTAAACTTATATCTGATTCCACTAGTGTCGCATTAAAATAATTCAACGATTTATAAAAATCTAAATTTTCAGTAATTTTATCTTTGCATAAAAAAAGCCTTTATAATGGTAGGGCGGTAATAAACCATCCAAATCCAAAGTAAAGGACAATAAGCATGGATAAGTTTACACGAAAAACATCATTTGAACAATGGTTTTCACCGATTTTCTCCACAAAACTCGAGGAATTAGTTGAAAGCTATCAATTAAATTACTATACAAAGAAGCTACATATTGCGTCATTCTTGAAATTGTTCGTATTCGCTCAGCTCAATGAAACCGAGAGTCTGCGTGCAGTCAGTGAGACATTATTTTCTGACGACCTTCAAAAAGCGACGCATTTAGAAGCGATTAGCTTTTCGCAGCTCGGACGCCGATTAAATCAAGTGCCGACTGAAGTGTTCCAACAGGTATTTTTGGATTTAGTTGCCCAAATTCACGAGAAATCACATTATGAGCAGCGCCGAGAAACGACAACACCACTGAAAATTATCGACTCGAGTACGTTGCCATTGAACTTGAAAAACCATAAGTGGGCTGAATTCCGTAAAACAAAGTCGGGCATCAAGCTTCATTTACGTCTTGTTTACGCAGAAAAAGGCTGTTCCTATCCAGATAAAGCGGTGCTGACAAACGCGAAAGAACATGATCGTGGTCAGCTGGAAGTACTCGTTGACGACAAAGAATGCATGTACGTCTTTGACCGGGGTTACTTGGATTATGAACGATTTGACCGCATGACAGACGATGGGTATTTCTTTGTGTCACGCTTACGAAAAAACGCTGTCATTCGTGTAATCGAGCCATTTAAACTGCCTGAAGACTCGCTTGTGTTTTCAGATGAAATGGTTTTGATTGGTACACCACAAAACCGTGCAGAAAACGCTTTTCGCCTCATCAAAGTGCTCGATTCAAAAGGAAACGAACTGCATCTGATCACGAATCGATTTGATTTAAGCGCTGACGAAATCGCTGAGTTATATAAGTCGCGCTGGGCAATCGAGCTATTTTTTAAATGGCTGAAGCAGCACCTGAACATCAAAAAGTTCTACGCGCAGAGCGAACAAGGCGTACATAATCAAGTGTATATCGCAATGATTGTATATTGCCTAAATGTACTGGCACAGCTGAACACGAACAGTTCAAGGACGTACTTACAAATTAGTCGCTTACTCAAAGCGGCACCATGGAAATCCGCTCATTTATGGCTACGAAAAATCGTAGGGAAAACCGTGCCCTAAAGAATTTCACAGGTCTGTTGCACTCGTCAAAGATTATAGTAAAAAAATGGATGTTAACTACCTCTATTCAAATGTCTTTGTTTTTCTTCTCATGAGCAAAAACAAGAAAGCAGAAAATTCAGTCAAAATTTATGCAACACTAGTGATCTGATTCATTTAAAAAATATATGACCGGGTTAAATCCACTTAATTCTCATTTTGTAGAGTCCATAGAAGAATATAAGAAATTAATCAATCAAAAGAAGGAGATGAAGAAAACCGTTGAAAAATTGATAGACAAAATTGAAGGTCTTAAAGAAGAAGGAGATCCAATAAACGAAGTTATAAATAATCTATATGAAACAGAAATTGTAGAAAAACTTGACATTAATGATCAAATAATAAAAAAAGCAAAAGATAGGCAATTAATTGGAAATCCTCCAGGGAGTAAAGATTCAGTAACAATAGGTGATGAAATAATATGGGAATCAATTCTTGCAAATATTTCTGATGATATTGTAATAGTTACTAATGACAAAAGCTTTTTAGATAATATGAATTTCTTAATGGAAGAAATTAAAGATAAAGGATTCAAGCTCTTAGGTATAACACCATCAATTACAAAAGCAATTGATATAATAGGTGCAGAACCTTCAAAAAATCTTGAAGAATTAGAGAATGAACTCCAAGCTCATACTTTTAGTATTCACAATAAGACTTACTTAGAAAAAGTAAACAGGTGTGGATGTTTTCATTGTTTAGAAATCTTTAGCCCTGATGAAATTTTTGAATGGATTGATAATGAGGACACAGCCCTTTGCCCTTATTGTGGAATTGACTCAGTTATTGGAGAAAGTGATGTATTGCATATCACAGAAGAGTTTTTAAAAGGAATGCGTAAAAGATGGTTCAGTTTTGAGTAATCTTTTAAGTTGACAAATTCGTTGTCTAGCTTTTTTTACATTGTTCATTTATGCAGAGGTAATATGATTACTCTGACAAACTTTTCAACCCTGATGATTTAGCTATACTTTAAAGGAGAAGAAAATGGAACAAACACAATTTGATACTAGCAAGTTTATGTCTGAAATAATTCAAAAAAATATAGAGACTATATTAAAAGGAATTTTTAAATTTGGTAAGGATACAGCAGCTGATATCCAGGTCAAAACTCTATATGCATACAAAACTTACCTGACCAGGGCTGCAAAAAAATATGGTGAGGTTAAAACTCTTATTCATAGAACAAATCCGATAAATCTCTATGAATTTTATGTTTATACTAATTTAAAGTGTGATAAAGATATTATTTCAGCAAAAGATATAAATGATTTAATGAGATATAATACATGTAATATGGTATTAGGAAGTGGTGGAACTGGGAAGTCCACTTTATTTAAGCACTTGTTTCTAAGCTCTTTGATGCATACTGATAAAATTCCTGTATTTGTTCCACTTAGAAATGTTAATGGGACAGATCATTCATTGATCGATTGTATATATGAAGAATTGGTGACTCTTGGATTTACATTAGAAAAAGATTATTTTATGCAATCTTTAGATAAGGGTGTGTACATATTTTTATTCGATGGTTTTGACGAGGTAGAAGACAGCAGGCAGACTAAGATGATCAGAGAAATAGATAAATTAACTTGTAAGTATAATGAAAACTATTATCTTGTATCCTCAAGACAATCAGATAGTGTATCAATGGGATGGGATGGTTTTTCTGAATTAACAATGTTACCACTTACAAAAGAAAAATCTATTGAGTTAATAGAAAAACTTCCATACGATAATGAGATAAAGGATGGTTTTTTAAAAAAGCTAAAAGAAACACTGTATAATGACCACGAATCTTTTTGTAATAATCCATTGTTATTAACTTTAATGTTAATGACTTTTGACGAATTTGCAGATATTCCTCAAAAAATCCATGTTTTTTTTGGTCAAGCATTTGATGTTTTAAACCTTAAACATGATGCAATAAAACCTTATAAAAGGCCAAAGAAAACTGATTCTGATAACTTAGGGTCTGATGGTTTTACTAAGATACTAGAAACAATATCAGCACTAAGCTATTTGGAGAATAAAGTCTCTTTTAACAGTTCAGAGTTAAATGATTATATTGTTAAAGCAAAAAAAATTGAACGTTTAGATTTCAATACGGAAGATTATAAGTCGGATTTAATTCAAGCAGTCTGTATTCTAGTTTTGGATGGTTTAAAATATATTTATTTACACCGTTCGTTTCAAGAATATTTCACTGCAAAATTTATCAATAGACAATCTGAAGATAGACAGAAAAAAATTCTTATGAAGATTCTTTCCTCTGGTAGAGTTACTAGAAGTGAACAAGTATTAAATATTTTATTTGATCAAAATAGAGCGATGGTTGAAAAACTATTAATTATTCCTTTGTTAAAAGAATTTTGCGAAGAGATAACAGGTTTAAACGTTGAGGAAATTTTCGAATATTATATTGAAAAAAATTATGAGAAGGTTAGATTTGAGATAAGGGTTTATAGTGATGGTCATTTCGCAATAATCCCGAGACTATATGTGGGCAGTCATAAAGGTTCAATTGTTTCACTGCTATTTTTTGTTAACAGTGTTTACTTTAGATACGAATTGCCTGCTAATGCTGTGAGTAAAATTATCTTTGATTCTATAGAGAAATTAGAGTCATTCTTAAGTCTATTTGATATAAGAGATAAAAAACTACTCGAACAAGTAAGAAATAAAAAAAGTGTTGCTTTCAGTATAGAACCAGTTCGTCTTATTTCAGCTATGAGAAGTGATTCATATTTAAAACGTGATATAATAAAATGTTTTAGTAATATTACACTTTTGTTGAAAAATACTTTGAACATATTCAAACAAATTGAAAAAGAACATCAAGAAATAGAAATAATTGCTGACGATTTATTTGATTTTTAAAGAAGACGGGTTTAGTTAAAATTAAATTTAAAGGGGAAGCATTACATGTGTTTAATTTAAATTGGGATTCATACCCACAGTAAAAATACGTTTCTGCTTCACTAATATAAGATGTTTATAGATTATGTTCTGCCCATTTACTGCCCATAATTAACAACAAATCAATAATATTGGTGTAAACGAAATAACTAAGTGCTATAAATAAAGGCTTTTGTAAATGAAGATATGATTTTACTAGGTTGAGGGCCTAGTGGGTGAATAACCCGTGGAGGTTCAAGTCCTCTCGGCCGCATCTCAATAATACCAAGGGTTTAACCACCTTTGGTATTATTTTTTTGTGCGGAAATACGGCTATGAGAGAAGAGTTGCTCACCAAATCTCACCAGTTACTTAAAGTAATCATCCAAACGGTCGGCAGTTTCCTTCTGTTTATTAGGAAAAAGATGTCCGGAAGTATTCAAAGAAACGGAACTATGTCCTAAAGGAACTGTAAAATCTCTCGTTTTTGTTTATACATCCAAGTTTGGGTGAGAAATTCATGATCTTAAAATCGCAATTTGTCTTGAGAATTAGTAGCGGATTTCTTTAATTGACGTATCCAGATAAAGTGTCGGATCAAATAGAAAGTAGTTATAAGGGCAATCATTAATAAAATCCATATTGATGAGAAAGAAAGGATAATCAAAAAGCTGATAATAAGCATTAATGATAAACTTTTTGAAAACTTACCAGGTAACAGTTTATATGCAGACAAAATACCGCAAATTGCATTACTAATAAAGAAAGCATTAGCCATTCCAACAATTTGTTCAACATTAATGATGTTTATAAATAAAAGAATAAAAACGATTGCATGAACTAATGTTAATATGCTTATGGCTCCAATTGGTATGTTTGTTTTGGAGCGGTAAGAAATCAAGGTTATTTTTTTATTCTCTGAGGCTATTAGACGTGATACTCCACCAGTAACCAATAAATATGTGCTCATACATAATATTGTTGTGATGAAAGCCATTGTCGGGGAAGCAAACGACGTTCCAAGCAATGGAATTAAAATAATCGTTAATGTGTGTGTGTGATGTAAATCAATCCATTGATAGGCAGCAGCTACAACAATACAAACCGTTGTGATGACCACTGAGCTTATTACTATTGCTTGGGGAATCGTTCTTTTTCTGTTTTTGACATCCAAACTATAATTACCTATAATTTCCCAACCTACTAGAGCCCAAAAAAGCAAAAGAATACTATAACCAAAATCATCAAGATGAAATGGTGTTTTAATAAAAGCTTTATCCCTCATAAAGGGAATTGAACTAATCCCTCCACTTAACAATACTACTGTGGAGACTGTGGAAAACATAAATGACACTTTTCCTACGGAAGAGATATTCGATAATAGAACGAATAAACAAATCATCATTAGAATGATTCCATATGTCTCTAGGGACCAACCATTACTTTTGAACAAAGCCTTGAGGTATTGACTGGCTGTCATTAGAACGGCTACTGGTCCAACACTGCCCGCAATAATAAAAAATACAGAAGTTAATTGTTTTATATGTTGTCCAAATGCAAGTTCAACTGTATGTGCAACACCAGATTCATTCGGGAATAAAACACTTAATTTTCCAAACAATGAAGCAAATAGAAAACTAATGATCATCATAATAAACCATGCTAATATGGCATAATCCCCAGTCTTACCATAAATTATTGGTGGAAGCAAAATAATTCCCGATCCCAAAATAGGACCAACAATTAATCCACTTAAAAGTACGGGGCCAAGTTTTTTTTCTCTCACTTTTCATTCCATCCCTTCCTAAACGTGTCTTACGATCATATTTCAATTGTAATTTGTTTCCTTTCATCCGTAAAATAGATATATATGAACTTTTCCATCGGAATTAGTAATGTTTAAAGGGGGAGAGACGATGGAAATACGGCATCTAAAGACATTTATAACAATAGTGGAAAAGGGAGGATTTACAAAAGCAGCTGAATATTTAGGTTATGCCCAATCGACCATAACTTCACATATCAAAGATATTGAGCAAGAAATAGGAGGACCCTTATTTAATCGTTTTGGGAAGAAAATGCTGTTAACTGAAGTGGGTGAGTATTTGTTGCCATATGCAAACGAAATGATCA
Source organism: Bacillus sp. N3378-2at (assembly GCF_033412715.1). Taxonomy (NCBI): domain Bacteria; kingdom Bacillati; phylum Bacillota; class Bacilli; order Caryophanales; family Bacillaceae; genus Bacillus; species Bacillus sp. N3378-2at. The sequence continues at coordinate 2,217,590 of NZ_CP117986.1, read as the reverse complement.
GGATTTCTGAAAAAGTAAAACAAATACAATCAAACGATGAACCCATGGGGAATCTTGTTATTGGTGCCCCGGAATCTTTAACGGTTTACCGTTTACCTCCAATTATTCACGAATTCAAAAAGCTTTTTCCTAAAGTGAAAATTACTTTAAAATCATCGACATGCTGGGAATTAAAAGATGATCTCCGAAATGGGAAGGTGGATTTAGCGTTTCTGTTGGAGTATGAACAAGAGGAAGCTGATTTATATATAGAAAAACTAATAACTGAGCCAATGATATTGGTATTCCCTAAACAGCATAAGTTGCAAAATACTCCATTTGATGATTTTTATTTTTCATCTGATGAAGTGATTTTATATACAGAACATGGGTGCAGCTATCGTACTTACTTTGAAGAGTATATGAAACACCAAGGACTGGTTTCGGAGAATACCTTTGAATTTTGGAGTGTTGAGGCAATTAAGCAGTGCGTTATGTGCGGTTTAGGAATTTCGTTATTACCGTTGATCACTGTACAAAAAGAGTTGAAAGAAAACAAATTAAGTGGATTGATTATGGATGAAACACGTATTATAACGCAGGTGGCATATCATAAAAAAAGATGGAATTCCTTAGCGATGGCTGAATTTATAAATATAGTAAAAAAACATGCGGAATTATGGAAAAGAACTCAGACTTTATAGTCGATGCTCATTAAAATCTTACTCCCAAATAAGAATAAATAATTGTAAGCACCATAATCAAAATAAACAAAAGTTGATATATAAGGGATTTGAAACAGAAAACACATATTTATTTTAATGAAGGTCTAGTGGGTGAATAAGCCGTGGAGGTTCAAGTCCTCTCGGCCGCATCAATGATACCAAGGGTTTTGACGCCCTTGGTATTTTTTTAGTCTTTGAAGAAATTGTGTTTTGTGACCAAAAGTGTCCACTAACTTAAAGTAAGTCGTCTAATTTGTCCGCCATTTCTTTTTGTTTGTAACCTTCTCGTTCAGATCAAAAGCACACTGTCAGCGTACAATGAATTAATTTAGAGGAATAGACTAATTTATCAAGACCAAAATTAAAAAATAAGATAAAAAAAGGACATAACATATTAGTCGTATAAAATATGTTATGTCCTTTCTTGTTCTACTAACGTATTCGCTACTTTAAGTGTAAATGTTCACAATGTTACTTTACTATGGAATAAAAACAAGTGTCAGTCAGCTTGCTACCATCTGCGGATAAATCATCATTTCTTAAAGTGCCTTCGAATACAAACCCCAATTTTTCTGGAATAGCACGACTTTTAAGATTTGTTGAATCACATCTGATTTCAATTCTTCTAAATTTGATATTATGTAACCCAAAGTTAGCTAATTTTTTTACTGCTTCTGTCATATATCCATTCCCGCTATATTTAGTATTTACCCAGTACCCAATTTCACATTTAGGAATGTTCCAGTCAATTCTCTGAAGGCTAGTTATTCCAATAAAGTCATTGCTATCTTTATCAAAAATAAGAAAACGAAAACTTTCTCTCTTTAAAAAATTTATATGAGCATTTCTTAAGTTTATCTCTGTTTCTTCAACAGTAGGAAGTTCTTGAGCAAATGGCAACCACGCTTTTAATTCAGAAAAGGAATCTCTAATTGCTTGGTTTACAATTTTCCCGTCTCCTGTTTGATGTGGTGCTCGAAGAATTAGTCTTTCTGTTTCTAATTGTAAAGGAACATCTAACAACAAAGGATTCAATTGATTTCCCCTCTCTAAAATTTAAAATTGCAATAATAAACTCTCATCTCCAAGTAAAAATTCTTGAGGACGAGAGGACAATTTCGTGGTATCTTCTGCTCTTCTATTCTTGTTTATCAGTGACGCCTCCAGTAAGAATTGAATATTTTTTATTCTCATCAAAGAATTTTTTCACGATAGAGTAATTCACATTTAGCCTCACATACATTTAATTTTGGTTTGCAATTCATCGATCTTATTAAGTTCATACTCATAATCACAGTTACCTTCTAAAACAAAATTCATAGTTTCAAAGAAACTTTTCGCATTCTTTAAGAGTGATTCAAAAAAATCAAGTTTCGGTAGTAATACTTTTTGTTTTTGGTCAATTTCAAATAACAACATATCGTTCGATATTGATTTCATTTTCAATAGAAGGGGTTGATCTGGAAAATAAGTTTCGCTTTTTCCTGTTTCAATAGCTTCTTCAATTAGATTTAAAAAATAAGCCCACAATTGGTCAACCAAGTCCCACATAGTGACATCAAGCAAATCTTGTTCACCATATTTTAAAATAATCGCCCCAGATAAATAGTAAGAGTCTAACTGTGGTTTTATGTTCTTTAGTCCCTCTATATTGCTAAGTGGAACAAAGTAATCGTCAATATTATTTTTTAAGATTGAAAGATCGTTTATCTTCTTATTTGGCCTAAGAATTAATGATTCAATATAAAACATTTTACCTCTCCTATTTTTCCGGATAGAATTGTCCTACTCTTCCTTTTTGAAAGCCTACAACATATTGTTGACCCTCATATGATCCTCTAATTTGATAACTAAATTTAGTTCCTTTTTTCGTTAACTCTTCACGGTTTTGTTTCATAATTGATTCTATCGCATCTGCAACATCGTTAACAGTCATCTCTTTATTGAGAAAAGATTGTTGAGACTTAATTGAACCATCCCATAAATTAGGATGATGGCGCTCTAAAATATGCTTCATTCCTCGCTTATCAATGAGGAATGATTGTCCTCCAAAAGTGTATTTTCTGCTTTGGAAAGTTTTTAATTCGTTTACAACTTCATGCGGTTTAGCTTTCTTTAATCCTTGTACAGTAGACGAGTTCTTAAATATTTCAAGTGCAGAGTTTTTATAATTCTCTCCATCAAGCACGTTAAAAGGAAAAGTCCCTGAACCACCAGCCATTGCGAACTGTTGTTCAAAAACACTTGGTATTTTAACGTATTCAATACCTTTTTTTATTCCTGTTTTTGAAACTTCAAGTGTCTTAAGTGCAGCAACTTTTGAACCGGCTTTTGCAACTTTGGATACTTTATCAATACCTTTCGGACCAACTATTGCAAGAACAACAGTACTGCCGACATAGGAAACCCATTTTGCTCTGCTGTGGCTATCTCCATTAATCATTTCACGTTGAAATGTGTCTTCTATGTCTTTTGCTATGATCTTATAGGTATCGATTGGATGTAAGGCTGCGTTCACAGTTCCAGAAAGCGATTCAATCGGGTGTCTTGCAAGTTGATAGAGACCCATCACTGTATCTTTACCTGCTTCATACATTCCCATTGCAATACCTTTTCCAATTTCAGCTTTTTGTTGGAGTTCTTCGAGTTGGCGGAAATAAACTTGCTGCTCAGGTTCCAAATTCTCGTATCCTATTTTCTTCGCAATTTTTAAATACTCGTCTGGATCTGTTACCTTTACAAGCTGCTTTTTCAAATCTTTTATCTCACATTTGTTAGCTTCCTCTTTTTTGATCTTTAAATATGCTTCAGATTGCTTTTCGATATCGCCTTTTTTCTTATGTATATCGCTCTCACGATATGCCTTGGCATTATAGTGAAGGGGTGTAGCATTCTTGCCCTTACCTGTTGATTCCTGTAACTTTTGAAAGTCTGCTTTAATGAATTGTTCGTTAGGTTCAGTTATCGCATATTCAGTTTTTAAGTTTTCATCCACATCGCCTATTTTATCAACAGTCTTTTTCCGTTTGTTTTCGGCAGAAGAGAGTTCATCTTTAAAAGTCTCTGTTGAAAATAAATCAAGTGTAAGAATGTCATCGATATCATTCAGAATATCTTTCATTGCTTTCTTCTGCTCAGACATAATTGATTTTGATTTTTTATATGCGTTTGTTAGTTCATGTTCTAAGAAGGATTCCTCGATATATGCGTCAGATAAGCTGGCATCTTCTAAAACACCGGAGATACTAGTAAGGAAAGCGATCTTCATTTCAATTAAATCAATCCATTGATCAGTGACACCCACATGATCGTGATAAAAAGCTTTAATATTGTTTGCTCCCTTGCCAGAGAACTCACTGTCATCAAGATCGGCAACAGCCTTAAATGCTTTTCTTAGCTTAATCATTTGATTTTTCAATTCTTTATAATCTTTTGCGCGGTTTTCAGCTTCAGATAACAAAGACTTAGCTTCAAATACCTTCATTGTCCAATCCTTTCAGTAAGTTTATATCTAAATATTACCATGGAATAGATATGAAGTTTAAGGGGTAGGGAACGAATCTTAGATTATTTGAACATAATGAGAGTTGGAGAAATATGAAGTAAGGGTGTTTTTTTGCTCACCAATTATTAACGTAAAGAGAAGTTAGAAAGTGTAATGAAAATATTCTTACATAATCAGTGATTCTGTATTCTTTTGTTTACTCTACAACTTCAGCGCCTCAGAGTCATAACCAAGAATCATTATTCTGTATGCGCCATCAAAACCGTGTTCTTTTAAAAATATAAATTACACTAGATCGAACCTGACGGAATCATGAATTTCGTCAGGTTCTTTCTGCATTCTGGTTCATGATTAAATCAAAGTAATCTAAGTAAACATAAAAGTATTTTATATTTTTGTATAAGTTTACTTTACTTTTATATAAGGTGGATTTATAATTTGGTTCAAGAGGTGATGGTCATGAAGAAAGATTTTGGTGATTCGATCTCAAATAAGGTTTATGAATATCGTGTACTTGCCAGATTGTCTCAGCAAGAATTAGCAAAGAAAGTCGGGGTTTCCAAACAAACCATCTTTGTAATGGAGAAAGGAAATTATGTTCCGACTCTGCTGTTAGCTTTTCGAATTGCCGAATTTTTTAATGTGGATGTAAACGAGATTTTTACTTATGAGAAAGGAAATGATCAAAAATGAAAATGAATTCGATCACAGATACGATCACCAACGCAATTTTTTCCCCTTTAAAGTCCTGGGCTGAACATTCTCCGGGAAATTGGAATATTCTTATTGGCAGTGGGTTTGTATTGCTTGTAGTTGGATTGATTCTCACAATCGTATTTCATAAAAAAATGGGTAAGACTGACGAGAGAACAAATCAAATAGCATTAAAAAGTTGCCTCTATATGTTATGTGCACTAATTTTGTGCGACACGATTTTCCCGAAAGATTATATGTGGCAAGTTTTCTTCTTATTTAAGTATTCTATTGCATTCTTCGCTTCAGCAATCTATCTAGCCGTTCGATATAAAAAAGATTTTTTGTGAATTCAATTACCGAGAAAGATAGTGTCTCTGTAGTTTTAATTGTTTTATGAGAGGGAACGAATATGAAATCATTTTATAATGAGATTTGAAGAAGTGAGGAAATGGGTTTTTGCTCACCAATTATTAACCATAATTCATACAAACTTATAGAAATGATGTAAAGTGGAGTTAGAAAGTGCAATGAAAACAAGCTTTCATAATCAATGATATGGATTTACAATGTTGAGGGCCCAGTGGGGGGAATAACCCGTAAAGTTCAAGTTCGCTCGGCCGCACCCCAATAATACCAAGGGTTTACCATCTTTGGTGTTATTTTTTTATGCAGAAAAACGACTATGGAAGATCGTATGCTAACCAATACTCACCAGTTATTTAAAACCACTTATTATATTTCATATTCCCCTGTATCCCCAAACCAAATAATTCAAAAAACGGTATCCTACATAGAACAGGAGTCAGATTTCTTTTTTTGAACATTTTCATCACCTCTCCATATTATCAACAAACACGAAAAGGATTTTAATGAAAATAAAATGATTAGCGTATGTATCTCTAATTTTCAAAATGAATGAATAGTCCTTTTTAAGATTTACACACTTATTCTCCAAGGAAAAATGACTCAATTTTTCGATTTTTTATGTAAATCAAAAAAGAATCATGTTAGAGTAGGTGTGCTTAAAATAATTCAAAAAATTATTTTGCGATATGATTAAAGTAATATTGCCAGAGAGTTTCAATTGGACAAAATTGTAAGTGTTTAATACACTGGGGCTGCAATCAAATATGCACCTGGAATCAATTGCTAAACGGGGGAGTTTATATGAACAACAAGAAAAATATCTTTGATATTGTTATGTACATTATTTTCGGTGTGTTAAGTCTTTTTCTAGTTGCAAAAACTGATTATGGCACTGGAGTTTTAGTGTTTGTTGCAATTTTATACCTCGCTGTTATTGCTTATAAAATTAAGCAAGTATTTAGTAATTCAGATTCTTAAGGTGTAACACAAGGAGGATTTCAATTGAGAAAGAAAAGAGTTATTACTTGTGTTATGGCTGCATCATTGACTTTAGGCTCACTTTTACCTGCAGGTTACGCTTCTGCAAAGGAGGACTCTAAGACAACCCCTTCTTACGAAGAACTAGCTCTACATTACAAAATGAAAAGTGAAAAGATTTCATCGAACGGGAAATTAGTTGAAATTGAGTATGTGAGTGGAAATGAAACTCACAAAGTTCAGATGAACGGAAATAATCATACTGTAAAAGTCGATGGCATAGAACAAAAAGGTTTAAACTTTGAGTATGATGAAAATGTTGCTAAAAGAACAAATTATGAAAACAATAATTTGAAATCAAATGAATTCACAACACAGGCTGCAAAACCTAAAAAGGGATACCATTATGTGGGGACTTTATCTGGGCATACAAAAGCAGCTAAAAATGCGTTATCAGTTACAATGTCATTAGTCGGTATTGTCCCTGGCTTGGGATGGGGGAGTAAGGCTGCCACTATTTTATTCTCTTATTGGGCAAAAGAACAAATCCCTGATGCGTATTATAAATATGATTTATACGAAAAAGGAGCAATGACTGATAGTTGGTATCAGTATGCTACAGTTCAATTTTTTGAAGATAAAGCTCATAAAAAGAAAATGGGCAAACCTTGGACAAGTACTCCTGCAAAAGTAGATTTACCTAATAGCTAATTTTAAAATCACTTTGTCTTTATAAAGGACAAAGTGATTTTTTGTTATACAGAAGTAAAATCCCTCGTCTGAGGAATCTTGGAAAAAACTTGGTTCAATTTTGATATAACATGTTTTTTTCTTGCTAATTTAGTTTTTCTATGTATCGCTACACATTCTAAATAATAAGATATTAGCCGGACGGTTGATGCCAAGCTCAAAAGTTTATATGGAAGTCAAAGCATAAAAAAGGGTGTTACAACGTGTAGTCTTCTTTTTATTTTGCCAACGTAACAAGTGTGAAAGTAATGATTTGTAGGATCAGTTAAGAAAGGTTTAAGATTAGATATTGAAAAATTTTATATATTTTCAATAAAATACTGGTACTATAATAAATGTATACAGATTGTATGGAGATGTAATTAATTAAAAAGGAGTTTTTTAATTGCGTTGGAGTAAATGGTTCAATGTTTTTTGTATAGTAGCATTGGGATCAATATATGGTTATAAATTATTTACTAACCAAGAAGTCAGTACTACTCGTTTAATAATAGCTTCTGTAATTGTGTTGTGGAATATTGTTGGACTTTTTAGCAAAGAATCAGTAAAACAAGCACAGCAAGCAAATTAAAAGTCATAAAGTTGGGAAAGAAGGATGTTACTTATGTAGTATCCTTCTTTATTATTCCTTGAAAAATGAAACAAATTGGAGATTACAGCTTATATAATCAATTGAAGTCGTTGATTATTTTCATGAACAGGAGATTTAATGCTTTCTGATGAAATATTATCGTATGAATGTTGCAAGAGGAAACGTTACTCAAAGATTACAGGGATGTGATGAACACTCCTCTTTATCGCACTCACCTGACCCCAAATTGTTGGGGAAGGGCAGGTACGGAAGATAGAGTATTTTTTCTTCGTAACAAATCGAAAAGGTTGGATAATAAAAAACTTATAATCTAAGGCGGTATATAGTTGTGAAAAAGGCGTTATTTCTTATATTAGACCAGTATGCAGATTGGGAAGGTGTTTACTTAGCATCTGCATTAAATCAAAGAGAAGATTGGTCGGTTCACACTGTTTCTTTAGACCCTATTGTAAGCTCAATAGGTGGTTTTAAAACATCTGTCGATTACATAATAGGGTTAGAACCTGCAAATTTTAATTTGCTAGTTATGATTGGCGGGGATTCCTGGAGTAATGACAATAAAAAACTATTACATTTTGTAAAAACTGCATTTCAAAAAAACATTCCAATAGCAGCGATATGCGGTGCAGTGGATTTTTTGGCGAAGAATGGTTTGCTGAAAAATCATAGCCATACAGGTAATTTTGTTTACTTATGGAAAGATTACAAACAATATAAACCGATTAGCAGTTTTGTAGAGAAACAAGCAGTAAGAGATAAAAATTTGGTTACTGCTAATGGAACTGCCCCTATTGAATTTACTAATTTAATTTTAGAGATGATTGATTTTGATACTCCTGAGAACATAGAGAAAATGATGTATATGAATCGTTATGGTTTTTATCATTTTTGTGATAAATATGGAAATCCATTTGTTGATTAATTTGCTGGAAATGATTTTCCCGAATAGGGGGCTTTGCGATTGAGTTGAATTTCCTAATAAAGCAAAGAAAGATGATTTGAGGTCAAGTTTAACAAATAATGCCATCAATATTAATTTGCAGTTATTTCCGATACCTGATATAATAAAGAAGAATTATTTTTGTTCGGTGTAAAGGATAGTATGAAGATTGACTTTTCGTCTTGATGATACTTTGGGCAAGGATAGTATATACTGTGTGGTTACACACTAGGAGGCAACAAAAATGGAACAAGGTACAGTTAAATGGTTTAATGCAGAAAAAGGTTTTGGCTTTATCGAACGCGAAAATGGAGACGATGTATTCGTACACTTTTCTGCAATCCAAAGTGACGGATTCAAATCTTTAGACGAAGGTCAAAAAGTATCGTTTGACGTTGAGCAAGGTGCTCGTGGAGCTCAAGCTGCTAACGTTCAAAAAGCTTAATCTTCAATCGTTTATACAAACAGGCTCTTTATATAGGGCCTGTTTTTTTATGTCTATATCATACTCAATAAAAAACCCTACTCAACGTTCGAGTAGGGAGATGCTACAAGGTAATAGAAAAAGATTTAAAACTTCAAAGGTTTGTTTACAGTATAACATACTGGATTGACAATATGCGGAATGTATATAAAATATTTAATTTTTTGTTCAAGCATAGATAACTCTTTTTTTCACTAACCTGTTCGTTCATTTAAGTAAGATTAGATGAATTATAAAAATGGTTTCATCTAAATGTTATCAACTCGCATATCTCTTTTATGAGAAGAAGATAAACAATTATTATTCAATGTGGCAGTGGATATAAGAAATTCTTAAAAATAATGAGGAGATCGATTGTTTTTTTCTCCTGGAAATAATCACTTAGAGATACCTAAAACAATGAAAGCCCTACCTCTCTTCCATCCTTACGGCTCCTTGTCCGTGCCAGTGTGAATCAGGATACTAAAAAAAGTGACTATTTTATTGAATTTTTTGGTAAAACTTCAATCTTCGCAGAAGAAATGTAAATAATAAAAATGGATTAGAATGTAGGAATAACAAAAGAGGTCGTTAATGTTCTAAACATAAGTTGGAGAAGATTTGCTTTTCATCATAATATACCGAAATATCTTTTGGGATGTATCTAACCAAAACTTTTTATTTGTTTTTCAGTGATTCCTTTAATTACTTCCAGTTCACTAATCAAAAATTCATATGCATTATCCAGCATTTTTTTTTCGCTTGCATTAAGTGCTTTTTCTTTCTTCATACGCATTAAATCACGTACAACTTCAGCGCCTTCTTGTATTTCACCTGTTTTTATTTTGTCCGTGTTTATTTTGTACCTTTGCTTCCATGGCAGTAACCTATCTGATTCTCCATGCTGAAAAATGTGCATAATGTGTTTTAATGCAAGTATATCGGTAACTGGTCGTATATTCGAACTCAATATTTTACTCGTTGGAATCATAACTGTCATATTACTGATTGACATTCTTATGACATAATACTGTTGTTTTTCCTCTAAGAATTCTTTTTCTTCTATGGCTTCAATTATACCTGCTCCGTGCATTGGATAAACAATGTTATCGCCAATTTGAAACATATCATCCACCTCCATATATGGTATCCTTCTTAAGATTACCATATATGGAGGTGTAATATCAAAATTTTAATAATAACATGATCGAATTTTTGATGTCAATAACTTTTTTGAAAAAACAGATCAAGCAAAAACAATAGGGAACGTGTCGGATTTCCAATCAGGAAAAGGTCAATTGATCCGTGTGAGCAGTTTTTCATTGGCTCAATGACATCACAGAAATGATTTGAGTAGAAATAAGAAGGAACGATATTTGTGAAATGTCAGCTAAAAATATTAAAAATACATGATTAAGTTCTAATTTCTTTATCGATTTGATATGGATAACGGCCCACTTACTTAATGATGCATTTTCACTTATCTTGCGAACAGAAAAAGGTTTGTTGATAAACATTTAGCCACCAAATTGGCATTATTACCATGGAAATTGAGGACCTTCAAATGGGTATTGAGGTGAAAAGAAAAATAAAGAAAGGAGAGATTATAAATGAAGACCAGAACATAAAGAAGTAAAGGGGAAAGAACAAGGTTAATTGAAAAGCAAACTATATAAAATAGTTTGCTTTTTTTGTTATGAATTCACTTCTTTTTCTTACTCTTTAATGACTAATAAAACACCGCTAAGAATTAAAAACGAACCTATCCAAAATGTCCCGCCTATTTGTTCTCCAAGCAGAATCCATCCGAGTAAGGTTCCAACCAGAGGCTGAAAAAAGAAAAAGAGGCCTCCACTTGAGGCATTTAATAATTGTAAGCCGCGGTTCCACAATAAAAAAGCACAAGCGGTTGAAACAATTCCCAAATACAAAAGACCACCTAGAATTTTAGGGTCAAGCAGTAGTGGCGTAAAAATCGTGCTAGGTTTTACAAAAGGAGTTAGTGCCACAATGGCCACAAAAGTTGAATACGTGGTAACAAGTATAGGCGAATAGCTGTTTGGCACGCGTTTGATAAGCACTGACATCAGTGCCCATGTAAGGGCTGCAACAAGCAGAGAAATACCGCCAAGCTGATTAGAGGTATCAATATGTCCGTTTCCAACAATAAATAATACGCCTGTGGTCGCTAAAATTATTGAAGTTCCTTTTTTTATATTCAATGGTTCTTTAAGTAATAGACGAGCAAAAATAACCATGAACGCTGGTGTGGAGGACGTAATAATTGCTCCCATTTGTGCTGAAGACAACATCGTTCCATATTCTTGTGTAACAATTGAAATGGTGTTGCCAACAATTCCAATGGCAACAATTAATAAAAGGTCGCGCTTATGAATTTTCCAAGATTGTTTCCTTATCAAACCACAAGATTGTTTCCTTATCAAACCAACAATAAGAAGCGCAAGGATGGCGATGACATACCTGATCCAAACCAATTCAAAAGGCGGAATTACTGCGACAACAACCTTAACCACAACATACATGCCACCCCAGATACTAGCGGCTAAAGCTAAATATATAGAACCTAACAGGGTATTTTTCATTTTTTTTGTTCCCTCCGTATTTAAAATTAGGTCAAAAAATGCCCTAACGGAGAGAAGTAGTCACTTTACTCCATTAAGGGCGGAGAAGTGCTACTGGAACATCATTTTCAAATAGTGGAGCTAAAAACATGTTATGATCACCTCGATTTTTAAGAATGACTATCATTATACAATGTTGGTTTTAAAGCCGTAAACACCTTAAGGGGACTCCATTTAATAATAGAATAAACTTTATAAATTCATTTTTTTGTATGATAATGGCGTCATATTCATCGCTTGTTGAAATTTACTTATGAAATAACTGGTACTGTTAAATCCAACTTGATAAGACACTTCTGTCACATTGGATTCAGGGTGTTGCAGTAATAATAAGCTTTTTTGAATTCTATAATCCATTACATAACGTAATGGCGTCTTATTCAGCATTCGTTTAAAATAACGGCAGCACTCAGAACGGCTCAGTTGGCCAGCTTTTGCAATGTCCTCTAATGTGATTTTTTCAGCATAATGGAGATGGATCCAGTTTAACATTTGTTTCATTCGATGACTTTTTATCATTTCAGATTGATCGTACTCTAATTGAAAACCATTAACGACCATGTTTTTCCACATTAACGTTAATTGCATCGTAATGTCAATCTCATAGAGCGATGTCTTTTGTTGAATCAATTGATTTATTTTTTTAACAGCATCTAGAATATTTTTTGCCCACTGTTGATTTCCATCCAAAAATACATAGGGCAAATTGGTTGAAAACATATAGGGCTGAACATAGCTGGAATACAGTTCTTGAGATAAAACGAAATGGGGTGACACATTCAAGCAAATATACGTACAATCCGAGCCTTCCTTTTCTTCTGCCATGTGCAGGCAGCCGCTATTGATAAATAATCCATCCCCTTCGTGAACCTCTATTTTTTCTTCATTTATTTGAAAGAGAGCTATCCCTTTTAGTATCAAAACAAATTGGATTTCATCATGCCAATGAAGCGGAATATAGCCATTTATATTTTGATTGATCCTTGTCTTGTAACAGGCAACTGGTAATTCTACCGTTCGGTGCTCTGTTAATTCTTTTAAATTTTGATCGATCACAAAATTCTTCATTCTGACTTCTCACCTCAATATATTTATATTTTTTCATTCGATTTAAGTATTTTTTATCCTATTTTGCATTTATTATAACACTATTATTATATTTATTAGTGAGGAGTCATGTATGAATACTTCCAATAGAAGAATGGGATTGTTCTATGTTATAACAGGGGCGACATGTTGGGGAATTGGAGGCACAGTAGCCAAAAAACTTTTTCAAGAATATCAAATCGATGTCAATTGGCTTGTAACGACACGCTTGCTTACGGCTGGAATGTTACTTTTAATGCTGCAACTGTTCAGAAAGGACCGGTCTCAGGTTATTGAGGTTTGGAAAAACAAAGCGTCGGCTGGCCAGCTTCTAATTTTTGGCCTATTGGGAATGCTTGCTGTGCAGTACACATATATGGCATCCATTCAACATGGGAATGCTGCCGTTGCTACATTATTGCAATATTTATCCCCAGTAATCGTCATTATCTACACGCTTTTGCGAAAACAAACGGTTCTTACCAAATAAGATATCATTACTGTTGTACTTGCTTTAGTGGGTTGCTTTTTTTTGTTAACAAATGGTTCAATATCTCAACTTTCAGTGCCGGCAGCTGCAGTAGTATGGGGAGTTTTATCAGGATTCGCGGCAGCTTTTTATACTTTATATGCCGTTGGTTTATTAAATAAATTTGATTCTCTTGTCGTTGTAGGTTGGGCTATGATTATTGGCGGTTTTGCATTGGGTTTTATCCATCCGCCATGGCAACTGGATTTTCAACGATTAACTGCTGAGGCGTATGCATATATTTTATTTGTGATATTATTTGGAACAATGATTGCGTTCTGGTTCTTCATAAAAAGCTTGGAAAGCCTTTCTCCCAAAGAAACAAGCCTATTAGGCAGTTTAGAACCTCTATCCGCTGTTGTAACAACTGTCGTTTGGTTAAAAGCGCCATTTGGTTCTTTTCAATGGATTGGTGCTATTTGTATTATAGGAATAACTTTAATATTGGCTTTAAATAAAGAGCCTTCTGTGCAGAGTGAAAAGTCGATATTAAAGATTAGGAATCATGCAAATCGGGATATATAGGGGCTTTTTTTGCTTATATGACCGGTCCGGCAATGAAAAACACTGGTGGAGTTTGAGCCCTCTCGGCAATATCAAAAATACCAAGGGTTTTGACGCCCTTGGTATTTTTTCTTCAAGAACCTTCAATTTTTCTTCTCTGATCAAAAAACGTATTCCTTTTTTGTAATTGGTATCCAAATTTCACTTTTAAAAGATGGTGATGTTACATCCTTATGCTCATTCCACAATATTTCTGGACCTTCTATTTGTTCGTAATTTGACGATGGAAACCATTCGGAATAAATGCGTCCCCATACTTCTTGCAGTGTATCCGGAAATGGTCCGATTGATTCGAATACAGCCCACGTTAAGGCAGGAACTTCAAGCCGTGAGAAATTATCTGGACACTGTTTCGTTGTGGCTGCGCCAATATAGTGATCGAGCTCTCCTTTTTCCTCAGTCCGACCTTCAGAAAAATTGGTGGATGCACTAATGAGTCCTGATGGTGCTACATTAGAAAGCTCTTTTAGTTTATTTATTGCTTTTTCATCTAAACTTTCCCACATAGATGCAATCTCCGGATTAATCCCTTTAAAAATAATAGGAACTCTTTTTTTAATGCCAACGATGCGAAATGCCTCTTTTTCTTCAATACGGTAGTTCATTTCATTTCCTCCTTTAATTGTTAGCTGGAAGGTCATTCGTGGATAAGCTTTAAGGGAATGGCCATTAAGTCTGGCTTTTGATGGGTTTATGCCATGTAAATTTTGGAATGCCCGTGCAAAAGAATCAGGTGAGTTATAACCGTACTTTATTGCAATATCAATCACTTTTACATTGCTGTCTTTCAGTTCAAAAGCTGCAAGAGTAAGACGTCTGCGACGAATATATTCCGATAATGAAATACCTGCAAGGAAGGAAAACATCCTTTTAAAATGATATTCAGAGCAGAAAGCAAGCTTTGCTGCCTCTTGAAAATCAATATCGTTAGTGAGGTTTTCTTCAATATACTTTAACGCCCTATTCATACTTTTAAGCAAATCCATTTATTTGACCTCCTTTAACCAAAGAATAACAGGAGTGAATTGTATTTATCCGACATTCTGTGCACAGTTTTGCAGGATGACTTATATGAAATAAAGTAAGTGATTCACTTGTATTTGTACAGGTTTTATTGAAGCATGCTGTTCATAAAAAGGCATCAATAAAAGAAAGTTATAATTGTCTTATAAACGGCACATTCATATAATTGAGTGAAAAAGGATGCGTATCATGCCTATCAATTCTTTTGAAAACTATCCGATGAGCTGGAAGCCATCGATTGATAAAGCTGAAAAGCCTATTTATAAAGCACTTGCAGGGCAATTGGAACAGGATATTTTAAACGGAGTTTTATTACCTGGAACAAAACTTCCTCCGCAGCGAGAATTGGCTGATTATTTAGATTTAAATGTGAGTACGATTTCCAAAGCATTTAAAGTGTGTGAGTTAAAGGGGCTGCTGAGTGCGACTGTAGGGAGCGGCACATTTGTATCGTATGATGCGTTGTTGAATGCGTATTTACTTGAGGATACAAAGCCGACACATTTAATTGAAATGGGAGCAATACTTCCAGATCACGCTTCATATGAGCCCTTGTTACACCAACTGAAAAACATGATTCAGGAGGAGGATTATGAAAAATGGTTTAGCTACGGCCGGGCAGGCGAAAGCCTTTGGCAAAAAGATGCAGCTGTAAAGCTCATCCAAAGAGGCGGATTTGAAACATCCGTTGATCACATTTTATTTGCAAATGGAGGGCAAAATGCGATTGCTGCGACATTGGCGAGTCTTTGTAAGCCTGGAGATCGCATCGGTGTTGACCATCATACGTACCCTGGATTAAAAACTGTTGCATCATTGCTTAGTGTGCAAATCGTACCGATAAAATCAGAAAACGATGAAATGAGTCCGGAGTCACTTGAATATGCGTGTAAAAACGAAAATATTAAAGGTTTGTATTTAATCCCGGATTATCATAATCCGACGACTTCCTTTATGTCTGTTGAGAATCGAAGAATGGTTGCAGACATTGCAAAGAAATATAATCTATTTGTTATTGAGGATGCATCGTACCATCTTCTCAACAAAAATCCGCTTCCGGCACTCGCCTCATTCGCACCGCAACAGGTTATTCATATTGCAAGTTTATCAAAATCGTTAGCGCCAGGCCTGCGTTTGGCTTATGTAGCAGTGCCGAGACAATATAAGGAGCTAATATCAAAGGCGCTTTATAATTTAAATATAACCGTTTCCCCGCTATTAGCTGAACTTACTGCTCGCACGATTGTATCAAATCAATTTGAAGTCTTAATTGAGAGTCATCGTGAACAAACCATTCGCAGAAATCAACTCGTAAACCGATATGTTGCGGGATATACATGTTTAGGTGTTGAAACAGGCATTTTTCGTTGGTTGTTGTTACCGGGTAAAATGTCTGGTGCCGAATTTGAAGAATTGGCTGCTCAACATGGCGTGCAAGTGTATGCGGCTGAACGCTTTGTAGTGGGAAATAGTTGTCCTGAAAGGGCTGTAAGGGTTTCTGCCTGTGCACCAAAAACACTTGAAGAGCTTGAACAAGGATTAATGATCCTGAGACGTTTGCTAGACGATCTTACCTAATATTGTTTGCCATACAATTATGACATTGTATGGCTTTTTTGTGCGTGTTATGATGATCCACATCTAGAGGGAGGTTTATAAAAAAATAGGCTTTTAGAAAGGAAGGTCAGATGATGTTAGACAAGGACAGCGTAAAAGCAATAGATGTTCAAACTGCTTCATTACAAAGCTACATCGGTTCACCAGAAAAACAAAAATCGTTATACAAGCGTACACTATTCGTTGTGAGTATCTCACAAATTTTTGGCGGTGCGGGGCTGGCGGCAGGAGGACTGTCGGTGCGCTTATTGCACAGCAAATGCTTGGCACTGATGCGTTTGCTGGTCTGCCTTCTGCGTTATTTACTTTAGGGTCAGCAGGATCTGCATTAATTGTTGGAAGACTTTCTCAACGTTATGGCCGTCGAACAGGTCTTTCGGCTGGCTTTATGATTGGCGGACTTGGAGCAATAGGCGTTATTATGGCAGCAATCATAAATAGTATTTTCTTGTTATTTATTGCGTTGCTTATTTACGGTGCAGGTACAGCCACTAATTTACAGGCGCGTTATGCTGGTACAGACTTAGCAAATCATAAGCAGCGAGCGACTGCTGTTAGTATTACGATGGTTTTTACTACATTTGGCGCAGTGGCAGGTCCAAGCTTAGTGAATGTGATGGGGGATTTCGCTCTTTCTATTGGTGTTCCATCACTTGCTGGCCCTTTCATTTTAGCCGCAGCAGCATATATGTTAGCAGGTGTGGTCCTTTTCATTATGCTTCGTCCAGATCCATTAGTTATAGCAAGAACAATAGAAGCGGCAAATGAAGAGCCTGGTGATAAAGGACATTTGGCGGCAACTGAGCATACAGAAAACAAAAAAGGGATAATCGTTGGGGCAACGGTTATGGTTCTTACCCAAATAGTAATGGTAGCTATTATGACAATGACACCGGTTCATATGAGACATCATGGGCATGACTTGGGGGCAGTAGGGCTTGTTATTGGTTTTCATATAGGTGCTATGTATCTCCCTTCACTGGTTACAGGTGTTCTTGTAGATAGGTTGGGACGTACCGCAATGGCTATTTCCTCTGGAACAACGTTGCTTTTGGCAGGTGTAATAGCAGCATTTGCTCCGGGAGATTCTATGGTTCTTCTCGTCATTGCTCTTTCTTTACTCGGATTAGGGTGGAATTTTGGTTTGATAAGCGGGACTGCCCTTATTGTAGATTCAACTGATAGTGCCACACGAGCTAAAACGCAGGGGACAGTGGATGTTCTGATTGCGTTGTCAGGAGCTGCTGGCGGAGCATTATCTGGAATGATTGTGGCAGGGTCAAGTTACCTCGCATTATCATTTACTGGAGGGATGTTGTCCTTATTACTCATTCCAGTGGTGGTATGGTTTAGGGGCCGCTAAAGGATAGGATTGTTTAATTTACATTAATTTGTTATATTGTTAGATAAAGTCTATTGCGTCGTCTAATATTCTAACTAACTATAGTTGCTCAATTAAATCTATTATAAAGATTTGACTAGGATTCCTTATAGCTGTGTCACTCACTGCATATTCTTTAATTGAATCACATAAAATGGTTATCGGATTTGAAAAAGGCAGGATTACTCGCTTTAGGTAAAGGAGTCATCACGTTGTTAAAAAGGTTTTCTCTTGTTTTTGTTACACTAATGATGTCTATACTTGTTGTTTTAGCGGCCGCTAAAGAGTCGCCTGGAGATCATGTCATCTCATTTGATGAACCTCTTATCTTGATGATCTCAATTGGAATCGTTGTATTTTTATTTATCCCTCCATTAGTCATGTCCTTTTTTGGCAATTTGGTTGTAAGAATAATATCTGGTGTATACCAATGTTTTATCGTTTTCACTTTTCTGGGGCTCATTCCAATTGGATTTCTTATTCCCAATGGCTTTTTGACAATTCTAGTTTCTATTGCAGGAACTTTAGTCAGTATAGCTAGTGTTGCCGTAACCTTATGCATTGGCAAGAATAAAAAAGATATATAATCATCGAATTGTTATTTTTTCAGATTGTCAGTGAAATAATTATACAAAAAGAGAAGGCTTGTGGGCCTTCTTTTTTTTTGTTGCATCATCCCCACTTTAAGCTTAATCTATTGAATAATAAGAGAAGGAACCTATAGAAGAATAAAATAAATACCGAGATGTCAAAAATAAAACTGGACTTCATTATTGTCAATTCACGTAAATGTAAAAAGATTGGAAAGAGGGGAATTCCTTCATGACAAATAGCAGAACGAATCCGAAGGTTGATGAATTTTTAAGTAAAGCGAAAAAGTGGAAGGAAGAATTTGAGAAGTTGAGAACCATCATTCTTGACTGTGAGCTGACTGAAGATTTTAAGTGGATGCATCCTTGTTACACATACAATAATAAAAATGTCGTTTTAATACATGGGTTTAAAGAATATTGTGCGCTTCTGTTTCACAAAGGTGCCCTATTACAGGATACCGATGGAATTCTCATTCAACAAACGGAGAATGTACAGGCGGCGCGCCAGATTCGGTTTACAACTGTTCAGGAAATAAATGAGCTAGAAAACATTTTGAAAGCCTATATTCACGAAGCCATTGAAGTTGAAAAAGCCGGTTTGAAAGTGGAAGTTAACAAAAATATTGAATTGAACATTCCTGAAGAACTTCAAAATAAATTCGATGAAATCCCTGCATTGAAAATTGCTTTTGAAGCTTTGACCCCGGGACGGCAAAGAGCGTACACTCTTTATTTTTCTCAAGCCAAACAATCCAAAACCCGAGAATCGAGAGTCGAAAAATATGTGCAAAAAATTCTCGATGGAAAGGGATTAAAGGATTAGGCACGCCAAGGTTCAGGCTAAAGGAATATCATCATAGCGTAATAAGATCCTTTCTATAGAAGAAAAACAAGCATAGTAAGATGCTTGTTTTTTCTTAGGACAACATTCACTTACTGCTGAAATGCTTCTTTTGATTAACATTGTATGCCACTAGACAGCGTTATAAAATATTAATGCAACACCTAGAAATAGCTCAATGGTACGGCTCATCACATTTAGAATGCCTAGGAGAACTAATAGAACCGGAAGATTTTTAGCAAGTTACTACACTCCAAACTTTGTTTTTGTATTAATATACCTTATTAACCATTGTTTTTAGTCAGGTGCAGACAAACGAATACTGATTAATGAATCATCATGATATCAATGAGCCGTTTGATTTTTTCATCGTCGCCTGTATCAACGTACACTGTTTTTCTGTTTTTTATGATACTCTCAGTCACTTCCCTCATGACGCCTTTTTCTATATCATCAGCGGAATCCCAGCGTAAAGGCACATTATATACATGAATCGTGCCATCCCCATTGCCATGATAAGTGACTGATCCATCCACTAAACGAGAACCTGCCAACTGGGTCACATCTTCTGGATAGCTGGCACTTGTATCATCATTAGGATTAATTGGCTCGCCAGCCGAAATATGTCGAACGTTTAATTCATCTATCTCTTGATTAGGTCCCAGTTGAAGCCAAACCCTGGCATATTCAATTTTTTCCGAAGAGTATGCTGCCAATACATTGTCTTCTTTGCTTTTCTCCTCTGCTGAAGAGGTATCATTTGCAGCTTTTGTTGCGGATTCTTCTGATTCTGTTATTGGCTCCGCTTCATCCTTGCGTATTTTGGTTCTCTCTTCAGGCTCAGTGTGTTTTTCGTCAGTTTGCACAGCAGAAGCTTGATTTGAAGGTTGATGTGCTTCTCCATTCTTACTGCCCGTACATCCAGCAAGCAAAATCATGAGCAGCAGGGCAGTAATACAAAAATATATCTTTCTGTGTTTCTTCATTTTTTCATTCCTCTCCATTAACTCAGGTCAGCTTCATATATAAGTTTATGTATCTAAATATTACCATGGAATAGATAGGATGATATTGAAAACTGTTTAAGAAGAGGAAACGATCTTGAATAGCATCGCGAAAACTTAAGAATTCTTAAGAAGTTTTGCCCCTTTTTCTGTGTTTTCAAGCGGGAACATGATGAAGGATTTAGAACGTAAATATCCAGAGTTGAAAAAATTATTGGAGACTTATAATTATAAGTTTTTGGCGCTGGGGATGATTTGTCCAATAGCTCCAACAGATGTCGTTTGTTTTTTATCGGCAGCTGTAGGAATCAAGTATACCACTTACATTTTAACGGTTATCGTTACGAATATCCCTTTATTGATATTTTCGAGTTTCATTGTGATCAATTTTAGTGAGTCATTAATGGGAACTGTATTGGTTGTCGCATCATTTGTTTTGGTTTCTATTGTATCCATTAAATGTGGAACACCCTTAAGCATAAACGGAGCACATAGAAATGCCACGAGACTAACCATTTATAGCTTATAAGCACCTGTAGAGATTTAAGTTCTTTCGGTATCCAATAATACCAAGGGTATAACTGCCCTTGGTATTATGTTCTGCTGCACATATATAAACCCTCCATTTTCGTTTGTAGATCCTTTTTAATTTTTGTATTTTAGGTTGAATGATCACCAGAAGAAAAATGAACGCATGATCTGAAAAGCTGTTTTGCCGCAAAATAAATTAACGATAACAATCCCGCTACTACGATAGATTTTGAAATTACTGTATATAATCGTTTTTTAGTAAATGCTCTTTCATTTTTTGAATTGCCTTCGCTTCGTCGGCTCCATGAGCGTATATATGTATTTCGGTTCCTGGTTTAATTCCTAAATCCATAATGTCCATGATGGCTTTTGGCGCTTGTTTGAGGTTAACAGTTTTCCCTTGGTATTCAAGAAAAATATCTGATGTAAACCGATGAGCTATACTGACTAACAGGGTAGCTGGTCGCGCAAACCCTGTTTCCTTAATGATCGTAAATTGTCTTTTAATCATTCTTCACCTCATTAAAGTCTGCCTCTATACGGATTTATAGTTGGGCTGCAGATCAAATTTGAATTTAGAGTACCTTTAGGATAAGTGATCTAATTTCATCATTTTCTCTGCATTTTGAAATAACACCCTTTCTTTGTGTTTACAAAATAATTCTCAACTAACTAAAATGGACAATGACTTCATTCGGGAAAAAGCATGATTCACTATCAGCTTTTATTTATTATTGTAAATACAAACATGGTGTGTACAATGGTTACATTCAGGCGATTTGTTGATTATTCAACATTCCACTCTAAATTGTTGATTATCTTAAGAAAGTTTGGTGAAAAGCTATGTCCAAAGTGGATAGAAGAATAACCAAAAGCCAAGAGGCTATTAAAATAGCTCTGATTGAGCTGATGACTGAAAAAAGTTTTGATCATATTACGATTAAGGAAATTTCTGAAAGGGCAAATGTAAACCGGGGAACAATCTATCTTCATTACTTAGATAAATTTGATCTATTAGAAAAAATTATGGAAGAGCATATAAACAATATGGGGGATTTTTGTGAGTCGGCAGCTGAAATGGACTGGATTGAATCGACTGTACACTGCATGGAATACCTTGAGAGTAATTATTTATTCTTTTCGACGATGTTAGCCAGTGAAGGCGCTCGATATTTTCGCAGTCAGTTCCTTAAGTTTAATATCGAAGAGTTCAGGAAAGATGTAGATGTAACGAAAGGCAAGAATTACGGCCAAAGTGAAGATGTCATTGTTGAATTTATAGCAAATGCTTACGTAGGGGTAGTGGAATGGTGGTTAAAAAACGAAATGCCTTATCCGCCTCGTGTCATGGCAGAAAAAGTGGGGGAGTTATTAGAGCGGATTTTATAATGGAGGCAGGAAATGGGTGTTGACTTATTTGTCTAAGCGAGAGATTCAAGTCTCCTCGATCGCATACAAAATACCAAGGGTTGCTGGCCCTTGGTATTTTTATACTTTCATGCATTTTTGAAGTTTATGCTTAAAGGTCTGCCTTACTTTGCAAATCGCCGTGCAGCCGCAACGCACATGATAACGGCGATATTCACTGCTACGAGTGCCCAGCCCACTTTCTCGTGTAGAATCACTGAGGCAAGCAGCAGTCCAAAAAAAGGCTGGAGAAGCTGGAGCTGCCCAACCGCCGCAATTCCGCCTTGGGCAAGACCTCGATACCAGAACACAAAGCCGATCAGCATGCTGAATAAGGATACATATGCAAGACTGAGCAGTGCGGGAACGCCGATCGCCGACCATGAGTCCGGCGTAAAAAAGAACGACAATGGCAGCATAAGAGGAAGCGACAGAACGAGTGCCCATGAGATCACCTGCCAATTCCCCAGACGCCGTGAAAGCCTTGCCCCTTCCGCATAACCAAGACCGCATACGACAATAGAAGCCAGCATGTACGCGTCGCCAAGCGGGGATGAACCTCCCCCCTGAATGAGGGCGAAACCTGCTACTAACAAGCTGCCAACGGTTGAGAAAATCCAGAAGACGGGCCGAGGGCGTTCACCCCCGCGCAGTACGCCGAAGACCGCCGTTGCGAGTGGAAGAAGTCCAATGAAGACAATGGCGTGTGCGGATGTGACATGCTGAAGCGCTAAAGCTGTCAGCAACGGGAAACCAATCACTACGCCAAACGCTACCACTAATAATGAAATGAGGTCTCTTTTGGCAGGATGCTGCTGCCGGAAGATGAGAAGGAGACCTCCCGCCAGTACACCAGCTATCGCAGCGCGGCATACGGTGAGGAACAGCGGATCGAAGTCCGACACAGCCAAACGGGTCGCAGGCAGCGAGCCGCTGAAAATGAGTACGCCTATAAAACCATTTATCCAGCCATTTGTTGTTTTGTTCATTATAATCACTCCACATATCTTTCTTGTTCATTGTCTGTATTTTCTTAACAAAACCAGTAGCTAAGGATTACAATGACTATAAACTGGAATTGGCCTTTTATAAACAGCCAGTTTTCATAAAAAATTGCATACCAGTTAGGAGAACAACGTGCAAATGGATATCACGCCTTTTTTGAATAGAAATCTGGATAGTCCGCTTTATCAGCAGCTTTATCGGTATTTTAAAGAAAACATGCATCGGGGCCGTATTCAAAAAGGAATGAAGCTTCCTTCAAAAAGACTCTTGGCGAATCAGCTTTCCATCAGCCAAACGACTGTAGAACGTGCCTATGAACAGCTCGCTGCTGAGGGCTATATTGTGAGCAAGCCAAGAAGCGGGTGGTTTGCTGATTATCATGATTCTGATTTTGCTAATGATAGAATGCCAAGCACAACACCCATTCAACAAGAAGCAGAAGAAAATAAACAATGGATTGATTTTCATTATGGGAATGTAGATTCTTCTTACTTCCCTTTTTCCGCATGGCGAAAAAGCATGGTCAATAGCTTAGACCAATATGGACACGAGCTTTATCGGCCAGGACATGTTTTAGGAGAGTTTGAGCTGAGAACACTCATTGCAGAGTACCTGTATCAATCTCGGGGTGTTCATTGCGGCCCTGAACAAGTGATTATAGGTGCCGGGAACCCTATTCTGCTGCAAATCTTGTGCCAAGTTTTTGAGCCGAATATTTCTATAGGGTATGAGGATCCTGGTTATCCAAGAGCACGCAAAATTTTTGAAGCCAATCGCATGAATATTGTTCCGATACCAGTCGATGAGGAAGGAATCTGTATACAGAAGGTCAAAGAACAGCAGCCAAACCTTGTATATGTCACACCTTCCCATCAATTTACGCTGGGAACCATAATGACAATAAACAGAAGAATTCAGCTGCTCAAATGGGCAGCCGAAAATCAATCCTTTATCATAGAGGATGATTATGACGGGGAATTTAGGTACACAGGACAGCCGGTTCCTTCTCTGCAAGGGCTTGATCAGCATAACCGTGTCATTTATATGGGCACTTTTTCTAAGTCTCTTTTGCCCTCGCTGCGTATCAGCTATATGATTCTTCCTTCACCTCTTTTAAAAAAGGGGCATGACATCACGTCATTATATAAGCAGACAGTGTCCTGCCACAGTCAGCTAACCCTAGCTGAATTTATAAAAAATGGAGAGTGGCAAAAACACATCAACAGAATGAGAAAGCTTTACCGCAAAAAAAGAGCCATTGTATTAGAGGCAGTGCAAAGGGAATTAGGAGAGCATGTCAGAATTCGCGGAGAAAACTCTGGGCTTCGTATCTTACTTGACGTTTATTTGCCATTTGGTGAAAAAGAGTTAATTGAGAAGGCGAAAAAACATGGAGTGAAAATTTATCCTGTTTCTCTTTCTTATCAACATCATCCTCCCACAAAAACGGTCTCGCTCGGGTTTGCAGGGGTTTCTGAATCCGACATAAGAGAAGGCATAAAAAAACTGAAGGCTGCCTGGAAGATATGAGGGAGCTTTCAGTTTAGCAAGACGGCCAAGTGACGGAACTAAGTGTTGAGAGCTGTTCAATATTATTTAAGTATATGATGAGTGCCTGCAGTCCAGGCCACGATACGTCTGTTTAGCGACAAACAGAATTTTTTATTTGCTCATCACAGTGCTAAAATAAACAAAATAGACAATTGAAAAAATAGAGGTGTAAGAGTGAAGTTAGATGAGTTTACAATTGGCCAGGTCTTCAAAACGAAATCATTAAAAGTATCCAAAGATGATATTATGCGGTTTGCGGGTGAATTTGACCCCCAGTATATGCATGTAGATGAAGAAAAAGCGAGTAAAGGCAGATTTAATGGAATTATCGCTTCCGGCATACAAACACTGGCCATATCTTTTAAACTTTGGATTGAAGAAGGTTTCTATGGAGACGATATTATAGCCGGAACAGAGATGAATCATATGATATTCATAAAACCCGTATATCCGGATGATGAATTGTTTACAATTGTTAAGGTTCTTGATAAGCAGCCAAAGAGAAATGAATTGGGAATACTCACAGTATTGCTATCTACTTATAATCAAAAAGAAGTAAAAGTGTTTGAAGGTGAGTTATCTGTATTGATCAAACGATAACTCAGAAAGCCCGCTTTTCGCGGGCTCGATTGAAGCAGATGGGTGAAAGATGTTAGCGAGTTTCCTTTGAAAAATAAGAGGTTAAAACATCATAAACAATAGGCAAAGAAGTAAATCCCTCATCTTCTAGAAAATGACCTCCGTGCTGAACTTCATATAACGCAGCGTCAATTTGTTGTGCCAGATCCTTGCTGAATGAAAAAGGCACAATTTGGTCGTCCTTAGAAGCAATAACAGCACGGTGCTTCGCGGACTCAATGATTGTTTGATGATCAAACGATCGCTGTGTAAATTCATCTAACATCTTTAAAGTGGGCAATGATTTGGCAAAGCCGGAAACAAGTATGATTCCGCCAAGCTGTTTTCGTAATTGAAGATGTTCCAAAAATCTCAAAATGGCGGGGCACCCTAAGCTGTGCGCAACCAAATACGTATTTTCATGTAAAGTGTGCTGATATAAAGAGAGTGTATCCAGCCAATCCTCAAGTCTTGGCTGTAGCGGATTAGGCATGTTTAAAATGTCTGCTTTGACCCCATCTGCGAGCAGGCGTTTTTTCAGCCAAGGGAACCAATGATTTGTTGAGGAGGCTCCGTAGCCATGAATGATATAGACTTGTTTTATCATTTTTTCCTCCACACGAAGCATTTTCATTCAGTATAAAATTCCTCTCATTGGGAAACAAGTACGCACTTTTTTGTAAGTAGTTTTACATATGAGGCATTCCTTGTGCCATTCCCCACTTACACATTTCATCTATGAGGGGATACAAAGATCGCCCTCTGTCAGATAACGAATACTCTACTTTCAGTGGGGTTTGAGAAACCTCATACCGATGAATAAGGCCGTCAGTTTGCAATTCCTTAAGCTGTGCGCTTAACATTTTATGGGTGATGAAGGGCATAGCCCTTTTCAGCTCGCCGTATCTCATCGTTTTTTCACACCCCTAACTCATAGAGAATTCTCATTTTCCATTTGCCCCCTATAAGAGATAAGGTGTATTCAAATGGGGCTTGTTTACTGCGGCACAGGTTATTCATTGTAATCGAACCTCCTTTTTTAAGTATCATATCAGAATAAATTAGGATTTTCGGTGTTGAAGTTTGAGGGCGATTCACGATCTGAAGTGAAAGGGGGCGCTTGCTCAACAGGCGGCACGGTACATGAATGTTCTAAGTCAAAGAGGGTTACCTTACTGTTAATTACTTTATTTAAAAAAACGCATGTTTTTAGCTGAAAATATCTATTATGGTATATTTAAATATAACGAAATATTTGAGAAATGAGGAATGGTATGAATACAACCAAAAAACATAAGAAATTTAAAGCGAAAATGATTTTCCAAATCATCATGGTTATCATTGGAGGAATCATAGCGGCGTATGGACTAGAAACAGTGCTCATTCCAAACAGTGTATCTGATGGAGGGGTGACGGGTCTGAGCATCGTTGGTTCACAGCTATTCAACTTGCCGCTGGGGATTTTGATTGCTGTGATCAACATTCCATTTGTCTGGTTAGGATATAAGCAAATTGGGAAAAGCTTTGCATTATTATCAATTATCGGAATCGTATCGCTTGCCGCGGGGACAAGCTTTTTTCACCACACACCCGCTATCATAGAAGGAGATACCCTGTTAATTACCGTTGTCGGCGGGATTATCCTTGGATTCGGAATGGGGCTGGCGCTGCGTAATGGCGGCGCATTAGATGGAATTGACATGCTTGCTGTGCTGCTATCCCGAAAACTGCCATTCGGAACGAGCGATCTCATTCTATTCTTAAACCTATTTGTGTTTATTTTTGTTTCCACAGTATTTGGCTTACAAGGGGCATTGCTTTCAGTCATTGCTTACTACATTGCATCCAAAGTGATTCATGTTGTGGAGGAAGGCTTAAGCGGCTCTAAAACCTTTCAAATTATTACAACCCAACCTGAATTAATGGTAGAGACAATACGTGATCAATTAGGCCGAAGCGCCACATATAAAGAAGCTTACGGGGGTTTTTCCCACGAGAAATTTAAAGAAATCACATGTGTCATCAATCGTTTAGAAGAAACCAAACTAAAGGAAATTATTAATGATATTGATAAATCCGCCTTTGTCACCGTATATGACGTAGCTGAAGTGAAGGGCAGCAATTTTAGAAGTCTTAATCATCATTAAAAAATAGAATGACCTTTTTAACCGTAACTGACATGCCGCGGGTAATTTAATCAAAAACACTTTTTTGAGGCTTGTGGGTGAATAACCGGTGAAGGTCTCAATCATAAATACCAAGGGTATCAAAACCCCTGGTATTTTTTGTATTTTGCTGATTGCTTATGTATTATGCTTTCCTGTCCGATATCCATTTCAGTTACTGATTTGGGAATGAAATGCTTTGTCCGCCATAAGTGTTGTCCTGGCCATCCTTCCTGCCAAAAACCAAAAGCAAACACAAGCTATATTGCCGTACTCGGTTCAATGTACAATGGGTAAAGGAAAATAAAGAGATTGATATTAATTGAATCAAACATATTTGATGTTCCAAATATAAGGGATTGTTTATATAAATAAAAGTTTATATAATGACGGTGGCGCTAAGGTAACGCGGGGAGCTACTCAGGTTTTCGTTTCGAAGTTTTGATCCTTAAGATATACGGAGCGCTACATATGGAAACGTAAAGGGGAATGTAGAATCATTTGGCGTGTATATAATGATTTGCTTATATATTGATTTGGGAAGGAGGAGCTCATATGACGATTGATGTTGCGGCGATGACTCGTTGTTTGAAAACACTTAGTGATCAAACTAGGCTTATAATGATGAGATTATTTCTTGAAAAAGAATATTGTGTCTGTCAATTGGTTGATATGTTCGAAATGAGCCAGCCCGCCATAAGCCAGCATTTGCGGAAATTAAGAAACGCAGGTTTTGTGAATGAGGACAGAAGAGGCCAATGGCGTTATTATTCAATAAATGGTTCCTGTCCTGAGTTTGATACATTGCAATTGATCTTACATCAAATCGATCAGGAGGATGAATTGTTAAACCATATCAAACAAAAGAAAACTCAAGCGTGTTGCCAGTAAGGAGGCATTAGATTGACATCAATGATTTTGGCAGTATTCATCTTTTTATTAACTCTAGTATTGGTCATATGGCAGCCGAAAAATTTATCTATAGGGTGGTCAGCCTGTGGAGGCGCAGTTTTAGCTCTAATAGCAGGTGTTGTCAATTTTCATGATGTGTTAACTGTGACAGGGATTGTTTGGAATGCGACCTTGGCTTTTGTGGCCATCATACTGATATCGTTAATTCTTGATAATATCGGTTTCTTTGAATGGGCAGCGCTTCATATGGCTAAGGCTGCAAAAGGAAACGGTGTGCGGATGTTCGTTTATGTATCTCTATTAGGAGCTATTGTCGCCGCGTTATTTGCAAATGACGGTGCAGCTCTTATATTGACACCAATCGTATTAGCGATGGTCAGAGCATTACATTTTAATGAAAAATTAGTTTTTCCTTTTATCATTGCCAGCGGATTTATTGCGGATACCACTTCGCTTCCTTTAGTAGTGAGCAATTTGGTCAACATTGTTTCAGCGGACTATTTTCATATTACGTTTATTGATTATGCATCCAGAATGGTTGTCCCGTACTTGTTTTCGCTGCTGGCGAGCATCATTGTACTTTACCTTTTCTTTAGAAAAAGCATACCAAAACGCTATGATCTGACTGAGGTTAAAAAACCTGTTGAAGCAATTAAAGATCAAAACATGTTCAGACTGTCATGGTATATCTTAGGGCTGCTGTTAATTGGATATTTTGCAAGTGAATTTTTTTCTATCCCTGTATCAGTGGTAGCGGGCAGCATTGCGATCATTTTCTTAATCGCTGCGCAAAAGAGTCCGGCCGTCCATACAAAGAAAGTGGTGAAAGAGGCGCCATGGGCTATCGTATTCTTTTCAATTGGCATGTACGTTGTTGTGTATGGTGTCCGAAATGCCGGATTAACGGATGTCCTTTCAGATGTGATTCAAGCCGCAGCTGATCAAGGATTGTTTGCTGGGACAATTGGAATGGGCTTTATTGCGGCGATTCTTTCTTCCATTATGAATAACTTGCCGACTGTTATGATTGACGCATTGGCTATTGCCGGTACAGACACACATGGGATGATGAGAGAAGCGCTTATTTATGCAAATGTGATCGGTTCAGATTTAGGGCCTAAAATAACACCGATTGGTTCCTTGGCGACATTATTATGGCTTCATGTTCTTTCGCACAAAGGTATGAAGATTTCCTGGGGCACGTATTTTAAAACAGGAATTATCCTCACGATACCCACTTTATTGATCACACTTGTCGGCCTGTATATTTGGCTGCTGATAATCCATTCTTGTTTCTAAAAGGACAAGGTCACTATATCAAGGAAAACAATGCACAGGTAACTCTTGCCGCAGCCAAATGGCTGAAGGGTGGGGGAGAAAATACCTTGGGGACAAGTGGAATATGTACAGCGCAGGAATCGAAGCTCATGGATGACATCGAGTGCTGTCAAAGCAATGAAAGAAGCAGGGATTGATATTTCAAATCAAACATCGGATAAATTTGAGATCCGGCAAAAGCACACGGAACAGAAGAAGTGTTTCCAAAGGGTCCGTGCTGAAATTGGTGACCGTTTAAAACAGTTTGCTGTAACTGGGAAATAAAGAATCGATATACTCAGCGTTTTCTTGGGTTATATAATGCAATGTGTTGTTCAACAGGTGTCTGCGGGCTGAGTGCAGACACCTGTTTTTATTTGTCTGAGATTCGTAACAGGGAAGTTATTTAGCTGGTGACAGAGGAAAATTGATTTTGTGAACAGAATCAAGAAGAAGACGGTGTTTTAAAGGAGTTGTCTGTTTTGCAGGAATTAACAAAAGAAAAGTATAGTAGCTTAAAAACAATGTTTGATGACAAATATTGTCCCACATTTGTCTATTCAATATTAGACCAAACCATTCCGGGAGCTGTTTATGCAGATGATCAAACCTTTCCTAAATCGTTTTTTATAGGAACTGAATCAGGCATTTATTTTATTGCGGGAGACCAAGGGAATCGGGATTTTCATGATTTCATTGCAGGATATTATGAAGAACAAGTGAAATCATCAAAACGATTTACCTTGTTTTCTTCCAGTGATACATGGGATAGCGTACTGAAACCCATACTGAAAGATGACTTAAACCAAATGAGAAGAGCTGCATTTTCTTATCAACCAAAATATCCCAAAAAGACTTTGCAACTGCCAAAGGGTCTTGTATTGAAAAGAATAGACGAAGACATCATTTCACACAGCACAGCGTTTAACAGCGCGTATTATGAGGAGTATTGGGATTCTGTCTCACAGTTTGCTTCAAAAGGTTTTGGATTTGCCGTATTACATGGCAATCATGTAGTAAGTGAGTGTACCTCTATATTTTTAGGGCATAATCGAGCGGAAATGGATATCTATACACTTGAGGAATATAGAGGACTGGGGTTAGCTTATTGCGTAGCAAATAAGTTTATAGCGTTTTGTATGGAAAATGGGATTGTTCCTAGCTGGGATTGTGATATCTGCAACAATTCGTCCATTGCATTAGCAGCTAAACTAGGGTTTAAGCCGATAACGGAATACACTATTTACTACTCTGGCTAATCTTAATGAAAGAACCTTAAAAAGGGATACCAACCGATGTTGGTATCTTTTTTGTTTTAGAGTTTTTTAACCCTTTTAGCAGAAAAATGGGTGTTGAAAATCTTATTCATTTTATTTACTTTTAGGTAGGTAAAACATACTCCGCTGACTGTAACCACTCCGCCCAGCAGAGAAAGAAATGCAGGTATTTCGCCTATCCATACCCATGAAATGACCAAGGCTAAAGCCGGTGTTACATAAAGAGAAAGAGTTGCTTCTGAAGCGCCGATGAGCGCAGTGACATATGCTAGTGCGAAGTAAGGAATAACCGTCGGCAATAATCCTAAGTACACGATAGACAAAGTTGCGCTTATTGAAGCGTTCATCATCTCTTCGCCTAAGCCTGGCAGAAACACAAGCATAGGTATTGTTCCGCCCCAAATGGTGAATGTAACGAATGGAATAAAACCATATTTTTTTATATAGCGGGCTTGAAAAACGAAATAAATACTCTCCGAAAATGCTGCCAGCAGGATGACCAAGATACCGCTCATTGAATATGTAAAGTCTCCCGCCCCAAATGCAATCAATAATACACCCAATAAACTGATCATAGAGCCAAGCCATTTCGTAAATCCAAAATGCTCTTTATAAAACAGGCGGGATAGCATGGCTGAGAAGATAGGTGCCGTAGTAACGAGTAAGCTTGCAACTCCGGCACTAACTGTTTTTTCACCGATGTTCAGCAAAATGTGATAGAGTGCAAAACCTAAAAACCCTAAAAGAAAAATGGCAGGAATGTCTTTCAAGTCGGGTAGGCGCATCTGAGTCAAAACAGCAAAAAGCAATAATGCCATCGAGCCGATTAACAAACGAAATAAAGCAAGGTGTTCTGGTGTGTACCCTTCTAGTCCTGCGCGAATTCCCGGAAAAGCAGATGCCCATAAACAGATCATCAGACTGTTTGAGGTGATCAATTGAACTGTTTTCTTTTGCATATTTCCCACTCCTCTTTACAAAAACCAACCAGTTATTTAATGTGTTTTTATATTAATAAAGATTTGGTGATATGGCTTCAACCAGTTAAACGGATTTTGACCCAACCAATTTATTTTAAGGAGACCGATTCTATGAGCTTTCCAGAAGAAAAAAAGATGAAAAAGCTCCCTAAGTACAGACAAATCGTTCATTTTATTAAAGAGAAAATAGGAAATGGAGAGTGGCCGATTGGAAGCAAGATTCCAAGCCAGCGCACGCTTGCAAAAGATTTTCAGGTAAATCGGAGCACAGTGATTACAGCGTTAGAGGAATTGATGGCCGATGGGCTAATAGAAGGCACAATGGGGAAAGGCACAGTTGTTATCAACAACACATGGACACTGATGGCTAAGAATTCTGCTCCCGATTGGGATCAATATGTCACCTCTGGCATTCAGATGCCAAGCCGAAAAATCGTTCAAGAGATCAATCAATCGGAATCCAATCCGGATCTGATACAGCTCAGCAAAGGTGAGCTTTCACCTGAGATTTTTCCTTTGGCTGTTATGAAAGAGATGATGGGGAAGGTATCTCATCACATGGAGGCATTCGGTTATGAAGAACCAAAAGGTTACTTACCTTTGAGGGAGGCATTAAGCAACTATTTAAAAACCATTGGAATCAACGTCTCATCTTCTTCCATTCTGATTGTCTCAGGAGCGTTGCAAGCCTTGCAGCTGATATCAATGGGGCTGTTACAAAGAGGATCAACCGTTTATCTTGATCAGCCCTCCTACCTTTATTCATTACACGTATTTCAATCAGCTGGTATGAAGCTGACTGGACTTCCTATGGATAATGAAGGACTTTTGCCTGAAAATGTTCATTTAACAAGAGGAGAGCGGGGAAGGGCTATCTTATATACAAATCCATGTTTTCACAATCCGACTGGTATTCTTATGTCTAAAAAGCGGCGTGAAGAGATCCTGGCAGTAAGTGAGAATACACAGCTTCCTATTATTGAAGATGACATTTATCGTGAGTTATGGATCGATGAAATTCCGCCATATCCTATTAAAACAATTGATAAAAATGGACACGTACTGTACATAGGAAGTTTATCGAAAACATTAAGCCCAGGTTTGAGGATTGGATGGATCGTCGGGCCGGAACCGGTGATTGAACGTTTATCTGACATTAAAATGCAAACAGATTACGGATCCAGTTCGCTATCCCAAAGAGTAGCGGCAGAGTGGTTTACTTCCGGCCACTACCAGCAGCATGTAGAAAAGGTTAGGCAGCAATTAAAGGTGAGAAGAGAATTGGCCTTGAGTGCTATAGAAACTCATTTGAAAGATGTGGCGACATGGAATATCCCAAAAGGAGGGTTTTTTGTCTGGATAAAAATATTGCCTTCCATATCAATGAAATTACTTTATACTAAAGCCTTATCAAAAGGGATTCTGCTCAATCTCGGCAGTATCTATGCTCAGGAAAAAGGGAATTATATTCGCTTATCATATGCTTATGCATCTCTTGAAGACCTTCAAAAGGGGATTTATGAGTTGGGTTTAATGATAAAAGAATTGGCAAGCAGGTAGTATTTATTCACAAGGATATTTCCTAAAAAAAGATCAAGCTAATGTTGGCTTGATCTGGTGAGTTTTATTAAACAATTTGTTTATATTGATCATAAAATTGATCTATTTTTCTGAACATTTGTTTTATAAGCGAACCTGTTATAAATGGATTGAGGAACACAGCACGCAGCCAGCGGTTTCCTTTCCATTCCGGCAATGACAAGAAGATATTTTCTTCTTTCAATAAGAACTGCTGCAGTTCCAGGTTCCAGTTATCCCATTGATCCTTTTCAATGTCATGCGGTATACCTCGGAAACAGCAGATGTTTGTATCTGGCTCACAATAAAGCTCAAGAAAAGGCCGCTGTTTCACTTGTTCTATACATTCTTCGTTTAGTGCGAAACTTTTATTTATCAACTGGTTGTATCCTTTTGTTCCAACGTGTTGAAGTGATAAATATAATTTTAAAATATCAGCATGCCGCGTGCCTTGAACACCTAATTCACCCAGATTAATAAAATCAGTTTCATTCATATAAGGGGCAGATATACGGAAATCAGTTTCAAGTATTTCACGATTTTTAAAAAGAGTCATTGCACAGGTCTTTGTGATGTACATCCACTTTTGCGGATTAAAAGTAATGGAATCAGCCATTTCGATACCACTCAGTTTATCACGATATTTTTCAGAAAAAATTAAAGCGCCGCCATATGCTGCATCTACATGCAGCCACAGTCCGTTTTCCTTTGTGATTCTGGCAATTGGCAAAATTGGATCTATGCTTCCTGTCACAGTTGTTCCGGCAGTTGCGACAACAGCAAATGGAATGTGGCCTTCACTCTTTGCACGATGAATTTTTATTTCTAAATCATGAATATCCATGCGGGCCAGATTGTTGCTTTTTACCGGAATGATACTGGAGGTACCTAAACCTAGGATCATAGCTGCTTTGTGCAGGGAGGTATGGCTGACGTCCGAAACAAAGATGACAGGCTGTCCAGAAAGTCCGAAGATACCTGTCTTTTTCATATTTAATTGATGATTTCTTGCTACTGTAAGTGCATGCAGATTAGCGAGACTTCCGCCGCTTGTCATCACTCCTCCTGACTTATCATCATATCCAAACATACGGGCAATGGTTTTGAGTAACTGTGCTTCCACTTTTGAAAAAACAGGGGACATCTCAAGGCTTAGCATATTGTTATTAAGGGAACTGCTTATGAAGTCACCCAAGCATGAAATGAGAGTGGGGATTGAATCCATATGGCCCATATATCTTGGGTTTTGAGGATTCATTGAGTTTTTGATGATACCCTGCAGGTTTACCAAGATATTTTCAATTTCTATACCAGTTTCGGGTATATCACTATAATCAAAAGACTCCACAGCAGGCAGTGTGTCTCTCTTTGCAGCATGACTCGAATGTTCAATAACTAATCCGGCTAATTGATCGACTAAGCTTTTTACTTCATTTGTATTATGTCCATTAGGGTCTATGAATGTGTTTTTAGGTAGAAAAGATAATTCCATCGAGGCCGCACGCTCCTGTCATTACAATTTTTTCAATTATATCATGATGACAGCATGACAATGACGTGTGCTTTTATCTATTATAAAAATAGACCAAGTCTTAGCTTGGTCTTAAAAAGATCATGTCTCTGAACGAAAAGTCTTTCCGACTTCTCTTCCTAAACCAAAATAATGTCTGAAATTATAGATAAGCGGGCTCCATTTGGAAGGGTTGATATGGTTTTCGTCCAGAATGATACTTTCCTCGGCATGAAAATGCAGTGCCTGCGTCTCTACAATTGCGAATGACGATTCATATTCTGGAAGCCGAATGTGTTTCACTTCGGCTTCGATTTGGATAGGGCATTCTTTAATTCGTGTTGGTGATACTGTTTTTGATTGTAAAGGCGTTAACCCTGCTGCCTCGTATTTTTCTTTTTTATATGTAAATCCGAGCTGCTTCTTTAAAGGCGGTATACTCTTTTTTCCGCTATAAGATGAAATTCTTTCAATGTTTTCCCATAATTCCGGGCCAGGCAAGTTTATGACACACTCTTTGTGTCTTTCCAAATTGTCGATGGCTTTTCCTCCCAGTCCTACTCCAAGGATTATATAATGTCCAAGAGCCCAAGAAGAAGACATAGGACTAATATTAGTGGTTCCATCCTCATTCAATGTGGTTAGAAGAAATGTCGAGGTACCATAATACATGATCTTGGGTTTGATTTCCTTAAATTGACGAGTGTCTTGTTTTTTGATGTCCAACGTTTTTTCCTCCTTGTCACGCTTACATTTATATTGTAAAGGATTAACATTTCAACTATCATCGAAATATGAATGTAAGGAGGAAAATCATGAATCCTAATATTGCAAAAATCTCTTCGTTGCTATCAGATCCCTCGCGTTCTTCCATTCTTCTCAGTCTGATGGATGGCAGGATACACCCTGCGGGAGAGCTTGCATATCTCGCTAACATTAAACCTCAAACCGCCAGTTTTCACCTGAATAAATTGCTTGAAGCAAAGCTGATTAGCGTAGAGAAGCATGGGAGACATCGGTATTACAGATTGTCTGACTCAGATGCTGCAAATGTGATCGAACAATTGCTTCATATTGCGCCTAAAGCAAAAGTCAAATCTTTAAAAGAGTCAAAAGAGAAAAAGGACTTGCATTTCGCCCGTACCTGTTATGATCATTTGGCAGGTTATGTGGGCGTGCAAATGGCACATTCATTAGTTGAGCAGGGGATGTTAAAAAAAGTTGATTTAAACTTTGAGGTGACTTCAGAGGGTGCTTTATTCTTTTCAAAGTTAGGCATCAATGAAGAGCAACAACGGAATAAGAGGAGAGCCTTTGCCCGCTGCTGTTTGGATTGGAGTGAACGGCAGCATCATATTGCAGGAGCATTAGGAAACGCCCTATTGGTGCGCATGTTAGAAGAAGAGTGGATCGTTCGTATGCCTAAAACGAGAGCGATTAGGATTACACAAAGCGGGAAAATCGCGTTTGAAAAGCACCTAAACGTGAAGATTTAGGATGTTGAAACGGAAACATCAGATGATGCGGTACGAAATCTAGGGAGGAGTAAGATTTGTTCTAATCTTACTCCTTCTTCTTATTTTGAAGCAGCTCGATTCCCCATTGCAATAGAGATGCGGTTCCAACTGTTTATTTGATTAATGATGAGAACAAGGTCAACATATTGTTTTTCATCATAATGTTCCCGCACCCGATGATATAGCTCATCAGGAACCCTTTTAGATGGAATGAGCGTGATGTGTTCAGATAGTTCGAGAGCCGCTTTCTCTTCAGGTGAGTAAAAATCACATTCATTCCAAGCATGTAAACAGTAAATTCGCTGTTCAGTTTCCCCCATTTTGCGGGCATCGGACGTATGCATATCTATGCAGTAGGCACAGCCGTTCATTTGAGAGACTCTGATTTTGATTAGTTCTCTCGTCGTTCGGTTAATTGAGGATTGTTTCGTGTATTTCTCCATATCCATCATGATTTTCATACCTTCAGGTGCAATCTCATAGTAGGACACTCTTTGACTCATAAGGCAAGACTCCTTTCCATAGAATACCTAGATTGTATCCCGGTATTGATCATTTTACCAATGTGCGGTTTGAATGACAGCTGTTTCAGCGTCTTTTGGAAAGAAGCTTCTTTGAATAAAAATAAGGGTAGCCAGCAATGATGAGTGGAGCTGCTAATGCAAGCAGTATCCATGAGCCTGATTGGCTGTCTCTAGTGACTCTAATGAATATATAAGTACCGATCAGAAAATATAATAAAGCACCTAGAAACCAATACATGTTCAATCCTCTTTTTCCTTGCTTTTTGGTTGCGCATTTTTGTCTGTCATATGGCTTAATCGATCAGGGTTCTGATTTTTTAATACCTTTTCGGTCCGGATTCCTTTTCTCTTTAATGATAAAATTGTGAGATCAATCGATTTCAATGATGATCATTCCTTCAATGAATAGTAAGTTCCTTATGATTTTAAAGGTAAATTTGAAAAGATAAAACGTACATAGAGGCAGAACGTTCATGTACGTTTGGGCAATGATCACTTGTTGGAAACTCTAATGTTTCCCTGCACCTGATATTGTTGTGTTCCTTCTCTTCCTATAAAATGATTGGATACATGTATGTTTGCAAGTTGAAATATGGGTTCGATTTTCATGAGTCTCTATTCGGTGAAACAGGTAAAGGAAGTGGATAAGGTTTGCTTATAAGGAATCCTTTTAAAGATAAATATTACTCACATGATAGGCGGGCATTAAACATGCTTGCACTCAGAGTGCCGGGCCTGGCTTTTATTCTTATGATCTATATAGCCTCTATCGTGCTGCAATTTGTTTCTGGGGGCTGGTCCATTTTATTGCTTTATGCGTTTACCATATTAATCGCCATTTTTGCTTTGCTTCATTGGCACTCATATCGCTGGGTTAAGAAAAGAGTGATTCTGTATTTCGTGGTACAAGGTTTGATCACCTTTGCACTTGCTAATCTCATGACTGGCTTCTTTATACTTGTCATTATCGGCCTTTATGCATTTTTAATTGGACAGATTTTAGGAATGGCAGACAGAAGAAGGACTTTTCTCATTCTTTATCTATTGCTGCTGCTGGTCATAAATTCGGCGTATCACCTTCATAAAGGTGAAGTTTTGCATTTTATTGTTATTGCTGGGCCAATCATGATTGTCATCATCACTTATGCCGCAACATTTTTTGCCCAAGTCGATGAAAAAATAAAAGCTCAATTGACTCTTGAAAGGCTGGAGCTGGCTCATCAGCAGGTAGAACAGCTGACGCTGCAGAACGAAAGACAGCGGATGGCCCGAGATTTACACGATACGCTTGCTCAAGGTCTTGTCAGTTTAAATATGCAGCTGGATGCGATTCATGTTCATCTCGCCAAAGGCAACACAGAGAGAGCGAAGGAAATCATACAACAATCGATGAAAAGAGTGAAAAGCACATTAGCTGATGCACGTTCAGCTATTGACGATCTCCGCAGAAAATCAGAAGAAATCGGTGTTTTAAAAGAAAGAATTACCTCGCTAATGGATCATTTTATAGAGTCGACAGGCATGGCTTGTTTATTAGATTACAGATTGCATCAGGTGCTGGATGTGCGTACAGCTGAAAACTGTTATTACATCATTGGAGAATGCATGACGAATGCGGCAAAGCATGCTGAGGCGAAAACAATCTGGATATCCATTTGGGATGATGAAAAGGGAAGGCTCCATTTAACAGTTAAGGATAACGGCAAGGGATTTAATGTTGAAAAAGGAAAGAAAAAGAGAGGACATTATGGGCTTCTTGGCATACAAGAACGCGTCAGGGCAATAAATGGCCAATTCAATATCAAGAGTGCAAAATTGAAAGGAACACAAATTGAGATCACTGTACCAATTCAGGGAGAGATGCAAGATGAATAAGGTTTTAATCGTTGATGACCATCTTGTCGTGAGGGAAGGTCTGAAGCTTTTAATTGAAACGAATGATCAATACACCATTATAGGAGAGGCGGAAAATGGAAAAGTCGCAGTCCGTCTTGCAGATGAATTAGAACCGGATATCATTCTGATGGATTTGTATATGCCGGAGATGAGCGGGTTAGAGGCCATTAAACAAATAAAAGAAAAACACGATACCCCCATCATTATTTTGACTACATATAATGAAGATCACTTAATGATCGAAGGGATTGAATTAGGAGCGAAAGGATATCTGTTAAAGGATACGAGTTCAGAAACCCTTTTTCACACAATGGATGCAGCGATCAGAGGAAATGTGCTGTTGCAGCCTGATATCCTCAAACGTCTGCAAGAAATCCAATTTGAGCGGATGAAAAAGCAGCGCAGTGAGACGCAGCTGACGGAAAAGGAAGTCATTGTTCTAAAAGCAATTGCTAAAGGTCTTAAAAGCAAAGCGATTGCCTTTGATTTGGACGTCTCTGAGCGAACAGTAAAGTCCAGATTAACGTCCATTTACAATAAATTAGGCGCGAATTCAAGAACTGAGGCAGTAACGATTGCCATGCAAAAAGGTATTCTGACAATAGACAACTAAACTGCATATTTGAAAATTGCCCAAACGTACATGCCCGAATGTACGTTTTTTTTATTTCATTGTCAACTACAATGAGAAAGAATGTGATCAAGCAATGTGTTGAAAGGAGATTATCATGTCAAAAATGTTATATACATTAGGAGGATGGGTTGCTCGCAATCGCATAAAAGCAATATGTGCGTGGATCGTTGTGTTAGTTGCTGCGATAGGCCTTGCAGTCACCTTGAAACCAAGTTTTTCTGAGGATATGTCCATACCTGACACACCTTCGGAAAAAGCGATGGATGTGATTCAAAAAGAATTTCCTCACGGTCCTGATAAAGGGAGCATACGGGTTATTTTCGGTGCTGGTGATGGGGAGAAACTTACTGGGAAGCCAGCAAAAAAAGCAATAGAAGATACGCTCAAAGAAATCAGTAAAGATGATTCTGTTGACTCGATTGCAAGTCCTTTTGTGACAGGGACAATCGCGAAAGATGGCACAGTTGCCTATGCTGATATCAAGTATAAATCATCAGCAGATGATATAAAGGATTATTCTATCAAACACTTAAAAGACAGTTTGAAACTGGTTGATGATGAAGGATTGCAAACTGAGCTAAGCGGAGATGTACCGGGAGCCGAGATGGAGATAGGCAGTGTCTCTGAAATTGTCGGCATTATCTTGGCTTTTGTCGTTTTAGCCATTACATTGGGTTCTTTATTAATAGCAGGTTTGCCGATTTTAACTGCACTGATTGGTTTAGGTGTAAGTATTGGACTGGTTTTGATTGGGACACAAGTATTTGATATTGCTTCCGTCAGTCTTTCATTAGCCGGAATGATTGGCCTTGCTGTTGGTATTGATTATGCTTTATTTATTTTTACGAAACACCGCCAGTTTTTAGGCGAAGGCATACAAAAGAATGAATCAATTGCGAGAGCCGTGGGAACAGCGGGAAGCGCAGTCGTTTTTGCCGGACTTACTGTTATCGTTGCACTTTGCGGATTAACTGTCGTTAACATTCCTTTTATGTCTGCGATGGGGCTGACAGCAGGGCTTAGTGTACTGATGGCTGTTTTGGCTTCCATCACACTTGTGCCTGCGGTCTTATCGATTGCAGGGAAGCGGATGATTCCGAAATCAAACAAGAAAATAGAAAAACAAAGCACTGAAACAAATGTCTGGGGACGCTTTGTCACCAAAAATCCTATCATTCTAAGTGTATGCAGCATTCTGATTTTGATCGTCATTAGTATCCCATCTATGCATTTGGAACTGGGCTTGCCTGATGCTGGGATGAAAGCTAAGGATAATCCGGATCGCCGGGCATATGCCTTGCTTGCCGAAGGCTTTGGAGAAGGATTTAATGGCCAATTAACAATCGTAGCGGATGCCACAAATGCTACAGAAAATAAGGCGGAGGCTTTCGCAGATGCAGTGAAAGAAATAAAGGGCTTAGACCATGTAGCAAGTGTCACCCCTGCAATGCCTAATAAAGAAGGGAACTTTGCCATCATTACGGTCGTTCCAGAAACAGGTCCAAATGATGTCACAACGAAAGATTTGGTACACGATGTACGCAGTTTATCAGATAAAAACGGAGTAGATTTGCTTGTTACTGGATCGACTGCAGTGAATATTGACATTTCAGATCGCCTCAATGATGCGATACCGGTGTTTGCTGTACTTATTGTGGGCTTTGCGTTTGTATTGCTGACCATCGTTTTCCGTTCGCTGCTTGTGCCGCTTGTTGCTGTTGCAGGTTTCATGTT
Source organism: Bacillus sp. N3378-2at (assembly GCF_033412715.1). Taxonomy (NCBI): domain Bacteria; kingdom Bacillati; phylum Bacillota; class Bacilli; order Caryophanales; family Bacillaceae; genus Bacillus; species Bacillus sp. N3378-2at. The sequence goes on along the minus strand of NZ_CP117986.1, from coordinate 2,176,160 downwards.
GACGATGACAGCCACTCTTGGGATTTGTGTATTTGTCTTGCAAGACGGGAATCTCATCGACTTTTTCAAAATACCTGAAAAAGGGCCGATACTCGCGTTCCTGCCGATTTTATCGATTGGGATTCTGTTCGGGTTAGCCATGGATTATCAAGTATTCCTTGTCAGCAGAATGCGTGAAGAATATGTAAAAACAAAGAATCCAGTACAAGCCATTCAGGCTGGATTAAAACACAGTGGTCCTGTTGTTACAGCAGCCGGCTTGATCATGATCTTCGTTTTTGCAGGATTTATCTTTGCAGGCGAAGCTTCTATTAAAGCCAACGGATTAGCACTTTCCTTTGGTGTGCTCTTTGATGCCTTTATTGTAAGAATGACACTGATTCCAAGTGTCATGAAGCTGATGGGGAATGCAGCCTGGTATTTGCCGAAATGGTTAGACAAGATTATTCCGAACGTGGATATAGAAGGGCATCAACTGACAAAGGAAATACAGCCAGAAATAGATCATGAACAAAAGAAACAAATCAGTGTGTAATAGAAAAAGCAGATCTTTAATGATCTGCTTTTTTGCTCATGTTAGTATTTGGAAGATGGAGTCGGCAGTTAAAAGGAGACACTTATGGCGCAATCACTCATTTTCGATATGGATGGAACTTTGTTTCATATTGGCAGAAGCTGCATCATACTAGCAGGCATCCAGGAGAAGTGACATGATTTTTTGACTTTGCATTCACTACTTGATGCCAAGGTTCTTGAGAATCCTTCTTGAAAATAAAGGATTTTACAACTGATCATATAAGAAACCTAAAGAAACAAGCACACAAAACCAGCTGCGGGTTTTGTCCAAGAAAAATAGAGTCCATAAGAGGGACTCTATTTTTTGAAATGCCCGGCTAGAAGTATATTGCAGGACTTTATGAATGCAAATCACTATCTTATAAGCCCTTACCGTGAAATGCCTGTTTCTGCATTGAAAAAACGCATTACACGTTCATTTACGTAAGCGGGTTGTTCCATCGATAAAACATGTCCGGCATTTTTAATGACTTCCGCCTCAATATCTGGAACGAATGAAGAGGCTCGGTGCAGGGCTGAGTGGGGATCATAGATGACTTCATGTTCACCAAGTAATAATAGGATAGGAACTCTTGCTGAACGTAATTCCTCATCGGTAAAAACATACGGAAATCCGTCGGCTTTAGGATTTGGATTTCTTGCTCCATCCTGCCATATTACCCCTGCTTGAAACTGCTTCACAAAAATCGGGTGCAGCACATTCTGATCATTCATCATCCAATTTAAGAATGTTTCAACTCCATTTGACGCTGTAAGGCCAAGAGCGTATTTGTAGAAATCGTGATGAAATGGCAAAAACGTTTCTGCCGGACTCAGTATAGCTGCGCTTTTTACTCTCTCAGGCATACGTAAAAGGAAATTCATCGTATGGAGACCGCCAAGCGAAAGTCCGATCATGTGGGACTTTTCGATCCCCAGATTGTCAAACACATCAAGAAGCCAATTGGCGTAATCCGTTCTTGTACCGCTTACATTCTCAGGAATACTCTTGTTTTTATCACCTATGATATCAACTGCATAAGTTCTGTATTTACTGCTCCAATCGGCGATGTTGGGATACCACATCGTCGAGCTGAATAATGCTCCGTGGAGTAATACAAGCGGCGGGGCATCCTCTGGGCCGCTTGCAATCACATGTGTTTGACCAAAACGAGTAGATATATAGAATGATTTACAACGGACCGGCCAAAGACTAAGGCTTTCATTATAAGTTTGATAATAGCGGATACCGTTGTCACTTAATTCGGGAATACTAGATGAATGGTTTGACATACAAATGCCCCTCCCAATTTTATTTAAATGAATGTGCCGTTTCGTGATGGGGAATCTGATTTTGATATAACAGACTTTATTTACAATATAATACAGTTGTTATTAGACGTCAAATCCAAGATGAAAAGGAAATAAAACGATTGGAACAGATTATTGAAAATCAATATAACAGAATATTAACCTCCTTTGTGGAGCCGCTTCATTAAAGCCGCAATCCAAATGCATGAATCACAAAAATCACAACAGGAGGGATCAAGAGGGAAGGCAGCAAATTCAATGTTTTGAACTTCTTGATTCCAAGAATGCTTAGACCTGAACTGAGGATGAGTATGCCTCCCACAATTGTGATTTCATTAATAAGGTCTGTATTGATTGCGCTCTCCATTACTTTAGCAAATAAATAGATGGAGCCCTGCCAGACAAATAATACAATGGCGGCAGCCGCTATTCCAAAACCAAAAGTTGAAGCGAGCACAATGGAGGTGATCCCATCTAACATCCCGTTTGTCAGAAGGTATGTATAATCTCCATGCAGAGCGGCTTCAACAGGGCCTAATATTGACAGCGAACCTATACAAAATAATAAGACCGCAGTTGATAAGCCCTCTGCTAAATTGCTTTTAGAAAATTTGTTCACCAGCTTGTTGAATCGTAATTCTAAATTGATGATCTGGCCTAGCAAACCTCCAATGGCTAAACTCACGATGAATAGAATGGGATATTTACTATCAGGCAAATGCTGTGTAATGGCGTTGATCCCCAATGCGACCGCAGCGAATCCCATTGCCTGCATCAAAATATCCTGGTATTCATCTTTAATGCCTTTTTTGAATATCCCCCCGATTATGCTTCCTGCAATGATCATCACTGTGTTAAAAATCGTTCCAAACATAAGCTTTCTCCTCCAAAAATCATTTCTGCATAAAAAATAAACCCTCTAGTTAGTAGAGAGTCAAGGGAGATAAAAACATATTCATGAGATTATTTAATGGGCAGCAGGATTTCAGTCACGTAATTATCTAGGTTATTCGTAATGCCATAATCAATGAGTGTGATTTCAATTGAGTCCCCTGCTACCTCATAATGATGTTCTTTCATATATGCCAGTAATTTTTTGTAGTATGGTTCGGCTTCTGGATGTGACCCTTTAAACCTAATTTGCAGATATTCTCTTGAAGGAAAGATGATTTCTGAAGAAGTTTTTTCATTTTCATCTTCAAGAATCATAAATATACTGGAATATTTGTCAAACTGTTTTGCTTTCACATTTGCTGCAGAAATGGATAAACCGATCTTGCCTATGAATATATCTTCGTTTACATTCAGGTGGGTTCTCAATTCAGCTAACGAATGTTCGATATCATGGCCGAGAACATATTCATGCTGCAAGTAAGCCACACGCATTGCGGGAAGTTTGATTTTTGAAATTTGATGTAACGGCATGTTAACGGCATCTTCTATATGTGTGATGCGTCGGGAGATCTTTCGTTCGATGCGTTCCAATTCTTTCTTTTTGCGATCAATTTCAGCCTGCTGGCTTTTTAGTAAATGAAGAAGAGTGTTTGTATTTTGAGAGTTATAAAAATCAAGAAGCTTATTGATTGGCAGGCCTAGGGCCCTCAAATACTTGATGGTATCAAGCCGCTCAAACTGTTGGGTAGAATAATACCTATAGTTCGTTTGCTCATCTTTATATTCCGGTTTCAAAAGGCCGATTTCATCATAATACCGAAGAGCAGAGATTTTCACATTGAATAACTTTGACACTTCTCCAATCGAAAAAAATTCCTTCATTCTAACAACCTTTCTGTCCCTATGATTATATACATCCACATTATATAGTACGGGCGAGTTCTAAAGGTAAAGTTTGCAGCAAAAAGAAAAAACTCCTTCTAAAAAGGAGCTTTTCATTCTTCGAAATAAGGATTTACATGGATGAGCACTTCTTCTACATCTGAAAACTGTCTTTTGATTTCATTTCGAATTTCGCGGGCGATGTCGTGTCCCTGCTTAATTGTCAAATCATGATCCAAAGATAAACGGACATCAAGCAATTTATAGTGGCCATGTTCTCGCGCGCGGATTCTATCAATTCGTTTTACTTGATCACATTGAAAAATAACAGCTTTATATTCCTCTATCAGCTCGGGATCAACACTCTTTTCCATGAGCACATCAACAGACGGCCTGATTAATTCCATTGAAATCTTAAAAATGAGGTAAGCAACGATTGCACTGGCAATGGCATCGGCGTACAACAGATAGGGCCATCCGCGGGTGTTCCCGATGATAGCCAACAGGACGCCGATAAAAGCGGCAAGAGAGGCAACGATATCGCCTTTATGATCGTACGCAATCGCTATAATCGCTTTGCTGTTCCATTTTTCCCCTTGCTTTATAGAATAACGATATAAGATTTCCTTAGCCACGTACGAAATCAGAGCCGCAAACAATGCGCTGTATTGGGGAACGCTTGGCCCTTTAACAAAGGACAGAATCGCTTCTATGAGGATATAAACGGATACGATCACTAAGATAATTCCTACAATCGCCTCACTAATGACTTCAGCTTTTCCGTGACCAAAAGGATGGTCTTGATCGGGCGGTTTATTGGAAATTCCGATCACTGCCAAGACTGCAATCGAAGCAACGACATCTGCCGCGGAATGTATTCCGTCTGCAAACACGGCTTCACTATCGCCTACCAGCCCAAAAAAGACCTTTCCTGCCATTAAGATGAGATTGGCGATCAATGCTATCAAAGCAACTTTTCTGCTTATTTGTTCTCTTTCACTTGCCATTTTTTCCTCCTATAAAACTGCACAAAAAAATAGGAGTGCTCTATATACGCTCTCCGTATCCTTTCCTGTGTAATCACTTTGTTTATCATACCAATTCAATTTCGAGTGGGTCTATAGCAACGTTGTTTCCTGTTTACTAATAAATAAGGTGACAGAAAAAAAGTTGGAGCTATGCTAAAAAGGTCATACAGCAAACAAATGAGTTCTTATGTAACAACAGTGATGATTCGCTATTAAAATGCTGCCGTCAGTGAAAAATTTCCACCTAATTTTCAAAAACCTATTGACATGAGAAGATCTGTATTTTACTATTATCTCATATTCAAGATATTTTAATTTGAGATATTTGGTCGGAAAGATCAGCGATCAAGCGCATCTCTAAGTGTTCAATCCGTTGTCATTTCTTTTACACAATATTCAATATGGATTTTTTATAATAAAATATCTCGAATTCGAGATAAAAGGGAGTGTATCGTAATGGCTGAATTTATACAGTTAGTCAATGAAAGACGATCTGCAAGCAATTTTCTTTCAGGTCATCCAATCACAAAAGAAGACCTCAATGAGATGTTTGATTTGGTTGCATTGGCGCCATCGGCTTTTAATTTGCAGCATACAAAATATGTGGCGGTTCTTGACCAGGACGTAAAGGAAAAGCTGAAGCAGGCCGCAAATGGACAATATAAAGTGGTTAGCTCTTCTGCGGTTCTCTTGGTATTAGGGGATAAGCAGGCATATCAACAAGCGGCTGATATCTATGAAGGTTTAAAGGTATTGGGGATATTAAATAAGCAAGAGTATGACCACATGGTGCAAGACACCGTTTCGTTTTATGAAAACAGGGGAGAACAATTTAAGAGAGATGAGGCGATAAGGAATGCTTCACTTTCTGCGATGATGTTTATGCTGAGTGCTAAGGAAAAAGGCTGGGATACCTGCCCGATGATCGGCTTTGATGCGGAAGCCGTAAAACGGATTTTGAACATAGACGACCAATTTGAGGTTGTCATGATGATTACGATTGGAAAAGAAAAAACAGAGAGCAGAAGACCGCGCGGCTACCGGAAGCCTGTGAATGAGTTTGTTGAGTATATGTAAAAGGAGCGGATAAAAATGGCGAAAAAAACGATGGGAATTCATCATATTACAGCGATTGTCGGTCACCCTCAAGAGAACACAGATTTCTACGCAGGAGTGCTTGGGCTTCGTTTGGTCAAGCAAACTGTCAATTTTGATGACCCAGGTACGTATCATCTTTATTTTGGGAATGAAGGCGGGAAGCCGGGAACAATCATTACCTTCTTTCCGTGGGCCGGAGCCCGCCAAGGCGTCATTGGAGACGGTCAAGTTGGCGTGACTTCGTATGTCGTGCCGAAAGGGGCTATGGCATTTTGGGAAAAGAGACTAGAAAAGTTCAACGTTCCCTACACCAAAATCGAGCGCTTTGGGGAACAATATGTAGAATTTGATGATCCTCATGGACTGCACTTAGAAATCGTGGAAAGAGAAGAAGGAGAGGCTAATACGTGGACTTTCGGAGATGTAACGCCCGATGTTGCCATTAAAGGTTTTGGGGGTGCAACCCTATTATCAGCGCAGCCTGACAAAACCGCTGAGCTTTTAGAAAACATCATGGGGCTGGAACGAGTCGGCAAAGAAGGAGACTTCGTTCGTTATCGTTCCGCCGGTGATATCGGAAATGTGATTGACCTTAAGTTAACGCCTATTGGCCGCGGGCAAATGGGGGCCGGAACGGTGCATCACATCGCTTGGCGGGCTAACGATGATGAAGATCAGTTAGATTGGCAAAGATATATTGCTTCCCATGGATATGGTGTAACTCCTGTTCGGGATAGAAACTACTTTAATGCCATTTACTTCAGGGAACATGGGGAAATCCTGTTTGAAATCGCAACTGATCCCCCTGGCTTTGCACATGATGAAACACAGGATACAATGGGCGAAAAACTGATGCTGCCTGTACAATATGAACCGCATCGCACACAAATTGAACAAGGGCTGCTGCCGTTTGAAGTAAGAGAGTTAGATTGATTTGACACATAAAAAATAAAGAAACATATATTCAATTGATGATTGCTGGATACTGTCAGCAAAGAATCAGATAAAATCAAAGATGAGGAGAGATACAAATGGAAGATGCAGGACTGTTGCTTATTCGTATAATGATTGGTGTAGTGTTTTTGTTTTATGGCACACAAAAATTATTCGGCTGGTTTGGCGGATACGGGATTAAAGGAACCGGACAATGGTTCGAATCAATTGGGGTGAAACCAGGAAACGTTGCGGCCGCTCTATCAGGTCTTGGGGAGTTAGTAAGCGGAATTCTATTTATTTTAGGCGTATTCCTCCCGCTTGGAGCTGCTATCATAACGATCATCATGTTAGGTGCTATCGTAAAAGTCCATGGAGCGAAAGGTTTTGCGAATGGCGCCGGAGGTTTTGAATATAACCTGGTGCTCATTGCAGTTTCCATAGGGGTTGCACTCATCGGTTCAGGAGCTTACGCTTTGCATTTTTAATACGAAAGTATGTAAGAACAGTTGCTGCTTGTCAGTAACTGTTCTTTTATTTTGACATTTTCGGCAAGCTTGCAGGTACTCTGCAAAGTAAAAAAGCGGATATCATAAATATAAATCAGTATAGTGAATGATACGTATTGATGAGCTTGGTTATAAAAGACAGACCTATTTGAAGGAGTAAATGGATGAAAGAGATGACAGAATTACATTCATTAGATTCTATAGATAATTTTATCAAACAGCACAAATTCAGTTTTATTTATATATCAAGGCCTGCCTGTACAGTATGTCACGCAGTCCTGCCCCAGCTCAGAATAGTATTGGATCAGTTTCCAAACATCAAATTGGGGCATATCAATGCTGACGATGTAGCAGAGGTCGCTGGCAGATTTTCAGTTTTCACCGTTCCTATGCTTCTTTTGTTCATTGATGGGACTGAGTTTCTAAGAGAAGCCCGTTTTGTTCATTTTAAACAGCTTGAACAAAAGCTGAAAAGGGTTTATCGATTATATGAAGGTGAATAAAGAAATAAGGCAAAAAAAGAACTCAAATGAGTTCTCAGCTTGTAGAGAAAACGACGTTTTTTCTACAAGCTTTTTTGTTTTATACAGTTTCTTTAGATATTCATCAGGTTTCAGATGCAGAAAAAGCGCTCCCACATGCCTAGCCCTGCTTGGCTAGGTATGTGGCAATCTTCTTCATGTTCTGGCATGCGGCTGTGAGGAGAACTTGTTCACTCACATTTCGTTTTCCCCTCAACCTGCAATAGCGAAGCCCATGCAGCTGTTTTGAATCTGCAAAGCTTCGCTCTATTTTTTCTTTTCTTTTTTTGTAGAGGTTTTTTCCTGAAACAGACAAGCGATTTTGTCTGACCTTTTCTTTATGATCTTCCCATACATGTCGAGTAATCACTTTCTGCCGATTCTTTGATTTTGTACAGTTTTCAAGCAGTGGGCATGAGGAACATATTTCAGGATTTGATTTATATGACCGGTAGCCTTTTCGGTCAGTTGTTGAGTATGTAAGTGTTTGGTGATTTGGACAAATGTATCTGTCTTGTTCACTGTCATAATGAAATTTCCATTTTGGAAACAAGCCTCGGATAGGGTGATAACGTCTATGTGCGATGACACCAAAGATTTGGCGGTCAGATAATCCTTTACAGATCGGAGTCGTTAAATATCCGGAATCAAGGGCGACGGCTTCTACTTGAAAACCAAATCGTGCGATTTGGTGGTCTAATCGGTCAAGATAAGGCACAGAATCATGGACATTTCCAGGTGTGACGTAGGCATCGGTGATAATGTTGTATTTCATATCTGTTGTGCGGTGATCTAAATAGAAAAAACCTTCTGGTTTGTTTTCACGATACAGATAGCCACTTTCCGGATCGGTTGTACTGTGGCGGATCTCTTTTTCAGCTTTCACCTCCTCTTTGGCTGTTAATGGTTTTTTTCCGTGTTCCTCCCGATCCTCTTGAATGGCTTCATTTAAATCCTTGATATAGTTTTGGGTATCCTGCGCAATTGTTTTTCTTGTGTATTTATGCTTGTTGGCATTGGCTTTAAGGTGTGTGGAGTCGGTGAATAGGACTCGTCCGCCCACCATGTCATGATTGATGGCCTGAAGAACGATCTCATCAAAAATGTCTTGGAAGATGGTTGTATCTTTAAAGCGTGTGCGTCTGTTCCAGCTGATGGTGGAGTGGTGTGGAACCGGGTCGTTTATGTTCAATCCGAGAAACCATCTGTACGCCATATTGTAGTAAATTTCTTTTTCAAGCTGTCTTTCTGAACGGATACCATAGAGGTATCCGATAAACATCATTTTAAATAAAATAAGCGGATCAAGTGAGGGGCGGCCTTTGTTTTCACTGTAGTAAGGTTTCACCTTTTCAATGATGAAAGAGAAGTCTATGTGTTTATCAATTTTCCGAAGCAGGTGATCCTCTTCAACGAGTTGGTCAAGCAGAACAAATTCGGCTGTGTTTTGAGAAGAGTTTCTTGTGTGGAACATGAGAAAGACACCGTCCTTTTAAGTCTTTCTTTTATTTTATTACAGAAGAATGGATATTTTAAAGAAAAATAAAGGCTGTCGAGATTTTCTCGACAGCCTGAGAACTCAAATGAGTTCTTTTTTTATTCTTCACTAGGCGAAGAAGGGTTATCAACCTGCCCTTGATCACTTGTATCATTATCACAACTTGCTGAAATAATAATTGAATGAGAAGGAGAGTAATCTCCTAATGTGAAATTCACTCCGTAATTTTTGCTGTTCGCAGTATGGCTGTTTTGCAAGTTTTGTCCGATATCTGTATTGGCGTTTTGTGTCATTCCATTTATCGTGAGATTTGAAATGTTGATTTGAGATCGCATGCTTCAAAAACTCCTTTCACTCAGAAGTAGCCGTCATAGAGGACGCTGGCAGTCTATTTACTTCTATGATATTGCGTTTTTATATCATTGCATCAACATAATGGTAAAAATAATAGCGTGAATGAGTCTCTTTTGAAGATGATCAACCTATCAGCAGAAATAAAGCCGCCTGATAAAGAGGCGGCAGATCGTGATATGTCATCTATGAATTTGATGTATCGTTTTTCGTTTGCCTAAAGGATAAGATGGTCGTTTTTAATGATGAGTAGGAGCCTATAGCAGCGTAGCCATAAAACCAGCCCATAAATACGCCAGAAAAGAGGCTGTGTCGATGGCTTATGAAAACAGAAATGACAAGGCCTGTTATTAAGGCAACTGACGGTACAAAAGTTTTGGGGATTTTCAATAATATTTTGAGGATTTGGGTTATCAATATGATGATTGGAACAGCTATCACAGTATCCCAAAAGTTTGTGTGAATAATTGGAAAAGCCATACGGCACCTCATGAAGTGTTAATTTCTTATTTTTACGCTAAAAGCTTGGAAAGCAGCTCTTGGACCGCATTTGTAACATGTAGGGCTTGATTGGCGGAGCTTGTTTGGCTTAAAGTATTGGATTCAAAAACCAAACCTGTATTACTCCCACCGGAACCCTCTGTTGTTTTAGACACAGAGAACGGGCTGATGGAAACTGCAAATCCGTTATTAAAAACGCTGTTCCCGGATATCGAATGAATATAAACTGGGAATTTCATCATTCATCTCTCCTCTCCGTTATGACTGTTTATACAATATGGTGTGTGAGCAGCAGTTGCTTAAACAAAACGGCAAAAACTTTCAGTAAGAGACAAAAACCTGCAAAATGCCACAAGCGCCTTTTGTTAATGCAGCTTTTTAGGGACGTTTTTTTTATTTTTTTTGCCAACTTCATCAAAAATATTCTGATTGCCAGACTGGGCTTGTCCGTCCTTATTTATGAAATCGGGGTGAATGAGTTTTTTCAGATCCCTGACTGTTAAAGGCTTGGCGTCATCAGTCAATTCAATTCCTAATTGCCCGTTTGCCTCTAATGTCGCAATTTTGACATCTTGTATACCCGTAACGCCGTGAAGCCGTAGCTGCATTTCAAGCTGATCAACTGTAAGTCTCATCTTCTTTAAGTTTTCGATATGAAGCTGTCCGTTTTCAATAACAACTTTTGCTTCTCCGGTCAACATCTTTTCAATGAAGTTCGATCTCATTTGGATCCATTCTATAACGATGAGTGTGATTGTGAAAATTGCCGCCGCAATTTTTGAAGAGGCTGTACTCGATGATTGGCTGAACGATAATAGTTCCGATTCCTGAAATTCTCAGCAAAATGACTCCGGCTACAATGAGAACTAGAGATTCCCAAGTGAAATTCATGCTATCACCTGACCAATGATGAATTAGATTTGTCATGGGATTGGCTTTTCTTCCGGCCAATCGCAATTTAATATATCCGAAAGGCAGTCGGTTCATTCTGTCCTGAACCGAACAATATTTTTGGTATAGATGGATATATTAAGCCAAACAATGATAGCAGCAGGAGTTTTTAGCCAAAACAATCTGGGAAGCGGGGAGCGCCATAGCATGATTGAACTTGAAGTTGTCATTAGAACGGTTGCCAGCTTTGGCTTGCTGTTAATCGCAGAACGAATTTTAGGCAAACAGACAATCTCTCAAATGACGATTTTTGATTTTATTGCGGCGATCACACTAGGGGCGATTGCTGCCGGATTAGCTTACAATACTTCAATAAAACCGCATAATATGGCCATTTCGTTTAGTATTTTTGTGCTAACCATTTTTCTAATTTCGTTCCTGTCGATAAAGAACAGGAAGCTGAGGAAATTTTTTGCCGGAGATCCTACAGTGCTGATTCAAAACGGGAAGATACTTGAATCAAATATGAGGAAAATGCGTTACACACTTGATTATTTAAATCAGCAATTACGGGAAAAAGAAATATTTAATATCGAAGAAGTTCTTTTTGCCATTCTTGAAACGAATGGTCAGCTGACTGTGTTAAGAAAACCGCAATTCCGGCATGTGACCAAACAGGATTTAATGATTGCGGTAAACCAAGAACACAGGCTTCCGATAGAGCTTATTATGGACGGAGAAATCATTGAGAATAATTTAAAGCAGAATCGTTTGACGGAATCCTGGCTTTTGGAGGAATTGCGAAAAAGAGACATAAAGGTGAAAGAGACCGTGTACGCAGTGCTGCTGGGTAATGGAGATATTTATGTGGATCAATATAAAGACCATATATCAGTCCCTATGGATAAGGAATGAAGGAACAATCAATCTTAAAGCCCCTTATTGAACGCAATGGTTTCAATTTGTCTTGGGTACGAAATGTGCAGAAGCCCGTTTAACAGCTGAATCTGTAACAAATGAGATTCAGCGGCTTCGGGAAGCTGAATGATTCGCTCAATTTCTCCGTAATACCGTTCACGCATCACTTCCATTTCGGCAGGAAAAACAGGCGTGATCGTCCCTTTGATCAACAGCTGGGTTTTAGATAGTAAACGGATCGTTAATTCTTCCTCATACACACCGGGCATTTCCACAATGATAAAATTATATTCTTCATCTTGATAAAAGTCGTAAACAAACGTAGAAGCTTCGGAATCAAAAAAATGTTCTGGGGCTTTATATTTGAGCACATTTGTCCAAAAGTCACTTTGTTTATATTCATTCGTAATCTCAAGCCACTTTCGAATTTTTTCGAAATCCATATGAAATTCTCCTTAAATTTGATTTGCGATCGGTGCAGAAGGGTTTCCGATTTGGTCTTGGTCACTAACGTCTGAATCAATATTTCCAGTGTTCAAAAGTGAAGACGTAGGCGAAAGATCCCCTAAGGAAAAGTTTGCTCCAAAATATTTGCTGTTCGCAGTATGGCTGTTGTGCACAGTCGGGCCGACATCTATATTTCCGTTTTGCGTGACGCCGTTGATCTTAATATTTGCGATGTTAATTTGATATGGCATAGACGAAACCCCTTTAATCTAAAATTGGCGGTGGTGCAATCGGAGGAGCATTAACGTTGGATGTATCAGAGTTGCCGATAGATGTCTGATCATTTACATCAGGATCGTTTAAGAAGTTTTCCATAACCGATTCTGTAGGTGAGGTATCACCGAAAGAAGAGTTGGTCCCTTGAGATTTTTGATTGTTGGTAGGGCTGTTATAAGCAGCTTCGCCTATTGTAATTGAACCATTGCCCGAAATACTGTTGATCTTCAAATAATATAGGTTGATTACTGTAGACGGCATCCCATCACACCCTTCCATCTTTCTGTACAGTACATTATGCGCCGCTGCACCCAATTGTTCCTTGCATTTACGGGCAAAACTCTATCTGGCCCCGGAGTGATGCTCAATTATCAGTGAATGAAAAGCCATTGATATAGGAATCAATGAATTGATTCAGTTATTCGAAATGCATGAGACCTTTTAATAAAGGAAGCTGGCAAACAGGATCAGTTTGAAATCATTGACAATGAAGCTAATGCCATGAAATAATACTCGTTAGTAACATTACTAGCGAGTATTATTTTTGGGGGTGGTCCTCGTTGAAAAGTAAAAAAGGACGTAAAGGAGAAGAAAGCCGGAAACGGTTACTCAAAGCTGCCGCTAATGAATTTTCGATTCGGGGATTCCATGACGCGAAGGTAAGTGAAATTGTGAAAAAAGCTGGGTTCACGCAGCCTTCATTTTACCTGTACTTTCAAAGCAAAGAAGCCATCTTTGCCGAGTTAATAACCGATTTTCACTCTCGGGTCAGAAAGCTGACAGAGTCACTTCTTCTGGAAAACGGATTAAACACGGAGGATGTGTCAAAACGGGTACTGCTAGCTGTAGAGACTGTTTTTCAATTTTTAGCTGAGGACAAGGATTTAACCAAGATCGGCTTTTTTCTCAACCCGGAAGCAAAACAAATGAAAAAAGACTTGGCGATGGTTTTGAAAGAGAACTTAAAAGCAGAACAGCGGCTTGGCTATTTTCACTCTGAGCTGGATATGGAAACTGTCGCTGAGTGTTTGATCGGCATGATTGAACATTTAACCGATTCATTTTTGTTAACCGGAATCAAAGATCCGGCAAGCCTCGCAGCAGAGGTTGTGAATCTTTTAATATACGGGATGCTTCCGAAAGGGAATGACGTAAGATGATATCTATTATTATGAAAGTCAGTTTGGCAGTTTTTATGCTTGCGGGAGGCATCATAAAGGTAAGCCGCGTTCCCTTTCAAGTTGAGCATTGGCGGCATTATCAATATCCATTATGGTTTCTGACTGTTACTGGCATTCTTGAAATAGCCGGGGCACTTGCTATGACAGCGGGAATTTGGAATCGGTATGCAGCAATTGGAGCAGGTGTTCTGTTTGTCGTTCTCATGGCGGGAGCCATTCATGCGCATATGTTTCGAGCAAGACAATCGGTCATCATGGCGATACCAGCGATGATTTGTTTGATTGTTTCTATCATGATCATCCTGGGGAGTTACACGTAAGCTTTTCACTAATGTTTAAGAACAAGCCCATTTGCAGGAAATCTCCTTTTCTTATCGAATAATAGAAAGTCCAGGAATTAACTGAATCAGTAAAATAGAGCTCCATTTCTGCGTTATTCGTCCGGTGTCAGCTGGGCTTTTTTTATAAAGGAGGAATACAGGATGGCATTCACTTTGGAAGACATGACTGAGGAAGAGTTCGAAGCCTTTCGCGGGATGTCCGTGCAAAATTATGCGAAACAAAACATAACGTCAGGAACTTGGACGGAAAAAGAGGCGCTTGAGAAATCGGAGCAGGCATATGAGAACATGGTTCCGAATGGGCGAGACAGCAGCAATCATTATTTTTGGAACATCACAAATGACCAAGGGGAAAGAATGGGCTGGCTCTGGCTGTATGCTGATCCGTTTCATCCGCAAAAGGAAGCGTTTATCTATTCCTTTGGATTGTATGAAGCCTTTCGCGGAAAAGGACTTGCTCAATTGGCGCTTCAAACGCTTGATGAAAGAGCAAGAGAGCTTGGTGCGGAAAGGCTGGCTCTACATGTATTTGCACACAACGAGACAGCCGTCTATCTTTATCAGAAGATGGGCTATGCCTTGACCAATATACGTATGCGGAAACAGCTATGCTGAAAAGTCGCTTACGTTACCCAAACACAAGATGCCTATCTGGAAGCAGTGGCAGGGTACTATAAGTCATCATTAGAAACATTAAGGTCATGGGAAGGCTTGAAAATATAAAGAAAAAGGACAACAGCTGTTGTCCTTTGCAATGCCGCTTGAACTTTCTCCCTCAGTCATTTTTGTCTTGATGATCCAGCTCTTTTATTCGTTTCGTAAGCTCATTGAAAGCCTGATCAAGCTCCTTATACCCTTTATCATTTGGCGTCATAAAACTGAGCTTTCCCAGCACTTCTTGTCTTTCTGTCTCAAGCTTTAACCGAAGCTCTTCCCGCTCATTTCTTTCAGAAGGAGCGGCGTCATTTAACTGCTTTTTGATGCCGTTGTTTGAGATGACGAGTTTACTGTTTGTTGTTTTTTCGAGAAAGTATCGGTCATGTGATACCGCCAGCAATGTGCCGCTGTATTGTGACAGTGTTTCTTCCAGCTGTTCGCGTGAAGGCAGGTCGAGATGGTTTGTCGGCTCATCTAAAATCAGCACGTCTTTTTCCTCCAGAATATATGCCATCAGCTTGATCTTTACACGCTCACCCATACTCATATGCTTGATCGGTTCAGTCCATTGGGCAGCTGTAAAACCTAAGTGTCTCATCAGATTTTGAACGTGCCCTCTTGCTTTAAATGTTTCATTCTCAAATAACTCTTCCGGTGTTTGTTCTAAAGGCAAATCAAACACCTCCTGCGTTAAATAGCCGATGTTTGCAGACGGCGACACCCATACACTTCCTTCTGCTGTTTCCTGTCCCAGAATGATGTTCAGTAATGTCGTTTTTCCGCTGCCATTGGGGCCTATGATCGCAACCTTTTCGCCGTGCTGAATCGTAAAGTTTGCGTTTTTAAAGAGGGTCCTTTCTCCAAACGCTTTTGTTACATTCTGAACTTCTAAAAAACGTTTTCCTGTTTTGTGGGTTGTATCGATTGAAAAGCGGACTGTATATTCTGGGGTAACGGGTTCCGCCTTTGCTTTTTCCAGCTCTTTTTCAAGCCGCTTCTGCTTGGATTTAATCTGGGCATCCGTACGCTTCGCTTTTACCCTATGATATTCTTTAAACCCTTCCTTTTTCGTCGATTGGGCGTGGGCTTTTTCCGACCAAGAAGCGAGCCCATTCATTTGTGCTTCAATCCGTTCAACCATTTTTTGCTGCTTTTCATATTCACGCTGCTGGGTGAGTCTTTTCTTCTCCCGGAACTTCATATACCCGGAGTAATTCCCTTTGAATTCAATCAGCGTCTGATCCTCAAGCGACCATATTTTTGTTGCGGCTTCGTCTAAAAAATATCGATCGTGAGAAACGAGAATCACAGTGCCGCTATAATGTTTCAGATGTTGGATGAGAAATTGCAAGCTTTTTTCATCAAGGTGGTTTGTCGGTTCATCTAACAGCAGCAGATCTGCATCCTCTGATAGTCCTTTCGCCAGCCGCGCTTTCAGTTTTTCACCGCCGCTTAACTGATGAAAATCACGAAGAGGCACATGCCATTTCTCCAGTAACTTCTTTTCGGCAGGTGTCTGATCCGCAAAGGAATACGCCGCGGTTTCCTGTTCAACCAAAGCCAGTTTTATATCCTTCCGAAGGATTTGTCCCTGTGAAGGGGCTAAGTCAGTGTGAATGAGGTGCAGCAGCGTAGATTTCCCAGCGCCGTTTTTTCCGGTAATCCCAATGATATCTCCTTGCTGAACACTGGCGTTTACATGTTTAAAAACAGTTTGATCCTTTACTTCATAGCTAACGTTTGTTAATGTTACAATCTCTTTCATCCATATCCCTCGCTTTAAAGGGAGAATAAAAAAATCCTCCCAAATGTGTTGGAAGGATTAGCCGTGCCTATGCATGATCAAATAAGCTATTTTTTATAAATAGCAGTGTCGTATATATAGAAAATGGGCAGACTAATCCTATTTTTTGATTTGAAATATTGATTTCAAACGGTAAAAATAAGATTAGTTAATCATTGTCCACCCATCATTCCTTCTTGTTTTGATTACAAACACTATAGCATACCTTCAAATTCAAAAGCAAAGGTCATTTTCATCAAAAAAACTCCTGCTCTCATTTTTGAGGCAGGAGTTTCGAGTGTTATTGATGCTTCGCTTTTCTCACTTTATAAATCACAATCAGCAAAATAAACCAAACCGGTGTGACAAATAAGGAAACACGAGTATCCTGTGCCAGTGCCAGCACAACCAGAACAAACGCCAGGAACGCAAGAATCAGGTAATTTGTAAACGGATAAAGCGGAAGCTTAAACTTGTTTGTTTTCGCTAATTCAGGTCTTGTTTTGCGGTATTTCATATGGCAGATGACCGTAATCCCCCAAATGTAGATAAAGCATACGGTTGAAATACTTGTGATCAGGGTGAATACGCCTTCTGGCATGATGTAGTTTAACGTAACACCGATTAAAATCACGATAGCTGAAAAGAATAAAGCATTTCTAGGCACTTTACGCTGAGTCAGTTTCGCCATTGACTCAGGCGCATTGTGATCTTTCGCCAGGGAATAGACCATACGGCTTGTACTGAATACAGCGCTGTTGCATGCTGAAGCAGCGGAAGTCAATACAACAAAGTTGATAATACTTGCAGCCCCGACGATGCCAACAGCGACAAATACTTGTACGAATGGGCTTTCGCTGGGATTGATGACATCCCAAGGATAGATGCTCATAATCACGAGAAGAGCCCCGATATAAAAAAGCAGCACACGGACAGGAATATTGTTGATCGCCTTAGGGATTACTTTTTCAGGGTTTTCTGTTTCACCGGCTGTAAGCCCGACAAGCTCAATGCCGACAAAAGCAAACACAACCATCTGGAACGAGAGGATAAACCCGTGCATGCCATTCGGGAACAGGCCTCCGTGGCTCCAGAGATTTGTGAAGCTGGACACTCCTGAGCTTGTGGAAAAGCCTTTGAAAATCATCACAAGGCCAATGACGATTAACGCCAAAATGGCAATGACTTTAATCAAAGCAAACCAAAATTCTAATTCTCCAAATAGCTTGACTGTCGCCAGGTTCATAATCAGTAAAATAATTAGAGCGATTAAGCCGGGCACCCATTGCGGCACACCCGGGAGCCAATATTGAGTGTAGAGCCCGACTGCTGTCAGATCAGCCATCGCAATGGA
The DNA here is from genome assembly GCF_033412715.1 of Bacillus sp. N3378-2at. NCBI lineage: Bacteria > Bacillati > Bacillota > Bacilli > Caryophanales > Bacillaceae > Bacillus > Bacillus sp. N3378-2at. The sequence goes on along the minus strand of NZ_CP117986.1, from coordinate 2,158,231 downwards.
AATCCAGCAGAACCAATATGTCCAGCCGGTGATAAATGCTGCCATATCGCCTAGGTAGTCTTGTACAAAGTCCACAAAAGAGTGATAGTTCAAGTTTGATAACAGCAGTTCACCCAGCGATCTCATAATTAAGAAGCAAATAATCCCTGTGATCATATAAGCAAATAAAATCGAAGGTCCGGCAAAATGAATCGATTTGCCAGAGCCGAGAAATAAGCCTGTCCCAATGGCTCCGCCGATGGCGATGAGCTGGATATGCCTGTTTTTCAAGCCTCTCTGCAACGTTTGCTGATTTATATTGTCTTTCGTCATGTCGTCTGTCACTTTATGTGTTCCTCCATTGAAAATTGTTTATTGAGTCAGCAATCTATTTTTAATGATTATTATAACACTAAAATTTCTATCTTTTTTACTAAAAAAGGATTGATGAAAAGAATTTTAATGTGATTTGGACTATTTCCCGAAAAAAGCGGCTCCATTTAGGGAGCCGCTTTCTTATGCTTTTTCAGTTTTTTTCATAAACAGGTAGAGCCCGTAATCTGTCGGTGCGGATGCGTAGCCTGCCTGCCGCAGCATTGCTGTGATATTGCCGCGGTGGTATGTCCCGTGGTTGACAACGTGGGGAAGCAGTTCGGAAACAGTTGTTTTCATGATTCCGCTTGAGGGATTCTGAATCTGGAGTGGCTTATTGAGCTGTTCTTTTTGCTGTAAAAATAGTATATAGCGCTCGGATAACCTCAGAAAAAGGTCTTCCATTTCCTCTATTTCTTTAGCCTCTGTCTGTTCTTTAAGCTGTTCAGCTAAAGCCAACGCATCGCTCAAGGTTTTGCCGGAAAACACTTCAATCCAGCCGAGATCAGAAAGATAAACATGAGACAATACATGGGATATTGACGGAAACACGCTTTGAATTTCTTGATGGTATACCTCTTTTGGAAGCTCTTTTAATCGGTTGAATATTTGTTGATTGGCCCAGACGTTATATTCATACAATTTGAATGCAAAATCTGACATGTTAAAATTCCCCCTTTCGTGTGTATAGCTTCCATTATACACGAACATGAGTTCTTATGTAGAGTGCTCGAAAATAAAATTTGTTGACATATATAGTTTAGAGGAATAAACTAATTGACATTGAACATAAAGTTTAGCGGGGTAAACTATAATGAGGAGGGGAAGATATTGAATGAACAAAAGCTATGTCAGGCGATAAACCTGTTTGTGGAAGTCCTGCTTGAAGGGACAGAATTTGTGCATCGTGAAATCAATCAGGATGTCTTCAAGCATATCTCAAGGGAACAGGCAGACCTGTTGAAAATTTTAAAAGTCAAGGGCCCAACCTCTCCCGGCAGCCTGGCCATGTACCAAAATGTACATAAGAGCGCGATCTCTAACAGACTGAAAAAGCTGCTCGAAAAGGGATTGGTTCAATGGGACGACTGTCCGGAAAAAAGTGATAGGCGCTCTAAGCTTATTAACATTACACCCAGTGGTGAACACATACTAGAAGAATTAGATTCTGCCATCTTTAACGCGCTCAAACCGCTGATTGATGATATAGATGAGGAACACTTACATTCCATTATCGAGATATTCACCATTTTAAAAAGCAAATTTAAAGGAGGAGATTCTGCCGAATGAGAGCAATCATCAAATTCAAGTGGGCAATTGCAGCCATAGTATTAGCACTTACCGTCGTTTTGAGTTTGTTTTCTCCGAACTTAACGGAGCTGGCCAATCAAAAGGGGCAGGCCCAGCTTCCCGCTGATGCTGTTTCAGAAAGGGCAAACGCCATTTTAAAACAAGCGGGAGAAGACAATAATTCGATCAGTGTTGTCTTTACATTAGACAACGCTATAAAGAAAGAAACAGAGAATCAGCTCCGGATAATGATTGATAAAATCAAAAAGATCGACGGTGTAGAAGAGGTAACATCTCCTCTGTCAGCGGAAAAAGAAGTCAAAGACCAGTTGATGTCGAAAGACAAGAAAACCGTTCTCATGCCTGTCACGATTACAGGTTCTGATAAAAAGGCGGAAAAAATCGCGGACGAGATTTATCAAATCGTTCCTGATGATTTGACGGCTTATATTACGGGAGCTTCCCTTATCAACCAGGATTTCGCTCACAGCTCAGAGGAAGGGCTTAAGAAAACGGAAGTGATCACAGTCTGCCTGATCATCGGTTTACTGTTGATCGTGTTCCGATCTGTTGTGACGCCTTTTATCCCGATTGTGGTTGTCGGTTTTTCTTATCTGATCAGTCAATCCATACTGGGCATCCTTGTATACAATGTTGATTTTCCTATCTCGACGTTTACGCAAACCTTCTTAGTTGCGATCCTGTTCGGCATTGGAACAGATTACTGCATACTGCTTCTTACACGGTTCCGTGAAGAATTGGCAAACGGGCATGATAAAAAAGAAGCGGCGCTTATCGCTTACCGTACAGGGGGAAAAACCTTATTTATCAGCGGATTTGCGGTATTGATCGGATTTTCCGCCTTAGGATTTGCGAAGTTTGCGATTTTCCAATCCGCAGTAGGGGTAGCAGTCGGTGTGGGAATCTTAATGATCATCCTCTACACACTGCTGCCATTATTTATGGTGACGCTGGGTGAAAAATTATTCTGGCCTTCTAAGAAAGTGCTGTCACACAGTGATAACAAACTATGGGCGTTTCTCGGCAGACACTCCGTTGCGCGTCCGTTTCTGTTCATTGTCATAACGGTGGTGATTACGCTTCCGTTCATCTTGACCTATGATGACCAGATTTCATTCGACTCAACTGCGGAAATCAGCAACGATTATAAATCTATAAAAGCTCTCGAGGCCATTAAGGATGGATTCGGGGAAGGAAAAGCGTTCCCGATCAATGTTGTCGTAAAAGGAGACAAAGATCTTACAACAGCTGATACAATCCCTTATCTAGGAAATATCAGCAAAGCGATCGAGAAAGTTGATCATGTTGACTCTGTTATGACCATTACGCAGCCGACTGGTGAAAAAATCAAAGATTTATATATTGATAACCAGCTAGGATCGGTTTCAGACGGGCTGAATAAGACAGTAAAAGGGATTGCCGATGTCCAAAGCGGATTAACGGATATAGAAAACGGACTGAATCAAATGGCAGGGCAAACCGGCTCGGCCTCAAATGGAGGGTCTGGCGGTTCACTGGGCGATGCGGCAGATGGCTTGGGCAAAATCAATCAGCAGCTGCAGCTCGTGAGCAAACAGATTTCCCAAACCGGCAATACCGCACAGACCGTGCAGCAGCTTACGGCAATCAGCGGACAGCTTGGCCAGATTCAAACCGGCCTTGAACAAGCGAACCAACAGCTCTCAGGCCAGCAGGCACAAGCCGGAACGCTGACAGAAAGCCTAAAAAAGCTGTCCGAAGGCGTGAGGAGCGCAAATCAGGGCCTGACGAAAGTCTCTGACGGTATTACAGCTTCCAGTGATATGTTAGAGGACATGAGCAAAAGTCCAACTGTAAGAGATACAGGCATATTCATTCCTGGTCAAGTAATGAAGGACAAAGACTTTAAGAAGTCAATTGACCAGTATTCCTTTGCAGACGGCAAAGGTGTTCAATTAAGTGTCGTTCTGGATTCAAATCCGTACTCAGAACAAGCTATTGCGACAATAAACCAAATTAAAAAAGCGGTCGCAAACGAAGTTGACGGCACTCCTTTGGAGGATGCACAGATCGTATACGGCGGGGTCACGAGTATGAATGCGGACTTAAAAGAGCTATCCACAACGGACTTCTCCAGAACAATGGTGATTATGATTATAGGCCTGTTTATCGTGTTAACCATTTTGTTCCGCTCAATGATCATGCCGATTTATATGATCGCGTCATTGCTGCTGACGTACTATACGTCGATATCCATAACAGAATTAATTTTTGTAAACGGCTTAGGAAACGCCGGCGTCAGCTGGGCAGTGCCATTCTTCAGCTTTGTCATCTTGATCGCGTTAGGGGTAGATTATTCGATCTTCTTGCTGGATCGATTTAAGGAAGAGGTGCACCTTGGCATTGAGCAAGGTGTCGTCAGGTCAATGAGCAAAATGGGATCTGTCATTATTACAGCTGCCATTATATTGGCCGGTACGTTCGCGGCGATGATGCCTTCAGGTGTCAATACACTGATGCAGGTGGCAAGTGTTATCATCATCGGGCTCTTGCTTTACGGCCTTGTTATACTTCCGCTCTTCATCCCGGCAATCATTGCGACCTTTGGAGAAGGAAACTGGTGGCCGTTCGGCAGGAAGAAAGGAAAAGAGTAATCGAGAGAAGAGTGATGAATGGTCATCACTCTTTTTTCATGGCTAAACGACTAACTTCAAACGTGTTACCCAAAAAAGATCAGACGATCAAATGGCGGCTGTACTTAAAAACAAAGAGCCCGGAAAACATTCCCGGGCTCTTTGTTTTATTTCCATTCTGCAATTGTATCAATCGGCAGACGGTAGGAAGCATAGCCTTCGTCTGCTGCTTTTCCGATAGAAAGTAGCATAACCGGTACATAACGTTCTTTATCTAATCCGAAGGTTTCCGCGATGTTTTCTTTATCGTATCCGCCGATCGGGTTTGTATCGTAGCCATGCGCGCGTGCAGTCAGCATCAGCTGCATGGAAACAAGACCTCCATCAATCAGGATCGTTTCACGGTTGACCTGTGCCGGAAGCTTTTCAAAATGTGCGGTCAGCGCGGCGATTTGTCTGTCTTTGACCTCCTGCGGCATGTAACCAAGTTCCACGGCTTTTGAATAGATTTCTTCTAAGTAGTCTGCATTGTTCATGTCTGCAAATACAGCGATGACAGCAGATGATGTTGTGACCTGTGTTTGGTTAAAGCTTGCAAGCGGTGCGAGCTTTTCTTTTCCTTCCGGGCTGTCAATGACAAGAAAACGCCATGGCTGCGCGTTAACAGAAGATGGGGCAGTTGTTGCTTCCTCTAAGATCTCTGTCATTTCTTCTTTGCTGATTTTTACTGCCGGATCATAGTTGCGGATAGAACGGCGGCCTTTCATAATTTCCATAAAATCGTTTGTTTTGATCATGTTGATACACTCCTCTTAAGCTTCAATATTATCTATATTGTTTCGCATGCGCGCCAGCACATCAATGAGCAGGCGGCGTTCTTCTGCGCTTACATTTGCGAGCATTTCCTTCATGAAACGCTCCTTTTCCTTCTTAGAAGACTCAATTCGCTCTCTTCCTTGGTCTGTTAACCGAACAAGGGTGATGCGGTTGTCCTCAGGCTTGCGCCGCCTTGATACCATGCCTTTAGCTTCCAGCTGTTTCAGGTGTCTGGTAACGGCTGCGCTATCGATATTTACTTTCTTTTGAAGGTCGCTTTGACTGATCTCATCTGCATGATAAAGCAATGTCAGCAATTCCAAACGAGATTGGCTGATGCCCGTGCATGCCTCGAACTTCACGCCAATCACCTTGTTCACGCCTTGCAGCTGATATAAAATCTCGGCTTCCTCTGAACAAAATGACGCCAAAACCCATCCCTTCTTTCCTGTCAAAACTATTAATTGATATATCAATGATTGACACGTCAATTAATATACAACGATTGATTTCATCTTGCAAGCTATTTGCACTCTAGAAAAACCTCCCAGCGTATAAAATTCGCTAGGCTAGAACTTAGCAAAAAAAGCTGGCCGCTTCTTCAGATGATGCTGGTCACGATGATTCCCTGCAACATTCCCATTTATAGGTGTTCGGAATATCACTTTGCCGTGCCCATGCTCAAGCGGCTTTCACAGGCTGAAAGTTATGATACAATATACAAATGTTTCACAGCTTCAATCCATTGTTGGAGCTGACATCCATTATATAAGGGACTAGGTTGAAGGGAAGGTTTGATAACATGCTGCACAATCCAACTGGAAAAGAACGCTTGGCACTAGCGTTTCTGCTCGGTATGCTTGCTATATTGGGCCCGCTTAATATAGATATGTATTTGCCAAGTTTTCCTGAAATCGCGGAAGATTTATCAGCAAGTGCTTCACTTGTTCAGTTAAGTTTAACAGCCTGTCTGGTCGGACTTACGATCGGCCAGCTGATTGTCGGGCCGGTCAGCGATGCGCAGGGAAGACGAAAACCGCTATTAATCTGTATTTTTTTATTTGCGTTATCTTCTCTGTTTTGTGCACTGTCGCCCAATATAACAACTTTAGTGGCTGCGCGTTTTTTACAAGGCTTCACTGCTTCTGCAGGGCTTGTGCTGTCTCGCGCAATCGTCCGCGATGTGTTTACCGGAAGAGAGCTTTCTAAATTTTTCTCGCTGTTAATGGTCATTACCGCGGTGGCGCCAATGGTTGCGCCTATGACAGGCGGTGCCATTTTGCTTTTGCCGTTCGCAACGTGGCATACAATTTTTCACGTCCTCATGATCATCGGATTTTTACTAGTTCTTCTGATTGCATTGAGGTTAAAAGAAACGCTTCCGCCGGAAAAACGGATTCCAAGCTCAATCGGAACATCCGTCAAAACGATGGGCAGCCTGCTGAAGGATCGATCCTTTATGGGGTACGCGTTAACTGTCGGATTTATTCACGGGGGAAGCTTTGCATATGTGTCTGGTACGCCTTTTGTATACCAGGATATCTACGGGGTGTCGCCGCAGGTATTTAGTATTCTTTTTGGCATTAACGGGCTGGCGATTATATCGGGCAGCTTTATCATCGGACGCTTTGGCGGAATCATTCATGAAAAAAGCCTGCTTCGTATAGCGGTCATTACGGCTATGATTGCGACGGCTGTGCTATTAACCATGACCATGATTCACGGTCCTCTTGCTACATTAGTCATATCCATTTTCATTTACATGATTACGATCGGCATGGTTCTGACCAGCACGTTTACCCTGGCCATGGAAAAGCAGGGGCACCGCGCCGGAAGTGCAAGTGCGCTGCTTGGGATGCTCCCGCTGCTCCTTGGTTCAATCGTGTCACCGCTTGTAGGCATTAATGAGACAACAGCCGTTCCGATGGGAGCCATCATGTTTGTAACAGCTGTCATCGGCTCACTGGCGTTTTTTGGATTAACGAAAGAACGAGTAGGGCAGAATTCATAAAAAAAACCTGACATGACGTCAGGTTTTTTGTTTTATTTAGAATAACAACAGCAGGCCTGCAATCGCCGGAGTCAAAAAGATGGCTGATTTCAAAACCACCTTTGGCATGAGGTTGGTGAATTTCGCGCCTACATAGGCACCGCACATTGTCCCGACCAGAACTTTGACAAGCAAAACGTAATCAACAAAACCTTCTGTAATATATCCGATGCCTCCACCTACAGCCAAAGGGATGATCACAAGCATCGTCGTTCCGACAGAATGGCGAATGGACAGATTCAGCATAATCATTAAACCGATTTGAATAAAAGGTGCCGACCCGATGCCGAATGTGCCGGAAAGAACGCCGGCTGCAATTCCTAAGATGACCGCTCTCGTATACGTTGAAAGAGTGCTTTGATTCACTTGAGCCTTCTCTTTTAAAATAAATAATCTGATTAAAATGAGAATTGCTGATAAAAATAACATTCCAGCCGTCAAATAATGAAGCAAATCAGCCGGAATAAAAGATGTCAGCTTGGCGCCGAAAAATGAGCCAACCGCAGCAAAGCCTCCGACTATTAAGCCGATTTTCATTTGAATGTTGCCCTCGCGATAGTGGCTGTATGCCCCTGATAAGCTTGTAAAAGCCATGCCGGCAAGCGAAGTGCCTAAAGCCGTATGAATCGGGATATGGAAAAGAAGCGTTAAAAGGGCAATGACAAAGCCGGCTCCACCGGCGCCAATAAAGCCTAAAATAATTCCTAGAAGAAACATAACAAGAATAATGAGCATATTTTTTCCTCCATTGAAAAGATGTAAAAAATGTAATCGTGCGCTATTCTGGCGGAGGTATATTGTCCTATTGACGAAGAAAAACACGTCGTTTTTTCAGTTGCCAGTAGTCCGTCGACCGTCGTTCAGCAAGCATATCGTACCTCAAATTCAGGGATCTGACAAGGCAGTTTGTTGCTTCCCATTACCATCTGTTATATGATTTTGATGAAGAAAAGCCCTTGAATATATTCAAAAGAGGTATTATATATGGACGATTTTAAATTAGATAAGCCGACTCCCTACTACCTGCAATTTTATAACCAGCTAAAAAAAATGATCTTCAACGGGACTTTTAAGCCTGGGGAACGGATAAATGAAACACAGCTGGCGAAAAGCTTTGGCGTCAGCCGCTCTCCGATAAGGGAAGCCATGCGATTGCTTGAGAAAGATGGTTTGTTAAAAGCGGATGACCGAAATGGGTTTTCGATCACGTCGTTAACGGCAAAAGATGTAGATGAGATTTATAAAATCAGAATTCCGCTGGAGCAGCTGGCAGTCGAATTAGTCATAGACGAAGCGGACGAAGAAGAGCTGACCATACTCGAAAAACAGCTTGAAGAAACAGAGAAAGCCATTCGCAACGGCACGGAAGATACGGAAATCATTCGTTTAAACCAAAAATTTCATGAGCTGCTGGTTGATTTCAGCCATAACAGACATTTGAAAAATTTGCTTGAGCATGTAAATGACCTGATTCATTTTTGCAGAATTCTTAATTATACCGGCGACCACCGCGCAGAAACGATACTGCGTGAGCACCGCAGGATATTTGAAGAAGTGAAAAAGAAAAACAAAGAAGCAGCCAAACAACATGTGCTGGCTCATTTCAATCATGACTGTGAGCATTTGAAGCATGTGCTTGAAGAAGGTAAAGAGAATTGATTTCTATGATCCGGTACCAAGGGAGAGCAGAACCCTTGGTATTTTTTTATGTATTCACCACATATCTAAGAGGCCCCGTTAATAAGATTTTATGATGGTTTGACTAACGAATAATGGGGGTTAAACATGTTTATCCATATCGTCGGGCCTGGTGATTCTTTGTTTTCGATAGGCAGAAGATACGGTGCTTCTGTTGATCAAATACGGGGTGTGAATGGTTTAGATGAAACGAATATCGTGCCGGGGCAGGCTCTGCTTATCCCTCTTTATGTATATACAGTCCAGCCTGGAGATACGCTTACCGCCATTGCAGCCAAAGCGTTTGTGCCATTAGAGCGACTGCGAGCCGCCAATCCGGGCATCAGCCCAAATGCTTTACAAGCGGGAGCAAAAATAACGATTCCTTCGATCTCAAATTACATTGCGGGAACGTTAAGTTTTTACGTGCTCCGAAATCCTGACCTCGATCGGGAATTAATCAATGATTATGCGCCATACTCGTCTTCGATTTCGATTTTCGAATACCATATTGCACCGAACGGCGACATTGCAAACCAATTGAATGATGCGGCCGCTATTGAGACAACATGGCAAAGACGGGTGACGCCGCTGGCAACAATAACGAACCTTACATCAGGAGGCTTCAGTACGGAGATTGTTCACCAAGTGCTAAACAATCCGACAGCGAGAACCAATCTGGTCAACAACATTTATGACTTAGTTTCCACAAGGGGATATGGCGGTGTCACAATCGATTTTGAGCAGGTGAGCGCCGCGGATCGCGATCTTTTCACTGGGTTTTTACGCCAGCTGAGAGATCGCCTTCAGGCGGGAGGGTATGTGCTGACGATAGCTGTTCCGGCAAAAACAAGCGATAATATTCCCTGGCTGAGAGGCTACGATTACGGGGGGATAGGAGCGGTTGTCAATTATATGTTTATCATGGCTTATGATTGGCATCATGCCGGAAGTGAGCCGGGTCCTGTAGCGCCGATTACTGAAATAAGGAGAACCATTGAGTTTACGATTGCGCAGGTGCCGAGCAGAAAAATCATTATCGGAGTCCCGCTCTACGGGTACGACTGGATCATCCCGTACCAGCCGGGCACAGTTGCTTCAGCGATTTCAAATCAAAACGCAATCGAAAGAGCGATGAGGTACCAATCCCCGATACAATATTCAGCCGAATATCAATCACCGTTTTTCCGGTACAGTGATCAGCAGGGGCGGACGCATGAGGTATGGTTTGAGGATGTCAGAAGCATGAGCCGGAAGATGCAGATCGTCCGCGAATACAGATTGCAGGCTATTGGCGCTTGGCAGTTAACGCTGGGCTTTACACCGGGCCCATGGCTTCTGCGGAAATTTTTTACGATCAGAAAAGTGTAAAAAAAGACACCAGAGCTTGGGTGTCTTTTTTTTTGATTAAGTCCAGAGCAGCAGAATAGTTCATTCATTTGTACCTTGCATGGGTTGTGTTCCCATTTTACGATTAGTAGTAGTCTGATCAAACAAAGAGTCAGAATACGATTTGAGAGGGAGTTGTCTACATGAAGACAGTATTGATTTTGAATTTTCCTGCGGAAGGCCATGTGAATCCTACCTTAGGCATTACAAAAGCGTTTTCCGATAAGGGATATGATGTCCATTATATATCCACTGAAAAATATAAAAAACGATTAGAAGCAGCGGGAGCAACGGTCCATCTTCACCGGGATCTGCTGCGAACGACACCTATTCATGTCGGTTCGCCCAATGGCATTCTTGATTTCGTGAAAATCCATATCAAAACGTCATTGGACATTTTACAGATTGTCAAAGACTTATCTAAGAGCATTCAATTTGATTTTGTTTATTATGATAAATTCGGCGCGGGGGAATTGGTAAGGGATTACTTAGATATTCCAGGAGTCTCTTCATCGGCGTCTTTCTTGTTTGGCGAGGAGCACCTGAAAATCCTGCCGCTGCATCCGGAGTCTGGAGCGCCGCTTGAATTGGATCAAGAGTGCGAAGATCTTTTGGCAAAAATGAAAGAAACGTACGGTGTTGCCCCGAAAAACCTGGTTCAATTCATGAACAATAAAGGGGAATTGAACGTAGTGTATACAAGCCGTTATTTTCAGCCAGAAAGTGATCGTTTCGGGGATGAATGTCTGTTTATCGGGCCAAGCTTTCCAAAGAGAGCGGAAAAAACGGATTTCCCGATTGAACAGCTAAAAGATGAGAGTGTCATTTATATTTCAATGGGGACTGTACTGGATCATACAGAGGATTTCTTCAACCTTTGTATTGATGCATTTTCAGGCTTTAACGGAAAAGTCGTCATCGCTGCCGGAGAAAAAGCGGACCTGACCAAATTAAAGCAGGCGCCGGAAAACTTTATCATTGCTCCGTATGTCCCTCAGCTGGAAGTGCTGGAGCAATCGGATGTTTTCATTACACACGGCGGAATGAACAGCGTAAACGAAGGCATTCATTTCAGCGTGCCACTGGTTGTCATGCCTCATGACAAGGATCAGCCGATGGTGGCGCAGCGTCTCTCTGAACTCCATGCAGGCTATGTCATCTCTAAAGATGAAGTCAATGCCCAAATATTAAAACAGGCCGTAGATGAGGTTTTGCGCAACGATCAGTATATGGCAGGCATTAAAAAAATCAATCAAAGCTTCAAAGAATGTATGGACATGGAAGAAGTGATGGAGCGGATTGATGAGTTGATTCGCCAAAAAAACAAATAAGAAAAAGAACTCCCGTACCTTGTACGGGAGTTCTTAATTTAAAACTTGATTTTGATTTTTTGAGCATCACTGATTTTCTTATGGTTATGGTCAAAGACGTCACTTGTCGTGATTTCGATCCACTCGATCTTTTTTGTTTTCTTCTCAGCATCCGCGGCCTTATCATGAGCATGGCCGCTTGATGCGTTCACAATAAAGCCGAGATTTCCGGACTTTTCGGCGCCGCCTTCCAATTCGCCGTTTAACTCTTCAAGATAAATATCTTTGTTCCAATCAAAGGTTTCACCCGTATTTGTTTTCATCAATGCAATCGGCGCAACATTTACTTTTTTTGTAGAGGTGTTCTTGATATCAACGAAAACCTTAACGAAATCAAACTCTTCATCATGTGTTAACTCATGAAAGTAATCAATCATGCTGTAGTCCGGGCGCAAGTGGATCAGCTTCATTTCTTTTACTGTTAACTCCACGTCGCCAATTTTATAGGTTTTGTTCACTTGTTTGATATCTTTTAAGACAGCTTTTCCTTTATCATCTGAAAACGTTTGGCCGACCTTATGCAATGACCGGTCATCAGTTACCTGGGAATTAGGCTGATAATCATCTGTGCTGTCCTTCTGGGATGAAGTGCTTTGCGGCTCAGCTTTTACTGTTTTCTCCCCGCCTGCATGCTGTTTTTCAGTACTGGCGTTTGATGAGCAGCCCGCAAGCATGATAGCAAAAACGAAAATTGAAAGAATTCTTCTCATGATGATTCCTCCATTAAAAAGAGATCCCGTTACTTCATACAAGCAACGGGACACCTTGTATTCTTTTACTTATCGTTAATCTTAATGTTGTATTGTAAAGCCTTGAAAACATTTTTGGCGATTTCTGTATTGTCGATTTGGCCGGCAAATGTCTCACTAGACGGACCGTATGCATAGACGGGAACATCTTCACCGGTATGTCCGCCTGTTGTCCATCCAGTGTGAGAGCGTTTATTAAAGATGTTCTCGATTGCGTTATCGATATCCAGTACTTCCTTCGATTTTGCCGCTTCTTCAACAGATTGAATTTCGGCTTTTGTTAAAGCCAATTTCTTTTGATCGATATATGTTTTCAACGTTTTTTCAACATCCGCGCCGTCAGCGATCTTTTCTGCCATAAAGTCTGGTGTGCGCTTTGCGGCTTTAATGGGTTCACTGAACCAATTGTAGATGCCGTCCGCACCGATGGAATATCCGCCGGTTGAGTGGTCAGCCGTTGCGACAACCAATGTGTGCTTGTCTTTTTTAGCGAAATCAATAGCTGCCTTATAAGCTTGTTCGAAGTCTTCCATCTCGCTCATGGCGCCGACGATATCATTGTCATGGCCCGCCCAGTCAATTTGGCTGCCTTCCACCATGAGGAAGAATCCGTCTTTATCCTTGTTTAATTTTTTAATGGCTGTGTTTGTCATGTCTTTAAGTGATGGAACATCCTTCGTCCGGTCAATCTTTTTAGGCAGGCCGCCGTCAGCGAATAGGCCGAGAACTTGGCTGTCTTTGTTTTTCAGCATGTCCTTGCGATTATCCACATAGCTGTACCCCGCCTTTTTGAATTCTTTAATCAAATTACGGTCCTTACGGTCAAAATTGCTCTTTCCTCCGCCTAAAAGGACATCAATTTTGTGCTTGCCGTTGACCATCTCATCAAAATAATCATCCGCAATTGAGTTCATATTTTTTCGGCTATGGTCGTGTGAACCGAAAGAGGCCGGAGTGGCGTGTGTAATTTCTGAAGTGGCCACAAGTCCTGTTGCTTTTCCTTTTTCTTTCGCAGCTTCAAGCACCGTTTTGGCTTCTGATCCGTCGTTATCAACGGCTATGGCATTATTGTATGTTTTAATTCCCGCAGACATAGCTGTTGCCGCCGCTGCAGAATCCGTTACATTTTGTTCAGGATCATCGGGGTAAGTTGTTTGCTGGCCGACAAGGTACTGATCTAAAGCCGTAGGCTCCACAACTTTTGTCTTTTTATTATCCTTTAAGTATCGATAAGCGGACGTGTAAGACACACCCATACCATCACCAATCAGAACAATAACATTTTTAATTTCGTCTTGGTTCCCCTTTTTCTTTTCCTGGGCGCTGGCTTCAGGCACACTGCCGCTGGCTAAGCTGCTGAACGCAATAGATGATAAAACCGCGATAGGCAGTAATTTCTTCGGGAATTTTTTCAACTGGATAACCTCCTAAATATAGATGAATCTCAATGACAACCCAATTATATTTTTAAACTGTTAAGCTAGTATTAATCGATTTTAAAGATTGGATTTACAAGAATAATGAACTGCTATCAAGAGAAAGGAAAGAGTGATAGTACTATAGAAATAAATTGGAGGAATAGATACTGGCCGTGGATAGGCGGACTGAAATCTGCTATAGTCGCATAGAAGCAACCCGCTTACATCTTGAACAATTGTAAGTATTATGTTGGAAGAGGTATTGTGTAAGTACATGTCTGAGCAGTTCATATGGAGTGGCATCATTTTATTTTAGGAGGGAACAACATGGACGTTTTTTCTGAGTATTTAGCGGGGATTGATGACCCGTTCCACCAAGAAAGAACGGAAGAGGTGTTGACTTGGATCAAAGATAAATATCCAAATTTACATACAGAAATAAAATGGAACCAACCGATGTTTACGGATCACGGTACATTTATTATTGGCTTTAGTGTTTCTAAAAAGCATTTAGCTGTCGCTCCTGAAAAAGTAACGATAGCGCACGTAGAGGATGATATTGTGAAGGCCGGATATGATTACACCGAGCAGCTGATACGTATCCCTTGGAACGGTCCAGTTGATTACACGCTACTTGAGAAAATGATTGAGTTTAATATTCTGGATAAGGCGGACTGCTCCACTTTTTGGCGGAAATGAAGAAAAAGGCATAGCATATGAGCTGTATAAAATATGTTATGCCTTTTCATTTGTCTATTTTTCGTTTTGATCATCTATTGCTGCTTTTCATCAAACAAGGTCTTTTCATTGAGCGTAAGCTGACTCGTAGAATAATGATTACCTTGTTTCCATTTCACTTCAATCGTAATATCATGGCCTTCAAGCTCATGTTCATCTAACCGCTCTAAAAAAGAAACAGACTTTTCTTTTGCGCTTCCATCAGAAAAAGTGCCTCCGGAATAGTCACGCATTGGAATTTCCGTGTTAGAACTCAGCAGAACTTCATCATCTTTTTTTACAATCAGTGATTCCAAATAAGTGTTGTCTGTTTCAATTGTATCACCGATCCAATAAAGTTTGCCGCTGTATTCATTCGGTGCATCTTCATTTTTTGTGAAAACAGCTTCCCAATTCTGATCTTTGCTTTCTCCCTGCCAATTCGGATACTCCAAACGAACATGATGAATCAGGTGATAGGAAAAAAAGATCAAGCAGAAAGCGATTAATAGGAATGCCGTGAAAATGAGAGGGTATTTATAATGACTGGACATAAAAGACTCCTATTCGTTTAATCAATTACCTTCGAAAATAGAATTTCATCCCGAATCAAAATGCCGTTTTCAGCCACCTCGGGAATCTCCGGCTTGAGTCGGCGCGCTTTTTCAACTGCGTTCGGAAACACTTCGGCGAATTGATAGCCTCTCTTTTGATAAAACGCCATCGCATGTACATTATCATTCGTTGTGATAAGCTTTATTCGTTGACAATGTGCATGTTTAGCCGTCTCTTCAACCTGCTGAAGTAAAGCTGTGCCGATTCCTTTATTTTGAATCATACTATCTAATGAAATAATTTCACAATCTTTCCCATCTATCAAGTATGTAATACAGCCAATGATTTCGCCGCTTTCATTTACTGCGGCAAATCCATCTAATTCATCACACCGAAAAATGCCGCTTGAAATCGCCATCTCGGGTGTACCCCAATGCTTGGCAAAAAAAGCGGTCAACATATGTTTCGCTATCTCATTGTTTGGGATGATGATCATCGTAACACTCCTCTATTGAAAGATTGCATATAAACAATATATAACAAAAAATAGATGTTGAGGTGACAGCATGGAAATCAGCGATGTTATTTACGGGCACCACCATATAGACGGAGTGCTGGAAGAGCTTATCAAAAGCGCTCCTGTGCAAAGATTAAAAGGAATCTATCAAGGCGGAGCAAGCTTTTTAGTCAATCAAAAGTGGAATGTGACCAGATATGAGCACTGCATCGGCGTAATGCTCCTCATCAAAAAGCTCGGAGGAACGATAGAAGAACAGATTGCGGGTCTGCTCCACGACGTATCACACACAGCTTTTTCTCATGTGGTCGACGTTGTCTTTGAAAATCAAGCAGAAGACTATCATGAAAACATCTTTCAACAAGTCATTGTTCACTCTGAAATCCCGGACATTTTACAAAAACACGGCTATCATACTGAAGAACTTTTATCTGACGATTCAAGGTGGACATTGCTCGAACAGCCCGCACCGGAGCTGTGTGCTGATCGGACAGACTATACGCTGCGTGATATATACCGATATGGACACATTAACCTGCACGAAGCGCAAACCTTTTTGGATCATCTTATTGTGAGAAACGGAAGGATGTTTCCAGATAGTATTGAAGCTGGCGAATGGTTTGTCAGTGTGTACTACAAGGAAGTAATTGATTTCTTTTTGAATCCTGTGAATGTATATGGATATGAATATTTAGCGCGAGCATTGAAGGCAGCGCTGCGGCATGATGTCATATCCGCAGAGGATCTGCTGAAAACGGACCAAGAGGTACTGAACATCCTGCGTGCATCAAAAAATGAAGAAGTTCTGAGCTTGCTTACATCCATTCATCCCGGCATACAAGTAATAGAAGATGACATCCAGTACGATTTCCATCAAAAGAAGAAAATGCGACTAATCGATCCATCCATTTTTTTTGATGGTGAATGGATCAAATCCTCAGATGCTTCTGAAAAGGTGAGGAAAATGGGTGAGGCCGCTTATCAAAAAGCAAAAAAAGGTGTGTATATAAAAATCTTAAATCAGTAATTGCCGCCTGACAGCGGCTTTTTTTATGTTTGGCTTTGCAAACAAAGGGGAATAGGACAAACTGCGGGAACGCTTTATGAGAATATCAGCGTATTTACATACCGTTCGGGGGTATAGTATTATCGAGAGGGCATGTTTTCATTGTCTGCGGGCAAAAGTTACAGGAAAAAAATGAAGCAAAGGAGAATGAATATGAAAATCTCTAAATATGCACTGGGAATTCTGATGTTATCTCTAGTTTTTGTTTTATCAGCATGCGGCAATAACAACAGTACGAAAGAAAGCACACATGACAATCATTCAGACTCCTCAACACATGAAGAGATGGACCATTCCGGATCAGCTGACGTTCCAGAGGGATTACAGGAATCTAAAAATCCGAAATACAAAGTAGGCAGCCAAGTAATCATCAATACTTCTCATATGAAAGGCATGAAAGGTGCTGAAGCTACGGTAACAGGCGCCTATGATACAACGGCGTATGTTGTTTCTTATACTCCGACTAATGGGGGACAGCGTGTGGATCATCACAAATGGGTGATCCAAGAAGAAATCAAAGATGCCGGAGATAAAACGTTACAACCCGGAGATCAGGTGATTTTAGAGGCTTCTCATATGAAAGGCATGAAAGGAGCAACAGCCGAGATCGATTCCGCGGAAAAAACAACTGTATACATGGTTGACTACACATCGACAACGAGCGGCGAAAAAGTGAAAAACCACAAATGGGTCACAGAAGATGAGCTTTCAGCTAAATCATAAAAAATCCTCCTTTTACAAGGAGGATTTTTTTGCTGTCTGAACAGGTCTTGTTAAAGAAATGAAAGCAAACAGGACAGCGATGATCACAATTGACCCGCCGCACCATGCTGTTGACACCACAGTACCCGTTTGATCCAAAACAACACCGCCAATGGCTGAGCCAAGGGCAATTCCGACTTGGAGGGCCGATGTGTTAAAGCTTTGCTGAATGTCAGACGAATCAGGTGCAATTTCAATTAAATAGCTTTGCTGAGCCGGGGCGAGGCTCCAGCTCAGAAGACCCCAAATCACCATGACAGGCAAAAAGAAAATCATAGACGATGTAGACAGCGGCAGTAAGAACATAATGATGGCAAAGGAACCGGTCACCAGCAAAATGCTCTTAAAGGAACCAAGCCGGTCAGATAGCGCTCCTCCGAAAGGGCCTCCGCATACGGCAGATATCCCGAAAAGGAAATAACAAATGCTGACCCAGAAAGAGCTCAGGTGAAGAGTCTCTTCTAAAAACGGCGCAAAGTAAGCGTAAAGCGTGTAGTGGCCAGCTAATGTAAACATCGTGACGAGGTGTGAACTCGCGATTTTCAGATTACCGATCGTCTTGAGCTGTTCCCGGAAAGGAATCATTTTTTCCGCCGGTATTCTTTCAAAGAAGATTGAAATAATCAGCATGGAGATCAGCGCCAACAGGCCGATGCCAAGGAACAAAATCCGCCACCCGAAGGAATCGCTGATTAAGATTCCGAGCGGCACACCTAATGCGATAGCAGAGCTGAAACCCATAAAAATAATTCCGATTGCGCGGGCTCTGTATTCAGGCGCAACAATTTTCGGGGCAATCGTTAAAGAAAGCACAACAATCAGCCCTGTACTCATCGCCGCCAATACCCTAGATACCATCAGTGTTGCGAAATTAGGGCTGAAGTAGGCGATAAGATTGCTAAGGAAGAAAACAAATAAAGCAATTAGATATAAGCGCTTCCGCTCAATCCTTGCAGTCAATGCCAAAAGCAGCGGCCCAGATACTGCATATCCCAGCGCAAACACACTGATCAGCTGTCCGGCTGAAACAATGGAAATGTCTAAATCATTTGCGATCTGAGGAAGAATTCCCCCCACAATTAACTCAACCAATCCGACTGCAATCGTAGAAGCTGCAAGCAGGAAAACTTTGAAATTCATAACAAACTCCTTTACTTAAATGTTTTGATAAATAAAAAAAATCCTGATTACAAAAAATGTCATAAACAAATTTTGTAATCAGGATTTTACGGTTCCTGGTAGACACCCTCAAACCATATTATTGAGGTTATACAAGTGATAATAGCTATTTAATTGATTCGTTTCCGTTGATGAGTGTACCACATTATGAATGAATCTTCCATAGAAAAATTTACAAAATGATGAACCGGAAAAGTATATGATTATATTTATTTTATAAAAGTATAGACATTTAAAAATAAATGACTATAATAATCGGTGTAAGCGTTTTAATCACAAGGGGGGGATAGCAGTTGAAAAAAATATTACTCGCGTGCAGTTCAGGAATGTCTACCAGTTTATTGGTGACAAAAATGAAGGAATACGCACAGTCTATCGGTGAGGAAGCAGAGATTTGGGCTGTTGGCCAGGATAAAGCAAAAGAAGACATGAGAAAAGCGGATGCCGTTTTGATCGGTCCGCAAATGAGCTTTCTGAAAAGCGAACTCCAAAAAGAAGCGGATCAATACAACATTCGGGTTGAAGTCATTGACATGATGGCCTACGGAATGGCAGATGGGAAAAAAGCGTATGAGCAGGCATTGTCCTTAATGGTGAATCAATAATGGAACAGATGAAAATCACGAATTTAACAGACGAGCAAATCAGTTTTCAGCTTATCCTGCACAGTGGCAATGCCCGCAGCTGCATCATACAATCACTGCGCGCCTACAAAGAAGGGAACAAGGATGAGGCGGATGCCCTCATTGCCAAGGCTGAGCAGGATTTATCCGCGGCCCATGACATTCACTTTCAAATGATACAAAAGGAATCCGGCTGAGAGGCACAAGCTTTCTCATTGCTGCTTATGCATGCGGAGGATCATCTGATGTCAACATTATCCATGAAAGAATTAGTGAAAGAGATGCTTGATATTTTTAAAACCAAGAATCTATAAATAATCGGGGTGGATAGGGTGTTCGAGAAAATCAGCCAATTCCTTGTTCCAATTGCAGGGAGGTTAAACAATAACCGCTATTTGCAAGTGCTGCGTGATGCATTTATGCTGGCTTTCCCGCTTACGATATTCGGGTCCATTTTTGTCGTGTTAACGAATTTGCCGTTTCTAAACAAAATCATGAACGCCTCAATGCTTACATCGTTTCAGTCTCATTTCGGCATTGCCTCCACGGCGACTATGGGCATTATGTCTGTCTTTGTTGTGTTCGGGATAGGCTATTACCTGTCAAAAAGCTATCAGGTCGAAGCTGTATTTGGCGGAGCGATCGCTTTGGTCTCCTTTTTGCTCTTAACGCCATTTATCGTTCAGCCGGAAACAGGAGATGCCGTTACAGGGGTTATTCCGGTCGACCGTCTCGGTGCAAAAGGGATGTTTCTTGGGATGATTACGGCATTTCTTTCTGGTGAAATTTACAGAAGAATCGTTCAAAAAAACCTGACAATCAAAATGCCAGCCGGCGTTCCGCCTGCTGTAGCAAAATCATTCGCCGCACTTATTCCGGCTTTTATCACATTGACCGTATTTTTGCTGATTAACGTAATGGTGACTCTGTTTTTTAAAACAAATATGCACGACGTTATTTATCACGCGATTCAGGCTCCGCTTGTCGGACTTGGAAGCGGTATCATTCCAACGCTGATTGCCGTGTTTTTCATACAAATTCTTTGGTTTTTCGGACTGCATGGACAGATCATTATCAACTCCGTGATGGACCCGATTTGGAATACACTGCAGTAGAAAACCTTTCTGCTTACACGGCGGGAAAAGAAATCCCTCATATTATTTCAAAACCGTTTATGGAGATTTATACAGTAGGGATGGGCGGAACCGGGATGACGCTTGCGATTGTGTTTACCATTCTCATATTCATGAAAAGCAGGCAGATGAAGCAAGTATCAAAACTTGGCCTCGCTCCCGGTATTTTTAACGTCAACGAACCGATTATCTTCGGGCTTCCGATTGTCATGAATCTGATCATTATTGTGCCTTGGGTGCTGGCACCGATGGTTGTTACGCTCGTCACCTATCTGGCTATGTCAGCCGGGCTCGTTCCGCCTCCGACTGGTGTGACAGTGCCGTGGACGGTTCCATTGTTCATTAATGGCATCATGGCGACGAACTCAATCATGGGGGGCGTGATGCAGCTTATCAATCTGCTGATTGTCTTCGTGATCTGGTTTCCGTTCCTAAAAGCAATGGATAAATTAAATCTGGCAAAAGAAAAAGAACAGGCTGTGCAGGAGACAGCTGCTCAGCAAAATGATAACAGCATAAAAATGTGACATAAGGGGAGAGAGACTTGGCACAAACAGAACAATATCGTTTTCCAAAGGATTTTTGGTGGGGATCATCGGCTTCAGCAACACAAACGGAGGGTGCCGCCGACAGAGACGGAAAAGGCCAGAATATATGGGATTATTGGTTTGAAAAAGAACCGCATCGTTTTTTTGATCATGTCGGCCCCGCAGACACATCCCAATTTTACGACAACTATAAAGAAGATATCAGGCTGATGAAGGAGCTTGGCCACAACTCGTTCCGGATGTCGATTTCCTGGTCACGATTAATACCAAACGGAACGGGCGAGATCAACGATAAAGCCGCAAATTTCTATAACAATGTCATTGATGAGTTAATCGCTAACGGAATTGAACCTTTTGTCAATTTGTTTCATTTCGATATGCCGATAGCGCTTCAAAAAATCGGTGGCTGGGTCAATAGAGAGACGGTTGACGCGTATGAAAACTATGCAAGAACTTGCTTCCGTTTGTTTGGCGGCCGGGTGAAAAAATGGTTTACGCATAATGAACCAATCGTTCCCGTAGAAGGCGGATACCTATATGATTTTCATTATCCAAACAAGGTCGACTTTAAAGAGGCCGTCCAGGTTGGATTTCATACGATGCTATCAAGTGCCCGCGCCATTCAGGCTTACAGGGAGATGAAGCAGGACGGAAAAATCGGCATCATCTTAAATTTGACCCCTTCATACCCGAGAAGCAGCCATCCGGCGGATGTGAAAGCCGGGGAAATCGCAGACGCGTTTTTTAACAGATCTTTTTTAGACCCATCTGTCAAAGGCGAATTTCCCAAAGAGCTGGTTGACATTTTGAAGCATGAAGGCTTTATGCCAGATTACAACGCTGAAGATCTTGACATCATCAAAAAGAACACGGTTGACCTGTTGGGAGTGAATTATTACCAGCCGAGACGTGTGAAAGCGAAAGAACATCTTCCGAATCCCGACGCTCCTTTTTTACCGGACAGGTATTTTGATCCCTACGTCATGCCGGGCCGCAAAATGAATCCGCATCGAGGCTGGGAGATCTATGAAAAAGGCGTTTATGATATTTTGATCAATTTAAAAGAAAACTACGGCAACATCGAGTGTTTTATCTCTGAAAACGGTATGGGGGTTGAAGGTGAAGAGCGCTTCAGGGATGAACAAGGCATCATTCAAGATGATTACCGGATTGAATTTATAAAAGAGCACCTCAAATGGATTCACCGCGCCATACAGGAAGGATCAAACGTAAAAGGTTATCACTTATGGACGTTCATGGACAACTGGTCTTGGACAAATGCCTATAAAAACCGATACGGATTTGTATCAGTCAATCTTGAGAAAGACGGAGAAAGAACCGTCAAAAAGAGCGGAAAATGGTTCAAAAAGGTTGCTGAGCATAGCGGTTTCTAGATTTTCCTAAAGGTCAAGATCTTCCGGCAATCATCATAACGAATAGAGATGACGAAAATCCGCAACATTGATGAAATAGGGAAAAGAACTTATGATATCCGTAAAAGCTTATGTGATATCAGACTCTAACAGCTGCCGGAGGATGCCAATGAATAAATACGAAATTATTGCAAATGAAATGAGAAATAGAATTAAAAATAACGTATATCCGATCGATCAGCCCATTCCTGATGAAGTATCTCTTGCAAAAGAATTTAACTCAAGCCGCATGACGATGAAGAGAGCCTTGGATAATTTAGTTGCCGAGGGTCTGCTGTTTAGAAAACGCGGCCATGGCACGTTTATTATTCAATCTGCAATACAGGATGACCATGTACATGTAGTCAGCAATGAGATTCTCGGATTGACCAACTTGCTGAAAGATAAAAAAATCCAAAGCAAGGTCATTCAGTTTAAAGTGCAATTTCCCACTGAGGAAGTGGCCGCCCATTTGTCTATTGATCAGAAAACACCGGTTTATTATGTCGTTCGGCTGCGAATTGTAGAAGGTGAACCCTATGTATTAGAAAAAACATATATGCCGACTCATTTAATACCGGGCATTAATGACGATGTCCTTCATGATTCGATCTACAATCATATTACAAATGTGCTGCAGCTCAAAATCGCCGGAACGCATCGGAAAATCAGAGCCTGCAAATCTGATCATATTGACCAGCAGCATCTGGGCTGCAAACAGGATGATCCAATTCTTGAAGTGGAACATGTGGGCTTCTTAGATACCGGGATTCCATTTGAATATTCCTTTTCACGTCATCGGCATGACAAGTTTGTTGTGACTTCTGTAAACATACGGCGCTGATTGCGGAGACAACAAGGAGGCCATCTGCATGCTTGGCGGTATTGAAGCAGGCGGCACAAAGGTTATTTGTGCTGTCGGTAAAGAAGATGGAACAATCATTGACCGAATAGAATTCCCTACAAAGATGCCGGATGAAACGATAGAGAAAGTGATTCAATATTTTCGCCAATTTTCATTACAGGCGATCGGCATCGGCTCCTTTGGCCCCGTTGATAACGATAAAACCAGTCAAACATACGGTACCATTATGGCCACGCCGAAAGCGGGCTGGAGACACTACCCCTTTTTGCAAACTGTTAAGAACGAAATGAAAATTCCAGTCGGATTTAGTACAGATGTCAACGCTGCGGCGCTGGGTGAATTCCTTTTCGGTGAAGCGAAGGGTCTCGACAGCTGCCTGTATATAACGATTGGTACTGGCATCGGTGCGGGCGCAATTGTAGGGGGCAGGCTCCTTCAGGGGCTGTCGCACCCAGAGATGGGCCATATTTATATCCGGAGGCACCCGGATGACGCATACCAAGGGAAGTGTCCTTATCATGGAGATTGCTTTGAAGGCTTGGCTTCCGGTCCCGCCATTGAAGCGCGCTGGGGAAAAAAAGCCGCGGATTTATCAGGTATAGCACAAGTCTGGGAACTGGAAGGGTACTATATTGCCCAAGCACTGGCTCAGTATATTTTGATCCTTGCACCTAAAAAAATCATTCTTGGCGGCGGCGTCATGCAACAGAAACAAGTGTTTTCTTATATCTATCAATATGTACCGAAAATCATGAACAACTACTTAGATTTTTCTGAATTGTCAGATGATATAAGTGATTATATTGTACCTCCACGTTTAGGCAGTAACGCCGGAATCATCGGCACGCTAGTTTTAGCGCATCAGGCCTTACAAGCAGAGGCAGCATCCGGGGAGGTGCGATCATGACGCATCCATTATTTTTAGAGCCTGTCTTTAAAGAAAGACTATGGGGAGGGACGAAGCTTCGTGACGCTTTGGCTACGCAATACCCTCACAAAAAACAGGTGAGTGCTGGGCCGTTTCTGCACATGCCCATGGCCCGTCGGCTGTAAAGAACGGCCCGCTGGCAGGAAAGACACTAGATCAAGTATGGCAAGATCACCCAGAGATATTCGGGTTTCCGGATGGTAAGGTGTTTCCGCTGCTGGTAAAGCTGCTGGACGCCAATATGGATCTCTCCGTGCAAGTCCATCCTGATGATGATTATGCAAAACTGCATGAAAATGGCGACCTTGGTAAAACGGTCATAACGATACCGCATATCGATAAAGTGCATACACCGGAAGTAAAAGAAGTTGGTAACGCTGAGATCATTGTTTATGTGCAATCAGATTATTTCTCAGTGTACAAATGGAAGATTAGCGGCCGAGCTGCTTTTCCTTCACATCAAACCTATTTGCTGGGGAGTGTTCTGAGCGGATCAGGACGAATCATAAATAATGGTATTCAGTATGAATGCAATGCAGGCTCACACTTTGTCTTGCCTGCGCATTTTGGCGAGTTTTCAATAGAAGGAACATGTGAATTCATGATATCTCATCCTTAATGAATGGGGGAGTTGCATTTGTTTAAGAAACATACGATCTCTTTGCTCATTATATTTTTACTTGCGTCTGCTGTTTTAGCAAAACCAATTGAAGCGCATACTGTGTCGCCTGTGAATCCTAATGCCCAGCAGACAACAAAAGCAGTGATGAACTGGCTTGCGCACCTGCCGAACCGAACGGAAAACAGAGTCCTTTCCGGAGCGTTCGGAGGTTACAGTCATGACACATTTTCTATGGCTGAGGCTGATAGAATCCGAAGCGCCACCGGGCAATCGCCTGCTATTTACGGCTGCGATTATGCCAGAGGGTGGCTTGAAACAGCTAAAATTGAAGATTCAATAGATGTAAGCTGCAACGGTGATTTAATGTCGTATTGGAAAAATGGCGGAATTCCGCAAATCAGTTTGCACCTGGCGAACCCTGCTTTTCAGTCAGGGCATTTTAAAACACCGATTACAAACGATCAGTATAAAAAAATACTAGATTCTTCAACAGCAGAAGGAAAACGGCTAAATGCCATGCTCAGCAAAATTGCTGACGGACTTCAAGAGCTGGAGAACCAAGGTGTGCCTGTTCTGTTCAGGCCGCTGCATGAAATGAACGGCGAATGGTTTTGGTGGGGACTTACATCATATAACCAAAAGGATAATGAAAGAATCTCTCTATATAAACAGCTCTACAAGAAAATCTATCATTATATGACCGACACAAGAGGACTTGATCATTTGATTTGGGTTTACTCTCCCGACGCCAACCGAGATTTTAAAACTGATTTTTACCCGGGCGCGTCTTACGTGGATATTGTCGGATTAGATGCGTATTTTCAAGATGCCTACTCGATCAATGGATACGATCAGCTAACAGCGCTTAATAAACCATTTGCTTTTACAGAAGTCGGCCCGCAAACAGCAAACGGCAGCTTCGATTACAGCCTGTTCATCAATGCTGTAAAACAAAAATATCCTAAAACCATTTACTTTCTGGCATGGAATGATGAATGGAGCCCAGCTGTAAACAAGGGTGCTTCGGCTTTATATCATGACAGCTGGACACTCAATAAGGGAGAAATATGGAACGGCGATTCTTTAACGCCAATCGTTGAATGAATCAGTAATGTACAATAAGAAGGTGCTCAAGAAGTTTCTTGAGCACCTTCCCACTGGATTAAGCATTCATATCGCCTAACCCAGGACTGTGTTCATTTGGTATTTCAGGAAGCACTGGTACGGGAAACCCTGCCGGTGGATCTATTACTTGTAACTCTCCGCCATTTCGGCTTGGAGATTTCCCTTGATAGATTTCATCGATTCTCGTTTCATCCAACCTAAAGTTAAACTGTGCATTATGGTAGCCTAATTCGACATACTTTCTGCACTCAGGATATTTATTAATGTCATAATTCGGCACAGGGAGGAGCTTCGCCCACTCAACGCCCAATGTCTCGAGCGCTTTCGCGAATGCATTCTGGTGAGCATTGTCGCGTACAATCAGAAAAGCAAGTGTTTCGCGGAATGTCTGATTAGAGCTCATTTCATAAATTCTTGTTTTTTGCAGCACACCTGTCGACTCAAGAAGCAGGTTATCCAGCAGGTCAGTAATTAAGTTTCCGTGGTTATACACCCACGACCCGTTCCACGGATTGCCTCCTGCATCAACCGGAAGGGAACTTTGCGCTCCAATAATATAATGATGAGGATTAGCATGTTTAACCGCTTCATCAAGTGGCGCTTGATCTGTACCTTGACTGCCGACACCTTCACCGCCTGATTCATCTAATAAAGCATTGATTGTGTTTTGAACCAGTTCAACGTGGGCAATCTCCTCCAAAAAAATGCCACGAAGCAGATCGCGGTACTGTTTCTGCTTTCCTCTGAAATTAGAGCTTTGAAAAAAAAACTGCATCATTGTACGCATTTCTCCGTAATGACCGCCTAATATCTCCTGCAGGACCTTAGCAGCTGCCGGGTCTGGCTGTCCGGTTTAATGATATTAATCAGTTCCTCTTTGTAGTAATACATAACACGCCTCATTTCTTCTTAAGAGATTTTCTTATATTGTTTGTAAGATGAGATAAAATATATACATGAGAAGGGGTGAAAGAAGAGAATAAAAAAAAAGTGTTGACCAAATAAAACAGGCATGGTATATTATTAAACGTCGCTGATGAACAGCGTGAAACAAAACGAAAAACAAAAAAGTTTTTCTAAGGTGTTTACAAGATTTTAAAAATGTGTATAATAAGAAAAGTCGAATTGAAAAAGATTCGAAAAAACATTTTAAAAAAACTTCTTGACTTCAACATCAAATGATAGTATGATAGTTAAGTCGCTTGATAAGCGCCCGTAGCTCAATTGGATAGAGCGTTTGACTACGGATCAAAAGGTTAGGGGTTCGACTCCTCTCGGGCGCGCCATATAAGATACCATGCGGGTGTAGTTTAGTGGTAAAACCTCAGCCTTCCAAGCTGATGTCGTGAGTTCGATTCTCATCACCCGCTCCATTATTGAATGATCTTTGAAAACTAAACAAGACAAAACGTACCTGTTAATTCATTTTTAAAAATCGCACAGCGATGTGCGTAGTCAGTCAAACTAGGGCCTGCACGACGCAGGTCACACAGGTGTCACCGCGAGATGCGGTGAACTTAACCTGTGATCCATTTATCGGAGAGTTTGATCCTGGCTCAGGACGAACGCTGGCGGCGTGCCTAATACATGCAAGTCGAGCGGACAGATGGGAGCTTGCTCCCTGATGTTAGCGGCGGACGGGTGAGTAACACGTGGGTAACCTGCCTGTAAGACTGGGATAACTCCGGGAAACCGGGGCTAATACCGGATGGTTGTTTGAACCGCATGGTTCAAATATAAAAGGTGGCTTCGGCTACCACTTACAGATGGACCCGCGGCGCATTAGCTAGTTGGTGAGGTAACGG
Organism: Bacillus sp. N3378-2at; assembly: GCF_033412715.1. Lineage (NCBI taxonomy): Bacteria > Bacillati > Bacillota > Bacilli > Caryophanales > Bacillaceae > Bacillus > Bacillus sp. N3378-2at. The sequence continues at coordinate 2,130,631 of NZ_CP117986.1, read as the reverse complement.
CTCACCAAGGCGACGATGCGTAGCCGACCTGAGAGGGTGATCGGCCACACTGGGACTGAGACACGGCCCAGACTCCTACGGGAGGCAGCAGTAGGGAATCTTCCGCAATGGACGAAAGTCTGACGGAGCAACGCCGCGTGAGTGATGAAGGTTTTCGGATCGTAAAGCTCTGTTGTTAGGGAAGAACAAGTACCGTTCGAATAGGGCGGTACCTTGACGGTACCTAACCAGAAAGCCACGGCTAACTACGTGCCAGCAGCCGCGGTAATACGTAGGTGGCAAGCGTTGTCCGGAATTATTGGGCGTAAAGGGCTCGCAGGCGGTTTCTTAAGTCTGATGTGAAAGCCCCCGGCTCAACCGGGGAGGGTCATTGGAAACTGGGGAACTTGAGTGCAGAAGAGGAGAGTGGAATTCCACGTGTAGCGGTGAAATGCGTAGAGATGTGGAGGAACACCAGTGGCGAAGGCGACTCTCTGGTCTGTAACTGACGCTGAGGAGCGAAAGCGTGGGGAGCGAACAGGATTAGATACCCTGGTAGTCCACGCCGTAAACGATGAGTGCTAAGTGTTAGGGGGTTTCCGCCCCTTAGTGCTGCAGCTAACGCATTAAGCACTCCGCCTGGGGAGTACGG